>JAZKDC010000018.1:0-276641 GCA_040387795.1 Verrucomicrobiota bacterium
AGCAGCCCCACACCCTCACCGCCGAATGGGCAGCCCTTGATCCGGATGAGCGCGACCAAATCGACGCCGGCCTGCGCGAGCTGGTCGATAAAGGAGAGTCCGCCAAAGGATCCTGGCTCAATGCGCGGATCTACGATGCCATCAAGGAACTCAACGGCCGGGACGCCAAGTCCCCCACCATCCTGCAAACAGTAAAGCGCCTCCCGGAAGTCATCCGAAAGGCGCTGGAAAAACGGGAGAAGGCCTGAAGCCAGGAAAAAGGGAGGCAACCATCAAGCCGGGCGTAAAATCTCCGAAACGCCCCCAATCATCCAGAACCATTCCGGAATCTTTTTAAGCATGTTCTTACCCCCGTAACTTTACTAACATTTCAAACCCGTAACTCGTTGATTATAAAGGTGGCGGAGGGGGTGGGATTCGAACCCACGGTAGGTTTCCCTACGGCAGTTTTCAAGACTGCAGCCATAAACCGCTCGACCACCCCTCCTGGAGCAATGCCTGAGCATGACATGGGCTAATCGGCCCAGTGCGGAACGATTGCAAGAGGGATGCGGCCGGGTTCAACCATTCGGTTTGGTGCCATAGCGTCGCTTGATGCGTTCGGAAACGTTATTGGAATCCACCCACTGGCGGGCGAGGTCGGGCTCGCGTTCGGACCATGATTTCACCACTTCACTGGTAGCTCTTTCCCGGCGTCTTTCGTCGGTGATGGTGCCGGCCCAGGCGATCGCCGCTTCGGGGTCTTTTTTCTGGACCTGCATGGCGAAGGTTTCACGCGGGTCGTCGGTTGCGGCGGAGGCAGGAAACCGGTTGAGCCAGGCGCCCGCCTCGTTGGGATCGGCGCGGGACCACCGTTGCACGATTTCCGCCATGGCCCGGGGTTTTGCTTCGCTGTCCGGCAGCGCGGTTGCCCAGGCGGCTGCGGCGGGCGCGTCCTTGTCCGCCAGCCGGCTGGCGAGGCGGCCGATGACGCCCTCCTTGAAGGGGCCTTGCCCGAGGCTGCCCACCCAGGTCTGGGCGGCTTCCGGGCTGCGCTGGGAGAGGTATTGGTCAAGAATACGGTCCATGACTTCCCCGCGGGCCCGGCTGCGGTTCATGCCGGTCTGGGCCAATTGGACCGCCCGGTCGAGGTCGGTTTTGGCAAGAGTGCCGAGCAGTCCGACCATGTAGAAATTGCCGTTTTCGGTGTCGTTGGCTTCCTTGCCATTTTCGGTGGCCCAGGCGATGGCGGCGTCGGGATTCGTCTGGACCCACTTGGAGAGCACGGTGGAAGCGGCCATGCTGCCGGTCCAGTCCTTGTTGTCCTTCACGGAAGCCAGCGCAGCCACGGGGTCGGCGCCGGCCCAGTCACTCATCAGCATATTCAGCTCCCGGGCCCGTTCGCGGGGATTGAAGTTCTCCATGAGGGTGCCGAGGGCAGCGGCCCGGGATTCGTTGCTGTCGAGGGTTTTCAGGAAGGCCAGAAAATCCGTCATGCGGGTGACGGGATCCTCATTTTCGAAAATGGTCTTGAGCCGGGCGCTGGCCTGCTCCGGATTGGGCGAAACCTTGCGGCCGAGGGCCGTGGCACCGCCAGTGGGAACCGAATTCCGGGGAGTTGCCGCGTTGGCCATTCCGTCCGGAGAACTGGCTGACAGGTTGACCACCGGGTGGCCGCCGGACGCGGGGGCGGCCGGGACCGGGGGACTGACCGTGGCCCGTCCGGCGAGAAAGGCACCACCCAGGGCGGTGGCACAGAGCGCGGACTGCAGGAGGAGGGATTTACGGGACATGGATGGGGGGAAGATCGGGCCGGTTTGGATTTTCATCCCGGCCTTGGACCAAACTACGGTTGAGGAATCAGTTGAGTTATCAATTATTCGCCGGGAGGCCCGCAGGGCCAGGATGATTACATCGGAGCCCGAAGCCTTGATTCGTTCCGGGAGTTTGCCAGAAACCCAAGCGGCAGCGCAGCGAGCTTGCCGCAGCAGAAGATTGAACGCGAAAAAGCAAACCGCCGGTCACCTTGATGGGGTGTCCGGCGGTTTGCCGAAAAATCAGTGGCCCGTGCGGGCAGAGGGGCGGCGCTTAAGCAATCTCCGCCACTTCGATCACCTTGCGGCCCTTGTAGGTGCCGCAGGAAGGACAAACGATGTGGGAGGGGACGGCAGAGCCGCAGTTCGGGCAGGAATTCAGCTTGGGAGCGTGCCAGCGGTGGGAGGCGGCACGGATCTTTTGCTTGCTGCGGGAAGATTTACGTTTTGGAACGGCCATGGGTTCGGTCTCTGATTTGGGATTGGATGCTATCGGGCGGGGGATGATCCGCCGGGTGGGAGTCGGTCGAGGGCTTCCCAGACATTGGGCTTGGGGGTGTCCGATGGTTCTTCACCGGTCAGCGGGACAAACTCGCTTTCCGGTGCGAACGCGCCTTCCTTCTGACAGGGATGCGGTTCGACATTGGACTCCTCGCAGCGGGGATAACCGGGAAGGGCCAGCAGAATATCTTCGCGGAGCTGTGCTGTCAAGTCGAGTGTGGCACCTTCTTTTGCTTCGCAGGTGAGATACGGATCCAAAACTACCCGCCAAGGCAACCGCGCGGCGCAGTGCGAGCACTGGAGACGGAAGGAGGCACTTACCGAACCTTCCACGATCACGTCGCCGTCATCCAGCCGGACGGTCACGTCATAGTTCAGCGGGGGTTCAAAAATAGGATCATACTTCCCGGTGAGGCCGAACCAATCCTCGCGGATTTCTCCGGAGAAGTTGCGGCCTTCCGGCGGCAGTTCGCTGAATTGAATCAGGGGCAGAGTCATGGGAACGACGTGCCCCGGAATGGGCCGTACGCAAGGCCGGATCAATCCGGGGAACCCGGGTCAGCTGGCCTGGAGCAGCGTTTCTCCGGAACCGGGATGGCCGTAGAGTGTCTTGAGAGGGATGCCGCGGCGGTTGGCAATGCGCAGCGCCTGCATCACATCCTCCATGTCCCAGAACTGGGTTTTTTCGTGGGTGCCCACTTCGCGCAGGGGCTGTAGCGCCGTCACTTCGGGCGGACTCATTTTGATGGGGGTTATCATAAGTGAAACCTTTTGAATGGTTCAACAACATCATACTAACGCCCACCGGAACCAATACGCCAATGAAGCTGCGTCACAATTCCGTCACTTCAGCCCCTGCCGGCTGATGGAGTCCCCGTCACTCAAAGCAGGGAGGTGAGCGGGCGGCAGACCACTTCCAGCAAACGGTGGGAAAAGGGCCGGGCGGCATGGCCCTCGGTGGTGATTTCCCGGCAATGGGCTAGATTTTCCTCGAACAAATCGTGGAGTTCTGCGGCCAACCGCGGCGAATAAAACGCGAGATTCAGTTCAAAGTTGATGCGCAGCGAGCGGACGTCCAGATTGGCACTGCCGCACATGGCATAATCATCATCCATGATCGCGACCTTGGCGTGCAGCAGGCTGGGCTGATATTCAAAGATGCGCACGCCGTAGGGCAGCAAATCCTGATAGGATGAACGGGTGACGTGGGTGAGATAAAAATGATCCCCCCGGGCGGGAACCATCAGTTCCACCTTGATGCCGCGCATCGCGGCCAGCTGGATGGCGCTGAGCACCGCGTCCTCGGGGACGAAGTAGGGCGTCATCAGCCGGAGGCGGTGGCGGGTGCGCTGAAGCAGGGCGAGGACGCTGAGCTGGATCTCGTTCCGGTCATTGTCAGGACCGCCCGGGACGACCTGCGATTCCACCTCACCCGCCACCCGCAGTTCCGGATAATAAAGCCCCGGAGTGATCAGGGCTTCGCCACGGGCAAAATACCAGTCCTGGGCAAAGATTTCCGCCAATTGGGTCACCACTGGCCCCGTCACCCGGAGATGGACATCGCGGCAGGGGGGGGCCTTGCCTCCCATCCAGTATTCGTCAGATATGTTCATGCCTCCAGTCATGGCCACGGCACCATCCGCGATGACCAGCTTGCGGTGATTGCGCAGGTTGAGATGCAACCGTCCCCGCAGGGGCGAAAAGGTGCTGAACCACGAAAACTGCCCGCCCGCCTTTTCGAGCTTCCGGAAGAAGTGGCGCACGGTGCGCACCGACCCGATTTCATCCAGCAGCACGCGCACTTCCACCCCACGGGCAGCGGCTGCGATGAGGGCATCCCGCACGATGCGCCCGGTGCGGTCCATGCTCCAGATGTAGAATTCCAAATGCAGGTGGTGACGGGCTTCCCCGATCAGCCTGAGGAGATCAGGAAAAAAAGCCGCCCCATCCACCAGCAGAACCACCTCATTGCCACCGCCCGGGGGGAATCCGTTGATGCGCTCCAATTCGGGAACCTGGCACAGGAATTGGCACGGGGCGGGCATGCCATGACGACCGGCCCGGGACTCCAGATCATGCACCCGTTTCAAACGGCGGCGGTAGACCCGCTCGGATCCGATGAAAAAGTAAGCCAGACCACCCACGACGGGGAAGAGCAGGATGGCCCAGAGCCATGCAAGGGTCGCGTTGGGGGATTTATTCCGCTGGGACAGCAAATGGGGTACCAGGGCCCATTGCAGCACGGCCACGATCACGGTCCATCCCCAGGGGCTGAACGGGATTTCAGCAAGCAGGTGCACAGGCATGCTTCATCCCACGCGAACCGGGGCTCCTGCGCAACAGGTCAACCATGCCTGATCCCGCCGGTCTCAACGCTTGCCAAAAATCACGCTCCCGACCCGCACGATGGAGGCACCTTCCTCAATCGCGACTTCAAAGTCGCCGCTCATGCCCATCGAAAGTCCCGTGAGGGGCGTCCCGGTTTCCCTGACCAACTGATCGCGCAACTCCCGCAACGCTGCAAAATGGCGGCGGGATTGCTCCGGGTCGGGCACCAGCGGCGGGATGGTCATCAGCCCGCCCACCTCCACGCGCTTCAACTCCAGCAGAGGGCCGATTTCCCGGCGCACCGACTCTGCGGTGAATCCAAATTTCCGCCCATCCCCGGCCACATTCACCTGAAGATAAATCACGGGCCGGCAGCCCTCCTCCTGGGCGATCCGCTCAAAATCCAGGGCCAGCGCGGTGCTGTCGATGCTATGAAAGGCTTCGCAAACCGGGAGAACCTTGCGGACCTTGTTCGACTGGAGATGTCCGACAAAATGCCAGCGCAACTGCGGCGGCAGCAAAGCCACCTTTTCCAGGCACTCCTGCGCCCGGCTCTCGCCAAAAAGCCGCTGTCCGGCGCGGGCGGCCTCCGCGATCAATTCCGGAGGGAATGTTTTGCTGACGGCCAGCAATTCCACGTCTTCCGGGCGACGCCCCGAACGCTGGGCCGCCGCCGCCATCCGGCCGTGGATTTCCTGCAACCGTTCTGCGATATCGCTCATGGCATCAACAAAGCCGGCCAGGCGCGTCCTGCCATGGGAAAGACGCCCCCTGCCCCGGATTCACTGCGGAGGCCGTCTGAAGAACCGGTCCGCCGTCTGATCTGTCAGGACTCCCAGGGCATCCACGGTGATGCCCCGGGCCGTGGCGATCCGCATGGCGGTATCACGGACAAAGGCGGGCTCGTTGCGCTTTCCACGATGCGGCACCGGAGCCAGATAGGGACTGTCGGTTTCCAGCATGAAACTGCCGGCGGGCGCACGGGCGGCGCACTCCGTTACCACCGGGGCATTTTTATACGTCGCGATCCCGGTGAAGGAAATGAGATGGCCCTGCTCCACCATCGGCCGGGCTTCCTCCCAGGAATGCAGCCAGCAGTGAAACACCGCCCGCAATTGATCCTGCCAAGGGGCCACCATGGTCTTGATAGCCTCCCAGCATGCCGTGCCGGTGCGGTCCCGCTGATGCACCACCACATTCAGCCCGCACTGGGCGGCCAAAGCCAACTGACTGGAAAAACACTCCCGCTGACGTTCCAGATAGGCCTCCCACGTCCAGCCTTCCGGAGCGGGATGGTAGAAGTCGAGCCCCGTCTCCCCGATGCCAACACAGCGCGGATGCTGCGCCAAGTCACGCAACTGGCCACACCAGTCGGCATGAGGTTCTTCGGTCACGTAGGTGGGATGCAGCCCCACGGTGGCCCAGACCTGTGGATAACGTTCTGCCAGTTCCAAGCCCCGGCGGCTGCTTTCCACATCACAACCGATGGCGATGATCCGGTGCACTCCGGCCGCCGCGGCCCTCGTCAGCACGGCTTCCAGGTCATCCGAAAAAGCTTCGGAAGTCAGGTGGGCATGGGAATCGGTCAACATGGTAAACCCCAAGCGGCATTCCAGCCGCAACGCAAGGCCTGGCCTTGCCGCCGCAAGGCCCCCGGAATCTCACTTGTTGCGGACCGGCAGCAAGCTGCTGCTGGCACCCCCGTCTTCGCGGTCCCCCACCTTGAGGTAACGGTAATAAACCTCCAACATCAGCGTGCAAAGAGTGGTGCGGTAGACATCGGCGTCGGCTCCTGCGGCACTGGTGGCGGCAGCCCCGTTCTCTCCAGCTTGCTCCGGTTTGTAGCTGCCATCCGGCAACTGGTTGGCCAACAGTTCCTTCTGGAACATGCCATTCCACAACTTCCAGGCGTCACCGCCCTTTTGGAACATGGCCTGAGTGTTGTAATACCATGTGTAAAGATAGGCCTCCTTGTTCCATGACAGGGGATCCTTCTCCGTCTCGTCCATCAGCCAGCGGATGCCTTTATTCACCGCCCCGCTGTTGCCCCCACCGAGCGTCTGCAGCCCGAGCAGCGCCGCTCCGGTCAGGTTCCATTGGTTGTAGTGCTGGGTCCGGTCCGCCACGCCGAAACCGCCATCCTTGGTCTGGGTGGACTTCAGGTAATCCTCGACCTGATTGACCGCTTTGGAGAGGCCGGCAATCTTCAGATTGGTGTGTTTGGCGGCCTTGAGCGCCTGGAACTGCCAGCCCGTCAGGGACAAATCATTCCGGCTGTCCACCGCATACCCGGCGCCCTCCTTGTAACTCCACGCTCCACTGGCATTCTGATTCTTGATGATGATATCCACGCCTTTTTCAAAGCCCTCCCTCAGCCCTGGCAGTTCCTTGGTGCCGAGTTTGGCAAAGGAATACATTTCGCCCAGAGCATAGGTGGCAATTCCGTGTTCGTAGGTACTCTTGTTGGTCTGGGGTTGGGCCGAGAAAATACCGGCGAATTTCTCCTGCTTCTGGTTGCGTCCCAGATCGATCAGAAAAGTGATGCCCTTGAGCACCGTTTCCCCATATTTGATCGATTCGGGGGTTTCACAGTGGCCAAGGTAGGCCAACAGAGCCAAGCCAGTCATGCCACCTTTGTGGTTCGCGCCCCATGACCCATCGGCGTTTTGCTTTTTAGCCAGCCAATCGAGACTTTTCTGCACTGCCACTTCACATTCCGGCGAGCCCCCATTGGCTTTCATTTTCTCAGACCGCTCCGCTGGCGAACACCGGCTGGCATACAACTTGGGCAGGGCAATAAAACCAGCGCCACTGCCGGGGCCCCAGCCGCTGCCAATCCCGGACCCCACGCCACTGCCCTTGCCTGAACCACGGCCCATGCCTTCCCCACTGCCCAGTCCCGCCCCTCCCAGGGTCGCGGAAGAAAGGGCCGACATATCCGTCAGAGTGCTGCTGACATCGGGCAGGCTGACCGCATCAGCATTGGCAACATTCGAGACCGTCCGCACCTTGGGCGCGCTCCGGGAAATGGCGCGCTGCTTTTTCTGAGCCAATTTTTGTTCGCCGCCGCCGCCACCTCCTCCCCCGCCGGGCAGGAAAGTCACCTCCTCCTTTACCGGCATCATGCTTTCGCGGATCCACAGCACCGCAATGAGAATCAGGATGGCGTGAACAATGATACTGATGGTGAGCGAGCCCCCGCCGAACTTGCGCCAGTAGCCTTCACGCTTTTCCGGGAGCAGGAGGACACCGTGCTCATCGTATTCGGAAGGCAATCCGGAGGAATCAGGGGGATCTTGGGACATGGAAAAAGGGTGGGGAAAGGGAAGTCCGATGCTCAAACGCCGCAACAGGAGCCTGTATTAGAACAAATTACGGGGGGCTCGTCAATTCAGCATCTTCCAGCCACTCCAGTAGTTTCATCAGCGCCCTGGCCCGGTGACTCAGTCCATTTTTCACGGCGGCAGGTAATTCCCCAAACGTGGCCTCATGCCCCTCCGGGATAAAAATCGGATCGTAACCAAACCCGCCCTCCCCGGCGACGGCCCCGGTCAGGCGTCCCTCCACCGCTCCGCTGAAGCAGGCCAGCACCTCCTCCCCGCGCGCGACCGCCAGCACGCAGCGGAACCGGGCGCCCCGCTCCGCCGCCGGCACGCCCTCGAGTTCCTGCAGAACCTTGTCGCGGTTACCCGCATCGCCCGCTCCCGGTCCGGCATACCGTGCGGAAAAAATTCCCGGCCGGCCCGCCAAATGATCCACCTCCAGCCCCGAGTCGTCGGCCACCACCAACACTGCCTCCCCCAACCGCTCCGCCGCCGACCGGGCTTTGATGCCCGCATTCTCCTCAAAAGTGGCTCCATCCTCCACCGGCACCGGCAATTCCGGATGCATCGTGAGATCCTCCACGCACCATCCCTCCCCCAGCAAGGCGCGGAACTCCCCGGTCTTGTGGGTGTTATGGGTTGCGATCACCATCCGTCTGACAGGGCCATTCATGACGCGGTCATCGCCCCGCCCACCCGAAAATTCCAGTTTTTTTCCGCAACCAATGGGCTAAGTAGCGCGCCCATCCCATTCGGCCCCGTATCTGCTATTTTCCGTCCCTCCCATGAGCCCTCCCCTTTCCGGTCCATATCAAACATTCCTCATTTTTGGTGCTCCCGGCAGCGGCAAAGGCACCCAGGGTGCCATCCTCGGCCGCATTCCCCGCTTCATCCACTTTGCCTGTGGTGATGTCTTCCGTTCCCTTGATACCCGCACCCCACTCGGCAAGGCTTTTGTGGAATACTCCTCCAAAGGGCAACTGGTTCCGGACGAACTCACCGTGCAGCTCTGGGAAGCCAACATCCGCTCCCAGGCCGATTCCCACCATTTCAAACCCGACATCGATTTCCTCATCCTCGACGGCATCCCCCGCAATGTCGGCCAGGCCATCATCATGGAAGCCCACATCGAGGTCATGGGAGTCTTCCACCTGTCCTGTCCGGACCGGGATGAGCTGCGCCGCCGCCTCCGCAAGCGGGCGCTCAAGGACAACCGCTTCGACGATGCGCGCGACGATGTGATCGAGCGACGCATCCAGACCTATGAAGAGGAGACCAAGCCGGTCCTGGAATATTACTCCACCGGCAAATACGCCCACCAGCACCTCGTGCACGACATCGACGCCACCAAGCACCCCGCCATCGTCGCCTACGAAATGCTGAATACCATCATCCACCTGCCCGCCTGGCAAAAGGCCAGCGAGAAGGTCTATTAAAACCGGAGGTTTGCCATCAGTCAGGCCGGGAGGGTTTTCGCCTGCAGTTGCGCCATCAACGCCCCCTGGTTCCAACAGTCACCGCCCGCCGTGATCATGCCATCGATCACCGTCATCCAGGTGATCCCGCGGAACATCACTTCCTCTTCCGTGGGCACCAGCCCCATGGCGGCCCCCTTGTGGGTGCCTCTGGCCACCCAGCGGGTGTAAACCTGAGTGCCTTCCGCCACAATCTCCACCACCTCCACCCGGATGTCTGGCAGCGTGCCCAGCATCACTTGGTGGAAACTCCCAAACTCTTCCGGTCCGTGGGTGATATGACCACCTTCCAACTCCCCTCTGCAGCCGGAGGCCATGAGTTCGGGAATCACGCTTCCATCGTGTTTGATCCAAAGCCGTTGAAACCATTCGACAGCCACTTCATGAGGAGAAAGGATTTTACTCATAGCAGATTAGAGGAAACGGGTTCCAACACACGGCATGCCCGGCCCATTGTCAAATTGCAGCACTGACAAAAATACTCACTGAACTCCGGCTCCCCCTGCCCTGCGAGGGGCGAAGGTGAGCGGCTGTTCCCGCATGATGGGAAAGCCCCGGTTCCGCGGAATCCCCCCCTGCCCGTCCAGACGCGAATTTGGCGGTGACATTGGTGCGGGCCGTGCTGAAATACTGGTTCATCCTTTTCCACTCATATGCCCCGCAACGTCCGCATCGGTCTCATCCAGGCCACTACCACCCACCCCGGCGACACTGATCCCCAGGTGATCAAGGAAGCCATGATCGCCAAGCACCTCGCCTTCATCGGAGAAGCCGCCGCCAAGGGCTGTCAGGTGGTGTGTCTCCAGGAGCTGTTCTACGGCCCCTACTTCTGCGCCGAACAAAAGACCCACTGGTATTCCCTGACCGAAAAAATCCCGGAAGGCCCCACCACCCAATTGATGTGTGAAACCGCCAAACGGCTTGGTATTGTACTGATTGTTCCCATTTATGAAGTGGAAAACACCGGGGTCTATTACAACACTGCCAGCGTGATCGATGCCGACGGCACCTGGCTGGGCAAATACCGGAAGAACCACATTCCGCATTGCCTGCCTGGCTTCTGGGAGAAATTCTACTTCCGGCCCGGGAATCTGGGCTACCCGGTGTTCGAAACCCGGGTAGGCCGAATCGGGGTTTATATTTGTTACGACCGGCACTTCCCGGAAGGGGCGCGCTGCCTGGGGCTGAACGGCGCGGAGATCGTGTTCAACCCCAGCGCCACCGTGGCGGGATTGAGCGAATACCTGTGGAAACTGGAGCAACCGGCCCATGCCGCGGCCAACGGGTATTTCCTGGGGGCCATCAATCGCGTCGGGGTGGAACAACCGTGGGCGATCGGTGAATTTTATGGCCAAAGCTATGTGGTTGACCCACGCGGCCAGATGGTCGCCATGGCCAGCCGCGACCGGGACGAATTGCTGGTCACCGACATCGACCTGGACCTGATCCGCACCGTCCGGGATACCTGGCAATTCTACCGGGACCGGCGTCCTGACAGCTACGGGGCAATCACCGCCCCCTGAGAGAGCCACCTCATTCAACTGCGGCAAGGCGGTAAAAGCGGCGGGTGCCACTATTGCTGCTGGTCCAGGTGAACCCCGGACCTGTCGCGGTGAAAGCCAGTTCGGGATTCCAAACTGTCATGTCCTGCGAACTTTGGATCAAATAAGATTGCCCGGCCAGCAATCCGGTGAACTCCAGCACGTCCGTCCCGGCAGCCTGCGTCAAAGCAATCCCGGGCCGGTGCGGCACAGCCGCGAGACGCCAGGCCAGAGCTGCCGGCGCCCCGCTCCCGCCGGGGAGACTGAGGCGCAGCCGGTAGGTGCCGGAGCGGAGATTTTTTTGATAGAGATGCTCCACATTGCCGCCTTCACTGAGGCTTTCATCCAATATGGTTTCCGGGCCGGTGGCTGGCACGCGGGCCAGCCTTAATTGATAGTCAGCCAGAGGGAGCACCGTCATGGCGAAGGAGTTGCCCCGTCCCGTATCATTGATGATCCGGTTCCACACGGCGGTGACGGAAAGGGATTCCCCCACGGATCCGGCCGGAAGGTGAAGCAGATAGTCGGCGGTGCCTCCGGCCGTCAGGGTGACCACGGACCATGCCCTGTCAGGACGCGGCGCCGTCAGATTGGGTGGCTGCTGGAGTCCCGCGAGGATGTGCCAACTATGACCGATGTGGAGTTCACCCGCTCCGAAAACAGGATCCAACGGCTCCGCCGGGGTCCGGGACCAGCCGGGAAACTCTTCCTTGGTGGCCCCGGCCAGCAGGATGGCTTTGAGGGTTTCCGGCAGCACTGCATTGCCGCCCTGACTATTGGCCGACTGGCGCAGCAGGGCTCCGGCCGCACTGACCAATGCGGTGGAAAAACTGGTGAAATCCAGGGGGGCCACCATCTCGGGCTTCTGCCGGCCGGGTCCGTCCAGCCAGGAAGCGACTCCTCCTGTGCTGTGGCCGCCGTTGCTGAGCCCCACCGCCAGATTGTTATAGGCGGAAGCCATCAGCGCCGGGACCGCCGAGGTGCCGTTGTTCACTCCCGTCACCGCCAGAAAACCATCGCGCCGGATGGCAAAGTCGAAGCGGCGCAGGGCGTCGTTGTCCTGGGCGGCGGAACTGCTGCTGCCCGGCGAAATCCAGGAATGATTTTGGATCGCGCGGTTTTCGATGAGCGGGGCACTGAAGATTCCCGGCTCCAGCCAGGCCTGGGCGGTCCATGAGGTGCTGCTGCCCGCCGGGTCCACCCGGTAGACATCAATGGTGGTGATCCCCGGGGCGAAACTGGCCCGGCCGGCCTGGGGATTGGTATTCAGACTGTAAAAGTGGGCGCCGACATCGAAGGCATGACCGGATGCCCCGGACGCGCCACTTTTGGCCGTAAAGATTTTTCCCGCCAGGTAGCTGCCAGTGCCAGCGAAGGTTCCGCTGCCGGCCTGGGGCAGATAGTCAGGATCACCAAACTCCACCTGCGTGACGGACACGCCCGTGCCATCCGGCAGCGCGGCCCCCAGTTCGGCAGCGAGGGCGCGGTAACCGGTGTCGTCAAAGTAGTCTGCCCTGCTGGCAAATACCGGGATCAGGAGGAATGCAGGGAAAAACAACAGGCGCAGGGGGAGAACCATGTTGATCCTTAGCAGTCCACGGGCGGACTGGCCAGAGTGGAAGACTGATGCCCTTCAAAAAAACCGCTTCCAGGATTGGATCTGGAAGCGGCGGGAAAGGAGTCAACGGGGTTCCGGACTCAGCGTTTGGTGGCCAGAGTGGGAAGGAGCTGCAGAACTTTTTCCTTCAGTTCCTTGCCCGGCTTGAATTTCACCACGGCGCGGGCGGGGATGGGGACATCACGGTCCGGGTTGTTGGGATTCCGGCCGACCTTTGGTTTGGTGACACGGATTTCAAACGTGCCGAAGTTACGCAACACCACATCGCAATTCTGCGCCAGGTGCGTGGTGGTATTGTCCAGAAAAAGCTGTAAAACATCGAAGACCTGATTCTGGGTGAGTCCAGTTTGATCGCTGATCTGAATAACAAGGTCGCGTTTGGTGACAGTGGCCATGGGGATAGGTCTGGGAAAATTGGCAGAAGCAGGATTTATATGGGGAACCCGGTCTTCACGGCGCCACTTAACGGAACAGTTGTTGGTTACGCAACGAAAATATTGAATTTTTACTTATGGCCCTTATAGGATAATTCGCTAGACTACATCAAACCTCAGCCTGTCTTTTTGCCGCCCAGGGGATCCCTGGCAGCACAAAGCCTGTCAAAAGCCTTTGAGCGGTTCGCGTAGTCCGGATAGTTGGCCGGGTCCGCCCCCTGCGGCAGATACCGCCAGTGTTTGTAGAGCCACATCCACTGCTCCGGATGGTCCCGCAATACAGGCTCGAAAACATCCCAGCAGGCCTGGGCAGCCGCCTGCAGGGAGACCCCATCCTCCAGTGGGACGGGATTCATGAACCGGAGCCGCCAACGGCCGTCAGGATGCGGCAGGGCGAGGGCGGGAATCAACGGCAGGCCAGTGCGGGCCGCCAAAGCGACATGCAGGACACTGATGCTGGACCAGCAGCCGAAACGCCGGATGGCCACCGCACTTTGGTCAGGGTGAGTATTGAGATCAACCAGAGCGGCCGCACTTCCTCCCTTTTTCAAGTGACGGAAAAGCCGCAGCATAGCCCCCTCCTGAGGCACGATGATTTGCCCCCCGAAGGAGCGCAATCTCCGGAAAATAGCGGTGAGCGGTGCATTCTTGAAATCCTGGGCGATGATCATGCTGGGGCCACAGTGCAACGCACGCCCCAGGCTCAACCACTCGAAATTCCCGCAATGGGCCGTAGCGAAAATGCAGGCTCCCCCGGTGGCGGCGGTCTGCGCCGCCGGGCTGTCATATTCCATGATAAAATAGCGGTCCCAATCTCCGGGTTTCAGTCTCCGGCCCCAGAACAGTTCGAGAAAGGTCCGCGCGAAGACCCGGTAGTTTTCACGCTCAATGCGCCGCCGGGCCGCCTCGTCGTGGGTGGATCCCAGAGCAATCCGGAGGTTTTCCCGGATGACACGGCGCCCGGCAGGATCCACCGCCCATGCGAGACTGCCCAGGCCATGGGCGATACGCCGCACCACCGGCAACGGCAGCCTGGGAATGACGTGCTCGGCCAGGGTCAAAATGCCGAATTCCAAGTGACGGCGCAGACGCAACCAACGTGAAGGGAGAACTACCGGGGCAGACATGTTCAATTTTGCATCCGGCGTTTACTGCCCTGGCCCGCCCGCCGGAACAGGCGGGGTGACCGCCGGGATCGCCTCAGGGATAGCGGGGGCCGGTTTCGGCTGGAGACGGTCCTCCCACTCATGCAGGGTGGCATCCCCCCCCAATCCACCGATTTTCGTGACCAGTTCCTGACACCGGGTCCTCCAGGCAGGGTAGTCCGGCGCCTTGCGCTCGGGGTCGGCTGAACCCGGAAAGATCAGATAGGTTATTTTCAGATCACTGACGGGACGTTTGTAGGGGCTGGCGGTGGGATCCAATTGCCGGGCAATCCGCAGGCTGGCCTCCCCCACCTTGGTGGTGGGACCATAGTCCCCCACGACCGCAGGGAGGAGCAGGTTGCCGTAAATCACGACCGCGTAGTCGCCGATGACCGGTGCCCAGGCATTGCGCCCGGCGTAGCTGCGCAGGGAGGAGGGAATGACAATGAATGGATCCTCCTGGCCCACCAGATAGCTCCGGCGTTTCAGATCCGCGACCAGCAGCGGGATTTCCTCCACCCTCGCCGTCAGGACCACCTTTTCCTCCTTGGTGAGTTTGGGCGCCTTGAGTTTCTCCCGGGCCTCTCCGAGTTCCTGCTCCAATTTGGGAATCACCGGATTGAGTTTGTCGGTGAGCTTCGGCCAGCCATAGCTGGTGGTGGGCTGGAAGTGGGACGACTTCAGGATGTAATCATCAAACGAAGGCATCCGGTCGCCATCGCTGCCGTCGGACACCACATCCATGTCCGCCTGCATCAGCAGCACTTTCTGCTTCGTTCCGGGATGCTCCAGTTCCAGCATGGCATCCAGGTCATAGTAGTTATGACGGCTGGGCAAGCGGTCCAGCCGGCGCAGATTGGCCGCCACGGATTTTTGCTTCAGATCATACAGATAGTGGAAAAAGCCGGACACTTTCCCCTTCTCTATCAAGGTTCCAAGATCCGGCAGCAGGCTGGCCAGCGAGGGATTGAGCAACTGCAGTTGCGCCAGGGTGGTCGCGGGTTTGGGAACCCTCAGCTTTACGGTCATTTCGACGACGTAGGCGGTCTCGGAAGCGCGTTCTTCCGTGGCGGTGTCACCCTTGCTGGGAATCAGGGAGGTTTTCAGGCCGATGCCGCTGAACATGGTGGTAAGATCCCCCCCCCGGGGACTGAGCGACGGTCCCGAAGGCAAGGCGGGCGGAGGCATGGGCACTTCGACGCGCTTTTCCACAATTTTTTCCCTGATAATGACCCGGGGCTCCGCCTCCGGACCGGGGGGGAAGAGGCGGCGGGAAACGGCCCGTCCGGCCCGCTGTCCGATGGGTGTGAACAGACTCGCGATACCTGCCGCCGTGAGCACCAGGATCACCGCGCGGACAGGCCACGGAGAACGGCGGGGGGGCATCCAACCCGATGTGGATGAGGATTTCCGGGAATAGTCATCGTCCGTCATGATAAGAAAGATGTCTGGGATTGCAGAGCCCGCACGAACCGGCAGACTGCCCCACCGTGAGCCGCATTCCGGCGGCCCGCGAGGCAAAAAACAGCTGTCCCACCCCCCGTTCCGGGAGCCCACCCTGGGCCTTGTCCCCTCCGGATTCCGCCTGCGATCATGGTTCGATGGTCACGGGATCGCCAATTTTGAGCAATTTGAAGAAGGCCTGAACATCTCCTTTCGGCATCCGGATGCAGCCGTGGGAGGCGGGATACCCCGGCACCATCCCGGCGTGAAGCCCGATCTCCTTGCAGCTCAAACGCATGAAAAAGGGCATGGAAACCTTGTAAATGGAGGAGACCCAGTCGGCCTGCTTGTCTGTTATAATATATTTTCCGGCAGGAGTGGGGGTGGATTTCTTACCGGTGGAAACCCGGGCGCTCCGCACCGGTTGGTCATTTCTGAACAGGGTCACCCGCTGCCGGGAAAGCGATACCACGGCGTATCGGCGGTCGGTTTCAGTGTCGGGATCCCGGCCCAGCAGGATTTGGGCGGCTGGAATCTGGACACAATCGCACGCGAAGACGATGGGGTAACGGTGCCATGCCTTGGTTTGCGCTCCCCGCTTGGCACCGGCTTTCAACAGTTGGCGCAGTTGCGCGCTATCCCCCCGGGCTGCGGCCAGCATCAGGGGAGTCAACCCCTCATCGCGCTGATACCATTTCGCAAAATAATCGCTGCCAAACAAGGGCAGCAGTTCCGCCGGGGCCGGTTTGCGGAAGGGATCATCCGGTGGTGCCCCTGCCACCAGCAAAGCATCCACCGCTTCCGATTTCCGGTGCAATACTGCCATATGATAAGCAGTTTGACCGAGGGCGCCGGGCTGTTCGGGTGAAGCCCCTTTTTCCAACAGGCGTCTGACCAGTCCGTCATGTCCTGCCGCAGCCGCCCTAACCAATGGAGGATTCCCGTCCGGGCCCGGCTGGTCCACCGGCAGGCCCCGCTGCAGCAGCAGGTCAAGCAGGTCCAAATCACCATGGATCAGGGCATGATCCAAACAGAAGGCCAGTGATGCCCCATGCTTCAGCATCAAGCCGATGAGTTCCATGTGCCTGGCTTCCAGCGCCTTTGTGAGAGGCGACTCCTTCGGCCGGGAAGAATCCGGCCCGGTTCCGGGCAAAGCTCCCGCATCCAGGAGCAAGCCAGCCATGGCCACGTCCCGGCGGTCCACCGCGTAGGCCAAGGCTGCGGGGGACTTCTCCGGCAGGGCTCCGGCAAGGATCAATCGACCAGCGATGGCGGTAAAGCCTCCCTGGCTGGCCAATTCCAAGGCGTTGGTTCTGCTCTGCTCTGACTGGAACCCCGCCGGAACGCCCCGTTCGAGAAGACGCTCCACCCGCCTGTCTTCCCCGGCGGCCACGGCCCGCAGCAAAGCTGGCCCCAAGGCCTCATGTCCTTTGGGAAGCGCCATCAGCAAGCGGTCCATCAAAGCGGCATCCGATGCTGCCCGGCGCACCAACTGGTCAACGGATCCGGCCGCCCGGTCCGGCTGGGCCCCAGCCTCAAGCAGGGCCATGGCCACCCCGAATTGGCCAGCCAGCACAGCCTTTTCCAAAACGATTTCCCGTCCCGGCCCCGAATGGTTGATTACCTCCGCGCCGGAAAATTCAAGCAACTGCGCGACCAGCGGCCAATCCTGTTGTAAAACCGCAAGGTGCAGCACCGTCGGCTCTCCGTGCGACGGCAGGCCCGCTTTCACCCCGGCCGCCCCCAGAAATCCAATAAGCGAGGCACTGTTTTGCCGCACCGCCTCCACCAAAGCCGCCGGCGTCGGCGACACTCCGCGGCGCTCCAGCTCCAATATCGCCTGCTGCTTTGCATCCCGGCATCCCACCAGGCCTGCCACCACCAGCACGCCGCACAGCTTCATCCAATCCTTCCAGATGAACGATCCTGCCGGAGCTGGGAATGGATTATGAGACATGGTCCGAGGGTCATCCTTATGGAAAGGCGCAGGATAACACCGCCCGGGCCCGGTTCAACCCGGAGACTGTTTTTCTTTCATTTTCCATAAAGGCCAGGCCAAGCTTCCTGCCGCCGGGACGGCACCGCCAATTCCTGCTCCTCCAACCATCGCGGTGCGTTCACAGAAAAAACCCCGCCGGCGTCAACGCCGGCGGGGTTGGTTCGAAGCAAGGAAGGCAGTCCGTCCTATTGCATCACCACACGATAGTAGAGCCGCTGCGGCGGGGCCGCGGGAGCATAACGGGCGGGCAGGTTGTCGGTATAGGTGGTCGTGGAGCCGGCTGATGCAGCCAGATCGGTAACGATGGTAACCGGCCAGCCGGCTGATGGATTCTCACTGGCCTGCACGGTATAGCGCAGCCCCGGGACGGAGGAGAATTCCAAGGTCACCGCCTTGGTGGCGGAATTGTAGATCACGTTGGAGAACTCCAATTTAGGGAACTGGATGGAGGGAGGACTCTCTCCGGAAGCCAGTCGCTGGATCTGCTCGGGAGTCAGGGCGTCCCCATACACGGCGAAGTCGTCGATCACTCCCTCAGTGTTCTCAGGGCCGGAAGAACCAATTTCCAAGTCCTGGATGTTGGCTTCCATCACTCCGGTGTTGGAGCCACTGATCACCAGCGCACCGTCCACCCAGACTTCTTTGGTATTGCCATTCTTGACAAACACCAGTTGATGCCACTCGGTCAGCTCAATACCCGGGTTGGCACCGGAGATACGGTTCACGGCGCCATCGCAACAATTGGCCGCAGTCCCGGCGGTATCCCAGTAGAAGTTCCCGTCTCCCCAGGTGGCATGGGCTCCGAAGAGCCGGGTCCCATTGCTGCTTCTGCCGAAAAAGGCAAAACTGTTGGAAACCACATTCAACTTTTGCCAGAAGGAAAAGCTGACCTGATCCTGGCTGGCGGTCAGGTTGAGAATGGTGGCATTGGGCACGACCAGCTTCTGGCCGGCCTTGACCGTGCCCAGATCCAGGGCGGTGTCACCCGGCTGCCCGGTGCGTCCTCCGCCGGCTGCCGTATAGGCTGCCCCGGAAGTCATGTTACCCCTGGCACGGTAGATGGCATCCGTGGCCACTGCAGGATTCGAAGTATCGTTGAACGACCAGTAGGCCAACAGATCGAGGCCTGCAGTCAACACTGGGAAAGAGGTGCTGAGGTTCGGATTGGTGCCCGCATATACTTCGGTGTTATCGTAAAAGCCATCACCGTCGGTATCTGCCTTGGTAGGACTACTGCCGGGCTGGAGTGGACCGGTGCTGGCCAAGGCGGGGTTTTCGAGGCCATCGGAAAACCCATCGCCATCCGAATCCGTATTCAATGGGCTGGTGCCGGTATTGGTGGCACTGACGTAGGTGCCGGTGCCTGTCTCCGCCCCATCCTTCAAGCCGTCCCCATCGGTATCGGCGATCTGGGGCTTGGTTCCTTTGACATATTCGTTGAAGTTATCCGATCCATCCGCATCGGGATCTCCGAGGGTATCATCCACCGTGATGCTGAGGCCATTCGCCAGTTCGTAGGCGTCCGGCATGCCGTCGCCATCGGTATCGGTATTCGGCGGGACGATGGCCAGGGGACTGATGTTATTGACCGCACCCGTCCCGAAGAGGGTGGCAATGTCGGCCGGGCTCAAGGCATCGCCGTAGACGGCAAAGTCATCAATCAGCCCCGTGACCTGGGCGTTGGCCTGATCGCTGCCGACCAGCAGTTCGGTGAAGTCCTGCGGCAAGGCGGTGCCAGTACCGCTCAAGGTGCCGGAGTGGATCAGCAGGCCATCAATCCAGATCTCTTTAACCAAACCTTTTTTCTGGATGACAATATGGCGCCATTCCGCAAAATCCACCGGCCCTCCATTGGCGGCATTGACGGCTGTCGGGGTGTTGATCCGGGTATTACCACCGCAGCAGCCGGCCGTGTCCCAGTAGATGATGCCGTTGCTCCAGGTGACATGCGCCTGGGCTCCCCGCCCTCCGCCGCTGGAAGGACTTTGTCCCCAGAAACTGGAACTGGCGACACTACCATAAAGTTTTTGCCAGAAAACGAAGGCGACTTCATCCTGGGTGGCGCCCAGATTGAGGAACCCTCCGGGAGCCCGCATCCGGCGGGAGGCCTGGTCGACTCCGAGGTCCAAAGCCTTGTCGCCCGCGAGGCCCGACCGGCCCGTGGCATCGGCGGAATAGGCGGCTCCATTTTCAAAAGCTCCCGCGAAGGACTTCACGGTATCCAAGGCCTGCGTTGGATTGCTGTCATTGTTGAAGTTCCAGTAAGCCACAATGTCGACGAGGCCGTTCCGCAGAGGGCGGGAGCTGTTCTTCGTCGGATTCGATGAACTGTAAATGACTTCCAACCCGTCGCGGAAGCCATCCCCGTCCGTGTCCGCCAGATTCGGATTGGTCCCTGGATTCGCGGCACTGGTATAAATGCCACTGTTGTTTTCCACCTGATCATTGAAGCCGTCGGCATCGGAATCAACGTTCACCGGATTGGTTCCGGGATTGGCGGCGCTGACCCATGTGCCACTGCCATTCTCCGCACCGTCGGACAAGGTATCTCCGTCCGTATCGGTGACCAGGGGATTGGTGCCGGTATCGGCGGCGTTGACAAAACTGCCGGTCCCGCTCTCCACGCCATCCAGCAACCCATCGTTGTCAGAGTCATTATCCTGCGGATTGGTGCCTTTCTCGTATTCGGCAAGATTTGAGGAGCCATCGCTGTCGGCGTCTCCTGCGCCATCATTGACGGCCGGGTTGAGGCCATTGGCGGTCTCGAAGGCGTCCGCCATGCCGTCGCTGTCTCCATCCGGGCGGCTCCCGCCGGTGATGACCACTTCACCCAGTGAGAGAATGTTGGCATCATCTCCCGTGGACGCCGCATCATTTGTCCGGGTAATACGGATCTGCCGGCCCAGCACCGGTGTCCCTCCGTTCAAGGCCTGAATGTCCAACGGAATGCTGAGGGGGCTCGCCAGCGTATTCCCCGGGTTCAACAGGACCGACGTCCACACCGGCGTACCGGCATCCCCCAGGACCTCCACCGTGATATCGCGCAGGCGTTCCGGGAAGGAACCGTCGCCGCGATTGAAAATTTCGAGCTGCTGAATCTGCATCAATTCCCCCAGATCCGCTTTCCACCACTGATTGGCGGTTAGGCCGGTCGCCGTGCTGCTGAAGTTGGAGGTATTGCCATCAATGACAAGGCCGGCGCCGGTGCCACTGCTTTGGGAAGCGCTCAAGTAGGAAAGCGAAGCTTGGCCGAGGTTGGTCCCGAGCGGCAGCACCGCCGGCCCCTTTTTATAAAGCTGGACTTCACCCACGTGCAGGAAATTACCCGACTGCCGGAGCTCAATCACCCTCACATTTTGCGGGGTGGCGAACCGGTAATTCAACTGGGCAGGCGATCCCGCCACGGGGCCGGAGGCGAAAACCTGATTCGCTCCGGCGACATCGCTGAAGGCCCTCACCACGGTGCCATTGAGCCGCTCAGCACAGCAGTCGGTGCGGTTGTAGATCCGGATCAGGTCGGCGCTTGCCACGTCATTCAATTCGACCCGGAGCCACTCATCCGCCCCATTGTTGGTGTGGTTGAAATCCGGATTGGCCCCCGAGGTATTGCCATCAATCACCCGCCCTGCGGGAAACCCATAGGGATCGCTGGACTGGGAAGCGACCGCCCCGGCGATGAGGTCAACCGGCGTCAGCACCGAAGTGGCTTGGACGCAGCCCATGGTCGCAACTCCTGCACAGACTCCCACGACGATCGGATATCTTCTTGTTTTAGCTTTTTTCATGATGAATTCAGGCGGCTTGAATTAAGGTATTGGGATTCTTGGAGGATTTGTGGTTTTGTTGCAATATTTAATTCTAGTTTCACCTGAATTGGGTGGTGCGGCCATGCCCCCTGTTATGGAATTTAGGCAGCCGGCCTGACGGCCCCCCCTGGTATTGTTTTAAAGCTTGCTGGCCCCCGCCGGAAACCTTAGGAAATTTCCATGGTCCCATTGCCCTCCCCTTGGAAGCAAGCCGCAGGTATATTTTTGCTGCTGCACGCCGCTATCTTCCCCCTCCCTGCCCAATTGACGAATGCGGCGCTGGGCAAATCCGCCACCGCCAGCGGTGAGGTCTACGATGCCCAGCGGGCTCCCGGCATGATCACGGATGGCAGCGCCTCCACCTTCAGCCATCCCGCCGTCCCGGTAGCCCCGGCCACCGCGCTGGGTTTCAAATATACCATCGACCTCGGCAGCATCCAGTCCCTGAACAAGTTGCGTATCCTGAACCGCAACGATGGCTGCTGCCCGGAACGGCTCACCAACTACCGCATGTCGCTTTTCGCGGCTGATCCGGCGGCAGCCGCGACTCCGGCCGTCTGGACCACCGTGGTGCGGGCGAACGGCACCAATTCAGGCGTCGGCGGGGTTGATGAGGTGCTGGCCGGAGCCAACCCCGCCGGACAGTTCAACGGGCGGTGGATCCGTCTCGAAAACCTGAACAACACCACCTATCACCCGCAGGTTGCCGAGGTCGAGGCCCTGACGAGTCCCAATGTGGCGCTGTATAAAACCGTCACCGCCAGTGCCGCGGTGGGCGCCGGTGCTCCGGCTTCCGCCCTGACGGATGGGAACTCCACCACCTACTCCTTCCCGGCCGGAGCCGCTGGAGCCACCCTCGGGTTTTATTATCAGGTGGATCTGAGCGGTGAATACGGCCTCGACCGGCTGGTGCTTTATTCCCGCCACGATTGCTGCCCCGAACGCACCACCAACTACCGCGTGACCCTCTTTGCGGACAATGGCGGTGTCCCTGGCGCCCCCCAGTGGACCGCCGATATCGGCACCGACAACACCTTTGCCTCCGCCGCCTCCGGAGAGGTCATCCGCCCGGAACAAGGCACGGGGGAAATGCGGGGACGCTTCCTCCGGATCACCAACCTGAGCAACCAGGCCTCCAATCCGCAATTCGCTGAAATTGAAGCCTACCGGGCCACCCCTCCCACGATCCGCTACTTCACCACCACTGCCGGCAATCTCACCAAAACCGGCGCGCCCGGCCTTCCCGCCCAGGCCACGCTCTCATGGGATCTCCAGGGGGCAGCCAGCGCCACCATCAGCCCCGGAGCGATCCCGGCCTCCCTGCCCTCCGGCAGCACCATCGTCTCCCCCGCGACTGCCACCACTTATACCCTCACGGCCACCAACACTGCGGGCTCTGTAAGCGCGTCCATCCTGATTGCAGTGGATGCCCCGCAAATCCCCCCAAGGATCAATGAATTTGTCACCGACAACGCCGCCGGACTGGAGGACGAGGACGGCTCCAAACCCGACTGGATCGAGTTGTTCAATCCCAATAATTTCACCTTGCCGCTGGCCGGAGCACATCTCAGCGATGACGCCGGAATCCCCGCCAAGTGGACCTTCCCTGCCGGAGCCACCCTGCCGCCGAATGGTTATTTGACGGTCTTCGCCTCCGGCAAGGACCGCCGGGTGTCCACCGCTCCGCTGCACACCAATTTCCAACTTCAGAAATCCGGCGAATCCCTTTCCCTGCACGCCCCGGACGGCACCACCCTGTGGAGCCGCATCCCCGCCGACTACCCTGCCTCCCTGACGTATCCGCCCCAGAGCCAGGACACCAGCTATGGGATCAACGGGACCGGCCAGCTGCGGTTTTTCCGGCCTCCCACTCCCGGAGCGGTCAATGGCACCCTCGGATTCACCACCGTGGTCGAGGACACCTCCTTCAGCGTAAAACGCGGGTTCTACACCACCCCGCAAAGCGTGGCCATCACGACCGCGACTCCCGGAGCCACGATCCGCTATACCACCAACGGCACGCGCCCCACGGAATCCGTGGGAACCGTTTACACCACCCCCATCACCATCACTGCCACCACCGTCCTGCGTGCGGCGGCATTCCTGAATGGGGCGGCCCCCACCAATGTGGATACCCACACCTACATCTTCCCCGGGAGCGTCCAGACCCAATCCGCCATGCTGGCCAGCATCACCGGAAATGCCACTTTCGGCCCCCAGATTCCTGCGGCCCTGACGGATATCCCCTCCATCTCCCTGACCTTGCCCAGCACCGGGGCGATCAATCAGGACACCGAGGTCGAGACCGCGGTGGAGTGGCTGCATAACACTGACCCGCTGCAGCACACCCAGGTCGATGCCGCCGTCACCCTGTTTGGCGGCGCCTACACCAATTTCACCAAGAAGAGCTTCCGGCTCTACTTCCGTTCAGAATACGGCGACGCCAAACTCGCCGCGCCCATCTTTACCGGCCACGAGCACGGCCTGAAACCGATGGAGGAATTTGATAGTCTGGAACTGCGCAATGGCAGCCATGACATGGTCGACCGCGGGTTTTACATGAGCAATCTGTTCACGGACCAGGTGCTCAAGGAAATGGGTCATCTGGCCCCGCACGGCCGCATGGTGCATCTCTACTTCAATGGGCTCTACCACGGCATGTATCACCTGCGTGAACGCTGGAATGCGGACATGCATGCGGACTACCTCGGCGGCAGCAAGGACGACTACGAAGCCATCAATGGAAACCTCAACGTCGGAGGCTGGGCCGATCCCGGCACCGTCTTTGATGGGGATGGCACTGCGTGGGAATATCTCAAAACCCGCCGCGCCAACTACAATGAACTCCGCGGGCTCCTCGACGTGCAGAACTTCGTGGATTTCATGATCACCTTCATGTTCGGCAATTCCGAGGATGAATGGCGCGGGGTCAGTCCCAACCGCCTCATCGGCAATGGCAGTGGCGCCCGGTTCATCCTCAACGATGCCGACGGCTGGCTTTCCATCAATTCCAGCAACAGCATTTCCGCGTGGGATGGCAATGACAACAACACGGCCCGCAGCGCCACCTTCACCAATGGGAATTTCAATCCCGGGCGTGCCATGGGCGACGGCCCAGCCTCGCTCTTTTCGGCCATGCTCCTCACCGGCGGAGTGGATCACCGCATGCTGGTGGCCGACTCCATCCACCGCCACTTCTTCAACGACGGGGTCCTGACCCCCACCCGCAATGATGCCCGGCTGCGCACCATGTGCACGGCCACCCAGCGCCCTTTCATCGCGGAGGCGGCACGGTGGAGCAACCTCTACCGCACCCCGGCCAGTTGGGCCACCGCACGCGACGTCTGCCTGAACTCCTGGATCCCCAACCGCACCAATGCGGTGCTCAGCCAGTTCAGGAGCGCGGGTTTCTACCCGGCGGTGAACGCCCCCGTCTTCAGCCAGAATGGTGGCGCCTTCACCCCACCTTTCAATCTCTCCCTGTCCGTTCCCTCCCTGCCAGCCGGGGCCGTGATCTATTACACCTTGGATGGAAGCGACCCGCGGATTCCTGGTGGAGCCGTCAACACCACGCCCGCTCCCCTGACTTACACCGAACCCTTCGCACTCACAGCCAACACCATCGTCCGTGCCCGCACCCGGTCCACCGCCGGGGTTTGGAGTGCCCTGCAGGAAGGGTTTTTCCAGCTCGCCACGTCCTCGCCGGTGCCCGCCGGGGCGGTGGTACCGGGCGAGTTGCACTTCAACCCCACTGGCAACACGGACGCCGAATTCATCGAACTGATCAACGTCTCGCCCGCCGCTGTCAATCTGCGCGGTTGCCGCTTCACCGCCGGAATTGATTTCGCCTTCAGCGGGTTCCGCGATACCCTGCTCGCCCCCGGCCAGCGGATCGTGCTGGTGCAAAGCGAATTCATCCACCGGCAACGCTACAGCTGGGACCGCCGCATCGCCGGCATCTATTCCGGCAGCCTCAACAACGCCGGGGAGGCTTTGACCCTGATGCGCGGCCTTGATCCGGTGTTCAGTTTTGCCTTCAACAGCACATGGCAACTCCTGGCGGACGGAGGGGGACGCAGCCTCACCCTCATCAAACCCGCCCCCGGCAGAAACCTCGAAGCTCCGGAAAACTGGCGCTCCAGCAGCATCACCGATGGAACTCCCGGCACCGGTGATGCGGGTCCGGCCTTCACCGGAATCCCCACTGCGGATGCTGATGGCGATGGCTTCCCGGCCCTGATGGAATACTCGCTGGGCACTTCCGATTCCCTGCCCAACCCGGACGCCGGCCTCGTGGCCTCGCCACCACTCCTCCCCGGCGGCCTCCCGCTCTTCAGCTACATCCGCGCCGCCGCCGCCGATGACACCATCCTCTTGCCGCAGATCGCGTCGGACCTCTCTACTTGGAACAGTGGTCCAACCTGGCTCCAACCCCTTTCGGAAACCGTGCTGCCGGATGGCCGCATCCGCATCACGCTGACGCCCGGCCCTGCATTCCCCGCCGGTCAACGCGCCTTCTTCCGCCTCCATGCCAGCCCCCGCTCCTGACAAACCCCGGCATCCTACCGATCATTTTGAGGGAGCGCCCGCTCCGGGAGCCGGCACCGTCAGCTTGAACTGGGTTTCCATCACCCGGACAAACTCCGCGGTATCACGCGCCGTGCCGTGCATCACTCCCGACGGCGGAAGCAACAGCTTAGGCATGGCGGTGCTTTGCGCCGTCAATTGAGTAAACGCGGCAACATTGTCCTTGAGCCGCTGGCCCACCCACGGGTCCTCCAAGGCCGCGGCAATGGCCTCCTCACTGGTCAGAGTCACTGCCTTGTAGCGGGCCTCCGCCAGCCGCTCGATCGTCATGGGCAGCGGCAGGGCCAAAAGAAAATCATGGAACTCCGGGAAGGCCTCCGGTTTCGCCTTCCAAAGCGCCAGGGCCAGCCGGGCCAGTTCGCACGCCCCAAAGTGATCGCGCACGGCGGGTTTGAGCGAAGGATTGCAGGCCCGGTTGAGCGGGGCCGGCAACACAATCACCGCAAACGTCTCCGGCCACTTCTTTTTGAGTTCCTTCAGGTCCCCCGCCAGATCCCGGCAGGAACCACAGGTATAATCGAAGAATTCCACCAGCACGACCTTCGCCGCCGGTGATCCGATCAGCGGCAGGCTGGCGGTATCATATTTCAACTGGCCGTCCAAAAAGCTCACTTCACGCCCTCCTGCCAAGCCTGCCCCCGGCGCCGGCGCGGATGGGCTGGAGCGGTCCGTCAAAAGATAGGTCTTTGGTTTTGGCCCCCAGATTTGGCCGGCTGCCAGCGCCCCCAACGCCAGAATCCCCGTCAGCACCGGTCTCCCCAGACCCGCCCATTCCAACTTCCTTCCGGCATCCACCAGGATCAGACCCGCCACCGTGATCCCCGTCAGATGCAGCCCGAAACACCAGGGACAATGCTGGTGTTCCACCCCATAAAGCAGGGTCAGGAAATAAATCGCAGCACCGCCCAGCATCACCGCCGCCGCGGCAAGGCACCGGTCCGCCACCGGACCCAACCGGCGCTGCACCGGAGGAAGCGTCAGGCTCAGCACCGTCGCATGCACCAGCGCTGCCAGCAGGGTCACCGGCACCTGAAACCACTCTGACCACCTTCCCCCCAGCACCTGAGAGCATCCCCCTTCACCACCACACCCCGCGATGCTGGTAATATCGCCGGACAGTTTCCGGCCAAACAACCACAGACAAACCGTCAGCGCGGAAAAACTGAGCAGGCGCACCGCCCCTCTGAGCAGCGGATGAGACAGCAGCCGGGAATTCATAGCCTCTATTTCACGGTTCCCTTTGGACATGTCCAGCTTCGAAAATCACTCCGGCCTGCCGGTGCACTCGGGGACATCCGGTCCGCTCCTGTCCCGCACCCGGAATTATTACATATGAGAATTCAAGGAATGGAATCGTCTTGAAAACCCGTGCATTTTCCCGAAAAAGCGAAAAACCCGCAGAAAAATCTCGCACTTTAGAAAAATTACTATAATTTCTCGAACCGGCGTCCTTTGCTTCTTGCCCTGCCGCCACCCCCTTCCAGTAACCCGATCTCCCATGATGATATCACCCATCCACACCGCCGCCCGCCGGGGCCTCCTTCCTGGCAGCGTTTTGGCACTTTGCCTTGTCTCGGTGTCCTGCAAACTCCCTCCCCGTGAAGCATGGAATCAGGTGCAGCAACGCGGGCTCCTCCCGGTCCTCTTCCAACCGGCCCCTTCCTCGACTCCGGCCGCGCCCCATCAGGTGGTCTCCCAAGTCCCCTCCAGTCCTGACGAGGCCCTGAAAGTCCAACCGGTGCGGCAGGCGGAAATCGCCAAAAACCCGTTTGCCACGCCCGTTCCCGGCCGGCCCGGTTATGTTTTCAGCCCCCATGTCCCCGGGAACAAAATCGTGGATGTCAGCCCATTCGCCGCCGGAACCGAAGTGCGTTGTCCCTACACCATGCAACCCTTTCAGGTGCCTGACTTCACGGTTCCGGCTCCTCCGCTGGTCCGGCCCCAACCACAGCGCTCGATCGCCGAAATCGCCTCCCTCCGGGCTGATTCCCAGACCCTGCCCGCGGCGGATCAGGTGCCTCTGCTGATTCCAAATCCAGCCCCCCAGCCTCCCTCCACATCTGCCTTGCCGGAAATTCCCCTGGGCAGCCGCGTTCCGGGCCGCCCGGGATTTGTCTACAGCCCCTTCGCCCAGAAAAACCAATTGGTGGACGTCGCCGGGATCGCCCCTGGCGTTGAGGTGAAATGCCCTTACTCCAACCAGCTCTTCCGGATCCCGGAGCCCCTGCCGGAGGAGATGCTCCCTGAGCCGGAGAAGATCCTTGCCCCGGAGCCCTTGCCTTCCCTTCAATCTCCAGCGCCCTTGGAAGCCCCGGCCCCCGCTCCAGTCCCCGGCGATTCCCCCACGCCTCCATCGCCCGACCCGGCCAAGGCCCCCACGGCATCCTGAGCCAGCCCGGTAAATCCGCGGGAAGCTCTGCCGGAACCCGGCCACCTCACGCCCTATCCACGAAGTTCAGGCGTCTGCTGGCCTGGAATAGCCGTCCAGCCCATCAGCCGGCACGGCGGAAAAAACCACTGCGCGGCCCGAAGAAAAAGGCCAGTAAAAATGCGGCCCCCAGCAGGACCGTGATGACGGCTCCGGGCCGGAATTCGCCCCAGTGGGCAATCCACATCCCACCCGCGGCCCCTGCCGCGCCCAAGGCTCCACCACCCCAGAACATTGCCCGCGTGGAGTTGGTCAACAGAAATACCGTTGCGCCCGGAGCCACCACCAGACCCAAGGCCAGGATGCAACCTACCGCCTGGAGGGAAGAGATCATGACGAGCACCAGCAGGGTCATGATCAGGTAATTCAGCGCCCGCACCGGCACGCCCTGAGCCGCCGCCACCGAGGGTTCAAACAGGGTCAGTAAAATAGGACGCTGCAGCGCGGTTGTCAGGGTCAGGGTCACCGCGCCGATCCCAAAAGCCACCCAGAGGTCGGTCGTCGAAATATTCAGGATGTCGCCAAAGAGGTAATCCTCCAGCTTCACCTGCACCGGCACGTATTTCAGCATGATCAGGCCCGCCGCGAAGGCGATGGTGAAAATCACCGCCAACGAGGTGCCCTGGTCGAGACGCGAGGACCGGGCCACCGCGAGGGAGGCCAGCACCACCACGAGGGCAGCGATCAGGGCCCCCAGGAAAGCACTCCAGGCCGTGAGCGATCCCGCCACCAGAATACCGCCCGCAATCCCCGGCAACAAGGCATGGGACAACGATCCGGCGACGAGGGCACTCCGCTTCAGGACCACATAGGCACTGAAACAACCATTGGTGAAACCGATGATCAAGGCTCCCAGCAAAGCCCGCTGAAAAAACGGATAGGAAAGAATATCATCCATAAGCGAGGGCAAGATTGGGTTCTGTAAAAACTTCCTGCACCGGTCCGAAGGCGACCGCCCGGCGGTTCAGGATCAGGACCTCGTCGAAGAGGTCCGCCACCGTATTCAAATCGTGATGGCTGGCGATCACCAACCGGCCTTCCGCCGCCTGCTGCCGGAGCAACGCCGCCAGATTCTCCCGGGCCGGACGGTCCAGGCCATTGAAGGGCTCATCCAGCATCAGCACATGGGCCTCCTGTGCCAGGGCCCGCGCGATGAACGCCCGCTGCTGCTGACCGCCTGACAATTCACTGATCTGCCGGTTTTCCAGCCCTTCGAGGTGCATCGACTTCATGGCCTCCAGCACTTTTTCCTCATCCACCGCCCGCCACCGCCGCCACCATCCCAGCTGGCTGTAACGGCCCATCTCCACCAGGCCCCGCACCGTCACCGGAAAACTCCAGTCGACATCCTCCCGCTGCGGCAGGTAGGCAAACTCCCGGTGCCATTGGGCCACCTTCACTCCCCGCCACAAAATGGATCCGGCCGAGCGCGGCACCAGTCCCGCGATGGCTTTAAGCAGGGTGCTTTTGCCCGCCCCGTTCGGGCCGATCAAGGCCACGGTATTGCCGCAGGACGTGGCAAAGGACACGTCCTCCAGAGCCCTGATCTGCTGATAGGCCACACTCAGTCCATTCACCTGCAGTTCGTGATGGTGCGCACAGTGATCACAATGTCCGCTGTCAGCGGCGGCCGCAGTATTCATGGCGCGGTCCTCCACAAGAAGCGCACGATTTCATCGGCGGACCCCGCGTCCGCCCAGATATTCTGCTGTTGCTCGGGCATCCCGTCGGGGGCCGCCCGCACCTCCACCATGGTGGCTGCGGTGCCCGGCGGCCACGCCGCCTTGAATTGCATCTCAAGCGTCTGGTCCCGCTCCGTCAGGATGGCCTCACCCTGACGCTCCAGTCCTGCGCCTCTCAGCGGAATCACCGTATCGCCCACCGTGAGACTGGCCTCCACCGGAGCATGCACAAACCGCAGCAGCACCATGACCGGCGTGCCACTCTGCTGTGCCAAGACGGCAGGACTGCCGGACGACGGCACGGGCCGGGGCCGGTCCACGCGCAGCAGCGGGACCATCAGCGCCAGGAGGATTGCCCCCACCGCCAGCAGATTCATCAAAGGAAAACCACGCATCAAATTATCAGTTAAGGCTCCGTTTTGAGCGCCAGCACGATCTCGCGGATGTTGTGCTCGAACAATCCGGTAAAGGTGGCCAGCGGTCCCGTTCCATTGCCGTCTGCGATCAATTCACCGCCGAAGACGACTCCGGTCTCCTGCGAAATTTTCGAGAGCAGTTTGGGATTCACCCCCTGCTCCGGAAACACCGCGCGGACTTTGCTCCGCCGGATCGTGTCGATCGCGGCGGCCACATCCTGCGAAGTCGCCGGCACCTCCGGATTCAGCCCCTGTACCGGGATCAGTTTGAAGCCGAATTCCTTGGCAAAATACCCCAACGACAAGTGCGCGGTGGCCAGCGTCCGTTGCCCAGGGGGAATGCGGCTGATCTCCTGCCGTGCCCATTTCCGGAGATCGGTCAGCTTTTTCAGATAAACCGCGGCATTGGCCTCGTAGGCAGCCGCATTGGCTGGATCCGCCTTGGCAAAAGCCGCCGCCACCACCCGGGTAGCCCGTTGCATGTTTTCCACGCTGTTCCACCAATGTGGATCCACCCCGCCATGAGTGTGGCCGGCATGTCCCTGACCGGCTGCTTCCATGAGCTGGGCCGCTTCACCCAATTCCATGGAGGGAACCGATGCGCCCACTTCCATCAATTTCTGCCCACCCGTCAGGCTATCCTGCAGCTTGCCGAGGTAATTTTCCAGTTTCTTTCCCGAAGCCAGCACCAAATCAGCGCCGGAGACCGCCTGCATGTCCCGCGTGGAGGGGGAAAAATGATGCACATCCGTACCCGCCTTGACCACTCCAACCACCGTTACCTTGTCCCCTCCGACCTGCTGGGCCAGGTCCGTCAGCAGCGGGTGCAGGGTCGCCACTTTCAACTCCCCCCGGGCGGCCAGTGCGGTAAGCCAGATCAACAGCCCCACCGCGGCCCTTTGATAAAATCCAATCTTCATACTGCCGCAAATATCTTGCAGCAACCCCCGGCGTCAATCGCGCAGTAGCTATCCTCGGAAAGGGCCTTTTGCCGGAGGCCGCGGGTTACCTGCAAAAGGTGAAATTCCCTTTGTCCGGCTCCGGCCTTCTGGTAGAACTTCCATCCCAGCACCCCGCCTCATGAGACTTGCCCTGCCCTTTTTCCTTTTTCTCTCAGCCCTCCTCCCTGTTGCCATGGCGGCACCAGCCGCCCCTACCGGCCTCACTGGTTTCGTCACTGGAGGCACCACCGCCACCCTGTCGTGGGTGGACAATTCCACGGACGAAAACAGCTTCCTGATCGGGTACCGTCTGAACACTTTCGATAACCTCACGGTGTACACCAGCGTGCCGGCCAACTCCACCACCGTCAATCTCACCGCACTGGATCCCGGAACCTTCCACCAATTTGTAGTGGTGGCCCTGGATGCCTCCAATGTGCAGTCGCCTCTGTCCAACCTCGTTTCCCTAACTACTCCAGCGGTCTACAAAGCCGGTTACCTGAATCAGGCGTTCAGTTTCTCGCTGGCTTCAGCGAACTTCCCCGCTGTCACCCAATACGCCATTTCCGCCCTGCCCCCGGGCCTGACTCTCAATGCCAACTCTGGCCTCATCTCGGGCACTCCCACCTCGGCGGTCCGCGTGAGCGGGACCGTCACCACCACCCTCTCCAATTCATCCACCCTTACCCGCCCTCTCATCGTCTGCATCTTCGCCAACCCGCCGGCCCTGCAGGATCCTGTCGCCGGCCCCGCCCCCGCCAACCGTTCCCTCATCGTTGGCGCGGCTCCCACGGTGATTTCCCTGGCCGGACTTTTCACGGATCCTGACGTCGCATCCGCGGCCCGCCTCACCACCAACCGGGGCAATCTCGATTTCGCCTTCTTTCCCGCCAGCGCCCCTCAAACCGTAGTCAATTTTCTGGGGTATGTGAACCGCGGGGATTTTGCCAATACCATCTTCCACCGCTCCATCCCCAACTTCATCATCCAAGCCGGAGCCTTCCGTGCCGATGCCACCGCCTCGGCCGGCCCCACCCAGCTCCCCGTCACCAATGAACCTAACATCACAAGCGCCCGGGGCACCATCGCCATGGCCAAACTCGGCGGCAATCCCAACAGCGCCACCAACCAATTCTTCATCAACCTTGCTGACAATGGGGCCAACCTCGACAGCCAAAACGAAGGTTTCACGGTCTTTGGCCGCGTCGCCGGCGCTGGCATGACCGTCGCCGACGCCATCGCCGGTTTGGCCCGCGGCAACTATTCCTCCATCAATGGCGCTCTGACCGACACCCCGGTGACCATCACACCCGCCCCTGCCACCTACAATCCGCTCAACCTCGTCATCATCAGCGCGGCTACCGCCATCCCGCCGCTGACCCTCACGGCGGCTTCCTCCCAGCCCTCCACCGCCAGCGTTACTCTCGCCGGCACCGACCTCACTCTCACTCCCCTCGCTACCGGGAACACCACCATCACCCTCACCGCCACGGACCTAGACAACCAAATGGTCCAATCCTCCTTCCAGGTCACCGTCGGGGACGCCTACCTCATCTGGGCTGGTCAACAAAATTTCGAGCAGCCCTCCGACGCGTTGGCCGGGGCCGATCCTGACCGCGACGGCCTCATCAATCTGACCGAATTCGCCCTCGCCTCCTCTCCTGTGAATGCCAACGCCAGTAACATCCTCCCAGGCTTCGCCCAAGGACACCTTACCCTCTCCTTCGCCGTGCGCTCCCCCCTCACAGGCACGTCGGTGATCCTCCAATCCGCCGAAACCTTAACCGGACCTTGGACCGACCGCTGGTCCTCCTCTGATGGCTTCACGCACCCTTGGATCACCACCGGCACAACTACTGACGACGGCATCTCCATCATCGCCAGGGATCCCGATCCCCTCGACCCGTCCCGCCGTTTCCTCCGGCTCAAGATAACCCGTCCCTGAGTTCGAGCCCCCCTTGCGTCCGCGCCGGGCCTCCCTCTCGTTGCCTCCCGCAGACATGAAGACCCCCACCCGCGCCAAGGCCGCTTCCCCAGCCAAATCCCCTTCCAAGCCTAAACCTTCGTCCCCGGCGCCCATCCCATCCCTGCCGGTCCCCTCCGACGTCATCACGATCCGGGGCGTCCGCCAGAACAATCTCAAGGGCATCGACCTCGACCTTCCCCTCGGGAAACTCAACGTCATCACCGGCCCCAGCGGATCCGGCAAATCCAGCTTGGCGTTCCAGACCATCTATGCGGAAGGCCAGCGCCGTTACGTCGAGACCTTCTCGCCCTATACGCGGCAGTTTTTCGACCGCATGGACAAGCCCAAGGTCGAAGAAATCCGCGGCATCCCGCCAGCCATCGCCATCGCCCAGAGCAACACCGTGCGCACCTCGCGGTCGACCGTCGGCACCATGACGGAGATCAATGACTACCTGAAGTTGTTTTTCCCGCGCCTCGCCACCGGCACCTGTCCCTCCTGTGGCCAACCCGTCCAACCCGACACCCCGCAAACCGTCGCTGCGGCCGCCTTCCGCCACTTTCCCGGCAAAACCGTCCTCGTCACCCTGCCCGTCCCCGTCCCGGCCAAAACCAGCGCAGCCGACTTCTTCCCCTTCCTTCAGGCCCAGGGGTATCTCCGCGTCCTGCTCTTTGGCGAAACCCTCCGCACCGACGAGCCCGCCTCCTTCAAAAAAGCCGCCCTCCCGCCCATCGTCCCGGTGATCCAGGACCGCCTCAAGCTTGACCCCGCCCAGCAGGGCCGCTTCCTCGAAGCCATCGAAACCGCCTTCCACCTTGGCAAAGGCAAACTCACCCTGATTGAGCCGGAGTCCGGCAAAACCCTCGCCTTCTCCAAAGGCTGGCACTGCGCTGAATGTGATATCAATCTCCGCGAGCCCACCCCCGCCCTCTTCACCTTCAACAATCCCATCGGCGCCTGCCCGCAATGCCGGGGCTTCGGCCGCACCATCGGGATTGACCTCGAACGCGCCCTTCCTGACAAATCCCTCTCTATCAGACAAGGCGTCGTCAAAGCCTTCTCCGGCGCCGTCTATGCAGACAGCCAGCGCGACCTCGAACGCAACGCCAAACGCCGGGGCCTCAGCCTGACAACCCCGTTTGATGACCTTGATCCCGACGATCAAAAGTGGATCATGGAAGGCGAACCCGGGTATAAAAGCGACCCCGGTGGCGAATGGGACAACAGCGAGTGGTATGGCGTGCGGCGGTTTTTCGACTACCTCGAAAGCAAAACTTACAAGATGCACGTCCGGGTTTTCCTCAGCCGCTTCCGCACCTACACCACCTGCCGCGCTTGTCAGGGATCCCGCCTCCAGCCGGAGGCGCTCGCCTTCAAAGTGGCCGGCCACACCCTGCCGGAACTCTGGCAGTGGCCCATCACGCAACTCACCGATTTCATCGCCGACCTGCCGCTTCCTGAAAACGATCACACCGCCGATCAGCTTCAAAAGGAAATCACCAGCCGCCTCCGCTACCTGGAAAACGTCGGCCTCGGTTATCTGAATCTCGACCGCTCCACCCGCACCCTCAGCGGCGGCGAGGTGATGCGCGTCACCCTCACCACCTGCCTCGGCGCCTCGCTGGTGAATACGCTGTTTGTCCTGGATGAACCCAGCGTCGGCCTGCACCCGCGCGACACCGGCCGCCTCATCGACGTGATGCACCACCTCCGCGACAAAGGCAATACCCTGCTGGTCGTCGAACACGAGGAAAGCGTGATGCGCGCCGCCGACAACCTCATCGAAATCGGCCCGGGCCGCGGCGAGCAGGGAGGCGAACTGGTCTTTCACGGCCCGCATTCCGAACTCCCCAACGCCCGCCGTTCCCTCACGGCCGACTACCTCCTTGGACGGAAATCCATCGCCATTCCTGACAAGCGCCGCAAACCCCAACCCGGCAAAGCCATCAAAATCGAGCGCGCCTCGCAGAACAACCTGCAACGCATCAACGTCACCATTCCGCTCGGCCTCTTCTGCGCCATCACCGGCGTTTCCGGCTCCGGGAAATCCACCCTGGTCCACGAAGTCCTCTACGAAAATCTGATCCGCAAAAAAGGTCTCAGCAGCGAAAACGAACCCGGCCGATGCCGGGCCATCACCGGCGATGAACCCATCAGCCGCGTCATCATGGTGGACCAGTCGCCCCCCAGCCGCACCCCGCGAAGCACCCCCGCCGTCTACACCGGAGCCTGGGACCACATCCGCGCCGTCTTTTCCGAAACCCCGGATGCTATCGAACAGGAAGTCGGCCCCGGTTACTTCTCCTTCAACAGCGGCACCGGCCGCTGCGGCCGCTGCATGGGCGCCGGCTACGAAAAGGTCGAGATGCAATTCCTCAGCGACCTCTACGTCAAGTGCCCCGAGTGCGAAGGCAAACGCTTCCGCCCCGAAGCCCTCGCCATCCACCACCATGAAAAGAGCATTCACGATGTGCTCGAAATGACGGTCACGGAAGCCATCCCCTTCTTCCTCCAGGAGACCGATCTCAAAGCCAACAAAGCCGCCGCCGCCCTGAAAATCCTCGCCGAAGTCGGCCTCGGTTACCTGCGCCTCGGCCAGCCGCTGAATACCTTGTCCGGCGGCGAATCCCAGCGCCTCAAACTGGTTGGTCACCTCCTCGAAGGCGGCAAGGACCCCACCCTCTTCATCCTCGACGAGCCCACCACCGGCCTCCACTTCGACGACATCAATCTGCTCCTCCAAACCTTCCAGCGTCTCGTCAACGAAGGCCACAGCCTCCTCGTCATCGAGCACAATCTCGAAGTCATCAAATGCGCCGACTGGGTGATTGACCTCGGTCCCGAAGCCGGTGCCGACGGCGGCCTGCTCGTCGCCGAAGGCACTCCCGAACAAGTCGCCAAAGTCAAAACCAGCCACACCGGCCAATACCTCGCCGGGATCCTCGCAACGGGGAGAACAGGCGTCCCGCCTGTCCCGCCGGGTGTCCCACCCGGTGCCAGAGAATCGGTTCCACCCAAATTCCCTGCGATATCCTACCTGAACCCCGCCACCCCATTCCCCACCCAACGCGCCGCCGAATCCCCGCTCATCCCTCTCACTCCCTATCCAAACTCCATCCGCATCACCGGCGCCCGCGAACACAATCTCAAAAACATCTCTGTCACCATCCCCCGCGACCAACTCGTCGTTGTCACCGGCCTCTCCGGTTCCGGGAAATCCACCCTCGCCTTCGACATCGTCTTCGCCGAGGGCCAGCGCCGCTTCCTCGACTCCATGTCCACCTACGCCCGGCAGTTTGTCGAGCAGATGGAAAAACCCGAAGTCGACCACATCTCCGGCCTGCCCCCCACCGTCGCCATCGAGCAGCGCATCACCCGCGGCGGCGGCAAGAGCACCGTGGCCACCGTCACGGAAATCTATCACTTCCTCCGCCTGCTCTACGCCAAGGTCGGCGAACAGCATTGCCCGGACTGCCACGTCCCTGTCACCCAGCAATCCCCCGGCGCCATTGCCAGCCTGATCCGCGCTTCCCTCACCAAAAACGGGGCCCTCCGCGTCATGGCCCCGCTCATCCGCGGGCGCAAAGGATTCCACGACAAAATCGCCGGCATCGCGACCCGCGCAAACTGTGAGGAAATGTGGATCGACGGCAAAGTCATCCAGACCGCCGCCTTCGAAAAACTTGCCCGTTTCAAAGAGCACACCATCGACGCCGTCACCGCCCACCTGACCAGCACTCCCTCCGTCGCCGAACTTGATGCCCTCGTCGCCCGCACCCTCGAACTAGGCCGGGGAGTCATCCGCCTCCTCGATAAAAAAGGCACCCTCACCGTTCTCAACACCAGGCGTTCCTGCCCGAAATGCAGCCGCTCCTTTGATAATCTCGATCCCCGGCTTTTCTCTTTCAACAGCCCCCACGGAGCCTGCTCCACCTGCCGGGGTTATGGCACCGTGCCGAAACATTCCCGCGAACTCGATACCTCCCACGCCAACTCCATCCTCGAAGCCGAGCTCATCGAGGAACAACGGCGTGGCACCGCCGATGACGTCAGCGAATCCATCCCCTGCAAAGTCTGTCAGGGCAGCCGCCTCAACGAGGAATCCCGCAACGTCTTCGTCCACGGACTCGACCTCGGCGCTCTCACCGGCCAGCCCGTCAGCACCGCCACGGAATCCCTCAAACAATTCACCTTCACCGGCACCCAGGACATCATCGCCCGCGATATCCTGACGGAGATCGCCCAACGCCTCACCTTCCTCCGCGAGGTCGGGCTCGGCTACCTCCAACTCAACCGCGCTGCCACCACTCTCAGCGGCGGCGAAAGCCAACGCATCCGCCTCGCTTCCCAGCTGGGCTCCAACCTCCGGGGTGTCCTCTACGTCCTCGACGAACCCACCATCGGTCTCCACCCCCGCGACAACGTCAAACTCCTCGACACCCTGATCGCCCTCCGCGACAAAGGAAACAGCCTCCTCGTCGTCGAGCATGACGAGGACACCATGCGCCGCAGTGACCTCATCATCGACCTCGGTCCCGGAGCCGGCCAGTTTGGCGGTGAAATCACCGCCCACGGCACTTGGCAGGAAATCCAAAACAATCCCCAAAGTGTCACCGGCCAAGCCCTCCGACACCCCATGCCCCACCCCTCCCGAGGCTCCCGCCGCCCCCTCCCGGAGCGAAGTGACTCCCCGCCGAGTGCCGGAGAATCGGTTATTACCCCGGCCAGTACAAAGGCCCCCAAAGCATCCAGCAAAGCAAAATCAAAACTCTCAACTCTCAACTCTCAACTCTCAACCCTCCCCCACTCCCCCGGCTACCTGACCATCACCGGAGCCCGCGCCAACAATCTCAAAAACATCGACGTCCAGATTCCCCTCGCCCGCCTCACCGTCCTCAGCGGCATCAGCGGTTCCGGAAAATCCAGCCTCATGCGCGGCGTCATCCATCCTGCCGTCCACGAGGCCCTCAGCGCCACGCGGCACAAAAAAAACCCCAACCTCCCGTGCGACAGCGTCGAAGGCATCGACCAGATCGAAGCCGTCTATGAGGTCGACCAGTCCCCCATCGGCAAAACCAGCCGCAGCACCCCGGCCACTTACATCAAAGTCTTCGACGAAATCCGTGCGCTCTTCGCCAACCTCCCGTCAGCCAAAATGCGCGGCTACACCGCCAGCCGTTTCTCCTTCAACACCGAAGGCGGCCGCTGCGAAGCCTGTGGCGGCAATGGCAATATCAAACACGAAATGGCCTTCCTCCCCACCAGCCATGTCGTCTGCACCGAATGCCACGGCCAACGCTACAACGCCCCCACCCTGGAGATCGACTACAACGGAAAAAACATCGGCGATGTCATGAACTTGACCATCGCCGAAGCCGCCGACTTCTTCAGCGCCCATAGCAAAATCGCCCGCACCCTCAACCTCCTCTCAGACACCGGCACCGGCTATCTCAAACTCGGCCAGCCCAGCCCCACCTTGTCAGGCGGCGAAGCCCAGCGCCTCAAACTCGTGGCCGAACTCAGCCGCGGCATCGCCCGCACCGCCAACGAACGCATCCGCAAAAACCGGAACCCCAAAGGCAACCTCTACCTCATCGAGGAACCCACCATCGGCCTCCACCCCACCGACGTCGCCAAACTCATCGACGTCCTCCACCGCCTCGTGGACGACGGCCACACCGTCATCGTCATCGAGCACAACCTCGACGTCATCGCCGAAGCCGACCACGTCCTCGACATCGGCCCCGAAGCCGGAGCCGAAGGCGGCCAACTCACCGCCACGGGCAACCCCGAACAAATCGCCGTCCACCCCATCAGCCGCACCGCCCCCTTCCTTGCCGAGGTCCTCAAACAAGGCACATCCATCCATCAAAAATCCGCATCCTCCTCAACTCTCTCTCAAGGAAAGCCCACTAAAAAAGCGAAACAGTCGAAGGAAGTTCAATCTTCAAACTTATGAACCTGCGGGACCTTGCAACATACAGCGTGATCATTCTGATCGGCCTCGCATCCGCCTGCGTAACGTCAATTCTCTATGTTGAACTCCGGTGGAGATTGAACCCTCTTTCACTGGTGACGCCTTGGCTGGCCGTTTCCGGCCTGATGCTGGCATTAGCGGCGCGCCCCCGCCAAAAACCATGGCCTTACATTCCCTCCATCGCCTTGCTGCTTTGCACCGTCCAACTATATGTTTCCCAAACGTTCTGGAATAATATGGAATTGAGTCGGATGAAACACGCCCACGGTATAAAAGATAATTTTGATACCTTTTACCTGAAAGGTATCGAGGAAAATGATCCCGATGGATACGACGATTCCGGAGGCGGGATGCGGGCTTTGCCGTATTTGGGAAAGAAAGGCTATCTGCCCTTTTTTGCCAACCTTGGAGTATGGTCCCTCACCGTTTTGGGTGCATCAATCGCCACCCGGAATATGAACTCCCACAGCAGGCGTTTGACGAACTGAATGTCAAAAAAATCCACCTGTTGACGGTAGGATCACCCATCTACAAGCAATTGCAGCGCCGGAAACCATTTCCGCAAATAACCCCGGAAGTGGGCACTCAGACAGATTCCGATGCATTTTAGCGCAAGACACTCCGACTGAACTGAGGCAGGGTAGCTGCTTCAATTCCCCTTCCTCATCGTCTGACTTTTCATGCGTCTCTGCCGCTCCCCGTCCGCACTCCTCTGGCTCTGGCTCAGCACCGCGCTGGCCGGTATCGTGGTCAGCAGGGCCGCGGTTCCTTCGAACTACCATCCATGCGGCGGGGAACTGCTGAACCCATTCCTCGACCCTCCGCCGCCGCCATCGCCGGACTTCCACGAGAAGCCGCAGCCGGCGGTGAACTATGGGCAGCTCCCGCAGATCAAAGGGTTTGGCGCCACGGGGGCGGCCATGCGCCAACCGATTGGCTCCCTGACCGGCAAGATCGTCTTCACCAATGGAGGGCATGGCTGGACGGCAGACAGCGGCTTCTCCAGTGGCTGGCGGTTGCAGCGCGGACTTACTTTTGGCATCAACGAGGACTACGGGAATGCCGACCAGTTCAATCTCTTCGCCGACTACTGTTTCAACGCCGGAGCCATCGTGGTGCCGCTGCGCCCGGTCGGTCACCAGACCAATGAAGTGGTGCTCGACAATGACGACCCATCCGTCACGTGGACCGGCACTTGGTCCAACAGCACTTCGACGCTCTATTATGGAAATGCCGGCGATATTGCCTATCGTTTTGCCTCCCTGGCGGCAAGTGAAACAGCCACCGCCACTTACCGGCCCACCATTCCGGAAGCCGGTCTTTATCCGGTATACACCTGGGTTCGGCACGGTTCGGACCGCGGGGACCAGCTTTACCGCATCCGCCACACCGGCGGTGAATCCGAGGTCCGCCTGCCGCATCACATGGTCGGAAATGGCTGGGTTTATCTGGGCCAGTATTATTTCAACGCGGGTGCGAACGCCGCCACCGGATCAGTGGTCATCAGCAATCTGCGCAGCAATGCCCAAGGGAGCGTGATCATTGCAGACGCGGTGCGCTTCGGGAATGGCATGGGCAGCATCGACCAGGGCAACGGGGTTTCGGGTTATCCGCGTGAGGATGAAAGCAGCCGCTACTGGGTGCAGGCCAGCCTGGGACAAGGCCAGCCTGTTACTTTATACGACACCACAGGCAATGACGAACAGGACTCGTGGTCTGCCCCGCCCCGGTTCTCGGTGGAGATGAACCGTGAGCAGGCTGGCGCCGCCACCGACCGCCTCCACATCAGCTTCCATTCCAACGCCGGAGGGGGCCGGGGCACCGTCGCCCTGATCTCCTCCAGCAGTCCCACCGTGAACCAAACGGCACTCGCCCAGCTCTGCGGCAATGAAGTCAACGATGACCTCGTCAATCTCGGCACGCCGCCGCTGGAACTGGCGTGGAACGACCGCAGCACCGTCACCTACAGCGGTGGTTATTCCGAAATCTCCAACACCAATTTCGTGGACGAGATGGCCGCCACCATCATTGAGGTCGGCTTCCATGATCAGGAAAGCGATGCCAAACTGTTGCGGGATCCGAAGGTCCGGCTCGCGGTCGCCAAAGCTTCCATGCAGGCCGTGGTCCGCTACATGAGCAGCTACGCCGGTGCGCCCCTTGCCTTCCTGCCCGATCCCCCGCAGCACCTCCGCACTTCCGGCACCGCCAACGGTACGGTCACCTTGAACTGGTCGGCGCCTGTCAGCGTGGGCGGCAGCGGCACTCCAACGGGTTATGTAGTCTATCGTTCCACCGATGGCCGGGGGTTTGGCAATCCGCTCGTGCTGGGCAATGTCACCACCACCACCCTGACCGGGCTGCCCACCGGCGCCGCGTTGTTCTTCCGCGTTGCCGCGACCAATGCCGGAGGTGAATCCTTCCCCTCGGAAACCGCCACCTGCCGCCTCCCGACTGCCGGGCAAAGCATCCGTGTCCTGATGGTCAATGCTTTTGACCGCTTCGACCGCAGCACCAACCTCAAACAGACCCTCACCGCCAAAGCCTACGCGCCCCCCGGAGCCGCCGGCACCGCCGAGCGCGTGCTCCCCCTGCGGAGCAATGCCTTCGACTACCTGGTGCAGCACGCCCAGGCAGTCAGTTCCCATGGCTTTGCTTTTGATAGTTGCGCCAACGACCACGTAGGCCCGGGCAGCGTGCCCCTGGCCGCCTATCCGATCGCCCTTTGGGCCAACGGGCAGGAATCGACCACCGATGAATCCTTCAGCGCCACGGAGCAGTCCCGCATCGCCACCTTCCGCAACGGCGGCGGCCACCTCATGGTCAGCGGTTCGGAAATCGGCTGGGATCTGGACCGCGACACCGGTCCCACCGCCGCGGACCGCAGCTTTTATAACACCCACCTCAAAGCGGATCTGGGCGGCAATGGCAACGACGATTCCGCCAGCTACAGCGTCGCTCCTGTCGCGGGCGGGCTTTTTGCGGGACGCGCCTCTGCCAGCTTCGACAACGGATCGCTGGGCCTCTACCGGGTGCAGACGCCGGACATTCTGACCCCATCCGGTCCTGGCGCTACCGCTGCACTAACCTACAATGGGGTCGCTCCCGGAGCCGCCGCGATCCAATACGACGGCAGCGCCGGAGGGGGCCGGGTGGTCTACCTTGGCTTCCCGTTTGAAGCCATCGGCAATGCCGCCCGGCGCACCGAATACATGGCCAGCATTCTGGCTTTTTTCACCGTAGAAGCCGATGCCGCCGATCCAGACCTCGACCAACAGACCAACCTGATCGAATACAGCACCGGCAGCGATCCCCTGATGCGTGATTCCGCTCCACCGCTGACCGCGACCTTTCCGGCAGATCCCCTGTCCATCCAACTTTATCACAACACGACCGCCATCGGCATCCGCAGCACGGTGGAATCCGCCACCGACCCGGCCGGGCCTTGGAGGGTGCTGGCACGCAGCACGGCCGGCACCGCCTATGCCGAAGTGGCCTCCGGGTGGACCCTTCAGGAGAGTGGCCCCGGCACGCGGCGGTTGGTGACCCTTGCACCATCTGAAGCGCTGCCCGGTCCAGCCCCGATGCGGCAATTTTTCAGACTACGGGTGGAGCGTTATTAAAAATGCGGTGCCTCCTGTAACGCCATGGCCATTCCCTGCGTCAGGAGGTGAGCCACTGTTTATGTCTTCCCCCCATTCACCCATCCGCACCGCCAAAATCGCCTGCCGGCGCGGCCTTGGCACCGTGAGCCTCCTGCTGGCCATGGCCAGAGCCGTGGCAGCGGGGCCGCCTCCCTATAACTTCAGCACGGCCACCGCTCAACTGGCGGAGAACCTCGATTTATATGGTCCCGGAGTCGCGGCAAGCATCGAGCAGCGCGGCCTTCCGATCTTCTCGTATCAGAGCGGCAGCATCACCCTCACCAGTAAACAGGGCATCGCGTCCTGCTCGAAATGGTTGTCCGGCGCCATCGTGCTCATCCTTGCCGAGCAGGGTTACTTTGATCTGGATGACCGGATTGGGGAATACCTGCCCGTTTTTGAAGCCGCCGGAAAAGGTCACCCGACCCTGCGTCAGTGTTTCGCCATGACGTCCGGATTTTACCAGACCGAATTGGGCTATGAGATCGACCGCACCCTGACCCTGGAGGAATCCGTCAATCTGATCGCCGCCAATGTTCCGATCGTGTTTCCTCCCGGCACTCAACTGGCGTATGAAGGCGCCGGCATGCAGATTGTCGGGCGCATCTGTGAAGTGGTGACCGGGAAATCCTGGCACACCCTCGCTGCCGGATTGCTCTTCCAGCCCCTCGGCATGAGGCAATCCGACTATCTCTATTTTGACCCCAATCCGGCGATTGCGGGAGGGGCACGCAGCACCGCCGAGGACTATCTGAAGTTCCTCCGCATGATCCTCGGCAATGGAGCCGCCCCCGATGGAACCGTGATTCTCAGCAGCCGGTCGGTGCAGGAATTCTTTACGAACCAGACGCCGGGCCTGACCGAATACCATAGCCCGTGGCCGCTTTCCCTGTTTTACCCCTATCAGACCCGGCCGGACTACGGGATGGGCTCGTGGATTCAGGCCCAACCCGGCGCCGGTGCTCCGGTGGAAGAAGTCAGCAGTCCCGGCGCCTTTGGCACCTACCCATGGGTGGACCGGAAGCGCGGCCTCACCGGCATCATTTTCACCTTCAAACTGGCGGGCCTGTCCGCCCTGCCGAATAACAATATCCGCATACTCAGCCAGATCCGCACGGAGATCGATCGCGTGGGCCTGCCGGCGCCGGCCGATTTTGCCCCTCTCTCCATTTCTCCGCTGCCGCAGGGCCGGCTCCGCCTGGACTGGGGGGGCGGTGGCCGTCTGGAAACCACGACCAACCTCCAGGATTGGAACAACCTTCCGGTGCCCTTCCCGCCCTTCATTGAAAATCCCGGGCAGTCCGGGCAGCCGGCCGCGTGGTATCGGGTGGTCCCTTGAATCCGCAAAACATTGCCGGCAGCACTGCCTTCCTATCAAAAGCACCGCTGGTCCGGGGATCGACCCGGGTCAACGTTGTCCCGGAAGCAAAGGAAGGGGGGTGGCGCCCGGATCCGTGCCGGTCTTCCAGCGCACCACGCGTTCATTGCCCTTGAGCAGGGATAATCCGAGACCGCTCAGGGCCTCGTCCCATTTATAACTAGTCACCTCTGTCACCCGGTCCCCCGAAGCCGAGGTGGAGGAAGAATAGGACAGGGATTTCATGGACTGGACGACGATAGGCTCTGTCTTCACCTTGACGCTGCCGAACGCCGGAATGTCCGGCACCGGCACGGTCCCGATGGAACGCCGGGCGATGGTTTTCGATGGGCCCGCGTAGGCCCCTTGATTCCGGTCCGTGCGTTCCACCACCTGGGCCCACTCCAGGCTCAATCCGCTGACCGGAAAGGCGGACCCGTTTTTTACAGTGATCACCCAGCTCCAGGTTTGGTCTTTGCTGTTCACCGCCGTGGAGCCGCCGGTGGCGCGGGTATTGGAAGTTTCCTTGTCCTTGGTCGCGGTAAAAGTCAACTTGGTCAACGATTTCACCTGCAGCCACGCCGCCACCTCCTGCTGGTGGGCCGGGATCAGGACCGACAGGGAAACTTTCACCTCACGGCCATCAACGGTGCGTTTGATGGTCACCTCCTTTTCGTTGGCGGCCCGGATCTCACCCTCGAGGGTGCGCCCATCGGTGGAAGTAAAAGTCCGGGCGGGCAGGATGGCCACGCCCGGCAGCAGCCATCCAGCAACAGAGAGGATCAGTTTTTTCATACCAGGAGGAAAATGTCAGGCAGAATAACCGTAGTTTCCTGTTTGGCAAGATACGACAGGAAAAACCTGACTGGTGCACAGTAACCCCGGCGCCCTTCCCCATGGATGCTTCCACGTCAGGGAGGAGCGCTTTCAGTCTTTTGGGGCTGGGAAAAATATTCCTCATAGTAGCGCAGCCAGCGTTCATCCTCCCATTCGGGATCCAGTTGTGCTTTCAATCGCACCGCTTTGAGCGCCAGGAACGACATGATCTCCGGATAGCGTGCCAATGCCTTGGCGTCAGCGTCCTCGTTTATATACATCACCCTTAGATCCAAATACATCAGGGCCTGGCTGATCCATACCCGTCTCAGCCATTCCGGTTCGCTTCCGTCCATTGCTTCCAACACTCGAAAAATGGCACCGCCATACTTTCGGGCATAGGGATCGGGGGGGAGGAAGTGGATCCCGGAAAAGTCGGACCGTTGGCGGGCGGCGGCATACTTGATCCCCGTGCGCCACTGTTGGTCCGCAAAATACTGACTGAGTTGATACGTCTGCCGCACGGGTCCCTGCGCCGGAATCGCGATGAGAATCCAGCCCAACAGAAAAGCTGCCGACGTCAGAATGACCCCCGGACTTTCCGCAATCCGGTCACGGCACAGAGGTTTAGTGACCTCTTCGCTTTCTCTGGAAACGTAAACGATGATGGCCAGCAGACTGGCCAGCCCCAACCAAAAAGATCCAGTCATCACCACTCCGGAAGCCTGCTTGATAAAGGCATGGTGGGGAGGCAACCGCACGCCCCCCATGATGCTGATCAACGAGAGTCCCTTGATCAGACTTCCCAGGCCCATCTCGATGCAGGCTGGCAACATGACCCAGGCGAGCACCCGTCCCGTGGCCGCTCCGGTCAGCACGGTAACCACCCTTACGATCAGGGCCATGCGCCATACGGAAACCACGATCAGGAAAGCGAAATTCCACTGCGTCGCCCGGAGTAAATCCGTGAACCGCTCGACCGGAAAGCCATACAGCCAGGCACAGGGAGCGGTCAGCCAGAAAAACGTCAGAAAGGTGCGGAAAGCCGGATCTTTGCCGTTTTGGGAATAAACTGAAATCCCCGCCATCAACATGAGCCAGATCAGCCCCGCAGAGAACAGGGACATCCCAAAAGGCCCCAGAATCCACTCCGGTTGCGCCAGCAACGACAAGTGGTCGTAGTTCCGGGCAATCCCCGCGCTGACCACCAGCAGGGCTCCGGCCCATAACGCCTGACGGCTGGCGGCGATGCGTTCGATCGCCCCACGGTTGCCCACGAGGTAAAGCAGCAAATCAGACGGGCGCATTTGTGTAAAGCAGTGCCTGAAGCCGGCACCGGAGGACGCCATGATAGGAGCAGAACCAGTCCAGGCAAGTCCTTTGCCCCACGCGGCCCCGCTGCAAGTTCCAGTTGCCGCAGGGGAGCAGAACCGGCAGAATCGACACGCAACTTTCAACCAACAACGACACAATCATGGGCGCTCAATGGAAACAGAAATGGCGGGAACTGACCTCCAACAAAAAGGGTCAGGTCGTGGGGAAACTCGTGCGCGAAATCCAGGTCGCGGTGCAGCAGGGTGGCGTGGACCCGGATATGAATCCCCGGCTGTATGCCGCCCTCGAAAAGGCACGGAAAAACTCCGTCACACGCGACACCATCGAACGGGCCATCAAGACCGGCTCGGGCCAGGGGGGTGAAAAGGCGCAGTTGGAGACGGTCATCTATGAAGGATTCACCCCTCACAAAATCCCGGTGATGGTGGAGGCTCTGACTGACAACCGGAACCGCACCGGCCCGGAAATCCGCACCCTCTTCAAAACCGGTGCGCTCGGCACTCCCGGCAGCGTGGGCTTTTTCTTCGAACACATGGGGGTGGTCGAAGCAGTGCATCCCGAAGCCAGCCGCGAGGCGGAGGATGATGCCATTGAGGCCGGGGCTCAGAATGTCGAGGAATTGGATGCCGAGGAAATCCCCGAAGGCCACGCCGGCGCCACTTTCCTCACCGACCCCAAGGAACTCGCGGCCGTTTCCAAAGCCCTCGCCGCCCTGGGCTGGAAACTTCAGGCCAGTGAGTTGCGTTACCTGGCCAAGACTTTTCCCGAACTTACGGAAGCACAACAGGAGGAAGTCGGCGCGTTCCTGTCAGCCCTGGATGACCACAGCGATGTGCACCGGGTCTATGCAGCGGTAAAATAACGTGCCCTGCCCCCCCCCGGCTGGTGATCGCGGGGTATCTATTTCCACCTCGACTATCCGGGTTGCTTCCGGGGCACCAGCGCAGGGGCCAGCAGGGCGCCCAGAAAAAGAAACCCTGCGATAAGATACATCCCGGCATCCAACCGGCCATGATTGGCCTCTTTGATCCAGCCCATCAGATAAGGCCCCATGAAGCCGGCCAGACCTCCAATGGAATTGATCAGGGCAATCCCGGCCGCGGCGGCCCCGGCCAGGGAGGTGGTGGTCATCGACCAGAAGACCGGAAGCGCCGCCAGGATGCCGGCGGACGCCAGGGAGAGGGATGCAATCGCGCCCAGGGGTTGTTTTCCATAAGCCACGCTGAGGATCAAACCTGCCCCGCCCAAAACGGCACTGAGGGCAAAGTGCCAACGGCGCTCGCCGCTGCGGTCGGAGCTCCGGCTCAGCAACAACATGGCCGGGATGGAGCACAAATAGGGCACCGAGGTGAGCAGGCCGATGTGCAGCGGGTTCTGAAATCCGGAATTCTTCACCAACTGCGGCAGCCAAAAACTGACCGCCCCATACAGGCCCATGCTCACGCAAAAATAAATGAAGCTCAAACCCAGCAAGCGGGGCTGCAGCAAAAGCCGGGTCAGGGGCACCCGCAGTTTTTTGCGTTCCGGTTCCGCATCAAGGCGGGCCTGCAGCAGGCCTTTCTCCTGCTCCGACAGCCAGGGCGCATCGTGGATCCCGTCCCGGAGATAAAATAACACTGCCACGCCGACGATCACCGAAGGCAATCCCTCCAGCAGGAAAAGCCACTGCCAGCCCGCCCAGCCATGCACCCCATGGAACGCCCCCAGGATCCACCCTGACAATGGACTCCCCACCACGCCGGCAACGGGAACGGCCGTCATGAAAAGCGCAATGATCCGGCCACGTCGCCACGCCGGATACCAGTACGTCAGGTAAAGGATGATTCCCGGGAAAAACCCCGCTTCCGCCACCCCGAGGAGGAAACGCATGAAGTAGAACATGCCCGGTGTCCTGACAAACATCATGGCCGCGGAGATCAGGCCCCACGTGATCATGATCCGGGCAATCCACACCCGCGCGCCAAATTTTTCGAGCAGGAGATTGCTGGGAACCTCAAAGAGGAAATATCCCAGAAAGAAGATACCGGCGCCGAGGCCATACATGGCATCGCTGAAACCCAGATCGGTCAGCATCTGCAGTTTGGCAAAGCCCACGTTCACCCGGTCCAGGAACGCGAGGATATAGCATAAAAACAGAAAGGGAATCAGCCGCAGGGTGACTTTGCGGTAGGTGGCCTCCTCGTCGGCGGGGCGGATTTCCGGGGCATTCATGAATTCAGTCTGAAGATTGTGAGAGAGCTCTCCTACCGTGAAGGAACCGCGGGAACCGCACCATCAAAAACCGCCCGGCTTCCGGAATATCCCATGGTGCCCCATTGGAGTCCCGCCAGCATTTCATCACGGGACCACCCCCGGCCTGCTGCGAGCCGCGCCAAAAAAATGCGGGGCCCGCTGTCGGCAGGCCCCGCATCAAATGAGTTCAAACGGCAACGATCAGATCCCCTTCCCGCTTGGACCACGGCGCAGGAGGCGCAGTTGATCCAGGCTGAGAACCGGTTCACCGATCAAAGGCTTAAGGGTGGCGATCAGCACCTCCAGCCGGGCAATTTCCTCTTCGCGGCGGGTGGTGGACGTCAAGCGTCGCAGGCGGGCAATGTCGGCCGTGAACATGGCTTCCATCTGGTGGGAAGCCTTGCCGGCGAGCTCGCGCATCTTCACGGCAGCGCGCTGGGTGAGGATCCGCATCATGCTCGGGATGATGTTGTAGAGGGGGCGGGCGTTGTTGCGCAGCCATTCGCGGCGGCCGTTGCGGACGATCTTGTTGACCATCTCACTGGTGTATTCACCACTCATGTCCTCGAAGTCGTGACTGATCACACAACGCACCGGAGTCGGCGGCATGTGGCGGGAGGTCTGCAGTTTGGAATCCGCCGGGCCGGGAGTGGCCAGGAAAATCCCTTCCAGCAGGACGATCTGGGCGCGCTCGTCCTCCCACACCACGTAGGCCGTGTTGCCAATCGCGGTGGCCAGCAGACGGTCCGTGGCCCGGGCCACCAACGGGTGGTCCCAGGTCAGGAAATCGGCATCTTCCCGCACCATCGCGGTGGTGCGGCTGTAACAAAGTTTCATTCCTTCCTTCGGAATCTCCTCCAGGCGGAAGGTAGCCTCCGGATTGGGTTTGACCACCACCGTGCGCCCACTCTTGGTCTCCACGAGGATTCCGAGCTGCTCGAGGGTGCGGTTCATGAAGATGTCGAGGGAGTCATCCTCGTCGGTGGCCTTCATGCGGGAAGAGGCCTGCTCTGCGCCATTTTTACGGCAGGAGACGGCTTCGAGGAAGTGATCGCGATGCTTGTCGATCCGCTTCAGCGCCGAGTCGTGGGTGGAAGCCGACTTTTTGAGGAGTGCTTTGAGTTCCTCGTCGAGTTTCGGATTATGTTTCACGCCGATGCGCTTGGCAATGTCGTGGACCGGTTTGGCAAATTCAGCAGCGATCTCGGCCTGAGCGGGCGACCAGGTGGAGAAGGCGTGCAGGCCCTGCTCCAGCCATTGGGCGGTCATTTCCTGAGGGGTATCCTCGATCACTGGAACGAAGATTTTCAGGGAATCCCGGCGTTTGGAATTTTCAGCCACGAAGAGGCGGGTAGCCGCTTCTTCCAACGTCAGCGGCGTGTCCCAAAGAATCGTAATGTCCATGCCCGGGAAACTCCGGCCAATGGTATCCTCCTCACCAACCACCACCACACTGGGGGCAATATCGTCGCTGCCCCGGATGTCAGGACCAACCAGTTCCACCAGGCCCTGAACTTTTTTGGAAAGCACTTTTTCCACTGCGAGGGCCCGGCTGCGGCTGGCGCAAATCACCAGGGCGGTCGGAAGCGGGGCGGGAGCGGCGGGTTCCTCGGCGGCTACCGGCGGCACGGAGGGAACCGCGGGCGGCGCGGGATTCACCAGAGTGGCCAGCCAAGTCGCCAGAGTGCTGTCGGCAGCGGAAGGCAGGGCCTTGGCCTTGGTTTTGCCACCTTCCAAGGGCTTGCCATGCAGCTTGAATTCCTCCTTCAAGCCTTCACGCACTTCCGGCTTCAGGCATTCCACCCGGATGAGGGAAACTTCGCGGCTGGGGATGCCCAGGGCGGACTGACGGGTGTTGCGGAATACATAACGACCCTGCTCCTGCCCATCGAGGAGGTAATCGATAATTTGGTCCCGGGCTTCTTCCCGTCCTTCCTTCCAAAGTTTCAGGGCCTCCTTCAGCTTCGGTTCGCCAGCGATGAGGGGTTTGACAAATCCATCCGATTCGCGGTCCCAGGCTGTCACTCCCAGCAGATGGGTGATCGCAGCCTCAATGGCTTCGCCTGCTTTGCGGTGTGCCGCGGTTTTACGCGGGGTGGCGAAGGCTTCATTGTCCAGCAGATGGAGCCGTCCAAAGTGGCTCTTGGCATCCTGCTCGGGACCGGCATCACTCAAAATGATGAGGCTTTTGGTGGCATGGGAAATCGCTTCCACCGCGGCCCACGCCGGATTTCCACCTTCTTCGGTCCATTCCAGCGTCTCACCGCCGGCCACGATCACCACATCCCAGCCTGCTTCGGCTGCGGCTGCCGCACGCTTGCCCCGGCCACCGGAAATATCTTCCAAGGAGCAGGATTCCCACGGCCAGTCCTCACCCACGAATGGATTGGTGGATTCCTCACCTTTTTTCGAGGTCTTTTTCGCGGGTTTGGCGGTGGTGGCAAAATCATCCGCCGTGACACGCGCAAAGCTGAAGGCAAACCGCCGGGACAACTCCAATTCCAGCGTTTCCAACAAATAGTCCGGGGCCAGCAGCAGAACCCGGTCGGCACTGCCAAACGTTTGGAGCCGTTGCAGGATCAGGCCGGCTTCCACCGTCTTGCCCATTCCCGGCTCGTCGGCCAACAGGACCCGGGGAAACGCCTGCCGGGTGGACTGCACCGCGACATACAACTGGTGGGGACGCGGGTTGAAGCGCCCATTGAAAAAGCCGCGCAGGGGGGCCCGCAAGGTTTTGAACCGGCGGTAGAGCGCCCGGTGACGCAGATTATAGACGGGCTTGTCATCCACCTGGGCATTCAGCAAGCGGTCGAAAGGCTTGCTGAACGTCAGGGAATCCGAGAGCCGGCTTTCCTCGACCTTTTTCCCTTTGTTGACATAAGTCACGAGGCCGTCCTTCTCGATCAGATCCTCCACCGTGAATTCCTTGCCTTCCTGCGTCTTCAGGACGTCGCCGACCGAAAAGCTCACCCGGGTCAGCGGCGGATTTTCAATGGTGTAGACACGCGTGGTCTCGCTGGACGGAAACACAATGTTCACCCGGTCCGGTTCTACCTTGAGTACCAGACCCAGACCCAACTCCGGTTCCGTTTGGCTCAACCAACGCTGCCCTGCTACAAATCGATTCGCTACCATGTCCTGATTAATGTCAAATTGAAAAACAAGAGCTATAAGGAGACAACGGGCGAGGTCAAGAAGTTCCGCCTTAAATCATCCCTCAATTCCTGCAATCCATTGATCGTCAGCAGATTGGATTTTCACCCACCTTTCCCCAAGTGCGACATAATTACACACCTTATACCCGGACAAGGTTTCCCTTAATTGATATTCAACCGCTTCCCCCGATGGTTCAGCCCGGCAGTTCCGTCACCTCGTCCACCCGGCAGGACAGCATGGTATCGTCATCGAAATCAAAGTAACCCAAAAACTTCCGGCGGCTCAGCAGGAGGTGGAACCATTCGCGGTCATCCGCCCACATTTCCTCAAACGGCATGGAATCCACCGGGGTCCAGCGGGGAATCGCCTCATCCGTCTCCTGCGCCTCGCCAAGGCAGTCGTCCGCCCGGAAGACGTGGCAATAGAGCTTCATGCCATCGACAAATTGAAACGAGAGGCGCCCCACTTCGGTGACTCCGGTCGCCCGCACGCAAAGTTCCTCCTCGGTCTCCCTGACCGCACATTGCTCCGGCGTCTCGCCCGGGTCCAGTTTACCCCCGGGCCCATTGATTTTACCCGCGCCCAGACCGCGCTTTTTGCGGATCAGCAGCACCTGCCCCTCCTTCACCACAAACAGCAGGGTCGCCACCAGGCCTGGCTGCCAGGCAGCCCAATCAGTCGGCACGAACGCAGGAGCAGAGTTAGTCACAAGGTGCCGTCATGCGCCAGGAATCGCCGGGAGGCAACCCGCAACTTGCATCTGCTCCTCCAACTCCGGAGGAAGGGTCATTTTTTCAGGGTGAGGTACACCCCGCGCACGTCCATGACGGATTGCCCCGGGATTTTCAGGGCCCGGAGGGTCAGCTGGCCGCGCCCCTTTTCCAGAGGGATGGTGCCGGGACTCCATGGCCGGAATTCCTTCATCTGCGACTCCCCAGCCGGCCGGGGAATGGTGTCCTGATTCGTATAAAGCGGCGGATCCCAGCCGGGCGCCACCACACCGGTCAGCACTGCTCCCTTGAAGCTCAGTTCCACGGTGGACCCGGCATCCGCCAGCGGACAGGTGTAGGGAATCACCACTTCGTATTCACCGGTGGTGTTCACCTCGATCTCCCAGGTCATCCGGTCCTCCAAGGATTTCCAATTCACGAAATAAGAGCAATTCGGAGCGCTGGCGCTGCGCTTCACCCCGCCCTGCGGAATCCCATCGCGGGCGGGCAAGGGTGTCATCGGGAACGCCGCATAGCCCACCGGATAGGGCCGGTCGTCCGGCACCACCCCGGCAGGAGGAACCCCCACCTCCTTGCGCCAGACCGCCACGGCTTCCCGGAGCCGGGTGGCGGTGTCCGGATCCTGTCCGGCAAGGTCGGTGCCCTGGGCCAGATCTGCGGTCAGGTCAAACAGCGCGCCGCGGTCATCCAGCCGGAACTGCGGCGTCCTGACGCTGACCTTGCCATTCTGATGGGAGAAGATCCAGCGTTCCGGCCCCCCGGCCGCCGTGCCACGCAGCAGCGCTGAAAGATCGCGCCCATCCAAGGGCTTTTCCCCCACGCGGGGCACCGCCGCGAGCGCGGACAAGGTGGGCAGCAGGTCAATCGCCCCAGTGATTCCGGGCACGGCAAGGCCGGCGCGGATCTGGCCCGGCCAGCGGATGAAACAGACCGAGCGCAGCCCGCCTTCGTCGGTCGAGCCCTTGCGGCCCTTCATCCCGCCGTTCCAACGGTTCGAGTTGGGACCATTGTCCGAAAAATAAATAACGATCGTGTTTTCGCTCAGCTTCAGTTCCTCCAGCTTCCGCAGGACGCGGCCCACGTTGGTGTCCAGATTTTCCATCATCGCGAGGGCACAGCGGGTCTGTTGGAGATTCTCCTGCTCTCCATCCGCCCCTCGCTGTCCGACCGGCCGGTCCTTGGTGCGCTGCCAGTATTCATCCGGCACCGCCCACGGCGAGTGCGGCGTATTGAAGGGCACATAACAGAAAAAGGGGCGGGATTGATTCCGTTCGATAAACTCCAGGGCGTGGCCCGTCAGGTCATCCGCAATGAAACCTTTGCCCCGCACCGGTTTTCCGTTATGCTCCAGCGGGGGATCAAAATATTCCCCCCAGTGCCCGGAGGTGAATCCATAATATTCGTCAAAACCGCGCGCCATCGGATGATAGGGCCACTGGCTCCCGTTGTGCCATTTTCCAAAGGCCCCCGTCGCATAACCAGCCGCCTTGAAGGCATCGGCCAGGGTCGATTCATCAAGGTTGAGCCGCTCCTGCCCGGAAGAGACGCCGCGCACTCCCGTGCGGGGATGATACCGTCCCGTCAGCAGCTCCGCCCGGGTCGGCGCACACACGGAACACACATAAAAATGATCCAGTGAAGCCCCGTCGCGCGCCAGCGAATCAATCTGCGGGGTTTTCAGATTGGGATTGCCGGAGGCACTGTAATCCCCCCAGCCCGAATCATCGGCGAGCAGGATCACCACGTTGGGTTTCGCGGCGGCCAGGCCGGGCTGGAGCAGGCCGCAGACCACCAGAAGCAGATAGAGTTTTCGTAGCATCATAATGTTAAGTCGGGATCAGCCGGCCCGGGGGTGGAGCAGGAGAGTCGAATGGGAAGAGAGCCGTCCGGGCGCTTGGAGGAATTCAGCGTGCGGCCGCTTTGAGTTCGGCGAAACGCTGACGCATCTCCGCGAGTTGGTCCTTGGAAGCCGGATCGCCCGCAAGGTCCTGCTCCTCCATGGGATCAGCTGTCAGATGGAACAGCTGCTCCAACTTGAAATCCGGCCAGTAAAAATACTTCCAATCCTTGCGCACCAAGGCCTCGGAGGAGGGGATGAATTTGACGTTCCGGATCGTGGCGTGCTCAGCGAAATACTCCGTGCGCCACGCGGGTTTCGTGGTTGCAAGATACAGCGGCGCGAAGTCCACCCCCTGCATCCCCGCGGGAGCCTTGATCCCCGCCGCCCCGAGAATGGTCGGAGCCAGATCAATGTTCAGGACAAACTCATCGTTGGTCCGGCCCGCCTGCTCCCGGGGCAGCCGCGGATCGCGCACGATCAGCGGCACCCGGATACTTTCCTCGTGGGGATACCATTTGTCAGCCAACCCATGCTCCCCATGGAAGTACCCGTTGTCTCCGGTGAAAATAACCAACGTATTGTCCAACAATCCCTGGGCTTTCAATTCTTCCAGCACCCGCCCGCAAGTGGTATCCACTTCCGTGGCGAGACGGTAATAATTCTTCATCATCGTCTGGTATTTCGCGGGGGCATCAAAACGCCAGTGCCAGCGCACCCGGCTTTCATTTTCCTCATTGGCGATGAACGGAGGCAGGCGGCGGAACGATTCCTCCGTGGCATTCGGAGGGAGGGGGATCGTCACGTCCTCATACAAGGCCATGCTGCCGGGCTGGGGCAGGAATTGCAGTGGATTCTGGTCCTCGGCATGGGTGGCGAAAAAAGCCAGGGTCAGGCAGAAAGGCTTGTCCCTGGGACGGCTCCTCAGGAACTCCAGGGAGTCATTTTCATTCTTCTGCGTGACGTGGATGCTGGTGCCATCCTTTTGCTTGATCCAGTGGGTGCCGGAGTAGGCGCGGCCGAAGTCAAATTCCGCCGCGGGAAACTTTCCGTTATGCCACTTGCCCACGTGTCCCACAAAATAACCATGGGTGCGCAACAGTCCGGGGTAGGTCTCAGACCACGGCGTCTTGAAGGCGGCGAAGGCAGGGTTGCCATGCCGCGACATCCATTGGCCGGTGAAGAGGGAGGCCCGGCTCACCCCACAGATGGGGGTGGTGACGCAGCTCCGGGTGAAGCGCGTGCCTTCGCTGGCCATCCGGTCGAGCACCGGGGTCTTCACGACCGGGTTCCCCGCCACGCCGAGGGTATTGTGCCGCCAATCATCCGCCAGCAGGACCAGAATGTTCATCGGTTTTCCGGAGGCAACCGCGGCCCCCACCCAGAACAGGCAGGCCATCAGGGAAACAGGCAGTAATTTCATGGTGAAAAATTTCGGGGGCCTCCTCCAGACGGCGGGGAGGCCGGTTGGGGGGCACCGCAGCAGAACCGGCTCAGCATAGCCAGCATAACCGTGCGCCCAGGGCGGTCTTTCCCGCATTCGTGTAGACGGAGGCTCTGCATGGCCCGGGGCACTGTCCGTTCAGAGCGCCTGCGCCAGATGCCGCAACTCCTCGTCCACCGTCTCCGGATCCCGCAGCCCATGGGCCACTTCCTCCCGCACCATCGATTGAAATTTCTTGCGCAACCGGAACACCGCCGCCGCCACCGCCCGCCGGTCAATCCCGAGGTGCTGCCCCGCCCGTTCGTAGTCCCCTTCTTCCGGATTCCTCGATAAAAACGGATGCAGCGCTTCGTACAACGCCCCCTTGCCCATCGCCAGACAATCCGCCTCCAGCCGCCGCAAGCCCGCCTCCAGCACCACTTGCGCCCAGCGCCGCTCGAGGATGCGCTCCGGGGTCTCCCCCGTCTCCGGCTCCGCGCCATACCATGCTTCCGCCTGCATCAGATCGAGGGAGAGCGGCAATTGATGGCCCCCGCGCTTCAGAGCCGTCTCCCGGCGGTATTCGCTGACGAGAAAATTCTTCAGGGTGGCACACAGCCAGGTGCTGAACCGCGTCTCCCGCTGTTCCACCCCCGCCATCCAATCCTGCTCCAGCAGCTTTTCAAAAAAACCCTGGGTCAAATCCCTCGCCGCCTCCGGTTCCGTTCCCTTCCGCCGGATGAAGGCGTACACCGGATACCAATAAACCCGGCAGAATTCCGCCAGCGCCGCTTCCCGGGTCGCCCCTTCCTTGCCCGCCTGCAGCACCAGCGTCCAGTGCGTCGTCGAAAACCGCGAGGGTCCCCTCAGCCACTCGGCGGTCTGACTTGAAATGCCTTCCATGCGCTTACCCAGGCCAAAAATTCCGCCCGCGCCATGCCAATTTCCACCCCCCTTGCGGGGGATGCGCGGGCACCCGGAGGTCACGGCAGGCCGACTTTACAGACCCATCCGCCCGAGCGCATCACAAAAGCTTTTCAGCAATTGCGTCGTGTCCGGATGTTTCGCTTCCACTTCGAGCATGGTTTCCTCCAATTGGCCCAGCAGCGGCAAGTGGCTGTCGTCCCCGGCAGGGATCGCCTCTTCCAGATCGTTCAATGAAGTGAAAATCTGCTCCCGCTGGTCCGCCGGCAGCCCCTCGATTTTTCCGATGGCAGTGCGCAGGTCGCTGATCTTTTCAGTAAGGGTTGGTTCCATATTTGAGTCATTTTACACCGGGTCTTTCCGCCTTCCGAGGGTTTTTCACGTTAAATTTCAGCCCGCCTCCAGCTTCCTTCTGAGGCCTCGCGGCATGGCACCGGATCCGGAGCCTCCACGGGAAAGCATGTATTTCTGCCCTGGGCTCCGGCGCTGAATCTGCTATGATCGCGGCCCATGAAACAATCGATCATCGGACTGCCCCGCGAAATCAAAGCCCAGGAACACCGCGTGGCCCTCACGCCCTCGGCCACCTGGCAATTGGTCAAAAACGGCCACACCGTGCTGGCGGAACGCGATGCCGGTCTGGGTTCCGGCTTCCTCACCTCCGAATACGAACAAGCCGGGTGCCGCATCATCGACACCGCCGCGGAAATCTTCGCCACCGCCGATCTCATCGTCAAAGTGAAGGAACCCCAACCTGGCGAAGTCGCCATGCTCCGGCGCGGGCAGACGCTTTTCACCTACCTGCACCTCGCGGCCTCGCGCGAACTCACTACTTCCCTGCTCGCCTCCGGCTGCACCGCCATCGCCTATGAAACGGTGGAATTGAACCACCGGCTGCCCCTCCTCGAACCCATGAGCGAAATCGCCGGATCAATGTCGGTCTTTGTGGGGGCCTATCACCTCGCCCGCCATCAGGGTGGACGCGGCGTTTTGCTGGGGGGCGTGCCCGGCGTTCTGCCCGGAAAGGTGGTGGTGCTGGGCGGGGGCACCGCCGGCATCAATGCCGCCCGCATGGCCACCGGACTCGGGGCCGATGTCACCATCCTGGAGGTGGACATGGAGCGGATGCGTTATCTGGATATCACGATGCAGACCGCGCACACCCTGTATTCCAGCGAGGCCAGTCTCTCCACCCTGCTGCCGCAGACGGATTTGATCATCGGGGCGGTGCTGGTGCCCGGCGCCAAGGCCCCCAAGCTCATCACCCGGGAAATGCTGCGCCTGATGCCCACTGGCAGCGTCCTCGTGGACATCGCGGTGGACCAGGGCGGCTGCGCCGAAACCACCCGGCCCACCACGCACGACAATCCCACCTATGTGGAGGAAGGCGTGATCCACTACTGCGTGGCCAACATGCCCGGAGCCTACAGCCGCACCGCCACCCAGGCCCTGACCAATGTAACCCACCGCTACGTCCATCTCATCGCCGAGCGTGGCCTTGCCGAAGCCTGCCAGCTCCGCCCCGAACTCGCTGGCGGCGTCAACTGCCTCGACGGCTATCTCACTTGCGCCCCCGTCGCCGAAGCCCACGGCCTGCCCTTCCAACCGCTGGCCGGCCTCCTCGAGACCTGGCCCGGCCTGTGAAAGGGTGGAAGAGAAGTGAACCGGCCCGCGGGCTTGCCGTCCTGCGTCGATGCGGCCAGAATCTCCAGCTGGTTTACAGGGCCATCCGTTCCCCTTCCTCCGCATGAACCTTTCCACGGTTTCCCATCCTCCCCTCCGCCTCGCCATCGCCGGAATGGGGCGCATCGCGGAAATCCAAGCCGAGGCCCTCGCCGGACAAAGCGCCCTCACATGGGTCGCCGCCTGTGATCCGGACGCCTCCCGCGCGACCGTCTGCCCTGCCGGCGTCCCGTTTTTTCGTTCCCTCACGGAAATGCTGGCCTCCACCACCTGCGATGCCGTGCTCGTCTCCACCCCGACCGACACCCACTTCGATGTCGCCCGGCAGGTCATCGCCAGCGGCCGCCATCTCCTGCTGGAAAAGCCCGCCGCCGTGAACCCCGGTGAAGTCCAACGCCTCCGGGATCTCGCCGACTCCGCCGGCGTCCTGTTCCAGACCGCCTTTCATATGTCGCGGGGTTCGGAAACCGACTGGCTCGCGGCCCATCTGGCCGCCGCCGGCCCTGACCATCCCCGGATTTGCGGCTTCGCCAGCGTGTTTCACGATCCCCTCTACCTCGCCGGGCAGTTCCATCCCCGCGCCCCCTCGGTGCTTGGCTCGTGGGTGGATAGCGGGATCAATGCCCTCAGCGTGCTCGCCCGGTTTATCCCGCCGGAATCCCTCACCATTCTCGCGGCCAACTTCCAACGGGCCTCCGGCCAGCCCGTCCAGGATGTCCAATCCCACGTCACTCTCACCGCCCCCGGCATGCAGGGCACCATTCACACCGATTGGACCACCGACTCCGGAGACAAGACCACCACCCTCCATTTGACCAACGGCCAACAATGGCAACTCGATCACAACCAGGAAACCGCCACCCTTTGGGCATCCTCTCAGTCACCGGAAGCCCCCAGCCTGACTCCTCCGCCGGTATCAGTCCACCATTGCCAGCGGCATCCCTCCCGGATGGTCGATCACTACCTCGGCGTGCTGGCTGATTTCGCCGAGGCTGTCCGGAGAAACCAGTCCAACGCCGCCTTGTCCCTCACCCTGCACCAGCTGCTGCTGGATGCCCGGATCACTCTACGATCCGTGTCACAAGCAAGTTAGCTATTCAGGGAAGTATGTCGGGGGAAATGGGAAACGCGAATCCGCCCGGCCCTCACCGTCGTCCAGATCAAACCGTCCAAGCTCCGTTTTAGTCACTGGATCAAAAATCACAGCCATCTGGTCACCCGCGTCAAAAATGACCCACGGATCTATTGGATGATACCGGACCCAAAGGGCGGATTTCAAGCCGCTCAGAACCGGCTGGTAGTTCCCCTCACGGGTAATCCAGCCAATGGATTTCACGCAGGAAAGCAGGAAGCGGTCACCCTCAACCGCGACAATATCGCGTGGATCATCCAGCGACTCCAATCCAGTCTTCCAAAGCAGGTCCCCCCGCCGGTCCCGGCTTTCCATAAATCCAGTTCCCAGCAGGAGGATCCGGCCCTGCCCCAAGGGGGTTATCTGCCGATAATCCCCATGAATCGGGCATTCCCATAGCACCGATCCGTCAGGATGCAATTCTGCTACGCCTCTGGCAAGCGTCCACAATCCGCCATGGGACGCCACACTCGGGCTCAAATTCGCGCTGGGAATCCTTGAGTATGGCCTCCCCTCAGCGTCCGAAAGAGCAAACTCAGCCGGGAAAAAATCGCCCACGCGGGAGTAGAATAGTCCATTGGGCAAAAACTCCCGGATCAAGGGCCAAACGTCTTCCTTGGTTTTTGAAATCAGGGCGGCACGGGAGAGCCATATCAAATCCGCACGTTCGCCAAATTCCCGCAGCAGGGGACGATCCAACGGCAATGGCAGAGTATGCCAGAGCGGGGTGGCGGAACTCCATTTATGGCCTGCAAAGGCCTTGGCCAACTGCTCTGTGGACAATTCATAGGGGAGTGAACCCCCGACCCCAGTCCGGACGATCATTTCCGTAGCAAGGCGAATCGCAGGATCCTGGCTCTGCAACCCTTCAAGAAAGACCTCCCAGGCTTGCTGTGGATGGCTCGCCGCGAACGCACTGGCCAGCCAGATCCGCGTCCGGAGCCGGACGGTGGAACGGAAAGAAGTCATAAGCCATTTTTCATGATGTTCCCATAACGTCCAAGCCCAGTCGTTCGCCACTCTGGGGTCAAGATCACGGAGCAGAGGCCCCACAAGTTCGGCTGGAATTTGCATCAATGCCTCTTCGTCAAGTTTACCCGGCTCAACTCTCGTCAGGATTTCCTGAATACTGGCGAAGGCTTTCCAATTGACCCATTGTCGGTCATTGCGTTGTGAAAGCTCAAATAAGGCAGGCATCGATTTTTCGGTGCCGATGCGTCCCAGCTTCCTGAGGACCGCATCAACGACCCTTCGCCGATCTACCAATCGGTCCTTCCGCAGCCGATCACTTGCCATTCTCCAGAAGCCTACGGCCTCACCTTTTGCAGTTCCGATTCGTTCAACATATTCTTGGGCGAGCTTTTTCTCCTCATGCTCCTTGATGAATGGAATCCAACCATCCGCCGAATCCCAATTCTTCTCAACATACGCGGTAAGGGACTGTTCCTGAGCATTGGATAATCCATTCCCCTCCAGGACCTCAGCGGCAGAGGGTTCGGCGGGGAATTCCGGGATCACCCATTCAGTGGCATGAGCGAAGCCTCCCAGAAACAAAACGAGCCCCGGGATCCTCAGGTATTTGAACAGGATCGAACATGGTGCCGGACGGTTCCGCCAAATCCAACTGATCCATTTACCGGCGGGGCCCCGGGGCCATAAAGTGGGTATTTGCGGAGTCCTGACCATCAAGAATCACCTATAGTGACGGACCAGCCTGCCTGCAAATCCAATAGCAAAATAATTCAACGCAGCTTGAAATGAATAATTCCCGCCGGACGTTTTCGATGAAAGCGGCGTCTGCGCGGGGCATGGCTGGCACCCGCCCCTGTCCAGTTAGGCATCCCAAGCCGCCTGTTCCGGAGAAGTATTTTTACCCCAAACGCAGCACCTCCGCCGTCCGGAGCGTCGCTCCGGCATGGCGAGCCAGGGCCGCTTTGCCCCGCCGGGCCATGGCCTGGGCCGCCGCGGGATCTGCGAGGATTTTCCGCAACTGGACGGCCAAGCCTGGCAAATCGTCGGTCTGCGCCACCCCATCCGCCGCCCGCAGCAAAGTCATCAGCGCCGAGAAATTCTCCATGTGAGGCCCGGTCAGCACCGGCACTCCGGCCGCGATGGCCTCCACCGGATTCTGCCCGCCTTTGGCGAGGAAACTCTTCCCAATAATCACCACTTCCGCCAGCGCCTGCCAGTCGCGCAGTTCGCCGGTGGAATCCACCACCAATACGTCAGGATTCTGTTCCACCGGCAGGGCCGACCGCAGTACTCCTGACAATCCGGCGGCCTCCACCGCCGACAACACTTCCGCCCGGCGCTCGGCATGGCGGGGGGCAATCAAGAGCCTGGCCTCAGGAAAATCAGCCCGGATGCCCTGCCAAAGATCCGCGATCGCCTGTTCCTCCCCCGCGTGACTGCTCGCCACGAGGACCACCCGGGGCACGCTTCCTCCAAAGACCCCCGCCAACAATCCACGGAACTCCGCCACCCGCTCCGGCGAAGACGCGGCCTGCCCCAACAGATCGAACTTGATGCTGCCGGTGACCTCGACGGTGCCGGACCGCGCGCCGATCGCTTCCCACCGCGCCACGTCCTCGGGTTCCTGCACAAGAACTTTGTCGAGCATCCCAAACACCGGAGCCACCAGCCAACGGAAATTCCGGTAACGGCGCTCGGACCTCGGAGACAGCCTGGCATTGACCAGCACTACCGGCACCCTGGCCCGTTGCATCACGCGCACCAGATTCGGCCACACTTCGGCTTCCACGAGGATAAATTGCCGCGGCTGGATCCGGGCAAACACCGGTCCCACCACCAGAGCCAGATCGACCGGAGAATAAATTACGGTCAGCTCCGCAGGTGCCTTGTCACAGGCCACCGCATAGCCGGTGGACGTGGTCACCGACAACACCACGGGAATGCCGGGTTCCTGCTTCAACAACTCACGGATCAGCTTCCGGGCGACATTGACCTCGCCGACACTGACCGCATGCATCCAGCGGCAGCGGCCCCGCACCGCTTCCAGTTGTGCCGCGGTCGTCCTGTCAAAAAAGCCGAACCGCTGCCAGAACTTCGCTCCATACCCGCCGCGGCGCCGCATTTTCAGCACACTGACCGGCAGCAGCACCAGGAGGGCAAACGGCAGCAGCAGATTATAGATCAGCAGGACCAGGAGCAGCGGCATCAGAATCAGGCGGGGAAAAAAGGAAAAGACGGACCACCACATCGCCATAGCGGCGTTCCACCGCGCAGGACCACGGAGAGCCGGGGGGCGGAGGTTGGGCCGACTTCGCGAAGGATTCCAGCACAAAAACCCCGCCCGGCGCGAGGAGCCCGGTCAACTCCTCCGAGGCCAGCAGCACCGCATCCCAATCCCGGTCACCCTTCTGTTTCAAAAAAGGAGGGTCCGCAAAGATCAGATCAAACAGCCCCGTTTTTGCCTTCAGCCACGATTCCACCGGCGCCGTGGCCACCGTCCCGCCGGTCAGTCCAGCCTTTTTCAGATTCGCCGCGATCACCGGCCCGGCCGCCCGGTCCGACTCCACAAAGACACACGACGCGGCCCCGCGGCTCAGGCACTCCAGCCCATACGACCCGCTTCCTGCGAAAAGATCCAGCACCGCCGCCCCCTCCGTCCGCTCCCCCAGCATGGAGAACACGGCTTCCCGCACCCGGTCCGCGGTTGGCCGCAGCAGCGTCTTAGGCACCGCAATCGGGATGCCCCCCGCACTTCCACTGATAATTCGCATCCGTCCACCAAACCCGCCCCTCCCCGCTTGGAAAGCAGGGAATTTGAACAGACGGTCACGAAGGACACCAAGGAGGTTCGCGGTAGCTTCAAGCCAGCATCAACCCTTCCTGTCCTTCGTGACCTTCCGTTCCAATCCACTTCCCCACATGACCATTCCTGAATTGACCGCTCAAATCCGTGCCTTCCGCGATGCCCGCGACTGGCAGCAGTTTCACAGCCCCAAGGACCTCGCCGTCGCCATCGTCGCGGAAGCCGGCGAGCTGCTCCAACCCTTCGTCTGGAAATCCCCGGACGAATCCCGCGAAATCGCCCAGCGGAAACGTCCCGAAATTGCCAACGAAATCGCCGACGTCGCCATCCTCCTGTTTGAACTCGCCGACCAACTCGGTCTCGACCTTGCCCAGGAAATGACCGCCAAACTGGCGCGCAACGAAATCCGCTATCCCGCGGACAAGGCCCGCGGGTCCAATCTGAAATACAACGAACTGTAAACTTGAATGGGAAAATGGAAGCCCACGGATAATACGGATTGAACTGATCATCACGGATTCAGCAAAGACAAGCTCCTCAGTTTTTGGGTGAATCCTTCTATTCGACTGAATCCGTGACCCTCAGTCACATGGGTGAAATCCAAGGTCCGTCACACAAAAATGGCGGCACCCGGTTAAGGATGCCGCCACTTGAATTTGAGCCTGGTCAACGCCGGGCGCCGGGCCGGTGACTACGAGATGAAGTCGTTCAGCAGGTTTTCCAGCATTTCCTGGCGGCCGCTGCCGGGCATGGTGGTGTCACCCAGGGTGAGGGCGTGTTTTTCCAGTTCGGCGAAACCGACTTTACCCTGCTCGATCTTCTTGCCGATGCCGCTGTCGAAGCTGGCGTAGCGCTGTTTCACAAAACCATCGAGACGGCCGTCCTCGATGATCTTGTGGGCGATCTTGAGGCCGCGCGCGAAGGCATCCATGCCGCCGATGTGGGCGTGGAAGAGGTCTTCCGGCTCGAAGGATTCACGGCGCACCTTGGCGTCGAAATTGAGACCGCCGGTCTTGAAGCCACCCATTTTCAGCAGAACCAGCATGATCTGCGTGGTCATGTAGATGTTGGTAGGGAATTGATCCGTGTCCCAGCCGATCAGTTCGTCACCAGCATTGGCATCAATGGAACCCAGGGCGTTCGCCCCGGCAGCGACGGTCAGCTCATGCTGCACGGTGTGGCCGGCGAGGGTGGCGTGGTTGGTTTCGATGTTTAGCTTGAAGTGATCCAGGAGGTTATACTCGCGGAGGAAGTTCAAACAGGCCGCGGAGTCGCTGTCGTATTGGTGGGTGGAGGGTTCCCGGGGTTTTGGTTCGATGTAGAACTGGCCTTTGAAACCGATCTGCTTTTTGTAGTCCACCGCCATGTGCAGCAGCTTGGCGAGATGGTCCAACTCGCGCTTCATGTTGGTGTTCAGCAAGGTGGAATACCCTTCGCGGCCACCCCAGAAGGTATAACCAAGGCCGCCCAGTTGCTGGGTCACGTCCATGGCCTTTTTCACCTGGGCCGCGGCGTAGGCAAAGACATCGGCGTCAGGACTGGTGCCGGCCCCCTGATTGTAGCGGGGGTGGGAGAAAAGGCAGGCGGTGCCCCAGAGCAGCTTGATGCCGGTCTTTTTCTGGAGCTTGCCGAGGTGGTCGGCCACCGCTTGGAGGGCAGCGTTGTTTTCCTTCAGGGAGCCCAGTTCCGGGGACACGTCGCGGTCGTGGAAACAGTAATATTCAATACCGAGCTTGCCGGTGAATTCGAAACAGGCATCGGCCACGCGGCAGGCATTTTCGACGGTCTTGCTGCCGTCATCCCACGGACGGATCGCGGTGCCGGCGCCGAACGGATCCGCCAGCGAGTTCTTCATGGCGTGCCAGTAGGCGACGCCAAACCGCAGGTGATCCTTCATCTTCTTTTTGCCCACGACTTCGTCGGCATTGTAATGGCGGAAGGCCAAAGGGTTTTTGGACTTGGGGCCCTCGAAGGCGATTTTTTTGATTTTGGGGAAATGTTCCTGACTCATGAGGCGGCCACTTTGTAAAATCAGGCCCCCGCTGGCAAGCCGGAATGCATATGAATTCTGTCCAAAATCCTTGGAAATGACGTTCAGGGGTCCCGGTGCGTCGGCGTCGGACGGCCGGGGCGGAAGTGCTCGTGGTGCTCCACCGCAAGATTCAAGCCCGGGTGTCGGGCGGCGGTTAGCTTCAGGGCTTCCTGCACCACCGCTGCCAAATCCTCCGGAGCGGCCTCGGCCCGCAGGTTGATGATGAGCTGGCCGCTGGCCGACGGCTCATCCAGCGAGATGCCCAGTTCCGGCACAAAGTCGCTCCGCACCAGGTTCACCACCGCCACGTCGCCGCCGAGGGATTCGTCAGGGCTGTAGGTCATTTTTAAATGAGCCACCTCCGCCGGAATGGCCGCCAGGCCTGTCTGCACCGCCCCACATAAATCGCGCAGCAGATCCCCGGTCTCAAATTCGTCCGCCGCGGTCACGGCCACCGTCGCGTTGAACCACCCCAGCAGGGCCTCGCCATCCGCATAGACATCGTAGTCCACCGGCATGGCCGCCCGCGGCGTTTGCTCGCCGGTGGCGACGCGGTCGAACCACGGTTCGAGGTTCAGCTCTTCCCTGACCGAAACCGCCATGACTTCCGCCGCGGGGAAGGCCCGTTGCAGCGCCGCTTTCAGCTCCGCCAGTGGTCCTGCCGGCAGCAGCTCGCACTTGCTGATCACAATGAGATCCGCCTCCTCCAGTTGCTTCCGGTAGATATAGACCACTTTTTCAGAAAAATTCCCGCCCTCCGCCAAGCCGAGCACCCGCTGCGCCCGGATCGGGTCCACCAGCACCGTGAGCGGCGCAATGTGATAGGAATCTCCGTAGATGCGGCGCAGGGGATAGGTCACCGTAGCCACCAGATCCGTGCAACTCCCGACCGGTTCCGCGATGATCACGTCGGGACGGGTGGATTCTGTCAGACTGGCGGCCGCGTCGGTCAGGGAGTTGAACCGGCAGCAGAAACATCCGCCGGGAATCTCCTCGGTGGCGAAGCCGAGGGACCGCAGCATTGCGGTGTCCACCAATTCGCGGCCCTGATCGTTGGTGATCAGGCCCACCCGATGGCCGGCAGCGGTCAGCTCTTTGGCGAGGCGGGCGACCGCGGTGGTTTTGCCGGCACCGAGAAAACCACCGATCATGATGTAACGGGCGCGGGGAGGAGTTGCTTGGAGAGCCATAAAAATTTGAGATTGCGGGGGATGTTGTTGCTGATGTATCGCTGCGGACGCGGCTGCGCTATCGCGTAACTTCCGGAATTCCACCATGGCCCGGCCCACAATGGAAACCTGCCGGTCGAACCGTTGGCGTCAGCCTCAACTCAATCCGCCACCTATGAAAACAACCACGATCACGCTCCTCGCTGCCGCTGCGGCCTTCGGATTCACCGCCTGCGACCAAGCCAAGGAAACCGCCGACGCCGCTGCCGCCAAAGCCAAGAGTGCCGCGGCCGAAGCCGCTGCCCAAACCAAAGAAGTCGCCGCCAAGGCCGAAGCCTCGATCCCGGACTTGAAAGCCAAAGCCGCCGGCGCCCTCGAAACCGCCAAAGCCGCTGGCAACAACGCCCTCGCGAAAGGCGGGGACATGCTCGCTACCGCCAAGGAATGGGGACTCGAAAAAATGGGCGTGCCCGAGGCCGATGGGATGCTGGATGGTTTCGGGTTGCTCATCGCGGAAGCCAAAACCGCCGTCCAGACCGGCATGACCGGCGAAAAGGCCACCGTCCTCAAAGCCAAGTGGGATGAACTGTATGCCAAATCCTCCGAAACCATCAAAAACCTCGCTCCCGAACAGCAGGAAAAACTGAAAGCCATCCTCGCCACCATCAAAGCCAAGTGGGATGAATTGATGACCAAATCAGAAGGCGCCGCCGTTCAATAGGCCCGGCCCAAACTTTCCATGCCAAGGGGCATCCGGTCACGGATGCCCCTTTTGCTTTTCCCTTTTCCGTGCCTCCTTGGCTCCGCCGGCTTCCCCTTTCTGACCACCGCCCCCCATGCCCCGCGTCCTCCTCATCCTCACTCTTGTCCTCACCTGGGCCGCCATCTACCTGCCTGGCCTCGGCGGCATGGAACTGAAAGGAGAGGAAGGCCGCCGCATCCTGCCGGCCCGGGTCATGATGCAGACCGGCGACTACGTCCTGCCTTACTCCGAGGGAAAACCCTATCACCGCAAGCCACCGCTCATCAATTGGTCCATCGCCGCGTCCTTCAAAGCCCTCGGCGGCGAGAGCGAATTCGCCGCCCGCCTGCCGTCGGCCCTGTCCGTCCTGCTGCTGGCACTCACCGCCGCCTACGCTGGGCGTATCCTCGCCGGGCCCGCCGGGGCCTGGTGGCTGCCTCTGGCCATCCTGACCACCATCGGCGCGGTGGAAAAAGGACGGCTCGCCGAGATCGAGGCGGTGTTTTTCAGTTTGTCAGGCATCGGTATGCTGGGCTGGCTCGCCGGATGGTATCGCGGCGGCTCGCCGTGGCCGCGCTGGTTATGGGCCGGGGCCTGGTTTGGGCTCGCCTCCCTCGCCAAGGGGCCTGTCTTCCTCCCCTTCTTTTATGCTATCGCCGGCATCGCTTTGTGGAAAAACGGTCAGCGCCGCGAGCTGTGGCATCCCGCGCATTTCGTGGGATTGGCCCTCAGTATTTTCATGCCCCTGCCGTGGGTCATGGCCACCCGCGAACGCCTTGCCCTCCTGCCGGCCGACCCCTCTGCCACCGGCCAAACCCAGATGTGGCTGAACCAGGTGCTGAAGCGCCTCGACCCCTCCGCCATCGATTGGAAAACCTATCCCCTCGGCCCGTTTGAGACGCTGCTCCTCCTCAGCCCTTGGGCCATCGTCGCCCTCGTGCTCTGGCGGAAGGCCCGACGTATCTGGTGGCCGGACCTGTCCCTAAAAGACCGCGCCCTCCTCCTCGGACTCGGCTGGGGCACCTTGGCCTCCGGTTTGGTCTATGCTCTGCTCCCGGAGTCGCGCGCCCGCTTCCAGCTCCCGCTGCTCGCGCCGGTGGCTGCCCTCGCGGTGGTGCTCCTGACGCATTGGAAACAGCGGCGCGATCCCGCCGCCGCAGAACCTGCCATTGCCCGCTGGGTCAGCGGCATCATCCGGTTTCTGCTGCTCTTCCTCACCGTCGCCGGAGTCGTCCTCCCCTATTGGAAAGCCCCCGGCTCCATGATCCCGGCCATGGCCGTCATGCTGGGTGGCAGTGTCATCCTCTGGCTGCTCGCGATCCGTTTTGCCCGCATCGCCTGGCCCGACCGGCTCTTTGCCGAGTCCGCCCTGCTCTGCGCCTGGGGCATGATTTTCAAGGCTTCCGTCATGATGCCGATCATGCGCCTGCATGAAGACATCCGCCCCCCGGCTCTGGCCATCCTCGCCCAAACCGGCCCCGCGCCCCGCCTCCTCGCCATGTATCCCGGCCCGCAGCCCTTCCTCTTTTATCTGGGGGAAAACGTGGTGGAAATTGCCGGCATCCGTCAAGTCACCCCGGATGCCCCATGGCTCCTCATCCCCGCCAAACGGCTTGAAGACGGGAAAATGGTGGACCGTCTCGCCCGCGCCGGATTCTCCGAACCAATCCTGACCGTCCCCGACGACGACGGCACCCCCTACACCCTGCTCCGCCGCACCCCACCCACCAACTAACCGCACCAGCGTCCCCTCCTTCCCATCCACCAATCAACTCTCAACTCTCAACTCTCAACCCTCAACCCTCCCCCGTGTCCTTCCCGCCCGTCATTTTCGAACAGGCCATCCTGACGCAAACCACGCCGCAGGAAATGGACAGCCGTTGGAGTCAGGGCTGGCGTCATTTCGGCCGGGAGTTTTTCCGCTATAGCTTGTCCTTGAATCCCGATGGCTCCTGGCACCGCATCCAGCCCCTGCGCCTCGTCCTCGCGGATTTCCAGCCCACCGCCCGACACCGCCGCATTCTGAAAAAGAACGCAGACCTTACCGTGGAAATGGGTCCCGCCCAGGTCAACCCTGACCGCGAAGCCCTCTTCCTCCGCCACCGCGCCCGCTTCAAATCCAACCTCCCGGATTCCCTCCGCGTCTTCCTGCCCGAAGCCGACCCTGCCACCCAGCCCTGTGAGTGTCAGGAAGTCCGCCTGCTCGACCGCGGCCAGCTCCTTGCCGTCAGTTATCTGGATCTCGGTGCCGCATCCTGCTCCAGCGTCTATGCCATGTTCGAGCCGGCCGCCTCCGTCCGCAGCCTCGGCATCTGCACCTTCCTCCACGAAATCGCCTACGCCCAGCGCACCGGCCGCCGCTACCTCTACCCCGGTTACGCCACCGTGGAGCCCAGCCACTACGACTACAAAAAAACCTTCCCCGCCCTCGAAGCGTATGACTGGCACAGCGGCACCTGGCAACCCCTGACCGCTGACCGCTGACCGCTGACCGCTCCCCGCTCCCCCCTCCCCTCTTCCCCCATGAACTACTGGCTCTTCAAATCCGAACCTGACGTCTTCTCCTTCGCCGATCTCAAAGCCCGGCCCCGCCAGACCGAACCCTGGTCCGGCGTGCGCAACTACCAGGCCCGGAACTACATGCGCGATAACATGAAAGTCGGGGACCTCGCTCTTTTCTACCACAGCAGCTGTGCGGAACCCGGCGTCGCGGGCGTCATGCGCATCGCCTCCGAGCCCTACCCCGACCCCACCCAGTTCAATCCCTCCGACGACTACTTCGACCCCAAGGCCACTCCGGAAAAACCCATCTGGATGCTCGTCGATGTCGCCTGGGAAAAGGACCTCAAACATCCTGTCAGCCTGCCCCGCCTGCGCGACACCTCTGCCCTGTCGGACATGGCCACCCTCCGCAAAGGCAACCGCCTCAGCATTACTCCGGTCACCGCCGCCGAGTTCAAAGCCGTACTCAAGCTCTCGCAAACCGCCGGGGAGTAACCAGCCAGGCTTCTCGCGAACTCGGAAAGAGGTGGACGAGTGTCCCCCCGGGTTCCTTTGCCCGGGCCGCGGCACCGTCCATAAGCCATAGACCTGCCAGTAAAAAGAAAAGGGCCCGCCCCCTCCATTTCCTGCTGCAAAAACATAGGCTCAACACTCCCCCCGACTTGGCCGCCCACTTCGTCGCTGACTTGGTCGGTCTTATCACCTCACGCAACGCAGGGAGAAGGGCGGCGAGCGATTCATTGCCGCGCCACTTGAATGATACCAAGGAGAGTTGAAAAATGGATGCCGGGTGACCCACGCCGTCCGGTGGCTGGAACGGCGGTGTATTCGCCCCGCTGGGGGCGGAATCTTTATAGCATCCGTTCCACCAACAGGCACCCCATCTCCGTAGGAGCGACATCTTCCCGCAAGATCACGCTCCTACGGAGCTCAAAATCCCCGGGCGGCGAAGGCTATAAAGATCGCGCACCTACGGCGCGGGCTGGACCGTCATGCCATAGTCATTTTCTGTGCGGTGCCGCTGGCGTCCCATCTAAACCAGGTCGGCTTCCCTGCGTGGGCTATTCATGGAGTTCAATGGTGTGTCATCACATCAGGGGCTTTCCGAATTCGCTGGGCGCCCCGATCACTACCATCAGGTGCACGATGAAAAGCGCCGTCAGCGCGATCAAACCGAACGTAATGATCTCAATGAGTGGAACCCGCCGAAGCCGGGGTTCGAGACCGGGGTGGGTCCGGAGCATCTGCCAACTCAGGAAACAACGCTTCAGGAAATGCAACCCCACGCCGGCAAAAATCAGCAGATGGGCGGTGAAGGAGAGCGAGGGGTGGATCAGCTTCAGGATCGAAACCGCGATCAGATAGGCGTAGTAGCTTTTCATCCATCCCGCGATCTGCCCACCGCCTGACGGGAGCGAAACTCCGGTTTCACGCGGCAGGCCCACTGCAGCCCGGTAGTCCGCCGCCAGCGCCAGATATTCACCACGGGTCCTGGCGGCAAACCAGGTGGGGAGCCCCACCGCCGCGGCAATGACGACCGGCAGCAGGATGGCTCCTGCGATGATTAACGTCGTGTGTTGTGGATTCACGGGATTATTGATCAGACTGCAGGAAATTCCTCAAAGATCCACGGAAAATGGCGTGCCGCATATCCCCGGACGGCATTCACGGATCAGGAGAATCCGAAACTAGCACGTAATCAATGTTTTTTATCGTCCCGGGAAATGAGAGATTCGCCAAGGTTTTCGACTCGCTGTCAGTGGATGAATAAAACCAGACGCCATCCGGATCCGGACTGGATTGTCCCGCTTTTCGCAGCGTTTTGCTTTTGGGGGCAACGGTGCAAATCCCGTGATAGCGGACATAAACGGTGGTGGAGGTGCCGCTTCCGGCACCACACATCCCCAGACTGGTGCAGGCCTTCCTCCAAGCTCCGGTAAATGGTCCAACATTCGCAGGCACCTTGGAAAATCTGGCAATCCCCGCTGGGTCGCTGACCACCTGATCGTTGCCCTCCTTGCCTCTGTCGCTGTCATACCAGTTCCGAACCACTCTAATCCCGGCAAGCGGGGCACCCTTTCCATCGACAAGCCGGATGACAGTTTGAGGTGATGAAAAATCACGCGGCATCGAAAGAATCCCCATCGCAAACAGGAGGCCGACCACCAAAATCAGGGCTCCGCAGACCATGAACACAAATCTGGCTTTTACGCGCATCATTTCAAATAGCAGATCACCGGCAGGATTTCATTTGCGTGCGCCCCGCTGCATTCTGCGGAAGGGTCGGGAGATGGTGGCATCTTCGAAAAAGGACGGTGCTTCTGCTGCCGACATGGTTCCATGTTATGCGCATTGACGGAAAGCACGGCAAGACAATCCTCAACGCTGAGGGGAAAATGGCCAGTCCGCAGAGAAGCGATGGATTGGTCGCTCCCGGGATCGGTTCCCTCCTCCCCTCAGTATGGCGGATTCAAGGGGTCCATCGGTAACGCCGCTTCGTTCGGGATCCCCGCAGATAGTGGGGATCGTGCGGGGGGACTTCGACTTCGTCCACCCACGGCGCGCCCAGTCGCTCGATAGTCCGTTGGGACGCAGCATTGCCGGGATCGCAGGTGATCGTCACCGACCGCGAAACCCTCCGGACAAACGGGGCGACCGCCCGGCAGGCCTGCAAAGCGTAGCCGTGTCCCCGGAAGGGCTCCAGGACTTCAAACCCGATGTGTCCCGCCGCGACCCGGACATGCTCCGTATCGCCGATGCGGAAGTTCAGGTGGCCCACCTCTGCCCCATCGGGGGTCACCATCCGGAAATGGTAATAAGGAACCAAACCCCGGGCAGGATCGCCCGCCACCACTTCAGCGAATCGCAGGGTGATCTCCCCAAAGGACAGGCTGGCGGGCGGGTCCGGGAGACGTTGCATGGGGAAAAAACGGATGCCGTGAACGCACTGCTCTGATCCCATCAGGCGGAATCCCATATGCTGGTAGGCCGTCACGGCGTTGGGAGAGGCATTGACGGTGAATGGGCAGTCCACCTCCCCGGCGGCGGCCAGCAGCCCGCGGCCAATCCCGCTGCGCTGATGCGCCGACCTGACAAACAGCATGGAAACGTGCGCTGGTCCGCGGAGATGCAGCATCCCGGCCAACCCGCCGGCCTGCCCGGCCACCCAAGTGACATGGCCGGAATCGTGGCGCTGGGAAAGAGCCCCGGGAGCCGCATAACGATGAAACTCCGCAATGCCTTCGGCCGCGTAACCCGGGGCCACGAACTGGTCGAACACCTCGCAGGCCAGCGCGGCCACGGCGGCCGTCTCCGAGGGTTCAATCTGGCGGAAAATGAGGGCACTCACGGAAAACAGCCGGGCAAACTTGTTCGGGTGATCAGCCTCATTCCGGCAAGGCCCGGGGGAACGGGCGTGCCAGAACGTGTTTATTGAAGCCTTCTACGATGGTGGTCCACTTCGCCTGATCACTGGCGGGGGCCGAAATCCTCAACTTCGGCCGGCTCTTATAGCGGTCGGCCACGATGCGGATGCAGTCGATGGCGGCAAAGGCCGCGTCCTCCACCGTAGTCTGCCAGCCGGCGGGTGCCTTCGCGGCATCCAGGCGTAGCGATAGCTCCTGTGAGTTGGCGTCGAATCCACCAATGGTAATGCCATACATCGCGAGCAGGTTGCTCTCGATGGGCGGGATGCTCCGGGGTGCGTTCGTCAGGAGCTGATTTGTCTGGGCGATGGCTTGGAAGGCGGGGTGCCCCTGGTAGTGCCAGTCAATAAAGGGGACATCGACAATCTTGAACTCAACATCCGGTGCGCCCCAACTCTCCGCACCTCCGTGCGCCAGGATCGGGTGAGCCAGGAGCTGGGTCTGGCTCTCCCCGGCCCGCAGAGCCATGCCCATGGTGAGGCTGATCAGGAGTGTAAGGAGGGATTTCATAGGCTTTCGTGGTTGCCCGCCGGGCTCCGGCCCACGGCAGACGTGGATAGCCAGTGCGGCGATAAGTGGCCACGCAACTTTAATTCTTATTTTCCTGTCACGCCAGAGGCCCGGACGGTATCCTGTCGGTATGACCTCTTCCGCCTCCGACGATGTTTTGCTCCGGCGTTGTCGCGGCGGGGACCGCGCGGCGTTTGGGGAAATCGTGGGGCGCTATGAGGGGTTGGTGCGGGCGCTGGCTTTCAGTTCGTGCGGAGACCGGACGCACAGTGAGGACATCGCGCAGGATACGTTCGTGCAGGTGTGGCGGAAATTGGGGGATTTGCGCGATGAGCGGAAATTCCGCCCGTGGCTCTGTTCCATCGCGCGTAGCCAGGCAAGGCTGACGCAACGCCTTGCCTCAAGGCGGCCGGAAGGTCGCGCTGTGCCGCTGGAATCCATGCCGGAAGCAGAGGCAGATTCGCTGACACCGGATCAGAGTCTCGCAGTGCGCGAGGAGGAAACCCTTGTTTGGGGAGTTCTTGAACGACTGCCGATGGCATGGCGCGAGGTTTTGATATTGTACTACCGCGAGGAGCACCCGACGGCATTGATCGCAGAGGAACTCGGTCTCAGCGAGCCAGCGGTGAGGCAGCGTCTAGCACGGGGCCGCGCGCTGTTGCGGGACCGTCTTGCACAACTAGTGGAATGCTCGCTCCTGCCCGGCAGACGCACCGGCATTATCGCCTCCGCCACACTTGCCGCTCTTCCTGCGACAGTGCCGGGTAAGGCAGGCGCGACGATTGTTTCTTCCATGTCCACCCACCTTGCCATCATGACTAAACTCCAAGCAGCCGCCGCTGGAATCGTGCTGGCCGCCCTGGCCGGCGCTCCTTGGCTCATTCAGCAGCAGAGCAAGATCAATGCACTTCGGGAAGACATGCTCACACGTGCCACCGTGCCCGAAGCTTCTTCAGAGAATGCAAAGCCGGGTGGAGTGGACCTTCAAAGTCCCTCTGCACGCGCGCCACGGTCGCTTCAGGAACTGCGCGCTTTGCTGACAGACCGTCCGTCGCGCAGAAACACGGCGGCACTATGGCGCGGAGCGGAGCGTCTGGCACGTGCAGACTTGGAACGGTTGCTCATGGAGGCACTGCGGCTGGACAACCTGGACCGGCGCGATCAGGAAATCGTCGCACTGCTGCTCGAACGCATGGACCTGCTGGACCCGCTCGCGGTACCGGCGCTCATTGCGCAACTGGGCGACAGACAGAAAGCCCGCGCGCTGCCGATGCTGGCAGTCATCGCTCCTTCCGCTGCTGCGGTGATTTACGAATCCATCGGTCAAAAAGAGCGCGCGGCAATCCCGCTCGAGTCGTTCTTCCGCGCCCTTGCCGGTTCCGATGCCGCCGCCGCCAAAGACGTGCTGGCGCTGCTGAACGCGCGTGATCGCCCCAAAGCCTTAGGCATCCTCGCGGGCGAACTCAGTGCCATTGATCCCGGAGCCGCCCTCGCCTTTCTGGAGTCGCTCTCCGGCGACGAACTCGCCGGCAGCCTCAGCGATCCCGCAGCCGTCGGTCGCATGGCTGCATATGATCCAGTGAACGTGGCGCGCCTGCTCGGCCGGCTGCCCGCGAACAACGATGCGATCCCGAAGTTCTCCCGTCTCGCCGAAGCATGGGCCGCCGCGGATTTGCCAAAAGCACTGGCATGGGCGGAAGGTCTCGAATTTGAGGCGATCCGCTCCAGTGCGCTCAATGCACTTTACCGCACATGGGCAAAGACAGATCAGGATGCGGCATTCGCTGCACTAGACCGGATCACGGATGCCGGTGTCCGCAAAACCATTTCCAATGAAATCACATGGGAAGCCATCGAACGTGATCCTCTCGTCGCCGAGCAATGGATCAGAGGCCTTCAAGGCGACCAGCGCGCTTACTCGCTGGGATTGCTCGGGGCTTTCCACGCTCCCTCGGATATTGACAAGGCTAGAGAGCTCCTGCAGGAGTCCATAGACTCCGGGGCCCGGAACGTGGCATGGGCCACCGAAGAAATTGCCACCAGCTTTGCGCAACGGGATCCCGTCGCCGCAGCCAGTTGGGCGATGACCCTGCCATCCGGAGATCCCCGCCAACATGGAGCGGAAGGGGTCGTTCGCGCATGGGTCGCAAAGGATCCCGTCGCTGCTTCAGAATGGGTCGCCACACTCCCACCGGGGGACGCGCGCAACGGTGCCGTCTACTATCTCGTGCATGGCATTCTCCGTTCTGATCCGTCCTCCGCCTTCCGCTGGGCGGCCAGTGTCGAAGGCGACACGACCAAGCAGCGCTTCCTGCTCGAAGCCGCCACCGATGCTTGGAACAATACATCACCCGCCGCCGTCCAGGCTGCTATTAAAGCTCTGCCACTGCCTAAAACCGATCTCGAGGCCCTGCTCAATCGTCTGTAATAACGCTGACCCGCAGAAGCCAAGAGTTTGTCCCTTTCAACATGCCGTGTTTACCTTTCCTGCACCGCAGTTGCAGGCGCTGTCTCCAACGGGCCACTCCGCGAATAATGAATGGCGTCAAATTCAATTTTCCACTAGCAAATTCAATCTCCCACTAAATTACGAGAAAAGGGCGAAAACAAAACCCACCCACCGGACCGGTCCGGCGGATGGGTTGTGCAAGGTTGAGGGGGCTTACTGCGCAGCGTGGGCTGGATCCTGACGGTCAGGATCAGACGCGGGCGGTGATGGGGTCGCACCAGGGTCCGACGCCTTTGGCTCCGACGGCGCGGACGCGGATGCCGACGAGGCTGCCGGGGACGAGCCCTTGGGCTCGATCTTGCTCCGGCTGACGGCAAGCGCGAGGAGGTCATCCGGGACGGCGGCACTGGCGGCCCCGTCCACCGGGGTGGCCTGTACTTCGTAAAACTTCTTGTTGGGCACGGCGGTCCAGCGGACGCTTAGTTTTCCGGGGGGAACCGGTGGCCTGGGCGGCGAGGGTGTCAAACAGATCCAGCAAGGAGGATTCCGAAGCCGTCAGGGAGGTGACGATGGCGGCCGGGTCCTGAGAGTATGCTTTGCCATTCAACCCATCCGGGATGACGTTGATTAGTGTTAGGATGGCGGGACCAGCTATGAATTTGCCCGTCCAATTCTCCATCAATCCTCTGAGCGTGAAGTTTTATCATAGAGAACGCCGTTTCCAGGAATGACGCCCGGAGGGGTTCCGTTGATCAATTGGCCCCCTTTCCTTGGTCAACGGAACCTCTTCCCCTGATCAGGGGACACCCTTCCTTTGATCAACTGGGTCCCTTCCCTTGGTCGGCTTTCGATTTACCCTGCCAATAGGGCGGGCCTTCAGCCCTCCGGTTCATGGGTGGGATGGAATCCCTGGGGCGCTGCGCCAGGCTGATATAGCGCGGCCCGTTGGGCCTGAGACAGCTTGGCCCGTTAGTTGGGCCTGAGGCTGGGTCTGGGGCTTTTATGGACAACTCAGCATATCCGATGGAGCGGAAGGCACATCAAGATGGGCGCCCCGCCAGACCAGCTAGGGTTTTCCGGCGGGCGGGCCGATTTTCTCCGGGGCGTGCTGGCGGATTTTGAGTTGGACGAAGGCTTCCAGCTCGGAGAGGAGGGCGTCTTCGGATTTCGAGATCTGGAGCGCGGCGGTCTGGGCGGCTCCGTCGGTCATTTCCTTGCCGTCCTCCTGCCAACCGCGGGCGCCCTGCAGGATGCCGTGGTCGAAATCACGTTCCAGTTCCTTGCCCCCGCTGGCATACCAGCTCCGGGTCATGCCGTCGAGGGAGCCATCGCTGTAGGTTCCGGTCATGCGTTTGCGGCCGGCGGCTTTGCCATCGGTGGAGACATAATACAGTGTGGCGGGACCCTGACGCTGATCGGCGCGGTAACCGACCTCGGCGAGGCGGCGGCCTGACGGATCGAAATACTTCCAGAGGCCATCCATGCGGCCTTGCTTGAGGGTGCCATCCACCCGCATGGCGCCCTGGGCATCGCGGATCACAAAACGTCCGTCCTTGCCGGAAACGGGGGCGAGGCCGGTGGCGGGGGCTTCGTCCATGGGCTTGCCGTTGTCGAGGAGCTTGCCGTCGGCGGTCTCAGGAGCGGGATCCAACTGGGCATGTTCGAGGTGGTCGAGCTCCGGTTGGCCCAGCGGTTCGTCGTCTTCCTTGGTGGAGGCACAATGGCTGAGCAGCAGGGCGGCGAAGACGGGAGCGATGAAGCGGATAGCGGGAGGCATGGGGCTGGACTATGCCGCGAAACCCGCCTGAGGCAAATCACCAATCCGCCAACAAGACCGGAAAAAGTTTCGCTTCCCCGCCGTGGGTTCCTGCGCTCCCTTCGCCTTCCGCCCGATCCCGCCCTGGCGCGCGTGCTCCCCGGTCTCCCTTCCATTCTTCTCCCGTTTCCCCTCCCATGATACACTTTACCGGCATCGCAGACGAAGCAGGCAACGCCCTCGCCACCCAAATCCGCGCCACCCGCGAGCTGGGCTGGAAACACATCGAGATGCGCAACGTGGAGGTCCCCGGATTCCCCAATGGGAATGTGCACGACATCCCGGAAGCCGCCTTTGAACAGGTGGTGACGGAGGTGGCGGACGCCGGGCTGTCGATTGTGGCCTTCGGGTCGAGCATCGGGAACTGGGCCAGCCAGATCACGGACCCTTTTGAAATCACCATGGAACGGGTGGAGCGCGCCATCCCCCGGATGCAGCGGCTGGGGACGAAATATGTCCGCGTGATGAGTTACGCGGTGCTGAAGGATGCCGCGGGCCAGGATCTGCCGGACCAGCTGGAAGGCGAACGCTTCCGCCGGCTCCGCGAAATCAAAGCACGCTTCGACGACGCCGGCCTGATACTGGTGCACGAAAACTGCATGAACTACGGCGGCATGTCGATCTCCCATGCCCTCAAGACCCTGGAAGGGGTGCCGGGGATGCGATGGGTGTTCGATACCTGCAATCCGATCTTCAATGAGGACCGCGACCACCCCGGCCACCAGCAGGACCCGTGGGCGTTCTACCAGGCGGTGAAGCCTGCCATCTCGCACATCCACATCAAGGACGGCACCTATGATGCCGCCAAAAAGGACTGCCATTATACCCTGCCCGGTGAGGGTGATGGGGCGGTCGCCCGCATCATCGGCGATGCCATCGCCAGTGGTTACGAGGGCTTCCTGTCCATCGAGCCCCACACTTCCGTGGTCTTCCATAGCGCCGGCGGCCCTGCCACCGGCGACCCCACCGCCCGCGCGGCGGAACAATACCAAAGTTATGTCGACTATGGCCGGGCCTTGGAAAAACTCGTGGCCGCCCTGCCCGGCACCCCTGCCTGACCCTGCTGATCCCTCCCTGAATCTTCCTCTCATGAAAACCTCCGCCTCTTCCCTGACTGCGCTCCTGCGCCTGACCGCCTGCCTCCTGCTCGGGACGCTGGCCGCGCCTGCCCAGGACGACCCCAAAGTGATCGCCCACCCTGCCTCCAAGGTGGTGAAGGACTACCTGCAGCTGGTGCTGCAGCGCGAGTGGACCAAGTCCGCCACGCTGGTGGAGCCGAGTTCCCTGAAACAACTGCACGCCGACTTCCTGCGCCGCCTGAAAGCCGCGCCCACCATGGACGACGAGGAGGAAATGACCCGCCGGGTGGGCAAGGGGAGCTTCACCGAAGTGGAGAAGATGGATCCGCTCTCCTTCTACACCGCATATCACGAGGGCATCCAGGAACGCTGGAAGGTGTCCCCCGAAGTGATCAAAAAAGTCCGGGATTCCCTGACGGTGCGTCTTCTCAGCATCGGTGAGGAAGATGCGGACCACGTGCATATCCTCGTGCGCACCAAACACTCCAACGACAAGGCGATCATCGAAAACCTGGAGCTGCTGTCCCTCGTGAAGATCGACGGAGCCTGGAAGGTCGCCCTCAACGAACAGGCTCCCAAAATCACCCCGCTGGACAGCGCCCTCGCGCCCGCCCCGGCCGCCGCCAAGCAGCCCCCCCCTGTGACGGATCCTGTCAAACCTTCTCCTGCCAAAACCCCCGCCAAAACCAAGCCTGCCAAAAGCAAGTAAACCCCCTTTGATTCCCGGAACCCCCTGAACATGGAAACTAAAACCATCCGCATCGGTATTATTGGAGGCGGCCTGATGGGCCGCGAAGTCGCCAGCGCGTTCGCCCGCTGGTTCGCCCTGACCGATCTGCCGGTCCGCCCCGTGCTGCACGCCGTGGCCGATGTCTCGGAGAAGGTCCGCGAGTGGTTCCGCCCGCTGCCGGGCATGTCCCTGCTCACCGGCGACTATCATGAACTCCTGGCCGATCCCGCGGTGGACGTGGTTTACGTGGCGGTGCCGCACCACCTGCACGAACAGATCTATCTGGATGTCCTGAAAGCCGGCAAGGACCTGCTGGCCGAAAAGCCTTTTGGCATTGATCTCGCCGCCGCGCAGAACATCACCGCGGCCGCCGCCACGCATGGCCGTTTTGTCCGCTGCAGTTCGGAGTTCCCGTATTTCCCCGGCGCCCAGGCGGTGTTTAAAGGCGCACAAAGCGGCCAGTTCGGCCGGTTGCTCGAAGTCCGCAGCGGCTTCCACCACTCGAGCGACCTCGACCCCACCAAACCCGCCAACTGGAAACGCTCCAGCAAGAGCTGCGGCGAAATCGGCGTGATGGGCGATCTGGGAATGCACACCCTGCACCTGCCCCTCCGGTTGGGCTGGAAGCCCGGCAAAGTCTACGCCCAGCTCCAGAAAGGCGTGCCGGAACGCCCCGGCCCGGACGGCAAACCCGTGGCCTGCGATACCTGGGACAACTCCATGTTGAACACCTGGATCGAAGCCGGTGACCAATCCGTGCCGATGCGGCTGGAAATGAAACGCCTCGCCCCCGGGGCCACCAACTCGTGGTATTTCGAAGTGCTCGGCACCGAAGGCGGGATGCGGTATAACACCGCGGAACCGAAGACCCTGCACACCTTCCGCCGCACCGGCGGCACCCAGGTCTGGGAGCGCAACGACCTTGGTTTCGGCATGCCCTTCGCAGCAATCACCGGCGGCATCTTCGAACCTGGATTCCCTGACATCATGCAGCAGATGTGGGCTGCCTATCTGATGGAACGCGAAGGCCTGCTGGGCGACCGCCTCGGCTGCGTCCGCCCGGAGGAAGCCCTCGCTTCCCATCAGATCTTCGCCGCCGCACTGCGCTCCCATGCCGGGCAGACGGTGGAGGCGGTGTAGACCGATTAAAGAAATACGAACCTGACTCCACATGCGCGCCACCATCATCAAGGAATACACCTTCGAAGCTGCCCAGACTCTGCCCACTGCTCCGGAGGGGCACAAGTGCCGCCTGATGCACGGACACAGCTTCAAGATCGAAATCGCTGTCACCGGCGAGGTGGATCCCGCGATCGGCTGGGTCTATGACCACGCCCGGATCAGCGGAGCCATGAAACCGCTGATCGACCGTCTCGATCATTCCTATCTGAACGAAGTCGAAGGCTTGGAGAACCCCACCATCGAGAACATGTGCGCATGGTTCTGGCTCAAGCTGGAGCCCCAGCTCCCCGGCCTCAGCGAAATCGTGCTCCACGAGACGCCGACGGCGCGGTGTGTGTTCCGGGGGTTTTGAGGCGGACGATTCTGCCGGTATTTTGTAATCGCGCTGGAGTCAGGGACCGCCACAGTAGCTGCCACTATGGGATGGATGCGAACACTAATCTTGGGCGATATCGGCAACCGGCTGGATATCGAGGACACGGAAGCGGACATCCGCGCCCTGCTGAGAAAACACCAGGCAAACGCGGAAGCGCTGGATGATAAGACCCGCGAGATCGACCGGCTGCAAAACGAATTGGGGCGCCAAGCCTTGGCCATTCAGGCCCTGACACGTTTTCTCATCAGAAACGGTATCGTGAAGGAAGAGGAACTCGCCCGGTTCATCACTGAAATTGATGCGGAAGATGGCACCGTGGATGGAAAAATCACGGCAGCGCCCACCCGGGGGCATCAGATTCCCCACCCGCCGCTGGTCAACATTCCTCCAGGTACCTATCGGAAATCAGAAGAGCAGGGCCCTCGGTAAACCTCCGACCGGGATACGGGAAGTGCCCTGGACCGCCGGCAAGCCGGCATCAAACGAAAAGCGGCGACCAGTCGCCGCATTCCAAAGGGACGGAGACAAGTGGTGTTGCTATTCGTGCCGCAGGGCTTCGATCGGATTCAGCTTGGCGGCCTTGTGCGCGGGGAAGAAACCGAAGAGCACCCCGACGGCGAAGCTGACTCCGAAAGCGATGGCCACGGAGGCTCCAGAGACGAGGGCGGGCCAGCCGGCGTAATGGGTCAGCAATTGGGCGGAGCCGATGCCGAGACCGATGCCGATGGCCCCGCCGACAGTGCTGAGGACGATGGCTTCGACGATGAACTGCAGGCGGATGTCGCGGCCGCGGGCGCCCACGGCCCGGCGGATCCCGATCTCGCGGGTGCGCTCGGTGACGCTGACCAGCATGATATTCATGATGCCGATGCCGCCGACCAGCAGGGAAACGCCGGCGATGGAACCCAGCAGGATGGTCATGATGCGGGTGGTCTGGGTGGCCATCTTGATAAATTCGTCCTGGGTGCGGACGGAGAAGTCATCCAGGGAGGGATCGGGAATGCTGTGCCGCTCCCGGAGCAGAAGATTGACCTGTTCCTGGGCGATGGGCATTTCCGCCGCGGAAGCGACTTTGATATTGATGGACCGCACCCGGGTAGTGCCGATGATGCGGCGCATGGAAGTGGTAAAGGGGATAATGACAATATCATCCTGATCCTCCCCCCAGGGAGCGGCGCCTTTTTTAGCGAGGACACCGATGATCTGGAACGGCACATTGCCGATGCGCATGGTGCGGCCGACGGGGTCGCCTTCCGGGAACATGCGGTCCACCACGGTCTGCCCCAGCAGGGCCACCGTGGCCATGCTGCGCACATCCTCATCGGTGAAGATGGCCCCACTGGAGAGGGGCCAGTCGCGCACTTCAAAATAGGCGGAAGAGGCGCCCCGGACATTGCCGGACCAGTTTTTGCCCTCGGCGGTATAACGTTCCGTGCTGCGCAGCTCGGGACTGACCGCAACCACGCCCGGGATTTGGTTGGCAATGGCCTCGGAGTCCTCTGCCGTGAGGGTGCCGGACCCGCCGAACCCCCGGTAAACGCCGCCACTGAACACCTGTCCGGAGAAGACGAGGAGGAGATTGTCCCCCATGCTGCGGATCTGGTTTTCCACCATGGCGCTGGCCCCCCGGCCGATGGCGACCATGGCAATGACCGCGCCGACCCCGATGATGATCCCAAGGGCAGTCAGGACGGTACGGAGCTTGTTTCTCAGGAGGGCACGTCCGGAAGTGGAGAGGATATTCAGCGCCAGATAGATGCCGCCGAAAAAGGCACCCTTGGCTTTGTCAGGAGCGGGGGGCCGGTTGGTGGCTTCCGGCAGGCGGCGTTCATCACTGCGGATCACGCCATCCTTCATCACCACGGTGCGCCGGGCGTGGGCGGCGACATCGGGCTCGTGGGTCACCATGATGATAGTGATGCCGCTTTCGTTGAGCGACTTGAACAAGCGCATGATTTCCTCGCTGGTGGCACTATCCAGATTCCCGGTCGGCTCATCCGCGAGGAGGACGGCGGGCTGGTTCACGAGGGACCGGGCGATGGCGACGCGCTGCTGCTGACCGCCGGAGAGTTCGTTGGGATGGTGATCCAGCCGCTGGCCGAGGCCGACGCGTTCCAGTTCGGCTTCGGCGCCCTCGGCCCGTTCATCCGGACTGAGCCGGCGGGAGGAGTAGATGAGGGGCAGCTCGACATTCTCCGCCGCGGTGGTGCGGGAGAGGAGATTGAAGCCTTGGAACACAAAACCGAGCTTCCGGTTCCGCAGTTCCGCCAACTCATCACTATCCAGATGCGAGGTGTCCACCCCATCCAGCAGATAGGTGCCGCTGGAGGCCTGGTCGAGACAGCCCAGGATATTCATCATGGTGCTCTTGCCGGAGCCGCTGCTGCCCATGATGGCGACGAAGTCCCCGGCCTTGACCTCCAGGTCCACACCGCGCACGGCATGGACTTCCCCGGCATCGGTCGCGTAGGTTTTTTGCAGTCCCCGGAGGAGGATAACAGGATGTTCGTTCATGCTGGCAAAAGTTAACGGCGGCCGCCGCCCATCCCGCCGCTGAACGGATTGGTGGTGCCGGCCGCCTCATCCTTTTTGGGCTTCTGGAGCAGCACCACTTCATCGCCCTCATTGAGGCCGGAAAGGATCTCGGTTTGCACCCCGTCACTGAGGCCGGTTTTGACTTTGAGCGCCACCAGTTCATCCTTGGGGTTGGCTGGCTTCAGATAGAGCTGCTTTTCGTCAGTGGCCTGCTTGGGCTTGAATCCCGGCCCCTTGGCATCAGGGGATGGGCCGCCGCCTCCTCCACCGCCACCGCCCCGGGGACCACCCGAAGGAGGACCGCCGGCAGCAGCCGCGCCATTTTTGGAAGCAGGCCGGAACCGCAGGGCGCCATTCGGGACGCGCAGGACCGCGGACCGCTCCCCGGTGATGATCTGCACGATGGCCGTCATGCCCGGCTTCAGTTTCATGTCAGGATTATTCACCGCGATGATGACGTCGTAGTTGACCACATTCTCTTCGGCGATGGGTGAGTTTCTCACCTGAACCACTTCTCCAAAGAATGAATCCGGATAGGCATCGACCTCGAACTTGACCTTCTGTTTTTCGTGGATCTGCCCGATGTCGGCTTCCGACACTTTGGCGTTGATCTGCATTTTCGTGAGGTCGGCCGCCATCATGAAGAGTTTCGGGGCGCTGAAACTGGCCGCGATGGTCTGGCCGATTTCCGCGGTGCGGTCCACCACCACGCCATTGATCGGCGAGAGGATCCGGCAGCGATCGAGGTCCACCTTGGCTTTTTTCAGACGGGCTTCCGTCAGTTCCAGCTGAGCCTCGGCGCGGCGGAGATCGGACTCCACCTTGTCGAAATCCGCGACGGACAGGAGTTGCTTGGCGATCAGCTGCTTTTTGCGCTCGAGGCTGCGGCGCTGAAGGTCGCGTTCCGCTTCGGCGCTGCTGCGTTCGGCGCGGGTCTGGGCATAGTTGGCCTCATAGGTGGCGGGGTCGAGTTCACAGAGGATATCGCCTTCCTTCACCACGGAATTGAAGTCCACATTGAGCTTCGAGATGGTGCCGGAAATCTGGGAGCCGATCTCGACCTTGACGAGAGGATTGAGCTCGCCGGTGGCGGACACGAATTTCGTGAGATCGCCGCGTGCGATTTTCACGGTTTCATATTCCGGCGCAGCATCGGCCGGATTTTCCCGGGTGTAGTACCACCAGCCGCCGGCACCGCCAGCAATGAGTAAAAGAAGAATCCAGGGCCAACGGCGTTTACGGCGTCTCATGTGTCAGGGGAACGAGGGGGGAAAGGGGTGAAAACTGAAGCCTATGAACGTACCGGAAGGGGGCAACCCTTACAGTTGTCTTGAGGAATCAGAGGACTGGTGGCTTGCGGGACGGCGCTGGAAGGGGGCAGGCGGAAACAGGCAACAGTCCTGGGACGACCGGGGCCGAATATCCATTGACCACCGTGGTCCGATTTCGTTGGACGTTAATTTTCATCGCACTGCCAACAGATCGCGTTCACAGTGGTCTACCGCTCCATTCCCCCCCCGACCTGTGACTCTGGCTTCCCAAGTAAATCTGCTGCGGCGCGTGCATACGCGGGCTTTTGTCACCAAGACGCTGGGAACGCTGAAGAATTCGAAACTGATGTGCCTGACGATCGGGCTGTTCCTCGCGGCTTATCTGGTGGTGGGCTATTTTATGTTCCAGCGCGGGCTGGGTTTTGTAGCCGGAGTGCCCGGGGTGGGGCTGCTGCTGCTGGAACGGGTGATTTACATGGTGTTCTTTTTCTTCTTCACCATGCTGGTCTTTTCCAATGCGGTGTTGCTCTACAGCTCGATTTTCCGGGGAAAAGAGACCGCGTGGCTGCTGACCCTCCCGTTGGACCCCCGCGCGGTGTTCTGCTGGAAGGTGGTGGAATCCTTTGTCGTCAGCAGTTGGGGACTGGCGGTGCTCAGCGCGCCACTGCTGCTGAGCATCGGCCGCACGTTCCGGGCTGAGCCCGATTTCTACCTGAAATGTGTGCTGGTTTATATACCTTTCATGGTTTTACCCGCGACCTTGGCGGGCGTGGCCGTGATGCTGGGGGTGCGTTTTTGGGGCGGGGTGGGCAAGGCCTTCGCGTGGGGCCTGCTGGCTTTCGCCCTGTATAAAATGGGAGCCGGGATCGCCAGTGCCCGGGAATCGGCTGCCTTGGCCAGCGGGATGGACCTTTCCGCCGCGATGGATCAACTGCTGGGCCATTCCGCCGTGATGGTGAACCGCCTGCTGCCCAGTGCCTGGATGGGTGACATGGTCCTGCTGTGGGCCCGCGGCTACGGGGCGCATGGCTGGTTTTATGGGCTGCTGCTGCTGAGCCAGTCGCTCATGCTGGGGTGGATCTGCGTGGCCGGGGTGAGCCGGCTGTGTTATAGTGGCTGGAATCTGAGCCAGCGCCGCAAAGCCACGCGCACGGGGCGGAAACGCCGTACCACCGCGGCGGACGGACCTCTGGAATTCACCGGTCCCCTGCGGCTGCTGAAACGGACCGGCCTGGTCCGCCGGGACTCCGCAGCCCTGATCATCAAGGACATCCGGGAATTCATCCGCGACCCCGCCCAATGGGTGCCCTGCGCCATTGTGTTCACCCTGCTCTTTGTCTACGCGGCCAACCTGAATCGCGCCGCCGCCGCGGATATCCGGCAGCCTAAATTCCGGCTGGTGCTGACTTATCTCAATTTCGGAGTCTGTTGCCTCACCCTCTCCACCCTGACCACCCGGTTCATCTTTCCGATGTTCAGCCTCGAAGGACGTCGGCTCTGGATTCTGGGACTGGCTCCGGTCGGACTGGCCAAGGTGCTGCGGCTCAAGTTGGGGCTCTTTGCCGGAATCATCGGAACCGTGACCTGCCTGCTGATGCTGCTCTCCGGCCTCCGGTTGGGAATGGGGCCATTGGAATTGACCGTCTATTGCGTAGGCATCGTGATGATGAGCCTCGGATTGACCACCTTGTCGCTCGGATTGGGGGTTCTTTTTCCCAATTTCACCGACCCCAGCCCGGCCCGGGTGGTTTCAGGATTCGGAGGCACCCTCTGCCTGATCCTTAATTTTGTATATATCCTGCTGTTTATGGGGGCTTTTATTGTTCCTGGTTTTTGGCGGATCTGGTATCCTCCCGGGAGCTTGGATTCACGGGTGGGGTGGTATCCAGGGGTTTTGGCAGGTGCAGTGGGCGTGATGGCTCTGCTGACCGCGGTTTGTGCCGGCGTTCCCTATTTTTTAAGCTTAAAGCGAATGAAAAGACTGGAACTCTTAGGAAAACTGTAATATTGGTCGGGGTTAAAAGTCATCCCTTCTTCTATGCATCCGACGACTTCCCGCCACGCCGCCCCGATTCATCCCTCCAATCACCGGGAGGAAACTTTCCACATGGATTACTTGGAAGATGAAGGCGATGGGTTGGTCCTGCCCGCCGACACCATGTCCCACGGCAGTGATCTGGAGGAACGGGTGCAGACCACCCAGCATCGCCTTTCCCAGCTCCGCCAGGAAGCCGAGGCCTTGGAGCAGGAAAAACTCCGCTTCGAAGAACTGAGCCGCCAGCAGAAGGAATTTATGCAGGGCCGCGTGGAAATGGGGGAAAAGCTGACCAAGGCCCTGACCCATCTGGACCGGGAAACTTACGAGGCCCAACGCCGGGTGGAGCAGTTGCTGGTCATCAAGGACACGTTCAATCATCACCTCGACGTGATTGATTCGCTTAATCCGGAACAGTGGAATCCTGCCGACCTCCGGCACGATCTCGGCCGGGCGCTCGGGATGATAGATGAAGCCCGCGAAGAATATATCAAAGGCTCCAGCCGCATCCATCTCCTCACGGCCGGGGCAACGTCAGCGAACCAGCCAGCCGCTCCGGTCCCCTCCCCTGCCACCGCGGCCGCCGCGATGATCCTGCCTTCGAGCGGGGCGCCCTCCACCCTGCCCGTCACGCTGAATAAGGATACCTTCCGCTTCTGGCTCTTCTGCGGCCTCGGCTTCACAGTGCCGCTGGCTGCCACCGCCTTTGTGATCTTCGCCGCCTGGCTGATCTTCCGCTGAGGCATTCTTTTCCCGTCACCGTTCCATCCCATCCAACCCAGCACCGCCATGGCCACCAAACGAGGAATCAGCCGCGCCACCAAAGCCAAGCACGCCGAACTTGAAGAGCGCATCCGCCAGATGCGCCGTGAGGAAGACTCCATCAAGGACAAGATCTACAAGCTGGAAGCCAGCATCACGGCCGCGCCCGTCTTCATGGCTGGCTCCCGTCTGCGGAACCGGAACCTGATCGCCGCCGAAGAGGAGGAGGAATACACCGGCCGCCCCTTCAACCGCACCCGCTGGCAGGCCCAGCGCCTCAACCGCGCCCGCTCCCGCCAGGCCATGACGGCCCTGCTCCTGGTGGCAGCTTTTGTCGGCTTCGTCTACTGGTTCTACCTGCAACTGCGGAACAACGGCGTGCTCTAGGCGTCCGTCCGCCGGTGGGCCGCCCTCCGGTAAAAACTCTTTGATGGCTTTGGATAGGCAACACCTCCGGGTGGGCCCATCCGCCGCGCCAGTGATCCCGACCCGCTTACCGGCCCGTGCGGTATTTGTCAGCCAAGGCATTGAATTCCTTGGTCCGTTCATTGAGGCGGCCAGCCAGGGCGTCGCGTTCATCCAGGGCTTTGGCAAGTTGTTCATGCAGACTGGCCAGACTGGCCTGTTGCTGGGTCAGCAACGCCTGACCGGCTTCCCATTGCTGGCGGGCCTCCACCGTCTGCGCTTCGAGCTGCGGCAGGCGCCGGGTGGCTTCACTCTGCCCGGCAAGCGCGGCCGTCAGCCGGGCGATTTCCTGTTCCCAGACCGCGAGGCGGGCTGTCTGGTCCGCCATGGTTTCGCGGGCCTGGCCAAGCTGGTTTTTGATCTCCGCCACATAGGCCGCGACCCGGCTTTCGCGCTGCCACTGGATCAGGCACACCACACCCAGGCCGGCGGTCAGAACCATCAGGCAGATTTGAAGAATGCGGGACATGGATGCAGCGGGCTATTTGTCAGGGAGCGGATCTGACCTGAAAGGCGACTTTCTGGAAGCCGGCCCGGCGCACCGCATCCAGCAGCGTGATCATGGCACCATGCCGGGCCTCCTGGTCGCCGCTGATATAAACCGGGGTGGCGGCATCCCGTGCGTGCCGGGCCGCGAGCGCCTTTTCCAATTCCGGCAGGGTTATGGGACGGGTGTCCAGATGGATCAGCCCGGCGGCATCAATGGCCAGATTGATCATGTCGGGCTTGATGTCCTGGGCGGCACTGGCCGCGGCCGGGAGATTGACCTTGATGGTCTGCTGCCGGCTCATGGTGAGGCTCACCAGCATGAAGGACGCCAGCAGAAAGAACATGATGTCGATCAGCGGAATGATCTCCAGACGGTTTTTCCTGACCGGCAAGGGCGAACGGATTTTCATGTCAGGACAGGATGGCGCCTGCGGCCGCCCCCGGCGCGCCGGGCTGGCTGGAGGTGAGCACTTCTACATTGGTGGCTGCGGCTTCCAGATCAAATTGGAGTTTCGCGAGCCGGGCGTGGAAGAAGTTGAGAGGGATCAGGGTGAAGATCGCGATGCCCAGTCCGGCCGCAGTGGCAATCAGGGCTTCCCCAATGCCGCCCGTGACTTTTTCCACCGCCAGCTCCGTGGCGCCGATCGAACCAAAAGCGCCCATGATGCCGGTCACGGTGCCGAGCAACCCCAGCAGCGGGCCAAGGGTGACAATCGTGTCCATCGCCGTCAGAAACCGGCCGGCTTTTTGCAGTTCCAAACCCGCCGAAACCTGGAGAGCCCCCTGCAGCGAACTGTGATGGTGATGCAGCCCATGGTGGATCATACAAATCACGGGGTCATGCGATGTCGAGGCAAGGGTCTTCGCATCCTCGATCCGCTGCTCCTCGAGCGCAACGAAAATGGACTCCAGCCGGGCCGGATCGCGCCGCCGCTGCAGGCCGATCCACCACGCGATCCGTTCCGCGACCACCACCACGGCCAGCAGGCCCGTGATCATCACGGGAATCATGATCGGACCACCCCGGTGGATGAAGTCGACCACGGTGTTGGCGGTGATCACAGGAAAAGGCATGATATTGGAAAGCATCATCAGGGATCGTCGGCTACTTCAGGACAAACCGGAAGGGCTGGGTAAAGGTTTGGGAGGTGCCGGCCGGCCACTTCCAACGGCGCTGGACGTGGCTGACCGCATATTCATCGAGGGAGGTCGATCCGCTGCTGCTCACCACCCGGACGGAGCCGACCGCCCCATTTTTAACCGTAATGCTGACAATGACGGTGCCTTGGAGACGGTCACGCCGGGCAAAGGCAGGGTAAGGCGGTTGTGGATTGGATCCGCGTCCGCCGCCGATGGCCGAAGCAGGCGCGGCCACCTCGTTTTGACTCCCTGCGGGTGAACCGGCCGGTGCTGGAACCACCGCTGTTCGGCGGAGGGGATCGGGGTTCGGGCGGGCAGCAGCAGGACCGGGGCGGGGTTCGGGCCGCCGCCCTGGTTCCCTCACCTCCACTGGATCAATCAGCTCTGGCAGTTCCCGCCAGATTTGAGCCGGGGGCGGCGTTGCCAGATTCATCGGAAGCGTCATCACCTGCCCGGGAGAGGGCGTTTCCGGCGGAACCCTTGCCTCTGCGGAAACCTCAGGGGGAGCCGCCAGTTCCACCACCATCGAATTCGTGGAATTGTCCGGAAGGGTGGGATCAGGTTCCGTCAGGAGGCGGGAAGCATCGGCCTCCGGGGTGCCCACCCCCAAGGCGGTCACCAAAAAAGCCAAGGCCAGCCCATTCATCCCCGCCAACCATGGATCCAAATCCCCACGGCCCCGGTTCAGCATCGCCCGGATCAGCGGAGACACGGGTTGCCGGATGGGTGAAGCAGCAGCCGGCTTGAGAACATCCATGGGTAGACCACTCCACGCACAGCGACCCCTTAAATGCAAGGCAAAGGCGGTAATTTAACCTCCCCGTTCCCGGGACAGGACGCTTTTGCAGCGATTCCGCGTGGACGGAATGTTCGGAGCTTTGTTCTGAAGATTTCCCGGAACAACTGCACTAAAATGCACTATCGGCACCTGAGCGGATGACCCGGATGGTTTTGTGGGCCACCATTCATGCGCCCCCGGTAAAAATCAGCCTGAATTCATTTAAAGAGAGTTGATTATCTTATCGAAACAGATACTACTCTTATTTCTGAGATTCACTTTTCGAAAAAACAATCCGGCCGCCAAACGAATTGTTTAATTTTGACTTTATTCAGAATTCCCATTATGTCCCACTCTTCCATTTCCGCCTCCCCCCGTCAGCGCGCCTTGGTAGTGGAACCCGATCACCACATCCGGCAGCGTCTGACCGATGTGTTGAGGGAACACGGGCTGGAGGTGGTGGAATGCGCCGACGTCAGCCGGGGGCGCGAACTCTTTGAGGACCACCGCCTGGTGCTGGCCCCCCTGAATGGAGACAACGCCGCGATGAAGGAATTTGTGGCCTGGGTCCGGGCCGAAGCCGGGATCAGTCAGCCTTGGATCATCGCGATGGGGGTGCATCATGAATTGGCCGCCGGAGAAACCCCCGCGCACTATGGCGTCAACGACCTCCTCACCGGTCCCGTGGAAATGGCTTCCTTGGCAAAACGGCTGGAGGAACTTGGACTCAGCCGCCCGGTACGTGCCGCCACGCCGGCTCCGCCCTCCTATCATCGGGCCCGGGGGGGCTCGCCCGCCGCGCCAGCGTGGGAGCTGGCGTCGTTCCCCGTGCTTCTGGAGCAATTCCCGGCCGCGGTCGCGATCCTCGACCCCTCCCTGAAATACCTGGCATGCAATCGCCGGTGGATCAGTGAATTCCAAATCCCGGCCACCACTCTCACCGGCCGCAGTCATTATGAGATTTTTCCCGACCTGCACCCCGATTGGAGGGACCTCTACGAGGGATGTCTGGCAGGCGACGGAAAACAATCCATTGATGATGTGATGCTGCGGGCCGATGGCACCGAAAACCTCGTTCATTGGGAAATCCAGCCCTGGCAGGATGCCGCAGGAGCCATCGGCGGGCTCGTCCTGACGTGTGCGGCGGCTGATCCTGCCCCCCCGCCACCGCCACCCGCAACCAGCCTGAAATCCGCCACTCCGGCTGACACTTCCTTCCGGGAAATGGCAGAAGCCGCCCCTTTTGGGATGATGCTGCTCGATGACGAGGCGCATATCGTTTATGCCAATCCCCAGCATCAGGCCGTGCTCGGTTTTGCCGCGGAAACCGGGGAACCGGTCCAGACCTGGCTGGAGCGGGCCTGTGCAGGTGACGATGTCTTCCAGAAGCGGGCCCTCGACGAGTGGTGGGAAAACGTATGGCGCCGGCACACGCCGCTCACCTGTTCCCTGAGGAATGCCGAGGGTCTGGTGAAGGATATCGAATTCCGTCCCGCGGCCCTGTCCGGCGACCGCCTGCTCCTGACCATCTTTGATGTGACCGATGCCCGGCTCGACGAGCAGGCCATCCGCACCAGTGAAGCCCGCTACCGCGGCTTGTTCCAGCACGCCTCCGCGGCCCTGCTGATGATCAATCCCGCCGGCAACCTCACCGAGGTCAATCCAGCCTTCGAGACCCTGACCGGCCTGCCCCGCCACGAAGCCCGCCGCGCCGTCCTCACTGATTTTCTGCCAGCGGAAACCGTGTCCCGCCTGCGTGCCGCCACCCTGACCGGGGGCCATGCCGAAGGTTTCCCCTCGGTCCTGCGGCATCGCGACGGCACCAGCACGCCCGTCCATCTCAGCGTGGCGGTGATCCGCAATGAACAAGGACAACCCGCCTTCACCGCGTGCCTCCTCGCGCCTCTGCCCGCCCATTCCCCTGACCGGGCCTGGGAAAACATCACGCCGGACTGGCTGTTTGTCCTGGATGCCGACGGGACCATCCTGGAACACACCACCCCACGCGATTTTCCGGAATTCCACTCCGGGGAAGCAGTCCCGCTCAAAGGCGAATTCCTGGACGCTGCCCTCCCGGTCCTCACCTCCCCCTTGCCGCTGGATGTGATGATGGAACGGCTGCTCGACAGTCCCGGCCACGAAACCCGCTGTGAATACGTGGTGACGGTGCCGGAAAACGACGTCCCCCGCCGGATTGAAGCCCGCCTCATCCTCCTGCCCGGTGGTCCTCCCTCACGTTTTGGGCTCACCCTGCGGGATGTGACCCGGGCCCGCCAGGCCTCCACCTCCGGGGGATTCAGCGTCACCCTGCTGGAGCATCTGCGCACCCCGGCCCTGCTCACCAACGAACGCGGCCGCATCCTCCACCTCAATCCCGCCGCGGAAGCGCTCTCGGGCTTCACCACCAGCGAATTGCGCGATGGAGGGCTCTACCGCCTGTTCCGTCCGGACGCGCCCCAGGAATTCAGTGAGGAACTCTCCCGCCATCTTCAGACCCACCGCAGTTGGCATGCCGCGGCCACCTTGACCAGCAAGGACGGGACGGCCACCCCCGGCATCGCGGAACTGACGCCAGCCTATGATGAAGCCTCCGGTTCCAGGGCCTTCATCCTGCTTTTCCGCCCCCGGGACGCCGATGCCAGCATGCCGACGGCCGCCGCCCCCCGTCCCGCCATCAGTCTGCACCGGGCCCGCAATGATCTCCAGGTCCTGACCAGTCTGATGTCGCTCCAGTCGGACCACACGGAGGATCCGGCAGCCCGGGCGGCCCTCCACGCCAGCCGCGACCGGCTTGCGGCCGTCGCCCTCATTTACCGGTTGGTGCAGCATGAGGAGGACCACGTGGACTTTGCCCGCTTTACCCAGGAGATCGGCCATTCCCTGCTGGACGCCCATCAGCGTCCTGCCGGAGCGATCACTATCGATCCTCTGTTTTCCGGCATCACCCTTCCCCAGCGCCTCGCCATCACGGTGGGTCTGATTGTGGAGGAACTGATCACTGCCAGCCTCGCCTGGTCCTTCCCCGCGGCGCAGGCCACCGGGCACATCCGGCTCACCCTGACCGTCAGCGGGGGAGAAGGCATTCTCATCCTCCGCGACAATGGCCAGCCCTTGTCCGAAGCCCTCCGGACCCAGCGCGAGGCCACCTTCTCCCATCACCTCGTCAACCTGCTCTCGGAACAAATCGGCGGCAGCCTGACCTATCTCTCTGATCTCGAAAACCAAGTCCGCCTGCGCTTCCGGATTTCCTCCTGACTGTTTTCCCTGACCGGGGCCGGAATAAAACCCTGCGCAACATACATTGCGCAATGCCCCCCGGGCCGTAGGCTACCGGTATGTTGGCTCCTTCTGAAATTGCGCCCCGCCTCCGGCTGCGCGTCACCCCTGCGGCTGAGCAGGCCGTCCGCCAGGGACATCCCTGGGTCTATGGGGACAAAATCCGCGAGCAGAACCGGCCTGGCGAGACCGGCGAAATCGCGGTGCTTTATGACCGCTCCGACCGCTTCCTCGCCCTTGGTCTTTACGATCTTGACTCGGCCATCCGGTTGCGGATTCTCCACCAGGGGCGCCCCGTCCAGCTTGATGCCGACTGGTGGCGGGCCAAGTTCCTCGCCACCCTGGCGAAACGGCAATCCCTCTTCGGTCCTGACACCACCGGCTACCGTCTGATCAATGGTGAAAACGATGGCTGGCCCGCTCTGATTCTGGATCAATTCGGCGACACCCTCGTGCTCAAAATCTACGCCGCCTTCTGGCTGCCCCGCCTTGCTGAACTCGAGGCCCTCATCCGCGAAACCCTCGCTCCCCGGGCCATCGTGCTGCGCCTCAGCCGGAACCTGATCGCCCGCGCCCTGAAGCACTATCAACTCGAGGAGGGCTTCCTCGGCGAACCAGGGGAAGACATCGTGACCTTTCTTGAAAACGGCCTGACGTTCGAGGCCGAGGTGCGCTTCGGCCAGAAAACCGGCTTCTTTCTCGACCAGCGGGAGAACCGCCAGCGGGTCGAATCCCTCGCCGCACGGCAGGACGTGCTGAATGCGTTCAGCTTCAGCGGCGGCTTCTCCCTTTATGCGGCCCGCGGCGGAGCCCATTCCGTCACCGATCTGGATATCTCAGCCCACGCCCTCGACAGCGCCCGCCGGAACTTCGCCCTCAATGCCAGCCACCCCGCCATCGCTGCCTCCCGGCATGAAAGCCATCAGACCGATGCCTTCGCCTGGCTGAGCGAAGCCACCCGCCCGGGCGGCCCCCGCTTCGGCCTTGTTGTCACCGACCCCCCTTCCCTCGCCAAACGCGAAGCGGAACGGGCCGGCGGAATCGAGGCCTATCATCACCTCGCTCTCAATGCCCTCCAACTGCTCCGGCCAGGAGGCACCCTGCTGGCGGCCTCCTGCAGCGCGCACGTTTCCGCCCCGGAATTCCGTCAGGCGGTGGAACGCGCCGCCCGCCAGATTCTCGGCCACGACTGGCAAACCCTCTGGACCGCCGGCCACGCCCCCGACCACCCGGTTTCCTTCCCTGAAGGCGAGTATCTGAAAGCCATCGCCATCCAGCGCGTATAACAGCGCCACAAAATAACTGGACAACGGAACCCGGATTCGCTATCTGATACAGCGATATGAATATCCAGGCTTTCACCGCGGGTTTCCTTCTGACCGGTTTCATCTTTTCCGGAGCCTTGGTGGCAGCGGAGCCAACGCAGAGCGCCCCGGTTACGCCCGGAACCTCCGCTGACAAGCCATCCGGTACAAGCGGGGATCAGGAAAAAAAGGCACCTCCCGTCTCCGGGCAAACGGAAGCCAAAGCGGTTTGGGGCAAGGCCGAAGATCCTGACAAGGATTGCAAAATCGAGGCCAGGGAGAACCAACTGACCATCAAAGTCACCGGTGGCGCCAAACCCCACGATCTCAGTGCCGAGATCGGCACCATGAATGCCCCACGCTCCCTGCAGGAGATTGAAGGCGACTTCACCATGAGGGTGACGGTGGACGGCGGCTTCGCCCCCGGCGGCGATTCCACCCAGGCGGGCCGAAGCGGCTACAACGGCGCCGGCCTGTTATTGATGGTTGATGACAAGAACTATATCCGGCTGGAACGGGCCACTTTGCATTGGAAAGGCGACGAACCGCGACCCTATATCAATTTCGAAATGAGGGAAGGAGGCACGCCTGCAACCTTCGGCAGCACGGGCGACACCAGTTTCAAACCCGAGGGTCCAACCGTACTCCGGGTGGAACGGAAAGGCGATACCCTGCTGGCATCCGTCAGTAACGACGGCCTGATTTTCGTTGATCTGGAACCCAAAAAACTCCCCGCCAACTGGCCCGGCAAAATAAAAGTGGGATTCGCCGCCGTGAGCACTTCCCAATTCGATTTTACCCCTGTCTTCACCCAACTGATGCTGGAGAAGGCCACCCCGGGTCCGGCGCCTGCGGTCAAAGAGGCCAGGTAGTTCAGTCAGGAAGCTATCCGGCCGGGGTTGGTTCGTCCCCAGGATTGACGGCTACACCGCCGCCGGATCGGGATGCACCCAGGGAGCACGATAGGGTCTGGCGAGGAGGGCGGTGGCCGCGGCATCGTCCTTGACGATCCCCGCCGGAGCCGCCGTGGGGTCGTAATGGAAAGTGCGGCCGGTCTGCTGGGAGAGATTGGCCATGATGCAGGAGGCACTGGAAATATGCCCCTGCTCAATGTCGGCAACGGGTTTGCCGCGGGTAATGGTGTTGCGCAGGAGGTCCTTCATGTGCCCGCGGATGGCCGGCGCGACGTGTTTTTCCAGATCCTTTTCGGTCTGATCCTCGGGGTATTGGTCCAATTCCATCACACAATCACGGTGGATGGTTTCTCCTTTGGCGGGGATGAAATCATAACTGTTCACACTGAGTTTCAGGGTGCCCTTTTCCCCATACAGAACCGCCGCCCAGGGATATTTGGTGTCAGGAGCACTGCCCCAGGCGCGGTGGGTCCAGACCAGATTCAGATCATCATAGGCAAAGGTGGCGGTCTGGGTGTCGGTGATGTTGGCGCGGCTGGCTTTATCCATGAAGATGCCGCCCTCACTGGAAATATGCTTCGGCCAGCCGAGATCGAGCATCCAGCGCACCATGTCGAACATGTGCACACACATGTCGCCCACGATGCCATTCCCATATTCCATGAAGGCGCGCCAGGAACGGGGATGCACGATGGGATTGTAAGGCCGGAGGGGCGCGGGTCCGGTCCAGAGGTCATAGTCCAGATGAGCGGGAGGCGTGGAATCGGCATCGGTGCGGCGGGAGCGCATGTGATAATAACAGCACATCTCGACGTGGGAGATTTTGCCCAGTTTGCCAGCCTTGACGATGTCATTCATGGCCTCGATCAAATGCGGCGTGCTGCGGCGCTGGGTGCCGACCTGGACGACCCGGCCATACTTCCGCGCGGCCGCGACCATGGCGGCGCTTTCCACCACATCGACCCCGGTGGGTTTTTGCACATAGACGTCGGCCCCGGCTTTGACGGCATCGATCATGGGCAGGGCATGCCAATGGTCAGGGGTGGCGATCAGCACAATATCCAGATCCTTTTCCTTCAGCATCTCCCGGTAGTCCTTGTAAAGCCGCGGGATTTTTTTGGAGAGCTGGCGGGAGGCGGTGAGATCGCCCGCTTCCTTCAGCATCACGCTGTCCACATCACAGAGGGAAACCACTTCGACCGGGGCCACCTGGACGAGCCGGAGCAGGTCGGCCTTGCCGTACCAGCCGGTGCCGATCAGGCCGACGCGTTTTTTCATGCCGCCGAACTCATCCGCAAAGGCGGAGCGGCCTGACAGGATAAAAGGGGCGGCCGCGGCTGTCGTCTGGAGGAAATGGCGTCGGAGCATAATAAAACGTGTTTTAGCGGGATCCGGGGCGGATGGCAAGTCTGCGGCGTCAGGTCCCTTAAAACCGGACCGGCATCCCGTTTGGAGTGGCTGGGGAATAATCACCGGCGATGATGCCGCCTTGCTCCGGAGGAACTCCGCGGCCATGACACTGCCGGAACCACCTTTTGCCTGCAACCACCTCCCCCCCGCCAGCCTGACATGCCGGACCCCATTGACCCCACCTTCCGTTCCCGTGATCCTCTGCATGGGGTCACCCTGGAAATGATGCTGCACCGCCTCGTGGATTATCACGGCTGGCCCGGCCTGGCCGACCGCATTCCGGTGCGCTGTTTCATGTTTGATCCCAGCATTACCAGCAGTCTGAAATTCCTGCGCAAGACGCCCTGGGCCCGGAAGAAGATCGAGGATCTTTACCGGCAGCTGGCTTGAGCCGGGCGGGGCGGTAATTTGCCCGGCGAAGCTCCGAAGATTCCCTCACCCGAGATAGAGCACGGCAATCCCCGCCACCGCCACGAGGGTGCCTGCCACCTGTCGCAGGGTCGGGTGGTCCTGGTCAATCAGTTTGGCCAGAGGGATGACCCAGAGGGTGCTGGTGGCAACGATAGCCACCACTACGGCCGAGGGGAGCTGGAGCCGCGCCCATTGATAGCAGGACACCCCGGCCACCGGCCCGAACAAGGCGGCCCCGGTCATCCAGAATCCAGCGTGTTTCCGGCGGACCGGGATGGACACACTGGAGAAGGCAGCCGGCTTTTTCAGCCACTTCCGCCATACCGCCCAGACCGTCACTGCCACCAGCACCCCGGCAGTGCTGCGTTGGAAAGCCTGACTGATTCCATGAATGCTGACCTGCTGTTGTTCGGCCAACCGGTTTGCCCATCCGCTCAGCGTGGTGCCAAATCCCTGCCCGGCTCCGGCGAGGGCCGCAAAACACAGGCCGCTCCATGGGGCACGGGCCCGCAGGCCTGCTTTCCCGGCCGGCCACAAGGCCAGCCCCAGACCCGCGAGGACCAGCACCACGCCCGACCATTGGGGAAGCGTCAGGTGCTCGCCCAGTAGGGCCTGATCCCCCCAGGCAGCGAACAAGGTGGCGAGGCTGAAGTTGATCAGAATGGTCAGCCTGGCCCCCAGCCGCGGATAGGCCAGAAAAAGCCCGATATCCCCGAAACCAAATCCCACCGCGCCGCTGAGGAAGAGAGAGGGAAACACCGCCGGATGCCAACTGGAATGTCCTTGGAGGCCATCGGTGATCCAAGTCAGGATTCCAAGCACAGCACAGGCTATACTCAGCCGGATGGCATTGGCCCGCAACGGGCCGAAGAGTTTGGCCGCCCGCTGGCCGAAGATGGCGCTGCAGGCAAACAGGAAGGCGGTGAGCAGCGCGGGGAACATGGAAAAGACGTCAGGAACCGGATGGATATCAGGGCGTCAGCGGCACGCGCACCGTTTCCCCGGTCAGGCGGTTCTCCAGGACAATGGCGGCCTCCGCGATTCCGGTAACCCGCAGCAGCAACGTCCCCAGCCGGAATTCGTCCCCGGGAACCGCCCCCCACGCCCGGTCCGACCCCGCGATCCGGAGCCGGGCGGAACTGTCATTGGAGAGGACCGGCTCATCGGGCGAAGCCCGGAAGACCTCGCCGGTGGCCACCCGGCGGAAATGCAGTTCTGACACATTTTTGAGGACCGACTCCGTGGCATCCGTATAGAGCCGGCGGCGGCGCAGCTTTTCGATCACACACCCGGTCCCGGGTATTTCATCCCCCACCCGCAGGGAGACGGTGCGCGGCGGCGATTCCGTCAGGAGAATACTGGCGGTCCCGTGTCCTGGAGCCACATCCTGCAGCACCACAGGCCACATCCGGGCTTCCCACGCCAGCATCTGCAGCACCTTCCCCACGTCTTCCATGGCATCACAATTCAGCTTGGCAAACCGTGCCCCGGCCAACCGGCCGGGGGCCGTCCCGGCTTGAATCGCCAGCGATGCCGGGGCCACCGCAACCTCGGCCGCATCGGGCAAAACTCCAGCCGGAGGAGGGGCCCCAGGCGGCGATGCCGCCACCGCACTCACCGGCAGGGTCACGGGGTCTGCGGGAGGGACGAAGGCACGGGCCGTCCCGGACGCCATCTGGTGATGGACTTCATCCTCCAAAAAATCTGCCACTGCCACGTGTCCTGCCGCCCGGGCCGTCTGGGCCAATTGCCGCCGCAGCGGCTCTGCGGCATCACTTTCCGGCATCCGGTCGCTGAGCAGCCGCACCGCTGGCAAATGGCCGCCCGAGGAAGCCGCCTGCAGGAGTTCCGGCCAGTTCACCCCACCACCTGCCGGATTCCGGTCCGCGACCTTGAGCAATCCATCCATCACGCCCGTGTGCCCGGCCGCACAGGCCAATTGAAGCAATCCTGCGAGGGATTCCCCTTGTTCCGGGACCAGCACTTCCACGACTCCGGCATGCCCCGCGGACACTGCGGCCGCCAACGCGGTGCGGCCTTTGGCATCGCGCCGTGCGGGGTCGGCCCCCGCCACCCGCAGCGCCTGCACGGAAATGAGATCCCCGGCACCGGCGGCCGCCATCAGCGGAGTCACTCCCGCCGCATCCGCCCGGTCCGCCACGGCCCCTGCCTGCAACAAGTGCTGCACCAGATGCGAATGAGCCCCTGCCGCAGCCAGCTGCAGCGCCGTTTCCCCATGGGGTCCCGCCGCATCCACCTGCATACCCGCAGCCAAAAAGGGTTCCACCACCGTTCCCCGGCCCTCCGCCGCCGCCTTCAAATAGTCGCTGATGGTAAACCGGTAGCCTGACTCCAGCACCGTCCCCCGCGCCCGCTCCTCCCCATCCCGGCACGAGGTCACCAGCCCCAGGCCCGCTACCGCCGGGAGCACCCGCCAAAACGACCACATCCAACATTGTGCCATACACGACCCCCATCAGCTCCAACCGTTCCGGAATCAACGATTATTACAGCAAACCTGAATATCAGTCCGCCGCCTCCCCTGCTCAGCAGGCCCATCTTGCGTCCCAGCCGGTCGCCCCCACCGGAAATCCCATAATCTGCAGCAAAATCCCTTGGCCAGGGGCGCTTTCCGCTGCCAGTATGGCGCGAGTTCCGATTACCCCCGTCCTATTTAAACTATGTCCGACGCTCCTGCTGATTTGACCGAACGTATCGCTGTCTCCGCTGCCTGGGTGCCTCTGGTGAGGGCGGAACTGCACCGGGTGCTGGTAGGTCAGGAGGATTTGATTGACCGCATGTTTGTGGCACTTCTGACGAATGGCCACATCCTGCTGGAAGGGGTGCCGGGCCTGGCCAAGACATTGATGATCCGTGCCCTCGCGGGCACCATGGAGGCGAGCTTCAAGCGTTTCCAGTTCACCCCGGATTTGCTGCCGGCGGATTTGCTGGGCACGCTGATCTATAATCCCGGAGACGGGGAATTCCGCCCGAAACTGGGGCCGATTTTTGCGAATTTGATCCTCGCGGATGAAATCAACCGGTCGCCGGCCAAGGTGCAAAGTGCGCTGCTGGAAGCGATGCAGGAAAGGCAGGTGACGATCGGGGATACCACATACAAGTTGCCGGACCCGTTCATGGTGATGGCCACGCAGAACCCGATCGATCAGGAAGGGACCTATCAATTGCCTGAAGCGCAGCTGGACCGGTTCCTCCTGAAGGTGAGGGTGGACTACCCGACGCGCGATGAGGAACGGCGGATTCTGGATTTGATGGGCACCAGTTCGGCGAACACATCGACCAATGCCATCATCCACGCCGAACACGTGATCGCGAGCCGGGCCCTTGTGAATGAGGTGCTGATTTCGGACCCGGTGAAGGATTACATCGTGGACATCGTCCACGCGAGCCGCCATGCGGAAGAGGTGCTGCCGGAACTGAAAAACTTGGTGCGCTGCGGGGCCAGTCCACGCGGAACCATTGCCCTGGCCCAGGCAACGCGGGCCCTCGCCTTCCTGCATGGCCGGGCTTATGTCACACCACAGGATGTGAAGGATCTGGCTTACGATGTCCTGCGCCACCGCATCCTCGTGACCTATGAGGCGGAAGCGGAAGGCGTCACCTCGGTGCAGATCATCGAGCGGCTGCTGGGTAAAATAGTGGTTCCCTAGCGGGAAGCGTCGATGGTTTAAGATTGATGGTTGATGGTTGATAAAAAATCCTCAAACCATCAGCATTTTTCCAACACCATCTCCATCAACCATCAATCTTAAACCATCAACCCTCCCCCATGCCTGACCGCTTGACCGCCATTTTAAAAAAGGTGCGCAAGATCGAGCTCGCGACCCGGGGGATTGTGCGCGCCGCGGTCGGGGGGGAATATCACAGCGTCTTCAAAGGCCAGGGGATCGACTTTGATGACTTCCGGGAATACCAGCCGGGGGATGAGGTGCGGTCGATTGACTGGAATGTGACCGCACGCTCCGGAACGGCCTATATCAAGAAGTTCGTGGAAGAGCGGGAACTCACGGTCTTTCTCGTGGTGGACGTCAGTGCCTCCAAAAACTTCGGCGGGCAGGATCAGTCCAAACGGGAATTGGCGGCGGAGATCGCAGCTACCTTTGCCTTCAGTGCGATCCATAATCAGGACAAGGTCGGGTTGTTGCTGTTCTCGGACCAGCCGGAATTGTTTGTGGCCCCGCGGAAGGGCAGCACCCATTGCCTGAGGCTGATCCGCGAGATTTTGTATTGCCAGCCCCAAGGGAAAGGAACGGATGTCAGCGTGGCCCTCGACCGGCTGACGCGGCACCTGCCAAGGCGGTGTCTGGTGCTGGTGATCTCGGATTTCATTGCGCCTGGTTTTGAGCGGTCGCTGAAGGTGGCAGCGGTACGCCATGATGTGGTGGCGGTGCAGATCACCGATGCTGCGGAGGAGACCCTGCCCGATGTGGGGTGGATGCGGCTGGAAGATCCGGAGACCGGGGAGTTGATGCAGATCAACACCAGCCGCCGCCGGGTGCGCGAAGCCTACCATGAACGCCGGGCCGCGTGGCAGACGGCCCTGGATCAGACCTTTAAAACCGCCGGGGTGGATAAAATCGATCTCCACACCGGATCCAATTATGTCCCGGCGCTGCATGCCTTCTTCAAACGGCGGGCCTCGCGGCGCTGAATCCGGCGGGATTCCCTGATTTTTTTGATCTTTACCATTGTGCTGGAATTCCCTCCCATTCGAGACATTGCCCCCCCTGTGGAGCCTGAGGCGGCCGCCACGATGCCGTGGATCTGGTGGGTCGCGGCCGCCGTGCTGGCCGTGGTGCTGCTGGCCGGTCTTTTCCTGTGGATGAGGTCCGTGGGCCGCCGCCTCGCCTTGCCGGGCCTGCCACCCCGGCCCGAAAAGCTAGCGGTGCGGGCGCTGGAGTCCCTGCGGCTGGCCGCTCCAACACTGGGGGCAGACGACTTTGCCGCGCAATTGTCGGAGATTGTGCGGACTTTCCTGCACCGGCAAACCGGCGTTTTGGCCCGCTACGCCACCTCCCCCGAAATGCTGGGCGACCGTCCCCGGGCGGACCAACCCCCGCCCCCGCCCGTGATCGCCGCCTTCCGCGAGGTCCTGACCGCCAGCGATGCCCTGAAATACGGGCCGGTGTCGCCGGACCGGACGCTACAAACCGATGCGCTGATCGATTCCGCCTTGATCGCCGTGCGGGCCGCCGCGGCCCCCTTGCCTCCGGCAGTCCCGCCCACGCTCCCGGCTTTGAAGGTTTCACCGCCGCTTCCTCCCGCACCGCCGCCCTTGCCTGCTGGGGAAAACCCGCGGATTGATTAGAAAGCCTACTGATCGGGACGATTCCCGCAGCTGAATGAAATGGGTGGTCGACAACCGCCGTTCCGTGATAGATTCCCCCCCTATGCCAGCCCGAAAGGTCAAGGACACCTCGCCGAAGAGCACCCCCGTCAAGATTGCCGATGCACTTGCGCCGGATGCGGCTGCCGATATCCCGCCGGAGGTGGTGAAGCAAGTTTACGAAAAGACGCGCAAGAGTCTGATCGAGCGGTTGGGGAATTGGGAGGACCAGAAGTCCTGGGATGAATTTTACCGCACCTACTGGCGGCTGATTTACGGGGTGGGCCTGAAAAGCGGCCTGCGGCCCGAGGAGGCACTGGACGTGGTGCAGGAAACGATTCTGGCCATCGCCAAGCAATCGAAGGAACACCGCTACGATCCGAAAGCCGGCAGCTTCAAGGTGTGGCTGATGAATATGACCCGGTGGCGTATTGGCGACCAGTTCCGCCGCCGGGCCAAGGACACCGCCATGCACCATTTCCCCGGCGACGAGGAAGGGCGGAATACCAGCGTGCTGGACCGGGTGGAAGATCCGGAAGCCCAAAAGCTGGACCGGATCTGGGAAGTGGAATGGAAGCGGAATATCGCAGACCGGGCCATTGCCACGGTGAAACAGCGGGTCTCTCCGCGGCAATTCCAGATTTTCGATGCCTACGTGATCAAGCAATGGGGCGTAAAGAAAGTAATGACGGAATTGGACGTCAGCATGGCGCAAGTCTACCTCGCCAAGCACCGGGTAGGCGGCCTCATCAAAAAGGAACTGGCTGAACTATCCAAACAGCTCATCTGACTTGTGGAGATACGCACTGCTGCCCCGCGAATTCCCGACCACGAAGTGCTGCGCTGCATCGGCAAGGGCAGCTATGGCGAAGTGTGGCTGGCCCGGGCCGTCACCGGCACCCTGCGGGCGGTGAAGGTGGTGCGCCGCGAGGACTTCGAATTGGACCGGACCTTCGAGCGCGAGTTTGAGGGCATCATGAAATTCGAGCCCGTCTCGCGGGATCACCCCGGCCTGGTCCATGTGCTGCACGTGGGGCGGAATGATGAGCAACAGTTTTATTATTATGTGATGGAACTGGGCGATGACCGCGAACGCGGGTCGCGGGTGGATGCGACCGACTACGAGGCCCGCACCATGGGCACGGACAAGGCCATGAAGCACCGTCTGCCCGTGGCGGATTGCATCGAATACGGCGCCCAGGTGGCGGAAGGGCTCGCGCACCTCCATGAATGTGGCCTGACGCACCGGGACATCAAACCGGCGAACATCATTTTTGTGAATGGAAAGGCCAAGCTGGCCGACATCGGTCTGGTAGCCGCCGCCGGCCAGATGACCTTTGTCGGCACTGAAGGATTTGTCCCGCCGGAAGGGCCAGGCTCCAAATTGGCCGACATCTACAGCCTCGGCATGGTGATCTATGAATTGAGCACCGGGAAAGACCGCCTGCAATTTCCAGAACTGCCGGACGATCCCGGGGAAGCCCGCACCCGCCCTCAGCGGCTGGCGCTGAATGAAATCATCCTGAAGGCCTGTGCCCTTCAGCCGAAAAAGCGATTTGCCAGCGCCCGCGACATGGCCCTCGCCCTGCGCGCCGCCAGCCAGAGAAAATCTCTGGGCCGGCCCTGGATCGGCCGCCTGATCGCCCTGCCCTTCATCACCGCCGCCGCGGCTTTTGTGATCGTGACCTGGCAGCACCATGGGGCCATGCCCTGGCCCCCCGGACGTTTCGCCGACAAGGATGGCGTCGCCCCGCCGCCCCCGGCGCGGGATGGTCAGGTCTTCATCCAAAGCAAGCCCCCGGGCGTCGAAGTCTGGTGGAATGAAAAAATGGTCGGACGCACGCCGCTGACGGTATCGGTCCCCGCGGGCGATGCCAACTTCACCCTGCGCCGGAAGGGCTACCGGGATGCGGTGATGACCGTGGGCAGTATCGAATCCGGAAAGCCTAGCTCCCCGCCGGAAGTAATCCTGCGTTTCGACAATCCTCCCAAGCCCGGCCAGATCTGGGAAAAAAACAGCCTCGACATGCTCTTCGACCCCACCCCGGAGGGTCATATTTCAAGGCGCGCGGTCACTTATGATCAACTCCAAAAAGTTCAGGCCCTCGTCGACGGCGCGGTGGTCCGGGAAGTCACCGGCCCCAACGAGGAACTGCACCTGGTCGGCATCCCACTGGCGGATGCGGCGCGTTTTTGTGATGAGCTCACCCAACGGGAAACCTTGGAAGGATGGTTGACCGAGGATCTTTGCTATCGTCCGGAGCCCTTTGTCCCGAAGGACCCTGACGAGGCCAAAAAGCTCAAACCGGGACAAGTCTGTTTCCGCCTCGCGGTGGAGAAATTCGGGACCATCACGATTGATTCCGATCCTCCCGGCGCAGAGGTTTACGAGGGCAAGCTGCGCCTCGGCCCCACCCCTTGGCAATCCTTCCGGCACCGCCCCGGCCCCCTCGAATTCCGGCTGACCCTGCCCGGCTACAAGGAAACCCCCGCCAAGGGCACCCTGCAGTCAGGGAGTTCCCTGGCCCTGACAATTCCTCTCCAGAAAAGCAAACTCGCGGTCTTCGGGAAAAACTGGACCAACAGTCTTGATGTTCCCCTGGTGCCCCTTTCGCCGGACGTGCTGACGGCCATCTGGGAGACCAGGGTTCAGGATTACGCTGCTTTTGCCAAAGCCAGGGGGGTGACGGTCCGGCTCAAGGACGAGGACAAAAACGGCAAGGACGATCTGAATCAGGAGGGCACCCATCCGGTGGTGAATGTGACCCGCGAGGAGGCCCGGCAATTCTGCCGCTGGTTGACCGAAACCGAGCGGGCGGCAGATTATCTGGACGAGAGCATGGAATACCGGCTGCCTACCGACACCGAATGGAGCCTCGCGGCCGGCTCCCCCAACTTGAATGAACTGCGCCGCACCCCGGCCGAGCGGCATCTTGCCGTCACCGGCGTTTATCCCTGGGTCCCCCCCTATCAGTTTCCCCCGCCCACCGGAAATGCCAAAACCAAGCTGCCTCCGGAACTTGTGCCCACCAAAGCAGCCGGCAATCTCGGCGACCTGACCGCTTTGAAACGGGGCGCCCTCGGCCCGCTCAAACCCGCCCAGGTCAAGGCCCTCGAGGAGCAGGGCTATGACGACGGGGTGGCCTTCACCTCGCCTGCCGGCCAGTTTGCCCCCAACGGCATTGGTCTCTTCGATTTGTCAGGCAACGTCTGGGAATTTGTTGAAGAAGATTACGGCGGCGGGAAAACACCCGAACGTCAGGCCTTCGCGGTGCTCCGGGGCGGCGGCTGGAATACCCTGGCTACCGAACGGGATGAACTCGCGACCCAATTCCGCAACGCCATTCCCGCAGAGAAGTTCGATGTCATCTACGGCTTCCGCGTCGTGCTGGCATTGATCACGCCATCCGTGCCACCGGCGGTCCCGGGCCCCAATGGCACCGCCAATCCGCCCGCCTCCAGCATCCCGCTCTACGAACCGGACACGGCAGATTAAAAAACCGATCAGGCTGGTGGCTTCCCCGGCTTTCCTCCTTTTGAAACCGCGGCTCAACGCCCGGGCGAAGGCGCCGATTGCGACGCCATCTCGGCGAGGTGCCAGGCGATTTTCTCGGCATGAGTCCGCAGGCGGCGGGTGGCGTCCTTGATCCGCTGGCGTTCCGACTCGCGGGTGGCAGAGACCACTGCAGGCTGGATGCGCAGACGGGACGTAAGGTTATTGATCAACATAGGATAAAACGGGGGATTCCACCTCTAGTGGCGTCACCTGCCATGTTGAATCCGTGATAAAATCACGCAGCGTTTGTAAGCGGATGGGAACCACGCTGTCCCGGGAGGCTCGGCCCTCCGGCTGCCGCTACTCTGCCGCCGGCTGGTTCCTCATGAAATCAGCCACCTGGGCGAAAAACGCGAAAAGGGAGCCCGCCGCCGCCGCGGGAATGGCGGTTTCCTCCATGGAAGCTTTCATGAGTTCCAGCCAGCGGTCACGCTCAGGCTCACCGATGGCAAATGGCAGGTGCCGTCCCCGCAGCCGGGGATGACCGCGGGTTTCAATGTAGTCCATATTGCCGTGAAACCGGAAACGCAGGAATCCCGCGAAGCGCTCCTCAGCGCCAGCCCAGTCGTCGGGTGGATACATCGGGCCTACCAAATCATCTTCCTTCATCCGGCGGTAGAAAGCGGCGGCCAGGCGGGTGAACGCCGCTTCGTCCACTTGTTGGACAATCAGCGGTTCATCGATCTGCACGGACATATTACGGAAAGCTCAGGGACGGCCGGAAGGCTGGGCCGGTGGTTTATTGCCGGAACGCACGCGCTGCCACCAACCGCGCAACCCGGCTTTCGGGGCCTCCGGGGCGGGGGCGGCGGCTGGAGCAGTGGCCTGAACCGCCGGACCAGGCGCGGGCTTCCGGCGCCGGATGGAAACGGCCGCATCCTCCGGATCCGCCTCCTCGTCCGCTTTGTCTTCCGGGATTTCCTTGCCGTCCTTCTTCAGCTTGTAGATTTTGTTGAAGACATCACCCACGATGGGAGCGACTTTCCGGCCTCCGGAAATTTCATCACCAGGATCGCCCTCATAGAGCGCCGCATAGGCATACTCCGGATTGTTGGCCGGGATGAATCCGGCAAACCAGGCCACATAGTCCTTGGGACTGTCATGCCATTCCCCGGTGCCGGTCTTGCCGGCCATGGCCACATAATCATTGGAAGCGCGGGTCCCGGTGCCATCCCCATCCGCCACCACCGCCCGCATGCCCCGGCGCACCGCTTTCAAGGCGTCCTTGTCAATGGTGAGGGCGGTGCGCACGCTGGGGGGAAAGTTCTGCACGATCCGGCCATCCACGTCCTGAATCTGACGGACCAATCGTGGCCGCGGCACCGCATCCCCCCGCGCCACCGAAGCCATCATCTGACAAACCTGCAGTGGAGTGGCGGAGACTTCCCCCTGACCGATGGCCACGTTGGCGAGGACCCCTCCGGTCATTTCCCCCTTACGTTTCCGGTAGTATTCCGGGCTGGGCATGTTGCCGGCGGCTTCCATGTTGGGGAGACAGATGCCGGTTTTATCACCAAAACCCATCGTCACCGCCATGGCACTGAGATTCGAAGCCCCGGCGATCTTGGCCGCCTGCCAGAACCATGGATTGCAGGACCGCTTGATCGCCCGCTCCACATCCATGGATCCTTCATCCTTATGACTGTGATTCCACATCCAGGTGTTGCCGAATTTCATGCCTTTGGGACAATTGAACTCCGTGTGTTCGGTCACCTTCCCACTGTCCAGCGCCGCGAGAGCGGTGATCACCTTGAAGGTGGAGGCCGGCGGATACAGCCCCTGCAGGGCACGCGGCAGCAGGGGATTCTGTTTATCCGTCAGGTATTTGTTGTATTCCTCCGTCCCGATCCCATACGCCCAGTCGTTGGGATTGTAGCCAGGATTGGAACACATCGCGATGACATCGCCGGTCTTCACATCCATGATCACAAACGCTCCCCGCACCGCATTTTCCCGCATTTCCCGTTCCACGATCGCCTGAAACCGCGCATCGATCGAAGTCACGACGGTGTGCCCGGCCTTGGGCCGCTGGACCCAGTCTTCCGAGAGCTTCTCCCCGGCGGCATTGTAGAGCACATTGTAGATGCCGGGGTTGCCGGTCAACTCCGGGTCAAACCGCTGTTCCAATCCGTATTTTCCAACCGTCGGCGGCCAGAGATATTCATCCGTCAGGATATCACCGGAGGCCATGGAACCGCTCTTGCCCATGTAGCCCAGGACGTGGCTGGCCATGGTTTCCCGGGGATAGGTCCGCAGATAAAACGGGCGCAACACCACCCCGGAAGGCAGTTGATCCTTGATCTGCTCCACTACCTCATCCGGCACCATGGTGGAGGAAAGCAACGGCACCCAGCGGCGTTTCCGGTAATGCTCGAGGATTTTATCGTCCTTGATGTCCCACCCTTTGGGCAGGGTGCGGCGGGCCCACGCGATGGGTTCCCGGGCGGCATCAAAAACGGCGGAGTCACTGAGGCCGTCCTTCAAGGGCAACTGCACCCCGAGGTAGTAGGCCATCCGGTTTTGCGCCAGTGGCTCGCCATTCCGGTCCACGATCTGGCCACGGGGGGCGGGCACCCGCAGCGAGAGGGGCCTCGCACTGGGATCGGTGTTCAGACTGATCGCGATCTTCGATTTCTCCGGTTTGCGGACATCAGGAGGCGGTTTCACTGGCACCGGCGGGGAGGCCGTGCCGGGAACGGCCCGCACCGTCCGGGGTTCGGCTTCATCATAGGGCACCGGCTTGACCGTGAGCGGTTCCTCTTTGTCATCGGGCACGCCCTTCACCGTGAGGGGTTCTTCATCGTCCTCCACCGGGACTGCTTTGGGGATTTTAGGCGAAGCCGGCACTGGCTCCGCCTCCTCCACGATTTCCGGACGCGGGATGGGCGCCCCCGGTTCCACCACGATTTCGGCGACGGGCGGCACCGGATCGCCGGGCTGGGCGGGCGAGGAATTCAGGCTGCCCGCCACACAGCAGGCGACGGTGAAAAAGCGGCGAATCATGATGGAACGTAAATTAAGGAGACCGGGGCGGCAAGGCTGGGAAAATCAGGAGGCGGAGGCCCGGCCCAAAGCTGCCGGCAGCGCCAGAGCCACCGGAGGCGGCACCATGCCACTGACATCACCACCCAGCCGGGCAACTTCCTTGATGATGCGGGAACTCAGATAGGTGTACTCTTCCCGGGCCGCCAGAAAGACCGTTTCCACTTCATCCCTCAGGGTCCGGTTCATCAACGCCATCTGGAATTCATATTCAAAATCCGTCACCGCCCGCAGGCCCCGCACCACCACCATCGCCCCGCGCTCGCTGGCAAAATTCACCAGCAAGCCCCGGAACGAGGTCACCTCCACCGAAGCCAGTCCGGCCACACTCTCCTCAATCAGGCGCACCCTTTCCTCGGTGGGGAACAGCGGGCGCTTCTCACTGTTATTGGCCACGGCGATGATCAGATGATCAAAAAGCTTTGCTGCCCGCTCGATCACATCGAGATGGCCGTTGGTGATGGGATCAAAGCTCCCGGGATAGATCGCGGTTTTCATAAAAAATATCGTCAGACAGGGACTCCTCCGGGGCCGCACTCCAGTTGGCCGGGGACCACTCCGGGGTCATGCCCGCGACCGTCAGGATCGTCATCGTGGCTCATCACGGGATTAGCTTTCCGGCTTGAGCTTGCGCAGCCGCTCCCGGGTGGAGGCCACATTCTGATCAGCGGCGGGATCGTCTCCGGCAAAGCCAGTCCACGCCTCCAGCGCTTTGCTGAGACTGGCGATGGCTTCATCCTTCCGTCCGGCTTTTTCCTGGATGCCGCCGGTGGCAGTCCAGGCGCGGGCCGACAGGCGGCGGCAGTCCCGGCGGTCGTTTTCCGCCACGGTGGGTTCCGCCAGCAATTCCTCCAGCAGGGTCAGCGCTTCCGTGTGGCGGGCCAGGCCGGTTTTCGGCTCCCCCGCCAGTTCATGCAATTCCCCGTTGAGCACGAGGGAAGACGCGAGGTGCTGGCGGAATTGGTTGTCGAGGGTGTTGGCCTCATTCAAATTCCGCAGGATGGTGACGCTGAAGTCCTGGTACTCGAGGGCTTCCTTCGCGCCCGCCGCGTTGGGCCGCGAGGTGCGGATCAATTGCGCTACCTCGTTATACGTGAGGGCCAGCTGGAGCCGGTAAAGCGATTCCGCAGGCGTTTCATTGGACAGTTCACTCAGCAGCTTCACCGCTTCGCTGAAGGCCACACTGGCATCCCGCGGCGTGCCATTTTTCGTCAGCAGCTTGCCCAGCCCGAAGTAGCCATCAGCCAGGCGGCGGCGGCACGGCACCGACAGCCGGTTGGCCTGGTCATACGCCACCAGCAGGCGCACCGCCGTCATATGCTGCTCGATCGCCTGCTCCAGCTTGCCGCCTACGCTGTCCACTCCGGCCAGCGCAAACAGGGTATCGGTCAGGGTAAAGTGATCCTGTGGCAGGAAGCCTGGTTCCTCCGGCTGGCCCAGCAAACCGGCCACCCGGCTCAGGGCGGTGCGGGCCGCGTCGAGCTGCTGCCGCTCAATCAGGGCGCGGCCTTCCAGCAGGGAATTCACCGCAAACTCCCGCTCCACCTCGTGCCGGTCCGGGTTTGTCATCAGCCACCCTTCATAAGCCTGGGAGGCCTCCGTCAGCAGCAAGGCCGCTTCCATCGATTTCAGCTCTTCCAGGAGAATGGCCCCGCGGCGGCTGGCGATCCGGGCCGCCAGCAATTGCCTCGCCCCATCCGGAGCCCCTTTGCCAGCTCCCCCCATTTCCAAATCCCGCGCCAGTTTTTCCAGCAGGGGCAGCGCCTCATCCTTGCGGCCCAGCACCGAAAACAATTCCGCCAATTGCCAGCCCGGTTCCAGACCGCCGGCCGTGAGGGAAGGCTCGGAATCCGCGGCCGCGAGCGCCGCGTTCAACCGGTCCGCCATAGGGGTCGCCGCTGGCTTCCAGGCCTCCAGCGCCACCGGCTCCACCGGACGCGCCGCCAGCAGCGTGGACACCAGCCCGGACCATTCCTCACGGGCCGCAGACAACCCCGCCAGTTTTGCGCTGGTCCGCTCTTCCTCCAGCTTCCGGATTATTTCCTCCGCCTGGGCGGCCTCTCCGCGGACCTGGCCGGCTTCCTGTTTCACCTGCTCCAGCTCCCCCCGCGTGCGCTGCCCCTCCTGGTATTGATGGAACGCCGCCGCGCCGCCCCCCAGCGCCAACGCCCACGAGGCCGCCATCGCCAAACGCCGTCCGGCCCCGGAAGTCTCCGGCGCTTTGGTTTTCCGAACCGCGGGAACTGGAGCCGTCCGAGTAGCCTCGTCGCCTGGTTCATCATCCAGTCCGGCCCCGGCAGGAGCAACCGGCCCGGTCTTTTCCCGGGGGAGGGTCCAAACCTCGGTGTCCCGCTCCGCAAAAATCCCCGCCACATCCGTCAGGGCGGTCGCCGACGTGTCCCCGGAAGGAGCCTTCTGCTCCGAAGTATCCCAGAGTCCCTCCAATTTCAGAGCCACCGGCTGCGATGATTCCTCCGGCCGGACATGCCGCGATACCTGAGCCAGCGGCACCGCCGTGAACCACGTTTCACTAACCACCGGAGCCGCCACCGCCACCGGGCCCGGCAATTCATCAGGTATCGCCTCAAAGCACTCCCGCAGCACCTTGGCCACTTCCATCATGGAAGCCGGGCGCTCCGCCGGATCGATCGCCAGACACCGCAGCACTACGGCCCGCGCCTGCTTCCCGGCGGACTCCTGCGGGATCCCCAGCCAAGCCGGGGCCGGTTCCTCGATCAGCCATTCCGCAAAGGCCGGCGGGTCCACTGTCAGGGTTTCCCCCTTCGAGGCCAGCACCCGGTCAAATAGCTTGTTCGCCCGCGGCCAGCGACCATTCAGCAGCCGCCACGCCAGCACTCCAAAGGCATACACATCCCACGTCTCCGCATGGCCATCCTGCAGCACCCGGCCCGGCTCCCGCCACCGCTCCGGCGGCACATAGGGCGCCTGATCATGCAGCCGTTCCATCGTCCCATCCCCCAGCCAGGCCTGACCCACATCCGTCAACAACGCCCGCGGCGTGCCATCCTCTTCCGCCACCACCAGCACATTTCCCCCCGTCAGCCCCGCATGTACCAAGCCATGTTCGTGCAGCCAGGCCAGCGCCTCAGCCAGCTGCCGCAGCAAGGTCCACGCCTCATCCTGCGTCAGTTGTCCCGCCAGGTCATCGAAGGTCACCGCCCCATCCGGCAGCAGCGCCATACTGATGTGCGGCACCTCATCCTCCAAATCAAAAGCATACACCGGCAGCAGCCCCGCATGAGGCGGCAGCTCCTGCAGTTGCTCCAGGACCCGCGTCAGGTAATCCCGGTGCAGCGCCCCCTCCTCCAGCACCTTCACCGCACAGATGAAGTCCCCATTCCACAACGCCTGATACACCGTGCCAAACGCCCCCTGCCCGAGGCGGGACTTCAATTGATAGCCGGAGATTTGCGGAAGGGACATGACGGGCGGTGGATTGACAATTAATCCCGCTTTTGCACTTCGGGCAATGTCTATTGCATCCAGCGTCGCCCTCCGATTCCTCAATTTGCAATTATCTCTGAAATGCCCATAATTAAGGTGTGCCGTCAAAACCTGCCCCTCTCCGCACCCCCCGCCGCGCTGCTTCCAAAACAGAGGACGAGCGCCCCCTCGACTCCAAAATCCCCCGGAAATCCCGCCGTCCCGCCAAGGCCCCGCCCTCCCCCGCATCCCCGGCCCTGCCCGACGTCCCCGACCCCCTCGAAACCCAGTTCCTGCAATTCATGCAGGTCGAGCGCAACGCCTCCGCCCTCACCCTGAAGAACTACGCCCAGGGCCTCCGCGCCCTCCGAACCGGCTTCCCCGCCTTCCACGCCTGGCCCGACCTCACCGCCGACGACTTCCGCGCCTGGCTCTTCCTCCTCATGAAACGCGACCTCGGCCGCGCCACCATCCGCGTCCAATTCGCGGCCCTCCGCAGTTTCTTTAAATTCCTCACCCGCCGCGCCGGCCTCACCGCCAATCCCCTCCTCGAAGTCCAGCTCCCCAAAGCCCAGCGCTCCCTCCCCGTCGTCCTCACCCTTGGCCAGATTGACGAGCTCCTCACCCTCCCCCTCACCCTCAAACCCGACGGCGCCCAACGCTCCGCCGTCTGGGCCCCCCAGCGCGACGCCGCCATCCTTGAGCTTTTCTACAGCACCGGCCTCCGCCTCCACGAGCTCGTCAAACTCGACGTCGGCGACATCAACCACCTCGAAGAAAGCCTCCGCGTCACCGGCAAAGGCCGCAAAGACCGCCTCTGTCCCGTCGGCGGCCCCGCCCTCCGCGCCATCCAGCTCTATCGCGTCGCCGCCGGCGTCCACGATGGCCCCCTCTTCCTCAGCAAGCTCCGCCGCCGCATCACCATGCGCGCCGTCAGTGACCTCCTGCAGAAATACCTGCGCCACTCCACCATCGGATTCAAGGTCAGTCCTCACAAACTCCGGCACAGCTTCGCCACCCACCTTCTCAACAACGGCGCCGACCTCCGCAGCGTCCAGGAGCTCCTCGGCCACGCCAACCTCAGCACCACCCAAATCTACACCCACGTCTCCACCACCCGCATGAAGCAAGTCTATGATGCCGCCCACCCCCGCGCCTGAACTCCCCCTGACCGGTGTCGTGGCTTCCGGCCTGTTTGGCTTCTTCGCTAATATGCGGGGCAAGTTGAACCCATCATCGGGGGAAACATTACAGAGAGCTTTCCGCTACAGTTAAAACCAGATGGGCCATCACCAAGCTCTCAGACGCATCCAAGCATGAGGTGCACCAGCAATTAACAGTGCCCTCAACTGGGGTGAAATCATCGTCCTCAATGTGTTCGTCATAAGCAGTCGGAAAAGGAAGGGATCTGCGCCAAATCAATACAGCCGATTTCGTGTCGGGCGCAGTTATTTGACGAATATCAATAACGGAATTATGAAAAGTGTAGAAGGTGTATAGCATAACTTTATCCCCGCACTCGTTGGCCACGGTTTTCAGACTTTGCCGTAGTTCCAATCGCCACGCAAATTGCCAACTTATCCAAATTGCCAACTTATCCCACCACCCGCATGAAGCAAGTCTATGATGCCGCCCACCCCCACGCGTGATCACCCCCTGCCAATGGCTGCCCGGGTCATCAACATCATCACCGCCCTCACCGGTCTGGTGGCTTCCGCCCTGTTTGGCTTAGCCCTGCTTCTCTCAATGCTCGCCCTCATCAGGCTGATCGTGCCATTGCTGATCGCCCCTTTCCTCTTTGTCCTGCTCTACTGGGGCGGCGGCGCCTACGGTGCTGCCTTCGCCCCCTTCCAAAGATTCGTCCTCCGCCGTCTCCTCTTCCAAACCCTCCTGATGGGCGGGCTTGTCTGGCTCTCTGCCATCTTCTTCCAGAGTAGCCATCCGCTGCCCGCCATCTATCCCGACTGGCACCCCACCGCCGCCACGATCCTCCTCGTTTTGGTCTCCCTCACCTTGCTGTCCCACCTCCTCTCCCTCGCCATCCGGCTCGTCTATCCGCCGCCTTCGTAATCCTCATTGCACCCGTGCTTTTCCCTGGATTCTCCCGGCCGCGGCGTTGACCACCAACGTCCACTGACTTCCCCGCCCATGACGCTTCGCCATTTCCTGATCGTCCTCCTGCTATTCACAGCTTTCGTCACATCTCCCCTGCGCGCGTCGACCCAGGCGGAACTGGACGCCGTCAATGCGGAAACCCTGCGCCCCTTCCAGGGCCTGACCGTCCGCGGCGTCGACACCGGCACGCTGACGGGCAAGGTCATGTGCGGCTACCAGGGGTGGTTCAATGCGGAGGGCGACGGCGCGGACCGTGCCTGGCACCATTGGACAAAAGGCGATGGCCGGCCCGCCCCGGGCAATGCCAAGATTGACCTGTGGCCCGACGTTTCCGAACTCGGAGCGGCCGAACGATTTCCCACCGGCTTCCGCCACGCCGACGGCCGCACTGCAGAGATTTTCAGCTCTTTCAAACAAGCGACGGTGCTGCGGCATTTTCAGTGGATGCGCGATTATGGGATCGACGGTGTGTTCGTGCAGCGCTTTATCGGGCCGCTCCGTGAGACCCGGCATCTGCACCATAATAACATCCTGCTCGACCACTGCCGCGAAGGGGCCAACCGCTTTGGACGCGCCTACGCCGTGATGTACGATCTCAGCGGGATTGGTCCCAATCGCATCACCGAAGTTGCCGGTGACTGGCGCGAACTGCGCCTGAAGATGCACGTGACAGACGACCCCGCGTATCTGCGCCACCGGGGAAAGCCGCTCGTCGTGGTCTGGGGCGTCGGCTTTAATAAAGACAGGGACTACACCGTCGCGGAATGCCGGTTGCTCGTGGAACTTTTGAAAAAAGACGGCTGCACCGTCATGCTTGGCGTGCCGACCGGCTGGCGGAATCTCAACCGCGATGCAGTCAATGACCCTGCCCTGCACGACGTCCTCAAGCTCGCCGACATCGTGAGTCCGTGGACCGTCGGCCGCTATCAAACGCCCGCCGAGGCTCAACAGCACGGCGAAAAGATGATCAAGCCCGACCTCGCCTGGTGCCGCGAACACGGGTTGGATTACCTGCCCGTCGCGTTTCCCGGATTCAGCTGGTTCAACATGAAGGGCAAAGCGTTCGACAAAATCCCCCGGCTCAAAGGGGAGTTCCTCTGGTCGCAATTCACCGCCGCCAAACAGGCGGGAGCGGACAGTCTTTACATCGCCATGTTCGATGAAGTGGACGAAGGCACCGCGATTTTCAAATGCACTAACGACGTGCCCGTCAGCCCGCAGGACAACTTCGTGACCTATGAAGGCCTGCCCTCCGACTTCTACCTCAAACTCACCGGCGAGGGGGCTCGCCTGATCCGCGGCGAAATCCCGCCCGCCAGCCCCCTGCCCGGATCACGCTAGCTGATTTCAAATCGTAACGCAATCAGCCAGGGCATGAAGGCATTTGCATTGAGCGGGCGGTGTCTCCTGGCCAAGGGCAAGGAGATCCTCGCCCACCTCAGCCCCCGACGGGCCGCCGCCCTCGGTCTCTTGGAACCCCAGACCCGGGTGAACCTCGAAATGACTTCCTACGATTTCAGCATCGGCCGCATCGCCTGCATCGCCCCGCGTGACCTCTGACGTCTGACCTCCGACCTCTGACCCCGTCCTCTACCGTTTCTGCTCCAGCTTATACGACTCCGGCTTGGCGGGGTCGGGCACTTCCACCCATTCCCCGGCGTGGGAACCCTGGAGGGTGGCGGCGTAGCGCTCCTTCATGATGTCGTTGAGTTCGCGCCGGTCCTTTTTGGCTTCGGCGGTCATCAGGGCCATGCGGTCCTTGTTTTCATCCTCCACCACTTTTTTGACATATTCGCCGTAGGTGCCGGCGGGTTGCTGGCGCAGCAGCAGCACGCCGCGATGGGTCTCGGCGACATAACGCTGGTTTTTCAATTCCTGAATCTCGGCAGTGCGGTTGTACTTCCGCTTCTCGATCTGCCCGGCGGCTTCCTCCGCCGCTTCCGCATTGGCGGCCTCCTCCGGGGTGCTGTGCTGATAGACGTTCAGGTCCACCTTGATGTCCACCTTCAGGGGTTCGCTGGTGGCCAGATTCACATCCGGCAATTTGCAGGCGGTCAGGCAGCAGACGCTGGAGAGCAGGAGAAAACGGAACATCATGGGAAAGGCGGGCGACACGGGATCAACGTCCGTGGGGCCTAAAGTGGCACCATTCCCGGCCTGCGGCAAAGGGCGATTCCAGTCCCCGTGTCCACCCATGGCCGCCGGCCGTTCTCTGCCCGGGAGCGCGATCTGCCCAACGAGGGAAAGAAATCCGCCGGGCACTGGCGCTTTACTCCCCGCCGGGATGCGATTTCGGCAGTTGAGTTTCGCCCGTCCTACTGGCAAATGCCCGCTGCCCACCCGCCTCCGGCCCCCAAGGCCCCCGGGCTTCCTGTTATCTCACGTATGCACACGACCTCCGACTCCTCCTTTTCCAATACCACTCCCTCCGCCATGGCCGGCGATGCCGTGGAGGAAGCCTCCCACTGGATCCAGCCGCTGCGCACCGAACTGGGCCGCTATCTGATCGGACAGACCTCCATGGTGGACCGGCTCCTGATTTCCCTGCTGGTGCGCGGGCATGTGCTGCTGGAAGGCGTCCCCGGGCTCGCCAAGACGCTGGCCCTGAAAACGCTGGCGGCGCTGGTGGACGCGAAGTTCAACCGGATCCAGTTCACCCCCGACATGTTGCCTGCCGACATCGTGGGCACCGAAATCTTCGACCCCCGCGCCGCCGAGTTCCGGGTGAAGCGCGGCCCGGTCTTCGCCAACTTCATCCTCGCCGACGAAATCAACCGCGCCCCCGCCAAGGTGCAGAGCGCGCTCCTTGAATCGATGCAGGAAAAGCAGGTGACGATCGGCGACCAGACCTTCCCCCTCGCCACGCCCTTCATGGTGCTGGCCACCCAGAATCCCCTGGAGCAGGAAGGCACCTATCCCCTGCCGGAAGCGCAACTCGACCGCTTCCTGCTCAAAGTGGTGGTGGACTACCCCAGCGAAGCCGAGGAGCTGCTGGTGCTGGACCTTGCCGCCACCATCAAGGACCTGCCGGTGCCCGCACACATCGTGACCCTCGATACCATCCGCAAGGCCGGCGAAGTCGCGGCCGGGCTCTACCTGGACGACCGGGTGAAACAATACATTGTGCGCCTCGTTCACACCACCCGCCGCCCCGATGATTTCGGGGTGCGCATCGCTCCCTTCATCAAGGTCGGCGCCTCCCCCCGCGCGACCATCGGCCTCGCCCTCGCCGCCCGCGCCCATGCCTTCCTCGACGGGCGCAGCTACGTCACCCCCAACGATGTGAAATCGATCGCCATGGATGTGCTGCGCCACCGCGTGGCCGTGACCTACGAAGCCGAAGCCGAAGGCCTGAGCAGCGAGACCCTGGTGCAGCGCATCCTGGATGAACTGCCGGTGCCTTGAAAACCGGCACCCTCCGATAACTGGTTAGTCCTTTCCCCCACGTGAAGCCCCCTTCTCCCACCCCCTCCTCCCAGGACTCGGAAACCGAAGCCCGCGCCGTTGAAATCCTGCGCCGCGTGCGCCGGATGGAGGTGCGCACCACCCGGCTGGCGGACGACACCATGGCGGGCCGTTATGCCAGCGTCTTCAAGGGACGCGGCATGGACTTCGACCGGGTGCGCAACTACGTGGCCGGGGACGACGTGCGCGCCATTGATTGGAACGTCACCGCCCGCACCGGCGATCCTTACATCAAACTCTTCACCGAGGAACGCGAACTCACCATCCTGCTGATGATTGATGTCAGCGGCTCCTCCGACTTCGGGTCCACCGCCGACAGCAAACGCGAACTCTCCGCCGAAGCCGCCGGGGTGCTCGCGGCCTCCGCGATCCGGAACCGCGACAAGGTGGGGCTGGTCCTCTTCACAGACACGGTGGAACTCTACATCCCACCCGCCAAAGGCCGCAGCCACATCATGCGGCTGATCCGCGAGGCCTTGTTTTTCCAGCCTTCGCAACGCGGCACCGACCTCGTGGCGGCGCTCGATTTTGCCAATCAGGTCATCAGCCGACGCGCCATTGTTTTCCTGGTGAGCGATTTCCAGCCCGGCCCGCCCTTCGAGGAACGGCTCGCCGCCCTGCGCAAAAAACTGACCATCACCAACAAGCACCACGACGTCATCGCCGTCTCCGTCACCGACCCCCGCGAAGAGGAGCTGCCTGACGTGGGCCGGCTCTATGTCGAAGACGCCGAGAGCGGCGAGGTGGTGGAGCTGAACACCAGCAAACGCAAGGTCCGCGAAGCCTACCGCGAACAATCCCAGTCCCGCCGCACCCGCACCGCCGCCATGATCCGCTCCACCGGAGTGGATCTGTTGGAGTTCACCAGCGGCACCAACTGGCTCCCTGCCCTCGTCAACTTTTTCCGGAAACGCCGCCAACGCATCGGATGAAACACCGCGCTCTCCATCCATGCTTCCGTCAGGCCTGCGGCCTCCTCGCCGCCGGTTTTTTCCTGACGCCTGCCCTCGCCCAAAACCCAGTCCCGCCACCAGCGGAAGAAGACATCCGCGGCCCGCGGGCGCCGATTGAAATTCCGGCACCAGCCAAACTGAGCACCGCCAAGAAAGTGCTCCTCGCCACACCGGTGGCCGCCACCGCAGGCCTGCTGCTTTGGTTCTTCATGTTCCGGCGTGGCCATCCCCTCCTGACCATTCCGCCGGTGGATCAGGCCCGCGAGGCCCTGCGTGGCATTGACCGCCAGCGCGAATCCCTGCCCGCCGGGGACCTCGCGGAACAAACGGCCAACGTGGTCCGCCGCTTAATCGCCGGGAACTTCGGCATCGCCGCCCCGCAGCGCACCACCGAGGAATTCCTCCAATCCCTGACCACCACCCACCACTCCCCGCTGCAGCCTCATGCGGCACTGCTCCAGGAATTCCTGACCACCTGCGACAAGGCCAAATTTGCCGGAGCGGAGTTTGATCCAGTCGAGCGGTTCGCCCTGCTGGATACCGCCAACCGCTTTGTCCAGGCCGCCGCCTACAGCGCCCCCATCGTGGCCCCTCCCGTGCCCTCCTCACCCGTCGCCCCGGAAAACGCATGACGGAAAGCTTCCAGTTCGCCCACCCCCAGTTACTGTGGCTGCTCACGCTGCCTTTGCTGCTGTTGTTATGGAAAGGCCGCCGCGGCCGGCCCGCCGCCCTGCGCCTGCCCTCCACGGCGGACGCCCTCGGATCCGGCGCCAAGCCGCGCTCGTGGGTCGGCGGCTTCCGCCTCCTGCCGGTGCTGCTGGCGCTGAGCCTGCTCATCCTCGCCCTCGCCCGCCCCCGCCTCGGCCGGGGCTCGACCGATATCGAAACCAGCGGCATCGATATCCTCCTCACGGTGGACGTGTCCGGCTCCATGGAGGCGATGGACTTCACCTTGAATGGCCAACCCTCCAACCGGCTCGAAGTGGTCAAGGATGTCGTCGGCAAATTTGTCCAGCAACGGGCCAATGACAAAATCGGGCTCGTGGCCTTCGCCGGACGGCCCTATCTGGTCAGCCCCTTGACGCAGGACCGCGCCTGGCTGGGGCAGCGTATCACCAGCCTGAAAATGGGCCAGGTGGAGGACGGCACCGCCATCGGTTCAGCGCTCGTCTCCGCTATTGCCCATCTCAAGGATTCGCAGGCGAAATCCCGCATCATCATTCTCCTGACCGACGGCGTGAATAACAAAGGAGCCGCCAATCCCGAAACCAGCGCGGAAGCCGCCAAGGCCCTCGGCATCAAAATCTACACCATCGGGGCCGGCACCAACGGCGAGGCCCCCATGCCCGTGCGGGATCCCTTCGGCGGCACCCAATACCGGCGGGTGAAAGTGGAAATCGATGAACCCATGCTGCAAAAAGTCGCCGACCTGACGGGCGGGAAAATGTTCCGTGCCACTGACACCACGTCCCTCGAAAAGATCTACGAGGTCATCAACCAACTCGAAACCACCACCCGCAAGCTCAAGAAATACGAGGAATACGAAGAGTTGTTCCTGTGGTTCCTTCTCCCCGGCCTCGGCCTCCTCCTCGCCGGGCGGATGCTGGATCAAACTCTCTGGCGCCGCCTCCCCTGACTTCTCCCATGGAAGATTCCCCCCTGCAATTCGCCCGCCCGCTCTGGCTCTACGCCGGTCCGGTGGTGTGTCTGACCGTGGCCTGGCTCTTCACCCGCTTCGACCGCCGCCGCGAGACCGACCTCGCCAAACTGGTGCATCCCCGCTTCCGCGCCCGCCTGCTCCCCGGCGTCTCCCCACGTCTGGTCAGGGTGAAACGCGCGCTCTGGCTTGGCGGCCTGCTCCTGCTTTTTATTGCCGCCGCCGGCCCGCGCAAAGGTTATGAACTGCGTGAGGTGAAACGCCGCGGCATCGACTTGCTATTCGCTGTGGACACTTCCCGCAGCATGCTGGCCGAGGACCTCAGCCCGAACCGCCTGGAACGCGCCCGGCTCGGCATCCACGATTTCATCAGCCGCCTCGAAGGCGACCGCGTGGGCCTCGTCCCTTTCGCCGGCAGTGCCTACGCGCTCTGTCCCCTCACCAGCGACTATGACGCCTTCCGGGAATCCCTCGACGCGCTGGATACCGATCTCATCCCCAAACAAGGCACAGACGTGGCCAGCGCCATCAATGAAGCGGCGCGGCTCTTTGACGAACAGGGCAACAACCACCGCATCCTCGTCCTCATCACTGATGGGGAAGATCTGCAGGGCGATGCCCTCGATGCCGCCAGGGAACAGGCCAAAGAGGGCATGACCATCTACCCCGTAGGTGTAGGCAGCACCACCGGCGTCACCATTCCGGTCCATTACGCCAACGGCCGCAGCGATCTCATCCGCGACCAGTCCGGCAACCCTGTCACCACCAAACTCGATGAGGCCTCATTGCGGAAGATCGCCGAAGCCACCAACGGGCTTTACGTCCCGATGGGCCGCGGGGCGGAAGGGCTCGACTCCATCTACCGTGAGAAGCTGCGCCTCGTGCCCAAAAACGAACTGGAAGGCCGCATGGAAAAGATCCCGCTCGAGCGCTATGAGTGGCCCCTCGCCCTCGCCCTCCTCTGCCTGATCATGGAATTCCTCCTCCCCGACCGCCGCCGGCCCGCCAAGGCCGCCGCCCTGCCCTCCGCCGCCCGTCGCCACGCCGTGCCGGGGCAAACCGCGGTCGTGCTGACGATAAGCCTGCTGTGGCTCCTTTGCTCCGGGCGGGTCCAGGCGGAGCTGCCCGATGCCAAAGTCCTCTACAACAACGGCACCGCTGCTTATACCGCCGGCGAATTCCAAACGGCTGCCGACACTCTGCGTTCTTCCCTCAACACCACCGACCTCGCCCTCCAGAACCGCGCCTACTACAACCTCGGCAATGCCCTCTACCGGATCGGTCAGGCCTCCCAGGCCGAAAACGTGGAAGCCACCCTGAAATCATGGGAGGAAGCCCTCAAAGCCTACAGCGACGCCCTTGCCCTCGACGCCAGTGATACCGACGCCCGCTTCAACCACGACCTCGTGAAGCGAAAACTCGATGAGCTGAAAAAGCAAGATCCTGACAAAAACAAGGACGATCAGAAAAAAGACGGCAAGGACCAGAAGGACGGCAAAAAGGATGACAAGGAAAAGCAGGATGGAGAAAAGAAAGACGGCGACCCAAAGGATGGGGAAAAACAGGACGGGAAGGAAGAATCCGGAGAGGGCAAGGACGGCGAAAAAAAGGACGGCCATAAACCGGGTGAGGAGAAGGAAGGTGACGCCAAAAAAGAAGGTCAGGAAGGCGATGCCGAAAAACAGGAGAAGCAGGACGGCAAGGAAAGCGGTTCCGCCGGTGAGAAGGAAAAGGACGGGAAAGAAAAAGGCACCAAGGAAGGCGAAACCGGTGAGCAGAAAGACGGCCCTCCAAAGCAGGGCGAGGAAAAATCCAGCACCGAGGAACGCCGGCAGGTGCAGCAAAAACAAATGACGGCCGAAGAAGCCAAACAATTGCTGAACATGATGCGGGGCGAGCAACGCACCGTCATTCCGATGGAACGTCCGCCCCAGCGCGGCCGGTTCATCGATCCCAACAACACCACCAAAGGCAAGACATGGTAGCGCCCCCTCCGCCATCCCTCAAGCCCACCCGCGTTCCCTTGGGAGCGGGAATGCAAGCCACCGTATGCCTGACGTGGCTGCTGGCCCTGTTGGCCCTGGCGGCTCCGCTCACCGCCGCAGAAGTCACGGCGACCCTGGATCCGGAATCCGTGCCCGCCGGGCAAGGGGCCACCCTGACCATCAGGATCGTGAATGGTGACGTCACCGCCCTGAATGCCCCGGAGGTGCCGGGTCTGATTTTCCAGGGCCCCAACCAGGGCCGCCAGGTCAACATGGTGAATGGAGTCACCACCTCATCCACGACCTTGACCTATGCGGTCGGCTCCATGACGGCGGGCGACTACACCATTCCGCCGTTCACCGTGACCGTGGATGGCGCCGGGGTGCAGACCCAGCCTCTCAAACTGAAGGTGACGGCTTCAGCCGCCCAGACCCCTGCCGGTTTGCCCCCGGGCGGTGCCACCGGCCAACCATCGACCGCACCCGCGCCAACCGCCGGGGAGGAGAACCTAGGATTCCTCACCGTCGAACTCGCCGGCAAAGTGCGGAAACATGCCTGGGTCGGCGAGATTGCGCCGGTCCGCATCAAGGCGTGGCTCCCTGCCGAGGCCCGGGTGTCGCTCAACTCCCCCCTCCAGCCCGAAGGCTCCTCCTTCACCCTGCACAACCTCAGCTCCCAGCCGCAGCAGGGCATGGAGGACCATCAAGGCCAGCGGTATCTGGTCGCCACCTGGTATGGCGGACTCTCCGCCACCAAGGCCGGCAACTATCCGCCCGACCTCTCCATGAAGATCTCCGTCCAGGTGCCCGACCGTTCCGGTCAGGGCCGCCGTTCCAGCGACCCGATCTTCGACCGGTTTTTCGCGCGCATGATTCAAAAGGAAGTGACCCTGCGCAGCAAAACGGATGACAGCACCCGCATTGAAATCCGCGCGTTGCCCGCAGAGGGCCGCCCGGAAGGCTTTGAGGGCGCAGTTGGAAAATTCACCTTCGGGCGCACCAACATTCCGACCCAATGGAAGACCGGCGAGCCCCAGCAGATCACGGCCGAGGTCGGGGGGGAAGGCAACTTCAAGCTGCTCCAGCAGCCGGTCCTGAAATCCGGACGCGATTGGAAAACCTATGATGGCCAATCGAATTTCACCCCCAAGGACGCCGCCTCCTTCAGCGGCACCTCCGTCTTCCGTTTCAGTCAGGTGCCCCGTCAAAGCGGCTCCGAACAGGTGCGACTCACGTTCAGTTATTTCGATCCTGATGCCGCCTCTTACAAAACCGCGGAAACCCCGCCGCAAGCCATCGAAGTCACCGGCACCGACCTCCCGCCGGAACCGGAAACCGTCACCCCGGCCAGCGCGCCCCTCCCCCCTCCACCGGCCCCCGCGCTCGCCCCTCAACGCACCCGCGCCGGTTTCGCCACCAGCCTCACGCCACTTGTCTGGCGCCCTTCCTTCCGCCTCTTCCTAAGTCTCGCCGGCATGGCCATGATCACTGGATTGTTCGTCAAATTCCTCCGCACCCGCTGGCGCGATCCCCAACGGCTCGCGCGCGCCGTCCAGGAAAAAGCCCTGCGGTCTGCCCTCCAGGAAACCGAAACCTTCGCGGCCCGGGGCGATGTTTCCGGCTTCTTTGCCGCGGCCCGCCGTGCCCTCCAGGTCCGGCTAGCCAGCGTCTGGCAAACCACGGCCCCGGCCATCACCCTGGCTGATGTCACCCACCGCCTCCCCGGCGATTCCCCCATCATCTCCTTCTTCCAGGAAGCCGACCGCCAGGAATACAGCCGTCAAAACATGCTCCAACCGAATGAACTCGCCATCTGGCGCACCCGATTCCGGCACGCGTTGGAATCCATCCCTCCGGCGCCACCCAGCCCCCAAAACATCGTCAGTCACCAAACGGTCCCCGCCTGATGCCCCTGCCCGCTGCCCTCTGACCTCTGCCCCCGTGACCTCTTTCCCCATGTCTTCCCGCTTCCACCTGCTGCTGGCCCTGCTCTTCCTGGCCATGGGACTGCCGTCTCTCCGTGCCGGAACCTGGGAGGATGCCAACACCGCTTTCGCCGCCGGAGACTATGCCAAAGCCCTCCCTCTCTATCAGAATGTCGTCGATGACGAGGGCCCCAACGCCGCACGACTCTTCAATCTCGGCAATACTTACGCCAAGCTGAATCAGACCGGCCCCGCCCTGCTCTGCTTCGAACGGGCAGCCCTCCTCGCTCCCCGGGACCCTGACATCCAGGCCAATCTCAAGTTGACCCGCCCTTCCAGTGCCGTGCCTGGGCCCGACTCTCCCCCTTGGTGGAAAGCCCCGCTCTACTGGCTCAGTCTCCACGAGTGGTCGTGGGTTACTGCGGCTGGGGTGATTCTGATCGTCCTGCCGGCGCTCGGCTGGGGATTCGCCTGTTTTCCCCGCGCCTGGTGCCAACACAGCGCCGTGCCGGTGCTGATTACGGGTCTGGCCGTGGTGGCTCTGGGCAGCCTGGCCCTCACTCAGCGGCGAAACGAAACTCTCCTCGGTATTGTTATATCCCCCGAGGCCACCCTGCGGCTTTCCCCTTTCAAGGAAGCCAACGCCGTCGGCCCTTTGGTTCCTGGCCAGCGGGTGATTCCCACGGAAATCCGGGACGGCTGGGCCTACCTCACCATCCCCGGCAGCACGCTCCGTGGTTGGCTGCCGCAGAGTGAGTTCGCCGCTCTGGTTCCCCGGTCCTGAAGCTTTGCCCGCCCATTCCCAGCGCGGGCACCGTGCTTTCCCGATGAAAGATGGCGTCAGGCCGCGAGTTACCTTGAGTTGTGAAACCCCACCACGCCCCCGATTTTTCCCACCTGTTTGCCACCCGGCGCGACTTTTTGCAGCGCTGCGGCATGGGCCTGGGAGCCGTGGCTTTTCAAACGATGCTGGGCGGCACCGCGCAGGCCGGGGGCAATCCGCTGGAGACCCGCCCGCCGCAGTTTGGCGGGAAGGCAAAACACATCATCCACATCTTCGCCAATGGCGGCCCGTCGCAGGTGGATACCTTCGATCCGAAGCCGATGCTGACCCAAATGCATGGCAAGGACATGCCGGCGGAGAATCTGAAGACGGAACGGAAGACCGGGCATCTGATGAAGTCGCCCTACAGCTTCAAAAAATATGGCCAATGCGGGCTGGAGGTCAGTGAGATCTTTTCTAAAACGGCGGAGTCGGCGGATGACCTGTGCGTGATCCGTTCCATGCATGCCGATGTGCCCAACCATGAGCCATCGCTGCTGTTGATGAATTGTGGCGAGGCCCGCGCGGTGCGGCCGAGCATGGGCAGCTGGGTCACCTATGGGCTGGGCACCCTGAATCAGAATCTGCCAGGCTTTGTCACCATGTGCCCGGGCGGCTACCCGATCCAGGAAAGCCAGAACTGGCAGGCGGGGTTTTTGCCAGGTACTTTCCAGGGGACCTACATCGACACCCAGCACCGCGAGCTGGACAAGCTGATCGAAAACATCCGCAACCGCCGCCTGCCGGCCAAGGAACAGCGCCGTCAGATTGATCTGCTGCAGGAGTTGAACCACCGGCACCTCGTGAAGCGGAATGAAGACGCGCAGCTGGAAGCGCGGATTCAATCGTTCGAGCTCGCCTACCGGATGCAGATGGATGCCACCGATGCCTTTGACCTCAGCCGCGAGCCTCAGGCGATCCGCGACATGTATGGTGATACCGTGCATGGCCGGCAGATGCTCATCACCCGCCGCCTCATCGAACGCGGCGTCCGGTTTGTCCAGGTCTGGCACGGCCCCGGCCAGCCATGGGATCACCACGACGACCTTGAAACCGGCCACCGCCAGCTCGGCAAGGAGTGCGATCAACCCATCGCCGCCCTGCTCAAGGATCTGAAACAACGCGGCATGCTGGATGAAGTGCTGGTGATGTGGGGAGGTGAGTTTGGGCGCACTCCGGTGGTGGAATTGCCCACCCCCGGAGCCAATTCCGGCAAAGTGAATGGCCGCGACCATAACCACTACGGATTCTCGGTGTGGCTGGCCGGGGGCGGGTCCAAGGGCGGCTACGTCCACGGGGCCACCGACGACTTCGGCTTCGCGGCCCGGGACAAACCCGTCCACGTCCACGACCTCCACGCCACCATTCTCAAAATGCTCGGCTTTGACCACGAGACCTTCACCTACCGTTACGCCGGCCGCGACTTCCGCCTGACGGATGTGCACGGAAAAGTTGTCAGTGAACTGCTGGCCTGAACCAGGCGTAGAGCTCTGATCGGTGAACGATCAATGTTTTGAGGTTGGCTCCAACCGGATGGTTTCATCCAGGTTCCAAGCCGCTGGCGGCGGGGAAAGGGGGCCGGGACGTTGGACGCATTGGAGTCCGGCACCTGATCCGGGATGTTTTTGCCCTCTGCCGTGGGATCGAGTTTCCATGATTCATCGGCCAGGCCGGTGCCGGAGAAGTCGATCGCCTCCAATTTGGCCGGAAGCACCGGGGAAGGCTTCATCGCCGGAGCCTGCAGGGCCGGGCCTTCAGGAACTGCCGGAGCTGAAGAGAGGACCGGGACCGGCCGTGGCCGGAAATTAAACCACAGGGAAACGGCCAACGCCGCAAGCAGGAGGAGCAGTGGAATCCGTTTCATGGAGCTTCTGTAAACGCATCCGGCCGGTTTTCAAAAGATTGCCGAACGTCCGCAGACCGTTATGGTGGCCGGTATGTCCTTCCGTCCTCTTCTGCTGGCTGCCACCTTCTTGGCGTGGCCCCTGTCCTCGTGTGTGGTGGTGAAAATCGATTCGCCCGCCGGAGTCCGGATCAAACCGGAACTGAAGCGGGGCATGTCCTATGCGGCAGCCCGCACGGCCGTGGCGCGCGGTGGCGTGATTACGGCGGAAACGGAGCACCGCTTCACGGGCGGACGCCAGCCCGTGCTGGTGGGATCCCTCGGCACCCCGGCGGCCCCGCCAGACCTGGGCCCCCTCCCGGCCGCAGAGCGCGCCCGGGTGGCGAAGTCGGTCAGCCTCACCCGTTATTACGGAATCCTCGGACTGGATGATTTCACCCTGCTGTTCGATGCCAATGACCGGTTGCTGAGCTCGGATTTATATCCGGTCAATTAATGGAAACCAGCTGAAGCAGGCCTACCGCCGGCGTTTACCAACCCGGAGGCGGCCACGACCGAGGTTTTCGGCGAGGGCTTTCTGAGCCCCTTTGCTGTCATCCAGCATCGTGGTGTATTGATATTCAAAATCAGGCAGGCGGCGGCGTTCCACGGTTTGTCCGATCAGGCGCTCCACGGCCTGGGCCGCGGGGAGTTCGTCCGCGGACAGAATGGTGAAGGCATCGCCTTCCTTCTCCGCCCGGCCGGTGCGGCCAATGCGGTGGACATAATCTTCCGGGCTGTCCGGCACGGAGTAATTGATGACGTGGGTGACTCCAGTGACGTCCAAGCCGCGGGCGGCAACGTCGGTGGCGATAATGACATCGAATTCCCCGGTGCGGAAACCAGCCAGCGCTTTGGAGCGGTCCTTCTGGGCGATGTCGCCGTGCATCAGCGCCACTTTATATTCGCCCTGGGTCTTCACTCGGGCGGCCAGCATGTCGGCGTCGGCCTTGGTCTTGGTGAAGACCATCACGCTCTTGAAGTCGGTCTCCTTCAGCAGAGCGAGGAAAAGTTCCTCCCGCTGGAGGCGGTTCACGGGATAGAAATAATGGCTCACCGTGGTCGCGGCGCCGCTGGGACGGCCGACTTCGACTTTGAAGGGATCCTTCAGCGCAAAGGCCGCCAGCGAGGCGATCTCCGGCGGGATGGTGGCCGAGAAAAACAGCGTCTGGCGCTTCTCCGGGCATTGCTGCACGATGCGGCGAACATCCGGCATGAAGCCCATGTCCAGCATCCGGTCCACTTCATCGAGGACGAGGATTTCCAAATGCCGCAGGTCAATCGCCCGCTGCTGCATGAGATCCAGCAATCGGCCGGGAGTGGCAATCAGCACATCCACGCCAGCTTCGAGGCCTTCGCGTTGTTTGCCGTAACCAACCCCGCCGTGGATGAGGAGGGAGCGGATGCCCGCTTCGCCGCCGTATTTCAAAAACTGCTCTTCCACCTGACCGGCCAGTTCGCGCACCGGTTCCAGGATCAGCACCCTCAGTTTTCCGGGGCCGCCGAGCATGGAGAGAATCGGGAGGGCAAAGGCGGCGGTTTTCCCGCTGCCCGTCTGGGACGAGCCGATGACATCGCGACCGGTCAAAATGACGGGGATCGCTTGAGCCTGAATGGCTGTGGGGCGTTCGTAGCCGGCTTTCCGGACGCCGGCGAGGACGGCCTCGGACAGGCCCAGATCGGCGAAGGTGACGGGGACTTCCTGCGGAGTTTCTGCCGGGGAATCGACCGGCGCTTCAATTATTTGTTCTGACACAACCTTCAGATGCCGCAAGGGCCGCCCCGTCGCAAGCGCCTTTACGGTGGACGGCGGCCCAGCCGGTTTCCCGCAGAATCCCTGAAACCAGCCGTCATTTTCGCCGCCTGCGCCTAAAATATGCTTTCTTTAAACGCCTGGACCGGTTAAAGGTCCCAACGTCCGTGAAACTCGACGCCCAGGAACTTCCCCACCTCATCATCGGGGCCTGCATGGAGGTCCATCGGCATCTCGGTCCCGGCCTGATGCCCGAAGCCTACCGCGACTGCCTCGCGCTGGAGCTGCGGATGCGCGAGATCATCTTCAAACGGGACCACCCCCTCCCCATCGGCTACAAGGGCCACCGGGTAGACGGCGCGGTGCGGGTGGACTTTCTGATCGAGGACAGCGTAATCGTCTCCACCGGCCAGTTGGATCTTGGCGAGGCCACCAAGCAGCACATGAAAAACGTCCTGCGCCTCACCGGAGTAGAAACCGGCCTGCTGGTGAACTTCAACGTGGACAACCTGCGCGACGGCGTGAAGCGGATCATCGTCTCCGAGCTGCCGCCGGCTTTGCATTACCAGAGTTGAAAATACGCCTTCTAAATGAATATACATCCTTTTCCAAGCCAAGGCGCGGGCGACCAAATAGATACCAACGCCCACATCCAATCCATCGTAGAGCAGACGGCGTATGATTACTATTGCGCCAAGTTCAAGACAGGGAAAGCATCGTCAAGAATTTTCAGAATCGTCCTTTTCTTCATCGTTATTGCTGCACTCATTCATCAACGGGCACCCGTGTGGGGAATTGCAGCTTATTTAGGAATTCTTTTTCTGATAGCGGACACTGCCAGACAAAACGAACGATTTGAAGCCCTTTTACACATTTTAAAATCAAAGAAGGAAGCGCACTAAATCCACACCCTAAATCGGATCATCGTCTCCGAACTGCCGCCGGCTCTGCATTACCAGAGTTGAGGGATGTGAAAGCTTTTTTGTAAAATGACTCGGCTCACCTTCACATCCAATCGATTTCAAAGCTTCTTCCGCGTCGCCGGCTTGGTTGTAATAGGATGTAGCGGATACGTGACGGCTTTCCTATCTCAGGCGTCTTCCCCGAATTATAAGGGGCTCTTCTGGTCGCTCGCTCCTTACGCCTCATTCCACTTTGTAGCGGTGGCAGTCTATTTTTGGTTGACTCGGGATTGGTCGCGTTGGCTTGCCCTCGCCGTCTGCGTGGTTGCTCTATTCAGTTTTGGAGAACTGGCGCTTCGGGTGCTCTAATTTCAAATAGGATTGTAGGGTTGATGTCGATACGGGATGAAGTTCACTCCTTCAAAATCGCCTCCGCCACCCGCATCCCGTCCACTGCGGCGGAAATAATCCCGCCCGCATACCCTGCGCCTTCCCCGGCCGGATACAGGCCTGGCGTATTGATGCTCTGACAAGTCGCTGGGTCCCGCGTGATGCGCAGCGGGGAACTGCTCCGGGTTTCCACGCCGATCAGCAATGCGTCCTTCATGGCGAAGCCACGCAGGGTCCGGTCAATCGCCGGAATGGCTTCGCGCAGCGTTTTCACCACAAAGTCCGGCAGGCAGGCCCGCAGGTCGCCGGGGGTCACGCCGGGCGTGTAGCTGGGCTTCACGCTGCCGAGTTCCTTGCTGGCGCGGTTGGCCAGGAAATCCCCGATCATCTGCACCGGCGCAAAATACCCGCCTCCGCCGGCCTCGAACCCGCGCTGCTCCCAGTGGCGTTGGAATTCGATCCCTGCCAGCGGTCCGTGGCCGCCGTAATCCGCCGGACTGACATCCACCATGAACCCCGCATTCGCATTGGCCTCCGCCCGCGCATAACTGCTCATCCCATTCGTCACCAGACCGCCCGCCTCGCTGCTGGCCGCCACCACCAGTCCGCCGGGACACATGCAGAAACTGTAAGCGGTGCGCCCGTCCTTGCCATGATGCACAAACTTGTAGGGAGCCGTGCCCAGCCGCGCGTCGCCCGCCCATTTGCCATACTGCGTGGCATCGATCACCTGCTGCGGATGCTCCACCCGCACGCCGATCGACAGCGGCTTCGCCTCCATGCTGACCCCGGCTTCATGCAGCATCGCGAACGTTTCCCGGGCGGAGTGCCCCACCGCCAGGACCACGCGGTCGGTATCGATTTCCTCGCCGCCGCGCAGGGTCACGCCGGTCACCTTTCCTGACGCATCGCGCCGCACCGTTTCCAGCAGAGTCTCAAACCTGACTTCGCCGCCGAGCGATTCGATTTCCTGACGAATCCGCCGCACCACCGTGATCAACCGGTCTGTGCCAATGTGCGGCCGCGCCTTGAGCAGGATATCTTCCGGAGCCCCCGCCTTCACCATTTCCTCCATGATCCAGCGCGCCCGGTGCTCGCGGTCGCGGATCTGGGTGTAGAGTTTTCCGTCCGAAAACGTCCCGGCGCCGCCTTCGCCGAATTGCACATTGCTCTCCGGATTGAATTCCCCGCCGCGCCGCCAAAACGCCGTGACATCCCGCGCCCGCGGCCCGGCCGGTTTGCCGCGTTCCAGCACTATCGGCCGCCAGCCCTGCCGCGCCAGCAGCAGCGCCGCAAACAGCCCGCAAGGCCCGGTCCCCACCACCACCGGCCGTAGATCCGGAGCCTTGTCCCGCACGATGATGCCCGCCAGCTCCTGATACCGCCGGTCCGGCAGCGGATGCACCTTGCAGAGCGATTTATCGAAATTGGCCAACGCCGCGGCCTCGTCCGCCACGCTGACATGCACGACGAAATTCAGCATCACCCGCCCATGCCGCGCATCCACCGCCCGCCGGTAGATCTTCCAATCCAGCAATTCCCCCGCCGCCAGCTTCAAGGCACGCCCCACCGCCTCCGGCACGGCCTCCGCCGCGTGGTCCACCGCCAACTTCAAATCGCTCACCTCCAGCATAGGCCTTCCGTGTAGTCACGAATGCCCCCGCCCGCAAGCCGGACCCGCCCCCTTGATAAGTTCAGTGGTGCCCGTCCCGTTTCCGTTGTAAATCTTTCCCGTCCCGCCCGTTCCCTCACCCGCGCCAGCCCTCATGAAAAAACACCGCCGCAAGATCCTCGCCGCGCTCGCCTTGCTCCTGCTCCTCGTCGCCGGAGCCGCCGTCGGGGCTCACTGGTGGGTCGGCAAACAAACCGAGCCCGCCGCGCTGGTGAAACAGTTGGAAAAATCCCTCAACTGCCGGGCCGAAATCACCAGTGCCAAGGTCAACCTTTTTGCCTTCCCCGCCACCCTGGAAGTCACAGGTCTCCGCCTTCTTCCCCGCGATGCCGAAAACGACAAGCCGCTCAAGGACCGCAAGCCGCCGAAAAAGGTCGAAACCGTCCTCGTTATTCCCAGCCTCACCTCGGATATCAACCTGCCTGCCCTGCTCTCCCGGGAAGTCCGCATCGGCAGCCTGATCCTCACCGGCGTCGAAGCCGCCACCATCCGCAAAAAGAATGGCGAAAATACCCTCGCGACTCTGATCGGCAAACCCCCGGAACCGCCCAAAGATCCCAACGCCCCCCCCGCTCCGGCGGTGGAAGCCGAGCCTGACAAACCTTTCGCCGCCGCCCTCACCTTGGCCAAACTGCAGAACGCCAAACTCAGCGTGCGCAACGAAAAGAAAAAGCAACTCATCGAGATCAGCGACCTCAACCTCAGCCTGACCAATCTGAGCTACGCCAGCGCCCTGCCCGGCACGCCCCCGCCGCCCCCCGCCCCCGGAGCCCTGCCCAGCGTGGTGGAATCCTCCCTGCACCTCACCTCGACCGACCTCAAGGACCAGCGCCAGCAGATGGACATCACCATCGGCGTCCGCAGCACCCTGCCGCCGCTCCAGCAGGCGGCCGCCGCGGATGGCACCACGCTGGACCTCACCTTCAAAGCCGGCTCCTACCTCGACCGCATCCCCACCCTGGAAAAACTCGCCATCAAGCTGGGCAAACTCAAGGACCAGATCGGTCTCGATCTTACCTCCTTCCCCGTCTCCGGCCGGCTGGAGCGCGACACCTCCGTGAAAGCCCGCATGATCAAAGGTCTGCTCGTGTTTGAAGAAGACACCAACTTCAACTTCGACACCTGCCGCATCAAAATCAAACAAGGCAGCACCTTCAATCCCGACGACCAGTCCCACGAATTCCAAGGCATCTTCGCCGCCAACGAAAAAGTCAGTCAGGAGGCCATCGCCGGAGTGGAAGCCTACCTCAAAACCAAAGGCGAAAGCCTCGGCCCCATCATCCGCGACACCGTCCTGAAAAAACTCATCAACGAAAAAGGACTCCTCACCATTCCTTTCACCAGCACCGAAGACATCGGCCGCCCCGAGGTGAACCTGAGCAGAAGCTTCGAAAAAGCCATCACCGACGGCCTGACCGACGCCGCCAAGGAACTCCTCAAGGATACCCTCAAAGGCGGCGACGGCCTGCAGGGGCTGATCGACAGCCTTGGGAAATGAGCCGGGTGGTTGACGGGCCACAGATGGCACGGATACGACGGATAAACACAGATAAGGGCAGGATGAGTGGGTACGTTGGTCAGAATAGTGGTTCCGGCGCCATCCATAATTCTGTCTTTTTTCAATTCATCCGTGCCATCCGTTGTATCCGTGCCATCCGTGGCCCGTCAGCAGCCCGTCAAAGCACTTGCACTGCCCGCCCCGTGGATAGGATGAGCCTCTCATGAAAACGGTGCTTCAGACCATCCAGAGCGGCACGCCCTACCTTGAAAAGGCGGGCGTGGAATCCGCGCGGCTGAACATGGAATACATGCTGGCCCACGTGATGGGCTGCAAACGCATGCAGCTCTACCTCCAGTTCGACCGCCCTCTGGAGGAAGCCATCCTCGAACCCCTGCGCGACCTCACCCGGCGCCGCGCCAAACGCGAACCCCTCCAGCACCTGCTCGGCACCGTCGAGTTCATGGGCCGCGAGTTCAAATGTGATGCCCGCGCCCTGATCCCCCGGCCGGAGACCGAGGAACTGATCGAGAAAATCCTCGCCCATTACAAAAAGGAAAACCTGCCCCCGCCCACCCGGATCCTCGACATGGGGACCGGTTCCGGTGTGATCGGCCTCAGCCTCGCCCACGCCTTTCCGGATTCCCACGCCACGCTGGCCGATGTCTCGCCGGACGCCCTCGCCCTCGCCGAGGAGAACGCCGGGAAAACAGCCCTGCCTGCCGGACGCGCCTCCTTCGTCCTGACTGATTTATTCCAAAACCTCACCGGCGGCCCCTTCGACCTCATCGTCGCCAACCTGCCCTACATCGCCGCTGAGGAAGTCCCCACCCTCTCCGCCGAAGTGCAGCGCGATCCCGTGCTGGCCCTCGATGGCGGCCCCGTGGGCACGGAAATCATCGCCCGCTTCCTTGCCGATCTCGCACCCCATGCGGCCCCCGGCGCCCTGATTGCCTTGGAGATTGGCGCCGGGCAATCCATCGATTTACTCCCCGTCATGGAGCATTTCGGCTTGCGGGAGTCCCGCAGTGTCTCCGACTACTCGGGCCGCGACCGCTTCCTTTTTTCGGTTGCCCCCTGATCATTTTCCCGCCCCCCACTCATGGATAAACTCATCGTTCACGGAGGTCATCTCCTCGAAGGTTCCGTCTTCGTCAGCGGATCCAAAAACTCCTCCCTGCCCATCCTCGCCGCCACCCTGCTCACCCGGGAAAAGTGCACCATCCGCCGGGTACCCGACCTGAGCGATACCAACTACATGACGCAAATCCTCTCCAGCCTCGGGGCCCAGGTGGAGCGGGCCAGCGGCACCGTCATTGTGGAGGCCGACAAGATCATTTCCGAAGCGCCCTACGATCTAGTTAGGAAAATGCGCGCCTCCATCTGCGTCATGGGCCCCCTGCTCGGCCGCACCGGCGAAGCCATGGTCTCCCTGCCCGGCGGCTGCATCATCGGCGACCGCCCGGTCGACCTCCACCTCAAGGGGCTCGAACAGCTCGGAGCCGAAGTCAAAGTCACCGGCGGCAATATCCACGTCAAAGCCACCGACGGCATGGGCGGGCGCTCCATCAACATGCGAGGCAAACACGGCCCCACCGTACTGGGCACTGACAATCTCCTGATGGCCGCCGTCCTCACTCCCGGTATCACGGTCATCGAAGGCGCCGCCGCCGAACCCGAAGTGGTGGACCTTGCCGATTTCCTCACCAAAATGGGCGCCAACATCGAAGGCGCGGGGACCCGCACCATCGTGGTGGAAGGCGTGAAGGAACTGGGCGGCGCGGAACACAACGTCATCGCCGACCGCATCGAAGCCGGCACTTTCCTTGTCGCCGGAGCCATCGCCGGCAAACGTGTCACCCTGAAACGCGCCCAACCGGAGCACATGACGGGCTTCATCAGCGTCCTCGAAAAATGCGGTTATCCGATCACCATCGACGGCGATGAAATCACCATCGCCCGCGCCGAACGACCCGTCGGAGCCGAGATCCGCACCGAGCCTTACCCTGGTTTCCCCACCGATATGCAGGCCCAGTTCACCGCCCTCTTCGCCACCGTGCCTGGCCTCAGCGTCATCACTGAAACCATCTTCCCGCAGCGTTTCATGCACGTCCCCGAACTGGCCCGCATGGGTGCCCAGATCACCCTCGAAGGTGCCACCGCCATCATCAAAGGAGTGGATCAACTGAGCGCCGCCCCCGTCATGGCCAGCGACCTCCGCGCCTCCGCCGCCCTCGTCCTCGCCGGCCTGATGGCTGAAGGCGCCACCGAGGTCAACCGCCTCTATCACATCGACCGCGGTTATGAGCACATCGACCACAAGCTGGCCCTGCTGGGTGCGAAGATGGAACGGGTGAAGGGGTAAAGGCAACACCGGCAAGCCATTGCAAAATCCCTCTTTGCCCCCTCCCAAATTGATGCGATAAATGGAATGTGTCCGCCGCCTCTGAAATTCAAGCACTCGCCCTGAAACTTCCGCAGCGTTCCCGCCTGAAGTTGGCGGGAGAGCTGCTTCGCAGCCTCCCCTCTGCCGCCACTCCAGATGAGGCCTTGGAAGAAGCCCTGAAGCGTGAAGTGGAATTGGAGAGCGGCAAGGTGCAGCCCCTCAGTGAAGCGGCTTTTTGGAAAGGCATCGTGCGGCATCGTTCTCCTGCATGATCCTTGCCTCTGGATTTTCATCCGCTGGCGCAAAAGGATTTTAATGAAATCATCCGCTACTACGATCAGGAAGCAGGAGCTGAGATAGCAGACCGCTTTGAAGTTGAGTTCCGGGCCGCCGTGGAAGCGATTAAAGCCCAGCCCACGCAATTTCCCTTTTACCTCAAGCAGCGGCGGCTCAGAAGATTCCGCCTGCCTACCTTTCCCCACCTCATCCTCTTTCAGATCAAGTCCCCCACCATCCGCGTCATGGTCTTGAAACATGTAAGGCGTGCTCCTGGACTCGGCCTGAAGCGATAACCTGCTATGGCCCCAGCACGGCACCCGCAGCTTCCTGCCGGTTTTGGGGCATTGCGCGGGGGGGCCGCTGGGGATCAAGGTGACATCGATCCCTTCCCGGTCCTGGGCAAACGGGCTCAGCAGGAAACCCGGTTTTCCTTCCACGGGAATCCCTGGTGGAACCGCAGCCCCAAAAGTTTATTTGGCCAGCTGGCTTGCCGGATCACTCAGGGGTGCCGGATCCATCATGGTAGGAGTGAGGCAGACGAGGGTGACGAACCCCTCCGGCTGCGGGGAATCCACCACAAACAATCCGGTCGACCGGTCGGGCAGCCATAACTCATATTCGGTTTTGAACTGCTTCGGACGCGGTGCTCCCTGATTCGATAGCAATAAAGCCTGGAATCCCCCCGGCATTTCCAATCCGTCGAGCACACCCAATTCAACCAGGCCTTCCACCCGTATCAATTCCCCGCAAAGCACCGGCAGGATGCCCTGGCTCATGCCGATATTCTCCGTTTTGGTCGGTTGGGAACCCACTTCCCGGATCACTTCCAGCATCGCCTGTTGGCCTGCTCTGACAATGACGCTGGGCGAAGACACGATGGCGGCCGTCTTATCCTTGGCGACCAAATCCAAAAAACGGCGCAGCTCTTCATCCCGCAGGATCATCCCGCTTTCCTCGTCAAAACCGTCCGGGAGCAGGGTCCTGGGAAGTTTGAAATATTGGGTCGATACAAAAACCTGCTTGGGGATGCTTCCGAAAGCCTGATCCATCCGCATGGATAATTGATCCAATTTTCCAGGCACGGCGCAAACCGCGACGGTGGGAGGATTCGAGGAAAAAGTGGCACTCTCGTCCCCCATGAGGCGAATCCCAAAACTGCGGGCCAACCTGGCGGCAGCGGCATTTCCTTCGGGATAGGGCGGTTCATTCTCACGGGAAGAAACGAAATCCCGCGAAACTCGGAATTCCCTGATCTCCGGGGCGCCCGACAGGGACACTGGTGCCGGTGCAATGCGTGGCGGGTTCTGGATGAATGATCCCGGATTTTGGATGACCTGACAATAGAGACTGCAGGTCTCAATATAGTCCTGGACCGTCAGGGGAGCTTTCCGGGGCGTGTAAACCACGGGATCGGCGGATTCCAGATCGACGGAAGTGGAAGCGGAAAAGGTGAGCTGGTCCAGTTCCGGCCGCTTCAGCACATTCTCGAATTTGATGGCTTGCTCCAACTGCACCAGCGCCTGGGAGACGGTGAGGCCGTGCGGACTGACATTCACGTAGTAGCGGGAGAGCAATTCCGTCACATCTATCGGCTTGGTGCCTGCCGTCAGGGCTGCGGCGGGGGATTTCACCACCCGCTTGGTGAGGCCCCGGGGTTTGGGCTTTTCTGGTTTGCCGTCGGGACGGGCATCCATGTCTGCCAGGGTGACGCTGGTTTTGAATCCATCCCGGTGCGTTTGAAAGAGGACACCTCCTGCGATGACCACGGCGGCAGCGGCGGCTCCTGCGAGGGCCCAGCGCGTGAGGCGGAATTTTCTGACAGGCGGCAGGGCCGGAGCGAGGGCTTCAAGGCCAGCGTGCAGCCGGGCGGTGGCGGCGAAGTTCAGGCGGGCTCCAGGGTCGGCGTTCAAGGCATCGATGAGGCGCTGATGGTCAGCGGCCGGCAGGGCTTCATCGAAATGCCGGGAGATCAATTCCTCGGTGGTTGCGGGGGCCTCATTCATGGTGGGCAGGGAGGGTGAGTTTGATGGATTCAGAGGCCACGCGTTCTGCGCTGGCATCGTCATGGTCTTTTGCTTCTGCTGCCTGTGCCAAAACGGGCACCGGCAGGAAATCATCGTTCTCCAGCCGGGTGGTGATGCAGGTGTGCAGCCCCCGCCGGAGACGGCTGAGGGTTTGGTGGATCGCTTTGAGATTGCTGCCGGTGGCCCGGGCGATTTGTTCGCAGGGCTGGCGCCCTTCATAACGGGCCATCAGGATCTGCCGGGAGCGGGGCGGCAGGGCGTCCAGACAAAGCTTCAGGGCAGCCTCGCGGGCGGCGGCGGGTTCATCGGATTCGTCAAAGGCTTCGGCAATGGCTTGGACGGTTTCCGGCGGGAAGAGGAGCGGGAAGCGGGCACTGCGGCGGCGGGCTTCGAGGATCTTGCGGGAGGCGATGCCCCGCGCCCAGGCTCCAAAGGACCGGCTCAGATCGTAGTCATCAAACTTTTGCCAGAGAGTGCGGCTGACTTCCTGGAAAATGTCCTCACGGGCATGGGGGTCGCGGATCACCGAGCCGATGAACGCCCGCAAGTCCGTCTCCGCTTTGCGGAAGAAATGGAGGAAATCGGGCGAGGACACGAAGGAACTGACGAAGGTGGAATAGCAAAACAGGGAACCGCGCGGTCCGGGCTGTCAGAACTCTTTGCCGAAGACACGGGAAAGGTGACAGGAAATTTTTTGCGGAAGGGGAGCTCCGGAGAGAAAAGGCCGGACCCTTTGTCAGCCGTGGTATCAGACCATAAGATTTCCAGGCGGATGGGAAACCGGTGGGGGACGCGCGGCACCGCCGCCTTGGACTGCGGCAGTCTACTGCCGCTTTTCGCCCGCAGCCTGCTGCGGCGCGGCGCTGGGTTGGGCCGGGGGGCGAGCAAACCGGTTGCCGGCAGCACGGCTGCCATCGGCCTACAGCGGCAGGAGGCCTGCCGCGGTCCACGGAGCCTGCTGCTCATTTCTGGTCTGGAGCTGCCGCCAGGGCGGCGGCTCCGGACAGGCGGCCATCACGCACGGGGCGCGCAGCTGGTCCGGATGTTATTTCCGGCCGCCTTGATAAGTTTCGCTGAGCTTGGCGATGTCGCGGGGTTCGAGGACGCGCCACTTGCCCATCTTGAGGTCCGGCAGGGTGAGGTTGCCGATCCGGACGCGGATGAGGCGCTCCACCTCGTAACCCATGTGGGCAAACATGCGGCGGATCTGGCGGTTCATGCCCTGCTCCAGCACGATGACCATGCGGCGGGGGGAAATGACGTGGATGGCGGCGGCTTTGGCGAGACCTTCCTCCAGTTGGATTCCTTCCAGAAGTTCGGCCACCCGTTCACTGCGGCAGGGTTTATCCAGCGTGACGATGTATTCCTTCTCCACCTTGTGACTGGGGTGGGTCAGTTGCTGGGTCAGATCACCGTCGTTGGTGAAGACCAGCAGGCCCTCACTATCGGCATCAAGGCGGCCGACGTAGTGGAGTTTTTTATGCTGCGGGGCGAGGAGCTTGTAGACGGTGGGGCGGCCCTTGGGGTCGCTTTTGGTGCAATGCACGCCGGGGGGTTTGTGGAGGACGATGGTCTGGAACTTGGAAGCGGAGATTTCCTTGCCATTGACGCTGACCACATCCCGCGGACCGACCTGGGTGGCGAGATTGGTGGTGATGTTCCCATTGATCTCGACTTCACCGTTCAGGATCAGGCCTTCACAAGCACGGCGGGAACCCAACCCGGCAAGGGCGAGGTAGCGGTTTAACCGCATGGTATCAAGAGATTCGGCCATGGTGCTGGAAGTCGGGTATAAACGAAACCGGACCGGACGACATACTGCCGTCCAGTCCGGGGAAAATCAGGGAAATGCCTGCCAAAGCTAGGCGGACCCGGCCAGGATCAGATGTCCGGGGTGGTTTTCGGGAGGTTGAGGGCGCTTTGGCCTTCTTTCCATTGGCCGCGCTTTTTGAGCAGCTTGACGCGTTCAAAACGCTTGAGGACGCTGCGCTTGGCACCAACGGCGCCGCCGCCGGACTTGAGGGAAGGATGCTGGGACATGGAAATCGGGAAAAGTTGGGAGTGAAAACCGTGGTAAAACGGAAACGCAATCTGCCGTCCGTTCCCGGGAATGCAATGGAAATATTCAGGACTGAAAGCGGATTGCTTCCGGGACCGGACAAAGGCGGTCAGTAATTCAACGGCTTCAATTCGGGCAGGAGGAATTGCCCGTCCTTGCGGATCAGTTCGCCGTCGAAACGGATTTCGCCGCCGCCGTAATCGGGGCGCTGGATGCAGACGAGGTCCCAGTGGACCTGGCTGACATTGCCGTTGTCGGTGCCGCCTTCGTAGGCCTGGCCGGGGGTGAAGTGGAAACTGCCGGCGATCTTTTCATCGAAGAGGATGTCGCGCATCGGCTGCATGATCTCGCGGTTAAAACCGATGGCGAATTCGCCGATGTAGCGGGCGCCTTCGTCGGAGTCGAGGATACGGTTGAGGGCCTCGGTGTTGTTGGCAGTGGCCTTGACGATCTTCCCTTGGGAGAACTCGAATTTGACGCTGTCAAAGGCAATGCCCTGATAAACCGAGGGGGCATTGTAGCTGAGCACCCCTTCCACGGAGTTTTTCACGGGAGCGGTATAACATTCGCCATCCGGGATGTTTTTAGAGCCGCCGCAGTATTCCGAAGTGATGCCCTCGATGCTGAAACGAAGATCGGTGCCGGGACCGGTGATGTGGACGTTTTTAGTCCGGTCCATCAAGTCCTGGAGGGCCTGCATGGCGGGGCGCAGCGCGGCATAATCCAACAGGCAGACGCGGAAATAAAAATCCTCGAAGGCTTCGGTGCTCATCCCGGCCAGCTGGGCCATGCTGGGGTTCGGCCAGCGGAGGACACACCATTTGGTTTTTTTGACCCGGTAGTCGGTCACCGGCCGCATCTTTTGCGCGACCAGTTTCATGCGGTCGGGAGGAACGTCGGCAGACTCCGTGATATTCAGACTGCCCCGGATGGCGATATAAGCCTGCATTTCCTGCATGAAGGCCAACTGGGTGGCACTTTGCACGTCATATTGGGCTTCGGTGGCTCCGAGCTGGAGTTCGCGGGTGAGGCGCGCATCCTGCACATTCACATAAGGCAGGCCGCCGGCCTCGCGGGCGGCCTGGATCAGCGCGATGCCCATATCCGCAGGCGTATCAAAGAGATCGATCAGAATCCGCTCCCCCGGCTGCAGGGCGATGGAGTGGGTGATCAGATTGCGGGCGAGTTGGGTAATCCGGGGGTCACGCATGGAATCAGGGGTTGGGGGAAAATTCTAGGGAGCCACTCTCACCGCATATTCGGCTTTGTTGAAATCGACGTATTCCTGCGAGAGGTCGCTGGTGTAAACGGTGTAGGTCGCATCGCCGATATTGAGGTCGATGGTGACGGTGAATTCCCGCTTGGCCACGGCGGCCTTGAGGACTTCCAGCGGGGTGCCGGCGGAAATGCCATTCCGGGTGGCAATGTGGCCGTCGAAATAAATGTCGATATGCTCCTCACGGATTTTGGCCCGGCTGTAACCAATCGCATGCATCACGCGGCCCCAGTTGGGATCGCTGCCGTTCCAGGAGCACTTCACCAGCAGGGAATTGGCCACGGTTTCCGCGACCTTGCGGGCATCCATGTAGGTGGCGGCACCGCGCACCGCGATCTCGACGAACTTGGTGACGCGTTCGCCGTCACTGACAATCATGCGGGCCATGCGGCGCATGATGTATTCAAGGGCTTGGCAGAAGGCATCGTGCTGCGGTCCGCCGGAAGCGATCTTGCGGTTACCGGCCATGCCGTTGGCCATCACGATGACAGTGTCATTGGTGCTGGTATCGCCATCGATGGAGATGCGGTTGAAGGTGTTCTGCACCGCCTCGCCGGTGCACTTTTTCAAGTCCGCCAGACCAATCGCGGCATCGGTGGTGACAAAACAGAGCATGGTGCCCATGCTCGGGCAGATCATGCCGGCCCCCTTGGCGATGGCGGCGATGCGGATGGTTTTGGAGCCGAGCGGCACTTCGATCGCGAGCGACTTGGGTTTGGTGTCGCTGGTCATGATGGCCTGGGCGATGGCCGCATGACGGTCCCGGGAGAGGCCTTTGACGAGGGCGGGCACAGCGTCGGTGATGCGGTCGATCGGCATGGGCAGGCCGATGATGCCGGTGGAATTGACCATGACCTGGGTGGGCTTCAGGTCGAGGGCGAGACCGGTGGCGACAGCCATGGCTTTGGCATCCTGGATGCCGCGCGGACCGGTGCAGGCGTTGGCGTTGCCACTATTGACGATAATGGCGCGGATATCGTTCGACTTGAGGTGCGCCTGGCAGACGCGGACCGGGGCCGCCTTGACCTTGTTGGTGGTGAAAGTGGCGGCGGTGACGCAGGGCGCCGTGGAATAGATCAGCCCGAGATCGAGCCGCGGTTTGGCGGGATCTTTTATCCCGGCACTGACGGCGTGGCAGAGAAAGCCTTCCGGAGCGCTGATGCCCCCGGGGATTTCTTTATATGGTTTGGATTTCAGGGACATGGGCGGGCGGCGGAGAAACAGAATCCGTAGTATGGAGTGATCAGACGGATTGCAAGCCAGTCACCGCAGGAAATTGGTTAAGAAGATTAAAGGATTGCATCGCCTGCGAGGCCGCCCCTTTCCATAGATTGTCCAAGGCGCTCATGAGCACGTACCGGGCCGTGCGTGGGTCCCAGGCCCACCCCAGATCCAGAAAATTGGTGCCCACCACGTTTTTGGTATCGGGCATGCCATTGCGGCCCAGGAGGCGCACGAAGGGTTCGTCCGCATAGGCGGCCGCGTAGATGGCATCCAGGTCCGCCCGGCCCTGCCCGGCTGCAGGATTGACGTAGGTGGTCGTCAGCATGCCGGCGGTGACGGGCACGAGGTGTGGGGTGAACGAGATGACGACGGACGTGCCGGCCGCACGGGAAAGTTCCTGTTCAATTTCACTGAGGTGCCGGTGCTTGGGCACGCTGTAGGGACGCAGGCTTTCATTGCACTCGCAGAACAGCAGCGGCAGCGCCTCCTTGCGGCCCGCTCCACTGACGCCGCTCATGCTGAAAACGCAGATGCTGTCAGGATCAATCAGTTTGGCCCGCAGCAAGGGGATCAGTGGCAGCAGCACACTGGTGGGATAACATCCGGGCGAGGCCACCAGCCGGGCCTGGGAAATCGCCCCGCCATGCACCTCCGGCAAGCCATAGACCGATTCCTTCAACAACTCCGGCGCGGGATGCGGATGGTCGTAAAACTCCTGATAGACGGCCGGATCGTCCAGACGGAAGTCCGCACTGAGGTCGATCACCTTCAGTCCGCGCGCCAGCAGGCCGATAGCAAATTCCGAGGCCACGCCATGCGGCAGCGCCAAAAATGCCACCTCCGCGCCGCTGGCGGCGACCGCATCCATGTCAGGTTCGATGAATTTCAGCAGGGCCTCCGGCCCGCAGGCCCGGAAACGCGGGAACACAGTCTCCAGCGTTTTGCCGGCAAACTGCCGCGAGGTCACTGCCACCAACTCCGCGCCGGGATGGCGCACCAGAATCCGCAGCAACTCAATGCCCGAATAACCACTCGCCCCGATAACCGCTGTCTTGATCCTTTTCATCATTCAGCGTGGCCTTTCCAGACCCTGCCGCAACCCGAAAACAGCCGAAGCGGAGCCCGCTCCAGACCCGTGATCAAATGGGCACGCCTTTCTGCTGAAAACCGGTGTGCATCCGTGGTTTTCGTGGAATGACTCCTTTCCCTTCCCTGATCCTGCTTCATTTTTTCCCATGACCATCGCTGGCCCCAATCATGACGTCTGTGCCGGACTTGATCCCGCGCAGGCCCCTTCCCCTGCCTTCATTGTCGATTTGGGAAGACTGCGGAAAAACCTCGCCCATCTGCGGTCGGTCCAGGAAGCAGCGGGTTGCAAAATCCTCCTCGCCCAGAAGGCGTTTTCCCTGTGGCCAGTGTATCCCATCATCCGGGAATATCTGGACGGGACCTGTTCCAGCGGGGCGTGGGAAGCGCAGCTGGCGCATGAAAAATTCGGGGGCGAGGTGCATGTCTACAGCCCGGCCTACACCGATGTGGACATGGACGAGATCCTGCCGATCGCCGATCATCTTTCCTTCAACACGCCTGCGCAGTATCAGCGGTTTCGGGACCGGGTGAAGGGCTGCGGGCGGAAGATTGAGTGCGGGCTCCGGATCAATCCGGAAGTTTCCACCGGACAGACGCCGCTCTACGATCCCTGCGTGCCCGGAAGCCGGCTGGGAAGTCCGTCATCGGCGTTGGCCGGGGAGGATCTGGAAGGACTCGACGGGCTGAACTTCCACACCCTCTGCGAACAGGACAGCGATGCCCTGGAAGCGACCCTGGAAGGGGTGGAGGCGAAATTTGGCCATCTGCTGAGGCGGGTGAAATGGCTCAACATGGGCGGTGGGCACCATATCACGCGGGCGGGCTACGACACGGAACGCCTGATCCGCCTGATCAAGGGCATCAAGGAACGTTATGGGATCGCGGTGTATCTGGAGCCGGGGGAGGCCATTGCCCTGGGCACCGGCGTGTTGGTTTCAACGGTGTTGGACACGCTGCATAATGCGATGGATCTGGCGATTCTGGATGTGTCGATCACCTGCCACATGCCGGACTGTCTCGAGATGCCCTATCGCCCTGATATCCGGGGAGCGGGGCACCCCCGGGAACTGGCCCACACCTATCGTCTGGGCGGCGGGACCTGCCTGGCGGGGGACATCATTGGCGACTATTCATTTCCGGAGCCATTGGTCACCGGGCAGCGGCTGATTTTTGAGGACATGGCGCACTATACCATGGTGAAGACCAGCATGTTCAACGGCGTGAAACACCCGGCCTTCTGCCTGTGGGACCCTGAATCCCGGACTCTGAAAACAGTCCGTCAGTTCACCTACGCGGATTTCCGGGACCGGATGGGCTGAACCAAAAATGGATGGACAACGGGCGATCAGACTGGTTATTTAGCACCAGAAACCCCTCACTGTTCCGCCATGAAACTGCTCCCTGCCCTGTTCCTTTGCCTCGCCCTGCCCTGCCCGGTTTTTGCAGCGGACAAAGAGGAAACCTCCGCCACCGCCAAGGTCAATCTGAGTCAATTCACCTTCGGCAAGACCCTTTCGGGGACGGAGGTTACCACCGACTCCCTCAAAGGCAATCCCGTGATCGTGGAATTCTGGGGAGTGAATTGCGGCCCGTGCCTGGCCGCGATGCCCATGTTCAACTCGCTCGCCAAACGTCACGAGTCCAAAGGCCTCAAGATCATTGGAGCGCACTCCCAGTCCGCGACGGATGAGGAAGTGCAAAAAGTGGTGAAGTCGCTCAAGATCAAGTTCCCCGTGACCGCCGGTGCGCGCCATCCCCTGCAGTTCAATGGCATCCCGCACAGCGCGGTCTTTGCGGCGGATGGCACTATGTTGTTTGAAGGGCACCCTGGCGACAAGGAATTCGACCGTGCGGTGCGCGATGCCCTGAAGACCGCCAGCCCCGCCAAGGGCAAAACCACGGACGATGCCCCGGCCACGACCAAGCCCGCGGGTCCGCTGGTAGCGGAGCGCACCTGGACGAATGCCGAAGGCAAACCGCTGGCCGCCGCTCTGGTGACAGTGGAAAATGGTCAGGGCACTTTCCGCCGCAAGGATGGGACCACCTTCAGTTATGCGATCGACAAACTTTCCAGCGCCGACCAGGAACTGATTGGAAAAGCCCAGCAGCCCTGATAAGCAGTTCAAGAGCGCGGAATATCGGCCAGGCGGTCTGATCTGAATTCCGGCCCTCATCCTCCTACCCGGAACCAAAGGACCGGCCCCGGCCTTACTTGACGATGGAATCGGTGGTCTCCAGATTCAGGCTGGCATCGTAGGCCGATCCACCAAGAACGACCCCGGTCACCTTGAACGTAAAGGTTCCGGCATTTTTGGTGAGGGCGCTGGAGAACTTGGCGGTTCCGGTGCTGCCGGTTTTGACCGTGGAGGTGCCCGAGGTGAGGCCTGACCAGGTGCCGGTTACGGAAGCATTGGACTTCAGATTTCCCGCGGCGTCCTTGATTGTCACCACAGCCGAGGCCTGGGTGCCCCGCTTGGAAACGGTTTTGCTCATCGCGATATTCGAGACGTAGACGAGGACGGGAGGGCTCTGCACGGTGACGGGAACGGAAGCCGATCCGGAGAGACCGGTGCTGTCCTTCACCACCAGCGAGGCTGTGTAATTGCCCGGAGTAGTATAAGTATGTGAGGGGTTCGGTTCGATCGAAGTGCTGGTGCTGGTGCTGCCGTCGCCAAAATCCCAGTCATAGGTCAGAGCGCTTCCTTCAGGGTCAAACGATCCGCTGCTGGAAAAACTGACCGGCAGGGGAGCCAATCCACTGCTGCTGCCGATCACGGAAGCGGCGGCGACGGGTGGACTGCCCGAGGGGGATGGCACACTGCCAGTCAAACGGAACTGTCCCAGACTGCCATAATCCGAATAGCCCGCGGCACCGGTGCCATCCACCGACAGATAATAGGTGCCGTCAGGAACATTCAGGCTCAGGCTGGCCTCGAGGGTCGCCGGATTGGCACTGGCAATCAGATTGCCCGAGCCGTTATACAGCGCCAGCATGATGTCCAGGTTGGCATCCGGGTTGGCGGGAACCACCTGGAAGGAAAGCAGACCGGCTCCAGTATCGACCCGGTAGAGATCGGCATCGGCCTGGCTCTGAATGATGCCAGTGGCCGAAACCGAAGCCCCGGCGAGCGGGACTGCCGTCAGGATATCATCTCCGGCGAGGTCCGCACTGCGGGGGATAAAACCATCGATGTCGGCGGTATCGTTTTCGGTATTGTTGGCACCGGCATATTCCCCCCGGCTGAACTGGGTGAGGGAGCTGGAATAGCCGACCCCCATGATCGGAGCCCAGGCACTGGTGCCCGTATAATATTCGGTTCCATCCGTCTTGCCATCATGATTCAACGCGACCGTGTGCCCAGCCTCATGGCTGGTGGCTTCGGCCACGTATTTCGGAAAACCATTGCCCAATTGGTCGGGGAAAACAAAAGCCGGGGTATCTGTGTTCCACCCGAACGAATTCAAATACGCCACCCCGCCGGCGCCCCCTCCCAGCCATTGATAGCTGCTGCCTCCGATGACAATCCGGATCCCGTAGGCGGTATCCGTGCTGGTCGACTTCCTCAGGGATTCGAGCGGTGGTTCCTCGGTGGTGACGTCCACGTCCCACGCCGCGTAGTCCTCACTCACCCGTTTCCAGATTTCCTGGATATTGGCCAGTTCGCCGTCGCTGAAGGAAGACGCATTGCCATCGGTGTTATAGACCGGCGTGGTGAAGGCCGCGCCGCCGGTGAAGTTGGTATTCCAGGAAGTGGATGAGGTGGTATGACCGTTGAAATCCAGGTAAATCACCCGGCTCATGCCCGGTTTGCTGTGCAGCCGGAACGTTTCCGCCGCCGGATAAGTCAGGAGGGCATTGGTGCCGGCATTTTGGGCCGTGGGAGCTTGCGCCGTCATGCCCTGGCAGGCATACAGGAGACGGCCGGAACGGTCCGCCCGCAGGTCACGGTCCCGGAGACAAAGGGCGCCCAGTTCCGGTTCGGTCATGCCGTAGAAACGGGCCACTTCCGGCAGACGGGTCCCAAGGGCACTGATGATGGCGGCTCCCCGGGCTCCCTTGCCGAGGTTGAGAGCGGGAAAGACTGGTTCGGGAGCGTTTTGCGCTGAAGAGACGGACATCGCCGCCGCCAAAGAAGCGAGCAGCAGAACAGGAACGGACCGGGTGGGTTTCATGGATGGAGACATTGGGGGGTATTTTCGTTTGAGTAATGAGCTTTTAATTATGGGAATTATAATATTTTCAATGGGATTGCAACGCAATTCTCCCCTTGCCCCCCCACCCGGACTTTCTCCAAAACGCGTTCTCCCCCTCTATCACCGGGTGATTTTCAGGCGGTAAAGGCGGCGCGTCGTGCCCTGGGGTATATTGTCATGGACGGTGACATTGCGGAACACCGTGTCGACGACCGCTTCGCTGACAAAACCGGTGCCGGATGGGGCTCCGCCTGCCGTGCTGGTGGCGAGATCAGTCCAATCGGACAAATCAGTGCTCACCTGGGCGCGGTAGGTCAGGTCTGTGGCGAGGGGATCGCGGCGGAAGGTCAGGACGACCGGTCCGCCGTTGCTGGCACCTGCCGGATTGATGGCAAACCCTGTCGTGGGATCGTTGGGAGTGCGGGGAGGGAAACCCCATGCGTATTCCACGCCATCCGGTATGCCGTCCCCATCGGTATCGTAGGTGTCGTCGATATACTGTCCTGTCAGGTAGGACGTGAGTTCCCAACCCTTCCGGTGGCTGGGAGGGGCCGGCAGCGGCACGTAGCTGAGCACCAGACGGGGCCGGGAGGCGGATAAGGTGGCGGAACGGGCAGCAAAACGTTTGGCGGAAGGTGCGGCAAAGTAAACATTGCCGGAGACCGCTGAGGCATTGGGAGCCGTCAGGGTCAAAACATTGGTGTTGGAGTTGATGCCACCCACCGCAATTTTCGCGCCTGGACCGAGTCCGGTGCCGGATACCCCCATGCCTTCGACCAGATCGTCGGTGTCCGACACCGTGATGGATAACTGGCCGGAAGCGCCCGTGCCGGTTTTGACCGCGCTTTCCAGATCGGCCTTGAGCAGCCAGCCGAAATTGCCGGCAGGATTGGCCAGCCAGGCATTGGCGTCGGCCGCGAGCCCGGGGCCGGTCCAAGTATAGGTAGTTTCCGCGCCAACACTCAAAGTGGCCGACTTCCTGGAGTCGAAGTCCCCTCCGGGATTGGTCCAGGGCGTTCCTTGACCGAAGAACGGTTTCGACCAGGTGGCATCAGTGGCACTGGCCACGGCTCCATCGCCTTCCTGGATCGAGGCATTCGAGGTGCCTTCCCCCCAATTGGTGGTGACTTTGTGCAGGGAAAACAGGTAGGCGGGGGCAATCGTCCGGTCCATCTTCAAGGTCACCGAGGCCGAGGCGATGACCGCTCCGGCCGGCACGGTGGCCAGGTTCCAGCCCAGCAGGGCCCGGCGCATCGCGGCATTGTTTTTGGAGGGATCGGTGGCTCCGGCAAAGATCCAATCCCCGGCTCCATTGCTCAGCTCAGCTTCCTGGAAGATGGTATTATCCTTCGCTGCCGTCAGGGTCAGACTGGTGGTGGGAGGCACGGGCACGATCTTGAGAATGGCTCCACTGGGAAGCCCGGTGGCCGGATCCGGAGCGGTGACCGGCTGGGTCCGTTTTGTAAGGACGTAAAGCTCCCCGCTGTCATCCTGACCGAATCCCTGGATGTAACGGTTGATTGGATTTCCGCCGAGAATGTCCAGCTGCGACAAGGCCCAGACGCCCGGGGTGGTTTCTTCCAGGCCCAACATGACGCCTTTCGCCGAAGGAGTGGCTGGCGGCGGCGACAGGATGGGGCTTTGGCTCCAGTCGCCAAAGACGTATTTCCCCGCGAGGGCCGGGATGGCACTGCCGCGGTAGACATATCCTCCGGTGACAGACAATCCCAGCTGCGGCAGGGCGGGCGACCCGATATTGACTCCGGGATGGGCATATTGGCCGATCGGCCCGGTGGGAGCCAAAGTCATCGCTGGGGCATCCACGGAGAAAGCCGGCACAAAATTACCCTCGAGGTTGCGCCAGCCAAAGTTTCCCCCGGAGGTGATGATATTGACCTCCTCGACCGCGTTTTGCCCCACATCGGCAGCGAACAGCCGGCCGCTGCCGCCGGGTCTGCTGTCAAAGCTGAAACGCCAGCAGTTACGCAGGCCGTAGGCGTAGATTTCAGGCCGTTGCCCGCTGGTGGGATTCGCAAAGGGATTGCTGGCCGGGATGCCATATTGCCCCCCGAGGCCATTGGTGCCGAGCGGATCGATGCGGTGCATCTTGCCGAATATTTTGGTCAGATCCTGCGCATTGCCTTTGGCACTGGTGAGCCGTGGGCTGGCGCCGCCGGTGTGTCCGAAATTGTTGTCGTTCGAGCTGCCGCCATCTCCTACCGTAAAATAAAGCATCCCATCCGGACCAAAAGCGAGGCCGCCCCCTGCATGGTTGAACTGAGGTTTATCAAACGAAAGCAACACCCGCGCCGAGGCCGGGTCCGCCCGGTTAGGGTCGGTGGTGGAGACTTTGTATTCCGCCAGCACGGTGCGGCTATCCACCGGGTCCGTGGTGATGCCCGGAGCATTGGGGGACGGCGCGATGTAGAACACATAAAAGCGGCCCGCTCCCGGTGCGGCGGGCTGGGCGAATTCAGGATGGAAGGCCAGTCCCAGCAATCCCCGTTCGTCATAGCCAGCCCGTTCCGGGATCACGAGCGTCCCGAGGTCGAGAAACCGGCCGGGAAGCAGCATGCCATTTTGGAAAATCCGGATTTGTCCGCGCTGTTCGGCAATGAACAGGCGGCCACTACCATCTCCTGCGGAAACCATCGCGACCGGGGAATCCAGCTGGCTGTCGCAGATCACCTCCAATTTGAGTTGGGGGAAAGCAGCGTGCGCCGCGCCCGGAAGGAAAGGGAGCAGGCTGATCAGACCATAACAGCAATAACCAATGGATGGCTTCATAGATAGCAAAATAACGCGAACTGGTTTTGAGTCAATAATGAGAAAATCACAAAAAGGAAAGACTATTCTTTTGCAAAATCAGGAATGACGTAAACTACGGAGGAATTAGACACGGTGCGTCCCGCTTGACTTGCACCCAGCCTCCCTTTTTCGGGAAGCCAACGTTCCCACCGGAATTCCCCCGTCCATGCCACGCCCTGACTTCCATCGCCGCCCGCTTGGCCGTTTTGCACTTGCCCTCTGCGTGTGGGCAGGCGCGGCCCATCCATCAGGAGCGGCTACCCTGCAGCTCGAACCTGTCAGGGATGCCTTGATTTATGAGGACGCCAGTGGCATCACGGCCAATGGGGCCGGCGAGTTTTTGCTCGCCGGGCGCACCAATCAGGCATCCGGCTCGCGACGTCGGTCACTGCTGCAGTTTGATTTCACTCCCCTGCCTGCCGGGGCGGTTATCACCTCGGCCAGTCTGCAACTGCACCTTGTGACGGTAACCACCGCAGACCTCGCCGTCAGCCTGCACCGGCTGAACACCCCGTGGACCGCCGGGGCGTCCAACCCGACGGGCAACGAATCCAGCGGAGCCACCGCCCTCACCGGTGACAGCACGTGGCTCCATGCCTCCTTTCCTGGAACTTTGTGGACCGCTCCCGGGGGCGACCATGCCGCCACGCCGTCCGCCAGCAGCACGGTGACGGCCACGGCGGGTTTCTTCACCTGGACCAGTCCCGCGCTGGCCTCCGATGTCCAACAATGGCTGGATCTTCCGTCCACGAATGCTGGCTGGATGTTGCGCGGCGACGAGATCAGCCCCCAGACCGCCAAACGCTTCGATTCGGCTGACAGTGCCACCCACGATTGGCGCCCGCGCCTGACGCTGAGTTATGATCTGATCCCCGAGCCATCCAGCCCCTTGCTGCTTCTGTCCGGCCTGGCCATCCTCCTGGGAAGCCGCCGCCATGGGGCTGCGCAGCGGACTTCCGGAAGCGGTTTAATTCCTGAGGCGCCAGCCTGCTAAAACTGGAAATAAATGAAATCGCTGCTGGCGGGGCTGCGCAGGAGGATGAGCCCCAGATAAAGGGCCGCCGCCATGCCAAGACACGCCCAAGTCCATCGCCATCCAGGAAAATGCTCCGCCTGGGCAGCGGCGTGCCTGTCAAGCCAGCGGTCGAACGCGGGATGAAGGTACAACGGGAAAGCATAAAGCAAGGTTTGCGCGGCGAAAAACAGACCCATGCGCCACTGGGTGGCATCCGCAGAAAAAGGATTGAGGCTCAGATGCCGGAGGAGGTGATCCACGCTGTTTTCGCGGAACATGAGCCAGCCGATATGCACCAGAATGAAGGTCAGGATGATCCGCAGGGGCTTCGGTAATCGCCCGGGACGGAAAGCTTCCGGCGCTTTGGCCCAGAGCATCCACAGAACCAGCAACGCGCCATGCCACGCGCCCCACAGCACAAAATTCCAAGCAGCGCCGTGCCATAACCCGCTCAGGAGGAACGTAAGGAGGATATTCCGGCATTGGCGGAGGAGGGAGCAGCGGCTGCCTCCCAGGGGGATATAGACGTAGTCACGGAACCAATTGCTCAGGCTGATATGCCAGCGTCTCCAGAAGTCCTGCGGGGAATCCGCGCTGTAAGGATGATCGAAATTCCGGCAGAGCTCAAAACCCAGCAACCGGGAGATGCCCCGGGCGATATCGGTGTAGGCCGAAAAGTCCGCATAAATCTGGACCCCAAAGGCGAAGACGCCGGCCCAAAGCACGGGAAAGCTGGGCTCATCCAGGCTGAAAACTTTACCAACCACCATGGCCGCATTGTCCGCGATGACCAGTTTTTTGAAGAATCCCCACAGGATAAGGACCAGGGCGTTGCGGGCGATCCGGGCATCAAAAACCCGGGGCAGTTCAATCTGGGTCAGGAGAAAATTCGCCCGCTGGATGGGTCCGGCCACCAGATGCGGAAAGAAGGAGACAAACAGGATGTATTCCGGAAGGGAGCGGCGGGCTTCCATCTGCTTCCGGTAGACATCCACCACATAGCTGGCGCTCTGGAAAGTATAAAACGAGATCCCCGCAGGCAAGGCCACTTTCAGGAGGAAGGGGTGCACCACGATGCCGAACTGATCCAGCAATTGGGCAACCGACGTGGCAAAGAAGTCAAAATACTTGTAGACGCAAAGGATGGCAAAATTGGTGACCAGCGAGAGCACCAGCCAGCGCTTCCGCTGCTGCGGCCGGTCGGTGAGGAACCGCGCCGCCGTGAAATCGACCACGCAGGTGGTGAGAATCAGCAGCACCCACCACGGATTCACCCAGCCGTAAAACACCAGGCTGGCGGCCAGGAGGAACCAGTTTTGCGCCCGCCGCTCCCGCAGCAGCCAGTAAATGGCGAGCACGAGCGCGAAGAATTGAAGAAAGGCAAGGCTTTGGAAGACCACGGGTCGGACGGGAAAAAGGATCAGGGTTTGCGCTCCGGCGGAGCGGGCGGCAGCGGCAACCAGGGTTTGACCCGTTCGAGGAACATCCGGGTATAAGTTTCCATGGCCTTTTTGGCCAGATGGTCGCCATCATGATACATGGATAAGGTCAGGCGGGGGTCTTCGGTTTCGTCGAGGAGAACATGTCCTTTGCTTTCCGCCCAGGCTTTGAAACTGGCGGTATAAGCCCGGAGTTCCGCATCCTGGATCACTTCGTTGTTCTCATCCGGGCGCCGTTTCACCCGGTAGAAAACAAGTTGGATCTTCCGGGACTCGGCGAGGGTATGGAACCGCTCCAGTAAATTCTCCCCGGGGTCGGCAGTGAACAGTTTACTCTCCCCGGGCAGGATATCGTTGGCCGCCGCTCCCGCATCAAAAACATCAGAGCGCAGGTTTTGGAAATCGAACAGACCATTCAGATGCTTCTGCATCCCGTCGTCCCCGGCTTTGCCCTGCCCGGCGGCGGCGATGTCGATGGCGAGCGCACTGATCCGGCGCCGCAGATTCAAGGTGACCTGTTCCGGCAGGTAAAAATCCAGCGCGGAAGTAGGCGCTACCCCTCCCAGCTTGCGGGCAAAGGCCAGCACCGCTTCATCCTCCGGCTTCATGAACGTGCGGGCAGTCTCCAGCCGCTCGCCTTCAAGATGCAGCCACGGCGCTGTAAAGTCATAGTCGCGGTAGAAAATAAAGACCACTTTTGGGGGGGGCTCCAACGGAATCACGAAGTTCTTCAAGCTGAAATACCACACCGTGCTGCGGGTCCCTCCCTCGGCCACATAACCAATGGAATTCGGCAGGGCGAGTTCGTTGAACAGCGGCTTGTCCACCCGGGTATTCAGCATGGAATTGCCGATCATCACCACATTGGGATGACGGCGGGCCGCCTTGTCATAACGCTCCTGATCGAAAGCGACCGGCTTGATGGAATCCGGCCCCGGACCGGAGGGCAGCAGGAATGGCAAGCCCAGCACCACGCCCGCCAACAGCAGCAGCTGTATCAGCTCGGTACGGGGGCGGGACTGGAATTTCATGGATCAGGGGCGGAACCGGAAGGCAACGGTCCGGCAGTGACGGATGGTTAAGCGCTCCTCCTCGCTCAGGACAAGCCACTTTTCCCTCCTTTTCCGAAGCTGCATCCGCTTCCCGGCCGCTTGGGTTCAGTCAATGGCTGGCCGGCGTTCCCAACCGGGCCCCATTCCTCCGGATGTTATTTTGCACTACCCGCGATTGGCGAAGCTCCGACGGGAATGGCGGTGGCATCCGGCGGGGGGATCAGGGCCGCAGGATCAAAAATCCCATTCAGTTCCGAGGGGTCTTCCCCTAAAAAAGGCCTCTCCAATTCCGCCGGGCGCGATGTGATGGCGGGACCCGGGAGCGGCACCTCCACCATCGTTTCCGCTGGAGCGGGCCTCCACGGAAGATCGAGCACCCAATTGCGGTCCTTGAGATACAGCACCAATCCCGCACAAAGTCCCCCGGTGGTCACCAACAAGGCCACCCGGAAAATCCGGAAGAGCGGTGAATCAAAAAACAAGGCGCGCAGCCCGTCCGCTTTTTTCCCTGCGGATTTCCGGGGAACCGCCTCAACATCCCGGGCGTGCCCTGATTCGCCAGGTGCTTCCCCGGGTGGGGTGATGGCCAATTTGGCCTGAAAACTCTGAGCGCCGTGACTGGCCAACTGCCTCGGCAGGAGCCGTGGAGAAGGGCTGCGTTCCCCGGAATCCGCAGGAAGGGGCGGGGTGGGATCCGGCAGTGCCTGGTTCACGTGCAGATCGGGACCTGCGGCGTGCCTGTCCCAATCCAGCGTGGCAGTGGGCTGCCCCGGGATGGCCGCCGTCTCATGCCGCAGATCGAGCGGCGGAAGATGCACCATCCGGGGGACCGCGGGAGGGTTGAACGACGGTGCCTTGATATGCTGTCCACAGCATGGGCAAGGCCCCTCAATCCCTTGCAAGGCCAAAGGCACACTCAACTCCGTGCCACAAGGCCCACAGCGGAAAAACAGCACATCAGCCGGGCGTGCAGAACTTTGCATGGGTTTAGGGATTGCTGCTGCCGCCCCGGAATTGGGGGTAGTCCTCCGGGAGGGACGAATCCCATTAAAATCCTCATTTTTATTCTGTCCACTGAAAACAAGGCTGAGGCTTAATATTTAGACATATTAAATATTTATAGCCTTACAAGATCGGGGTAATTCGCAAAATCATCTTGCAATTATTACTGTAATAATGGTAATTATATGAAACTTCCTGAATGTCTGACCTTTCGACCGAATGCAGTTTCCAGCTGCCCTGCCCCCAGTGTGCCGCGCTGCTCCAAGTGCCCCTGACCGCAGGAGGCGGGACCACCACCTGCCCTCAGTGCGCTGCCCCTGTAGCGCTCCCTGCTATTATCGGCTGGAAACCTGAAGTCGCCGAGTCGCTTCCCGAGGGAAAACGGCGCCATTTAAGGGTCCGCACCCCGGCTATGCCCGGCAGCCGCCTGGGGCAGACAGCCAACAAACAACCTCCGCGGATTCCCAAACCTGGCGAAGCCCCGGCCCCGGCCTCCGTTCCGCAACCGGCCCCGGCAGCCTTGCCGGTGGCCATTCCTGCGCCTAAAGCCCTCCCTCCCGCCGTCATCGTTCCCTTGCCAGCACGGGCCCTGCCGCAGTCACCAGCGGTCATTCAGCAACAACCGGCACCGGAGACTGCTGCAGCAGGCATCCCAGCCGTCTTCCTCACCCCTGGTCCTCCCTCTGGAATAAATCCATTCCCACCCGCCCCTGCGGGTTGGGCGGTGCCCCCGAATCCGTCCCCCGCCCCTCTGCCCTCTCCCGCAGCAGGACCCTCTCCGCTCTCACTCCGGCAAAAGTCCGGCCTGATGCACCGGCTCCGCCTGATTCTTCCGGTCGCGGGGGCGGCCTTTGTCTGCTCCGCCGCAGTCGCCGCCTGGCGCGTCTGGCCATCCTCCCTCCATTTTGTGGATCTGGTGGAACCCGATGCTGAACTTCTCCTGCATTATCAGGCGAATCCCCCTTCCCCGCAGGCCACGCCCCCAGCCCAAGGTCCCGATCTCTTCGAGGAATTTGCCGGCGAGGGATTTCATTTTACCCCGCCCACCGATTATTGGGAACGGATGACCGGAGCCGCTTCCCCGTTTTCCCTGCTGAAGCCGGCCTTCACCCTGACGCGTTCCGAGTCTTCCCCCCCGTCTCAATTCGGGGTCGGAGCCTGCGATTTTTCGATTTCCACCGATCTGCTCCCTCCCGGCGCCAGTGTTGACGAAGCCTGGCAAACCCTGCCTTCCGTCCTCGCGGTTCAGGCGGGATTTTCCTGCGGTCTGCCGGAACGGTATGAAGTGGCCTCCAGCACTGCTGAACCGCAGCATTTCGTCCGGCTGGTTTGGAATACCCTGCCTGGGGGCGGCGGGGAAACCGCCCGTCATCTCGAAATGTGGGTTTGCCAGCGCGGACGCGTGGCCTGGTCCATGACCGGTCTGATGCCCGGCTCCACCTCCTCCTATGCCCTCACCCGGACCATGCAGCGCCTCGCCAATGGCTTTGCCCTGCTGCCCATGGGGCAGGAGGAACTTTGCCGCAGCCTGGAGTCACGCGACATGCAGGGGGCCTCACCCGTCCATGTCCTGCCGTCCCCCCAGCCGCTCTATCGTTGGAAAAAACTGCCGGCGGGAACTACTTCCTGGCCGGGAGGACGTCTCCAGGCCCCCGGAGCCGATGCGGTCTGGGCTTTGGGCCCCGCCCGGCTCGCCCTCGCCAGCCTGCCACCCGATGGATTGCAGAAAGTATCCCCTTCCCAGATCCTCACCGCCTTGCGCCAAATCTGGCCGGTCCTGCGCGGCGTCTCCCTGCCCGTGATCGATCCTGCCGGGATCGCGGCCGGCCAAACCCTCCAACTCAAACTTCCTGCCACGCTCGAAGGGGCTCCTGCGGAATGCCTGCTCCATTTTCATGCTTCGGGGCAAGGGACGGTGATTGCGTTGGCCATCCAACCGGAAACGGGTGAGGCGGACACCCCGGATCTCTCCGCCTGGCTGCACCACCTGGATCTCGCCCCGGCACCGCCCACCCCCGGGGGAGTTCCCCTGCCAGCCGCCGCCCTGCATCTGCCGCTCCTCAAAACGCTCGCGAGTGAAGCCCATGCGGACGGACGTCCCAAGGAAGCTTCCGAGTTCCACCTCGCCCTGTTCAACCGGGCCCAACGGATCGAAGACCTCGCCGCCGCCTGTGATTCCCTCTCCAGCGCCGGGCAGGTGGAGGCGGCCACCAAGCTGTTTGATGCGGGCGGCGAACGGTTTGCCAACACCCCGGGCTGGGAACTCTACCGCACGCTCGTCATGGCCCGGCTCGGCGCCGGAGCCCGCGCCCACCGGCACGCCATGGATTTACTGGCCGCCCAGCGGTTTCCCGGTTCCCTCGCCGCCCCTTATCTGGATGCCCTGATTGAAAGCCGCAGTTGGCCCCAGGCCAAGGCCTTCGCCTCCATGCTGGTCCGCACCGATCCGGATTCCGCTGTCTGGCGCCTCCACTACGCCTCGATTCTCGCGGAAACCAACGACCGCACCAAGGCCATCGCCATCATCCAGGCCACCCAGCAAACCTGGCCGGAGGATGCCATGCTCGGAATAGAATGTGTGCAGAGCCTGATCCGGCTCAAAGCGCTTCAGGACGCGGCCGCCGCCGCCGCCCGGGTCGCCCTCGCGCATCCTGCCCATGAGCAGGCCCAGTTGATCCTCGGTCACTGCCAAACCTCGCTGGGACTCACGGCGGAGGCCCGCATCGCTTACCAACGCGCCCTGAAAGCCGCCCCCTCCTCACAGATCGCCCGCAGCGCCCTGACTTCCCTCGCCTCGGCCTCGGCCCAGTCGGATACGGCCTTCATCTCCCCCTCCATCGACCCGGTTCCCCTGCCCGCCGCCCTCATGAGCGGGCTTCCCTCCGTCCCGGCAGAAACCCATGCCCCGGTGCTGGTGCTCTCCCGCATCACCGGACTCCGCTTCCAGCGGGGACGCCTCCCCGCCACCACCGTCCGCAGCCGTGTCCTGATCGCCAATGCCGAAGGCATGAGCCAATGGAATACCCTCGCCCTGCCGCTCGATCCCTCGCGTGAGCGGATCTCCCTGCACTCCCTCAATGTCCTCGACGCCTCGGGTAAAATCATCGCCCGGGCTTCCTTGGATGACCGCTACACCCTCGACCGGCCGGACGGCAGCAAGCTGATCCATTTCCCCATCCAAGGGCTGACTCCCGGCTGCATCATCGAGTATGCCGTCACCACCGAAAGTCTCCTGCCCGCCACCGCTTGGCCCTTCACCCGCCATCCCTTTGCCTTGTCCGACCCCTCCCTGACGGACATCTGTTATGTCACCGGAGATCTCGCCAATCTGACCTGGCGCCATAGCCGGCAACAGGAACCGCTCCGGTCCGGCGATGCCCTGATCTGGCAGGAAAAACAACCTCCCCTGCTCTCCCAGGCTGCCCCTCCCATGCTTTACCTCGGCACGGTCAACGAAACCTGGGAAGCCGTCGGCCAAAACTATCTCGAACAAATCCGCCACCGCCTCACTCCGGATCCCAGCCTCAAAAACGTAGCAGAACGGTTCACCAAAAACCTCCCGGACCACGCCTCGAAAATCGCGGAACTCGCCCGCCGGGTCCGCCGCGACATCAGTTACACGGCCATCGAATTCGGCTATCGGGCGATCATCCCGCAACCGGCCGCGGTCACCCTGCACAACCGCTTCGGGGACTGCAAAGACCACGCCGTGCTCCTGCATGGTCTCCTCGAAGCCTCCGGCATCCCTTCTTACCTCGCCCTCATCCACAGCAGCACCCCCCTCCATCCGGACTTCCCCGCGCTGAGTCAGTTCGACCACATGATCGTGGCGATTCCCGCCGGCGAGGACCGCTTTGATTTTATTGACCCCACCGACAAGTTCCTCGAACCGGTGCCGGGCTCGGCCCCCCTAGGTCTCGCAGGCCGCCAGGCTCTGATCCTCAACCCCGCCCGGCCTCACCTTGCCGGCACCCCGGACGCCATGGCCCCGAGCACCGGCACCCTTGCGCGCGTCGTGACGGTCCAGGACGGGAAGGACGTTCATATTACCGACCAATTGTCCGTCTCCGGTCCGGCCGCAGCCACGCTCCGAGCCCAATTGGCCACCATTGCTCCCGGGGAACAACTTCCCACGGTGCGCCGCCTCTTCGGGCTCGACCGTCTCCGGGAGCAACTGCTCGAAGTCAGTTTTACCGCGCTGCGCGATTCTTCCCTGCCTCTCAAGGCCAAACTGGTCTGGCAGTCCCGCAACGCCATTCAATCCAGCCCCGAGGGGCTCCAGTTCGCCCTCCCTACGCCCATCGCCGACTACCTGCTTTTCCCCGCTGCCCTGACGGACCAAGCCGCCACGGGAACCATCAGCCTCACCGCCCCCATCCAGTTGCACACCACCATCACCCTGCAACCTCCGGCAGGATTCACCCCGCGAGCGCCCCGCCTTGAGCTGCTCAGGGGCTCCCAACCGCTGGGGCAGTGGGAATGCTCCGCCAGCGGGGCCACCCTGACCTGGTCGGCCCGGCTCTTCAGCGGCCAATGGACCGGAGATGAAGCCGCCGCCGGAGCCCGCTTTCCGGCCGAAGCCCTCCTGCCCCTCCGCCAGCCGTGGCTGCTGGTGCCCGATCCTTTTGTGGCTAACCAGCCCTCCCGGTGAAAAACTGTGTCATTCTGCGGAATACCGCATTTGACAAACCCCAGTCCGCTTCTATCTTCCGCCCCTTCACGCCCGCCGGGGCTCTGATTCACCTCAACCGTTATCCTGCCAAAGGACCCACTCATGCCAGAAATCGCCGTCAAAAAAGGAGAGCCGATCGATCGTGCCCTCAAGCGCCTCAAATCCAAGATCGAGACCGAAGGGACTCTTGAAGAATTCCGCCGCCGCCGTCAGCACGAAACCCTGACCCAGCGCAAAAAGCGCAAGGCCAAGTCCGCCGCCAAGAAGAAGAATCAAAAATACCGCTTCGTCCCCTAGGCCTTCCCGCCCCGGCACCTGCGCGAAACCCATTTACAGAAAAGCTCCGGTCTCCCGGAGCTTTTTTGTTGCCCCTGGGAGGGGCCGGCGTTCCCCCGGGTTCAAAGCATTGCCAATCCCCGGGGCTTCCGCCATCCTTCCTTTTTTCCCATGCCCACCGTCGCCAGCTACTGCACCACTTTCCTCAAACCGGAAATGCTGCACATCTACCGCCAGGTCACTGGACTGGAGCGCTACCACACCTTCATCCTCTGCAAACAACGCCAAAGCGCTGAAAAATTCCCTTTCCCGGAAATCGAAGTCATCCCCCCGGCCCGGAGCAACTTCATCCGCCGCTTCCACCTTAAATACATCCGCCGCGAAGCCCCCCTCATCTACCGCGGCGAATACCGTGCCCTGCTCCGCATCCTCCAGCGGCGGAACCCGGACCTCCTCCACATCTACTTCGGCCACACCGGCGTCCACCTGCTTCCCTTTCTCCAACACCATCGCAGCCTGCCTGCCCTGGTGTCCTTCCACGGCGCCGATGTGATGCCCCGCGCCGACCAGCCCGGCTATACCGACCGCCTCCGCACCCTCCTCCAGACCGTTCCGCTCGTCCTCGCCCGCTCCCATTCCCTGAAGGACCGGCTCATTGACCTCGGATGCCCTCCGGAAAAAATCCGCCTCAACCGCACCGGCATCCCCATGGATGCCTTCCCCGTCGCCGCCGGCCGCACCTACCCTGCCGATGGCCGATGGCGTTTCATCCAGGCCTGCCGTCTCATCGAGAAAAAAGGCCTCTTCCTCTCCCTCTCCGCTTTTGCCCAGTTCTGCAAAACCTATCCGGACAGCCACTTCACCATCGCTGGCGAAGGCCCCCTGCTGCCCGACCTAAAAAAGCTGGCTGCCGAACTGGGCGTGGCGGAAAAAATCACCTTCACCGGTTTCCTCGACACTGCGTCCCTCTGCCAGCTCTATCACCAATCCCACGGGTTCCTGCACCCCAGCCAGACCCCCCCTGACCAAAACCAGGAAGGCATCCCCAACTCCATGCTGGAAGCCATGGCCACCGGCCTGCCCGTCCTCGCCACCCACCACGGCGGCATCCCCGAAGCCGTCACCGACAACCTGACCGGCCTCCTCGTCGAAGAACGCGATGGCGACCGCTTCCTCGACAATCTCCTCCGACTCGCCCAGGAACCCGGCCTCTGGCAAACCCTCAGCCAAAACGCCGCCGCCGACGTCCGCCAAAACTTCGAACACCGCGCCCAAATCGCCACCCTCGAATCCATCTACGACGAACTGGCGTCCCTGAAACGGAGCGCGGACTTGTAGTCCGCCCCGGAGCACCGGCCAAACATCCGCTCCAGCCTGCATGTCTCCTCCCAGCCTCAGCCATCGTTTCAAAACAAACCCATGGCCCTGGCTGATTGGCGTCCTGCTGCTTATCCTCACCTTGATGTGGGTCCGGGAACGTAAACTGCACCAATACGAGCTGAAAAAAAGCCACCAGTTTCGCCCTCAGAGTGGTTTTTTTGCCGGGCTGAAAATACCACCCTTCATTGATCCGTTTGGTAATGTCTACCAACTGCAAGGTAACGTCTCTGCAATGATTTCAGAAGGAAACGACACCGGCGCTTTGTGGTTAATTATAGAAAATTACGCTTCCGATGGCTCCCCGCACCGGGTCATTTTTCTAAGCCGTAAGCGGTGTCACTTTGGCGGCCCTCCAACCATGAAGGACATCCCGGCAATTCTCTTTCCCTGTCTTCTGGTCACCTTCACCTTCCTCTGGTTAAGAAACGCCAGGCAAAGACGGATCCAGCAGGCTTGAGTGACGGCGCGTCAGGGCCCCATGCAAAAACCACCTCCCCGGCCGGCATGACCAAGGAGGTGGTTGGCTGAGTTTAATTATCGTTATTTCGCCGCCTCACGCTTGGCGGTCCAGTCGCGGGACTGATCCTTGCCTTCGCGGTCCTTGGACGAGATTTTGCCCGTGATGGCATCGGCGGTCAACTTCCCGGTGTAGGTGGAGGTCCGTTTATTGCCGTTCCACTCGCGGGTCACGGTGAATGAGACCTCACCGGCCTTCACGGAGCCTTCGGCGATCTCGGTTTCGGTTTCGGCTCCATCGCGGCCCGGGGATTTCATTTTGCCGGTGAGTTTTTCGCCATCCTGCACCAGCACGGCGCTGAGTTTACGTTCCGGAGCGCCGTCCCGGCCGGGCATGGACCACGTCCAGGTTCCAGTGGCGGAGACTGCTTTGTCTTCCGCCTGGGCGGTGGCAAGGCTGCCCAACGCCAACAGGGCGCAGAGAGCGGATTTCATGAAGGAGAATCGGGTGGTTTGCATGACAGTTTTGGGTGGGTGGGTTGTTGGTTGCGGCTTTGGCGTCAATGACGGGTGCAGACCGCACTCACAATCAACGCCAGCCGGGATGGACAGCATACCAGTGAGCCGCAGCCCTGTAAAGATTTCCCCGCAAAAGGTCCGCCTGCGCCGGGAATGATCTTGTCCGGTGATCAAACGAGGAGGAATAAGGGGAATGTCTGAAACTCCTGGCCTCACCATCCGCGAACTCGACACGGCCGAGATGCCCCTGATCCTGCCGCTGATCGAAAAACATAACGCCAAAATCCCGCCGGAAGAACTCCGCCACCGGCTGGAGGAAATGATTCCGAAGGGTTACCACTGCATCGCGGCCTTTGAGGACGGGGCCATCGTGGGAATCGCGGGTTACTGGCTGATCACCCGGTTTTACAGCGGCGGATACATGGACGTGGACAATGTGGTGGTGGACGAAACCCGGCGCTCCGGCGGCATCGGCGCGGCGATGATGGCGTGGCTGGAAAACCACGCCCGCGCCCTCGGCTGCCAGTCCGTGATGCTGGATTCCTACCTCACTTTCGCCCGCGCCCACCGCTTCTACTTCCGGCTCGGTTATGAAATCCTGGGCTTCCACTTCCAGAAGATCCTCTGACGTCAGGATAATCGAGGGCATGGCCCTCCATCAGGACGGGGCCCGACAGTGGCCGCCTCCCCCTCACCGGGATTACCGCTGCGTGGCACGGAGGCGGAAGAAGTAGCGGGGTCCCATAACATCCACCGACGCATTGGAGCGGCAGGTGACGAGGGACCTGCTGCCGCTGGCGGGAAGCGGGAGGACGGTCTCGCTGACCATGGTCACCGGAACGGGCGTCCATGAATTTCCAGCCAGACTGGTGGACTGCTCGATCACATAATTCACATCACCCGCTGCCAGATTCCGCTGCCAGGAGAACGTCAGATAACGGCCCGGGACTGGCGGCACGCCGATCGGATAGGTTCCGACCACGCCCTCCAGCTGCGGGGTCACATCCGGCACCACCGGACTGGTGCCGTGGAGATACTCGGTGAAGCTGTTCAGTCCATCCTTGTCCGTATCATCTGTATCACTGCTGATACCATTGACCGACTTCCAGGCGGCATAAGTCGTGGCATCGGTGCCGGCGGGCGATCCGCCCACCACCGCTGACGGGCGCCAACTGGAGGAGAGCGCAGGATCGGGCGAGCCCACTGGATAAGTCAGGACAAGACTGCGCCCGATGCCATCCGCATCCGCCGGCCACGGGGCGGTGTCGGTGTAGGTGAAGTCGAAGATGATTGTACTGTCAGGCTGTTTGAGCGAGATCCGTTCACCGGCATTGTCGAGAGAGCCGGTGAATTGCCCGGCAATCAGCGCATTGAGGCCGGTGCCGTAGCGCTGACGGAAGGCCAGGATGTTTTTGCAGAGGATGACCCGGCCGCCCGCCGGCACCAGGGTGGTCGGATTGGAAATCATGGGGAACGTGAAATCGATCCCATTGAAGAAATAGGCACCGCGCAGGTCCACCGGCAGGGCACCGGTGTTCTGCAGTTCCAGCCACTCAAATTCATCCGCATCCAAAAATCCCGCTGACAATTCAGCCGGCGTAGGATCGGCGGGGTGGTACATGACCTCACTTACCACGACATTGGCCGCACTGGCCGCGGAGGTATTCACCAGAAACTCCTGCTCATTGAGGGCACTCCACGTTCCTGAGCCATCGAGGACCCGGGCCCGCACCGTGGCCACGCCGGCCGGAAGGAGGATCGACGTCCCACCGGTGGCACGCGTCGCGGTCAGGCGGCAGTCGAAGCTGACATCACTGGAATTGGCACCCGTCTGGTGGATTTCCACCGCGAGGGTGTTGGTTCCGGTGTTGAGCAGATTCAGGGGAAGATTGGCGAAGGGAACGAAGTTCTGACCGTCATCCGCCGGATTGCTTGATGGGGTGAGATAACCAATCGCCGCCACTGGATCGAAGCCGTCGCGGACAATTTCGGTGCCATTGAGATAAACCACGATGCCATCATCCCGCTTCACATTGAGGGTCAGTCCGGAAAGGCCTGTGAGGGTGCCACCGGTGAAGGTGGTGCGGAAGTAGGTGGTGATGTAGCGGTTGGAATCGGCGGCGTTGTAACCGGCGGTTGGATTATCCTCCACCACGGTGTTTTCGTCCCCTTCGCCATAACCGAACTGCCCACGCGAGGGACCTTTCCAGGCGCTGTCCACAAATCCGGGCTGGCGCCAGGCCGTGCCCTGATTGGAGCCATTGTCAAGATAACGCCAGGTGGCACCGGAGGACCCGTCCGCGACAAAAGTCACGGTGGAGAGAATCCCGCCCACATAACTTTGGACGCCGGGAGCCAGCGTCCCGCCGATCTGGCGGGGGTCAACTCCATTGATTGTATAATAGATCGTGGAAACTCCGGCATTCATGGTCAGCGGAGTTGTGGAAGTGACGGGACCGCCGGACGGGCTCATGGTTGGCGCGGCCACATTTGGATAAAGTCCGGCGTTCTGGAATTGAGCCAGCAGGGTTCCACTGCGGGTATTGAACCAACTGAGCGTATTGTTGCGGGCCGAACGCCAGGTATCAGCAGTGTGGGGGAATCCGGTGCCCAGTTTGGAGTCACCCCAGCGGGCGGATTCGGCGATGATGGCGCTCTCCACCACGGCGGCGCGCGCTGACATGCGGGCCTGGCTTTTGGCAGTGTTCAAAGCCCCTTTGGAATCAATCAGGTGCCGATGCACCCGGTCGGCAAAGCGGATCCGGTATTCCGCATTGGGCGCAAGATCCTGGTGGGTGTACTGGGCGTTGGACTTGGTCGCGTTGTTCCAGCCACCACTGACAGGGTCGCTGAACGGTCCGACGCGGTCGGCTGCGGCGGACCCCGCATTGAGCGAATGCTCGCCGTCATGCTGGATGTGGAGAAAACCATGCCCCCCCCGCCGGTCCCGCATCGCATAGAAGTTGTTGGGCGACTCATTGCCGAGGAAGGCGGAGAGGGGCGCATCGGTATTCCCCGAATAAAAGATGATCATCATGTAGTCGATCAGGTTGTCGACATCCAGCAGCACGGGATCAGCGGTGGGAGTGATGCCATCGGCAGCCCGGCCCATCAGTTTGAAGTAGGCCGCGTTTTTCTGGGCCTGGGTGTAGACGGCGGTCGCGTAGGGAGAGACCGGGGAGCGGTCCGTATTGATGAAATAACTGGCGCGCGATTTGGCCCATTGATCATTCCAGGCATTCAGGTCGCCGGCGGTGGGATTCACGATGTAGGGCCCGGCTTCCACCTTGGCGACATCGTAATCCTGATCCGTCCCCCCGAAATAGGCGGCCGCATAGTCGGCTTCGGCCCGCTCCTGGATTTGATAGAGCCCCCAGTAGAGGCCATTCAGATAAAGATGGACAAAGCGGCCGCGGGTGCCGGGCTGATTCATGGCCCGCTGGGTGTCGCGGCACCACAGTTCGCGCAGGAAAGTGTTGGAGCCATCGCCTCCGAAGGACCATGAATAGTTCTGGGAGGTCTGGATGTCGAACTTGTCGAAGCTGGTGATGGCAGAGTCGTCGCCCTTGAAGATGGGATAATCCAGTTTGCCCGCGCCATACTCGCCACGGAAGAGGATGCGGAAGGCGTGTTTGGGATTGTCTCCGCTGCGGGAGTATCCCCCGCGGATGCGCAGGCCACAGTTTTCCTGGAAGCCCTGATCGGTGGTATTGGGGTCGTTGATCATCTCGATGCTGGCTTCCCGTTCCCACTGGAACCCATCGCCGCCGGCATTGGAATAAATTCCCGTGGCCGCATCGGTCAGGCTGGCCACCGGCACCGTGACACAGACGCTGGGGATGGCCTGGAGCGCGGCCTTGACCTGGGCCACCCCACCGATGGCCGCATTGGCGGAGTTGATAATGTCAGGATCCATGCCATAATCGTATTCCTGTCCGTTGCGCACGTATTTCCCTGCGGTCGCCCCGGGAATATCCGGCCAGCCAGGGGCCGGCGGAGTGGAGGGCTGGGCCAGCACCGTATCCAGAAACAGATAGGTATTGGTGTCGGCATTGGTGGATTCGTAATTCAGTTTCGCCGCCACCACCCGGACCGCCCGGGTCTGGTTGATGGGCAGATTGAGCACCGGTGGCGTGGTGGCGTTGAGGGGCAGCACGGCCGTGCCATTGGTGGTGGAGGGCTTGGAACCATCCAGCGTGTAATACAGGGTCGCTCCGGGGGTGGCGGTGGTGACGGAGAGGGTGAAGGGCGCGGCGTAGATCCCGCGTTTGTGGCTGAAGGTGGTATCCGCCACGAAGCCCAGCGAGGTGGGGGTGTTGTTCAAGGTGCCGGGCGTCGCCTGCTTGAAGAAAAACGGGCCCCCGGCCTGCAGGGCACCTCCACTGAGGGTGGGCAGGATGAGGAAGGAGGAATCGTTGGCCGCCACGTTCAATCCCTGCACCGACAATTTGTTGGCTCCCACGATCAAAGCGGAGCGGAACGCGGTCACATTGATGTTTTCCGGAGTGAGGGAGAGGGTGGTGTCGCGGCTGGTGGTGGAAAGCGAATTCCAGTCAGGAACGGCTGGAGCGTTGCGGCTGGCAATTTTTACCCCGTTCAGCCAGGCCACAAAACCATCATTGTAACTGATGCGGAGATTGAGGCTGGCGAGGGCATTGAGGGCCGCGGTATTGGCCAGATTGAAGGTGGAGCGCGTATAACAGGAACTCCGGAAATTGGGCGAGGTGAGCATGGCCGCCGAGAGGTTGGTGGCAATCACGGAGCCGCCGCCGCTGGAGCCGTCCGGGGTGGTGGAGATGGCGAGGCCACCATTCGCGGTATCGCCGATCAGGCGGAAGCCGGTGTTATAACTGGCATGGGTCCCCGCCTGGGCGAACAGTTCCACCTCATCCCCGCCGTAGTTTTCAAAATAGACAAACTCCATGCGGTAAGCTCCGGCAGCGGCCACCGTCACCGTGGCGAACCGGTCCTGGGCGCCATGTCCGGAATCATCCAGAATCAAGGTCTCACCAGCATCCAGGAAATCCCCGTCGCTGTTGAGATCCAACCGCAGGCGGGAGCCGTCATCGGAATTCACGGCCAGCGTCCACGCGCCGGCGGCCGGGAGGCTGAGAAACCCGGTGGCGCGCAGGCCATGGGTTTCGCCCGGCAAAGCGAAAGAAACATTGTTGGGAAAATTCCCGTCGCCGCCATCTCCGAGGAAGTTGATCACCGGACGGATCTGGGTGTTGGCCGTCAGGGTGGGCGGGCTGGGCGTGCCGGCGAGCGCGGCGTCCAGCGCGGCCAGCGTGCCCATATCAAAATTGGTCTGCACTTCCTTCACCAGCATTCCAGGCACCAGCAGGCCGAATCCCAGTCCGGTGGCCCCGCTGGCCCAGGTGCCGTCATTGAAGGCCGCGGCGGTCCAGGTGGCCGTCGTGGGCGTGCCGCTGGCGGGCACCAGGTAACGGGCGGCCTGTCCGGTAGTGATCAGGTTGGTGGAAGTGAAAGCGGCTCCGTAGCTGACGTCGTCCTCCTGCGGTGGGAAGGTGGGGGCAAATTCGGTGGATGTGACCCCCAGTGGAGAAATGAGGGCGAGATATTCCCCTCCTGCTCCGAGGGCAAAATTGGTGTGGAGATTTGCGGCGGGATTGATCCGGTTCTTCGAGGAAGCGAATACGATGCGGAATTCTCCGGGCTCCAAGGTGACGGCAGGAAAAGTCCACTTGGACAAACTGCCCGCGTTGTCAGTGAGCCGCCAGCCCGTGAGGTCCACTGCGGTCGCATCGGGGTTGTGGATTTCAATCCAGTCCGAATAGGCCCCGTCTTCATCGACGAGGGTGGATTTATTGGCCGCCATGAATTCCGAGATGATCGGAGCTGCCACCAGGCTATGAACCGGAATCATGCCAAGGGCGAGGAAAGCAACCGGACGAATAATACGGGGAATCAGGAACATGGACAAAAAAGGGGTGATCTTTTAGTCTGTGTCCCACGCAGGACGGCGCGGGACACTAAAAGATCAGTTTATTATGGAAATTTTAAAATAGTTCCTCGCGTTAAAATAGTCGAGATGTTTCTGGAGGTCAGGCCCGGGATCGGACCGCGGGAATGCAAAACAGGGGATTCTCCTATGAGGCGTCCCGGCAGGTAACCGGGATGACTGGCAACCCGGGGTCACCAAAAACTTGTGCCAGGACAAGAGGGTGGTAAAACGGTTGGACAGGAGGACCGGGACGGCCCTAGTCTGCTGGCATCCCTTGTCTAAACTTATGATCTGCCGCCTTTTCTGCCTGGTTTTCCCTTTCATTGCCATCGCCGCGGCTGCCGCGGAAGGCAGGGTGTTTACGGAGGTGTTGGAAGCCACCCAAAACGACCCTGACTTTGCCTTGCATGGTGAGTATTCGGGGGAACTGGATGGAAAAAAGACCGGGGTACAGCTGGTGGCGGAAGGCGCGGGAACCTTCTCCGCGGTGCTCTATCCGGGGGGATTGCCCGGAGACGGCTTTGCGGGGGACCGGAACCTCCGGATCAAGGGCCGGGCCGCAGAAGGAAAAATAACGTTCCCGGGGCTGGGCGGCACCGTGGCCGGCGGGAAGCTGATTTTCCCCACGGGCACGCTGAGCCGGATGGAACGCCACAGTCCTGCGTTGGGAGCCGCCGCCCCGGCCGGGGCGATCGTGTTGTTTGATGGCACTTCGGCCGGCGCCTTCGAAAACGGCCGGTTGGATGGCGCAACCCTGATGCAGGGCATCACCACCAGGGAAAAGTGGGGCAGTTTCACCCTGCATGTGGAGTTCAGGATCCCCTACATGCCGGCGCATCGCGGACAGGGGAGAGGAAATAGCGGATGTTATCTCCAGGGACGTTATGAGGTGCAAGTACTGGACAGCTTTGGCCTGGAAGGGAAGGATAATGAATGTGGAGGCATCTACACCATCTCGGCCCCCCTGGTGAACATGGCTTTTCCTCCCCTGACATGGCAGACTTACGACATTGATTACACCGCGGCCGTTTACGACGCCGCCGGCCGGAAAACCAGCTCCGCCAAAGCGACCGTGAAACACAACGGGGTTCTCGTGCAGGATGGCGTGGAATTGACCCACGCCACCACTTCGGCCCCGCTCCCGGAAGGACCGGAACCCGGACCGCTGCATTTCCAGGATCATGGGGCCCCCGTGCGCTACCGGAATATTTGGATCGTGAGGAAGTGATGATGGCAGGAGCCCCTTCCCTGCTCCGGCTGCCCCCGATCCTGCCAATTTTCAATTTTATGCCCTGGGCCAACCTGCGTCATCTCGAAACCCGTCAGACGGCCCATCAATCCGTCGCGGTCTGGGGGGACGGCCATGAAGTGGAATTCCGCGTCACCGGCGCCATCCATGCCTGGTGGGGCCGGGATCAATTCCTGACCGGACTGGCCTGGGATGCGATCGCCGCCGGCATCCTGAGTCATCCCACTGGCGCCCCGCAATCCCTCCTGATGCTGGGATTGGGCGGCGGCACCAGCCTGCGGACGCTGCGGCATCTTTGTCCTGACATGAAAATCACCGCCATCGAACTTGATGAGGAGATGATCCAGTTGGCCCGCGATTATATGAATCTGGAGGCCATCGGCATCGAAGTCATCGCCGGGGATGCCTATGCATGGCTCCGCCGGAACCGGCGACGGTTCGACGTGATTTTCGATGATGTTTACGGGGTGACGTCCAGTGATGTGGAGCGCCCCTTGGCTTCCCCGGAGATCCTCTTGCCGGACTTGCAGCGCAGTCTCAAGCCCGGCGGCATCTTCGCCGCCAATCTTGTCACCGGCCCGGGACACCGCCGGGTGCAGACCGGGTTCCGCCGCTTTTTCAGGGAAAATTTCACCGAAGTCCGGTCCATCACCTCCGTGGCCAGCATGAACGAATGCCTGATCGGCGGGACGGGACTATGGCCGTGGAAGGACCTCCGTCCGCTCGCCCAGGCCTTTCCAACCGATGCCGACTACTCGCACTGGCGGGGACTGCGCGCCCGCCGGTTGTGAGCCCTCTTCCCCAAGGCGGCTTTTTATGCTGCGGGGAGTTTTAGCGGGTTGACGATGCCGGGGTGGGGTGCTCTAATGGCGGCGCACAGGGATTCCCCGTGTTTGGTAAAAGCTGTACGACCCGGAGAGGTGGCTGAGTGGTCGAAAGCAACGCTTTGCTAAAGCGTCGTAGCTCAAAAGGTTACCGAGGGTTCGAATCCCTCCCTCTCCGCCAGCTTTACCGGACTGTTTTCCTGCATCGGGGAAGCGGTTTTTCAGTTGGGAATCAGCAATAAGGTTCCCGGGACATCCTTCCACCGGAGACTGCAGGTTTTCCTCAACGCCACCAGTTACGTCCAACGTCCGCTAGGATTGGTGCCCCTCAGGGTTCCCGCCGGGCAAAGCGGTTGGCCGCTTCGTCGAGGATTTTCCGTTCGGCGGGGGTGAGACTGGCCATGCCACTGGCATACAGTTTATCAAGGACGGGATCGACGGACTGCCGTAGAAACTCATCGTTGCTCAGGGGGGGAGGCACGGCCAACGAAGTATCAGGCTGAAAGTGGGCGCCTTCTCCCTGGCGGACACCGGCCCGGGCGGACACTGGCGGTGATTCGGTATCGCGGTGACGACGCAACCCCTGGGGGAAAAAGTCCTCCCGATGGTAGAAATTCCCCAGTGCTGGAGCCAAGTGGCGGGCATAGAGCCAGCCGGTCAACAACCCCGCCGCATGGGCACCGTGCGCCATCTCGTGCATCATCGGCAAGTAGTAGATTTCCCGGTTGGTGACCGAGGCGGCGATCTCCAACATCACAAACGAAATCACCAATCCGCGGAAGGCACTGACAGCCCGCAGCCGGGGAGCCCAGGCTCCCATCCATCGGGTAATCGACCGGTCCGGGTGCAACGCCGCGTAGGCCCCGAGCACTCCGGAAACGCAGGCGGAGGCCCCAATCAACGGAGCCTCGGGATGCAGCAGCAGAATAACCGCCGCCCCCACCCAGCCACTGACGAGATAGATATAAAGAAAATGGCGCGTCCCGGTGTCTGCCAGCAACCGCCGGCCGGCCAAGACCAGCAGGGCCATGTTGGGCAGAAGATGGCTCCAGTCGAAATGGATGAAAAGGTGCGTGAAAACCGTCCACCAACCACCTTCCTGCAAAGCTTGGACACTCAAGGCGCCCGCCGGCACTTGCGTCTCAGCCGTGAAGAGCTGCCGCAGGACCAGCGCGCCGAGATTGATCATGACCAGCACCCACAGGACCGAAGGGCCATCATGATCCATCGCCGGACCGGGTCGGCGCAGATAGTCTCGATTTTCCAGCATGGGAGCAGGTAAGAAACCCAAGGGGACCAGTCCGTTCAATCCGGTCGTCCATAGTTCCTCTATAAAACCACACCAAAGCCTGGCTGTCATCCAGGACCTTTGGCGGAATGGGCCTTCTTTTCCGGGCACGGAACGACCGGAAAGCTCTTCACCATGCCGAATATTCTCCCCCTCCGGGATAAATCCGATTCCCTTCCAATGTTCGAAATAGAACCACAAGCTACTGAGAGTGAATACTTTACAAAAATGAACCCTCACGCATTCCACCGCCTGATCCATGCCGCGAGCAATTTATTCTAGTATTTATTAAATATTTATTTGATTTACTGATTACAATTGGTAATAATTATGGAAACCGAAATAAATTATGAAAAAAGTCATCATCATCTCCAATAATGCTGAGGCCTGCGGTAAAACCACCCTCTCCACTGTGCTGTGTGCTTACTTCCAGCGGAAGCAAATATGCCATCAGCTGGTGGTGACATCCTCCGAGCAGGAACTTCCCCTGCCCACCATATTGATGGATTTGGAGGATGCCTTCCCGGTCAATGATCTCGTGGATCTGATCGATCACCATGAAGTGGTCATCATCGACTGCCATACCGGCGGCGGTGACCGGCTCGTGCGGGCTTTTGAGCGCCATCATATGGACGATATTCTGGAAGAGCTGGAAGCCGAACTCACTGTGGTCATCCCGGTTTGTCAGGATAGTGCGGTGCTCCTTTCCGCCCACGAACTCGCCGAACAATATGCCCGCATGGGGGAATTCCTCGTGGTCCATGTCCCACTCGCGGCCGATGTCCCGGAAAGCTGGTCCACCAGCAGTGCCCGCCGCATCCTCCAGCGTCTCGGAGCCATGGAGCTTACCATGCCGGCCCTCACTGACGGCATTGTCGATGTCCTGGACAACCTTGAATTGGATCTCCCCCTCGCCCTCAGCCAGCGCCAGCAACTCCCCCGCTTCGTGCGCCATGAACTCCTGTCCTGGGAGGTGAACTTCTGCGAAAACCTCCGTGCCGCCGACGCGCTCCTGCTCCCCCACTCCACCGGAGTAAACCGCGGCCTGCGCGAAGACTCGGTTTTTGGCAAAACCCTCAGCATCTGAACGGTCCGGAATACTTCCGCCCAGCCCGCGCCTGCTGCGGCAGCGATGCCTATTCAGGGCGGAGGATTTGCAGACGGTCTTTCATCCCAAGAGCCATCATCAACGCCTGCGCATCACACCACGGCGTGGGGTCCCCGGTATACAGAGTGACCGGCGTGTGCGCCGCTGCCATGGCGAGTGCCTGAGGCAGGTCCAGATACCGCAGCACATTGAGATAAGTGGGCCCGGCACGGTGCGAGGCCGGCAAATTCTCCAACTCCAAGCGGCTGAGTCCTGCCAGATAGAGTGAGGCATACAAGGTATTGGCCCCCATGACCTGACCACTCCGCAGGGACAGCGGCTGATGGGACCAAGCTGGCAGACTGCGCAGGGCCCCCACCGCCTGACGGATATCCCAGACCTGACCGCTTTCCAAAGACTCGCCCAGCAGCAGGAACCGGCGAAGCAAATGCGTCTGCTTGACTTTGGACAACGCAACCAAGCCGGTCGGCCCCACTCCGCGGGGGCAGAAAAATGCCATCGCATGGGAGGAATCAAGCCGGGCAGCCTGCTCCCTCAGGAACGCCGCGCCATCGCCCGCCCCCTCTTCGGCCCCCGCGCGGAAATGGCCAGCCTCCCACTGGTGGAACTCTACCCACGCGGCTTCATCCAACACTTGGAACGTTATACCCCGCACCTGCTCCGGCTTGAGGTCCGCACGCTGCAGAATCCACGCTGGCAAAACGAAGGGATGCTGGGTGGTGACGTCCATCCGTGTCAGCCGGAAACCGTCCTTGACCTGCTCCGGGTGCATGGTCACGGAGGGTTTCGCTTCCCCGGGCCAGGCACCGAAGACCTCCTCCCGCAGCGCCTTCATCCAGGCATTGCGCTGCCCGGGCCAGTCCGCCGCCAAACCCGGGAGCGGCGGCGAAGAGAATGCGGGAACAAAAAACTCATCCACGGTCGTCACTTTTTCGTCCGCCGGGATGGCATTGAAAACCTTCAACTCCCGCACCTCATGCCGGCGGCGGGCGGGCTCGTCGATGAGGTCCATCCGGTCTCCTCCTTTGAGAAAGCGGTTCAGCCAATTGAAGGCCCCGGCGTTGAGCGGCTGCGTGTCCTTGTGGGGGCCTTCGGCAATATGGATTCCAATATTGGCCTCCACCCCCAACTTCCGGTAAAGCCGGCGGGTCCGGTTGAAAACCTCCATGACCCCGGTCAGGGGGAAAATCTCGTCACTGTCCGTATTGGAAATGAGCAACGGCCGCGGGGCCAGCAGCGCGGCAACCCGGTCGAAGTCCCACCGCTTGCTGTTCACCATAAACATGCAATCGCAGTGCCCCTCGATCGCGCCCTCCACCACATGATCATGCAGCGTGGTGATTCCGGCCACAGGCACCGCGACCTTGATGCGGTCATCAAGCGCTCCCACCCACCACGAGTAAGCCCCGCCACCGGATCGGCCGGTCATGCCAAAGCGGGTGCGGTCCACCTCGGGCCGGGTTTCCAGGTAATCGAGCGCCCGGATGCCGACCCACGCCTCCACGCCGGCCGGAGTATAACCGCGCGCCGCCCACCACCACCGGCCGAGGCGGTTCGTCCCGTGATGCTCTCCGGGGATTTCGCCCCATTGAATGGTGTCCGGGATCAGGCAGACATAACCATGCCGGGCAAACCACGCACCATGGTGCTGATAGCCGGCCTTGTTTCCGATCCGCACCTCGCCGTCGGTGACATTGGAGTGCCCGCACATGTAAAGAATGGCGGGCAGCGGCGTTTTCGGCTCCGCCGGCAGATAAAGGTTGGCGCCAATATACAGCCCCGGCATGGGCTCAAAGTAGAGCTTTTCCACGGTATAACCTTCACCTGGAACCTTCCCGGTCAGGACGGGTTTCAGCGGAGTCCGTTCCGGCCAGGGATTCAGCCCTAGCATTTCCTGCAGTTCCTGGCGCATCGCCTTGTGTTTTTCCGGCCAATTGCCGGGGGTGATTTCCTCCAGCCAACCGGGATCGGAGAGTTCCGTGACGCGCTGTTTGAAATACTGGTCGAACGGCGGCGGCGTGAAATCCGGCGGCAACTTCTCCAGACCCTGCGCCGCAACAGGTTGGGCTCCCCCGCCAAGCAGCAGCAGGAGAAGGAGCAATCCTGCGCGGAGCCCCGGTGATTCAGCGGTTTTTTTTATCATTTGCTTTGGTCTCCGGTATGGCTCGCCAAGCCTTTGAATTCCTTGGACCGGGAGGGTCACTCCTGGAAGGCGGTGATGGAACTACGTGCCTTTCCGGCGCACTTTGCAAAGGCGGTCCGGGCTGCTGGTCCGGGAGGTGCTTGGCTGACCATCCAAGGAAGGAGCAATCACTGCCCTCCATGGGAATCATTAGAATCAAAGCGGCGGCTTGACGGAGTGGAGGCACAATGGACATTCACCCGAGACATGTCCCCCCGCATTTCAGCCCTGGCCCTCTGCCTGCTGCTGTCCGCCAGCCTCCGGCTGCCAGCCCAGGAATTCCGTGCCCTGTGGTCGGATGCTTTTAATATCGGGCTGAACAGCAGCTCGGAGGTGACCAACCTGGTGAACACCGCACGGGCCGGGAACTACAATGCTATCATGGCCCAGGTCCGGAAACGCGGTGACGCCTATTACCGCAATGGGCTGGAACCGGTGGCCGCCGCCGTCCCGGCCGGGTTTGACCCCCTCGCGGACCTCATCAGCAAGGCCCACGACACTTCCGGCGGGAAACCACGGCTGGAAGTCCACGCCTGGCTGGTGACCTACAATATCTGGAACAGCCAGTCAGGCACCCCGTCCCAGCCCACCCATCCTTACAATGCTCACCCGGAGTGGCTTTCCGAAAAATACCGCGCCAATCCGGCCGACCCCCTCACTCCCCCGGTTCGCTGGGATGGCAGCAACTACATGCTGGATCAGGGCCACCCGCAGGTGCAGCAGCACAACTACAACGTGGCGATGGATGTCCTGACCCGTTACCAGGTGGACGGGATTCACTTCGATTACATCCGTTATTCCGACGACTCCTCCACCAACAATCAGCCCTGGGGCTACCACCCGGTTTCCGTGGCGCGCTTCCAGCAGTTGAAAAAGCGCCCCGGTATTCCCCTGCCCACCGATACCACCTGGCTCCAGTGGCGGCGTGATCAGGTCACGGCCTTCCTCCGCAAGGTGTATCTGAATACGTGGGCGGTGAAACCCCAGACCCGCATCTCCGCCGCCCTCATCACCTACGGCAATACCGCGCCCGGCCTCGGCCCCACGGATTTCGCCACCCAGTCGGAAGCCTACCGCCGTGTCCTCCAGGACTGGCACGGCTGGCTCCAGGAAGGCATCCTCGATCTCGCCTGCCCCATGGTTTACAAGACCTCCAGCACTGGCGTGACCAATTGGACCGACTTCGTCCGCCGCAAGCAGTTCAACCGCGCCTCCGCCATCGGGCTGGGGTCCTATCTGAATTCCACCGCCACCAATATTGCCCAGATGAAACTGGGGCGCGCGGCGGTGGCCACCACGGGGCAAAAGGCGGTAGGCCTGCTGGGTTATTCCTACGCCGTTACCGAAAATACCGCCACCACCACCAGCCAACGGCTCGCCGCCCGCAACGAATCCATGGCCGCCCTGACCGAAGACGCCACCGCCGAACTCTATGACCCCGGAGGCGATCCGCTGTTTGCCACCCTCTCCACCCCGCCCGCCATGCCATGGAAAACGGATGCCACCAAAGGCCACCTCATGGGATTCGTGCGGGATGCCTCGAACCTCGCCAACTTTGACGGAGCGATCCTCACCCTGACCGGCCCGGTCACCCGCACCTTCATCAGCGACGGCACCGGATTTTTTGGAACCGTCGATCTGCCCGCCGGGAATTACACCTTGACCGTCTCCATGCCCGGCTTCGGCTCCCAAGTGCGCCCGGTCACGGTAACCGGCACCCAAGTCAGGCAGGAAAGCTTCCAACTGGGCCCCCCTGTCCTCAATTGGCTGAGCCACAGTTATCACCCTGCCACCCGGCAGGCCACTCTGACCTGGACTTCGGAAACCGGCCAGACCTTCCGGGTGGATTACTCGGACGACCTCACCCTCTGGCTGCCCCACACCACTGGCCTCCCTTCCAGCGGCCTGAGCACCAGCTACCTCACCCCAGCCACTCCCCCCGGCACCCTACGGCGCTGGTGGCGGGTGAAACGGGAATAGTCAGGAGCTGAATAAACGCTGGCGAACGGGCTGAACACTTTGGCCACAGATCCTTTCCACTGAGGTGGAGGAGATTCGCAGTGTTTCTACCCTAACTCGGGTGGGAATTTGAACTGCCCTCGGCACCACCGGGAACGCCGCCAGCTACAAAGTCTGCGTCATCCTCACAACGGGCAACGAACGCGGCAGCAACCCCGTTACCATCACCGGGCCGGGGTGAAGCCCCCCGGATCTCTCCCGCCCGCAGATTTATCTTGGAGGCGGCGGAATCTCCTGCCATCCTCTCCAAATTCCGCGCCACTGAGCCAAAACCAGCACCCCTTTTGCCGGATTTCAGTATTTCCCCGACAATCTGCCGGAGATAAGGCAGAACACTCTCCTGCTATCCTATCAATTAATCACTAGTTATGCGCTTCTGCGCGCACCAATTGAACGAAACCCAAATGAGCCAAGAAGAAAAACGCTATCATCGCCTCGGCGAGCCAGGAGGGCCGGGGTGTCAGGTCGTTGCGCTTTCTATCACGATGCGCTGCGACGGGGCGGAGGTTCCGGGACACTTACTCGACGCCGGAACTGAAGCGAACGAACTCGAATTGCTCCGCACGGTCGCCAACGGTCTTGGCGTGCACTGGGGCCACGACGATTTAGGCTGGTGGGCAGCGGTTCCTTCACCAACTCCACAATGAACGAACACCATGGTTATCATCGGGCGCAGCCCTGATGATAACGGTCGTTGAACGATTCACGGCCCGCCTTCCCCAGGGTGGCGCGTGAAACGGGAACAGGATATTTTGCTGGACACTTCAGCCCGGAGAAACGTAATAACCCCTCCTTTCCGGCCCGTTTCCGTGGCCGGATTCCTTCAATCCCACCATCACCACCATGTCCCACACCCTCCCCAAGCTTCACAATGCCATGTGGCCCGGTCTCGTCGGCAAAGGCAGCCCCGGCGCGGAACCTTTTATCGATCTGGATACCATGCTCCGCTACACCGCCGCCGCGGAAGTGAATGGCCAGAAGTTCGATGGGGTGGATCTTTTCCTGTTTGACCCGCATACCAATATCGACATCAGCGAGGACGACCTCAAAGCCATGGCCGACAAGATCGCCGGATACGGTCTCGCGGTCGGTTCCCTCGTGGCCCCGGTCTGGCCCGGCACGGTAGGGGACAGCGCCGCCGGCGATGCCGAGGCGCGCGCCAAGTTTGTGCTGGCGGTGGAAAAAGCCTGCCGCATTGCCGGCCTGCTGAATCAACACGGGGTGCGGCAGTATGGTGTGATCCGCATCGACTCCGCTGGCGGGGTGGGTCCTTATGCGGAAGACCCGGCCGGCACCACCAAACGGATCGCGGAAACCTTCCGTGAAGCCGGCAAGGTTGCCGCCGATCACGGCGAACGCCTGGCCGCCGAAGGGGAGATCTGCTGGGGTGGGATGCACTCATGGAAGGCCATGCTGGAAACCCTCGAACAGACCGGCATGCCCGGCACCGTGGGATTTCAGGCCGACCTCGCCCACACTTATCTCTATCTGATGGGCTACAATGCCCCGGAAGCGGCCCTGCTCCACGAAGGCTACACGCCGGAGGAATTCCACGCGGCCTACACCACCATGACCGATGCCCTGCGGCCGTGGACGATCGACTTCCATGTGGCCCAGAATGACGGCACGGTGCACGGCTCCGGCAGCCACGACAAAACCGGCCGTCACTGCCAGGCGGATGATCCCAACGGCAAGCTGGATATCACTGCGGCTTCCGGCTACTGGCTGAAAGGCGCCCAGGAACGCGGCATCAAGCACCTCTGCTGGGACGGCTGTATGTTCCCCAACGAGGTCCTCCACCGCCCCGGCACCTGGAACGCCATCCTGGCCGCCATGCTCAAGGTCCGCGAGGCGCACGGCTGGTCCTGATCCCGCCAACAGAGGATTTTCTCACAAAAGCGGCCACATCGCCTCCAGGTCATGATCGGCCCTGGCAAATTTCCTCAGCGAGGCGTCCAGACGGAAAGCCTCGCTGAGGTAGCCCCGCGCTTCCTCCGTCCGGCCCAGCACGGAGAGATAACATCCCATATTGTAATGAAACAGGGCCTCCTGCCGCAGGGAGGCCGGACCGGAGATAAGCAGGAGATGCGCTTCTTCGGTCCGCTTCATCTCGTGCAGGCAAAACGCGGTATGGATGAAAAACGAAGCTTGTCCGGGAGCGGCGACGCAGCCGGTCAGTCCGGTCTCCACGGCTTGTGCCCACGCCTTGCGGTGCATCATGACGGCCATCCGGCCATCCAATACCAACGGATGCCCCGCCATCCGGGAGGACACGGCGGCCAATGCCTCCTCTGCCATTTCCGGCATTTCCAACTCCAGGTAACCCTCCACTTCCTCCCGCAACCGCCTCAGCATGGGCAAATCATCGGAGGCATCGGCGGGAGAAGACATGGTTTCGGAAATCAGCGGAGTTTACCAGACCGCGGCCCCTTCTGCGGGCGGCGGCGACGCCGTCAGCAACGGCACGGGCACTCCGTACGCCTGGGACATGCGGCCGATGATCTGGCGCAGCCCATCATCCAAGGCCACCAAAACCTGTTGGCAGTAATCCGCCCATTCCCCGGCCGCCAAAGCTGCCGTTCCGGCAGTCAGGGCATTGCTCAAATCCCGCGGTCCCACAAACGGCTCCAAACCATACCCCATGGTCAGCGCGGCCTGGCGGCGGACCGGGTCGATCACCAGCAGGAGATCCCGGTTCATGAAACCTTTGTCGAGGGCTGCGCTGAAATTCCCCCGGTTGAACAACCACCATGCCCACGTCCGCAACGGAACCACCTCCGGAGCCTCCACCAATACCACGGCCACCGTGATCTGGGGAAACCGTCCGCAGAATTGCCCCAACGCACGCTTGATCTGCCGCCCCGCACTCCCTGACAATACCCGGGCCATGTCCGAGATTCCGGACGGGATCACCGGAGGAATCCCCAGGACGCTGTCCACCCGGCTGAGATCCAGGCCACAGCCGGCACACTGCGCCGAATCTTCGGCGACGGGTTGCTGACAATACGGACAGTACATTGGTTAATGGACGCGTATTACTGACCTGCCCGGGGCGCTCCGTCGAGAGGGAATTTTCAACGCGAAAACCCCTCTGTCCATTTTCAGGTGCCAGCATCCGGAACCCGGCCCGTGATCATCATGGCCCCGTCCACCAGTCCGCCGGCTTCCAGGCTGAGCCGGCCGGCATTGAGCGCCCCTTCGAGACGCCCGTGCCGGCCGATTTGCACCAGGCCGCTGGCCAGCACCCGGGCGGTGAGCTGCCCTTGCAGGGTCAAGGTTTGCACATGGACCGGTTGGAGGCACTGCACATGGCAACGTTTTTCCACCAGCAGGTGACGGCAGCGGATTTCCCCCAATACTTTGGCATGGGTGCGGAATTCCACGGTCTCCTGCGCATAAATGCTGCCGGCAACGGAGCCTTCGATCACCAGACTGCCGCAATGAACGGCGGTGCCCAGCAGGGCTCCTTTTTTGTGGACGGTGACATTTCCCCGGGTCCGGATACGCTGGGTGCTGCGCACGCGGATGTCCACATCCCGCAAATCAATGAAGGTGCCGCAGTTTGAGCATTGGGTCGAGGTGGCCTTGGCAGACGCCTTGCTGACCGCCTTGCAATCGAAGCAGACCACTTCCCGACGGGGGACCGGCACATGGGGCCCATGGCTATTTTCAGGATGTTCCCCACTTTGAGCCACCAGATTGCCCTCAGTGGCACTGCTCCCCGCGAGCCAGAGGGGGACGGCCACCCCCGCAGGCCGTGTGCGCGGCACGGGCGAACCGGGAGCCTGAACCGCCTTGCCCAGACCCCAGAGACTGCGGCGTTTCGCTGGAACCAAAGCCCCGCCGGACAGCTTGATGTGCTGGCCACAGCTCCGGCAGTACGTCGAAAGCCCGCTGGCGGACTCCCGTTGCCGGGAGCCGCAATGCGGGCATTCGATTTCGATTTTCTCGATCAGCGGTCAGTCCTCCGGGTTGATCGCAACGGGTGATCCGCTGTTCCCGATATCGGAGTTGGGCCGCGGATTCCCGCCAGCGCGGGTTTAAGATTGGGGAGCGGCGGCTTTTTTGGCGGCCTGGGCGTTGGCCACGGCGCTCTTGCCGACGGAGGAACGACCGGAGAAGGAAGCACCTTCCTCAATGGACATCGTGCCCGCGACAATATCCCCTTCCTGAATCGCATTGCTCTTCAGTTCGCAGCGCTCAGTGACAGTGATGTTCCCCTGCACTTTGCCGAAAACGACCACGGACTTGGTGCGGATTTCACCGATCACGAGGGCGTTCTCACCCACGGTGAGGGAGCCATCGGAGGTGACTTCGCCTTCGATCTTGCCATCAATGATGAGATCGTTGGAGAATTTGAGGGAACCTTTGATTTCGACGTCGCTGCTGAGGATATTTTTGTTGGTGCTCATTGAAAAAGTGGATTTGACTGGGGGGGCGGGATTATAGGAAGGGGCGGGCTTGGAGTAGGATTCCTGGGAAGGAGTATACGTAGGGGCAGCGGGCGCCACCGGGGCAGGCGGGGCGACAGGCTGGGGTTTTTGACCGATGATTTGCTTTAACACAGGACGTGGGAGTTGGGGTGAAAGAGAGACAGAACGGGACCATGGAACCGGAATTCAGGAGAATCAATGGCAGGTCTTTTGCGTGTATAGGGGTTCCCTGCCCCGCCGCAAGTTTAATTCCATGCCCGGGTCCGATTTCCCCCTGATTTGGCGCTTCCGGACCGCACCGCGGAATCCCCCGCCAAGGGGTTGCGTTTTCCCCGCTTCTCCGCTTTATATCGGGTTCCCGCTCCCGCCGCCCCGGTGGGGCTTCCCGCTTTTTCCCATGCCAGACCAGGACATTCCTCTCCCCGAACAAGACGCCGACATGATGCCAGCCGTCGGCCAAGCCTATGGTGCCGAGCAGATCGACAAACTCGAAGGCCTTGAAGCGGTCCGGAAACGCCCCGGCATGTATATCGGCGACCCCGATGAACGCGGCCTCCACCATTGCGTTTTTGAAGTGTTGGACAACTCCATCGACGAGCACCTCGCCGGCTTCTGCAAAGTCATCGATGTCATCCTCCACACGGACGGTTCCTGCTCCATCCGGGATGATGGCCGCGGCATTCCCGTGGCCATGCACACCAAGTTCAAGATGCCCGCGATCGAGCTGGTCCTGACCAATCTGCACGCTGGCGGCAAATTCGGTCAGGGCGCCTACAAATACTCCGGCGGTCTGCACGGGGTGGGCGCCAAGTGCGTCAATGCCCTCAGCGAATGGTTCAAAGCCGAAGTCTTCCGCGATGGACACATCTACATGATTGCCTTTGAGCGCGGCGTCACCACTTCGCCGCTCAAAATCATCGGCGACCTGGAAAATCCGGCCCACACCGGCACCCGCATCACCTTCTTCCCCGACGCGGAGATCTTCCGCATGACCACGGAGTTCCAGTTCGACCGCCTCGCCACCCGCCTGCGCGAACTCACCTTCCTCAACCCCGGCCTGACCATCAACCTGACCGATGAACGCGGCGAAAAACCGCGCCATCAGAAGTTCCGTTATGACAAGGGGATCGTTGAATTCGTCAACCAGCTTGCCGAAAACAAAACCGTCCTTCCCGCCGAACCGATCAACATCCGCAGCAAGCGCAGCGTGGAGATCGAACCCGGCAAACCCGAAGACGACATCTACTGCGACGTGGTGCTGCAATACACGGATTCCTATAACGAGCAGATCCTTTGTTATGCGAACAGCATTCCCAATGGCGACGGCGGCACCCACCTCACCGGTCTCAAAACCGCCCTGACCCGCGCCATCAACGTTTACGCCAAGGCCAACAATCTCGTCAAGGACAAGGACCCCGCGATCACCGGGGACGACTGCCGCGAAGGCATGATCTGCGTCCTCAGCGTCAAGCTCCCCAACCCCCGCTTCTCCAGCCAGACCAAGGGCAAGCTGGTGAACAACGAAGTGGAAAGCGTGGTGAATTCCATCGCTTACGAAGGCCTCAGCAAATACTTCGAGGAAAACCCTGCGATCGCCAAACGCCTGTTGGACCGCATCCTGATGGCCGCCCGGGCCCGGGAGGCCGCCCGCAAGGCCCGTGAGACCGTCCGCAAATCCGCCCTCACCGGCGGCGGGCTGCCCGGCAAGCTGGCCGACTGCTCCGAAAAAGACCCGGCCCTGTCCGAACTTTACATCGTGGAAGGTGACTCCGCGGGTGGCTCCGCCAAACAGGGCCGCGACCGCAAAACCCAGGCCATCCTGCCTCTGCGCGGAAAGCTCATCAACGTGGAGAAAGCCCGCCTCGACCGGGCTTTGGAAAACAAGGAAATCCAATCCATGATCACCGCCATCGGCGCCGGGATCGGCAATGGCGAGGAGGAAGGCACCTTCCGGATCGAAAAAACCCGCTATCACAAGATCGTCATCATGACGGATGCCGACGTGGATGGCTCCCACATCCGCACCCTGCTCCTGACCTTCTTCTGCCGCCAGATGCCGGAGCTGGTCCGCCGCGGTTATCTTTACATCGCTCAGCCGCCGCTCTACCAGGTGATGCGGAAGAAGCGCAGCGAATACGTGCAGGACGACGTCGCCCTGAACCGCATCCTGATCGACCTTGGCGCCGAAGAGGTGAAGCTCAAAAATCTCGCCGACGGCAACATCATTGCCGCCGCCCCGCTGCGGGAAATCCTCGAACTCCTGATGCGCCTCAGCCGCTTCTCCGACATCATCAATCGTCAGGGGGGGAACTTCGATACCTACATGAGCCACCGCGATGCCGAGACCCACCGGCTGCCGGAATACCTCGTCATCGTCCGCACCGGCAATGAGGAAGCGGTTCATTACATCCATGATGAAGACGCCCTCCGCATTTATAGCGAGGCCAATCCCGACCTGCACCTCGGCGCCGCCGTGGTCGCCGCCGCCCCGGAGGCCCCGGCCGATGCGTCCGCTCTACCCGCCAGCAAAGCCGAACCGGTCACCAAGCGCCGCGCCCGCCTTTACGAAGTCCACGAAGCCCGCGCCATCTCCCGCCTGCTCGCCCAACTTCAGGAAAAAGGCCTCGCCCTGGATCACTTCAGCGCCCAGGACAAACCGCTCTTTGAAGTCATCGAGTCCGAGGAAAAAATCCAACCGGTCTTCTCCGTCCCGGAAATCCTCGAGCGGGTCCTCGATATCGGCCGCCGCGGGGTGGAAATCCGCCGGTTCAAGGGACTGGGGGAAATGAACGCCTCCCAACTCTTCGACACCACCATGGACCCGGCCACCCGCCGTCTTCTCCAGGTAAAAATGAACGAGGACAACGCTGTCGAAGCAGACCGCATGTTCACCATCCTGATGGGTGACGTGGTCGAACCCCGCCGCCAATTCATCGAGGACAACGCCCTCAACGTCCGCAATCTGGATATCTGATTCCCGTCTCCCCCTGCCCCCCGCCCCATGAAGCCTGATCGTTCCTGTTCTTCCCCGCCGCGGCAGCGGCGCGCCCTGACCATCGTGGAATTGCTGGTCGTGCTGGCCATCATCGCCCTGCTCACCGGACTCGGCCTGAGTGCCTACAAGACCCAGCTCGCCAAAGCCGAAAGCATCGATGCCATCACCAAATTGAAAGGCATGTATGCCGGTCTCGCCAGCTACCTTGTGGACAAATCCTCGTGGCCGCAGGAACCGGAAGACGACAGCGAGGACTCGGACGAAGCCCTCTGGGTATGGTGGAAAAAGGAGATGGAACCTTACGGCATCCACGAGGCGGACTGGTACACTACCGCCCACCTGCGCCGTTTGAACCGCGAGCTGAAGGAATCCGGCGGGAAAACCACCAGCCTCAAGGAAATGGAGGAAGCCCTTTCCTTCCCGTCCATCGTCCCCACCAAATTCCCTGCCGGCCCCACCGAACCCTACCGGTATGACAACCAGCCGTGGGTCAGCGAAACGGGCGAATACCACGGGGATGACGGCATCTACACCATCATGCCCAAGGGAAACATCCACAAGATGATGACCATGAGCCAGATGAATGCCGCCAAAGGCAAATCCCCGGCGGCTCCCTCCAAGAAATAACCAGCCGTCCGGCCTGACTCCCCGGCTCAGGCGCCCGCCTTTTCCCCCATCCCCAGCAGCGTCTGGAAATGCGGGGGCTCACTTTCCCGGTCCACCGTCCGCACGAGAATATTACGGAATCCGGCCGCTTCCAGATAACCCTGCAGTTCGACCTCGGAAAAACCCAGCCAGAGGTCGGCATACAGCTCCCGGGCCTGTTCGAAGTCGTGCTTCAACAGATCCAGAATAACAATCCGGCCGCCTGGCCGCGTGATGCGGAACGCCTCGTGCAGCGCCCGGTCCGGCCGCGCCGCATGATGCAGGGATTGGCTCAGAAACACCAAATCGATCGAGGCATCCGCGATCGGCGGCTCTTCCAGATCCCCGTGGCGATACTCCAGATTGGTGAATCCATTCGCCTTGGCGACCTGGGACCCATATTCCACCATCTTCTCCGAGGAATCGACCGCGATGACCCGCTCCGCCCGCTGGGCCAGCAGTTGGGAAAAGGTGCCTTCACCCGCCCCCAGATCCGCGATCACCTGCGCCGGCATCAGCAGCAGCAAAGTCTCCGCCAGAGCCTTCCACGACCGACCCGGCAGATAACTGCGGCCGAACTTGCCCGCCAATTGGTCAAAATAAATCCGCGCGGCATCCGAACGCTTCCGCAGCACCAGCTTCAGTGCCGCCCGGTCCGCCGATGCCTCCGGGATTTCCGGGGCGCCTTCCCGCAGCAGGGTGCGCAGCGGTGCACTCACCCGGTCCAGTCCATAGATCGAATTCTTCCCCGACCGCCGCGCCTGGACCAGACCTGCGTTCTTCAGCAGCCCCAACTGCGTCGAAATCCGGCTCTGCTTCATCGCCAGAATCTCCTGCAACTCCGCCACCGTAAGTTCTGCCTGGTCCAACAGGAGCAGCAACCGCAGCCGGGTCGGTTCACTGAGAAGGCGGAGGGAGTCGAGCAGCGGTAGCACAGGCAGGTTGGGTTTTTACGGAAATCTCCGCGCACCCTGAATCAATCCCACCAAAAAGAAATCCCGGACTGCACCCTTTCCCCGCCCGCTCCTGCTTCCGTCATCCCGGAACATGAAAAAACCTGCGGGAACAATCCCGCAGGTTTTTCAAAGTGAATTCCGGATCGGGAGGCGGTCTTATTTCTTCGGCGCGTTCCAGCCGGCTTTTTCGATGATCCCGCCCAAAGCAGATTCCTCCGGCAGAGCGGCCGGCAGGATTTTGTAGTTGGAAAGATACTTCAAGGCTTCGTGGACCTGGCGGATTGACCCCTTTTTCTGCTCCAGGGCATCGCCACTGAGATCTTTCACGGAGGCCAGGAAAGCAGTGGAGAGTTTGGTGGCTTCAGCCAAGGCCGCGGCATCCGGGGCATAAACGAGGGATTCCATCAGCTTGAGCATTTTGCCGTTCCCCTGCTCCTTGGCCGCATCGGTCCGGAGACTGGCCGCGATGCTCTGACGCTTAGCGGAGGTGGCTTCCGCACTCATGTGGCTGGCATCGCCGCCTTCCGAGGCGCGGGCCGGCAGAGGGCGGAACCAGATATTCCGGTAGCGCACAGGATTGCCGTGATCCTGCAGCTTGAGAGGGCCTTTTTCCGGGAAAGGATGATCCTTGGAGCGGGCCTTGTGACCACCGCCGCCTTCCAGCGGGGTGTGATCCTGGGTCAGGACACCATTCACAAAAACGGTCAGATAACCATCTTCGACCATCTTGCCATCCTTGAAGACCGGGCGGCGGAAAACGATGTCGTAGACCTGCCACTCCCCGGGCGCACGCACCGCATTGGCCATGGGAGGATTCACCCCGTAGACGGAGCCGGCAAAACCGTCGGCGTAAGTGGGGTTGTTGAAATTGTCGAGCACCTGCACTTCCACCTGCCCCATGGGGAAGATGCCGCTGTTGCCCCGGCCCTGGCTGTTGCCTTCGACCTTGCTGGGAGCGGACCACTCGACGTGCAGCTGGCAGTCGCCCCACTCCTGTTTGGTGCGGACGTATCCGGAGCCGGGCACACATTGCAGGCTGCCATCTTTGACTTCCCACTTGGTGGCTTGGTTCGGGTCCTTGTCGGAAACCCAGTTCTTCAAGGTGGCCGGGGTGCCATCAAAAAGAATCACGGCATCGGAGGGCGGTTTGCCCGGCTGCTCCTGGCTGCTGAAGGTGCCGGGCTCCACCCGGACCGGCTGAGGGCGGTTCTCATCATGAATCGCCCACGGATGGGTGGCATCCGGCGGATCGCCATAGAAAGCAGCGGGTGACAGCGGCGCGGTGACGGCGAGGACGAGTCCTGACAACAAGGTGGATCGGAATAAGATGGACATGGAATGTAAATAATAACGCAGGCACCCGGCCGCTTCAATCACGGGAATGCTCCGGTCCGGCAGGACCGGCCGCCCCCGCCCCCGGGTCCTCCAGCCCGAACCGGCGCCGCACTTCGTCCACGAAATTCCGGTGCTTGACCGGCACGGCGGAACGCCAGTTTTCCAGGTATTCGGCAAAGGTCCCGTCCTCCAGAGAAGGAGTGCGGTTCAGCCAGGCCACCGCCTCCCACGATTCCGGCGCGCCTTCGAACAGTTCCAGGAGGGGCAGCGCCATGGCTCCGTTGAGCGACCGGTCGCGCGGCGTCTCCTCCAGCGTTTTGCGGTGCTTCCGGTAAAAGTCCCCCAGATGGCCATCGCCCACCTGGGTCCGGCCATCCATCACCCCCTGGGCATAGCGGCGGAATTCCGGCGCATACGACTGCCAGTTGGAATAGGGCGGATGGGCCGCCCAGACCTCGCTCAACCGGCGCAGCACAAAAAGGGAAGCCACCTCACAGATCGTCTCCTCAAACCAGTTGTTCCGCTTCCATGCCCGGTCCTCGAATCTGCTCAGGATATGGCAGAACTCATGGGAAAACTGATACACATACTGACACCACAAATAGTTCTCGGTATCCAGTTTCATCACGATCTCCCCCACCACATTCCGTTGATAGAGCACGATCGGCCCTTCCCGGCCCCGCAGGACCACAAAAGGCTCGCGTTGCTGGGCCGGAAAATATTTCCACAACACGCCGGCGGCGGATTTCAGAACGCCCGCCACTTCTCCAGCCGCAGCCTGCCCCCAGCCATCGGCGGCCACGCGGAACCGCAGGCCATCCAATTCCCCCGCCGCCCGGGCACTCCCTGACGCCGCGGCAGCAGCCAGCAACCCTGCCAAAAACTGACGGCGTCCGGAGTTCATGTTATTTTCCCCAGCGGGCTTTGACAAAGCCGGTCCACCGTTTCCAATCGTCGACCGTCACATCGTGTTTGCCGGGCCGTTGCCAGTATCCGGGATTGCCTGGGGAGACCGCCAGATTCACCCGCTTGAAGCCGGCATCCAAGCCCGGTTGCCCCAGCAACACAAAGGGCGGCGAGGCCTGCTTCGTCGCCTGCAGTTCCCCCTCGGGATCGGCCCACTGGTCCTCCTCGGCGCTGCAGACCAGCAGCCCGCGGGGAGCCACCAACGCCAGCAACCCGTGCTGATCATACGGCATTTCCGCCTCCCGGCCATTCCACTGTTTGAAGTTCCCCGCGAACCAGTGAGGGAAACTGGTGTTGATCCGGCCCACTGTCTCACCAAAACACCGTTTACTCAGCGCCGCCCCGCCGCAGCCACTGTTGTTGGAAATCACCACATCAAACCGCTCATCCTGGGCGCCCGCCCACAGGGTGGCCTTGCCCAGCCGGGAGTGCCCGTGCAGCGCCACCTGTCTGGCGTCACACCATGGCTCCCTTTCCAGATAGTCCATCCCCACCCGCAGCCCCCAGGCCCAGGCCGCCACGCTGCCCCAGGTCGTACCATCCCGCTTCGCCTCGATGTCAGGAAACAGACCGTGCACGCCATTTTTGAATCCATCATCAAAGTCCGGATCAATGTCCTCATACCACGCTGTCGCTGTCCCGTAGCCTTGGGAAACCACCCACTCAATCTGCCAGCGGTCCGCCTGATCGCCCCGGGCAGATGCCTTCAGCGGCTTTGGCCGCGGAGCCCCGGCCGATTCCTCCGGCGGTCGGGGCATCAGAATCCCCGGGTCCGGGGAAACCGTGTGATTCCCCTGAAAATTCAGCCCCCAGAAAAACGGCACCGGCCCCGCTGCCGTGGCTGGCACATAGATCAGCACATCCATTGCCGGCCCTTCCTTTTTCCCACCAAAATACACCCGCACCTGCTTCCGCCTCGCCTTCCCGTCCAAAGCCGGCACGCTATCCTCCAACACCTCATATACCAGGGCCGGCCGCGCCGGGGCTTTCCCATACATCCCCTCTTCAAAGATTTTCAACAACTCCGGCCGCCGCTCCCACCGCCAATCATCCGCCGTCTTTACCACCGTCCCATCCGCCGCCTTCATCAGCTCCGGCAGCACATACACCGGCACCTTGGCCTCATCCTGATTGATCGGCCAATCCGCAGGGGCCGCCATCACAGCACCGGTCAACATCATCGCACTCATCAGCAAAAGGGGAAATTTCATCCCCGGCATTCTAATCATTCCCGCCCGGGTGTCCAGAGCGGTGGCCATGTCCCATGGAATTCTTTGCGGCACAGCCTCCCGGGCTGAAACCGGCGTTTTATTCTTTCCAAGGCCTCCGCAGGCGCCCCATCTGAAGCCTTTTCCAACCCGGCTTTGCTGCACCGGGAAATCCGCATTTCCACCAAAGCAATTTCCCGCGCTCCGCGGAGGCCGATGATGTCCCCGATCCCGGACCGCAGGCACAAGCCATCTTGCCAATCCCGGTTTTCCGGCGTTGCTGTGCCTGGACCATGACATCTCCCCCGCCGCCTGAATCCCTCCCGCCACGGGAAACGCTCTGGCGTATCATCTTCCGGTCGGATACCCCGGCTGGCCGGCGCTTTGATATCGGCCTGCTGGTTCTGATCCTCCTCAGCGTCCTGACCGTGATGCTGGAAAGCGTGGCGGAAATGCGGAGCCAGCACGTGAGGATCTTCACCGCGATCGAATGGACCTTCACCGGTCTCTTCAGCCTCGAATACCTCACCCGCCTTTGGGTAGTCCGGGACCGCTGGCGTTACGCCACCAGTTTTTTCGGCATCGTGGATTTGCTGTCTGTCCTGCCCACCTACATCAGCCTGTTGGTTCCCGGCACCCAATATCTGATGATGCTCCGGATCCTGCGCCTCATGCGCATGTTCCGGATTCTGAAAATGGCGGAGCACCTCGGCGAGGCCAGCCTGCTGCTAAACGCCCTCGCCGCCAGCCGCCGCAAAATCACGGTGTTCTTCATCACCGTGCTCACGGTGGTTTTCGTCGAAGGAACCATCATGTATGTCATTGAGCAGGATGCCAATCCTGACTTTTCGAACATCCCCCAGTCGATCTACTGGGCTATCGTCACGATCACGACCGTGGGCTATGGCGATGTCGCCCCAGCTACCGTGCTGGGAAAAATCATGGCCTCCGTCATCATGATGACCGGATTCGCCATCATTGCCGTTCCCACCGGTATCGTCACCCACGAGATCGGCCGCGAGATGCGCGGCCAACTCCCCCGCAACCGCCGCCGCTGCGACGAATGCGGCTGGACTGAACACGCGGCCACGGCCCGCTACTGCCAGCAATGCGGCACCAAACTCGACGAGGATTGAACTTCAGCGGGAAGCAGCATCCGGGGAGAAACCCTATCCACCGGCTGCCGCAGAGCCGGCGTAAAGCTTGGCCCTCAGGAGCCGTAGTCATCAGGCATGATTACCCGCCGACACTTTATCGCCACATCCGCTCTCGCCCTTCCCTGCCTTGCGCACGGCGCCGCTCCCGCCGCGGAGGTATTGGAAACAAAGATCATTTCCCAACAGCCGGAGTACTACCATGGGTGGCCGACCCTCGCCCGGCTCCGCAATGGTCAACTCTGGGTGACGTGGTCCGGCGGACGCGAATCCCATGTCTGCCCGTTCGGTCAAGTCCACGCCATGACGTCAGCGGACGAAGGCGTATCCTGGACCTGGCCGCGGGTGCTGCTGGATTCCGCCACCGATGACCGCGACTCCGGAGTGGTGGAAAGTGTCAAGGGCACCCTGCTCGTCTCCAGCTTCACCTCCCTCGCCTACCAACCCCGGCTTGCGGCCGGACTCAAGGCCGTGGCCGGAGACAAAGACGCCATGCCAGCGAACCAACTGGCCCGCTGGAAGGCTGTCCATGCCCGTCTGAGTGATGCCGGACGGGAGGCCGATCTCGGGGAATGGGTCCTCCGTTCCACCGATGGCGGAAAGTCCTGGTCCAGCCGCATTCCCACCGTCGTGAACAGTCCGCATGGCCCTGTCCAACTGCAGGACGGCCGCCTGCTCTACGCGGGCAAACAACTTTGGACGGCCGGGAAAAAAATTGGCGTGGCTGAATCCAGGGACGACGGGCTCACGTGGCAATGGCTGGCGGACATTCCCACCCGGCCAGGAGACTCGGTGCAGGATTCCTATCATGAACTTCATGCCATCGAAGCACAGGACGGCACCCTCATCGCACAGATCCGCAATCACAATGACGCCAACGAGGGAGAGACCCTGCAATCCGAATCGCGGGACGGAGGCAAAACCTGGAGCACACCCCATTCCATCGGGGTCTGGGGCCTGCCTTCCCACCTCCTCAAACTCCGGGATGGCCGGCTCCTGATGACCTACGGCCATCGCCGCACTCCTTTTGGAAATCAGGCCCGCCTCAGCACCGACCACGGACGCACCTGGGGCGAAGCCATCGTGCTCTCGACGGACGGCATCGGAGGCGACCTTGGTTATCCCAGCACGGTGGAGTTGACCGATGGCACCCTCCTCAGTGTGTGGTACGAAAAGATGAAGGAATCCCCCCGCGCCGTGCTCCGCCAGGCCAAATGGCGGCTCCGGTAATCCGTGAGGGCAGCGACGGTAATGCCGGGGATCAAGATTGATTCCGCATCGTTGCTTGAAGATCCGGGAAATCCGTGGTTTTGGCAGCATTGGCATGCGGCTGGCATGCCGGGAAGATCATGAACAAAACCTCCCCGTTCCTGCTGGTCATTTGTTATCTGGGCTTTGTCAGCCTCGGCCTGCCGGACACCCTGCTGGGCGTGGCATGGCCGTTCATCCGGGGCAGTTTCGATCTGCCGCAAGCAGCAGCAGCAGCAGCATTCATCGCCATGGGGACGGCCTATGCCTTGTCAGGTTCCGCCTCGGGCCGCTTGCTGGGCTCCCTCGGCACCGGGCGCCTGCTGGTCCTCAGCAGTGCGGCGGTCACCCTCGCCGTTTTCGGGTTCGCCGGTGCGCCGGCGTGGTGGCTGTTTGTGCTGGCGGCCATGGTTCATGGCTTCGGCTCCGGGGCCATCGACACCGGATTGAATGACTTTGTCTCCCGCCGTTTCTCCGCCCGGCACATGAACTGGCTGCACGCCTGCTACAGCCTCGGAGCCGCGGCCGGCCCGGCAGTGATGACCGCCGCCGTCAGTCCGCATGGCGCATGGCGCACGGGTTACCTGGCGGTCGGCGGAATCCTGCTGACCCTGACACTTCTTTTCATTTTCACCCGCCGGGGCTGGGAGGACGGTGGCCCCGTGTCCCCTGCCCCTGCTGTCAGGGCACCGCTGCGGGCGACGCTCGCCCTCCCGGTGGTGCGCTGGCACTTGTGGCTGTTCTTCCTCTACTCCGGCGTGGAAAGCACCGTCGGCCAATGGTCCTTCACCCTGCTCGAGGAAGGCCGTCAATTTCCGGTCACCCTCGCCGGGGGTATCGTCACCACCTACTGGTCCGCCATCTTCGCCGGGCGGATCCTCGGGGGATTCCTCGTGCTGCGGGCCGGCGCGGCGCGGCTGGTGCGCCTCGGCATCGCCGGTGCCGCGCTCTCCACCCTGGCGCTGCTGCCAAATGCCCCGCCCGCAATCGCCTTGATCTCCCTCCTCCTTACGGGCCTCGCCCTCGCACCCATCTTCCCCTGCCTGATGACCCTGACCCCGGAACGCACCGGTCCCGCCCACGCCGCCAACGCCATCGGACTCCAGGTCACCGCCGCCACCCTCGGCATCGCCGTCTGGCCGTCGCTGGCCGGCCTCGCCGCCCAGCAGGCCGGGCCGGCAGTACTGCCAGCCGTCTTTGCGGGCGTGACAGCACTGCTGTGGATCATCCACGAAGCTGGCTTGCGGGGAATCCGCCAAATCCCACCAGTGAATAGTGGGGACTACGTTGCCTCCGCGCGGTAGGCGCGGGCGAGGAGGGTGACGGGCTGGGTGACGGTTTGGCAGGGGTGGCCAGGCTGGGCGCTGAGACCATTTTGGAGTTGGAGGTGGCAGCCGGGGTTGGCGGTGGCGACGACCGGGGCCTGGGTGGTGCCAAGGTGGGTGAGCTTGCGGGTGAGGAGCTTGGCGGACTGTTCCGGCTGGGTGATGTTATAGATGCCGGCGCTGCCGCAGCACCAGGAGGACTCGGGGAGTTCCGTCAGGGTCAGGCCGGGGATGAGTTTGAGAAGCTGGCGGGGCTGTGAGGTGATTTTCTGGCCGTGGCAGAGATGGCAGGATTCGTGATAGGTGACGGCAGTTTCGCCACAGCCGGCGGTGGGGATGCGGCAGCCGATTTCGATCAGGAATTCGTGGATGTCCTTGACCTTGGCGTCCCAGGCATGGGCGCGGGCGGCGTAGGCGGGGTCTTCGGCAAGCAGGTGGCCGTATTTTTTAAGGTGGGAGCCGCAGCCTCCCGCGTTGGTGATGATGGCGTCGAGTTTGTCGACTGCGAAGAGGTCGAGCTGGCGGCGGGCCAGTTGGCGGGCCGATTCGAGGTCACCGTTGTGGGCGTGGAGGGAGCCGCAGCAGGGCTGGACGGGAGGCGTCAGGACTTCGCAGCCGTTGGCGAGCAGGACGTCGGCGGTATCACGGTTGATGTCAGGAAAAACCAGATCCTGGACGCAGCCGGTGAGCAGGGCAACGCGGTAGCGGGGAGCACCGGGGGGGCGTTCGACAGGACTGATGAGCTCGTGGGAAAACGCTGCCGCGATGGTGGGCGTCTGGGGCTCAAGGCTCCGCAGGGAGGGCGGAAGGAAACGCAGCAGCCCGGATTTCCTGACAAAAGACTGGGCGCCTGATTGTTGGTGGAACCGGAGCGCGGTCCCGAGGGCCCGGAGGAGGCGGGGCTTGAGAAACAGATGACGCAAGGTGAGCCAGCGCCAGAAATTGCGCTGGGGTTTCGCCGCCGTGCCGGTGCGTTCGACTTCGGCCCGGGCGGTTTCGAAAAGGGAACCGTAATCCACCCCGGCCGGACAGGCTGTCTCGCAGGCGAGGCAGCCGAGGCAATAATACATTTCCTCGGCAAAAGCGCGGCTGGCCTGGAGATCGCCATCGGCCACCGCACGCATCAGGGAGATGCGCCCGCGCGGGCTGTTCCGCTCGCGTTTGGTTTCGTCATAGGTGGGACAGGTGGGCAGGCACATGCCGCAGTGCATGCACTGCTGGAGGACGGAATAGTCCAGCTTGGCGAGAAGGGAGGGACTGGCAGGCATGGAGGGGAAAGCGGTTTTCAGTCGGTTGGTGGCTGGCGATAGGCCTTGGGTGCCCTATTTCTCCAAAATGTCGAAGATCTTCCCGGGATTGAAACGATGGGCCGGATCGAGGGTGTTTTTGATGGAGCGCAACAGAGCCAGGCTGCCGTCGTCAAACTGCCGGGGGAGGAAGGCTTTTTTGGCGAGACCGACGCCATGTTCGCCGGTGATGGTGCCGCCGAGGCGGAGGGTTTCATCGACGATTTCGCCAAGGGCAAGTTCGACCCGATGCATTTCGTCGTGGTCGCGTTCATTGGTGAGGAAAGTGGGATGCAGGTTGCCATCGCCCATGTGCCCGAAGGTGCCGACCAGCAATTGGTGCCGTTTGGCAGTGGCGGCAACGAAGGCGACGAGTTTTGACAGTTCGCTGCGGGGAACGGTGACATCCTCAAGGATCGTGGTGGGGCGCATCCTGGCCAGAGCGGAGAAGGCCGAGCGGCGGGCGGTGGCGAGGCGGTTGGCTTCGGCTTCATCGGCGGCCATGCGCACTTCGCGGGCGCCATGGGCGCGGGCGATTTCCATCATGCGGGCGGCTTCATCGGCGACGGCGGCCGGGTGGCCATCGGTCTCCATGAGCAGGAGGGCCTGACAATCGGTGGGGAGCCCGATTTTGGCAAAGTCCTCGACGCAGCGGAGGGTCATCTGGTCGAGGAACTCCAGGGTGCAGGGAATAATGTGGGCCGCGATGATGGCGCTGACGGTGGCGGCGGCCTGCTCCATGCTGTCGTAAAGCGCGAGAAGGGTGCGGCGGGAGGCCGGGCGGGGCACCAGTTTCAATAACACCTCGGTGATGATGCCCAGGGTGCCCTCGGAGCCGATGAAAAGATCCTTCATGCTGTAGCCGGCGACGTCCTTGACGCACTTGTTTCCCAGGAAGGTGATGGTGCCATCCGGCAGGACGATGCGGAGGCCCATGACGTAATCGCGGGTGACGCCGTATTTCAAACCACGCAGGCCGCCTGAATTTTCGGCGACATTGCCGCCGATGGTGGAAATCTTCATGGACCCGGGGTCCGGCGGATAGAAGAGGCCATGCAGGGCGGCAGTGTCGTCGATGGTTTTCGTGACGACACCGCATTGGGCGTGGAGCGTCAGGTTGGCGGGGTCGACTTCGAGGATGCGGTCAAGGCGCACGAGAACGATGAGGAGGCAGCCGTCCAATGGCAGGCTGCCGCCGCTGAGGCCGGTGCCGGAGCCGCGGGGGACGATGGTGATGCCTTGGGCATTGGCAAGGCGGACGCAGGCAGCGACCTGTTCGGTATCACCAGGGAAGACCACCGCTCCGGGTTTTTGTTTGAGGGCCGCGGTGCCATCGAAACTGTAAGGAATGAGGTCCTCCGGAGCCGTGAGGACGTGGGCGGGACCGAGGATTTCTCGCAGGGATTGGAGCAGGGTTTCGGTCATGAGAGGGAAGAGGCAGAAGATTTCGGAGTCCTGGCACGGCACGATGGTGCGACCGAATCAATTCGCGGACGAGGGTTCGCGGTGATCCGACCGGACTTTTATGGGGTCGCCGGGGCTTTGGAAAAAACAGATGGATTCCTGACGCCTCAGATCATCGCGAGGGCAGTCGGGACATCCGCGTTGTCATGCACCATGGCCATGAGGGCACGGGTAATGCCCTTGGGATTGGGGTGCTGGATCACGTTGCGGCCATAGACGATGCCGGCCGCGCCCTGAGCGAGGAGGCCCTGGGTGCGGGTGAGGATTTCCTCATCACTGACCCGCCCGCCCCCGCGCACGAGGACGGGAATACCGGAGGCGGCAGTGACGACACGGTGGTAGATGCTGACGTCGTCGGTGGGGTCGGCCTTGATGATGTCGGCGCCGAGTTCGACCGCCTGGCGGACGAGGTGGGTGATGGTGGTTTCGTCACCATTCACCATGTAGCCGCCGGCGATGTCGTTGGGCTGGAAAACGAGGGGTTCCACCATCATGGGCATGCCGTAGTAGTCGGCCTGGGGCTTGAGCCGGAGGATGTTTTTGACACATTCGGCGTGGACTTCGGGAGCGCCGGGGATTTGGAAAAGATTGACGCAGACACAGGCGGCATCGAGGCGCACGGCCTGAAGCATGGTTTCCTCCAGCATGAGGCTGAAGCGGGTATCAGGAAGGGATTTCCCGTAGATGTTGGCCACATCGGTGCGCAGGACGAGGGAGGGCTTGAGGCGGCCGGGGAGGTCCTGGAGGTGGCGGGCCATGCCGGCGGTGAGCTGGATCGCGTCCGGAGCGGCTTCGACCAGGGTTTTAATCACTTCGCGCATGTCCTCGATCCCGGTCAGGAAGCCAGGTTGGTTGAAAAATCCGTGATCGACGGCGACATCGAAACAGCGGCGGGAACGGGCGTGGAAGAGGCGATTGAGGCGATAGGATTTCATGGAAAAAGCAATACGTGGGGAATCGGTGTTTTATTCCTCGGGATGTTCCTGTTCTGCCATGCGGGTGATGGTGGCATTGAGGAGTTCGAGGTAACCCTGGGCATCGAGATGCCCAGGCTCGGGCTCGCCGCGGACACTATAGAGCCATCCGTCGAGGTAGGGATCGCTACGGACGATGCAGGCATCGGCCTTGAGAGCGGGATTACTGCCCGCAAATTGTCCTGACATGACACAGAAGACGTCACTGGCGGCCTTGAAACCTTCGACCCAGCCGATCATTTCCCCGGGCTGAACGGGGCCGCCTTCGGGCGGATTGAAAGTGAAATCCACCAGTTCACCGAGCATGCGGGTGGCGAATTTGGTAAAACCCACCCGCCAGAGTCCCGGATCACCCGGCACGGGCATCATCCAATAATGCGAGGGTGAGTAAAGGAAATCAGCCGGGAAGCGGGCGGTGAAGCGGGCGTGGCGGAATTTGATCCACTCGCGGTCGGCGGCAGGGGTAGTCATCGGCACGGGAAAAGGCTAGTTCCGGTCGTTGAGCCGGCGGCGGGGCGGCCCGTCCCCGTCGGCATCCTTATCGCGCTCCTTGGATTTTTTCTGCGATCCGCCTTCGGAGTCGTCAGCACTGGTGGCCGACCACCCGGCGCCTTCGTTCGGCTTCTTCTTCATGGACGAACCATCATTCTCCGGCTTGAAGAGGCTGCCCAGACCGATCGCCAAGCCCCCGCAGATGAAGAGCGCAATCAGCGTGATCAGTGACATCTCGCCGAACCCAGGGCGGAACCGGGGGTTCGGGTTCTTCCGCTGGATATAGTAGAGGATGGGCACCGCCGCCGCGAAAAAGGCGATGAAGAACGTCAGGTGAGGCAGGTAATATTTGAACATGTCACCAAGGGGGGGGAGATGAGGAACGGTACAGCTCAGACGGGAGCGGATTCCGCTCCGCCGTAATACAGGAGCGCCGCCGCCAGCACCAAGGCGCCATAAATGATACCGGCGAGGCACATGGCACGATACCGGGAAGGCTTGGCCTGTAACCATGCAATCTGATCCCGCATGGTGAAAGGCATCCCAACCCAGAACAGGCCGAGGATAATCCAGCCATAGGCGAGGGTGCTGAGCAGCAGCCGGGATTCCGGCGGCTTGAGCATGGCCGCATTCAGAACCGGACAGGCCGCCAGCAGCAGGAAGGTGCCAAGGGACCGGGCGCCGAGGTAATCATTGGCGATGAACAAAGTGCCGACATAAAAGACCGGCAGGGCAAACTGGGCGAGCCAACGCGCCTTGTTGAACTCCCCCAGATCCATGGAGGTGGCGACCATCCAGGCCATGAGAAAGGAGAGGGTCAGAAAAAAAGTTCCCACATTCATCGAGCGGGGCAGCGTGGAAAGCCAAGGCAGGATTTTTTGCTGGCGCAGCAGCGCGTAGGCATGCCCCAACACCAGCAAAAGGCCGACCGCCAGCCCGGCCTGGCGCAGGCTCAAGCCTTGGTAGAGCCAATGATAGATTCCGTCGCTGAGGTCCTTCATGAGTGTTTCAGAAAAATTTGGGGGGGGCCGGGCGGATCAGGTCGGCCTAGAAGGCGGTTCCAGTGCTGCCGGCGATTTCCCGGAAGCGGCGGATCACGCGTTCCGTGACGGGTCCGGGGGTGCCGGTGCCGATGATACGCTGATCGTATTTCACCGCGGCGATAACTTCGGCCGCCGTGCCCGTGAGAAAACACTCATCAGCCGTGTAAATATCATGACGGCTGAGGTCGGCGGCCTGCATGGGGATACCGAGCTCCGCAGCGATTTCGAAGACCACGGAACGGGTGATGCCATCGAGGGCTCCGGCACTGATGGGCGGGGTGGTGATGGCGCCCTTCCGCACCACGAAGACGTTGTCTCCGGTGCACTCGGCGACCAGCCCGCGCTCGTTGAGCATGATGCCCTCCTCAGCTCCGGCCTGCATGGCTTCGACTTTGGCCATGACGTTGTTCAGATAGTTCAGGCTTTTCACCTGGGGACTGAGAATATCGTGCATGGGGCGCCGCGTGGCGCAGGTGGCCATGGTCAGTCCAGTGCGGTAGGCTTCCTCACTGTAGAGCTGGATGCTGGCGGCGATGATGATCACGGAGGCCTTGGGGCACTTGTAGGGGCTGAGACCCATCGGGCCGGTGCCGCGGGTCACCACGAGGCGGATGTAGCCGTTGTCGAGTTCATTGGCGCGGCAGGTTTCCTGCACAGCCTCGATCATTTCCTCCGGACTGAGAGGGATGTTGAGCAGGATGGAACGGGCCGAGGCATAGAGGCGCTCGATGTGTTCCTCCAGCCGGAAGACGCGGCGGTTGTAAAAACGAATTCCCTCAAAAACGCCGTCACCATAGAGCAACCCGTGATCGAACACAGAGATTTTGGCTGCGGCTTCTTCGTACAGAGTTCCGTCGATGTAGATCTTCATGGAGGGCTGGTTAATCAGTGAGGACGCCCGGTCAGCAGGGAGCGCGTCTGAATCCGGCGCGGGCGCAGGGTAAACGACTAGTCCACCAGCATCCCGTCGCGCAGAACCAGCATCCGGTCCCCCTGCCCTGCAAGGCGCGTGTCGTGGGTGACCACCATGAGGGTTTTCCCTTCGTCGGCAACCACGGAAAGCAGCAAATTCATGACATCCGTTCCGGTTTTGGAATCGAGGTTTCCGGTGGGTTCGTCGGCAAAAACAATGGTGGGATCATTGATCAGCGAGCGGGCAATGGCCACGCGCTGCTGCTCGCCGCCGCTGAGTTGGGCCGGAAGATGGTGGAGGCGCGGCGAGAGGCCGACTTTTTCGAGCAGTTCCACCGCCCGGTCCTTGGCTTTGCGCCCGCCAATCATAGCTGGTAAACAGACATTCTCCAAGGCCGTCAACTCAGGCAGGAGCAAATAATTTTGAAAAATGTAGCCGATATCGGTATTCCGGAGGGTGGCTTGCCTGGCATCACTCCGGCCGTAAACGGATTTTCCCTCCAGCAGGACCTCTCCACCGTCGGGACGTTCCAGACCTCCGAGGACGTAGAGCAAGGTGGTTTTTCCAGCTCCGGAAGGTCCGCACAGGAAAATCCGCTCTCCCTTGGTTACGGTTAAATCCACGCCCCGGAGCACTTCGATGGCAGTGCCGCCCACGTGGTAGGTGCGGCGGACTCCCTCCGCACGGAGGAAGGGCTGGGAGGGGATTCCAGCCGGCTTGAGAATGGGATCAGACATGAGTGCCCTGAAGGCAGCACAGTGCCGGTGACTGTCAAGCCACCGGAACGGCTTCATGCCGGACTGCTTGGCAGCAGCAGGCATTGGGGAAGGAAGCCGAACCGGCGGGACAGATGATGGGAATCAGTAACCGCGGTGGATTACTTTTTCTTGGCGGCTTTTTTGGCAGCCTTTTTCGCTGGGGCCTTGGCTGGGGCCTTGGCTGGCGCTTTGGCCGGGGCCTTGGCAGCAGCCTTCTTCGCAGGAGCCTTGGCGGCTGCGGCAGGGGCGGCCTTCTTGGTGCTCACCTTCTTGGAGACGGCGCGCTTGCGGGCTGCGGCTTCCTGACGGGCTGGGGGGAGGAGGGTCACGAGATGATCGCGGTGTTCCTGAGCCATTTTGAGGGCCTTGGGTTTGCTGCCGTGGGCCTTGTCAGCGAAGAACTTCTGCTCGGTCTTGCCTTTGTAGGTCACGCGGACATACCAGCCGTGATTCTTTTTCTCAGGCTGATCGATGCGGCTGATGCCATACATGGTACGGGGTGCTGGTGCGGACATGGTAGTTTGTTTTTGTGGTTTGGATTGGTATCCTTGGTGTGGTGTTTGGGACGATCAGGGACACCCTCGGACCAAATATCCGATAGCACCCCTGGCATTCCAACGCACCACGCTACCTTTCCGCTAGACATTCCGCAAGCTCCAAATGCGCTAGATTTCAACTTTTTTCATGTGAGTCCAATTTTTAAAAAGTCAGCGGAAAAACCTCCCCAGTCTTTCAAAAAACCCGGGGGCCTGACGTTCCGGCATTACCCCCCGGGCGGGCACCACCACTGCCGGGAAACGGTCGTGCAGCTCACAAACGGTGGCAGGCACATGGCTGGACGGCAAATCGAGGGTTAGGGTGGATGCTCCGCAGCGGGGAGAGGCCAACTTTCCTGAAGCCGCGCAGATCTGCCGGCGCACCATGGCTCCGGGCTCCTGCCACCCGGCTCCCGGCTCGTAGCCCAGCCGGCCGGCCGCCGCCATCGCTCCTGCCCACACTGGCAAGGCCAGACGGCTGCCGTAGCCGCGGTGGATAATCCGCTCCGGATCATCCAGACCTACCCAGACCCCGCAGGTTAGCCGGGGGTTGAAGCCGACAAACCAGGCGTCCCGGTAGTCGTCCGTGGTGCCGGTCTTGCCAGCGGCCAGTCCGTCGAATCCCATTTGCTTCACCCCTGCGGCGGTCCCCCCGGGCTCCATCACTTTCTGCATCATCAGGGTGGTCAGCCAGGCCGTGCCCGGACTCACGACCTCATACGACATCACTCCACTGCGGTAAACCAGTTCACCCGCGCTGTTCTCAATCCGGTCGATCAGGAAAGGCCGGCACCGGACGCCGTTGTTGCCGAGCAGGGAATAAGCGCTGGTGAGGCTTTCGAGGGTGGCCCCGAGGTTGCCCAGATAGATCTGTGGCGACCGACCTTCGATGAACTTCATGCCGGCCTTGTCTGCCAGCGCTTTCACTTGGTCCATCCCGGCCATTTCCCCCACCCGCACCGCCATGGTATTCCGGGACTTGGCCAGGCCCCACCAGGCAGGATGGGGCGCCTGGTAGCTCTCATCGGAATTCCGTGGACTGAAGTCCCCTTCCGCCGTGCGGATTTCACCGGGCTGGATGCGGGCATCGGCCACGAGTTGTCCCGGCAGGAGACCCGCATGCTCAACGGCCGCGGCATAAACCAGCGGCTTGAAGGTGGACCCTACCTGACGCCGTGCGAGGAGGGCCCGGTTGAAACTGCTGTGCCGGATGTCCCGTCCTCCCACGATGGCCCGGATGGCGCCGGTCCCGTTTTCCAGCACCACCACCGCACCCTGCACATATTCCGGTTCCACCGCCAGGCCGCGTTCCATCATGTTTTCATAGAGGGCCCACTTCTGATGGGCGTAACCGGGCAGTTTTTCGATGGTGGCCAATTGCTTCGTCAGGCCCGCTTCCGCGGCCTGCTGCAGGGCCGGCTCGACGGTAGTGTGGATCTTCAGCCCGCCTTCCCCGATCTCTCCCTCGTCCAACAGCTTTTCCAGGTCGCGGCGCACGGCGTCCAGCGCCCAGGTGTCTTTGGGTGCCTTCGGTTCCTTCAGCACCTTGGTTGGAACCTCTTTGGCCTTTGCCGCCTCTTCGGCACCCAGCACTCCGGTCGTCACCATCCGGTCCAGCACCATGTCCCGGCCGCTCATCGCAATATCATAATGTCGGAAGGGCGAAAACTTATTGGGACCCCGGATGATCGCCGCCAGCATCGCCCCCTCATCCAAGGTCAGGTCCCCCGCCGGCTTTCCAAAATAACTCTCTGCCGCGCGCTGCACTCCGAAGATTCCGGTGCCGAAGAAAATCCGGTTCACATACAATTCCAGAATCTGATCCTTGGTCCGCTGAGCCTCGATCCGCCGCGTCAGCGCGATCTCCAGCAGCTTCCGGTGGATCGACTTCTCGCGTGTCAGGTCAAAGCTGTTGCGGGCCAGCTGCATGCTGATGGTACTCGCCCCTTGGCGCACCGAGGGGTCCTTCACCGTCCGCACCAGCGCCCGCACCACGCCCACATAGTCCACACCCCCGTGGTCATAGAACCGGCTGTCTTCCCGCGCCAGCAGCGCCTTGATAAAGTGTGGCGACACCGCACTCAATGGCACCACGGTGCGGTTTTCCCCATGGATCCGGCCCAGCAATCCCCCCCGCGCATCATAGACCTCACTGCGCTCCGGCATTTTGCCCAACTCCGCCAGATCATATCGCCGCGCCAAAGCGCTATAGGCCACATCCACGGCCAGAACTCCCACAATCCCCAACAGAGTCCCCCACCCGAGCATCACCACCGGCCATTTGAGAAAAAAGGGCCAGCCGGCGATACGCCGCCGCGCCCCCGGGAAAAACCAGGCAGGCAACCATGACTTCTTCAACGGGGCAGGACGGGCAGGCATGCCGCAATCAATGCCAGATTTGCCTGCAGGAAAACACCAATCCGCAGTCCGTCCTCCATCCTGCCCCCCGGGTGTGCAGCAGACGCGTTCCTTGGGGATGGCGCCGGCACCGCTGGCGGTTCCGGCGTCAGGGCTGCGGCATCACCGGCTCCAGATTAAGATAGGGGGTGACTGGTTTCTGATCCGGCGGCACCGGGCCCGGCATGATCTCCCCTGCCACTCCCAGACTGCGGATATAGCTGTGGACCGCCCGGAGATCATCCTCCGTCATGGCGTGCAGACTCGGCCATGGCATGGGGGGCAGGCCTTGGCGGCTTTTCACCATGGCAATCCAGGTCGTGGAATCAGAATAGCCCTCGAGGTGACGCCGCAGATTGCTGGCATAGGTGGTGCCCCAGGGGCCGCGCCAGCCCACCGGAACGCCGGTCAGCCACTCGCTTTCGGGGACCTTCTCACCCAGTTCCGGGAAGCGCGGGGTGTGGCAGTCATTGCACCCACTGGTCCTGACAAGGTAACGCCCGCGTTCGGCGAGGCTGCCTTTCCCGGCTGTGGCCTCCACCGGGGAAAGGGTGGCAGGAGCATTGCTGCAGGATTGAGTAAGCCGGGTGATGCCGATCAAAACACCAACTCCGGCCAGAATATTAAACAGATAGTCCAGTTTCATAGAATGGTCTATCCGCAGCCTGGAGAGGATCCTTGCGGCAAATTCCCCGTTTTCGTAAAAACCCGGACTCCGGCAGATGGATCAGCACGCCCCGGAGTCCAGCGGCTTCACCAGCCCAGGCCGAGCAGCGTCAGCTGCTCCCGGATCCATGCAATGTCCCAGACGATCACCCGGCTCACCCCACCGGCCAGCGCCAGCCTGCTCCCGTCCGGACTGAAAGCGGCATGGCAGTCGAAGGGAGTCAGGGACGAGTCCAGGGCGAGGATCGGACGAAGGGTGGCAGTATCACAAAGTGTTATCTCGGTAGGACCGGTCGCGACGGCGGTGAGGCCAGCCGCAGCGCTGGAATGCGCGTGAGCCGGCACCACTTCGCAGTTATGCCGGAGGAGGGGCGGGGCCACCGCCCGGTCAGGGTCTGCCGGACTGGAAAACGACACGTCCCGGTCCGTGCCGGTAATCAGCACCCTGGAATCGCTGGTAAAGGCAAAAGCGGCACGTGATGAGGAGGACACCGGCCGGCCGGTGGAAGCCGGGGCCGATACGTCCCAGAGAGTACCGCCGCTCCCGGGATAGCGGGTCCCTGCCAACCAGCGGCCATCGGGAGAAGCGGCGATTTGATCAGGGGCATGGTTGGCCGCGAGGTGACGGCGGACAGAGCCGTCCGCGTTCAGCAGGGCCACCCCGGGTTGACGCTTCTCATCGAACCTGCCACTGACCGCCAGCGTGTTGCCGCACCACTGCAGCCCGGAGGCAAAACCATTTAAAATTTCTTCCCGCTCTCCGAAAACAGGCGCCCCGGAATCGTCCCGGACCACGCTGCGGCGGAAAAGCCCTTCCCGGCCGCTGAAATATAGCGAGCCATCCACCGGACTGAAAATAGCATACCTCCAATCCATCGGTTTCCCATGAACCTGAGCCGTGGAAACCCTCCCGGTGCCCATTTCCCAAACCAGAATGCCGCTGTCCCCGCCAGCCGTCAGGAGCGAGCTATCCGGGTTGAAACTGACCGCGGCAAAGAGTCCACTGGGAGTCACCGCCGGCAGCATCATGACCCGCAGTGCGCTGCGGCGCGACAAGGGAGCACTGCGGATGGCGTCACCCTCCCAGGTCCGGATGAGGATTTCCCCCCGGTCCGGTGCCAGCATCACTTGCTCGCCCCCGCTCGGAATGGTGAGGATCCGCTGCCGGGTCGGGATGTCCCACAGCTGGGTCGTGCCATCCCAGGAAGTGCTGGCAATCATGCTCGAATCACCGGGATGGAACGCCGTGCCGCGCACGCTGCGCTGATGCCCCCGGAGCCATGCCACCTGGGACATCGACGGCATCTCCCATACCCTCAGACGGTCCTCACTCACCGCCGCAGCCAGATACCGGCTGTCCGCGCTGATACTGGGCCCCTCCAGCCGGATGTCCGATTCGATCTTGCTTTCACGGATCCCTGCCACCTCCTCGGGGGTCGGCATGGAGCCTGGCAATCCAGCGTAAATACGGAATCCAAGGTCTCCTGCAGGTTTTCCCTCCTCCTCCGTTTCCGGCAGGGCCGCAATCCATTGGCCATCGGGTGAAAGCAAAATGGACCGCAGCGGCGGAGTGCCCGGTTTGATCCCGACGGTTTGTCCCTCTGCACAGGCATGGGCCATGAGCCCGTTATCCGCCGACGCCACCAGCCAGGTGCCATCGTGCGAAAATGAAACGGTGGGGGCATGTTTGACCGACGGCAGCGTCCATCGTTTTTTTCCGTCCGAGGTATCCCAGAGACTGAGGTGATAGTCCTCATGGGTCGTTGCCAGCCAGCGGGCTCCCGGGGAAACAAAAACCTCAAGAACGCGGGGTTCGGTATCAAATCCGGCAATCTCCCTGCCCGCGCTGCGGTCTACAATGCGGGTCCGCCCGCTCTCTGTGGCCGTCAGGACGGCATGGGTCGCGCCCGGCGACCAGATCACACGATGTCCGGCGGAGGCGGTTTCCCCCACCGGATCCAGATCCCCCGCATCTGTCAGGGCCAGGGCCGACGCGGCCTGGGTGCGCAAATCGAAAAGCGGCGCACCCGCCTGCAAAGCCCGGCGCACGGCCGCCAGGGATTTTTCCCGGGCTCCGGCCTGACCGCTCAGCCGCACTGCCCGGGCCTCGGCGACGAGAGATTCCGCCAGCAGCTCTTGGGTTTTCTGCCTGGCCCGGGTGGCGGTCGACTCGGCCGCTTCCACCTGGCCCCGGCGGTGCCGTTCGTAATACCACGCGCCTCCCGCAATCGAAAGCCACAGCGCGGAAACCATCAGGACCTGACCGGCCCGTTTCAGACGGGTTTCCACCCGGCGCAGATAGCGCAGTGATTTCCCCGCCTTGAGCAGCGCGAGGTCCGACAACATTTCATCCGTATCTGCATAACGCCGGGCGGGATCGCTTTCGGCGGCGCGGAGCACGATCTCCATGAACTCAAAAGCGGCCCTCGATTCCGCGCCGGAACCCCATGAATCCGGGATGTCAGGAAACTGCTGCCGGTCCATCCCGGTGATGCACTCATAGAGCACCTTCCCAAGACTGAAGACATCACAACGCGGCTGGCCGGTGCCCTCCGGCGCGAAATAGCCCTCCGTGCCCACCATGCTGCGGGCATCGCTCAGACCCGCCACCAGCCCGACATCCGCCAGCTTCGGCAGGCCATTCACGAAAATGATATTGGAAGGCTTAACATCCCGGTGGACCAGCCCACTGCGGTGCAGATGGCCCAGACCGGATGCCAAAGCGATCCCCATCTCGATACACTCAGGCACCGGCAGGGTGCCGTGCCGCTGCAGCTCGCTCCGCAGCGTTTTAGGGACGTAGACCTCAGGACCGGCGGCATCATCGCGGTCTCCCAGCTCCATGACGTAATAAAAATAATCCCCGGTAGGATCCTTCCCGACGTGGAGTACCTGCACCAATCCGGCATGACTGCGGGAGACTGGCTCGTAGCGCTGAATGCCCTCGAACTCCCGGTCAAATGGCCGCGCATCATCAAAGTCCCGGCGCCGCACGATCTTCACCGCCCGCGGGGTGCCCATCACATTGCGCGCTTCCCACACTTCCCCATAACTCCCCCGCCCGATCACCCGCAGCAGGGTATGATCGGGAATGGCGATGGGCTCCCGGAAAGGTTCCGCCAGGATCTGAGTGGCATCACTGGAGTTCATTTTCCTTCGCGCAAATGGTTGATTTCTACCGCCACAAGCCGCCCGGCGCGGTGGCGGATCAAGTAGACTGCAGGCAGGGAAAGCCCGAGCGCCTTGGCCACCTCGGCGGGAGCCTTGTGCTGCTGGCAGCACATACGGAAAGCCAGATAGTGCTTGGCCGGCAACCGCTCCTTGACCCGGTTCAAGGCGGTTTCCAGCACGTAGTTTTCCCATTCGTGCTGCCACATGGCCTCATGCCCGAGCTCGTCCTCCTGCTGGGCGATACGCTCTTCCAGCCGGGTTTCCGCTTCCGGCCCGGAGGCGGCGCCGGCAGAAGGAAGCCGCCGGTATTTTTTGCGCAGGGCATCGATAATGCGGGACTTCACTATCATCACCAGCCAGGCCTTGAAAGACCCCTTCTCCCCTTGATAGCGGAAATCCGGAATCTTTTTGGCCACCGAAAGCAACGTGTCCTGCACCACGTCCTCGGCTTCTTCCTGGGTGAATCCGGATTTCCGCGCCAAGGCATGGATGAAGCGTCCATACTTGTCCATGAACTCGCGCCAGCCCTGCTGATCTTCCCAGTCCTTCAGCCGCGTGAGCAGACTGCGCCGGGTGCGGCTGAAGTCATGCGTGGAGGCTTCCGGAGGGGGGAGATCGATCATGGGAGGAGCGTGGCTTGATGAAATATCCGCCGATCCGGCCGATTTTATGCAAAAAAATTCGCGGAATTTTTCGGATTGGCCTGCGGCCCCTGCTTCCAGGCAATAGCCGCGCTGACCGGGCCTGCCAGATGAAGAACGTCAAACTTCCTGAACCCCGCCGCCTCACACCAACCCCGGAAATCGGCTCCAGTGTAGTCGAACGCATCCCCGAACTCGATCAGCATGTTCAGCGACATGATCAGGCCGGGTGCATTCACCCTGCGGTCATCGTCGATCAGGGATTCGACCACAATGAACGCACCGCCTTCCGGCAGGGCCTCATAGGCAGCCCGGATCAGGTGCTGCTTTTTCTCCAGATTCCAGTCATGCAGGATCATCCCCATGGTGATGACATCCGCCCGGGGCAGTGGGTCCAGGAAAAAGTCACCACTGGCCGTGGCCACCCGCCCGGAAAGTCCGGCCGCGGCAATGGCCTGACGCGCCACCGGCTCCACGGGAGGCAGATCAAAGGAGGTGCACCGCAGATGCGGGTGCCGTTTGGCCACCTCACAACTCAACAGTCCCGTGGCTCCACCGACATCGCAGAGCGTGCCATAGGCTGAAAAATCAAACTTCTCCGCGAGAGCCTCAAAATTCATCCGCGAGAAGCCGGTCATGGCGTTGAGGAAGACGTGCAGTTTTTCCGCATCAGCATAGAGCGTTTCAAATATTCCTTTGCCTCCCTCTTTGGTTTCATTCTGGGGGAGTCCGGTGCGCAATGCCTCCGGGAGATCGTGCCAGAACTTGTAGAGACGCTGATTGATCATAATCATGATGCCCCCGATGTAGCGCGGGCTGGTTTCGTCGAGGTAAACACCGCCAGCCGGTGTATTGAAGTAGACCGCCCCGGGGCCGCTCCCCTCGCGCTCCAGGAAACCAAGCGCCACCAGCGCATCGAGGAAATCGGCAATTCCCCGGGGATGCAGCCCCAGTTCTGCCCCCAGCACCGCTCCGGTCAGGCGCCGGGTCCCCAGCTTGGTGAAAAGGCCGAACTCCACGGCAGTCAGGAGGACTTTTGAAAACGCAAAACCAAAGGTGTTTTGCATGATGGAGGAAGGATCAGGGAGGGTATTCAGATTCGTGTTCATGGTCGTCTTGTTGGTTGGGAAGGATCCCAGGGGTGGCGTGGTATCCGCACGGCCAGGAGGAACCTTGCTCGAAAATTCCTGCAAGGTTCCGGAACACCGCGGCGGATAGCCCGGCAAGCCCCTGCCAGTTTGATCCCCGCGGGCCGACCGTCCGTCTTCCCTGCTTCCCGGCAGGGACGTTCCGGAATGCGGGTGAATCTGTCCGGCGCCGTGCGTATCCAATCCCATGCACCCTGCCCCCTCCGAACTCTCCCGCCGCGGCTTCATGGTGGCAGCCCTCGCCGGACTGCCCGCCCTGAGTGCCACCTCCACCCACGCCCAGGAATCCCCGGGCCTTTCCCGTCAGACCGCCCCATTCCGCCAACCGTTCGTCTACCGGTTCAACATCGGAAACATGGAAGCGTGGTCCATCAGCGATTGCGACCTTTCCTTCCGTGAAGGCCTCGACCTGATGCATCCTGAGTCCGCCCGCCCTGCGATGCGCGATGCCATGATCCGCCACGGCGAATCCCCCGACGCCATCCCGCTTTACGTCAATCTGCTGGTTGTCAGGATGGGCAAGGAAATCGCGCTCTTCGATGCCGGCTTCGGCCAGGTGGACAATCCCCGCATGGGCTGGCTGCGCGACGGCCTCGCGGCGATCGGCATCACACCGGAGCAGGTCACTGCCGGCTTTCTCAGCCATGCCCATGCCGACCATCTCAATGGCTTCGTCAGGGACGGGAAACCCGCCTTTCCCAATGCCGCGATCCACCTTCTGCCGGAGGAACTGGCCTTCTGGCGCACGCCCCAGCCTGACTTCTCCAAATCCAAACGCGATGCCAGCAAGATCCCCGGCATGATCCGCGAAGTCCGCGGTCACTTTGACGTCCTCGCCAAGGTCCTCCAACCGGTCAAGGACGGCACCGAACTCTTCGGCGGCCAAATCCGGGTGGAAGCCGCCCCGGGCCACACCGCCGGCCATGCCTGCTTCCGGCTCCGCTCGGAGGGGCAGGAGCTGCTCCATCTCATGGACCTAGCCCATCATCATCTCCTCATGTTTGCCAACCCGGAGTGGAATATTGCCTTCGACCACGATCCCGCGCTCGCCATCCAAAGCCGCAAGCACTACTGGGCTGGTGCCGCGGCAAAACACACCCGCTGTTATGGCTTCCATCTTCCCTGGCCCGGCCTCGGCCATATCGTCCAGCCAGCCCCTGACCAATACAGCTGGTGGGCCGAACGCTGGAAGTGGGAAGGGTGAAGGTTTCCGCTGCCGGAGTGGGATGGAGCCGGTCCGTCCTGACGGAAGTCACGGATCCCCGACACCGGAGGCGGCGATTGCGGCCTGCCTTGGCGCCGCGTCAAATTTCGTGACAGTCCGGCCGATTTGTGGGAAATAAAGACATGGAAGCCTGTCTCGTCCAGTTCTCCCCTCCCACAGAGCATCCATTGTCGGAAAGTGGCACCGTGATCGGCCGCGCCACCTCCGCCGCGCTCCGGGTGGACGATCCCTCCATCTCCCGGGAACACGCCCGCATCCTGCATCAGGGAGGCTTCTGGCAGATCATGGATCTCGGCAGTTCCAACGGAACCCTCGTCAATGAGATGCCGGTGCGCGGGGTATGCCGCCTGATGAATGGCGACCAACTGCGGCTCGGAAGTTGCAAGTTTCTCTTCCATTGCACTCCCGACAAGGCCGCCCAGGACACCCAAAGCGGAGCCACCTTCCTCAGCCTGCCGGAAACCCGGCAAGTGGTCTTGCTGGTAGCCGATTTGAAGGGATTCACCCACCTCTCCTCCCAGCTGTCGTCCACCGAACTGGCGGCTGCCGTGCGGTTCTGGTGCGATGAATGCCGCCGGATCCTCGCTCAGCACGGGGCGGTGCTGGATAAATTCATCGGGGATTGCGCCTTCGCCTGGTGGCCGGGTTGCGGTGCGGTGATCCGGGAGCAGGCGGTGCGGGCCGCCCGGGCCTTGCTGGAGATCACCCCGCCCGCTGGATTGGTGATGGAGTGCGGGGTGGCCCTGCATTGTGGCGAGGCCGCGCTTTGCCGGATGCCGGATTCCTCCTTCACGCTGCTGGGGTCCCAAGTGAATACCGCCTTCCGCATGGAATCCCTCACCCGGCAGCTCGGGCACCCCCTGCTGGTCAGTGCCCGCTTTTGTGAGGACTGGCCCGATGCCCCATTTCACTTCTCAGAATGCGGGTTCCATCCGCTCAAGGGGCTTCCCGAACCGGTGCAGGTCTTTGCGGTGCTGCCAGATCCGGTGCAGGAATCATCTCCTCCCGGCTGAACTGTCCATTGTCGAACCACAAGGTTTTCCGGTGCCGGTCGAGCCGGATCCGCGGCACTCCAGCTTCCGTCACCAGGATGGAGTCCGTCGGGGTATCATAACTCATTTTCACATCCCTCCATCGGAACGCCTGATGATGAATGTAGTGCCAAGTCCATGGGCCCGGGCCCGTCCTGGTGTAAAAGGAGACGTTATAAGGCTCCGGGCTCCAGTTGTAGCGCTGGGAAACCCGGTATTCCGAACCATCCGGCAACTTGAGAGAGGCGAGGGTGCCACCTCCCCCAGGCCCGATCCGGAGCACATATCCAACCACAAAAAGACCCGCGCCAAGGAACAGGAGAATACCCGAGGCGCGGATCAGCCGCCGACGGATAATTGCTTTCATCGTGTCAGGAATCCGCGGGAGTTACCGGGCGCACGCGCCAGCCCGCCGGCGGCGCAGCAGGATCGGAACTGCCGACAACATCATGAGAATTACCCCGGAAGGTTCGGGGATGGCCGGGATCTGCTGGCTCACGGAAGCACTGCTTTGCTGGAGGCCGTGTTTGGCATAGTCATCGGCACGTTCAAGGACCACCGCCCCGGACCAGGGACTGACAATCTGATGGGCCGCGGCAAGGGCGCTGGCGGCATTGGGATCGGTCAGGGCGAGGCGGGAGGCCTCGGTGCGGGCGAACCAGCGGGCGAGGGAATCGCTGGCTTTGAGAGCCCCGTCCGGTGGGACGGTGCCTTCAGCCTGGGTGGTGAAGCTGCCACCACGTTGCAGGAAGGCACCACGGAGGGAGGCGGCGAGATCATGACCCGCATGGCGGACGGGGAGGGTGGTGATGCGGGACAAACCGGCAAAGAGTGCCGCGAGCGTATTTTCACCATGAACCAGCGGCACATCCAGAAGGGTGAAGCGGGAGACGCTGCGCTCCATCAATTGCTCCAAAGTCAGGCGGGAAGCACTCGAAACCGGCTGCGGGCCGTGCAGCCAGATAAGGCAGCCGTCGGGTTTTCCGCGCAGCCACTCCATGGCGGCAGCGAGGGCCGGGGTGTTGTCCCGGCCTCCGGCAAAGGTCAGGCTGGCGGCCCGGGGATCAGTCAGGGCCTGGAGTTCGGAAGCGGTATCCCCGGGCAGAAAGAGCCTGGCCGGGATCTGCGCAAAGGTGCCGAGGGCGGACAGAATGGCCTCGCGGTGGGGAGCGAGAGACGCGGAAGTATCGACGACCCAGGCGACCGCCGCAGGCTGCGTGGTGACAGGAGGCGCATGGTTTCTAACAACGATGCGGGCGTCCGGGGCGGCGAAGCGGTCTTCACTGTAAACCACGGCGGCGGGTTGGTGCATCCAGGTGAAGAAGGCCCCGCTGCCGGTGAGGGATTGCGGGGCAAGGGAGGCGGTGACAGTGGGACGTCCGGCCTCCAGAGCGGGGTGTGGGTTCAGTTCATCGGAAAGAGCCAGCGTTCCCTGGTCAGCCTGAATCCACAACGCGTGACGCGCGGCGGCCGATAGTTCGAAGTTTTGCTCCACGAGGGAAGGCAGCCAAACCCGGTGGTCGGCCCCGGCGGGAACGGTGAAGGTGATGCGGGTTTTCAGTTGGCCGCGTGCCGGGACCGGGAAGGCCTGGACGAGAATACTGCCGGCCTCCGGCTGGGTGACGAGCACGGGGTCGCGCCGCTGGACGACGGCCACGGATTGATAGGCGGCCCGGACTTTGGAGACAGTGCTGTAGGCGGCTTCCTCCGGCTGGCCGTTCACCCAGAGCGTGACGCGGCTGACAAATCCCCCCGGCGGCAGGGCGATGCGGCAGCGGGCTTCCTCGGGATTGTCCGTTCTGTTATCGAACGTCAGGGTCCACTCGCCCCACGTCAGCCCGGACACCTGCTCGCAGTGCCAATCCATCCGGCCCTCCGCCAGACTGAGACCGCTGATGTGTCCGGCGACCTGGGTGCCGCCGCGATCATTGTCGCTGCCGGCATTCCGCTTCGGATTGAAGATGGTGTGAATCCACGGATCGGCCCTGGCCGGGCGGGGCACGGAACTGAAGGTGCGGCCCGTCACGCGGTAATACAGTTCCCGGCTGGTGCTGGCAAACAGCTCTGCTTCCACACCATTTCCATTACCGGGCCGACGTACCCACTCAGCCATCCAGGGGATGGGGCCTTCATTCAGGGCGCGGCCCATCTGGAAGCGGAAGGGTCTGGAATAACAAGCTCTGAGCAGGGCATCCTCTGATCCCCACTGACGGATCATGCGGATGGCGGAGGCGCGTTCCGCTTCATCCATTCCGGCCCGCTCCGCCCGGAAAATACCGAGGCGGGTGACGAGTGCGAGAAGGCCCATCAGCAGGATGATCAAGGCCATTCCCCAGAAACCCTGACGCAGTTTCCGGCGTGCGGGGAGTCCGTGCCCGCGGACCAGCGTATTCCACGCCTGACGGACTGCAGTGAGGGCGAAAAACGGTGAGAGGGCAAGCAGACCGACCCCAAACCAAATGATCGTCGGCACCGCCGCCGGGGAAACCGGCAAAAAGCAAATGCCGTAGTAAAACGTCACCGCTAAAGCCGCGCCGATACTCGAGGGGAGGCATGCCAGCAGCCAGGGAGGCAGCCCGGTGCCCCGGCTTTTCAAAAAGAGCCACGCCGAGGCGGGAACCACCAGCACCAGCAGGTGATGGAACAGATCCGGCAGGGGATCGAATAACATGCCGGCGCAGCCACGCGTGATGATTTCAAACGCCACGACCAACAGCGGAAAAAAGAACGCCGCCAGCCTGATCCAACGCCAGGCTCGGGGCCTGGCAAATAGCTGGCCTGACACCTCTGTCCCCCTGACCGGGGCAGGAACGGGGGGGATGGCGGCAGCCGGGAGCACTTCCCCCATCTTCGCCAAAGCCTGACGCAGATCCTCCACGGTGACCGTGGTCACGCCGCGTTGCGTCAGTTCCTCTTCGAGATGCGCTTGAAGGTCGCCGCGCAGTTCCTCCGCGTCCGCGCCGTCCAGTTGATCCGGCGCGAGCCGGGCGGCGAAATAACGTTCCAACCCGCCCTGCGCGGGCGCGGTCCACTGGAGAACTGGGATAGTCATGGTAAAAGCGGGTTGAGAGGAAGCGCAGCGTCCGGCTGGAGGGCGGTGACGGCCTGGACGAGGGCCGTAAAGTAGGGCCGCATCAGACGCAGGCGGTCCCGGCCGGCCTCTGTAAGCTGATAGTATTTGCGGGCCGGACCGGAGGAGGATTCCTCGAGGCGGGAGTCCACCAGACCGGCACTCTTCATCCGTGAGAGCAGCGGGTAGATGGAGCCTTCCGCGACCGACAGGCCCGGGGTGGCACTGAGCCGCTTCACCAGCGCGTAGCCGTAATGCTCCCCCGCATCGAGCGCCGAGAGCAGACACAGTTCCAGCACGCCTTTGCGGACCTGAACGGTCCAATTGTCGAAAAAGTCATCCATGGCTTGCTGGTTCAGCAGGTATCTTGCATTGCACGTGACCACCGGTCAATCTGAAAAAATGCAATTTTCCAAAACAGATGGCTGCCACTGCCGGGCACTTTCCATACCCTCGTCCGAGGGCTTTGATGTTGCAGGCCACCGGAGAGTCTCCTATAAATCGCCCGGCAGGCTTCCTGCTTCCCGTCCGATCTTCCATCCACCATCATGCTCGCCCGTCTTCTCTCCCGTGCTGCGCTGCCCCTCAGCCTCTCCTTCGCCCTGTTTCTCACCGGCTGCGGCGGAGGAAGTTCCGAATCCACCATCAAGGTAGGGGAATTCGCCTCTCTGACCGGCAAAGAAGCTACGTTTGGCACGTCCTCGCACGAAGGCACCCTGCTGGCCTTCGAAGAACTCAACGCCGCTGGCGGTGTCCTGGGCAAAAAGCTGGAACTGATCACCGAGGACAATCAGACCAAGCCAGGCGAGACAGCCAACGCCGTCAATAAACTGATCGCCAAGGACAACGTCGTGGCCATCCTGGGCGAAGTCGCTTCCGGGCGCTCCCTTGAGGCCGCCCCGATCTGCCAGCAAAGCAAGATCCCCATGATTTCCCCGGCCTCGACCAATCCCAAGGTGACCGAAACCGGCGACTATATCTTCCGCGTCTGTTTCATCGATCCCTTCCAAGGCACCGTGATGGCCAACTTCGCCACCAACACCCTGAAAGCCAAAAAGATCGCGGTCTTCACCGATGTGAAAAGTGATTACAGCAAGGGCCTCGCCAAATACTTCAAGGAAAAGTTTGTGGCCAACGGCGGCACCATCGCCGCCGAACTCGATTTCAATGGCGGCGACAAGGACTTCAAAGGCCAGCTCACCGCGATCAAGTCCTCCAATCCTGACGGCGTATTCGTCCCCGGTTATTACACCGATGTCGCCCTGATCTGCATCCAGGCCAAACAACTCGGCCTGAACGTGCCGATGTTCGGTGGCGACGGCTGGGAAAGCAGCACCCTGCTGGAAATCGGCAAGGAAGCCGTAGAAGGCAATTATTTCTCCACCCACTACGCCGCCGATGCCGCCACGGACAAGGTGAAGAATTTTGTGGAAGCCTACAAGAAACGCTTCGGAGGCAAAGTCCCCGACGCCATGGCCGCCCTCGGTTATGACTCCGCCTACTTCCTCGCTGATGGCATTAAACGCGCCGCCACCGCGGAACCTGCCAAGATCCGCGAAGCGCTGGCTGCCACCAAGGAATTTGATGCCGTGACCGGAAAAATCGCCATGAACGAAAAACGCGATGCCGTGAAGTCCGCCGTGATCCTGCAGGTGAAAGGCGGCGCCTTCAAGTATGTCGAAACCGTCAATCCCTAAGCGTTCTCCGGTCAGGGAATTCACGGTATCCGACACATGGACTGGCTGCTGCAGCAATCAATCAACGGCCTGGGCCTTGGCTCGATCTATGCACTGATCGCCTTGGGTTACACCATGGTGTATGGCATTCTGCGCTTCATCAACTTCGCGCACAGCGATGTCCTGATGCTCGGAGCCTTCTCTGCGTTTTATCTTGAACCGCAGGTCAGCCGCCTCTTCGGAAGAGAGTCTGTGGTGGGGGCGATCATGATCGTGATCCTCGCCGCCGGGATCTGTGCGGTGCTGGGCATGCTGATCGAATTCCTCGCTTACCGTCCGCTGCGCAACCGCCCGCGCCTCACGGTCCTCATCACCGCCATCGGAGTCTCGCTCTTTATCGAATTCACCGCGCAGCACGAAAAAGTCTTCTCGGCCAAGACCCAGTTTTTTCCCCGTCTGCTCCCCGAGCACAGCTTCCAGATGGGCAACGTCTTTTTTAACAGCACAGACCTGCTGGTGCCGGTCGTGACACTGCTGCTGCTGGCCGCGATGTGGTTCATCGTCCAGAAGACCCGGATCGGCACGGCCATGCGGGCCGTTTCCTACAATCAACAGGCCGCCTCCCTGATGGGCGTGAATGTGAACCGCATCATCTCGTTTACCTTCGGCCTCGGTTCGGCCCTCGCCGCCATCGCGGGGATTTTGTATGCCATGAAAGCACCCGGCATCGAACCGCTCATGGGCGTGCAGCCCGGCCTGCGGGCCTTCATCGCGGCAGTGCTCGGCGGGATCGGCAATCTGCCCGGGGCCGTGGTCGGGGGGCTGGTCCTGGGCATTCTGGAAACCTTTCTCGGCGGCATTCCCTGGTTGTCCAGCTACCGCGATGGCATCGCCTTCGCGATCCTGATTCTGATCCTCCTCTTCAAACCCGCCGGCCTGCTCGGCAAAGCCACTGTCGAAAAAGTCTGATGTTTACCACCGGAGCAAAACGCTGGCTGCTGCTGGGCATCGCCCTTGCAGTGGGAGCGTCGTTTATGGCCCACAGTCCCGGCTTCGGGATGAACCGCTATTACCTTGGCGTCACGATTGATGCCGGCATTGCCATCATCCTCGCGGTCAGCCTGAATCTCATCAACGGCCATACCGGCCAGTTCAGTCTGGGCCATGCCGGTTTCATGGCGGTAGGCGGTTATACCGCTGCCAAGCTGTCCCTGATGGTGAGCCCCGCCGGGGAAGCCGCCTGGTTTTTCCCGATCGCCCTGCTCGCGGGTGGCCTGCTCGCCGCTCTGGCAGGACTGCTGGTAGGCATCCCTTCCCTGCGGCTGCGGGGGGATTACCTAGCCATCGTCACCCTGGGGTTTGGGGAGATCATCCGCGTGGTGGTGCAGAACATGGAAGCCGTCGGAGCCGCCAGCGGACTGAAAGGCATCCCCAAATACACCACCCTCGGCTGGACCTTCGCCCTCGCCGTGGTCACCATTTATTTCATCACCACGCTGGTCAATTCCACCTATGGCCGCGGTTTCATCGCGGTGCATGACGATGAGGTCGCCGCCGAGTCCATGGGCGTCCCCACCACCCGTTACAAGGTCACCGCCTTTGTGATCGGTGCCTTTTTCGCCGGCATCGCAGGGGGACTTTACGCGCACCATAAACAATTCCTCTCCCCCACGGGATTCGACTTCCTGAAGTCCATCGACATTGTGGTCATGGTGATCCTCGGGGGTATGGGCCGCACCGCCGGGGTGATCGCCGCGGCAGTCATCCTGACGCTCTTGCCCGAGTTCCTGCGGGCTTTCTCGGACTACCGCATGATCATCTACGCCCTGCTCATCATCCTCCTCATGATGCTGCGTCCCCAGGGCCTCTTCACCTTCAAACTGAAGAAAGGAAGCCAGGCATGAGTGCCCCCCTGCTCCAGCTCGACCAGGCCACCATCCGTTTCGGCGGCCTGACGGCGGTTTCGGAACTTACCACCTCCGTGGCGGACAACGAATTGATCGGCCTGATCGGTCCCAACGGGGCCGGCAAGACCACCGCCTTCAACATGATCACCGGCGTCTACCAGCCCACCAGCGGCACCATCCGCTTCGGCGGCCAGCCCACCGCCGGCCTGAAGCCCAGCGAACTGACCCGGCTGGGCATTGCCCGGACCTTCCAGAACATCCGGCTGTTCGGATCAATGACCGTTTTCGACAACATCCGCACCGCCACTCAACTGCACCGCCGCCACGGGCTGTGGGACGCTCTTTGGCGCGGCAAGGCTTTCCGGGCCGGGGAAAAGGAAGTGGAGACCCGGGTCATGGAACTGTTGGAAATCTTCAGTCTCGAAAACCAACGCGGTGAACTGGCCAAATCCATGCCTTACGGCGACCAGCGCCGCCTCGAAATCGTCCGCGCCCTTGCCACCAAACCCCGCCTGCTGCTGCTGGACGAGCCCGCCGCCGGCATGAATCCCACCGAAAAGGACGAACTGATGCGGCTGATCCGTTTTGTGAAGGATCGTTATAAAATTGCCGTCCTCCTCGTCGAACACGACATGAAAGTCGTCATGGGCATCTGCGAACGGATCGCGGTCCTGGAATACGGCATCAAAATCGCCGAAGGCAGCCCGCGCGAAATCCAGCGTGACCCGACGGTCATCGAAGCCTATCTCGGGGCATCCGTGAGCGGGGAGGAGAAAGGTTGATGGTTGGCAGTTGATGGTTGATGGCCACGAAATCCGCTCCGGAACGCCCAACTCAATTTTTCCATCAAACATCCACTGCCTGCCATCTACTTGAGCACCATGTTTAACTTTGAACGACTGGAAGTCTGGCAGCAGGCGATTGAATTTGCTGATTTGGTTTACCAGAATACCAGGAACTTTCCAGGCGACGAGCGTTTTGGCCTGACCAACCAAATGCGGCGGGCCGCAGTTTCCATTTCCTCAAATCTGGCCGAGGGATCATCCCGCAATTCCCGGAAGGATTTTGCGCGGTTCATTGAAATTGCCGTCGGCTCCGTATTTGAGGTAGTTTCCCAATCCTTCATCGCGCGAAACCAAGGCTTTCTGAGCCAGGAACAATTTCAACAACATTACCAAGCCGCCGAAAAACAGGGCAAGATGTTAAGCGGCCTCCGCCGCTCGCTCCTCGAAGACTCCTGACCGACGGCCCTCATTTGCGCCGCCACCTCAGCCACAGTTCAAAAACAATGGCTCCATCAACCATCAACTTTCAACCATCAACCTTCCGCAATGCTTGAAATCAACAATCTCAGCGTCGCCTACGGAGCGATCAAAGCCCTGCACGGCGTCTCGCTCAAGGTGCCGGCCGGCAGCATCGTTACCCTCGTCGGCAGCAATGGTGCCGGTAAATCCACCACCCTGCGCGCCATCTCCGGCCTGGCCAAATCGTCCAGTGGCACCATCCGCTATGATGGCGGGGAGATCACCAACCAGCCGGCCCACGCCATCGTCAGCCGCGGGCTTTGCCATGTTCCGGAGGGCCGCATGGTCTTCGCCAACCTGACGGTGCAGGAAAATCTCCAGATGGGAGCATATCTCCAGCGCGATGCCGCCTGGATCGCCTCCCAGACCGATTACGTCTTCACCATTTTCCCCCGCCTCCTCGAACGCCGCAAGCAACTCGCCGGCACCCTTTCCGGCGGCGAACAACAAATGCTGGCCATTGGCCGGGCGCTCCTCAGCAAGCCGAAGTTCCTCATGCTCGACGAGCCCTCCCTGGGCATCGCGCCTCTCCTGGTGAAGGCCATCTTTGAAAAAATCGTCGAGATCAACCGCACCCAGGGCCTGACTATTCTGCTGGTGGAACAAAACGCCAACCTCGCCCTCGAAGTTTCCAGTTATGGTTACGTCCTCGAAACCGGCAAAGTCATCCTCGAAGGCCCGTCTGCTGAATTGAAGGCCAACCCCGAGGTCCAGGCGGCCTATCTGGGAATCTGAACGCGGATCTCCTACAGGGAACGGGCGATGTCGCGGGCGAGGCGGGCGAGGGCTTCGTTCATCGCGTTGATCCGGTCGGTTTGCGGACCGCTGGTGACCGAAGGACCCGCAGGAGTGACCCTCGTGCTGAAAGCGCGGGTAGGCGCAACCCGGCCCACCACCGGTTGCAGTTTCCACGTACAATCGAGAACAACCTCGCCAGTGGCGTCCGGTTCAAAGCGGGAAACGCGGATCTCCAGCAGTGACTGGTAGTCGAGCGTGACAAAGTTTTCGACGGGCTGGATGTTGAGTGAGTTCGTCAGCCGCGCCAGATTGGCCGCAGTGACGCGGGAGATGGAGGCATCCAGAGGCTCGGCCCAAAGGTGATAGCTGTTCAACTGCAGTTCGCCGGTGGTGGTGCGGCTGACGAGCTGCTGCCGGTCGAGGTAACTGGGGAGGGACGGCCGCGACACTGCAATGGCAGGGCTGGAGCCGGTGAGGCTCCGCTCGGGGACGGCGGGATCAAGCAGGTGATTGATCGAAGTGTCTTCCACCGGCTTGAGGACGCTGCAGGAAGCGAGCAGGACGGGGAGCAGGGCAGCGAAGAGGAATGTTTTCATTTGGGAGCGGGACGGCCGCGGAGCAAGGTGTTGGGGTCGCGTTTCAGGTCGACGGAAAGTTCCTTGAGGGAGCGGGAGGCGCGCTCGGTTTCGGTAAGGACATTCTGCAGGCGCATCATGACAGGGGCGCGGGGACTGGAGAGATCGGAAAGCCCAGCGGTCGCCTCCTGGATTTTGGCCAGTCCGGCATCGGTGCGGGCGATAACGCCTTTGAGATCCTCAAGGAGCGGCCCAATATTGGCATTGGCCTTGGTGGCCAACTGGTCGATCTGGATGAGGGCAGCGTCCAGATTCTCGACCGCGCTGACGAGTTTGTCATCGGCGGTGATGACCCGGATATCCTCCGTGATGGCAATGAGATTGTCGTTGATTTCCCTGACATTCAGCCCGGAGATCTGGTCCTTGGCCGCAGTGAGGACATCGCGCAGCTCAACCATCACCCCGTCGAGATCGAGCGCGTTGAATTTCTTCAGACCGTCAGCCACCCCGGCGATCAGTTCATCAATCTGGGTGCCGGTGGTGGGGATGACAGGATATTCGGGCTCCGTGGGGGTCTGATAAACAAATCCCTCCGAGTCGGGGACGATGTCGAATTCGATGTAGAGCTGCCCGGTGACGAGGCTCTGCTGCTTCATGCCGCCGCGGAGCCCCTGGCCAACGGCTTTTTCGACCCCGGCGCGGGTGGAGAAATCGATCCCACCCTGCCCGGCCGTGCTGATGAGGCGGAGGTCTTTTTCCTCCAGCTTGACGACGACCGGGATGATCTTCCGGTTTCCGATAGGATCGATCAGCACGCTGATGGATTGGACACTGCCGATGCGGACGCCGCCGAAGCGGACATCGGAACCGACCTGCAGACCGTTGGCGCTTTTATCGAAGTAGAGGAGAACCGGAAAAGTGGTCTGGAAATATTTCCCCGCGCCCACGAAAACCGCCGCCCCGCCGGCGATGATGATGCCGAAGAGGGTGAATAAACCGATGACGGTGGGACTGGCTTTTTTGCTCATGACACGGGGGGGGATGGAGAATCATTTTCTTCCCCGCCGCGGCGGAGGAAGCGGCGGACCGCGGGGTTGCCGGAGTGGTCCCGCAATTCATTGGGATTCCCCGTGGCCCCCTGGGTATGGGTAGCACTATCAAGGAAGATCGAGTTGGTGGCGATCGCGAAAATGCTGGCGAGTTCGTGGGTCACGATGACCACAGTGGAGCCGAGGCTGTCGCGGAGGCGGAGGATCAGATCGTCGAGACGGCGGGAGCTCAGGGGATCAAGGCCGGCCCCGGGTTCATCCAAAAACAGGATATCAGGATCCAAAGCCATGGCACGGGCAATTCCGGCCCTTTTGTTCATGCCTCCGCTGATATCGGCCGGATAATAGTCTTCAAACCCCGACAGCCCGACGAGGGCCAGCTTATAGGAAACGAGATCGCGGATGGCGTCGGGCGCGAGACTGGTGTTCTCCTCCAGAGGCAAGGCAATGTTTTCCGCGAGGGTGAGGGAGGACCAGAGGGCCCCGGATTGATACATGACGCCGAAGCGGCGCACAAACTTGCCGCGCTCCGCAGGATCGGTCGCGGTGAAATCCTCGTTCCCGTAAAGGATGGAACCCTTGGCGGGCTCCCGGAGTCCTATCAGATGACGCAGCAGGGTGCTCTTCCCGCAGCCGCTGCCTCCCATGATGACAAAGATATCCCGTTCCGCGATTTCGAAGTTGAGGTCCCGCATCACGACGTGCGGACCGTAGGCCATGCTGAGGTCACGGACGGTGATCTTGGCCGCGGGCGGGGGGTTGGCCGGGGATTCAGGCATCAGTCAGATTCCGAGAACGGTGAATATGGCGGCGAAAGCGCAGTCCAGAACGATGACGGCCGTGATCGCCGTCACGACGGCGCGGGTGGTGGCCTCGCCTACCGCAGCGGACGAATTCCCGGCATGCATGCCTTGCAGGCAGCCGCTCAGAGCGATGGCCGCGCCGAAGAAAACACTTTTGAAGATCCCCAGCGAGGCATTGGTGAGGTTCACCGCGACCAGGGTTTCGTTCCAATAAAGAATGGGAGGGATCCCGACCGTCGCCCCCACCAGCATGCCCCCGAGGATGCCGACGGCATTGGCATAGATGGTGAGCAGCGGCATCATCACAATCAGGGCCAGCATCCGCGGCAGGACCAGGAAATCGAAGGGATTGAAACCAAAGGTTTGCAGCGCATCAATTTCCTCGTTGGCCTTCATGCTGCCCAAATGGGCGGCGAACGCGGCGCCCGTGCGGCCGCTCATGATGATCGCGGTCATGACCACCCCCATTTCCCGCACCATCGCGATCCCTACCAAATCCGCCACGTAGAGGCTGGCTCCGAAACTGGCCAACTGGACATTGCCGACGAAAGCGAGGATGAGCCCGATCAGGAAGCTGATAAGAGTGACGATGGGGAGGGCCGAGGGGCCGCATTCCTGCAGAACCATCCAGAAATCGCGGGAGCGGAAACGGGCCTTGCCGGTGCAGAAACGCCCCGCGGAAAGCACGGACTGACCGGTGAAGTCAGCCACCGACATGATGCTGCTCCAGACTTCCATCGAGATTTTTCCCAACTTCCTCAATTCGGAAGGGGGCCGTGATTTCCGGCGGGACCCACTCTCTTCAGGAACGGCCATGGCAAGCTCCATCAAGCCCAGCAGATTGGAGGGCAATCCCCCGAGCGGAGGGCGGACCTCGGCCTCCTGACTCTGACCCGCGCCGGTGGAGCGCGGTTTTCCCGCCTTCCGCAGACGGGCGAGGAGGAACGCGGGAAGGGTGGAGTCAAAGCGGCCGAGCCCGTCGCAGTCATATCGGTCAGGGGCCAGATCCGGCACCTCCCCCTCCATTACCACCGCGGGTCCATCTTTTTGCCAATCGCCTGAAAGCACCAGCACCACTCCGTCGCCGTCCCGCGTCCAACGGGCACGGGGGGGGAGATTTTCGGCGGGGGGCATGGGCAAGCATGCTTGAACATTTCCACGAAACAAGGGCCCTCCTGCCGGGGCGATGACCAAGGGGTGGCGGAGGATTGAGCCAAGCCTGTCAAATTTCCTTCAATGAGGTGACCTCATTTCCCTCCAGCGTCCATTGCTGCAGGGTGCTGGTTTTGCCTTTGTTCATGGCGCGGAAGAGGAGGGGATCGGTCCGCTTGGTGAAGCGCCGCTCATGCACGCCGGTGGCGTCGCAGGCATCCAGCAGGGCGTGACCCTTATAGAGACGCCGTTTGCCGATGATGCGCACGGCCCCCGGCACGGAAGCCACCGGAGCCCGGCGGTTCAGCACCAGATAGCTGAGCGGGAGGGACCGGAGATCGATTCCCATGATGCGGCCGAACTGCACCCAGTCGCGATCGGTGTAAACTTCAGGCGGAGGGGTGGCAAAAAAGTGGCACCAGTCGTTTTCATGCCCCTCCGCGAGCAGGCCGCAGCGGTTCCGGTGCAGGCAGGGGGCGATAGGATAAAACGATTCCCGCAGGGCCTCGCGGGCCTTCACCAGCTGGGCACTGGCCACGCTGGTGCCCGGTTCCACCCACACGACCGCGGCGGCACGCCCCGCCAGCTTCAACAACTCCGCCATGCCGGCTTCCTTCAGTTCCGTCACCACATGGCTGATCAGCAGGGTAAAGGGTCCTTCGGGTTCCGCCGCCGTCACCGGCATGTCAGGAAACTCGCGCCTCACCGCCGCACTGGCAAAACCCACCGCCCGGCGGGACCGGTCATGCAGGCCCACCCCCGTCAATCCGGCCCCGGGATAAGCCGCCAGAAATTCCCTCGCGGCCACGCCCGTGCCACAGCCCCAATCATACACGGCCCCGGCCGGCGGCGTCCAGCTCACCCCCGCCAGATCCCGGAACACATGATGCCATTTCCACGCGATCCGCCGGGCAAACGTGACATCATAACCGCGCAGCAGTTCATCCGAAGCCCAATAATCCCCCTGCCCCGCCGTCCCTTCCAGGTAGGTGGTGCGCAATTCATCAAGGCTGGACCAGTCGTATTCCATGTCCCGCAGCGTGCGGGGAAATCCGGCGAAGGCAACGGCTTTTGGCGGACCATCCCCCGGATTTCCCATCCCAAGACAACTTGCTGATGCCGTTTTCCACAGGGCGTCCTTCAGTGAAGGGGCTTTACCGGTGTTTTCCCCGAACTATAGAAAGCGCTGATCCTAATTGGCAGGTTCACCTCCCGGGTCCGCGCTCAATTTGTTGAATGACGGCGCGCAGCCACCAAAGCTGTGTTTCATCGGCCTGCGGATCCTCCAGGGAACGGCGTAATCCGGGGAGGGCACGGCTCCCCTGAGCCCGCAGCAGGCGAGCCGTCTCCTCGCGCTGGTCCAGATCCCCGGTCTGCAGCTGCGATACCAGATGCGCCAGGGCGTCCCCTTCCACGGCGCGGAGAGTGAACTTCATCGTGTGCAGGTCGCCGAGGGCCGAAAGGTCGGCATCGTAGGCCATAATGTGCACGAGATGGTCACCCGGAAGCAGCTTTTTCAGATCTATTTTGTTATCCGGAACTTCCGTGAGATCCCGCCGTGGTTCTTCGTCAACCCGCCATCGGTATAAAGTTCCGGGAGGCCCGCTTAGCTTCACAAAAGCGGCTCCGGCCTGGGGAGAAACCAGTTCCGGAGCGGCCACGGAGGGCACCGGAGGTGAGGCTGTCAGCATCAGATTATGGATCTCTCCGGTTGAATCGCCGGACCCCAGGAATGTGTTACCCAGAGGATCGATCAGGACTCTCTTCGGACGGACCCCCATTGGCAGCATCACCGGATTCCCTTGGTCCGTCACCCTTACCCGGCGTCCATCCAGCCATTTCCACAGCTCACCGCTGTAGGTCGTAAGCCACACTACGCCAAAGCGGTCCCGGCAACTCTCATACACATCCGGAACTCCCCAGCCTTCACGGGGCGCATAGACAGTGCCACTATCCGCATAGGTATTCCCTGTCCTCATATTCCACCGGACCTCGCGCCACTGGCCTGGTCCCATACACTGAAATTCCGTCGTGTCGATGGGCAGGCAAAAAACGCCGTCTTTGTTAAAATACGGCGGACAGAAGCCATTCAGCTTCCGGTGCGCGATTTCTTCAACAGGGGTCCGGGTCCACTTTCCTCCGATCAGGACATGCAAGGTGGGCCATTTCAAAAAACCCTTCACGCCATTGGCGTGAGCGATCGGCCGGTTCACCCTGCGGAAATCCATGGCTATCGGCGGGTCGCCCGGCTGGAGTTTTTCCTCCACCGCAGCCTCCAAAGTGTCGAAAACCTTCCATTCGAAGGAACCGCTCATGTCAAAAACGGCGGTCTGTTCCGCCTCCCCCGAAAGCAGCCAACCCTGCTTTTGGGCGTCCGCCATGAACTCCATCTCCCTCAGAGGCAAAGCCTTCACATTTTCCGGCAGCGGATGGTCCCGCCACGACCGTCCATCCCATTCGGCAAATTGGAAGCCATTCACCCCGAACGCCAAGAGATGCCGCCGCGAATCCTGGATCACCCGGCTTTCGGCGCGCACATTCCGGAGGCGATTCTCCGCCGGCTTCCGGCCCGGCCATGGCCGCAGCGCCCAGTTTCCTTCCCCTGTCCTGGCCAGGAACGCCTTGTCTCCCGCCGCCGCCAGAGCCGCCGTGTTATCCAGCAGAAAATTATCCTGAACTTCCAGCAGGAAAGGCTTGTCCGCCGCACTCCGGGGGATCCACCAGGGCCCGGAGTTCGCCGCCCCCACGAGAACCCCTTCGCCCGTTTCCAGCAGAGGGCGGTCGCTCCAGCCAAAACGCGGCCTTTCGTCCAGCCCTTCAAGAACTGGTTCAAACGCCGCCGCCCCCCCCTGTCTGCACCACAAAGTTCCCGTCCTCCCCCGGGTTTTGTCGTATTTGACGGATCTTGCCATGCCCTCGCCATGGACCTGCCATTTGACGCTCTCCATCGGAGGACAGGTAACAGCAAACAGATGGCTTCCCACAGGGGCCAGTTTTTCGATAGGGCCGGAAGTCTTTCCCCCGCCTGGTCCAGGCACGGGCTCCGCTTTAAAATCACTCAGACTGACCCGGAGAAGCCCTTCTCCCGCTGTGGCTGCCAACATATGTCCGGCTCCATCGGCCACCGCGCCGGAGAGGAATTTTCCTTTCCCAAAAATCGGTTTTTCCGGCAAACCACCCTCCCTGACATTCCATTTCACCACTCCATCCAACGTCCGGAGCGGCTCGCCATGGAGGGTGTAACTCCACAGCCACACACTGCCGTCCCCGCATTCCACCGCTTCGAGCGGGGCATATCCTGACTTCCCACCCGTCACCACCGTCGTCCACCAATCCCCGGGCAGGAGAACGGTTTGGGGCTTATCCCCGCCCTGCGCCAGATGGATGATTTTCGGCCCGAATTCCGTAATGACCAGCCCTCCGTCGCTCAGCGGGAGCAACCGGGGCTTGACGAGTCCCTCGCCAAAGGCGCACCAGACCTGACTGCCGCCATCAGCTCCATGAATCGTCAGCAGCCACCCATCCCCGTTCCGCCAGAGACAGACGGCCCTGCCATCCTCAAAAACCGCCAGCTTCTCCGGCTTGGCCGCCTCCGGGATCGCACGGGTGTCACTGAACCTCCAGCGCTGGGTGCCGGAATCAAACCTCGCTGGCACCGGCCTTCCGGGGCCGGTCTCCGCCCCACGATTCGCCGGGTCCAGAATCCCCCACGCAGCCGATCCTAACCGGCTCGCTGCCAGCTCCAGCATTCTCCAGGAGGAATCCACGACGTGGTTCGGCCCCCCCTCGGCATGACCTGGTCCGGACCCGTCGGGTTGCGGGCCGGTATTCCCAGGGTCCTGTCCCCAAACGGGATGAAGCCCGCAGGTCATTGCCAGCATAATTCCAAGGCTCCGCAGCGGGCTCAGGTCCAGCGCCGCACTCGTCAATAATTGCCTCATAGGATTGGAGTTCACCAGGAGTAGTGGACTTGATAAGACACCACGCGTTCCTCGTCCGGCTTGAGTGGGATGCGGAATTCGATGGTTTGGGCGTCGGTTTTGAGGAAGGTGTTGGAGGGGGTGCGGATCTCCCAGTTGGTCCAACGGTAGAGGTGTTCCACGACGCGGATTTCGGCGGCTTCGGTTTTGTGGTTCCTCAGGGTGATTTCGAACGTTTCGTCAAACCAATGGTTGGAACTGTCGCTCTTGAAGGCGGTGCGCTTGCGTTCGCCCACGAGATCGAAGGCATTGCCGGTGTAGATGCGCAGGGTTTCGTCCTTCGGCGTGTGGTCGATCTGGTTTTCGCCGGTGAACTGAAGCTGGCCTTCATCGTCCTGACGATAAAACCGCACCGTGCCGAGCGGCAGGGGAATGCCCAATTGGTTGGCGGCACTATTTTTGAATTCGCGCATCACCCAGACCTTGGGATTGCTCTCCGTGCCATACTCCTCCTGGCTGCGGATGTTCAGCATGCTGTAGTTGCTGTAGCGGTTGGGGTCGATCTTCACGCCGTCATACACATAAATACGCTGCGCCTTGATTGCGGCGGCCCTGACGAATTCGACCTGTTTGGTCTCGCGGTCATGCAGCGTGGCAGGCAACGGCAAACTGTAGAGATGATATTCATCGAAGGATTTCTCGGTAACTCTGGGGGCAGAGTATGAAGAATCCGCCGCTCCGACAGCGTTCCGTCGGGCAGAACCAGCATTGCCGTTTTGCACCTTCGCCACGTCCCCCGCCACCAGTTGCACCTTGGCTTCCTTGAAGGTTTTGCCGCTTTGATTGTCCATGGTGACCCAGCCAGTGAGGTCCAGGGTGTCACCCTTTTCCGGGGCCACCACATTGTAGGCCGCCTCCCAGCTCATCCCGCCGGTCTGATAGGCGACTTCCGCGTTCACTTTGGCGGCCTTGTCGGAGTGCAGCTTCCAAACGAGGGTGGGCTTGAGCACCGTATCATCCGCCAGAGCGGGGAAGAACGGCTTGCCCGGCAGGCCGAACTGCAACTGGCCTTCCACTTCGATGATGGGCTGCATGCCTTGTCCGTAAGCAGAATTCATCGACATCTGGCTCATGGCATAGGCCCGGCCATACCGCTGCATCGATTCGGCGGAGTGCGCGGTATAACCACTGCGGATGATTTTCCCCTTCACGGTGCGGTCCGGCTTGCCGAGGCTGCCGGGGATGAGGAAATCGATCTCCTTGCCCTCGTTCAAGGAAAGCAGGAGGCCCTCGGAGATGGGATCGGCCCGGTAGTTTTGCTCGATGACCCGGAGCGCCACTGCCCCGGCGGGATCGCGCAGAATCACGGAATCCGCTTCTACATGGGCCGTGGTGTCCGTGAAGCGGACATCATTCAGCCCGCTTTGCAGGTCCAGCGTCAGCCGGTCCCGCACCGTGGCGAAGTTTTGATTGTAGATCGTCAGGGCGGGCTGCGCCTGACAGGGGAGGACCAGGCCAAACAGGACGCCGGCAAGCGGGAGGGGGGAGGGAATCGTTTTCATGTTGGACAAGGTAGGATGGCAAAACACGCCGGAATGTAAACTCCAGGTAAAACACCCGGCCCAGAACATCCCCCGCAATAGACCAATCCGCCGGCAATTTGTTGGATCACGATCCAACAAAAACCGATCCCATCCCTGATTACGAAAAGATCGTCCTATTCCCTGATCCTGATGCGGCGGTATTCCATCTGGCCGCGGTCTCCTTCGAGGCCGATGGGGCCGGTGGCGGGGACTTTGAACGCGGCGTCGAGGACCTCGCCGTTGCAGGTGCAGCGGGCGGTGCCGCCGGTGACCACCACTTCAAGTTCGTTCCAGTCCTGCGGTTTGTATTTCGTCAGATTTTTGAAGGGACCGGCGAGGGAGTAGTCGCGGCACTGAAGTTGCGGACCGCGCAGGAAGACCCCGCTATCGGCGTCAGGGGTGGCGCGGAATTCCAGGCGCAGGGTGAAATCCTTCGGAAACTCCCGCACCGTCCAAAGCTGGGCCAGTTTGCTGCCTTCCGGCGGGGTGGTGACCACCAGCCGGCCATTGATGGCCAAATAACGCTGATCGCTGCTGCGGGCTTTTCCATCAAAGGGCGCACCGTCCTTGAAGGTCCATCCCGTGAGGTCCTTGCCATTGAAAAGACTGGTGAAACCCTCCTCCAGCTGGAAAGGATCCGGCCCGGTCTCCGTCAGGCCAAGGGTGGCGAGGACGGGCCGCAGGGCCGCAGCCCACTTGAGATAACCGGCCTCGTTGGGATGGAGCAGATCGGGGAATTCGGCAGGAATAGCGTCGCCAGCGGCATCCGCAAACGGCTTCCAAGTCTCCAAAAGAGTGACCTGCGGCTGATCCTTCACAAGAGCGGCGTATTGTTCATTGAGCGCCTTGATCTGTTCCGCGGACCGGGACTTGCTGGCAGCGCTGGGGAAGACCTTGCATAACACCACGGGCAGGTCGGCGCGGTGGGCCTTGAGCGCCGCCAGAATCAGTTTGATGTTGCCGGCGATCACCGGCGGGCCCGCTTTTTCCTCCAGATCATTGGTCCCCGCCAGCAGGACCACGGCGGAGGGATGCAAGGCCAGCACGTCCTGCTGGAGGCGGATCAGGATGCCACGGGTGGTGTCGCCGGAGATGCCACGATTGGCCACCTTCATGGAACCGAAGGCTTTGCCCAGATCATCGCCCCAACCCTGGGTGATGGAGTCGCCCAGAAAAACCACCGCGCCCTGGTCGGATGCCACTCTGGGAGCCCAGGCCATGCGGCGTTGCTCCCAAAGCTGGCGGAACCAGTCGGCCCGGCGGATGGGGCCGGACCCCGGAAGGCCGTCATCGGTGGCAGGAATGGTCAGGGCGGCGCGGTCCTGGGCGGCCAGCCAAACAGGAGAACAGGCCAGAAAAAACAGAGTAGGGAGAAGTCGGAGGGTCATTTCCTTCTCTTGTGGCACAATCCACCCCGGCTTGCCAAGGACTTCACGGCAGAAAGCGCCCCTGCCATGCCGTCCTGCCGGCCCCATCAGGAGTGGCCTGCAGGCCCATGCCGTGGAATGGGGCGTGACATGGCGCCAAAAACCCGCGCGTTTAACCGGCAACGCTACGGTTTGAGCCTTAAATACCGGTCTGGTCCTGAGTAACATCAACTCCCGGGGGCAACCTTGACCCGGAGATAGTCCCGGTTGTCGGCGCTCACCGTATCCGGAGTGCGGAAGGTGCGGTAGGTCCAGCCTGTCGAAAGAGCCGGCAGGCCCGCGCTGGCCGCAGGGGTGACTTCGGAGATGACCAAGGCGGACCAGCCGGCCAGATCATCGGAACCTTCGATGGTGTAGATGATTCCATCAATGCCTGCGGTCTGGGCGGTGGCCCCGCTGAAGACGGCTCCAGTGCGGACCGGAATGGTAAGGGTGAGGGCCTGATCCGCGCCGGCGGTGGCGATGGCGGTGCGGGACTTGCCGGAGTCGGCGGCAAGGTTGGGATTCCCATCAAAGGCGAACTCCATCAGGTTGATCATTCCGTCATTGTCAGGATCGGCAGAGGCCGCGGCGTCACTTCCGGCGAGGGAATTCGCAGTGAGCCAGGCGGTGTAGGCCGGACTGGAGAACCCGGGGACGATGGCGATATTGTTGGATGAAATGCCGTCATTGAAGGCGTAGTTGACATCATAACCGGCCGGCAGGCCGATGACGGTGGCGAAGGTGCCGCTGAGGCTGCCGGTCCAGCTGGCAATGACCCGGGGTGCTCCGGCCGGCCAGGCGCCATCCGCTTCCAGCACCAGCTGGGCGGCGGTGCCCAGGATGAGGTCGCCATTGATGCGGAGGTGGTCAATCCCGTTGGCATTGGCATTGTCATATTCGGTCAGGAGGGTGCCCTCGATGAAAGCGGTGCCCGTGGTGAGGGTGCCGATGGAGGTGCCCGGCGCGAGGAAACCCGCGGCCTCGACGGTCACCGCGCCGCCCACGATACCGGTGCCTCCCAGGGTGCCGCCGGTAACGGCGAGGGCTCCGGTCGCGGCCGAGTTATCCCCATTCACCAGCAGGGTGCCATTGGAGACCGTGGTGGTTCCGGTGTAGGTGGAAATACCGGTCAGGGTGAGGGTGCCGATGCCTTCCTTGGTGAAATCCGAGGCCGCGTTGCCGACCCCATTGGGCTGGCTCATGTTATCCTTGATGATGCCCTCGAAGGTGGAATCCGTGCCGAGCCCCCCCACCGTCCAATTGACGGAACGGCCGGGGACCGGTTGCCCTCCCAGCAGTCCGGTGCCGGTGAGCTGACCGATCCTGATGACGCGGGGCACGCCGACATTGGGATTCACGGCGAGGACCAGTTGCGTGATACCATCAATGCGCACGCGGGCATTGGAGAGGGTTTCATTGAACCCGGTAATGCGCCATTCCCCGTCCCCCGTGAGAATCAGGTCACCCGCAAATCCGGTCCAGTCTCCAGAGATGTTGCTGCGGTTGCCGGTGGCCGTCATGGTGAGGGTGCCGGCCCCCAGCAGTGAGCCTGTCAGGGTACTGCCCGGGTTGGCATTGGAGAGGTTGATGGCTGCGGTGGAATTCACGATGAACCCATTGGGCAGGAAGACATTTCCGGCGCAGTTCACGGTGGTGCCGTCCAGGGTGACGGCTCCGGTGCCAAAGGCGTTGGTGGCATTGGCGTTGATGGTGAGGCCCTTGAACGTGCCTCCGCCGCTGTAACTGCTGTTGCCTGTGAAGTTGACGGTGCCGGAGCCCTCCAGATCCAGTACGCCCGGAAGAGCATCCCGATCCACAATCCCCCCTGCGATTCCCAGGGTCAAATCCACGGGAACGTTGATCGTGCCGCTACCAGCTCCGACGGCTACACCGGTGGTGACAGGCAGATCGAACGAATTTTCGATCAACAGCGCGCCGCCATCGAGCGTCAACTGTTGGGTGACCGGAGTCAGCGGGGCCGGCCCCAGATTTTCCGCGGCCGGCAAGGCCAGGGAACCACCCAGAACAAGGGTCCGGCCGGTGTAGCTGTTGGCGGCGGCGAGGGTCAGCTTGCCAGGGCCGGTTTTGGTCAAGCTGCCCGGCCCGCCCCCGCCCACCACACTGGCGAGGGAGATATTGTTGGAGCCGGTGTCAAAAGTGGCCCCGCCGGCCAGGAATGATGTGGTTCCGGCGGAGATGTCAGTGGTGTTGCCGGCACCCCAGCGCAGACCGCCGCCATCAAAGATCAGGTCCCCGCCTCCCAGCTGCGCCGGGGCGGTGAAGGAAACCAGCCCCCTACGGAAAGTGGTGCCCCCGGCCCAGGAATTGGCATTGGTCAGGGTGAGGACGCCGGCTCCGGTCTTCACCAGTCCGCCCGCGCCGCTGATGATCCCGGAAGCGGTCAGATCAAAGCCCGCGGTATCAATGGTCCCATTGATGCCGGCGGCCACCGAGAGGGCATTGGCCAAGGTCAGGGGAGCGAGCGGCCGCAGCGTGCCAGCCCCGGTCCAGGCCAGGCCGGCGGTGCCCAGAGCGGCCGCCTGGTTGATTTCGATGACGCCGTTGCCCGCCAGGGTGGTGCCGCCATTCCAGGGATTGTCCCTGGTGAGACGCAGCGTCCCCGGACCCTGATGCCGGAGCGCCCCGGAACCGGAAACCGTGCCTCCGAAGGTCAGGGCCGCATCCGCCAGACTGACGGCGACGTTGAGGCCGGCGGCCGGCAGACTGACATTGGAATTGATGATGTGCGATCCGCTCTGGATGGTGGCGGTGGCCGCCGGGGCGCCATTGTTGAATGTCAGGACCGACCCCGTGAGGATGTAGGGATTCCCATTATCAAACGTGAGGGAACCGGCCGTGCGGGCGGTGTCGAGAGTAATAGTGCGGGCGGTGGAAATCGCTCCCAGGAAATTGACAGGATTCCCGATGCCCCCCGGAATTCCAGTGCTCCAATTGGCGGCCGTATCCCAGCTGCCGCTGGCATCCACGTTCCAGGTATTGGGAGTTCCGGCACTACTTAGGGTTAGGGTGATGAACTGGTCGGCCCCGACCGTTTCCGTGCCGAAGGCGTAGGTCACCCCACTCACCGGATTGGCCACGCTGAGGGCGCTGATGCCGGTCCCGGCAAGCGCGCCGTACTTGATCAGATAATATTTGGTAAGGGCGCTCCAGGGATTGGTGGAATTCTCCTGACGCAACCGGACCGCGCCGCCGTTCAAGGTCAGGGTCCCCGCGACCGCGATCTGGTCATTGGCCGGGGTACTGTTGAATTCAAAATGGAGATTGGATCCCGACGCCAGTGTCAGGCTGCCCGCACTGAGGGTGCCGACTCCGGCGCCCGGAGCGACCGCGCCCCCTGCCGCAACGGTCACGGGCCCCGCGGCCGCACCAGTGCCTCCGAGGACACCATTGGCCTGGACATTGACCGCACCGCTCCCGGTGGCCGAATCGCTGGGATTGGCCAGAGCCAGCGTGCCGGCGGAAATAATGGTCCCGCCGGCATAGAGATTGGGGGCCGTCAGCGTCAGGGTGCCTGGGCCGGACTGGGACAGGGAGCCGGTGCCACTGATCACATTGTCCACCGTCAGGGCATCGCTGCGCCGGAAGTCGAGCCGGGAGTCATTGGTGACCGGCCCCGCCCCAAGGGTTCCGCTGGTGCCGCCATTGCCCACCTGGAGGGTCCCGGCGCTGATGATGGTACCCGTCCCGAAAGAACTGTCGTAGGTGTTGTTTCCCGTGAGCAGCAGGGTGCCGCCACCGGTTTTGGTGAATCCGCTGCTCCCGGAAATGATACCCCCCAGCGTAATATTGAACGGCGCATCGGTGGCGTCAGCCGTCTTGATGGAAGCGTTATTGGTGGTTTCGGCTCCGGTGGAAAAATCAACCCCGGTGGCCCAATCGGCCTTGGCCCCCAGCGTGCCGGCGATCAGGCTGACACTTGCGGTGTAAGTGCCTGCGGCACGTTTTTCCACCCCCCCGCTGCCCAGATAGAGCGCGCCCCCATTCAGATAAACCGTGCCGGATCCTGCAGTGACGAGCGAAGAGGCTCCCATGGTGATTTTCTCGACCGTCGAGGTTCCCCCGGTCAGATAAAATTCGGCATTGTTTCCCGTGGTGGTGCTGAAGCCCAGCACCACACCATTGGTAGGATCGGTGGAAGTGAATGTGCCTCCTTTGACCTGGAGGATACTGTAGCGGGTGTTGCTGGTGCCACCGATGTTGGCATTGCCGGAAATGACAACATCCCCGCCATCAATCCGGGCGGACACCGAGGAATTGCTGGTCCCGGCATTGAGGGTGGTGATATTCACCGTGCCCCCGGTCACATACAGGCCGTTTTGATTGACATCGGTCGTCGTCCGGAGCGCGGTGTAGCTTTGCGTGCGGCGCAGTTCCACGGTGGTGGCGGTGAAGGTGCCGCCATCGATCCGGATCACACTGCCGTCCGAATTGGCCGTCCGGATGCCGCCGTTGAAGGTAGCACTGCCGGATTCCAGGAGGAAACCGCCGCCAGTCTGGTTGATGGTGGACAGGGCACTGCTGGTCAGATCGCCACCGCTGCCGATATATCGGGCTCCCGCCACATTGGCTGTAGTGAGGGCCCCCGCATTGATCACCCCGCCGGTTCCCAGGCGGAGGATCCCGCCGTTCACGTTGGTTGTCCCTCCGTAAGTGTTGAATCCCGCAAGAGTCAGAGGACCGGCCCCGGACTTGATCAGCCCCAAACTTCCGGAGATCGCTGCCCTGACCGTGGCCGTGGCATCGGTGCCGAGGGCATTGACGGTAATCGTGGGCGTGGTATCCAGGGTGAAGGCGTTGAGCGGATCGGCATTGCCGGTTATGATCCAATTCGCCGGAGTGGCGGGGTCAACGTCACCAAAGGTCAAATTCGTCAGGGTGCGGGGACCATCCAGCACGACCGTGTGATCCGCCGTGAGGTCCAACGTGCTGAAGTCGGCCGTCGCACCGCTGCCATCCGCAATCACCCCTCCCGCCCAATTTCCCGCCACACTCCAAAGGCCTCCTGAGACAGGATTGGACCAGGTGCCGCTTTGGGCCTGCCCCGCGGCGGTGGCCGCCAGCGTGGTCAGCAAGCCCGCCAGAACCAGCCGATCGTGCGGACCACGTGACAAAGATAGGAAAGGAGTCTTCATGGGAGCGGTAAATGAGCCGGATGACGGGAAGTGGAAAAGCAGGAGGCGGGAGGCGGATATTTCCGGACGGGATGCAGCTATAGGGGAAACGGCACAGGTCCGGCCACTTACCCAAACGGGTTAATCCGCCGTTAACTGCCGCGCGGGGGGCAGCCCGGGAGGAGTTCCAACGGCACGACCGCGCCATCCGCCCTGCCACCGCACGGGCAAACCCCGGAAGTGTCCCATCTGTCGCACAGGGGCACACCCGGGACAGCCGAGGGCCTGGCGGCAGGACCAATTCAAAACGCCCAACCACCTGTTTATCAGCACTTTATACAGCACATAACCCTTTGGCACGGTCGGTGCAGTTTGGTTTGTCGTTCCCGCCATCAAACCAATCCATCATGAAACCAACCCAGCTTCTTTCCGTCGCCCTGCTCGTCGCCGCTCTCCCACTTTTCGTTTCCACCCCTGCCACGGCCGGCACGCCCCCGTCTCCGGCGGTGGCTCCGCCGGAATCCGATCCCTGGGCGCATGTGCTGCTGCAGCTGGACTTCTCTGATCACTACATTACCCCCCGCGGCCTGAATGTGGAGAATGAGGGTCTCGTATTCCAACCCTTGTTCCTGGTTTTCTGGGACCTGTATTCCAGCGAATCCAGTTACCTCAAGGACGTCAGCCTGACCACCGGCGTGTGGAGTTCCATCCACAGCCAAAAGTCCGGAGCCGATCCCGGCCATTGGAACGAATTCGACCCCATCCTCGGCCTGACTTTCAAATTCGCCGGCAACTGGAAGCTCGATACGACCTTTACCCAGTTCGACAGCATGGTCGATTCCTATCCGACCTCCACCCACTTCGAGGCCAAGGTTTCCTATGATGACTCCTCCCTCTGGGGCGGCAAATTCTCTCTCAATCCCTACGCCGCCTTCTGGCAGGAAATTGAAGACAAGGCCACCGTGGTCTTCAACAGCGCCACCTCCGACGAAAGTTTCTATTTCACCCTCGGCCTCAATCCGACGATCCAGTTGAGTGCTGTGAAGCTGGAGTTCCCGACCTTCATCAACCTGGTCGATGATGAGTTCTACCAACAATTCGACGGCTCGCCCGGTGGCGATGGATTGGCGGTCTTCTGCACCGGAGTGAAGGCCAGCGTGCCGCTGAAGTTCATTCCCAAGGCAGCCGGCTTCTGGTCGCTCTATGCCGGGGTGAAATACTATCATCTCGACAACCAGGGCCTGGCCGATGGCAACAGCGTTCTCACCCCGGATGGGGACGATGATGACCTCGTCCAGTTCTACGGCGGCCTCTCGATCTTCTTCTAGGCCCGCCTTCTGCTCCTGCCGCCGGATCCCATCACCGCCCCACCCATGGAAACCAGCATCCACTCCATCGAAGCCGAACCGTATCCCTTTGCCTTGGAAAAGGAACGATGCGCCCTGCTCATCATCGACATGCAGCGCGACTTCCTGGAACCGGACGGCTTCGGGGAAATGCTGGGCAACGATGTCTCCCAACTCCGCCGCACCATCGAACCCAACCGGGTGCTGCTGGCGGCGTGGCGGGGAGCCGGACTGACCGTGATCCATACGAGGGAAGGCCACCGGCCCGACCTGAGCGATCTCCCACCGGCCAAAAAGATCAGGGGCCGTGGCGCCAAAACCATCGGCGATGCCGGACCGATGGGCCGCATCCTGATCCGCGGCGAGGCCGGGCATGACATCATTCCGGAACTGTATCCGCTGCCGCTGGAGCCGGTGATCGACAAGCCTGGCAAGGGCGCCTTTTTCGCCACCGACCTCCAGGCCATCCTGCAGAACCGCGGCATCACTCAACTGGTGGTCACAGGAGTGACCACGGAAGTCTGCGTCAATACCACGGTCCGGGAAGCGAATGACCGTGGTTATGAATGCCTCGTCCTGGAAGACTGCACCGGCTCCTACTTCCCTGAATTCCACGGGATGGGCCTCAAAATGATCAAAGCCCAGGGCGGGATCTTTGGCTGGGTCACCCACTCCTCCCACCTGCTATCTGCCCTGCCCTGCCCTGACCTGACACCGTTTCCCGGTTCATTCCACCAACTCAATAACCATACCTCACCATGACCTCAACTACTGCCAAACCCAAAATCTGGGTACCCGGAGACTGGAATGCCTTCTTCGGCTTCGGGACCAATATCCTGGTCAATCTGCTCACCCTGACCGCGCTGCTGCGCTTTGTGCTGAAGATGCCTGACGATCTCGTCTTCGGCAAGATCCTGCCCGCCACCGGCCTGATGCTGTGCCTGTCCACCGTGTATTATGCCTGGCTGGCCTACCGCCTCGCGAAAAAGACCGGACGCACCGATGTCTGCGCTCTGCCGTCCGGCATCAGTGTTCCGCATATGTTCATTGTGGTCTTTGTCATCATGCTGCCGATCAAGCTGAGCACCGGCGATCCCGTCAAGGCGTGGGAAGCGGGCCTGACCTGGGTTTTCATCCAAAGTTTCGTGCTGATGATTGGCGGCTTCGCAGGCACCCTGATCCGCAAAATCACGCCGCGGGCTGCCCTGCTGGGCACGCTGGCAGGAGTTTCCATCACCTTCATCTCGATGAAGCCCGCTCTGGAGATGTTCATGACTCCGGTGATCGGATTCACTTGTTTTGCCATCATCCTGCTCAGCTGGTTTGGCGGTGTCAAATACCGCGGCATTCCGGCCGGACTCGTCGCCATCGCCGTCGGCACCCTGATTGCCTGGGGCTCGTCCGCCCTGGGATATAACTTCGGTGGCCTGACCTTGAAGGGCCTGACCGATTCCGTCTCGAACTTCGGGTTCAATATCCCGCTGCCCGCTTTCAACCACGTCTTCGGCGGGTTCGCCTTCCTCGGCATCCTGCTGGTCACCGCCATTCCCTTCGGCATCTACGATCTCGTGGAAGCGATCGACAATGTCGAGAGCGCGGAGGTGGCGGGCGATTCGTATCCCACCACCCGCGTCCTCACCGCCGACGGCGTGGTCAGCCTGATCGGGTGTCTGATGGGCAACCCCTTCATCAATGCCGTCTACATCGGCCATCCCGGCTGGAAGGCCATGGGCGGGCGCATTGGGTATTCCGCCGCCACCGGATTGCTGGTGATTCTGCTCTGCTGGTTCGGCGTCATCTCCCTGATGCTGGCCCTGATCCCCACCGTCGCCATTCTCCCGATCCTGCTCTACATCGGCATGTTGATCGGCTCGCAGGCCTTCCAGGAAACGCCCAAGGCCCATGCTCCGGCGATCATTCTCGGTCTGGCCCCCCACCTCGCGGCCTGGGCGATGACCCAGATCAATGGAGCCCTCGCGGCGGCCGGCACCATCATGCCCGCCCTGACCCCGGAAGCCAAAACCACCCTCGTCGCTTCCATGCGGAACGAAGGCGTGTTGTATCATGGATTGGAGATTCTCGGTGGCGGGGCGATTCTCGGCGGCCTGGTCCTCACCGCGATCGCAGTGCATGTGATCGACCGTTCCTTTGCCAAAGCAGCGGCGTTTTCCCTCGCCGGGGGAGTGATGACGTTCTTTGGCCTGATGCACGGCGAGCGCATCGGCTTCGCCATGACGCCGGTGGTGGCCCTCAGCTATATCACCGTCGCCGGGGTGCTGTTCGGAGCCGCCAGGCTCTGCCGTATCACTCCGCAACCCGCCCGGGAACCTGAGGGACACGGCACTCCACTCCCGGAACCGGCCGCCTGAAAATTTGTCATGGATGACAGGCAGGAAGAGGTTCGCTGGTGGTGGCGGACCGCTTCCTGCTTCCATTTTTCAACCTGATCTCTTTCCTGTTATGCCTTACGTTGATGCTGACCCCTATCCCTGGCCCTGGAATGGCGATCTCCGCCCGGAGAACACCGTCTTTCTGGTGATCGATATGCAGACTGATTTTTGCGGCCCCGGCGGCTACGTGGATCAGATGGGCTACGACCTCTCCCTGACCCGAGCGCCCATTGGACCCATCCAGCAGGTTTTCGCCGCCACCCGGCCCCTGGGATATCACATCATGCACACCCGGGAAGGCCATCGGCCTGACCTCTCCGACCTGCCGGAGAACAAACAATGGCGCTCCCGGCGCATCGGAGCCGGCATTGGCGACGCCGGCCCCTGCGGACGCATCCTGACAAGGGGTGAACCCGGCTGGGACCTCATCCCGGAACTCTACCCCCTCCCCGGCGAAGCCATCATCGACAAGCCTGGCAAGGGTTCGTTCTACGGCACCGACCTGGACATGCTGCTGCGCCGTAAAGGCATTAAAAACATCGTCCTCGCCGGTATCACCACGGATGTATGTGTCCACACCACGATGAGGGCAGCCAATGACCGTGGCTATGAATGTCTCCTGCTTTCCGACTGCACCGGAGCCACCGACCACGGCAACCACCTCGCGGCCCTCAAGATGATCAAAATGCAGGGGGGAGTCTTCGGTGCCGTGAGTGATTCCGCCGCCTTCATCAAAGCCCTCATCTAGCCAAAAACCCGGTCCATGCCCTCCCCTCAAAACCCAAGGCACGCGAGGGCCATTCACCGGCCACGGCCCGGGGCGCGGCCTGCCCGCCGGGCAGCGCGGCCGGCAGGTCAAACCGGCGGCCCCTGAACCCCTCTCCTTTTGTGAATTCCCCCACTCTCGTCGGCACCATCATCGAGCTCCCCCACCTCCTCCTTCTCGCCCAAGAGCCTGATCAATTGAATTGGGAGCCCTTCCGCGAGGGGGTGGACATTTACCGTCTCTACGGCGACGGCCTGACCGGACCTTCCGCCGCCCTGCTCCGCTACCATGAATCCAGCAGTGTCCCGCGGCACCATCATGACGGCTACGAGCACATCCTTGTCCTTGCCGGCAGCCAACGGGACGAATTCGGCGTCGTGCCCGCCGGGACCCTCCGCATCCACCCGCCCGGCACCAGCCATCAGGTGATGAGCGAAGCCGGCTGCCTTGTCCTGGCCATCTACGAAAAACCGGTCCGGTTTGAATGAATCCACCGGATTGACCATCCCACCCTCCGGCGGGCTCCCGCCTTCCCTCGGTTTGCGGAAATCAGCGGCCTCAAAACCGGCCCCACCGGAAAACAGTCATGCCCGGGCTGAAGCGAGGGGGGCCCACTATTCAACCTGTCGCAGGTGCGCCTTGAAATTCCCCGCAGAGCGAGTCCCGCCATCCCCGAATTCACCCGTCATTTACCAGGTGGATTGACTATCATGGCGGAGAAAACTGGCCATTTTTGCCTGAATTTCTGGAATTCCATGGATTTTAATCTTGCTTTCAGGATATAAGAGCCATGAGAAAAGAATGATTTTAGAGTGCTTTTTCAGCCACTCTGTGACAAAATTGCCAGCTTTCCTCCCCATCTCTGCCCGCCACTGCCTCCATGCCACCTTCTGTTGAGACCATCGCTTCACCATCCGGCCCGCCGGCGGTGGAATTGGGTGGAGCCATCCCGGGCCAGGCAGAAGCTGCCGGGGCCACGCCACCCGCCCCTTCCGGCCGCCAGCCTCTTGGCCCCAGCCGCAAAGGGGCGAAGGACATGGTGATCGAACGCTTCGAGCAAAAATTCATCATCCATCCCCGCCTCGTCCCCCAGATCCGGCACTACTTGGAGCCTTTTGTCGTCCCGGACCCCAATGGGAAAGGCGATATTCCGGAGTATATTACCACGACTCTGCAGCTCGACCGGCCCACCATGGACCTGGCCTTGGCCAAGGAGCGCAAGGCCTTCGCCCGTTTCAAACTCCGCATCCGGACTTACGGGACCGATAGCAACCCCAAGAATCCCGTATTTTTTGAACTGAAACGCAAGGTCGGCGTGGTGATCATCAAGAGCCGTGCCCGCATGTCCCGTGGGAAATACGGGCCCAATATCGTGCCCCATCCAGAGACGGCACCCATGCTGAAATCGCCCAAGGAGAACAACAATCTTCTCGAATTCTGCCGCATCGCGAATACCATCGGTGCCCGGCCCAAGATGCTGATCCGCTACATCCGCGAAAGCTATTTTGGCGCCAATGACGACTACGCCCGGATCACCTTTGACCGCCGCGTCAGCTACCGCCCCACCCGTTCGTGGGAATTGCCCGGCGAGGAAGTAGCCGACTTCAAATACTGGCGGCCCATGGACACCCAGACCGGCCTGCGCCGTCCCTATGCGGGTTACATTTTCGAATTAAAGGCCATGCGGGACACCCCCACATGGATGATGGAACTGGTGCGCCGCTTCAATCTGAACAATACCGGCTTCTGTAAATATGCCGTCGCCTGGCGCCTTGAGACCCTCTTCCGGGGCTTCACCTACGCGGATGGCAGCGAAAACACCACCCTGACCCCCAACTGGATCTGACCGATGCCGTCCCCCTCATCTGTCAGACCCGCGCGGGTCCCCGCTCCTATTTCCATTGCATCGGGAAGCGATCCCGCCACAATGCGAACCTCCTTCCCCGGATCCCCTTTGTCCAGCATCTGCCTACGTGACCGCGCCTCATGAATAATAATTTAGATCAACAGACCGCCCCTCTCTTCGATGCCCTCGGTGCCAGCCGTACCCTGGAGGCCATGGAGATTTTCAATGCCCTGTGCATTGCCTTCGTGCTGTCGATGATCATCGCCAACGTTTACCGCTGGACCCACCAGGGATTCAGCTACCAACGATCCTTCATTCATACGCTGGTCCTCGTGTGTATCGTGATCTCCATCATGATCATGGCCATCGGAAACAATATGGCCCGCGGCCTTGGCATTCTCGGCGCCATGGCCTTTGTCCGTTTCCGCACCCCGATCCGGGATCCGCGGGACATCATCTTCATCTTCTGCTCCCTCGCCGTGGGCGTTTCCTGCGGCGCCCAGGTCTTCATGGTCGCCATCCTCGGCACCCTGTTCTTCGCCGCCACGGCGATCTTCCTGGCGTGGTCCCCGTTTGCCAGCCGCCGCGAGTTCGAAGGTTTGCTGCGCTTCATGCTGCCGGCTGAGTCCCGCGCCCAGGCCGCCCTGCCATCCATCTTTGGCCAATATTGCACCACGGCGGAGATGATCGCCACCCGCGAGGCCATCCAGGGCGAGGTGCTCGAATACGCCTATCAGGTCCGGCTGATTGATCCTTCCTATAAAGTGGACCTCGTCGATGCCATCGCCAAGCTGCCGGACGCCAGCGAGGTCTCCCTCGTGATGCAGCGCACCACGGTGGAAATCTAAACCCCGGTCTCCCGCTTCCGTTTCCTTTGCCTGCTTTTCCTTTGCCATGAGCGAGTTCCATCCCAACCGCGACACTCCCGTCAAAACCAAACTCGGTCTCACCCGCCGGAAAATCCTGGAATCCTGGCCTCTCCTGGTCTGGGTTGGCATCGGCTTGATCGCGGCATGGGGCTACAGCCGGGGCCGTGTCTTTGCCCGGATGAATGGAGCCGTCGATGTTTATCAGGAGAATATCTCCCCAATTGAAGAAGGCCGGGTCGCGAAAATCCTTGTGAAACGGGGCGACTTCGTGCCCCCTAATACCGTCATCGCCCGCATGGACTCCAGCCTGTATGAGCGTGAGCTGGTCGGCGTCCTCCGCGGGGTCGCGGCCAACCGCTACGAGGAAATCTCCCGCATCGAGCGCCAGCAGCTCGACCTGGAAGCAGAACTCCGGAAACTGGAAATCACCGACGCCGGGGACAAAGGACGCCTCACCGAACTGATCGCCTCCCGCGAGCGCCTGCTCAAGTCCGAGGGCACCCCGAATTCCAATGCTTCCAAGCTGCTCGGTCTGCAGGGCCTCGCCGCCCTCACCAACGAAAAAATCGACGACCTCAACGTGGATATCGCCGAGCTCCAGGGCAGCCAGGCCGCGGCGGTGCAAAGCATTGGCGAAGTCCGGAACACCTTGACCAAAGTCACCAGCCAGATCGCCAAACTGAAAGCCAATGCCACCGCGACCGCCAGTGCCGATGCCAGCAGCATCACAGACGAAGTCCGCGCGGGTCTTCTCCCCGATGAACAAAAGGAGATCAATGAACTACTGAGTTTCATCGAGCTGTGCTCGCTCCGCACCACCCGCGGCGGCACGGTGGACCGCCTCGAAAAAGAAGAAGGCGAATTCGTCGCCCAGGGCGAAGCCGTGATGCGTGTCGTCGCCGAACCGGACCAGATCGTCGCCTTCCTGCCGCAGGAACAAATCGGGAAGCTGACCATCGGGGATACCGTCTGGATCACCCCGGCCCTCGACCGCAATAACATCTTCGAATCCAAGGTCACCGCCATCTCCCCCCGGATCAACAACGTCGCCGATGCCAGCAGCCCCCTGCCCAACCGGCGCATCTTTGGCCGCGATGTCGTCTGCACTTTCCCTGAAAAAGCCCACTCCCCCACCCCCGGAACTCCGGGCTTGCTCGTTCCAGGGCAGACCGTTACGGTCCACATCCAGCGCCCAGGTGATATCCCGCTGATGAACCGTATTTTCCATAATGATGATTCAAATTAAGCATTCCGGGCTGGCCTCGATTCTCCTGTTCCTCTGCTCGCATTCCGTTTCCTGTGCCTCCCGCCCGGAAGTGACCACGGCTCTGCCGGCGGTCTCTGGAAAAAAACAACACGGCGTGGCCTCGATTTATACGGACCACCGTACCGCCAGCGGGGAGCGATTCTCCTCCCGCGCCCTGACCGCCGCCCATCCCACCCTGCCCATGGGCACCAAGGTCCGCGTCACCTGCCTCAAAAGCGGGCGGTGCACCGTTGTCCGCATCAATGACCGGGGCCCCTTCGTCCGCGGCCGCATCATCGATCTCACTCCCGCCGCCGCCGCGCAAATCGGGCTGACCAAGTCCATCGGATTGACCAAGGTGGAACTCGCCGTCATGCGCTGACACCACGGACCGCGCTTTCCCGGTTTTTCTGCAACCACCAGGCCGCGGCCGCCTGAATCGGACCGGTGAATTCCGGCCGGATGAAGGAGCCTCCTTCCCACGACCGCGATAAACCACGGTGCCCCTACCGTTCTCTGACCATGCCCACGTCCCGCCGCCGCTTTCTCGCCAGTCTTGCACACAGCGCCACCGTCGTGCCTTTCATCGCTTCCCAGGGAGCCGACGCCCCGGAAAATTGGGTCTATCTGGACAACGGGACCATCCGTCTCGGCGTCAAACGCTCCAGCGGAGCCGGCATCGCCTGGCTTTCCGCCAGCGGCTCCAAGGAAAACCTCCTCGACCATTTCGACCACGGCCGCCTCATCCAGCAGAGTTATTACGGCAAGCCCGACGGCTCCCTCTGGGCCGGTAAACCCTGGCGTTGGAATCCCGTGCAAGGCGGCGATTACAAGGGCACCGCCGCGGAAGTCCTTGAACTCACCCACGACCGCACCACCCTCCGCGCCCGCATCCGTCCCCGGAACTGGGCGGGCGGGCAACTCCTCACCGACTGCCTCATGGAGCAGGACATCCGCCTCGAAGGAGCCTGCGCCATCGTCAAATTCCGTTTCCTTTATACGGGCACGGAAACCCATCCCGTGATCCATCATGAAGTCCCCGCTGTCTTCATGAATCCCCGGCTGACCAACCTCGTCCACTACCAGGGCGACGCTGCATGGACCAGCGGCGCTCTCACCAAATCCCAGCCCGGCTGGCCGAACGAAAGCCGCCAGATCCCGGAATCCTGGGCCGCCTACGTCAACCAGGATGGCATCGGAGCGGGAGTCTTCGTCCCTATCGCGAAGTCGATCACCTGCTATCGTTTCGGAGCCACTCCGGAAGCCGTCAGCGCCTGTTCCTACTTCGCCCCCGTCGTCCAATTCGCCATCACCCCCGGCGTTGACTTCAGTTACGAAGCCGCCCTCGCCATCGGCCGGCCGGAAGACATGCGCACCACCTTCGCCGGTCTCCGCAGCAGGCTCCTGACCCCCGCCCTGCCCGGCGCCAAACCCTGAATTCCATCAGGAGCCTTCACGCAGCCGGACCACCTGCCCCGGGACCAGATCCGGGTCATTTTCCACCGTCTGGAGTCCGTGGCTGCACCACGCCTGAACGCTGTTAGTCCTGTTCCCTGGGGGGCTTCCGGTTTCGTTCAGGGCATCCAGTATCGCCACCTCTGCCGCGCCGCCGCCGTTGGCGGCTGCTCCCGCTTCCCGTGACGGAAAAGGCACAGCATATCCTTGGAGGTCCCGGGCGGAACGGGGATAGTTGGATTCACTGGAATGCCCCATGAAACTGGCTATTGTCACTGACACCTTCCCCCCTGACGTGAATGGCGTGGCCATGACGTTGGAACGTTTCGCCGCCGGCCTGATCGGACGCGGCCATGCCTTGGAAGTGATCCACCCGGGCGTCAGCGGCGTCAGTGGCGAAGACCGGCGGGGAGGCTTCACGGAGGTCTGTGTGCCCGGCTTCGCGTTGCCCCGCTATGCTTTTGCCAGACTCGGGTGGCCCCGCCCCGTGTTCCTCCACCGCCGTTGGCGGGCGCAACGTCCTGACGTGATTTACCTCGCCACGGAAGGCCTGCTGGGCTACTCCGCCCTGAGGGCGGCCCGGAAGTTGCAGATCCCCGTCGTCAGCGGGTATCACACCCACTTCCCCCAGTATCTGTCAGGTTACCAACTCGGCCTGCTGGGTCCGCTGCTGCTGCGCTATCTGCGGAAACTGCACAATGCCACGGCCTTGACTCTCGTCCCCACCGAGGACACCCGCCAGCTCCTGACCCGCCAGGGTTTCCACCATGTCGAGATCGTGGAACGGGGCGTGGACACGGACCTTTTCCATCCCGGCCACCGCGAACGCACACTGCGCCAGCGCTGGGGTGCCGGCCCTGCCGATATCGTCCTGCTGCACGTCGGCCGGGTGGCGGCGGAAAAAAATCTCGCACTGGTCTTCCAGGCCTGGGATCTGGTCCGGGCCCAGCACCCAGGGGCCAAACTGGTCCTGGCAGGAGATGGGCCACAGCGGGCCCAGTGGGCGGCCAAATATCCTGACGCCATCTGGACCGGTTTCCTCACCGGCGTGGATCTCGCCGAAGCCTACGCCTCGGCCGACCTGATGCTCTTCCCCAGCCGCACTGAAACCTTCGGCAATGTGCTCCTTGAAGGCATGGCCTCCAGCCTGGTGACGGTCAGCTACCATCTCGCCGCCTCACGCCGGTTTGTGGATCCCGGCGTGAATGGTTTCGCCGCCAGCCAGGAAACGGACGACGCTTTTCTGCGTCAGGTTCTCCGTGCCCTGCGCGAGCGCCGCCGCTGGCCGCAGATCGCCGAAGCCGCCCGGCTGTCGGTCCAACCCCAGTCGTGGTCCCGGATCACCTGCGTCTTTGAATCCTGGCTCCTGAAGGCCGCCCAACACGAATATTCAGCTCCCCCAACTCCTCCGCGCCTGCCCCTGCCTTTTTCAGTATGAAACGCCAAAAGCTCCGCTACCGCACCGTCATCATCTCAGATGTCCACCTTGGCCTCGCCGATTGCAAAATCGGTCAGGTGAATCACTTCCTCCGTCACATCCACTGTGAGAAGCTCATCATGAATGGCGACATCATCGATGGCTGGCACCTCAAAAAATGGGGGAAGTGGAACGTCGAACACACCCGCTTCTTCCGCCTCGTCCTGAAGAAGGCCGAAAAACATGGCACCGAGATCATTTACCTGCGCGGCAATCATGACGATTTTCTCTGGAAAGTCCTGCCCCTCCAGTTCGACCGCGTCCTCCTCTGCAACGAATACATCCACGAGACTGCCCAGGGCAATTACGTGTGTGTCCATGGCGACGGCTTCGATGCCGTGACCACCAACTTCCGCTGGCTCGCCCTGCTTGGCAGTTTCAGCTATTCCATGCTGCTCATGATCAACCGCGCCTACAACTGGACCCGGAAGCTGCGCGGCAAGGAGTACTTCTCCATCAGCCGTGCCATCAAAGCCAAGGTCAAAGGCGCGGTCAACGCGGTGGGCCGTTACGAGGCCGCCCTGAAAAACTTCGCGATGGAGCGCGATTGCATCGGCATCATCTGCGGCCACATCCACACCCCGGCCGACAAGATGATCGATGGCATCCACTATCTGAATTCCGGCGACTGGGTGGAAAGCATGACCGCCATCGGCGAAACGTATGACGGCCGCTTTGAACTCATCGAATTCGACACCTTCCAACAACGCATCGCGGCCATGAATGGCACGCCCTCCACCAAAATGATGGACCCCGGCGACGATGAGGAACCCGACTTCATGGACGACGAGGAACCCCTCCTTGCCGGAGTCCGGGCTTAGCCGCCCCATCCCGGACCGACCCTCCCCTTGCGCGGCCTCCCGGCCGGGTGCACGACGGCGGCTTGGATTATCTGGCTTTCAGTCTGCTCATGCTTCTGGCGCAATTTTCGCCCGGGCCTGACATGCTCCTGCTGATCCGGAATTCCCTCGCCCATCCCCTGCGGGCCGGCTTGTGGACCGTGGCCGGCATCGCGGCCGGCCTGTCCGTGCACCTCACCGCGGTCCTCACCGGTTTGGCCCTCGCCGTGAAGGAATCGCGCATTCTCTTCCCGGCCCTGCTCTTGACCGGAGGCGCCTGGCTCTCGTGGATGGCCCTCCAATTGATCCGCACCCGGCCGGAACCCCCGGACGCCTCAACGGGGGACCAACGCCTGCCCCTGTCCGACCGCGCCGCCTTCCTCCAGGGTCTCCTGACCAATCTCACCAACGCCAAAGCCGTCCTCTTCCTCGCCACCGTCGTCCTCGCCTGGCTCGGCACTGCCCCCACCGCCACCCGCAAATTTGCCGCCGCCGCCATCATTCTCGGCCAGGCCCTCCTCTTCTGGAGCCTATTTGTCCTGGCCCTGCAGCATCCCCTGGTACGGCGCGGCTGGCACCGGACCGCGCGCCCGCTCCACCTGCTGTTCGGCATCGGTTTGCTCGCCCTCGGCCTCAATGCGATCCGGGACGGCATCAAACTCCTTTAGTCGGCCCCTCCGGAAAGCCGTGCCGTTTCCTATTCCTGGTCGTCCAGATGAATCCGGTGCAATAACCGATGAACGAATGGTGCCACGATCACGGAAGCCACCCCGATAAAAGCCAGTCCGGCAAACAACGCGTAAAGGGAGGCAAAGATTTTCGCGGCATCGGAGGGAAGCGGATCGACCGGTCCCATCCCACCGAGAATCATCGACGCATTCAGCAGGGAATCCACCCAGCCCAGCCCGCCAATCCAATGGTAGCCGAGGACCCCGATCCCTAATCCCAGCGCCATGACCATCAGGGCAAGGACGGCATGGCCAAAAACCCTCCTTAAAAAAGCAGGCCGCTCCAGCAGGGGATGCTTCGGGTGTTCATACATAAGCAGTATTTTCACCCCAAACCGGGACTTGGCAAACGCTGGCGTCTCAGGAACCCATCCCGCGCCCGGACGCCGGAAAAAATAATCCCAGGAAACCCGGGCGTGGCGCGTGATGCTCCCTGACGCTCCTCCATCGCGGGGAATTCCGGTCCCCTCCGCTTCAACTTTCACTCACCTGTGACTCCTCCCGCTGAACCTCCTCCGGAACGCCCGCGTCTGCTGGCCGCCCTCGACCGCTTTGAGCGCCCCTTGATCGCCTTCGCCAGATCTATCTGCGGCGATCCCGAAACCGCCCGCGACGCTGTGCAGGACACCTTCCTCAGCCTCGCCAAAAACCCACCGGACGGCGACGTGGAAAGCCTCGCACCCTGGCTTTTCACCGTCTGCCGCAACCGGCTCACCAGCCTCCAGCGCAAAAACCAACGCCTTACCTCCATGGAAACGCTAACCCTCGCCGAAGCCGCCGATCCCTCCCCCGGTCCCGCCGATGCCGCCGAAAACCGGGAGACCTCCTCACAACTGATCCGCCTGATCGCCACCCTGCCCGCCCGCCAGCAGGAGCTGATCCGCCTCAAATTCCACGGCGGCCTCAGCTACCGCGATATCGCCACCGCCACCGGCCTCACCGTCACCAATGTCGGCACCCTGCTCCACCAGGCCCTCGATACCCTCCGCCGCAAATACCTCGCCACCGAAGCTCTTTCCACCCGTTTCGAACTTTCCAAAATCCCATGAAAACCGAAATCGATTTTCCCTCCGCCGACGAAACCCATGTCCGCGCCACCGCCTGGGCCCTGGGCCAGCTCACTCCGGAAGAAACCACCGCTTTCGAAGCCGAAATGGCGGCGGACCACGACCTCGCCGCCTATGCGGAGGAAATGCGCCAGTTCTCCCATCTGCTCGCCGCCGAATTCCCAGCCGACGAGAGCGGACAACTGCCGGAAGCCAGCCGCAGCCATCTGGTGTCTGTTTTAAGCCAGTCCGTCCCCACCCCCCGGAGCTTTGTAAAACGTCATTGGAAAATGCTATCCCTCACGACCGCTGCCGCAGCGGGAATCATGCTGACACTTCGTCCGGACTGGCTCCATGGGCCGGAAGTCTCAGGCCTCGCGGCAGGACGCATGATTGATGGGTCGGCCCCATCACCTCCCCCGTTATTCACCGGGATTGATGAGTCGACATTTAAATCCAAGGAAGGATCCAACCCGTCAGATCAAGCCGCTGCACGTGGTTTCGGTAATTGGCAAACTCAGCCCGGAGCGATCCGACCTTTGGATGGGGAAGACAGGTCCAAAAATAATTCTTACCAATTGTATAGCCGCCGACCAAATGATCCCGCTTCCCCTTCGGACGCTTCACCCTATCCGGTGTTGGATCCTCGTGCCATTGGTCAAGCCGCCCGTAATACGGAGGGATTCGCCTACTCCAGCACCAACGGTCGAGCGATCCTCCGTAATACGGAGGGATTCTCCTACTTCAGCACCAACGGCGGCGCGATTGGGGGCAGCCTGGGCCGGGAAGTCTCCCCGGACTATGCATTACGTTTCAGGACACTCGCAAAAGACGACGGGCTGAAGAATGCAACAATCCGGGAAGGCGGGTCCGAATCCTACAAAAACATACCCCTGAACACCTTCCACGAAGTCCTTCATGCCCCGCTCAGCACCTTTTCGATCGACGTAGATACCGCCAGCTACGCCAACGTCCGCCGCTTTCTGAATGAAGGCCAGCGTCCGCCGGCCGAGGCGGTGCGGCTGGAGGAATTGGTGAATTATTTCCCGTATGACGACACCCCACCGCAGGCTGGGAAACCCTTCGCGGTGCGGGTGGAAACGACCAACGCACCGTGGAATCCAGCCCACCGGCTGGCGCGGATTTCCTTGAAGGGGAAGGAGATCGCCACCGCGCAGCGCCCAGCCAGCAATCTAGTGTTTCTCGTGGATGTGAGCGGCTCCATGGCGGAGCCGAACAAACTGCCACTGGTGCAGCAAAGCCTGCGCCTCCTCGCCGAACACCTGACGGAAAACGACCGGGTTTCCCTCGTGACCTATGCCGGGTCCACCGCCGTGGTTTTGCCCTCCACCAATGGCCAGGAAAAAACCCGGGTTCTCGCCGCCATCGATGCCTTGAGCAGCGGCGGCAGCACCAATGGCGCGGGCGGTCTGGAACTGGCATATCAACAGGCGGCGGCGCACTTCATCAAGGACGGCGTGAACCGTGTCATCCTCGCCACCGATGGCGATTTCAACGTCGGCATCAGCAGTCACGAAGCCCTGCTCGCTCTCATCCAGGAGAAGGCCAAAACCGGGGTCTTCCTCAGCGTGCTCGGTTACGGCCGGGGGAACCTCAAAGACGACACCATGGAACTCCTCGCCGACAAGGGGAACGGCAACTACGGCTACATCGACAGCCTCAGCGAAGCCCGCAAAACGCTGGTGGAACAGATGAACGGCACCCTCGTCACCATCGCCAAGGACGTGAAAATCCAGATCGAGTTCAACCCCGCCGCGGTGAAATCCTATCGTCTGCTGGGCTATGAGAACCGGATGCTGGCCAAGGAGGATTTCAACGATGACAAAAAGGACGCCGGGGAAATCGGCGCCGGCCACAACGTCACTGCACTCTATGAAATCGTCCCCGCCGGAGCCCCGGATGACAAGCCCGTCCCGGTGGTGGATGGCCTGAAATACCAACAAGTCCCGGCCGTCACCGCCCCGAAACCCGAACCCACTCCCGCCGCGCTCAATGGGGAACTGATGAATGTCAAACTCCGCTGGAAACTGCCCGCCGGCGACACCAGCGAATTGTTGGAAGTCCCGGTCAAGGACACTGTCATTCCACTGGACCAGGCCGGTCAGGAAACCCGCTGGGCCGCGGCCGTCGCCGGGTTTGCCCAACTCCTGCGCGGCGAGGCTCCGCCCACCCTGACCTGGGAGATGGTCCGCCAACTCGCCCGCAGCGCCAAAGGATCTGACACCCTCGGCTACCGCGGCGAGTTCCTGCAACTCATCGACAAGGCTGAAAGCCTGAGCCGTTAGCCTGGACTATCCCCGGACCCGCCGCAGGCACAGTCCATCCACGGTGCTTCCACCACCTCAACCCGCCGCTGATTTGGCCTTCTGATTCAGCTTCGCCAGCCATTCCCGCATTGCTTCCTGGGCGCGGAGAGGAGGCCCGTTCGACTTGACCAGGTGGTTGGCGAGCTTCTTATCGAGCACCCGGGCTTTGGTGTTATCGCTCCACTGGATATCGAGGCAGTGCTGCAATTGCTCCTGCAGCACCGGGTCGTAGATGGGGCAGACAATCTCGAACCGGCTGTCAAAATTCCTTGGCAGGAAGTCAGCGGAACTCAGGAAATAACGGGGACTGCCGCCATTCCGGAAGACGAGGATGCGGCTGTGCTCAAGATAGCGGTCCACGATCCCGATGGCGCGGATGTTCTTGCTGGCAGCATCGCCCGTGACCACGGAGAACATGCTCCGGACAATCATCTGCACCTTCACTCCCGCCTGGCTGGCCTTGTAAAGCAGGCCCGTGATTTCCGGATCGGCAAGGTTGTTCAGCTTGATGAAAATACCGGCCTCCCGCCCGTGTTTGGCGTGGTCGATCTCGTTCTGAATCCAATATTTCACCCCGGCCCGCAGGCTGAAGGGAGCGGCCACCAGGTGACTGAGCCGCGGTGGCTGCCAGTTCGACTGGAAGAAGCGGAAGGCTTCCAGAATATCGGCTCCGAGGCCGGGATGCGACGTCAGCAGCATGTGATCGGTGTAGAACTGACTGGTCTCCTCATTGAAGTTCCCGGTGCCGATGGCGCTGTAATAACGGTCCGCCGCGCCCTCGTGGCGGACCACCAGACACATCTTGGCATGCACCTTCAAACCCGGCACTCCGAGGATAACCTTGACCCCGGCTTCTTGATAGCGGTTCGCCCACTCGATGTTGTTCTTTTCATCGAAGCGCGCCTGCGGCTCGATCAGCACCGTGACGTCCTTGCCGTTCTGCGCGGCATTCATCAGGGCGCGGGCCACACAGGATTGCCGGGCGAGGCGGTATTGGGTCAGGTAGATACTCTGCACCAGAGGATCAAGGCTGGCTTCGCGCAGGAAATCCAGCAAATGCGAGAACGAATGATAGGGAAGATGCAGCAGGATATCCCGCTCCTGGAGGACCCGGAAGATGGACTGGCGTTTCCCGCTGAGCTGCGGATGCGGCAACGGGGTTTCCCGGGGATAGCCAAGGCTGTCGGGCGCCGGGAATTTCACGAGGTCGCGCCGGTTGTGATAGCGGAACCCGGGCATCAGGGTGTCCTCGGCGTCCAGCTTGAGCTTGTCCGTCAGCAGCTTGAGGAAGGACAATGGAATGCGGGAATCGTAATTCATGCGCACCGCCTGACCGGTCTGGCGGCTGCGCAGGCCTTCCGCGATTTTGTCGTAAAGGCTCTCGGTGACATCGTCATCAAAGCCCATCTCGGCATCACGGGTGAACTTGATGGCATAGGCCTCGAATTTGTCATACGGCAGGCCGGTGAAAATGCTGGGCAGGCCGAAGCGGATGATGTCGTCCAGATACATCACAAGGCGCTGCCCCTTGTGTTCCGGCAGGGTGACAAAACGGGGCAGCTCGGCGCTGGGAATTTCGATCAGGGCGTGGCCGAGGCGGGTCTTGCGGCCGGCCCGGCCCATTTCCACGGCGAGATACATGGGCTGATCGCGCAGGGAACCGAGCTGGCTGTAGCTGCGGATCACAATGGGCATGATCCGCGGCCTCACTTTGGCGAAAAAATACTCGGTGAGCCATGGCTTGAGCGCACGGGGCACCCCGGTGTCGTTGATGAGGCGGATGCCCTGCTGGGCCAGCCCGTCAAATATTTCGTCATAGATCCGGTCGTAAATGCCCGCGTCCCGTTTGATGACGCTGCGGGCTTCCTTCAGGGTGGCTTTGGGGTCGGGCAGTTGGAGCTTGCGGTAGTCCTTCCCCAACAACACGAGCCGGCGCAGCGTGGCCATGCGGACCCGGAAAAATTCGTCCAGGTTCGATGAGTAGATGCCGAGGAATTTCAGCCGCTCCAGCAAAGGGACCGCCGGATTGCCCGCTTCCTGCAGGACGCGTGAATTGAAGGCCAGCCAACTGATCTCCTTGCTGCGGAAGGGACCACCGTCCAACAGCACCGGCTTGTGATCACGCAGGACGGGGGCGAGGGGTTCTACACCAGCGGCAGAAGGAGGTTCCATTATCGTATCAGGGTTGGGACGGGCCGGGGACTCCCACCATGGCGGCTTCGTAACAAAATTGTCACAGAGTTTTGATTTATTTAGACAAATCGTCCCAAAATGGGCCGCAACCGCTCCAACGTGACGTCGGGCCAAAGACTGCGGTCCGTCACCAACGCCATATCCAGAGCACGGTGCTCCGGCCAATCCGGCATCAGGGGGATCTGCGGAATGGCCGCCGCGATGATGGCCTTGGCCGCTGCCGCATTGGCCGAGAGATGGCCGATCACGGTCTGCGCGTTGACCGGTTCCTCCTCGACCTTCCAGCAGTCGTAATCGGTGATCATCGCCAGGGTGGCCAACGCGATCTCGGCTTCCCTCGCCAATTTCGCTTCCGGGAGATTGGTCATCCCGATCACATCAAATCCGAGCTGACGGTTGGCGTTGCTCTCGGCCCGGGTGGAAAATCCCGGTCCATCCATATTCACGTAGGTGCCACCATCATGCACACGGCGGTCCTGCGCCACGCAGACCTGGTGCAGAATCCCGCGGAGCCCCGCGCTCACCGGATCGCTGAATCCCACATGGGCCACAATGCCATCCCCAAAGAAGGTGTGCTGATCCCGGCGGCTGGTACGGTCAAAATACTGATCCGGCAGCACGATGTCGCGGGGGGCGTAGGTTTCCTGGAGGCTGCCCACGGCGGTGACGCAGATGATCCAGCGCACCCCCAATGACCGCAGCGCCCAGAGATTGGCCCGGTGATTCAATTCCGTGGGGAGAATGCGGTGGCCCCTCCCATGACGGGGCAGGAAAATGACCCGCCTTCCGGCCAGCCTTCCGGTCACGAGGGCATCCGACGGCGGTCCCCACGGGGTCTCCACAGCCAGTTCCTCATACTCCTCCAGGCCCTCCAATTCATAAAGGCCACTTCCCCCGATAATGCCGATGGCAGGCTCGGGCATGTCATGCTGAATCTTGATCATATCCTATCCACGTGCAGGCCAAACGGGAATTCAACCGCCCCGCCATAGGAGAAAATCCTTCTTTCCCCCGGCACGTGGCGCCGTATCTTCCAAGGAAGTTCCAACCCAATCCACCCCCTCTTTTCCGCCCTCCCCCAATGAAATGCGATGTCTGCGACGATAAAACGGCCACGGTTTTCCTCACGCAAATCGTGAAGGGAAACATGCAGAAGATCAATCTGTGTGAAAACTGCGCCAAGGAAAAAGGGGTGACCGATCCCACCGGGTTCCAACTCGCAGACATGCTGCTGGGATTTGGCCAGGGCGCCCGTGTAGAAACCCAACCTATGGAAAAATCCTGCGCCGCCTGCGGCATGACGCAAAGCACCTTCCGCAAGACCGGGCGCCTCGGCTGTGCCGCCTGTTACAGCGTCTTCGGCGACGGCATGGACGGCCTGCTCAAAGCCATGCACAAAGGCACCCGCCACATCGGAAAAGTGCCGGCCCACCTCAGCACCCGCCAGGCTGACGAGGAACACCTCGCCCAACTCCGCACCGCCCTCGACGACGCCGTCTCCAAGGAGGCCTACGAAGACGCCGCCCGCCTCAAATCCGAGATTGCCACTCTCGAAAAATCCCTCAAACAGCGCGTGCGCGTTTAAGTTGCAGACCCTTGGCTTCAGATTGCCGGCCATCCAGTGCTCCCGTTTCTGAAACCGCAGCCCCTTCCCCTCTCCTTCCCATGATGAAATTCACCACCCTCCTCCGCCGGCCGCCCGAATGGATGGAGCACGATGGGCCCTGCCGCGATATCGTCCTCACCAGCCGCATCCGGTTGGCCCGAAACCTCGAAGGCCCCGCTTTCCCCGGCTGGGCCAAAAAGGAGGACCGCATTGCCATCATGCAGGAACTCCAGCCGCGCATCGAATCCCTCAGCGGCATGAAGGATTGCTTCTCCGAGGACCTCTCCAACCTGGACGCCATCCGCAAGCAGGTCCTCGTCGAGAAACACCTCATCTCGCGCGAGCAGGCCGCGAAATCCGCCGGCAGCGCGGCGGTCATCAACCGGGAACAGTCGCTCTCCATCATGATCAATGAGGAGGACCACCTCCGCATGCAAAGCATCCGCTCCGGCCTGGATCTGGTGGCCGCCCATGCCGCCCTCGACAAATTGGACACCGAACTGGAGGAACAGGTCCGTTTTGCCTGGGACAAACGATTTGGTTACCTCACGGCCTGCCCCACCAACCTCGGCACCGGCATGAGAGCCAGCGCCATGCTCCATCTCCCCGCCCTCGTCCTCGGCGAGCAGGTAAATCAGGTCATCCAGGCCGTGAACAAGATCGGACTCGCCGTCCGTGGACTTTATGGGGAAGGCACCGAAGCCCTCGCCAATCTTTTCCAGGTCTCAAACCAACACACCCTGGGCGAACGTGAGGGGGATATCATCGCCCGACTCGAGAAAGTGATCCAACAAATCATCACCCACGAGCGCAACGCCCGCCGCAAACTGCTCGAGGACAGTCCCCACAAGATTTGCGATCATATCGGCCGGGCCTACGCCGCACTGCGGTTCGCCCATATCATCGAGAGCAAGGAGGCGCTCACCCACCTCTCCATGCTCCGGATGGGAGCGGACATGGGAGTCCTGCCCGCCAGCGAAGCCCGGCTCATTGATACCCTGCTGGTGGAAATCCAGCCCGCCCACCTCCAAACCGCCGCCCAGCGCAAACTCAGCGGCGAGGAGCGCGACATCCTCCGCGCCGAAGTCCTCCGCCGCCGCCTCCACCACCTGCCCGAGCCTGACATGTCCGCCTGCACCGGCCCGGGGCCGGAAACCCCGCCCGATGTGAAAGCCTGAGCCAGCCCCGAATGGAATTCCACTATACCACTTCGGACCTCGTCCTCTGCCGGCGGACAGAATTGACCCTGGCACGAATCAGCAAAATCAACTACTATTACAAACACGCGGCACTCCCGCTGGTCACTCTCCCGGCCGGAATTGTGCTGCTCTTCACCACCCATTACGATCTTTTCGCTCTATGGGTCATGCTGATGGCCGGCAGCTTCCTCGCCAAAGTAAAACCTTACGATCGTCTGTATCAGGAAATCTGCTATCCCCCAGGCACGGACGGCACCACGATGCCAGTGACACTGCACCTTGCCCGCGATGGCATGAAGGAGGAAGTTATGGGGGTCAGCTCATTTGCCCCATGGGACTCCGTCGTTGATGCCGTCATCATGGAGGACCTGCTGATGATCCGTCTCAGCAGCAAGCAGCAAGCTCTGATACCTCGCAGGCCGGTGGGCATGCCGGAGCTGAATCTGGAAGAAATCCGGGATCATGTCCTGCGGCTGAAGGAAGCCACCGCCGGCGATACTCCCCGGGAATGATGGTGCCCGGGATGGCAGTCGCCAGGGCCAAAGCAGCGTGATGGCACCACGCAGCACGCCGCCACTCAATCCGCCTGAAATGAAGCAGAGCGCATCACCACGAAAACGAGCTGAAGAAACCAAGCCCTGCGGGCCGTATCCGGACAACACCGGATATGAAACACGCGCTTCCCCTCACCTTGCTGACCCTGGCCCTCGCGGCGCCAGGCGGGGCGGAGGAGTTTTTTACCGACCGGATCGCTCCGCTTCTGAAACAGCGCTGCTTCGAATGCCACTCGCATGAGTCCGGCAAAATGAAGGGAGGCCTCACCCTCGACAGCAAACCCGGCTGGGCCGAAGGCGGCGAACATGGCCCCGCCATCCTGCCTGAAGCACCGGAAAACAGCCTGCTTCTCAAAATGGTGCGCTGGACAGATGCGGACCATCAGATGCCGCCCAAGGAGAAACTTCCTGACGGGGAAATCGCCCTCCTGGAGGAATGGATCAAACGCGGCGCCCCTGACCCCCGCACTGCCCTCGTAAAGCCGCCACCGGATGCCGATTGGTGGTCGCTCCGGCCGCTGGCGGCCCCGCCGGTCCCCGGCACACCTGACACCTCCCCTGCCCATCCCATCGACCGCTTCATCCGCGCCCGCCTAGCCGGTGCTGCCTTGAGTCCGGCCCCGGCAGCCGATGCCCGCACCCTGCTGCGCCGGGTGACCCTGGATTTGACCGGCCTGCCTCCCTCCCCCGGGGAAACCGAAGCCTTCATCAAGGAGTCCGCCGCCTCCCCGGCAGGTCAGGAGGCATCCAGCCCCGCATGGCTAACCGTGGTGGACCGCTTGCTGGCCAGTCCCCGTTATGGCGAGCGATGGGCCCGCCATTGGCTGGATACGATCCATTTTGCGGATACCCACGGCTTCGAGCACGATGTCCATCGCCCCAACGCCTGGCGCTTCCGGGACTACGTGATCGGCGCCTTCAATCAGGATACCCCATGGCCCCGTTTCATTCAGGAGCAACTGGCCGCTGATACGTTATTCCCGGCGAATACCCGGCTCACCGCGGCGCTGGGTTTCCTCGGGGCCGGACCGTTCGACGCTTCAGCCGAAGGCACCGCCCCGGCCGCGTATGAATACGTGGACCGCGACGATCTCGTGACCCAGACGATGGGCGCTTTTGTCAGCACCACCGCCAACTGTGCCCGCTGTCATGCCCACAAATTCGACCCCATCACCCAGGAGGATTATTTTTCCCTGCAGGCGGTCTTCGCCGGCGTCGGCAAAGGGAATGTGGCCTACGACGAAGACCCTGCCACCGCTGGGCAAAGACGCCAATGGACAGCGGTGCTCGATGCGGCCGATGCCATCGGCCCTCTCCAGCCCGAAGTGCTCCTCACCGCCGAAAACGAAACACTGGTGACGCAATGGGAAGCCGCGGGCGGGGGCCGGGAGACCTGGCAGACCCTGAGCCCTGACATTTACACCTCGGCGGTCAGCGCCGTGCTGACCCGTCTCGCCGATGGCTCCGTGCTTTCCAGCGGGCCGCGGCCGGACACGGAAACCTACACCCTCACCATTTCCAGTCCGCCGAGGGAAATCAGTGCCCTGCGGATTGATCTGCTGACAGATGACTCCCTGCCCCTGAAGGGACCAGGCCGGCTGGACAACGGAAACCTGCACCTCAGCGGGTTTGAAGCGTGGATCTTCCGGGCCGGGGGAGCGGCTCCGGAAAAAGTCGGATTCATCCGGGCCCTGTCTGATTTTGACCAGGCCGGTTATGCCGTCCCTACCCTGATTGATGGCGATCCCAAAACCTCATGGGCGATTCATCCCCGGGTCGGTGAACCGCATCATGCGATCCTCAGACCGGCCGCTCCCCTGACCTTTGCCGATGGGGACCGGCTCGTGATTGCCCTGCAACAGCTGCAAGGCGGACAACACCTGCTGGGGCGGTTCCGTCTTTCCGCCACCGCCGCTCCTGCAGAAACGCTGATCGCCCTGCCCGCGGCAGCGCAGGCCGCTCTCCTGACCGCCCGTGAGCAACGCCTGCCCGAAGGCCGGCTGGCGCTGGCGGCGGCCGTGCTTCAGGAACGGGCGCGCCAGGAATTGTCCCGCCTGCCCGCCCAGGTCCAGGTCTATGCGGCCTCCGCGGCCAACCAGGCCGCACGGGGAGCGATTCTGAAAGCGCCGCAGCCCCGGACCATCCACATTTTGAAACGGGGCGATCTGGACAAACCAGGTGCCGCAGCCGGTCCGGGAGCCCTCTCGGCCATCGCTGCCCTGAACGCACGCTTTTCCCCGGCCGACCCGCAACATGAAGGGCAACGGCGTGCCGCCCTGGCCGGATGGATCGCGCACCGGGACAATCCCCTGACGTGGCGCAGTGCGGTCAACCGGGTCTGGCACTATCATTTCGGCCGGGGACTTTGCGATACGCCTTCCGACTTCGGCCGCATGGGAGGCACCCCCTCACATCCGGAACTGCTCGACTGGCTGGCCGTCTGGTTCCGGGATGAAGCCAAAGGCTCGCTCAAGGCGCTGCATCGCCTCATCGTCACCAGTGCCACCTGGCAGCAAAGCTCAGCGCTTCCTGCTCCGCCACCTCCGGCCGGTGCCGCCCAGCCGGTGACCACCCTCACGCCCCGCAGCGGGGGACCGGACCCGCAGGGCATCGATCCTGACAACCGCCTGCTGTGGCGGATGAACCGCACCCGGCTGGATGCCGACAGTTACCGCGATGCCGTGATGGCCGCCAGTGGCCGGCTCAACCTGACCATGGGCGGGCCGGGCATTGCACATTACAACGCCAGTCCGGGCCCCCAGGCTACCCCGGTGCTGGACTATGCGGGATTTGATTGGGAAGCGCCGGCCGCCCCGCGGCGCAGCATCTACCGCGTGGTTTACCGGGGCATTGCCGACCCCTTCATGGAGGTGCTGGATTTCCCTGACATGGGACTGCTCTCGCCCACCCGGGGTTTTTCCGCCTCGGCCCTGCAATCCCTGACACTTTTCAACAATCCCTTTCTGCTGGGCCAGAGCACGCACCTCGCGGCCCGCGTGGCAGGAACAGCTCCGGCTCCGGCAGAACCGATCCGACAGATGTTCCGTCTGGTCCTGCTGCGGGAACCTGGCGCCGGAGAACTCGAGGAATTCAGCGCCCTGGCTCAATCCGCCGGCCTGCCCGCCGTGGCCCGCGTGCTCTTCAACACCAACGAGTTCCTTTTCATCGACTGACTCATGCATCCGCCCTCTTCACCCCCCCGGCATTGGAACCGCCGGCAATTCCTGAACCACCTTGGCGGCGGCTTCGGCAGTGCGGCCCTCGCCGGACTGGTGGCCCGGCAATCTGCGGCCGGAGCCCCGGCGATCGCTCCGGCACTTCCTGCCTTTGTCCCAAAAGTCCGGCGGGTCATCCAACTGTTCATGAATGGCGGGGCCAGCCCGATGGATACCTTCGATTACAAACCGGAACTGACCCGCCGGCATGGTGAACTGCTGGGCCCGAAGGACAAGCCCGAAGGCCAGACCGGTGTTTCGGGTGCCGTAATGAAGAGTCCTTTTGCCTTCAAACAATATGGCCAAAGCGGCCGTTGGGTCAGCAGCGTTTTCCCGCATCAGGCAAAATGGGTGGACGAGATGGCTTTTCTGATGGCCATGACCTCCAAGACCAATGTCCATGGTCCGGCCAGCTACATGATGAACACAGGATTCCTCCTGCCAGGGTTTCCCTGCTTCGGCGCCTGGGTGTCGTATGCGCTGGGCAGCCTGTCGGACAATCTCCCTGACTTCATCGTCCTCCCCGATGCCCGGGGCCTGCCCTACAATCAAAAAGCAAATTTCAGTGCGGGGTTTCTCCCCGCCCGTCACCAGGGCACCCTCATCCAGGCGGCCTCGCCACGGCCGGTTCCGGATCTGTTTCCACCTGACAAATTCGCCTTTGCCGGTGGCGAGGCGGACCGTCAAGCCCGCGCCGTCCTGCAAAAGATGAACCGTCAGCACCTCACGGAACATCCGGGCGACTCGCGGCTGGAGGCCCGCATCGCGTCAGCCGAACTGGCCGCCAAGATGCAGCTCAGCGCCCCGGAAGCCTTCGATCTCGCGACCGAATCGGAATCCACCCGCATCGCCTACGGCGTGGGGCAGGCAGTCACGGACGACTTTGGCCGACGCTGTCTGCTGGCCCGCCGTCTGATCGAGCGGGGCACGCGGTTTGTCCAAGTCTGGAGCGGTCCCCAGGGCGCGGTCAACAATTGGGACAATCACGGCAACATTGAGGCGGAACTCAGTCCCATTGCGGCCAGCGTGGACCAACCCATCGCGGCCTTGCTGGGCGACCTCAAACAACGCGGCCTGCTGGAGGACACCCTGGTGATTTGGACCACCGAATTTGGACGCACCCCCTTCGCCCAGGGCTCTCTGGGACGGGATCACAATGGAGGCAGCTTCGTCACCTGGCTGGCCGGGGCCGGCATCAAACCAGGAATTGCTTACGGCGAAAGTGATGAATTCGGCGGGAAGGCCATGCATGGCATTACGCAATGTTATGACCTGCATGCGACCCTGCTGCACCTTATGGGCATCGATCACGAACGCCTGACTTTCCGCACCGCCGGAGTGGACCGCCGCCTGACTGATGTGCATGGCCATGTCATCCGGGAGATCCTTGCCTGAACCGCTGGCGGGCTCCGCCAATTTCCCATCCACCCGCGTGGCGCCTGCCGCCCGCAACCCCCAACGAATCTGAACCCGATGAATCCACGACGACGCTTCCTCTCAGCCGCGCTTCCCCTCCTGCTCCTCGCCGCCGGTCTGGTCATCGCCCAACCTGACGCGGAAAAGCCCCTGTCATTCCAAGCGGGCGCCGCCGTGGTGGATCTGGCCCCACCTTCATTCCCGGTGCGGGTGAATGGCATGTTCACAGAACGGACCGCTGACGCAGTCGTCGATCCCCTCACCGCCCGGGCCCTCGCCCTGGCCGATGGCCGGACCACTTTGGTGCTCTGCGTGGTGGACAGCTGCATGGTGCCACGTGGAATCCTCGACGAGGCCAAAACCAAGGCCTCACAAGCGACCGGAGTGCCGGTGGACCGGATGCTGATCTCCGCCACCCACACCCACTCCGCCCCCGCAGCCATGGGATGTCTCGGTTCGCGGATGGACCCTGCCTACGCCGCCATCCTTCCGGGAAAAATCGCGGAGGCAGTCATTGCCGCGGTGAAAAACCTGCAACCTGCCCGGGCCGGCTGGACCGCTTTTGACGATTGGGACCACACCCACAACCGCCGTTGGATCCGCCGGCCTGACAAACTCCTCAACGATCCCTTTGGCCAACCCACCGTCCGCGCGAACATGCATCCGGGCCATCAAAGCCCGGACGTGACCGGGCCTTCGGGACCGGTCGATCCACAACTTTCCATGCTGGCGGTGGAATCCACCGATGGCAAACCCCTCGCGCTGCTGGCCAATTATTCGATGCACTACCAGGGATCCCCCCTGCTGTCGTCAGACTACTTCGGGCGTTTCACAGTGCATATCGGCCAACTGCTGAAGGCTGGCCCCGGTTTCACCGCGATCATGAGTCAGGGCACCAGCGGCGACCTCTGGAGCGGCGACTACAGTGGCCCGGCCAAACCGGCGCTGGAATACGACGCCTACGCCAGGGAAATCGCAGAGCGCGTCGCGGCGGCCTACCGGAAGATCGAGTGGCACACCGCCGTGCCGCTGGCGATGGTGGAAACTACCCTGACCCTGAATAACCGCATTCCTGATGAAGCCAGATTGCGATGGGCGAAGGAAAAGCAGCAGATCCTGGGCGATCAATTGCCGCAAGCCCAGGCTGACATCTATGCGCTGGAAGCCATTTACCTCCATGAGGGTCCAACCACGGAATTCAAGCTGCAGGCGCTGCGCATTGGTGACCTCGGCATCACCGGAATCCCCAACGAGGTTTTCTGCCTGACCGGACTGAAACTCAAGGCCCGCAGCCCTTTCCCCCTGACCATGAACATCTCCCTGGCAAATGGTGCGGAAGGTTACATCCCCCCGCCGGAGCAGCATGCCCTCGGAGGCTACACCACGTGGCCGGCGCGGACGGCCAAGCTGGAGACACCGGCAGAAACGAAAATCACCGCAGCCCTCACGACCTTGCTGGAAAAGGCGTCAGGAAAACCAGCCCGCATGCCGCAGCCCGTCGAGACTGACCAGGCCAAAGCCATCATGGAGGCCAAGCCGCTCGCCTTTTGGCGCATGGAGCAAATGGAATCCGGGGCCGTCCCCGACGCCATGGGCAGGCACCCTGCCACCCTGGAACCAGGGGTCGCTCTCTATCTGCCGGGGCACGATGAAAAACCACGCACCGCACCCCTTAGCCGGGCTTATCATTTCGCAGGAGGACGCATGCAGGCCTCTGTGCCCCTGGGCGATACGTACAGCGTGGCCTTCTGGCTGTGGAACGGCATGCCCACGGACGCCCGGCCCGTGACCGGTTATGCCTATTCCCGCGGGCGGGACGGCGACACCACCGCGGCGGGCGAACATCTCGGCATCGGCGGCACCCATCTGCCAGGGGCCCAGGGCCGGCTGATTCTTTTCAATGGCAACGAATCCAATCAACTGCTCACCGGCAAATCCACCCTGGCCATGAAAGCATGGCATCACGTCGTGCTGGTGCGTGAAGGGACCAACATCCGGGTGCACCTTGATGGCCGGCCCGTGCCTGACCTGGAGGGCACGCTCCCCCTGACCATTCCTCCGGATCTGAAACAACTTTGCTTCGGCGGCCGGGTCGATGGTTTCGCCAATTGGGAAGGAAAGCTCGATGAAATCGCGGTCTTCCCCGGCGCTCTGGCTCCCACCACCATCAGCCAACTCTATCAAACCGCCCGGCAAACCCCGCCGGTCACGGCGCTGACTCCGGAGTTCCCGCCGCTCAGCCCGGAGGAGGCATTGAAGTCCATCCAAGTGCCCGCTGGGTTCAAAGTCGAACTCGCCGCCAGTGAACCGCAGACCCTGGACCCGGTCGCGATTGATTGGGACCCGGCCGGACGGCTCTGGATCGTGGAAATGGCCGACTATCCCAGCGGCATGGATAACGAGGGAAAACCCGGTGGACGGGTGCGGGTCCTGGAGGACACCGACGGCGATGGCCGCTACGAGAAGTCCACCCTCTTTGCCGACGGTCTCAACTTCCCCACCGGCCTCCTCACCTGGAAGGACGGCCTATTCGTGACCGCCGCCCCGGATCTGCTCTATCTGAAAGATACCGACGGCGATGGCCGGGCCGATCACACGGAAAAGGTCATCACCGGCCTGACCGAAGGCAACCAGCAACTGCGCGCCAATGGGCTGCGCTGGGGGCTCGACAACCGCATCTATTGCGCCGCCGGAGGGCACCACGGCGGCCATGGTGCCGCGACCGTGCTGCGGAGTCACCGCAACCAGACCGACGTCAAAACCGGCAGCCGCGATTTCAGCTTCGACCCCTTCACTGGAGATGTCAGGCCCGAGAGCGGCCCCTCGCAATTCGGGCGCAACCGCGATGATGCCGGCCACTGGTTCGGCACCCAGAACAGCCGTGCCCTGTGGCAGTATGTGCTGCCGGATTCCTATCTGAAACGGAATCCCCACATCCCGGCGCCGGACCCCACCCAATTCATCATCACTCCGCTCAATGCCCCGGTCTATCCAGTCAGCCCGCCGGAAAAACGTTTCCATTCCTTTGAAAACACCGGCCATTTCACCTCCGCCTGCAGTGGCCTGATTTATCGGGATGATCTGCTCTTTCCGCGCCGGGAGCATGAACTGGACGCCTTCACCTGCGAGCCTTTCCATAACCTCGTGCAGCATAACATTCTGCTGGAAGACGGCGTGTCCCACACCTTCCGCCGCGCCCCTGGCGAGGAAAAACATGACTTCTTCGCCAGCAGCGATCGCTGGTGCCGCCCGGTCATGACGCGCACCGGTCCTGACGGCGCGCTCTGGGTGGTGGACATGTACCGCTACATCATTGAGCACCCGGACTGGTTGCCTGAAAACGGCCGCGCCGAGCTGCTGCCCTACTACCGGCTGGGCGAGGACAAGGGGCGGCTCTACCGCGTATTCCCTGTGGGCAAATCGCTGCGGAAGGCGCCCCGGCTCGATACCATGACGATCCCACAGCTCGCAGCAGCGCTGGACTCCCCCAACGAATGGCAACGGGACAAGGCTCACATGATGCTGGTCTGGAAACTCCGCGATATCAGCAAGGAAGAAAAAGAGAAGTGTTTAGCTGAAGTGCGGGCCGGGCTGGCCCATCCCAACCCGTTGGTCAGGCTGCACCTGCTCTGCGCCCTTGATGGCATCGGAACCGGCAACTCGGCTGTCGTCCTGGCCGGACTGGAAGACTCTTTTCCCGCGGTGCGGGAAAACGCCCTGCGGTTGGCAGAAGCTCTCCCGGATGCGGCAGTGTCCGCCCGACTGGAAAAAATGGTGGACGATCCTGATGCCAAAGTGCGGCTGCAGTTGGCCTTCAGCCTGGGAGCCTGGCTGCCGGAGTCCCATCCTGGCAGCGCCAAAGCCGGCATCACGCTGGCCCGGCTCGCGGTCCGCGATCACGCCGATCCATGGATGCGCGCCGCGGTCATGAGCAGCGCCGCTCCCCATTGCCGGGCGTTATGTGAGGGAGTGGCCGCCGCCGGAGGACCTGCCCTCGCGGCGTATGCCGATGATCTGGCCACCCTCGCACTGGCCCTTGAGGATCGGGATTCCCTCGCCGCCATGGTGCGCCCTGCCCTCACCGCACCGGATGGCCGTTTTACGCCCGGACAGCTCAGTGCGTTCACCCGCCTGCTCACCGCCCTGGAAAAGAAAGGGCTTACCCGGGCTGGCCTGGTGGAAAAGCCGGACGCCCTCGGCGCCTTGATGGAATCGTCCAGGACCGTCTTTGCTTTTGCCTCGCGGGCCCTTTTGGATGCCAGCGCCACCACCGCCCTCCGCAGCGCTGCCGCCGGACTGCTCCTCCACGATACCGCAACCCAAAGCATGGCCGGGAATCAACTCACTGCCTGGCTGGCACCCGTCAGTGATCAGACTTTGCAAGTGGCCGCGGTGCGCCACCTCGCCGCCTTCGCCGGACCAGCTGTCCCCGCCATCCTTATCCAGCACTTGCCAGGTTTCTCCCCCGAAACCCGCCAGGCCGCGCTGGAAGCCTTGCTCAGCCGCGAAACCTGGTCGCTGGCGCTGCTGGACCAGATGGCTGCAAAGCCAGGACTGGCGCTGGACGCAGTGCAACGCGCCCGATTGATGCAGCACGCCTCGGAAAAAGTCCGCTCGCTCGCCGCCAAAACCCTTTCCGCAGAGTCGTCGCGCCAGGAAGTCCTCACTCAGTTCCGCCCCGCCCTTTCTCTCAAGGGTGATACCCCGCGGGGCCGGCAGGTCTTTCTCAACCGCTGCATCGCCTGCCACCGGATGGAGGGTGCCGGTATCGATCTCGGCCCGGATCTGAAATCCATTGCCGGCCACCCGGCCGAAAAAATCCTCACCAACATCATCGACCCCAGCCTTGATGTGCAGCCGGGCTACTTCGCCTATCAGGCCAGGCTCGGCGATGGCAGTGTCATCTACGGTCTCGTCACCTCCGAAACCGGCAATAGCGTCACCTTCAAGCTCCCCGACGGCACCAGCCGGCTGGTCGCCCGCCAGGACCTCGCCGATCTCCAAAGCACCGGGGTTTCCCTCATGCCTCCCGGCTTGGAAACAGGTCTGTCCCATCAGGAAATGGCCGATCTGATCGCCTGGCTTCGCAGTTCCCCCCAGTTGAATTGAGCCTCCCGACAGGGAGTACCGGAAAGCACCCCACCTCTGGGATTGCGCACGATCCCTCTTTTCGGTGGCCGGAAACGGTATCATCAGGCATGGAAATGATTCCCCTCCCATTGCCTGGGCCTCCACACCATCCCATGAAACTTCCGACTGAACCAGCCGCCCCAGGCGTAGCTTGAAGGAAAAATCAGGATTTCTTTTTCCGCATGTCAGCCCTTTTCCCTCTCGCCGCCACCCTGGCCAAGGCGGCATGGCGTGGCTGGCGCGCCAAGCCCTTCCTCGCCGCGCTGAATGTGCTCGGACTCGCCATCGGCATCGCGGTTTACCTCGCGATCCGGATCGTCAATCACAGCGCCACCCAGTCCTTCCAGGCCGGCATTGATCTGGTGGCAGGCCGGAGTGATTTGGAAATCACCGCCCCGGGCGGAGTCGACGAAACACTCCTGCAGAGTTTGTCAGGATTCTCCGGGGTAAAAGCAGCCTCTCCCATCGTGGAAGGCTACGCCACACTCCCGGATCACCCCGGCGAATACCTCCGCATCATTGGCGTGGATCCCTTCACCGCGGGACCGTTTTTTGCGACGGTGGAAGGCGGCGCCTCCACCGCGTGGGAAGGCAGCACCGAATCCTGGCTGGCGCAGCGCGGCGCCATTGTGATCAGCGACGCCTGGGCGGAACGCCTGAAGCTAACCAAGGGAAGTTCCCTCCCTCTGTTGCTCCAGGGCCGGCCCGTGCCGGTGCAAATCGCGGGCACCTTCCCCTCGCCGGATGGCCGCAGCAACTCCCTGCGCACCGCGTTTCTGGATATCGGCTGGGCTCAGGAATTGTTCGGTCAGGCTGGAAAACTGGCCAGCATCCAGATCATCGCCACAGATCCCACCCAGGCCTCCACCGTGGCCGAAGCGATCCAGCGCCAACTCCCGCCCGGCACCCGCATTCAAGCCCCTGCGCAGCGCAACCGTCAGGTCAGTCTGATGCTGCAAGGGTTCCAGCTCAACCTGACCGCTCTGAGCATGGTGTCCCTCCTGGTGGGCGTCTTCCTGATCGGCAATACCATCGCCGCGTCCGTGGTCCGCCAGCGCCGGGAAATCGGGGTCCTGCGCGCCATTGGCGCCTCCCGGACCCAGGTGCGCCTCCTCTTCCTGACCGAAGCCGCCTTCTCTGCCCTGCTCGGTGGTTTGCTCGGCATTCCGCTCGCCCGCCTCATCGCGGCCGGACTGCTGGAAGGCGTCTCCCAGACCATCTCCGCTCATTATGTCCTGCTCAGCATCGACAAACTCTGGGTCTCGCCGGTCCACGTGGCCCAGGCCCTGATCTGCGGATTGCTCGCGGCCCTCGGCGGCGCTTGGCTGCCTGCCCGCGAAGCCTCTGCCGTGGACCCGGTCGCGGTGCTCCGCCCCGGCCGGAATATCGAGCCGCGACCCATCCCCTGGTGGAAACCCATCGGCCCCGCGATCCTGCTGATCACCCTCGCGGCATGGCTGTCCTGGCAATCCCTGCGCACCGGACCGCCGTGGCTGAGCTTCCTTTCCTGTCTGTTTCTCGTCTTGGGTTTTGTTCTGTTGGCCCGGCCCTGCGCCACGGCCGCCGCCTGGCTGGCGGAACGGCTGGTCCGCCCCTTTCCCAAACTCGTGCTTTTCAGGATGGGCGCGGCCAATCTGGCGAAAGCCCTGCACCGGGCCGTGCCGGTGATTGCGGCCCTGATGACCTCCGTGGCCATGGTGCTCGGCGTCACGATCATGATCCATTCCTTCCGGGGCACCCTGACCCTGTGGGTGGACTCCGCTCTGAAGGCGGATGTCTACATCGCACCTGCCGCCAATGAGGTCATCAAACGCAGCGCCCTGCTGCCGGAAGGTTTGGTCGGACGATTGGAACAACATCCTTCCGTGGCGCACACCGAGACGCTGCGCGAGGACCGGGTCACCCTGACTGATGGCAGCGAATACACTCTCCGCGCCGTCAACCGCACCGCGGCCAATCCCCTGCCCTGGGTCTCCGGTGATGCCATCGCGCAGGAAGCACTCTGGCGGCAACCCGGCCACGTCGCCGCCAGCGAAGTCCTCGCCACCCGCCTGAAATGGCAGGCCGGCCAATCCGTGATTCTCTCCACGCCCAGCGGTCCTCTGCCGTTCACCATCGCCGGCATCTTTTACGACTACGCCGACGATCAGGGCTGTTTCTACATCACCCGCGAAAACTACGCCCGGCACTGGAACGCACCGGGCTATCACGCCGTGGCCGCTTTTCTCAAGGAGCAAGCCGCCGCGCCCGCTCTGGAGGAGGAACTGCGCCGCGATTTCAATACCGGCGGCGGCTTGTCCATTTATCTGAATCAGGCCCTGCGCACCCGGGTCTTCGAGATCTTCGACCAGACCTTCGCCGTCACGGAACTCCTCCGCGTCATCGCCATTGCCGTCGCCCTGCTGGGCATCACCCTCGCCCTCAGCACCCTGGTGGCGGAACGTTCGTGGGACATTGCGGCCCTCCGCAGCATTGGCGCCGGACGCGGGCAAATCGCGGCGATCCATCTCACCGAAGCCGGCCTGATCGGCCTTGTCAGTGCCCTTCTTGGGATGATCTGTGGTCTGCTCCTCAGCATGATCCTGACATGGGTGGTCAACAAAGCCTTCTTCGGTTGGACCGTCCGTTATGAGGTCCCATGGGGCGAATGGCTGACCACTCCCCTCTGGGTCACCGCCGTCGCCCTGCTCGCCGGCCTGATCCCCGCCTGGAAAGCTGCCAGCACCAACCTCGCCGCCGCCCTGCGCTCGGAATAGCTGATCGTTGGGATTGTCAAAACACCCCTGCCACCACCCGCCCAAAACCCTGTCTCCCACGCTTTTCCCCGGACTAGCTCACCCCAAAAACCGATGCCGCTGGCCCACCTCCGGGCAATACTGCCAAAAAACCCTTTACCTCCGATAGCCTTCCGCTTACATCGCCTCACATGAGTGACCGCGAAATCCCCCCACCTTCCGCGGCTTCAGTCAAAAATCTCTTCCCCACCACCCGTTGGACCATCGTCCGGTCCCTCAATAACGGTGAGCGCCGGGTGCGTTTCACCGCCTGGGACGAGTTCTGCCGCTCCTATCAGCGCCCGCTTCAGGCCTGGCTGAACACCCGGACCCGCAATCCCCAGCAAACCGAGGAACTGGTGCAGTCTTTCCTCGCCCAGCTGCCGCACAAGGAACACGCCATTGATGCCCTCAATCCCTCGCAGGGAAAACTGAGGGCTTGGCTCCTCACCTGTCTCAAGCGCCATTGGATCAATACCCTGCGCCTCCATCGGCCGGACCGGGCCGATCTTCCGGATGATTTTCCCGATCCCACACCTCCCTCCGATGACCTTTACGACCGTGAATGGGCCTTCAGCCTCGCCAGCCGCGTGCTCGGCAGCTTGAAGGACGAATATGTCGCCCGGGGCAAAAGTCCCCTTTTCGATGCCCTCCTGCAATCCCTCGACCACCCTGCGGAAACCAACCGCACGGCCGAATGTCAGATCCTTGGCATGACCCCCAACGCCTTCGCCGTCGCATTCATGCGCTTCCGCGAACGCCTCGCGGTCCGCCTGCGGGAAGAAGTCGCCGCCACCGTCATCGGCGACAACCCGCACGACATTGACGCCGAACTGCGTCACCTCGTGACCATTCTCTCCCGCCATGGGGGCCTCGCCGCCGCCTGTTGATCCCGGAGCCGGGGAATCCAGCCGGCTTCCTTACCTTGACACGGCGCACCGCCCTCAGCGCTGGCGAGCAATCATCCCCCTGTCACATTTGTCACGTTTCTGTGTTATCCCTCACACCATGACTGATGACACTCCGCCTCCGCTCTCAGACGCCACCCTCGCCACGCTGTTTGGCGAGGCCCTCAGGGTCGGGGTCAATGCCGCCCCCCTGGAAACCCCGGACTGGTGGCAGGAACCCGCCTTCCCCTACGTCCCGGTCGCCTTCACCGGCCGGGGGGGCTCCGGATTCGTCTGGAAAGCCAGCCGGCGGGATGGCCACGGCCTCGTCGCTCTGAAACTGGTGCCGTTCCGCACCGATCCCATCCGCCTCCAGCAACGCTGGGAAGACGAATGCGCCGCGCTCCAAAAAATCCAGCATCCCAACCTTGTCGCTTACATTGATCACGGACTCTCCCCTGATGGCCTTTCCGGCTGGCTCGCCATGGAATGGATCGAAGGCACCTGTCTCGACCGCCGCCTCGCCACGGAAGGCCCGCTCCTCCTCAAAGAAGTCAAACTGCTGGTTCCCCAAGCCGTAGCCGGCCTTTCCGCCCTGCACGCCGCGGGCTTCGTCCACCGTGATATCAAGCCTTCCAATCTCCTTTTCGAGTCCGCCACCAGCCGTCTCGTCGTGGCCGATCTCGGGATCGCCCACGACCTCGCTGCTGATCCTGACGTCCGCGTCACCCGCACCTTGGAGCGTCCCCTCACCCCCGGCTACGCCCCGCCGGAACTCCTCCACTCCTCTTATCAACCCACCCCCGCCGGTGACCAGTACTCTCTAGCCTTCACGATCTGGCAACTCCTGACCGGCAGCCTGCCCCTCGGCGCCTTCCCTTCGCTGAACCGCCTGTGCCGCTGCCCGGACAGCCTCAATGCCGTCCTCCGCCACGCCCTCGCCCCAGACCCGGACCGGCGCTACCCTGACATCGCCAGCTTCGGCTCCGCTTTCCAAAAAGCTGCCAGTCGCCCTTCCCGCACCCGCCTGCTCTCCGTTTTCCTGTTCCTCCTCGCCATCACCGGCAGCCTCCTGTGGCTCAACCGCCCCGCCCCATTTCCCAAGCGATTCCAGACCGGAGACCTTCCCGTCGATCCCCCCCGCCTTCAATATGTCACGGTGGATCTTACAATTCAAAAATCCGGCGAAGCCAACGGCACCGTCCGCGTCCGCAGCAACGACCCTTTCTACGGCTGCACCCCCGCCCTGACCCTGAACCTACGGGCCAAGGACGGCACCATCCTGGAAACGCGGAATCACCCCTGCTTCGGAGTGAATGGAACCTGGATGGTCGGCCACCCCAGTGATCGCATCGAACAATGGAAAACCACCTTCGCTCCTGAAATTGCGGCTAAATTAGCCACCATCGACTTCGCCGTCGCCCGCGACGGACGCACTTTCCTCAACCGCAACGGTGAGAACCTCCGCGACTTGCGCCAAGCCCTCGAAACCTACCAGGAAACCTTCAAACGCGGGCTCGGCCAATGACTCTGGCCCGCAAAAAAAGTGTCCCGTCTATCCCGGGCGAGGTTCCATTCCGCCAGCCGCGGCCTTGCTCACGTTGGCAGCCCTTCCACAAAACGGGCTCCCTCCTCAAGCTCGAAGCGGCTGATATCAACGGCGGCACGTTATCCCGGGTCCCTGAAAAAATATCCCCATAACTCCGTCACATTTCCCCATCCCAAGTGTTTTCTTGAATGTCGTCAAAAAGCTTCATCCCCGAAACCCCATGCAGGAAGTCCTCGAAATCGTCGAAAAAGCAAAAACCATCTTCGCCGCCCAGCTCGCTGGGCTATCCACCCGAGGTGGCCTGACCACGGAGATGTATGTTCGCTACCTTTCCTTCCAATACCACCTCACCAAAGGAGTACAGCGCCACTTCCTCAAAGTCGCCGGTCACCCCCGTCTCAGCGGCAAAAACCTCCTCAGAGAATTCCTCTTCAAATTCGGCCTCGAAGAAGAACCCCACTACCGCGTCGCCGAAGTTGATCTCGACCGCATGGGCGAAAAGCCCCTCCCCTGCCCGCTCGATGTCAGCCTCTGGTGGGCCTACTTTGACCAGATCGTGGAACACCGGCCTTTCGTCCGCCTCGGGGCCACCTGCGTCCTGGAGAACCTCGGGGCCGGAGCCGGAGCCCTCGGCCACCGTCTCCTCGACGAAGCGCCGTTCCTCACCAAATCCAACACCCGTTTCCTCACCATCCACTTTCACGAACTCCTCCCCCACGGCGACCAAATCATCGGGGCCCTCACCAGTGCGCCCCTTGAACCCGTGGATCTCGAAGAACTCGTTGAAGGAGCCAACATTGGAGCCATCCTCTACCTCCGTATGGCCGCCTGGGCCACCCAGACCGATCCCCTCACATGCGAATCCTTCGATCCCACCTCCTCCCTCCGCCGCACCGAAGAAGGGGCCGCCTACGCCGATCTCGAAGATCTCGTCGCCTACTAACTTCCAAGGAAGCCCTCCATGCGTTTCGGCAGTTTATCCGCCCGGGGTTATTCCCTCATGGCCGTCTGTGGTTCCAGGTTCGACCCCTCCATTCTCCCCTCCCGCCCGGACCTCCCCGTCCAGGCTGATCCGGCCAAGGCCCGAGCCGCCATCCGCGCCGTGCAACGCGCCCGCGTCGTCTCCTACATCGAGCGCGGCATCCTCCCTCAAAACGCCCTCCGCGACCCCTCCCAACACGAAGTCCCCCGTGACGAGCACTGCATCCACCTCATCATCCACCGCCGGAACTGCCTGCTGGGAGCCATTAGACTGCAATTCCACAGGAAATCACTGCGACGGGATGACCCTCAACCGTTTTATTCCGAAATTTTCACTAGGAATACAGTTCCGATAAGTGCCACGAAATCGGTCAATGAGCATTTGGAACAGTTTTGTGAGACATCCCGTGTGTATCTCGAAACCAGCGGATGGCTGGTAAATCCTGATCTTACCCAGCGAGCCATTATCGCTATATCGCTGCCATCCGCCGTCTGGGCTGCGGCCTGCCCACTTGCAGACTTTGCTGGCATCTCCACCCTACGGGCTTCCAATGGAGCGGCAAAAACCCTCCGGCAACTGGGGGGAACGCCAGTGCGGCACGACGACCAGGACCTAGTTATTGAAGATTCCTACTATCGCGGAGCAGTCCAGCTCATGGTCATGCACTCCCGCCGCTACCATCCTGAAATCGACTCTCTGGTTCAGGAATGCTTCACCATGCTCACCCACACCGGCCTGACCGTCTTTCACTCATTCTGACTCCGATCCCATCCAACCACCATGCGAACAACATTCAAAAATCTGTCTCTTTGGCTCGCAACGATTTTCTGCACTACGATTGGATATGCCGAAGCCGGACCGCCGGTTCCGCCTCCCTACACGGTTACCGAGATGCAAGCCTTGCTGGAACAAATCACCACCATCGGATCCCAAAAAACCGGAACGGATCTCAAAGACAACATCAAAAAATTCATCGATCAAAAGATGATGGAACGGGCCAAGGCATACGAAGGGGCCACCATCAGAATCACAACGGAAAAGGCCGCTGCCAGCATGGGCACGCACATTGATTTCAAGACAGAGCGTAAGGAAATCCGTTTCACCATCCAAGCTCCGTTTCCGGGAATGAGAATAGCCGGCTATGCACCCGCCCCGCAATTTGAAATGACGCGAGGTTCCTCCCGCCGGGTCGTCGCCAATCCCGTGAACGGCATCAATGAGACCTCCACCGAAGTCCCCTTCCACCTGACCCTGATTGAACCGAATGGGACAGAAAACGATGTGAGGGTGCTTTACTCCGGCTGGGCCGAATTTTCCTTCACTCCGCAAGCCGCGTTGGCCGCCGCGCAAAGGGATGTGCAGCCCCTCCGGGACCAAGCCGAAAAGCTCCCTCTCTCCCCTCCTGAAATCCTTGTTAAGTCCGAAGTCATCGTTGCGGCGGAAACCAAAAACCGGGACCAAACAATTTCCCCACAACTCCAAGGGGATAACTCGGCCGACCACCAGTTTATCGGCAATATTATTTCTGGCATCATCGTCGGGCTCATTCTGCCGCCGCTCAACACACGAATCAGAATTCTTTGGCGGCGAATATGTAAATGGTGGAAAAAGGGGAAATCGCAAATCTCTGAAAAAACCGCCTCAGCAATCGATTGACCCGTGGTTTTATTTTTTCATTTCCGCCAGTATTCACTATTACTTTTTCCACACTCGCTCATGTCCCACCGCCCATCCGGCGGCGATATACCTCCTTGGGTTGACTCAAATCCATTCCAGTTCTTCATCGCTTCGATTTAAGCAATCCTGTACCACTTCCCAAGCGTCAGCCCTCTGCGGTGATCATTACCCAAGCTCCAGCAACTTTCCAACTCACCATCCAAACCTCCTCAGCGTCCCGGCTCTGGACGGCAGTTGACCTGTGCTCCGCCTCTCTCTGAGGTGGACCCCAAAGTCCGGCCACCGACCGGCTAAGTTAAGTATTCTGTCCGGTGCGCCTCTGTAGGTAGTCCTCCTGTCCACGATGTCAAGGTTT
>JAZKDC010000019.1:0-249554 GCA_040387795.1 Verrucomicrobiota bacterium
TGGAAGTCTATCTGCACGACGGCCGCATCGGCATCGATAACAATCCCGTGGAAAACGCCATCCGTCCCACCGCCATCGGAAAGAAAAACTGGCTGTTCATCGGCGAAGCCCGGGCCGGTCAACGCAGCGCCATCCTCTACACCCTCATCGAATCCTGCCGTACCCACCGCATCGACCCGTTCGAATACCTGCGCACCATCCTCACCCTGCTGCCTACCCTGACCACCGGCCAGATCAAAGACATCATCCCAGCCGCATGGGCCAGAAACAAACAGGGCGGCCGCCGGTCTGCTGCCTGAACCCAGGACCCCGTCAAGACTCATCCAGCGGCACTAGGCGTGACGCTTACGATCTTTCTTCGCCACCACGCTTGCAGGGAACATTCACCAAGGACCAGCCTCTCAAAAACCCCATCACCGATCCTGCTGATCAATCCGAGGGCTATCCGCCGGGTGAAACCCATCGTTTCCACCGACTACCGCAAGGGTTCTCCCTCTGTCCGCTGCGCCAAGTATAGCAAATTACCTGGTGAACTGCTTGTATCGTGCGTTGTGTTTCGCGCGCATAGTTTACCGAGACTGGTTTTCAGCACTTTCCTTTTCGGCGGAATCCACGCGCTGTGCATCAGCGACTCCATCGCCATTGTTATCAAACAAACAATATTTGCGTCCAGATTTCTCTTCAACATAGACCGCAACTTTTTTGGAATTAATTCGCATTACTTGTATTGAATATGGAGCCGACACCTTACCCGGGCCGGCAAATATTGTAGTTTTGTCCAACAGCCAATCGGCGTTCGAATCCTCACCTACCACAATATTATCACCACTTATAAACCAAGTAATATTAGGTGATATAGGATCAGCCACTGTTGCTTCCATGTAAACCTTATCCAAAGGAGGTTGCTCGTTCCACTTACTAAGTAGAGTCAGCGCCCTGATATGATTAGGTTGACTATCAAACACTTTGCTCATAAGCATATTTTTCTCCAACTCATCCAATCGAGTTGTTCCTTTCTGTAATTCAGCCAGCCTAAGTTCGGTCTGAGCCATTAGATCATCTTTAAAAGTTGTATCGCTGGAAAGCTTATCAGATAATTTTTGGGTCAATTTATCACTATCTGCCAGTTCCTCAAATTCAGCCTTAAGCTTTTTCACAACAGTCAAAACTTTTTCAGTTTCTTCACTATTCTTAATGGCTTTTTCTCTAGCATCAAAGGCTACAGCTCGAGCTGTTGAAACCTCAGCAGTCATATTCAGTATGTATGACGACGCAGATTTATAGGCATCCGTGTAAGCTTCATTCTTGGCAGCTGTATTCAAATAGAATCCAAGAAAGAATGCCAATACCGACAGGGCCACAGCGGGCAAAGTAACACACTTAAGGATAAACTCTCTTATTAGTTTCTCCGCCTGAAGTGTCAATTTAGTTTCTGAATCAGACATTTTTTTAGATTTTGTTTTTCAAAATTAGCAGCAAAGGTGGGAAAGGCTTGGAGCTGGGCGACTCTTTCCAGACCATGAGGCAGAGTTCGCTGTAGGCTTCCAGTTCCACGTCGGAGTGGCAGACGCCACCGAGATAGAGGTCGGGACATCTATGTAACATTGGTCTTCATTAGGCCACCGGACGAAGTGATGGTAGCGATCCTTTGGTTTCATGAAGACCATATTACTCTTGGTTTTGGGTTTAGCAATGACCACTGCTAATCAGATTTAAGTTGTAAAATCATCAACAAAAATATTGTCACGGATATTAGAACTATAATCCATTGCAAAGGGGTGGCATCAAGTGCCGATTTCCAGTAGGGGGAACTCTCCCTGTTAGCTTCGGTTTTGCAAACCACCCCTGAATCGACGAATGGTTTCCAGTATTCTCGGACAAAACCTTCCTCAAAGAATCCCGAGTGCGATTTCTTCGAAAATCGGTCCTGAACTTCCGGCGTGCCAAAACCATATACACCACTAGACCCATAACCCCACGAACAAGATCTGGCTAAGACCGGCCAAATATCCTCGGAGCCGCAATCGTTGACAATCAGCATCGGTCGATGAGAAATTTTATGCCATTCAAAGGAATTAGGAACAATTCCCCCGCACAGAATCAGTCTTGAAATCTGAATCAAGGGATTCCGCTTTAGAATTTCGGTGATAGCGTAGGTCCCAAAGCTATGTGCAATGACGATTATTTCAAATCCAGGATGCTGATGCATCGCGCGGCTAATTTTGCTCTGAATCTCATCGACCGCTTTTAGCCTCGTCCAAATCGGACACCAGAATCGGAATGCATCTAAAAACCCGTATTTTATTGGAACTAGTTTAGTGGATTCGCCACTTAGTTCTTTACAGACCATATCCTGCCACTCAGCGCGGGTGCGGATACCATGGACTAAGATCACCAGACGTTTATCGGGCTGAATAAAGCTATTTCTTTGCCGCAGCCTATCCGCGATTTCGGTGGCGATGCCTTTCCACAGGAATGTAAAACTATTTGCAATCTCACTAAAATCAGACTCCTCTACCGATAACACAACAACCTCATTCGCTGCTTCCACCGTTGCGCTCCGAGCAACAGATGGGTCAATCAAAGCCATTTCGCCAATGTGGGTTCCGGCAGATCGGCGAGCAACTACCCTCCCATTAACTCTAATAGTGGTCTCACCAGCAAGAATGAACGAAATATGCCGTTCCGTGGCCCCTTCTATCATCAAAACGTCACCAGCGATGAATCCAGAAACTTGACCCTTTTCAATAATAGCATTTATGGCACCACGGTCGTTTTTTAGAAGCCTCTGGCAAGACAATGCATCGAACAGATTGCGCGAGGCATCTGGGCCGGTTAGGCGATCTAGAAATGTCATGGGCCAAGATTAGACGTAGTGCCAATTAGCGGGATGCCCTAACTTTTTCATCTCCACCAAAAACTGCTGAGTTCCCGTATTTCCATGTCCCCACCCCCCCCATTCAGAAGGCCAGTTTTTAATTCCTAAGGCATGGCCGGTCCAATGTCGCTCCAGAAGCTTGTGGAGGTTATTTTTAAGCCATTCCGCTCCTTCTGAGATTACTACAGCCAACCTCTTAGTCTTATGGTCATGGGCCCGCTCCCACTCAAAGGGATGTATCCAACACAATCGATCCAAATCCTTCCAAACCCCTTTTGGCCCTGCTGCCCGGAAACAATGCCAATCCAAGTCCCGTCGAATCCATGGCTCTTTGCAAAAGACGATTGGTGGATGCTTTTTTAGATGATCAGGCTGAAACATGATTCTGATATTTGCAGAAAACTCCGAACTGATCAACGATCCGCTAATACAACTGTAGCCAATCGCCTCCCCACCGGCTTGGAGTGTAGCTCCCTCCAGCCACACTCCTACCGATTCCATAAAAACCATTGAGCAGTTTATTCTAGTCTTCGCCATACTCTCTGCTGGATACAAGCACGCTTCCACTTCCACCTGCCGTTATTAGAGTCTTCACCGGTTCCTTGGCTTTGTTTAGCGCGTTTTGTATCTTCTCACGGGCTTTTGCGAGATCAGGAAGATGGCCTTTTCTGAACAGAGTCGATAGGCTGCCGTCTTTTTTCGTTCTATCCATCAACCGCTCTTGGTATGGGCGATACAGGTAATCATAATCATCCTCAAAAACGACGATATGAGCTGGACGTGGGTCCATGTCCGTGAATGCCTGCGTGGACCTACCAATTCCTCCACCAGCCCCGATGAGAAATCTGCGGCCCTCGAATTCTACGGCTCCCACATAGACGTTACCTTGGGAGTTTCCATGGATTTTACAGCCGGCAGCGGTTTGAGCCCAGCCCCCGAGATCAGCCTCCACGACAACTGCGTTCAGTGCAGATGCGAAATCAAGTCCGAATTCGATAAGCTTCCCTTGAATTGCCTCTTCATATTTGGATTTGTCCTCGAACACAACCACGGCCGTGAAATTGTCTCCAGCCCAAGGCAGCTGCACTAGCATTTCGCTATGCTTGGAGGCAAACACTGCGGCTTCTTCCATTATTTTTTCAAACCTCTCTCCGAGTTGCAGCATCTTCATATCGTTGTCGAAGCACTGCTCCACACGAGCCGTGAAACCATCGATATCAGCACGCATGACCCAACCATAGTATACCACAGGATCTTCGCCATCTGCGCTATTCGGAGCGCCTTGCGGAGATAATGGAGCGGCTCGATTCTGAATATGCACATATCCCTGAGCCGCCTTAGCTGCAACGCTTTTGAGGCCAAAATCTCGATTGCGAATTTCCAAGAATTTCGATGGGGCCTTATCCTTGAAATCCTCGTCCACCTGCCGATTAAGGACATCGTACATCCAAGCACCTCCGCCACCGAGTCTCCAAGCACACACAAAACGTTTTAACTTTCGTTCGCTCTCAGAACCAAGTGACAATTGTGCAAAAAGATGTTTTGCAGGGGCGTTCGCCGCGTTGCCGAGTGAGACGTAAGAGTTATCGTTGTGGATACCCCGCCCCCGAACCAATAATGTTTTGCCCCAATCTGCTGCCATACGCCACCCCTCGACCCTACTGGAGTCAGGAAACACCAGATGTAGTGCGTTGTTTATTGCCCTGCAATGGGATCTCAAAAGACTAGAATTGCAATTTGGATCAACAAGAATGCAATGAATTACAGATCCTTGCACCTCAACAACGATTCCGTCACTTCCTGAAATTACTGTTTCAATCGCCTTGGCTGCTCGGGCGACATTTCGCACAAACGATTTTCCATCATTTTTTGTTTCCGCATATTCATATTGCCGCAAAAAATCCATTTTGATGTAAATGTGCCAGAAACTCGCTGGCAACATACTTGGAATGAGGGTTTGATCTGAGGCGGTTGCAAAGGCCTGCAATTCACCGGGAAGAAGTCGATGTAGTTGACTGGCCATGATTAGTAATATTAAGTGTTATGTGTAGCGCTTTTGGGAACTCGCAGGGAAAAATGTCGTCCTGCTGATATTCCTTTACTGGCAGGCCTCGCAGATCTCGCCGTTGCGGCGGGCTTCGAGGGAGCAGGCCTGGACTTCGGCTTCGGTGTAGACCTTGACCTCGTCGGTGGTGATGCGGACGTCTTTTTTGACGCTGATGGTGGCCTTTTCGACGTTGCTGGCGCTCATGGTGCGCAGGTAGTAGGTGGTCTTGAGCCCGGCCTTCCAGGCGGCGCGGTACATGTGGCTGAGGACCTTGAGGTCGGCCTGGGGAAGGAAGAGGTTGAGGCTCTGGCTTTGGTCAATCCACTTCTGGCGGCGGGCGGCGGCGGCGATGAGCCAGTTGTGGTCGATGGCGAAGGCGGTGCGGTATTTGTCCTTCAGGTCCTGGGGGATCTCGTCGATCTCGGTGAGCTCGCCGTCGTAGTATTTGAGCTTGTCGAGCATCTCCTGGGACCAGAGGCGGCGGGCCTTGAGGTCGCGGACGAGGTATTCATTCAGCATGATGAACTCGCCGCTGAGGTTGCTCTTCACGTAGAGGTTCTTGAACTGGGGCTCGATACACGGGGTGGAGCCCATGATGTTCGAGATGGTGGCGGTGGGGGCGATGGCGAGGACGTTGCTGTTCCGCATGCCCTGTTTCGCGATCTTGGCGCGGACGGGGGTCCAATCGAGCCGGCTGGTGCGGGGGACTTCCAGTTTGACGCCGCGCTCGATCTCCAGGAGGTCGAGGGTGTCCTGGGGGAGGAGGCCGCGGGACCACTTCGAGCCGGCATAGCTGGAGTACTGGCCGCGCTCGGCAGCGAGGTCGCTGGAGGCCTCGTAGGCGTAGAGGGCGACGGCTTCCATGATCTCGTCATTGAACTCCACGGCTTCGGCACTGGCGAAGCTGAGGTTTTTCAGATAGAGGCAATTGGCGAGGCCCATCACGCCGAGGCCGATGGGGCGGTGGCGGTTGTTGGCGCGGGCGGCGGCTTCGGTGGGGTAGAAGTTGATGTCGATGACGTTATCGAGGGCCCGGACGGCGGTGCGGATGGTGGTGCGCAGTTTGTCGTGGTCGATATTGCCGGCGGCATCGAGGTGGTTTTCCAGGATGATGGAGCCGAGATTGCAGACGGCGGTTTCGTCGGCGGAGGTGTTCAGCGTGATCTCGGTGCAGAGGTTGCTGCTGTGGATGACGCCACAGTGGTCCTGCGGGGAGCGGACGTTGCAGGGGTCCTTGAAGGTGATCCAAGGGTGGCCGGTCTCGAAGATCATGCGGAGCATGTCGAGCCAGAGGTCGAGGGCGCGGACGGTCTCGGCGTGGACTTCGCCGCGTTCGGCCTTCTGTTCGTATTCGACGTATTTTTCCTCAAAGGCGCGGCCGTAGAGGTCGTGGAGCTCGGGGCACTCGTTGGAGCGGAAGAGGGTCCAATTCTGGCGGGCTTCGAGCCGTTTCATGAACAGATCCGGAATCCAGTTCGCGGTGTTCATGTCGTGGGTGCGGCGGCGGTCATCCCCGGTGTTTTTCCGCAGCTCGATGAATTCCCGGATGTCGTTGTGCCAGGTTTCCAGGTAGGCGCAGCCGGAACCGCGGCGTTTCCCGCCCTGGTTGACGGCGATGAGCTGATCGTTATGCAGCTTGAGGAAGGGAATGACGCCCTGGGATTCGCCATTGGTGCCCTGAATGTAGGAACCGGTGCCGCGCACGGCGGTCCACGATCCGCCGAGGCCGCCCGCCCACTTGGAGAGGAAGGCGTTTTCCGCGATGCCGCGGATCATGATGGACTCGATGGAGTCGTCCACCTTGTAGAGATAACAGGAGGAGAGCTGGCTGTGTTTGGTGCCGCTGTTGAACAGGGTCGGGGTGCTGGAGCAGAAACGGCGGCCCTTGTAGAGCTGATAGAGGGAGATGACGTGCTCCAACTGGACGGCGGGATCGCCACCGACAAAAAGTCCCATGGCGACGCGCATCCAGAAGAACTGCGGGGTCTCGAGACGGCGGTGTTTTTTGGCCGTTTTGTCGATGATGAGGTAGCGGTCGTAGAGGGTCTGGATGCCGAGGAAATCGAAGTCCATGTCGGCGGACGGGTCGAGGGCGGCGGCGAGTTTATCGAGGTCGTAGTCGAGCAGCTTGGGGCTGAGGCGGTCGATCTCCACCCCGCGTTGGAGGTAGCAGCGGAAGGCGCGGCGGTGGGATTCCGCCAAACCGGCGAGGCCATCGGCGAGGATGTTCCAGCCGAGCACTTCCTCATAGATGTAGCTCAGCATGATGCGGGCGGCGAACTTGGCGAAGTCGGCATCGCGTTCGATCAGGACCTTGGCATTGAGGACCACGGTGCGGTTGAGGTCCTCGAGGGTCATCTCCGCGAAGAACGAGCGGCGGAGTTCGTTTTCGATCTGCTCGCCATTGAGGCAGAGGTCGAGGCCGAGGCGGGCGAAGTCGATGCGGCGGCGGAGTTCGAGGCCGTCCCAGAGGAAGGTGGAGCCGTCCTCGTTTTTGACGAGGATCATGTGCTCCTGGCGGTCGATCGCTTCCTTGCGGGAGTCTTCCTCGGAGAGCTTGCGGACTTCCGAGCGGTGGGCGCGGTAGAGGACGTAGGAGGCGGCGACCTTGTAGTGGCCGCCCTTCATGAGTTCCTCCTGGACGAGGTCCTGGAGTTCCTCGATGTGGATCATCTGGCGGCCTTCATCGCGGAGGCGGATGGAAAGGAGGCGGGCGATCTCCACGGCGGGCTCGGCGTCCATTTGTTCGCTGAGGAAGGCCTTGCGGATGGCGATCTCGATCTTGTTCTGGTTCCAGTTCACCACGTGGCCATTGCGGCGGATGACGCGGCAGGTGGGGGCGGCATTGGTGAGCATGAAGGAATCGTTGTCGTTGCCGTCCCGGCCGTCGGCGGTCTGGTGGCGGGTGATGATGGAGCGGGCGAGGTCGTAGGCGTTGTTGCGGACGAGGGCCCGCTCGATGAGGCGGGTGATGTCGTTGGCACTGACGGTGGTGCGCTCCTCCTCGCCGGTGCCGCGGGTGCGGGCGGTGAGGTCGGTGGAAACGAGGGTGGCGATCTGGGTGACGAGACGGCGGTTTTTCTCGGTGAAGATCTCCTGTTCCTGGCGGGAAAGCATGAGGTCGGTGAGGGCATCGCCGATCATGGTGGCGATGTCACCGGTGGTGTAGATGCGGGATTCCCCAGCGGCGGTGCTGACGGGGATGGCGGCCGGAGTGGCGGTGCCGGAAAGGTTTTGCGGGGTCCAGTCGAAGCGGGGTTTGGTGTCGGCCCCAGAGCGGGCGAATTGTTTGAGCTGGAGGTCTTCGTCGATGTGGGAGCGGGCGATCATGGCGGATGGATGGGCAGGCGGGCGTTGGCGGGGGGCGGCGGATGGGCGGGCGGGGGAAATTGAACAGACGGTCGCGAAGGACTGGGAGGGCGCTGGGAGGGGCTTTTAGCGGGCCACGGATGGCACGGATGTTGGGGAACGGAGGGCTTTTGGAGAGCGGGCGGCTGCCGGGGGGAGGAATTCGCGGGGACGCTCGTCCGCCCCTTTGGATTTTAGTATTCGTCCTCGGAGACGGTGGCGAGGGAGGAGGACTTTTGGTAATCGGTGACACGGCCCTCGAAGAAATTCTGCTCCTTCTTGATGTCCATCATCTCAGCCAGCCACGGGAGCGGGTTGTTGATGGCGGGGTTGAGGGGGTCGAGGCCGACGCCTTCGAGGCGGCGGTCGGCGATGTAGTCGATGTAGTTGGTGAACTCGTCGAGGGTGAGGCCGACGCTGTTCACAGGGAGGCAGTCGCTGATGAATTCCTTCTCAAGAGTGATGGCCTCGCGCATCATGTCGCGGAGTTCCTCACGGAATTCCGGAGTCCAGATTTCCTTGTTCTCCTCGATCAGGTCCATGAAGAGGTTGCGGAAGACTTCGATGTGGTTCGACTCATCGCGCAGGGTGTAGCGGAACATCTGGCCGATGCCGGGGAATTTGTTCTGGCGGTAGAGGCTCAGAATCATGCCGAAGAGCCCATAAAACTGGGTGCCTTCCATGCATTGGCCGAAGAGGAAGATGTTTTTGGCGAGCAGCCTTTTGTTTTCCGGCAGGGTGAGGTCGAGGTCGCGGCGCAGCAGTTTGGAGGTGCGGGTGACGAACTCGTTTTTGCGCAGGATGGTGGGAATCTGCTCAAACATGGCTTCGCACTCGTGGGGATTGATCCCGAGGCTGGAAATCATGTAGAGGAGGCTGTCGGCGTGGATGTTTTCCTCGTGGGCGTGGCGGCCGAGCACCAGTTTCAGTTCGGGAGCGGTGACCATCTCGCGGACCACGCTCTGGATATTGTCCCCGACGATGCCTTCGGCGGCAGAAAAATACCCGATGCCCATGCGGATGATCCAGCGTTCGTTGTCGGTGATCTGGCCGGAGCGCCATTGTTCGACGTCCTTCTGCATCCCGATGTCCTCCGGCTCCCAGTGGTTGGCCTTCATGTTCCGGTAGATCTCGTAGGCCCAGGTGTATTTGAGCGGGAGGAGGTTAAAAGCGGCACTTTCGCGGCCATTGATGACGCGTTTGCCTTCGAAGGCAGCTTCGGCTTTGGTGCGGTCGAGGACGAAAGTCTTGTTGCCGATGGTGAAGGGAATTTCCATAGAAGTGACGTTTTAGGCAGATAAATTCGTGATACGATTAAGATAAAGGAGTTACCAGAAATGGGAGGGTTTTCTTGGTTTTGGGGCAGTGGATTTTTAATCTTTTAGCGTTGCCTGAAAGGATTATGGAAATTATGGATTACTTCTGGACTTTCAGGCTAAACCACTACAGATTGACAGCCGGTTGGGAGCCTACACTACATTCTGTGGTTTTCTCAAGCTGAAACTACAAGTTCCGGCGGATTTGGGGTGGTGCAAAATCCATGCCGGAAGTCCGAAACTTCACGGAGACTCCCTTAACTTTACTTAAAGATTTTAGTTGATTTGGAAGCCACTTGCCTCCGTGGCTGATAAAATGGGCCATGCAGCTCACAAGTTGCTTTGATAGGGACATTCAGCGGATTTTCATGAATTTCATGGAGGCCCCGGGTCAATGAAAAATTTGGTTTGGATTAAAAAAATGCATCCGGGTGCGGACGGGCAGGAGGGCGATTCTTTTTGGGGAGCCACTTGGCTTTGGGCCCGGATTCCGCTACGGATCCGCGTGATGCGTGTGGTTTTTGGAACTCTCGGGATCGCCACACTGCTGGCGGGCGGGCCCATGGCGTGGGCGCAGTCAGTGTTCATCAACGAGCTGCACTACGACAACGACGCGACGGATCTGAACGAGGGCGTGGAGATCGCCGGTCCGGCCGGGACCAATCTGGCGACCTACGCGGTCCACTTCTATAATGGGAACGGCGGGACCGTATATAATACCGTGCCGCTGAGCGGGACGATCCCGAATCTGGGCGGCACAGGGTTCGGGGCGGTGTGGTTTCCGGTTCCGGGCATCCAGAACGGCGACCCGGACGGATTGGCGCTGGTGCAGATCAGCGGGTCGCTGGTGGTGCAGCGGCTGGCCTACGAAGGGAGTTTCACGGCCACCGGAGGGCCGGCGGGGGGGACCAATTTGCCTGATATCGGAGTGCGGGAGCTGGACAGCAGCACCAATCCTGCGGGCCGGTCGCTGCAATTGAGCGGGACGGGCACGGTGGGAGCCAGTTTTACCTGGACCGGGCCGGCAGTGGCATCCCCCGGGGCAATCAATGCCGGGCAGACGTTTGGGGCAGCGCCCGCGGTGAGCCTATTGACGTTCGCGCCCGGCCTGATCAAAGAAGGCGGCTCGACCACAGCGACCCTGACCCTGATCCCCGCCCCGGCGGGTCCGGTGGTGATGACGCTGTCGGGCAATCCCCCGGGCACCGCCAGTCTGCCGGCCTCGGTGGTGGTGCCGGTGGGGGGCACGGTGACCTTTTCGGTGACCGCTCCGCTGGACGGGGTGGCGGATGGTTTCCAGCAGACGGCGGTGCTGGCGACCGATGGCACGGCGGTTTACCCGGCGGCGGGGGCGGCGCTGCAGGTGATCGACCTCGACCGGCCGGCCCGGAGCGCGCCGGGAGTGCTGCGGCTGATGTCGCTGAATGTCAAAGTGGGCATCGGGGCACCGGGCAGTGCGGAATTCGCGGCGGTGCGGGAAGTGATCGAACGGATCAGCCCGGACGTGCTGGCGATGCAGGAGGTGTCGGATGCGGGGGAATTCGGAGACGCCCTGGCCCTGCTGGAACAGGCCGGATTTCCCGCGGGGGCGGCTTACCGGGCGACCAGCGGCGATGCCTTTGCGGCCCAGGCTTATAGTTCCGGGGACTTCGGGACCGGCGAATGTGTGATCACCGCCAGCCGGTATCCGATTACCAGCACCATCCAGATCGGGCGCGGGGTGGCGGGCCGCAAGGAGCTGACACGGTTTCCGCTCTACACGCGCATCGACCTGCCGGGCGCGGATCTGCATCTGGTGAATGTGCATCTGAAAGCCGGCACGGAAGATCCGGACCGGTTCCGCAAGGCGGTGGAAGCCTACCGGATCCGGGAATTTTTCACCCAGCAAAACCTCTCGGCGGCGGCCGATACGCTGGTGGTGGCGGGGGACTTCAATGCGATCGATGGGATTTTCCTCCCGGCGATCAGTTACAACACCTCCAGTTATGTGCCGCCGGTGGGATTCAGTTTGCCGGTCAGTTTCCAACTGGGCAACGACCTCAAGGCCAGCCCCGGGATCACCCTGCCCTACAGCGTGTCGCCCTACAATGCCGCCACCAGTGTCTATCCGCATCAGGGGTTCAATCCCGCCGGGCTTTTTGCGCCCGCCCTGAAACAGGCGGACGGGGTGAATCCCAACACTTTTAATGCCTTTGGGGCGCGCTTCGATTATTTCATGTTCCCGCAGCGGCTGCAAAACGCCGGTCAGGCGCGGGGGGAGGTTTATAACAGCCGGCTGGAGCCGCAGGCCGATGGCCTGCCGAAACGCCTCTCCCTGCCCGCGCCGGAACTGAGCGAGCTTGCCTCGGACCATCACGCGGTCTTTCTGGATCTGAACTTGAACCCCGGCCCGGCCCTCGCCCTGACAGTATCGCCGAACGCCTTGGATGAAACCAGCTCCGCCGCAGCGCCGGTGGCCACGGTTTCGCTGAATCCCGCGCCTACCGGACCGGTCACGGTGCACCTGCGTCCGTGGCGGGAAACCCGGGTGCAATTCGCCGCGGATACCGTCATCCTGACACCGGCGCAGCCCAGCCTCCAAATTCCGGTGCTGGTGCCGGCGTCCCCGTTGGTGGAACCGCAGCGGGCCATCAGCCTGACCGCCACCTCCGATGGATATGAACCCGCCTTTGCCAGCCTGACGGTTCGCAGCGCGGAAGCCGCCGGACTGCTGGTGTTCAGCCAATACGTCGAGCCCGCCACGGCGGCGGCCCCTCCCAACGATAACACTTCACGCGCCATTGAACTCTACAATGCCAGCGGGCAGACGCTCGACCTCGGACGGCTCCTGTGGGAAGTGCGCCGTTTTACCAATGGCGCAGCCTCGCACGTCATCCTGGGGCAGGTCTCGACCATTCTGCCGGACGGCAGCGCGGCCTCGCTCCCACCGGGTCAGGTCGTGGTGGTGGGCGAAGCGGCGGTGGGTGATGCCCTGGTGGCGGCGGGTCTGCTCCCCGCACCATCGGTCACCTTTGCCAATGCCGATCCCGGCACCTTGTACTGCAACGCCAGTGGACGCGCCGTTTTCCTCAAAGGCAGCAATCTTAATTATAATGGCAACGACGCCCTCGAAATCGTGGCGGATGGAGTCCGGTGTGATGTATTCGGCCGGATCGGGCAGGACCCCGGCACGGCGTGGACCGGCGGACCGGGCAATCCCTCCAGTGCGGATCAGAACCTGTCCCTGCGTCCTGAAATTTTCACCGGCAGCACGGGTTTCAGCCTGACCGGCACCCGTTTCCTCACCACCGCCGCGGGGAATTCCCTGACCGGGATCGGCGTTCCTCCGGTGCCCACCGACCGCTATTTCACTTGGGCCGCAGCCAAGGGACTGGCGGGGATTTCCCGCGCACCGAACAGTGATCCCGACGGCGATGGCCGGTTGAACCTAATCGAGTTTATCCAGGAAACGAACCCTGCCGCCGGCGATACCGCACCAGGTGTGATCGGCGAGGGAGTTCAAGGTTCGTTCCTCACTCTGAACGCCGATGCCTGGCTGAGCCTCGGGTGGGAACGCAGTGATCTGCTGGCTCCCGCATGGGTCGCCGCTCCGGAAGTCATCGGCACGCCTGAAGGGGCCACCCGCACCCGCTGGCAGTGGCATACCGATCCAGGCATCTCCCTCCGCCGCTTCTGGCGGCTCCGGGCGACCCGGCCGTAGTCCGCAAAACGGAGCGCGGACTTGTAGTCCGCCCCAGCAACCCCGGCCCTTGCCCTTGCCCTTGCCCTTGCCCTTGCCCTTGCCCTTGCCCTTGCCCTGCTCTGCCGATGCTCCGGGGCGGACTGCAAGTCCGCGCTCCTTTTGGGCCATCTCCCCCTTGCCGACCCGTCGCCACCGGCTTCCCTTCCCGCTGTGAATTATCAGGTCTTCGCCCGCAAATACCGCCCGCAAACGTTCGATGACGTGCTTGGTCAGGACCATGTGGTCCGCACCCTGCGCAATGCCATCACCCAGAACCGGCTGGCCCACGCCTACCTTTTCGTCGGCCCCCGTGGCACCGGAAAAACCTCGACCGCGCGGATCTTTGCCAAAGCCCTGAACTGCCCCGGCGGGCCCTCGGCGGACTTCGATCCCAATGAATCGATCTGCGTGGAAATCGCGGAAGGCCGCAGCCTTGACGTGACCGAAATCGACGGTGCTTCCAACAACAGCGTCGACGACATCCGTGCCCTGCGCGAGACCGTGAACTATGCCCCCGCGGTGGGCAATTTCCGGATCTATTACATCGATGAGGTGCACATGCTCTCCACCTCGGCCTTCAATGCGTTATTAAAGACCCTCGAAGAACCGCCGCCCCACGTCAAATTCATCTTCGCCACCACCGAGGCCCACAAGATCCTCCCCACCATCCTGAGCCGCTGCCAGCGCTTCGACCTGCGGCGCATCCCCACCCCGGTCATCTCCAAACACCTGCTCCACATCGCGGAGCTGGAAGGCCTGACTCTTGATCCCCTCGCCGCGCATGCGGTGGCCACCGGAGCCGATGGCGGGATGCGCGATGCCCAGTCCATGCTGGATCAACTGGTCGCCTTCTGCGGCAATCACGTGCAGGAACAGGATGTGCTGGATATCTTCGGCTTCACCAGCCACCGCACCGTGTCCGATCTCGGCGGCGCCATCCTGCGGGGTGAAACCGCCAGCGCCCTCAGCCAGCTCTATCAACATGCGGAATCCGGCAAGGACCTCTCGCGTCTGCTGGCGGATCTCATCTTCCATTTCCGCAACCTGCTGGTGCACCGGGTCGATCCGGAGATCGCGGCCCGCGACCTGCCGCCGGAAATGGCGGAGTCCCTCGCCGACCAAGCCGAACTGCAGAGCACCGACAAACTGATGCTGCTGATCGACCAGTTTGCCGATGCCGAAGCCAGCATGAAGTGGGCGCCCAACAAGCGGCTCTATTTTGAAATCGGCCTCATCAAAGCAGCGCAGACTCTCGGTGAAGTCAGCCTCAGCGACGTCGTCAACGCCCTCCGCCGTTCCCTCGGCGGTGAGTCCATCACCCTGCCTGCGGGCGTGGCCGGTTCAGCCGCTCCCTCCTCCGCGCCCCGGCCTGCCGCCTCCGTTTCCCCATCGTCGCCACAGCCCACCCCGGGGTTAGGCTCGATGAAGGACCAGATCAAAGCCAACCTGGCGCCGAAGGAACCTTCCCCGCCCCCCCCAGCCCCTGCTTCCGCTGAACCGGAACCCCGGCCGCAGCCAGCCGCCCCGGAACCGGTCGCCACAACCCCGGCCGAAACGAAGGAGCCTATCATTCCCGCCGTGGCCCCGCCCGCGGCCGGTTCCGGCCCAGCCCTCACCGGCGAAGCCCTCTGGCAGGCCACCCAGGCGGAATTCAGCAAAAAATACGCCCTCCAGTCCAGTTATGCCGCGGAGATGCATTTCATGTCCGTCGATGATCGCCACCTCATCCTCGGAGCCCCGGCCGACCAGCGCATGGCGGTGATGAGCCTGGAACGCCCGGCCACCCGGGCCGCCTTGGAGGAAATCCTCATCAAATTCGCCGGCCGCCGCCTCCTCATCAAAATCGAAATCCGCGAGGATCTGCAATCCCGCGAAATCGTGCTCGAACCAGCTCACATGGACATGCCGCCGCCCGCGGCTGCCGCAGAAGCGGCGCCTCCGCCCCCTCCTGCCATCATTGACGAAGCGGAATTCAAGAATGACCCGCTCATCAAGGAAGCCCTGCGGATCTTTGATGCAAAGATCACGAAGAAAGGCTAGAAAATCCGCAATTCCGGGCTTGAGTGGTCAGGATGTTCCGTCGTTTCCCTCCCCCAGGCCTGGCGCTGGCCGCGGCCCTTCTGCTGGCCTCCTGCCGCCACGCCATGCTCCCGCCCGGGGCGGAAGTCCGCGCCGCCATTGTGCCGGAGACCAGCACCGAGATCGCCCAGCCGGTCACCGCGCTCGATGACAGCGCCCGGTTCCTCGCCGGGATGCCGGGCGGGGCAGGCTCGCCGCTCACGGTGGCCCGGAACACGGAATCGTGGCAGCGTTTCAGCCGGAACATGGATGAACTGTGGCGGCGTTTTTCGGTGCAGCGTCAGCCGCGTCTGGCCAACTTCAGCCGCAGTGAATTGGGTGGCCTGCGCCATGCCCCCACCGTCTGGTATCCCTTCAGCGGGCCGGATATCCTGTTTGCCGAAACCCTTTTTCCCGGCGCGGGCCACTACGAACTCTGCGGTCTGGAATCCTGTGAAATGTTGCCGGACCTCACGGCCCTCAACCCGGACCAGCAGGCCGCCGCGCTGGATGGGATCTACACCAGCCTGACCACCGCGCTGAGTTACAGCTTTTTTGTGACCAAGGACATGCGGGTGGACCTGCAGCGCACCGCGGTGAAAGGCACCCTGCCCCTTTGCCTCGTTTTCCTTGCCCGGCTCGGTTATCCGATCGAATCCGTGACCCCGGTCTCGCTCGACAGCGGCGGCGCCCTCGTGGCCGGCCAGTCCGGCCGGAACTGCCCCGGCTACACCATCCGTTACCGGACCGGCCCGGGCGGGAGCCGGAGCCTGACGTATTTCACGGAAAACGTGGCCGATTTCTCCCTCCGGTCCGATCCCCGCTATCTGAACTACCTGCGCGGCTTCGGCCCGGTGGTGACGTATCTGAAAAGCGCCTCCTATCTGATGCACACGGATGAATTCACCCTGATCCGTCAGCGCATTCTCGATCAATCCAGCGCCCTGCTCCAGGACGACAGTGGCATCCCCCTGCGCCACCTGACCGACAACCGCTGGGACCTGCTCTTCTACGGCCACTACAGCGGAGTGCTGGATCTCTTCAAGGAATATTACCAGGCGGACCTGATGAGCATCTATCAAAGCGGCGGCCCGCAGGTCCGGGAGATCGATTTCGGCCTCGGCTATAAGCACCTCACCGGCGACACTGCCTTGATCCTCGCCCGCAAACGTCAGGGTCAGGACTGACGGGGAGCCCGCATCATGGCTTCCGCTTCGGCGAGGGCGGCCTGATTGTCCCACGGCACGGACGGCGGCGGAATCGCGGCGGCCCGGACCGCTGCCTCGACGAGCAGCGGGAGGCAGCGGGTCAGGTTGTCCACAATCGTGATCTGGGCAGTGCGGGCGGTGCGGGAAAGGGGATTGAGGTCGATGGTGATGACCTGTATGCCGTTTTTCACGAGGGCTTCGCAACGGTCCCCATCCTCGAGCGGGACGCAGACAACATCGGCGATGAGGATGCCTTCCGGATGCACCCACTTCCGGTTATGGTCGATGTGGGCGATGGCGTGGGTCTGGCTTGGCATCAGCACGTCCGGGGCGCCGGCTTCGAGCAGCATGGTGCGGATGGCCTGCTCGCGGACGGGGGAAGTGTGGAAGATATTGACTTCCAGGCGGGCTCCGGTGGCCTGGGCGAGCGCCACCAGATCCGCCGCCGCGAGGGCGCAGGCGTTCCCATTGACCGAAATGACCGGGTGGCGGGCGGAGTGCAGCGCGGCAGCCGCGGCGGCAATGGCGCGGTGGGCGAACGGGTGGGTGCGCTCCCCGAGGAGATAATCAAAGGCTTCGCCCCGGCCATGGGCAATCAGACCGTGCAGGCTGGTGACCCCGCGCTCCACGCCGGCCACGATGCGTTCGCGGGTGAGGAGCGAGAGGTAGCGCGGATGGGTGGGGGGCACGTCGGAGGGAGGCATGGCGGGCGGTGGTTTTTGATTGCAGGAAGCGGGGGAGTCGTGCCATGTGTCAGCCCGCCGCCGGTGCGGCGCAATCCCGAACGATTCCCCTGCCCTCTCAACCAACTCCGACCATGCCCAGACCCGTTACCCTCTTCACCGGCCAGTGGGCCGATCTTCCCATCGAGACCATGCTGACCAAGGCGAAGTCCTTCGGTTATGACGGCGTGGAACTGGCCTGCTGGGGCGACCACTTTGAAGTGGCCAAAGCCGACCAGGCCTACTGCGACAACCGCCGCACCCAGCTCAAACAGCAGGGACTGCAATGCCACGCCATCTCCACCCACCTCGTGGGCCAGGCGGTGTGCGACCTGATCGATGAACGCCACAAGACCATCCTGCCTGACTATATCTACGGCGACGGCAATCCTGAAGGCGTGCGCCAGCGGGCCGCCGAGGAATTGATCAAGACCGCCCATGCCGCCGCCCGCTTCGGGGTGAAGGTGGTGAACGGCTTCACTGGTTCCAGCATCTGGCACCTCTGCTACAGCTTCCCGCCGGTGCTGCCCGGGCAGATTGAAAATGGCTACAAGGATTTTGCGCGCCGCTTCAAGCCGATCCTCGATGAATACCAGAAGCTCGGCATCCGTTATGCCCTGGAAGTGCATCCGACGGAGATCGCCTTCGATACCGCCAGCGCCCAACGTGCCCTTGAAGCCCTCGACTATCATCCGGCCTTCGGATTCAACTACGACCCGAGCCACTTTGGTTATCAAGGCGTGGACTACGTGGGTTTCATCCGCAAGTTCCATGACCGCATCTTCCATGTGCACATGAAGGATGTGGCCTGGAGTGACACCCGCACCGAAGCCGGAGTCTTTGGCGGGCACGTCGACTTCCACAAGCCCAACCGTTACTGGGACTTCAAGTCGGTGGGCCGCGGCAACATCAACTTCGAGAAGATCATCCGTGCCCTCAACGACATCGGTTATGCCGGTCCGCTGAGCATTGAATGGGAAGACGGCGGAATGGACCGCGAGTTCGGCGCTGCCGAAAGCTGCGCCTACACCAAACGGGTGGATTTCCCCAGCTCGAAAATCGTGTTCGACGCCCAGTTCGACAAAGCCAAGCAGGCTTGATTTAAATCAACGCTGCCGATGCCCCCTGAACAGGGGCATCGGCAGTTTGCTGTACACCGGACATGCCGGACCTTCTCCGGATGTATTTCGACAGGCCGCAGGTTTGCCGTGTTGGACATTGCCAGAGAAAATAAAATCCAGCCCTACAAGCCGCCGGCTGGGGCAGCTTTTTCCGGAAGGATTTTATCCGCGAGGCGTTCGATGCCCTGCTTGGCGAACACACTGGCGGGATAGGCGCGGCGGGCGCGCAGATACCATGAGAGGCTGATGCCGGTGCGGGCATTGTCCTCGTGGCGGCGGGCTTCGGTGATGGCGTGGATGAATCCGGCATTCTGCCGCGAGAGTTCCGCGCGGCGGCGGTTCACTTCGTTGTCATCGGGAAAGGTTTTAGCGATTTCCTCCAACCGTTCCCACGCGCCGCTGGAGTCCCCGGACTTCACCATTTCGTCGGCCGTGATGACCACCCGTTCCACTTTGGCGACTTCCTCGAGGACGCCCTTCAACTTCTGTTCATACTCCGGTTTGCCCAGCACCCCTCCGGCATATTTGGTCTGCTCCCGGAAGATCTCGCGGTAGTTCTTCTGGGCGATCAGGGTGTCGAGGTCATTGAGCACCCGGCTGTTCATGTCGCCATAAGCGGCGACCTGGGTGGAGAAGGCTTTCAGGTCAGGGTTGGTCGGCCAGATCAGGGCCGCCTGGGCGATGTTTTCGGCCACGGCCTTGTCATCCTTGGCAATGGCGGCGCTGCGCGCTTTCTGGATATGCAGGCCGCTGGCACTGCGGGCGGTTTCGATGGCGGCGCGGGGTTTCGAATAATCAAAATCCTTGGCCGACTTGCGCAGGCTTTCCACCAATTCCTCGGCGAGGGTGTAATCCTTGACGTCGATGGAAGAGATCAACTGGTTGGCATCCCTGACAAATCCTTGGACCTTCTCCCTTTTCTCCCGTTCGAGGGTGCGGACCCGCGGCAGGTATTCGCCCACGATGAAGGCCTCGCTGAGGCGTTTGCTGGCGCTTTCCAGTTCATTGCGCTCGACCAGATAGACAAAGGCCTGCACGCCCTCATCGACATCGCGGATGGCCTCGCTGGCCATCGAATCCAGGGCCGAGACGGTGGGGGTGACTCCGGTGGTTTGCACAAACAGTTTCTCCACATCCGACCCTTCCTTCAGTTTCAATCCGGAGTCGCCGTCCTCAAACAAGGCCCGGTAGAGCCGGGAAGCGATGATGCAGTGTTCAAAGCGGCGCTGCAGGAAGAACTGCACAATCAGGGCCTGGAACTCCACTTTGGCCTTCAACTCCGAGGCGCCCATTTTCGTCGCATTGGCGATCCGGGCGGCGTCGATTTCCACCATATTTTTGATGCGGGTGCCGGCGGTGGAAAACTCATTCACCTGCTGCGCCACGGGCGGGGCCGCCGGGCCGCCATTTTTCGGCTTGGGGGGGGCGGGCTGCATGGTGGTGGCCCCTCCTTCGACCTTGAGATTCCAAGCCTCGTCCTTCCGCTTCTGCGCGAGGGCCTTGTTCATTTCCCCCAGCAGTTTGGCGTTCTTTTTGTATAACACGACACTGTAGACGGCTTGATTCAAGGAATCGCAGAGGCGGGCATCGATCGGAAACTCGGCCGCCTGGCCGGTCAGGGCCACCGCCTGGGCCACGCTCGGGCCGCCGGGCTGGTTGGGGCTGAGCGCTTTCATGGCCTTCAGCAACAGGTCACGGTAGGCCTGGTCTTCCGCCGACACCGCGGGCGGGGCCGCGAGGTATTTTTCGAACCGGGCCCGGAACAACCGCTGGTCACCGATATTCCAATTCTGTCCATTCCAGCTCACCAGTTCCGACCCGGGATTCAGCATGGGCAATTCCTGACCGAATACTGGTTTGGCAGGAGCCGCCGGAGTGCCGCCCCCCGGGGAGCTGGTGCCCGGTGCGGCCGGTGGGGCATTGCCGGGACCATCAAAGACCTGGGCCGGGCTCAGGGAAGCGGCACAACAAAACAAAGTGGGCAGAACCAGCAGGAGTTTCATGGGTAAAGAGGGGGCAGAAAGGCAGAGGCAGCAGAGGGACGGGAGGGGGAGGTCCTCACGCTTTTTTGATTTCGACGGCACGCAACAGGCCATCCTGATCCACTTCCACAAGGATACGGAATTCCTGGCCGGTCTGGATATTCAAACTGCCAAACGAGGCGGGCACGAGGAGTCCGACTTCGCAGGGCTCGGTCAAGGCGGCGTCGGTAATGTTCAGCGCAAAAAGCCGGGTCCGGTCCGTCCCGAAACGCAGTTGCTCGGTGATGCGGCCCTGGACCAGATAACGATTGCCCCGCAGCCCGAAGAAGTTGTCGAGAAACTCCCGCGCGGGAAAAGGCTGGCTGCCGGCCGCAAAGTCCTCGGTGCCCGGACGGCGCAGGTAGGCAATGAGGCCGCCGGCCAACAACAGGGCAGCCAGACCGATGAGGGTGGGACGAAGCGGAAAACCAGTGCTGCGGCGGCGGGCCATATGGGGGTAAGAGAAAGGAAACTCCTGCAGTGTAAGGAGCCGCTTGCCAGGAAACAACCCGAATCCCATCAGGAAATCCCCTTCCTCCGCCGGGGCCGGCGGGATTGCCCGGATGGAGGTGGACCCGCTGATTCCTGATCGACAGCCGCCATCTTCCGTTTCATGTTGGCCGCATTCCAGCGGAGCCCGGCTTCGCTGATCCCAACCTTTATTCCATTCCGCCATGCTGTCCCTCCGCCCTCTCCTTGTTGTTGCCTCCAGCGTCTTTGCCCTCGTCTCCTGCCAGACCACTCCGCCCGCCCAGCCTGACCGCTTCGCGGATGCCGACACCAACAAGGACGGCCTGCTGAACGGCACTGAAATCAATAATTATTTTGTATCCGGCATCTTTACGGAACGGGATACCAACCACGACGGGGTGATCACCAAGGCCGAATGGAATCCGGAGATGGAAGCGGCCGAAGGCAAGCTGTTCGACGCCCGGGACACCAACAAGGATGGCAAGGTTACCCTCGCTGAAGCGGAGGCCTACGCGATCAAGGCCGGGACTTACAGCGGCGTCATCAAAGAAGCCGACACCAACAAGGACGGTGCCGTCAGCCGCGAGGAAGCCAAAGCCTACTACGCCTCCAAGGAAGGCCCGGCGCGGTAAGACCTGCCCTGCTCCACCGTCTCCCTGAAATCGAAGACAGTCATCAGGTGATCGGGAGGGCGGCTCAGAGATCCAGCGGTTCATCAAGGCCCCTGATTAATGGGGAGCACGGTGCGCCTGGAGGGGGCGCCGTGCTTCATGATTCACTGGTGAACAAAGGTGAATATTCAAGGTGACGGACTCGAAAATGAGGGTTATTTCATTTTCGAAATTATATGCTTTCTCCGGATTCTGATGATGTGAGCGGAGCCCTGCGGCCCCCTGAACGGGGAAAGGCCTTGGGAAAGCTCCTCGGTTTAACTGCCGTGCTGGGGCTGGGGCTCGTGGCATGGATAATGTTCAGTTCCGGAAAAACAACGCCTCCGCCGGAAAGGCAATCCGCGGTGCCGGCTGGAGAATCGGCCTCCCTCCGCCAAAAAGTGGAGCGACTGACCGGAGGGCATACCCGGGTGGTGTGGGCGCGGGACTTCGGCAAGGGAAAGGATACCTTCGCCAATGGGACGGACTTGGAGTTGATGGGGCTGGATACACGGGAGCCCGGCGGGGAGCGTCAACTGGTGGCCGGACGCGGGAATTTCTCCCGCCCGCTGCTGTCTCCGGATGGGTCGACTGTGTTCTTCAGCCGACGGAAAGCGACCGGCCAGGGGGATGGGGCCAAGTGGCAGTCCAGCATCCATGCAGTGACCTGGCAGGGTGGACCTCCCCGCCGGTTGCGCGATGGTTATGCGGTGGAGGCATGGCGGGATCCTGACAAGGGGCAGGTCTGGATTTATGCCCTGACCACGCTGCGGGATGGGATCGGAGCGAATCCTGAAGGATACCGGCTGTTCCGTTTCCGGGCCGATGATCCTGAAGCGGAGGAAGAGGTGATCTGGGAGCACGGCCTGATCAACGGGGACAATCTCCAGTTGAACCGCGCCGGCACGGCCGCCAGCGGGCTGATCCCGTGGCCGAATGCAGGGACCTTTGATTTCACGTCAGGACGGTTCATCCGTTATCGCAATGGCTGCTGGCCCTCCCTGGCGCCGGATGACTCCGGGGTGGTGTGGGTGTTTGATGGAACCCATGAAAATCTGCGCCTGTTCCTGCCGGGCGTGGAGGGCAACTGGAGGGTATCCATGAAGGCCGTGGAGCCCCTGAAAGGCAAGGCCGCCTATCATCCCCGCTGGTCCAATGATCCACGCATCATCAGCTTCACCGGCCCCCATCCCGTGAAGGTGACAGAAGGCAGCGGCAAGGTTTCGGTGATGCTCGCCCGCTTCAATGCCAGTCTGACCGGATTGGAGGAATCGGTGAGCCTGCGGAATGCCAGTGGGGAGCCGGATTGTTATCCGGATGTGTGGGTGGCGGGAGGGGAGCAGGTCCATCTGGCGGGGAGCAGGATCGGATCGAAACGCATCCAGGAATTGGCCGCGATGCCCCGGGCCGCCGCCGCCGCGTGGGAACCGGCGCCGGAAGGATTGTGTTTTGTCTGGGAACGCTCCACCGCAAACAATCAGATTTCCGCCACCCCACGGGAGTGCAGCGTGACTCCGCAACGGCATGCCAGGTATGGTCCGCAGTCTGATCTCCTGACCGAAGGGGGCGCCTTTGTGGTGGATGAGGCCTCGTCCGCGGCAATCCGTGAGGCGGTGCAAGGCGGGGTTTGGTCCATGGAACTGGCGGTGACTCCCCTGGCCCCGGGGAATCCCCAGCCCCAGGTGATCTTCCGGGCCGGGCCGGACCTGGAATTGCAGCAGAGCCAGGTCGATTTGATTGTCAGGACAGGAACCCGGGACTGGCTGGTGGGCGCCGGCCTGTCCGCCGGCAGGACCACCCATCTGGTGCTGGGCAACCCGATGGCCCCGGATGGCCCTCCGGTGGTCTGGATGAACGGTCAGGCGCAGGAGGTGGTTCCCTTCGCTGCAGAAGTCCGGGACGCCCTGCCCCATGCAGCCGGAACGGAAGTGCAGTTTGGTTCGCGGGCCGACGCCTCGGCAGCCTGGGCGGGGCGGTTGGAATGCCTCGCGTTCCATGCCCGGCCGCTGAATCCCGCCGTGGCCGCAGGACACGCGGCCTGGTGGAAGGAGCGGCTGGCCAAATTGGTGCCGCCAGCCCGTACCGTGGTGCGGGCAAAACTGAAGGAATCCAGCCCGCGGGCGACGCCGGACTCCATCGGGGCCTATCGCCGGTCATGGACTTCCGCGCTCTATGAAAAGACGGCGCTCATTTCCGGACCCGACCCCGGGCCGGAGTTTGGCGTGGCGCACTGGACGCTGCTGGACCGCATCCCCCTGACTGGACCGCCGGGCGCTCCCGGGGAAGAGCGGGAGTTGATCCTGGAAGCGATGGCCGACCATCCGGAAATGGATAGCGAACACGGCTCCGAGGAAATCCTGGCCGGGGATCAGCGGCTATTTCTGGATATGGCTCCGCCGGGGCAGTGAGGGAAATCAGTTGGCGGGAGGCACTGCGGCCGCCGGGGCCGGATCGGCTGGTGCAGGGGCAGCCGGAGCGGCTTCCGGTTTCTGCAATTCGAGTCCGGCAGCCTTGCGGGCTTTTTGGGAATCTTCCGTCTCGAAGATGATCTGCTGGAGCACGCCATGCTTGAAGATGTGATGGGTCTTGAGTTTCCCCTCGGGATCCCATTCCTTGAAGTCGCCATGCCAGCGTTCCTCCGCATCCAGACCGGAGGTCCCCTCCACCACCCCGGAGGCATACCACCGTTTATAAGGCCCTTCCCCTTTGTCCTGGGCATTCAGGTTGAGCTCAAATTTGATCTGCCCGTTTTTGTGATAGCTGGCGGCATATTTGGGCATGCCTTTTTCATAACGGCGCAGGGTTTTGGTGGTGCCGTTCTTGTAGAGTTCCAGCTTGTCGCCATCCCGCTTTCCATCGGTGTAGGGCTCCTTGAATTTGATCAGACTGGGAACATCCGGAAAGGGGCTGATGGCCTCGCCGGTAAAGGGCACGGCGGCTCCCGGAAGATAGGCCAGACCGTCCGGCCGCACTTCCACCGTGACCGGAGTGATGGGCTGCCGGTCCGGTTTGCTGGACGCGATCTTTTTCTCCTGCTTGCAGGAAATCAGGACTGCCGGGACGGTGAACAGGAGCAGGGAGCAGGAAACGAGGCGCAACGCGGAGTTCATGGTGCATGAGGTGCACACGATGGCGGCGGGATCAAGCCGGGAAGCCCGGCCGGCCCATCAAACTCCCGGGAGACGCGCAGGGGCCTGACGGTGAAATCCCCTTGGCGCCGCCGCCCGGGACCGTTAAGCCTCAGGCTATGCTTTCCCGCGATTCCCCTGCATCTCCTCCCATGACACCGGCGTGGTTGCGCCCCGGCCTTGGTGCGGTGCTGGCCGGACTGATGGGCTTTCTCCTCCTCAAGGCGGAGTGGCGTCACGGGATGGGTTTGTGGTGGACGGGGGACAAAGTGAAACTGGCAGTGCTGGTGCAGTCCTGTTATTGGTGGGGCGCGGTGGCCGGTAGCACAATGATCAGCCTTCTCTGGGTAACAGCCCGCCATTGGGCCCACCCGTGGGCAGCGCCTTTTCCAGCCACTACCATCAAAGCACCACGCTGGTTTTGGCTCAGCATCGCGGGCCTGATGCTGGCCGGGGCCGCCTGCCGGGCTCCACGGCTGGGACTGAGTTTGTACAATGACGAAGCCCACGTCTTCCGGGCCCAGCTGGCCGGACGGCTGGCGCTGGCAGATCTGGGGAAACCGGAAAAATTCCGCCCCGCCACTTGGCTGACCACCCTCTACGAAAACCGTGCGGGCAACAATTCCATGCCCTTCTCCATTGCAGCCCGCACCAGCTACGACGCCTGGCGTGGCCTCACCCGCACCGCCCAGGGCGTGGTGAATGAGACGGCGATCCGGCTGCCGGTGCTCTGCTGCGGCGTACTGGCGATCGGGGCCATGGCCTGGCTGGGTCTGAGGCTGGGCGGACCCTGGCTGGGCCTGACGGCCGCCCTGCTCGCCACCTTCCACCCCTGGCATCTCCGCTACAGCGTGGAAGCCCGCAGTTATGGCATGCTGTTTCTCGTCCTGCCGCTCCTCTGTTTGGCCCTGCACACGGCCCTGCGAACCGGGCGATGGCGTTGGTGGCTGGTTTTTGGTTTGATGGAATACCTGACGGTAGCGGTATGGTTCGGTTCGGCCCATTTGCTGGTAGCCCTCAATCTCACCCTCGCGGCCATGGCGTTTTACCCCGCTTGGCGGGCGCGCCGCGTCCAGGCCGTGCAGGCTTCCCTGATCGTTCCCATGCTGGTCGCCGGCTTGCTCGCGGCTGGACTCTATCTCCAGTTCAATCTGCCGCTCTACGTGCAGTTGGCCAAAGCCCTCGCCGACCCTCTTTTCTTTAAATCCCCACACCCCTTCCCGCTGGCCTGGTTTCAGGACACCGGCGGCTTTCTGGGATTCGGCACGCCCGGATTGCGGCTGAATCCCGGCAACCCAACCCAGCCCTCCGTGGCCGGATGGCTGGCCGATCCTCGTTGGCGCTTTCCGGCCGGAGCCGCAATCCTCCTCTGGCTGGTTGGAGGGACCGCCGGCATCGTCCGGTTTTGCCGTCAGGGCGGGACGGGCCTGGCCCTGACCGGAGCCTTCACCGGTGGAGCCCTCCTCACGTTTCTCTACTGCACCGTCAAAGGCATCGTCTTCCTGGAATGGTATACGTTGTTCCTGCTGCCCGGCCTGCTGCTCCTGCTCGCCGCCGGTCTCACCGCCCGCCTGAACAACCAGCCCCCCCGCTGGCGCGGACTGATCCTGCTGCCCTTCGCGCTCTGCTGGATTCCTGCGCTCCTCCCCTATCTCTCCCAAAGCCGGGAGAACCTGCGCGGAGCTGTCGCCCTCGCCCGCGGGACAGCTTACCCGGCTTCCCTGGCCAATCCCGATCAGACGCTTTATGCGGTCCTCTGGTCCGAATCCCCCATTTACGACCCCGGGGCGATCACTCTGAAAACCACCGCCGATCTCGATGCCCTCGTCGCGCGGGCCCGGCAGGAAAAGCGCCCAATGTTCGTCGCCCACGGCCACACCGGCCAGGCCCGCGCCAGTGCCCCTGAGCTCCTGAGCCGGCTGGAAACCCCGGCCCTGTTTCACCAGACGGCCGTGCTTCCCGGCCTTGATGACTCCAGCAGCACTCACTTTGTCTATCAACTCATTCCCTGATTTCCGGCACCCAATCGGCAACCCGCCTCAAGCCCGGGGCATTTTTAATTTGCCCTTGCTCCGGTTTGGTTTACCAAGCGGAAGCCAACCCCGGCCTGATTGTTGATGCATGACTGATCTCCCCTTCCCCTTCCGCGTCGGCGTTTCCGGTACTGGTTTCATCGCCCGTGGCTTCATCGCCGCGACCCGGGCCCGCAGTGACTACCGGGTCAGTGCCATCCTCACCCGGCGCCCGCCGATTTCGGTGGAAGGCATCCCGCACGAGCTCCTCGTCCGCACCGCCGAGGAACTGGCAGAACGCTGCGACCTCGTGGTGGAGTGCAGCGGGGACGTGCTGCACGCGACGGAGGTGATCGATGCGGCCATGCACGCCGGCCTTCCGGTTGTCACCATGAATTCTGAATTTCACGTGACCACCGGCTCCTGGTTTACCGGCCGGGGCATGTTGACGGAGGCTGAGGGCGACCAATCCGGTAGCCTCGCCGCGCTTGCCGAGGAAGTGGAATCGATGGGTTTCCGTCCCGTCATTTATGGCAACACCAAGCGCTATCTGAATCTCCACCCCACTCAGGAGGAAATGGAGTTATGGGCCGCCAAACAGGGCATTTCCCTCGACCAGGTCACGGCCTTCACCGACGGCACCAAGGTCCACATTGAACAGGCCCTCGTCGCCAACGGCCTCAATGCCAACATTGCCAACGGTGGCTTGTGTGGTCCCCGCACCGAAACCCTGCGTGAAGCGGCGGACATCCTTTCCGGACTTGCCTCCGCCGTGGGCGGGCCCATCGCCGACTACGCCATCACCCCCGAGTGCCCCGGTGGAATTTTTATTGCCGCCACCCACGACGAAGCGCACCAAAACTCCCTCCAATATTTCAAAATGGGCCCGGGGCCCCTCTACATCATCCAGCGGCCCCATCACCTCTGTTATTTGGAGATCGCCAAAACGATCCGGCGCATCGCCTTTGAGAAACGCCCCCTGCTCAACAACGGTCCCGTGCCGAAAGTCGGTGTCGCCGCCATTGCCAAACACGACCTCAAACCCGGCGACCGGATCCCTCGCGGACTCGGTAGTTTTTCCATCCGGGGGGAAACGGTGCGCTGCGCGGATCACCTCGGGCACCTTCCCGTGGGCTTGGTGCAGAATGCCGTAGTTCGCCGCCACGTCAAAGCCGGCGATATGCTGGGCATGGATGACATGGATTTGCCCGAATCGCTGGCCCTGACCGCTTGGCAGGCCATCGAATGCCGCATCCGCACCGCAGCGGCCTCGGTTTTCCCCCTGCTGTCCACGGCCCTCCTCGGCGCTTGACGGCCAAGGCGCGGGACATTACCCGCACCCATGCTCAGAGGAAAGAAAATCGCCGTTACCATGCCCGCTTATTATGCGGGGAAGACCGTTCAACGCATGTGGGACACCATCCCGCACGATGTGGTCGATACCGTGATTTTTGTCGATGACTGTTCCAAGGACGATGGTTTTGAAAGAGCGCAGGCCCTCGGCATGGTCGCCTACCAGAACGAAAAAAACCTCAATTACGGCGGCAACGTCAAACGCTGCCTCCAGCTCGGCCTCGATTCCGGGGCCGACGTCATCGTGCTCCTCCATCCCGACTGCCAGTATTCACCCGCCATGGTTCCCGCCATGGCCGCGATGCTGATTGGCACCCCCTATGACCTCTGTCTGGGCAGCCGCACCAGCGGCAGTGGCACCCTCGGCACCGGCATGCCCATCTGGAAATACCTCCCTAACCGCATCATCACTGCCATCATGGGTGCCTGCATGGGCATCCGACACACGGAATTCCACACCGGTTATCGGGCCTACACCCGCCGCGCCCTCGAGAGCATCCCGTTCCATGATCTCGCCAACAATTTCATTTTTGACAACGAAGCCCTCGTCGCCTGCCTCGAAAAGGGCCTCCAGACCTGCGAAGTCACCTGCCCCACCATTTACGAGGAGGACAGCTCCTCCATCCCCTTCAGCAAGAGTGTCAAATACGGCCTGCAGTGTTTCCGCCTCAGCTGGGGATTCCTTAAAAAACGCCTGACCGGCCAGATCAAACGCCCTGCCTGATCAGAGGCTCCCCCCGGGAAGGGACGCCCGGCCACCTCCCGGCCTCAGGCCACCCGCTCAATCAGCGAAACCCAGGCGCCATCAGTGCCTGACAAATGCGGCACGAGGGAGCGGGTCTGGAGCTGGCGGTAACCGGGAAGCTTCTTCAGGACTGCTTTGATGATCTGTTCGTTCTCCTCCGGTTCGATACTGCAGGTGGAGTAGGCAAGGCGGCCACCGGGACACAGCAGGGGCAGCAGACGCGTCAGGAGATTTTCCTGCCGGGGCGTGATTTCGGCGAGGAAGGCCGGCTGAAGACGCCAGCGGACATCCACGCGGCGGCGGATCACGCCGGTGTTGGAACACGGGGTATCGAGGAGGATGCGGTGGAATCCTTCCGGGAAACGCTGCCGCCATGAGGCCGGCGGCGGGGTGGTTTCCCAATCATGCACAAAAGTCTCGGCGTTTTTCACATGAAGCCGGGTGAGATTGGCGCGGAGACGCTCCAGCCTTTTGGGCGCGGCATCGGTGGCGACGAGGTGGCCTTGGTTGGCCATCATCTGGGCGAGCAGTGCCGCCTTGCCTCCGGGGGCGGCGCAGGCATCCAGGACGTCCATGCCCGGTTCCGGAGCCAGCAGGATCGGCGCAGCCGCCGTGGCGGGGTCCTGGGCATAACAAAGACCGGTCGCGAGTGGTTCGCGCGGCAGGTCGGCGCAGAGGAAGAACCCGGGGTGTTCCTCCAAGGCGGTGTTGCCCGGAATTGCAGCCAGTTTGGCGGTGCTGCCGGGAATGAGTTCATTGGCGCGCACGATGATGGGAGCCGGGGTATTGCACCATTCCGCCAGCTTTTCCATGCCGGCCGGATGATACCGTTTGGTCCAGCGGTCCAGGAGGAATTCCGGGAGGGAAAACCGGATTTCGGGCGGGGCCGTGGCGCGGAGTTCTTCCAGTGCCTGGCGTTCGCGCAGGGCACGGCGCAGCACCGCATTCACGAGGCCGCGGCCACGGCCTGCCAGATCCACCGTTTCATGGACGGCGGCATGTTCCGGCAAGCCAAGGAGGAGACATTGCGCCAAGCCAAGCCGGAGCCACCCGCGGGTGTCGTGGTCGAGCTTGCCGCCATCACGCAGGTGATCGATCCACGCATCCAGCAGGGTCAGATTCCGCAGCACCCCGAGGACCATGGCATTGAGAAACGCCCGGTTCGGCGGGCTGAGGGAGTGGCGGCGGGCGGTGTGATCCACCATTTCGTCCGCATAGACGCCCTCGGGCTTCCACGCCCGCAGAATCTGCCACGCGAGCAGGCGGGGATTCGAATCCGCCGGGACGGGCGGATGGGCAAAGGGGGACGGGGGACGGCGGTTCATAGTTTCATAATTTTATTCCAGCGTTGGCGCACTTCGGCTAGATCGGAAGCACTCAAAACCCCCAGTCTGCGGAGGAAGACGGACTTGTCCGCTGTGATCAGCCGATCCAACCGGGCGACAGAAGGCATAAGCAGCCCTTCCGCCTTCCAGTCACGCAAAGAAACGTCAGCGGGCCCATGGTGGAGCACCGAAGTGATACGGCAGATGACGGCATCGCGAGGCAGCTGAAAAAGAACCAGCGCCGGCCGTATTTTGAATCCAATCCCTGAGGTGAAAGGGAATTGGCAGATGACGATTTCACCAAACATGTCAGCGGAGGGAATCGTAAATGGCATCTTCCGGCGGGTCTTCACGAAGGAATTGGCTGTAACCAAAATCCCGCCAGGCGGGATCGTCAGGGCCATCCTCAATCAGAACAATAACACGCACCCGGCCTCCGTGCGGCAAACGGGCGGCGATCTCCAAGGGGATGTTGAGCACGGAAGTACCACTGAGTTCCGTTGTGAATTCCACCGCATTCATGGTCTTACGATAAATAGATTGATGGGTTGGTCAATGGATGGGGATGCCCCTGCGGGTCACCAAAGAGTCAGCTCAAATTCCGGAGTTCCATTTCAAAAAGCGCCTCGAGCTTCGGGCTTTTCCACTTCCCGTCATACTCCCGGAAATACATCCGCAATTCCCTGAGGCAATCATCGTCTCCCCGCCATCGCTGGATCAGGTCTGGAATCCCGTGGATCGCTTCCCATAAATCGTTGATCTGTTTGCGGGAAACCTCTTCCGACAGCGTCCAATTCCGGGTCGTATAGGCGGCCACGTGCAAGACCCTAAGGGCCGCCCGGAGAATGGCTTCCGGCGCAATCGGTTGGGGCTTCAGGGACATTTCACTCGAAAAATGCTCACGCCACCCCGCGGCCGATGCCGGTGTAGCGGAAGCCGAGTTCCTTCATGGTGGTGGTGTCGAGCAGGTTGCGGCCATCGAAAATCAACGGAGCCAGCATGCGGTTCTTCACCTCCACAAAATCCTGGCTGGCGAACTCGGGCCACTCGGTGGCCACGATCAGGGCCTCGGCGCCGTCCACGCAGTCCATCGGGCTATCGGCGAAAGTGAGCTGATCGGCCCAAGGGAGCATTTTCGCATTTTCCATGCCTTTGGGGTCGTAGGCGGTGACTTTGGCGCCTTCCTTGACGAGGGCGTGCACGAGTTCGATGGCGACGCTGCTGCGGATGTCGTCGGTGTTGTTTTTGAAGGCGAGTCCCCAGACCGCGATCTTTTTGTCATCCAGCACCCAGAGGGCATCGCGGATGGCCTTGAGGAAGCGCTGCTTCATGTTGGCGTTGATGGCTTCCACTTCCTTCAGGAGGGTGAAGGGGCAGCCCAACTGCTCGCTGATGGCGATGAAGGCGGCGATGTCCTTGGGGAAGCAGGAACCGCCATAACCAATGCCGGCATTGAGGAAGTGGCGGCCGATGCGCTTGTCCGCCCCGATGCCTTCGGCGACTTTTTCGACATCGGCTCCGCTGGCCTCACAAATCTGGGAGACGGCGTTGATGTAGGAAATCTTGAGGGCGAGGAAGCTGTTGGCGGCGTGTTTGATGAGTTCCGCGCTGTTGATATCGGTGACGAGAATCGGGGCGAGGAAGGGCTCATACACCTTCTGCATCAGAGCGAGGGCGCGGTCGCTGTTGGTGCCGATGACAATGCGGTCGGGGTGCATCAGGTCATCCACGGCGCAGCCTTCGCGGAGGAATTCAGGATTGCTGACCACATCGACTTCCACGTCGGGTTTGTAGCGGTTGATGGTGTCGGCGACTTTTTCGCCGGTCTTCACCGGGACGGTGCTCTTGTCCACGATCACCTTGTAGGACTTGATGACCTGGGCGATTTCCCGGGCCACTTTTTCAATGAAGCGGAGATCCACGCTGCCATCCGGCTGCGGCGGGGTGGGGACGGCGATGAAGATGACATCGCCGAAATCGACTCCCTCCTCGGTGCTGGTGGTGAACTGCAGGCGGCCGGCGGCGACGGTGGTTTTGACAACTTCCTCCAGGCCGGGTTCGTAAATGGGGATTTCGCCTTTGAGGAGTTTGGCGATCTTGTCCGGGTTGTTGTCCACGCACATGACATGGTGGCCTACGTTGGCAAAACATGCGCCGGTGGTGAGACCGACGTAACCGGATCCGATGATAGTGAGATTCATAGCTGGGGTGGGACGCGGGATCGTCCGCAAAAACAGGCCGCTTGCCTAAGCCACGGGTTCCGGGGCGTCAACCGGCAGGCTGCCGGTTGACCGCAGGGGAGGACCGTCCGTGATTGGTAACGATGCCCCGCCAGTTCACGTGCCCCAATTGCCGCCACCCCCATCGCTTTCTGGCGGCGCTGGCCGGGCAATCCATGCACTGCCATGGCTGCGGGTTTGTCTTCCGGATCCCGCTGGTCCCCTTGGCCGACGCCGCCGGAGTCGACTTTTCCCAGGCCGGGCGCTGGCTGCTGCGCCTGCCCAGCGGGAGACAATTCGGTCCAGTACGCCGCGAGATGATCGTGGAGTGGCTGCGCGAAGGCCGGGCCGATGCCGACTGCCTCGTCTCTCCGGAAGAAAGCACCTTGTGGTATCGGCTGACCGACATTTTCCCGCAGAGTCCGGGCACGGACGGAACCCTGACCAAACCGGCCTCCGCCTCCGGGAAAAAGGGGAAATCAAAATCAGCCACCGCTGGCCTCCCGGCCCGCCCGGCGGTATTGGAGGATTCCAGTTCCCCTGCGGCAGTGATCCCCGCTGCGGGATTGTTGGATTTACTGGACGACTGTTCCAAGGCCCCGCCCCGGGGACGGATGCGGACCATCCAACGGAACCACGCCGGGGCCATGAAGTCGCTGGAAGAGGAAGCCGCCCGCGCCGGGGGCTTTTTGCGGCCCCGGGGCTCGCGGCTGGTGTGGCTGGAGGGGGAACCGCCTTCCAGCCCGGCCCGCGGCGGACACGAACCACTTGAACCGGAAGCCGCCACCGTCGCGGCCTTCCTCGGGCCTCAGGGCGGGGAATTTTATTGTGTTATTCCATGGTCCCGGCTGGGGCGGATGCCGCACGAGTTCCTGAGCATCCTGCCTGGCCGCCTGCCAGCCCCGGTGGCGCTGCGCCGGGCCACCGAAGATGATTTTGCCGGCGGCCGCTGGATCGGCATCACCGGCGATGACCGCGATGTCATGGCCCTCGCCGCCGGGATCAGCCAGGAAGCACTCGCCCGCGAAATCGGGTGGGACTGGTTCAGCGACAACCGGCTCTATCACATGATACTGGTCTGGGGCGTGCAGGCGGTCCCGCTGGGCGGGGAGAAGTTCGCCCATCTGGTGCAGACGGCGGGGCGCCCGGAGCCGGGAGCGCCCGCAGGGCTGCGGTGGTATCTGGAACGGCAGAGTGCGTTTTGGCGGTTTGCACGGCGGCTCAATCTGCCCGGCTCCCCCGGCAGCCCGGTCCTCTTCGCCTCCTGCGCCGCCCGGCTCCTCACCCTCGCGGCCGACCGACTCCGGGAATCGCCGGTTGCGTGAGGCCCGCTGGCATGGCGTAGTCGGCCTCGCTGTTCCTCTTTCAGGAACACGCTTCCCCTCAGATATGGCCGGATTTTTCAAAAAACTGCTCCAACGCTTCACCCGGCGCAAGGTGGACCTTGATGAACTTGAGGAAAGCCTCATCTCCGGCGACGTGGGCGTGCGCATGACCCTGCAGATTCTGGAAATCCTGCGCGCCAAAGGCCGCAGCCTCGAAGCCGAGGAAGTCGTCGATGTCTGCCGCGAGGAAATCCTCAAAATCCTTCCCGCCAGCACCCCTGCTCTGCCCGAATTTCCGGACAAACCCTGCGTCATTCTCGTGGTCGGCGTCAATGGCGTTGGCAAGACCACCAGCGTCGCCAAACTGGCCCACCTGCTGCAACGTCAAGGTAAAACCGTCATGCTGGCCGCTGCCGACACCTTCCGCGCCGCTGCCATCGAGCAACTCGACCAATGGGCGCAGCGGCTCGGTATCCCCATCATCAAAGGCCAATACAAAGCCGACCCGGCGGCGGTCTGCCACGACGCCTGGGAAGCCGCCAAAAGCCGCGGCATCCAATACCTGATCTGCGACACCGCCGGGCGCCTCCATAACAAGGAGAATCTGATGGGCGAACTCTCCAAGATCGAGCGCGTGCTCGGCCGGAAGGACCCGGACGCCCCGCACGAAACCTTGTTGGTGGTGGACGCCACCACCGGCTCCAACGCCCTCGTCCAGGCCCGCGAATTCCAAAAAGCGACCGGGCAGCTCACCGGCGTCATCGTCACCAAACTCGACGGCAGCGGCAAAGGCGGCGTCATCGTCAGCATCCAGCAGGAGCTCGGCATCCCCGCCCGCTACATCGGCACCGGCGAATCCCAGACCGACTTTGAAGTCTTTGATTCCAAGACCTTTGCGGAGTCGATTCTGTAGGCGGCGCAGGGGACTGGCACGGAATCGACGATCACAATTTCATTCCCAATATGACACCGGTGCCTCCGGAAGCTCCAGCGGACGAAAACGACCCGCTCATTATCCGCATCTTTTGCTTCATTTTCAGCTATACGGTATCCATTCTAATTGGCGCCGGAGTCTTTGCAGCGGTCATGTTCATGCTGCAAACTGGCCTGATCTTCCGTTCCGTTGCCCGATACAATTTGCAGAACATTCCTGAATCAAATCAACGCATCCTTGTATGGACGAAGCTCGCTGGCGCAGCGGGAGCTGTCGCAGGCGCGTGGTGGCTCTTTAACTGTTCGAAAGACGAAGACGGACCAGGCGCTTCCCGCCACTGACTCAACCACAGCCGGAAGTGCTGCGCTGCCCATATGGGACGGGTGCCCCGAAAGCCCGCGAAGCCGTAATGCCATGAATTCAACCCGCCCAAATCAGTGGTAACTTGGTCAACGAGCCCGGCAATTCCAGCATGGGCAGCCCAGCGGGGGTTCCTCCAGCACCTCATTTAATCAAAATTAAATGAACATTGATCACTGCAAGCAGGTCTATCTGCTGAGCCAAGATTGCAGACAGCCAGAAATAAAACTCTGGTTTTTATGAAAATTATTGACTCGTCGGATTTTTTGTAGTCTCTTGCGCAAATGTTCAACTTCTTCTCCAAGCACAAGATGGTTGATCCCCGCGAGGGGACCTTCAGGTGGAATGGCAGGACTGCCCGGACCGTGGCCTATTACACCGCCGCCCAGGGTTTCTGTTTTGACATCGAGAGTCTGGAAGGAGGAACCTCCCACCACGCGCATTCGAAGCGGCGGCAGAGGGTGGGAACCTCGGATGAACTCTGGACCGCGGCCGTGCAGCAGTTGCGGGTGATTTGGGGAATGGGGCCCAGCGATGATTTCACGCCCGGTGAACCGCCTTCCCGGCGCGGGACTCCCTCGCCGCGTCCGCAGGAAAGAGCCCAGCCACGATGGTCCCCCGCCACTGGTTAACGCTTTTCCGGACTCTGGCCCCGGATCTGTTCCCGGGCAGCCGCAGTGGTCCGCTTTTCTGAATGAGGCGGACCGGGACCGTGCCGCAGCCGGCGTTTCTCCTGCGTTGGACTGGATGCAAGCTGTCCTGCAAGTGGCCATTACCCCTGGAGAATCAAGGAGGGTTGAATCCCGGCAGTTTCCGGGAAAACCTGTGGGTCTGAGGCCCCGCCCGGGACCGACTGGCGAAATAAGCTGGCTTGCCCGATTCCGGCGGTTCGTTTAGCGCTTCTGCAAAGGTACGGCAATTCAAGTTTATCGGGCTGCTCCTGCTCTTCAGCATGCTCAGCACCCCTTGGATTTTCTGATCTTATGAGCACGGACTCACACCCCCGCGTCCAGACCTTCAGGGATGCCGTCGGTGGTGGTTGTCAGTTCCACCACGGTCGGTCACGGTGATATCGCCCCCATGACGGGAGAAGGCCGAATGGTGGGCGTGGTAACCATCATCATCGGGATTTATGGTTATACGAATTTCATCGCGCTGACCGCCGACTCACTGCACGGCACGACCAACCAAAAGCGCCTCGTCACTGCGCCGGTCAAGGCCACCGGGCATGTCGTCATTTGCGAAGACACTGCCTTCGCCGATGAGTTGATCCACGGATTGGCCGCTATCCGGAACTCAGCCGCCGCGAACTGGTCATCCTGACCGACCTTGTGCAGGTCCGGCCTTATCCGCAGCACCATTTCGTCCGCGGCGTGCCTCTGAGCCCGGCGGCGCTGCAACAGGCCAATCTGCCGGCGGCGGATTACGTCTTCGTCTTCGCCAATGCCCGGTTTCAGGAGTCTGACCTCAAAACACTCCACGCAGTCGCCCGGATCCAAAAGCTGAAGCCCGCCGCCCGGATTTTTGTGGAAATGATCGAGCCCCACTCCCCTCTGCTGGTCCATCTCGGCACGTCCCTCACGGTCCTCCCGAGTCGCGACCTGCTGGAATCCATCCTGAAAAACCAGACCATCGACTTTTCTGCCTTTTTTCCGGCCGGCCCGGCGTGACTTCTTATTCTTCCCCAGCCTCTTCCTCATGGCCCTCGGCCCAGCCGGGAAATGGCGCAGTGCCCTTGGCTGAGCGCCACAAAATGGCATTCAGCACGCCCTCGGGACAAGCATCCAAACGGTCAAACGGCAGCTGTGCCGAGACCAGGGCATCCTCCTTCAACGCACCGTCCCGCAAGGCGGCCGGACCTGGATTCATCTCATCCAGCGCCTGGCGGTTCGGCACCGCCAGCCACGGCGTGAAATCCGGCGTATCCATGAAGCAATCGTGCATCGGGGTGGCGATGGCATCCAGTTCATGCATCGGCTTCAGCCCCAGCATCAGGCCCATGGTGCGCAACAGGCTGGTTTGGTTATACTGGGTGTGAACCACCGTCTTCCGTTTCGTCCACGCACTCACCACGTAGGCAGTGGTCCGGTAGGCACTGACATGATCCCAGCCGTTCTGAGGGTCGTCCTCAATCGCGATGATGCAGGTGTCTTTCCAGAATCGGCTGTGGCTCACTGCTTCGACGATTTTGCCGAAGGCCAGATCGTTGTCGGCCACCTGGGCGGCCGGGGTGGGGAAACCCGCCTTCGTTCCAGTGGTGTGATCCATGGACAAGGCCATCACCATCAGATTCGGCATGGTGCCACCGGCTTCCCATGCCTTCAACTCCCTGAGGAAGACTTCGGCGCGCTTTACGTCAGGAATGTTTTGTTCCCAGGCCGGAAAGTCCGGAGCCACCAGCCCCTGCAGACTGGCAATGTTGGGTTCCGTTTCCACCCGGATGGCCCCGGCCCCGCTGCGGAAGTCCTGCCAATGATCGTTCCACTTCGGCAGGCCGCTTTTCAGCCCATCCCGCCACGTCGCGCGGGAACGGCAGAATTCGCCAAAAATCCTGACTTGGTGCCCTTTCCGCCGTGCCTGGTCCCAGATGAAACCCGTCGGGGCCCAGGCCATGGCGTCCGCATTCGCCAATTCCGATCCGTCAGGGTAGCTCCGTGGCCAGCCTGAAAAGGAGCGTTCGATGTAATCCGTCGTGATCGCGCTGCAGCTCCAGTTGTGGCCATCCGCACTCAACACCCCGGAGCAATAGGCATTGTCCAACAACACAAAATCGCGGCTCAGACGGTGTTGATTGGGGGTGATATTTTCCCCATAAATGCAAAGCGACGGGTCCCCGTTGCCTTCCGGCATATCACCGAGAACCTGGTCGTAGGTGCGGTTTTCCTTGATGATGTAGAGCACGTGTTTGAAAACGGAAGGCTCGCCGGATCGTTCCGGCACCGGCCGGGGCTGCCTCCCCCTGCGTGCCGGAAGCAAAGCCGCCTGCAGCACCGGGCCCCGGGCATTGGCGATCACGGTACCGGTCTGTGCCCTCAGCTCCGCCTTCGACGCGGGCAGATCGATCAGCGACAGGGTGCCGAACTGATTGCCCGTGATGTATTTTTGCGGAGCCCCGGGAGGAAGGCGCTGCCATGACCCGAGGCCCTTCAGATTGGCCACATGCAGCCGGCGCCTTGCAGCATCAAACACAATCCCCCCCGGATACCAGGCCGTGGGGAGCAGTCCCTCCAATTCCGAGTGGCCGGGAGCAAACTCCACCACCGCCACGGCGTTCTGGGTGCCATTGCATACATACAGCGTCTTCCCATCCCCGCTGAAAGTCAGGGCATTGGGCGAAGCCCCGAACAGGTCCGCCGGCGTCTGCTTCGGCCAGATCTTTTCCACGATTTCATCCTTCCCCGTATCGATCACCGCGAGGAAATCATCCGCCGCGCAGGCACACACCACATAGTCGCCTGACGGATGAACCGCCAGACCCGACGCATGCCGTCCGGTCACCAGTTCATGGACCACCTTGCCTGCGCCCAGGTCAATCACACTCACCGAACCCTCCCTGGCCACGGACGTCCCGGCATCGATTCCAACCGGGACGCCCTGCCCGGCCAACCCCGCCGGTTCCCCCGCCCCCGGACGGCGCCCGCCCCAGTTGCTGACATACAGGCGGCCGCGCACCAGAGCCACGTCATAGGGCGCCACCCCCACCTCCCAGCGGCGCAACACCCTGCCGGTTTCGATCTCCACTTCCGCCACGCCGTTTGATAGGTTCAGGGCCACATAAAGTCGCCGCCCATCCGGCGAAACCGCCAGCCCCGCCGGGATTTCCGCCTGGCGTCCCGGGGCATGGGCCGGCGGCAGCGGGATGGTGAAGGAAGGGGTCACGGATTGATCCTGACCGACCGCAAAGACTTTGATGCTGCCATTCACATTGGCCAGAAAAAGGCGCGCTCCATCCGGTGAAAAAACCAGCCCCGTGAAGCTCAGCTTTGCCCGCGGGTCCGGCGTCAGGATATTGGCCGAGACCGCCGCCGGTGCCACCTGGTCCTCCGCCGGCAAGGCCACCTCCTGACGGATCCTGCCCGTTCCGGGGTCCACACACACCAGACGCGCTGTCGTCCCGGCCGCCACCAGGAGCTGGCCATCCGGACTGAGCGCCACCGCATTCGGCCGCAGCCCCGGCAATTCCACCTGAATCCCCGCGGGAGTCAGCACATGATTGTCAGGGGTGATATGGCGCACTCCGGCCCCGGGCTGAAAGGGTCCCACCGTCGCCGTAGGCCACCCCGGCTCCGGACGGGCCGACGGTTTCACATACCGGCCCAGCAAGGCAAACATCAGCACGAGGATGACGGCCGCCTCGATGGTGGGCAGAAAGGAATCACGGGGTTTCATGAGGAGCAAAAAAGAACCGCCCCTGAACTACGCCAGGATTTGCCTGACAATATTCCCCTCCACATCGGTGAGGCGGAAGTCCCGGCCGGAATACCGGTAGGTGAGGCGTTCGTGATCCAGTCCCATCAGATGCAGGATGGTGGCGTGGAGGTCGTGGGCGCTGACCGGGTTCTCCACGGCGGCAAAGCCGAATTCATCGGTGCTGCCGTGGATGGTGCCGCCCTTGATGCCGCCCCCGGCCATCCAGATGCTGAAACCGTAGTGGTTGTGATCGCGGCCCAGTTTGGAGGTGTTGCCCACCATTTCCACGGTGGGCGTGCGGCCGAATTCACCGCCCCAGATGACGAGGGTGTCCTCCAGCAGGCCGCGCTGTTTGAGGTCGCTGAGCAGGGCGGCAATGGGCTGATCAATTTCCGCCGCAAGTTTGCGGTGGTTCACTTCGATGTTGTCGTGGTGATCCCAGGGCTGGCCGGCCCCATGCCAGAGCTGCACGTAGCGCACCCCCCGTTCGAGGAGACGCCGGGCGATCAGGGTTTGCCGGCCATGCACCCCGCTGCCGTAGAGGTCACGGATGTGCTGCGGCTCGCCTGCGGTATCGAAGGCATCGGTGGCCTCCGCCTGCATGCGGAAGGCGAGTTCAAAGGATTCGAGGCGGGCGTCCAATCTGGGATCAGAACGTTCACGGCGGTGCGCCTGATTGAGAGTGCGCAGCAGATCGAGTTGCCGCCGCTGGTCCTCCGGTCCGGCGTGGGGACTTCGGATATTGCCGATCAGTCGGTCCACCGCGGTGTGCTGGGAGTCCACAAAAGTGCCCTGATGAGCGCCGGGCAAAAAGGCGGACTGCCAGTTCTCCGTTCCTTTGATCGGATACCCGCCGGGACACATCGCGATGAATCCTGGCAAGTTTTGGTTTTCGGAGCCGAGACCATACATCAGCCATGATCCAAGGCTGGGCCGGGACTGGAGCGAGTCGCCACAGTTCATCAGCATCAGCGAAGGCTCGTGATTGGGCACCTGGGCCTGCATGGAGCGGATCACCGCAATGTCGTCGATGTGCTGCGCGGTTTTCGCGAAAAGTTCACTGACCTCGATCCCGCTCCGGCCATAACGCTGGAATTTGAAGGGAGAAGGAAAGGCGGCCCCGGTTTTGCGTTCGGTGAGGAAATTCTGCGGCAGGGCCTGGCCGGCGTGTTTCAGCAGCGCCGGTTTGGGATCGAAGGTGTCGACATGCGACGGCCCCCCATTGAGGAAAAAGTGAATCACGCGTTTCGCTTTGGGGGCGAAGTGCGGACCGGCCCCTGGCGAACTGGCGGCCTTGGATTCCGCGAGCAAATCGGACAGGCCAAGCATGCCCAAACCCACACCGGAACGGCGCAGGAAATCACGGCGACTGAGGGGGGGAAGCGGAGAGGACATGGCGGGTTCCATCAATCAACAAACACAAATTCGTTGGTGAGCATGAGGGTCTGGGCGAGCTGCTGCCAGCCATTGAGAGGCTGCGCCGCCGATCCGGTGAAATCCTTGAGGGCATCCCATGTTTCATTCCTGACGCCATCGGTGGCCCCGGCCACCGCGGTCACCGGCACCGCTGTCAATTTGGGTGCCCAGAGGAATTGATCGCTGTTCAGACCTTCGTTGATATCGACGATAAAATCCACGGTGTCGCCCCGCTGCATCGGAAGGGCCTCCACGTTTAGTTCCTCCGTGCCCTGTTGGAGCCGGGTGGAACGCAGCAGGCCGCGGCCACTGTGGCTGATGAATGCCCGGATGCCATCGCCTGCTTCAGGCTGGTGGACCAGCGTGGAATGGATAGCGTAAGAGCCATCCTGGGGAGCGGTCCAGCGCCGCACCACGGTGTGCTGCCGGTCGTTGCCGGGATGCCCGCCGGTGGCCGTGAGCTGGGCCCAGCCGAGCACCGCATTCGGCAAACCCTCCGCCCCCTGCCAGGCGGAGCCATCAAAGTGCGGCAGGGGAGTGAAAGTTTTCATGCGTCCGGCGGTTTCATCCCATTCACCATAACCATATTGCCAGGCCAGGGCGTTCTGCGCAACCGGGGGCGGCGCCGGTCCGGATTGCACGAAAGCCAGAGCCGCCTTCGTTTCATCAGCGTTGGGAGAACGTTGCAGGAGCCTTTGATACAGGTGCTGCACCCGCTGGGCGGGATCCGCACTATCGGATTCGATCCGTTCGACCAGTGCTTTGGCCCGTGCCGCCGGAAACGGATGATTGATGCTGAAGAGCGCCTGCTGCGGAACGATGGTGTCACTGCGTTGCGGGATGGAGAGATCGGGATTGGCGAAATCAAAAATACGCAACACGGGGGAAAGATCCTCGCGGTCCACATAGGCATAAAGGGTGCGCCGGGGGAGCTGGCTCCCCAACAAATCCACCGGTTTACCTCCCATGCGGCGGTCAAGTTCCCCACTGGCGGCCAGCCAGGCGTCGCGCAGTTCCTCGAAGCCCAGCCGATGCGGGTTCATGCGCCAGAGCAGGCGGTTTCCGGGATCAACTTCCAACGCTTTGTGCCAGGCCGCGGGATCGGATGGCCGGAGGGAGCTTTGTTGCCAGGTGGCGGAAAGCAGGATACGGCGGTGCAGGTGTTTCAGGCTCCAGCCGTGATCCATGAAATCCCGGGCCAGCCAGTCCAGCAATCCGGGGTGGCTGGGCACCCCGGCGCGCTGGCCAAAGTCACTGGGAGTCGGCACCAGGCCGGCTCCAAAATGATGCGCCCACACGCGGTTCACCATGACCCGGGCGGTGAGCGGGTTGCCGGGCGCGATGATAGCCCGCGCGAGTTCAAGCCGGCCACTCCCTATGGCAAAGGGCGGAGGGGAATCCCCACTCAGCACTTCGAGAAACCGCCGGGGAACGGCGTCCCCTTTGGTGAGGGGATTGCCCCGCTTGAAGACCCGTGGCGTTGCGGGCTCGGCCCGGTCCACCAAAATCGTGGCATGGGCGGGAGCCTCTGCGGACTGGATGAGCCAGCGGTCCACTTCCCCCTGCAGTTTCCACAGCTCCTCGATGACATCTGTGGGAAAGAATTGCTCGATATTTACAATCGCTTCATCAGGGACGGAACAGGGGGAATGCGGGCCATGAAGCACCCGGCGCAGGGCCTCGGCGCCGGGGTCAGGCAATGCCTTGGCGGAAGGATCGGTTTTGAGGAGTTCGCGCCATTGCTGCTCCACTCCCGCGAAGAGGTGACCGTAACGCTCGGCGACTTCTTTCATACTCGACGGGGCCGTGGCGAACGCCTGGACCACCAACGGCGCAGGTTCCTCTCCTGCCTTGGCTGAAAGCCCCTCCATCACACCAAAACTCTGCGCCGCAAACGCGTCTGGCTTCAGTTTCGCGTAAGCAAACCAAGGAGTGAAAACGGGGTCCTGCCGCTGTTCCGCGTCCGCGAGAAACTGCTGCCAGCGGCGCACAAATACCGGATTGATATCAGCGGTGTAGAGGATCTGGCCAAAGGCCTCTTCGGGGTATTTTTCGAGCTCGGACTGGGCCTCCAGATGCCCGGCGATGGTGGCCCGCACGCGGGCCGATTGCTCCTCCCGCCGCAGCGCCAGAGTGCTGCGCAGTTTTTCCTCGCGTGAAGACAACTCCTGGTCGAAAGCGGAGTTGGCAGGGCCGGGTTCACCACTGGGGACCAGCTTCTCGGCACTGCTCTTGAAGACCCCATAGAGCGAATAGTAGTCGCGGATGGAGATCGGATCGAATTTGTGATCATGGCAACGGGCGCAGGCCACCGTCAGGGCCTGGGTGCTGCGCATCACGACATCAATGCGGTCATCGATGATGTCGTGGGTGACGCCGAGAAACCGTTTTCCGAGAGTAAGAAATCCCATCGCTGCCAAGTGCGGCGAACGCTCCGGCTCGACCTGATCCGCGGCCATCTGGAGCAGGAGAAAACGGTCGTAGGCCATGTCCTCATTCAGCGCTTCCACCACCCAGTCGCGATAACGCCAGGCGTGCACAAACTGCTTCTCTTCGCGGGCGTAAACATAACCTTTGGTATCGGAATAACGGGCCACATCCAACCAGTGGCGCGCCCAGTGCTCTCCATAATGAGGCGAGGCCAGCAGGCGGTCCACCGCTTTCCCGAAAGCGTCAGGGGAAGGATCCTGCAAAAAGGCTTCCACTGTTGGGTTTTCCGGCGGCAGTCCGGTGAGATCAAACGCAGCGCGGCGGATCAGGGTCCGGCGGTCCCCCGCCGCCGCCGGTTGCAGACCCGCCTGCCGCAAGCGCTCAAGGATGAAGCGGTCCACCTCCTGTTGACTCCACGAATCGTCAGCCAGGGCGGGAGGCTGGGGATGGCCGACCGGCTGAAAAGCCCACAGACGGCGCCCCGCCGCGAAGTCGATCCCTGAGCGCGGAGCTGGCTTGACGGCCTCCTTGGTTTCGGAGGCTCCCGTCTGCGCCACCGGCACCGCCGCGCCCCAAATAAGCGCCACGGCGAAGAGGACCGGAGTAATGGAGACACGGTTCATGGCAAGGGAGTCTAAACGATGCGGCCGGGGTGGGTTTGTCATCCTAAGGTGTATGGCAGAACTACTTTGCGGTCCGCACACGCGGGCGGTGCAGCGAGGTTGCATGCATTCGTGGGAGTCCCCGTGATGTAACGAACACCGCAGGCGGGCATTTCGACAATCTTCCTATACGGGGCTGTCCGGAGGGCTCCACGCTGATCACTTGCCTATGGGGAACGTGTGAAAGTCCATGAAAACGACTGAGGTGGAACTTGTCACCTCTTCCATGGCAGCCAGAAGCTCTTTACTGAGCCCGCATCGGTCCGCTCTTTGCCCGCAGGTCTCAACATCCTCCAACGAAAGTACGACAAGATCCGCATCATCCATGGCCGCATTCACCGCTTTTACATACTCCCCTTCTCCGGTGCACCAGGCAATGCCGAGAACGTGGGCACCCCGGTTCACGCCCAGAATGGAGATACCAGGCTTTTGAACTGCCTCCACTAAACCTATCCACTTATTCGCTGGATTCATAAATCAAGATTTGCTTGGCCATGACCTCATGCCAGCGGCCACCAAAAGCCAGCAGTCTGTCTGAATTGGGCAAGCATCTCCAGCAAAACCTTTGACGATCGCCAAAACAGTCCAGCCCCGGGCGATCCCGGCTTGACCTTTACCCGAACACTAGCAATCCGGAAGACCGCAGCAACTACTTGTCCCAACCCGGCAGGGTGGCGGTGAGGATGTCGCGGATTGCCTGCTTTTCGGCACCGGGGAGGCGGCGGGAGAGTTCGTCCCGCTGGTCAGGGCGCAGGGCCGCAGCCAGCCGCTGGAACACGCGGGTTTTCATTTCGGGAACCAGTCCGGTGAAGGCGGGGCTGTAGATCATGTAGCTGCAGCGGTATTTCAGGAGCTGGGTTTTCAGTTCCAGATCGCGCAGGGAACGACCTGACGGATCGGCCTGCCGGGTCGCGGCGAAGTCCTGGCGGAAGGTGGGATCGCCGGCCACCCCGCCGGCAGGAAGGGCGGTTTCATCCGTGAATAACAGGTAGCGCACGAGAGCTTCGGCCGCGGCATCCAGTTCGGCTACCCGTCCCGGGGGGATGGTCCCACCCCCCTCATGCAGGGCGGCCCGCGCCCGGTAGCCGGCCTCCAGCGCGGTGGTGATGAAACCGGCCTGATGCTCGTGCAGCAGATGGGCCAGCAGATCACTGGTGGCGGCGGGGTAGCGGTTGAGATCGAAGGTTTCCCCGAACTCCACCGGAGTGGTGGTGAGTTTTCCGGCATACAGCTCGCCGGTGACGTTGCCCCGGTGTTTTTTCCAAGTGCCGACCCCGGTCACCAGCCAGCCGCCCATGCGTTCGCTCAAGGGCACGGCATGGCCCAGCACTTCCTGACGATAGCTGATCAGACTGCCGCTGTTGGGTCCGGGGATCACCGAGCTGATGACGAGGCCCGGCACCCAGCCGGAATCGGCGGCACCGTGGCAATTCATGCAGCGGTTCGAGCGCTCCACCTGCAGGGCCGTGCCTTCCCGGCGGGGGATATCAAAGATGTAATAGATCCCGCCCAGAGCCGGATCAATGGACACAATCTCCACCTTCCCGCCCGGCATCCAACCCACATACAGATCATCTGTGAAAAACAGTGCTCGGGGATTGCGGGTGGAGATCAGGCTCAGCTGCAGACTGGTCGCCGAAAACACCAGCATCTGCGAACTGGCCGGCACTTTCAGCACCGCCAGCAGGCTCATCACAAAGGCTTTTTCGCTGCTCCGGTCGAGGGGGATTTTCCCGGAGGCGAGGTCGTCCTTCAGCAGCGAAAACCGGTCGGTGACCGGCTTGGTCCAGTAGTCGTGGGGCGGCTTCGTGAAATCCTGCCACAATTCACGCTCCGCCCGCGCGGGACACATCATTCCAGCCAACAGCAGGGTCATGGTCAAGGACTTCAGCATCATAACTAAAAGTAAATAGACAGGCTTACGGCATGCATCCCACTGGTTACGACCGCCGCCCGGGCCGCATTACTGGAAACCAGCCGGGGAAGGGAGAAAAATCCATGGGACTCACTTCATCAGATAATCACAGATGACCAACCGGTGATCCGAGTGGACCGATTTCACCACACGCCCCCGCACCGGCACCAGACGTGAATTGCTCCACTGGTGATCAATCCGCAACATCGGGGCGGCGTTGGGAAAGGTATTCGGCCAGCCGGAACCCACCGCCGCAAAGGCATCCGAGAAACCTGCCGCGGCCAGCAGGCGGAAGATGGCATCGCCGGCGGGCGCATTGAAATCGCCCCCGATCAGGGCTGGACCCTGCCCATTCATCAGAGTCTGCAGGGTCAGGAGTTTCTGCAGATCCGCCCGCCGCTCGAGGCGGTTGATAGCGTGTTTGAACAGGGCCTCCCGTTTGTAGAGCCTGACATCGGTCTCGGCCCCGCGCAGGTGCACCGACGCGGCCTCCAGCACGGTGCCATCGTCAAACTGGATGGTGGCCGACAGGGAGTGGGGCAGATTCCCCGTCACGCTCCGCAGGATGCGGCCCCGGGTGATGATGCCGCACTCGCCATTCCCCACCGTATGATCCGCGGGATCACCGACATACAGGTCCGCCGCCACCTGCCGCAGCACCCCCGGGGCGGTGGACTCCTGCAACAACACCACATCCGGCTCCCAGGGGATGACCTCGCCTGCCGCTTTGGGATTAAAATAACCCGCTTTGCAGTTCAGGGTGATGACCCGCCGCACCTTGGTGCGGTCAGGCGCCGGCGCGGCAATTCCAGGCTCCGGTTTCGCCTGCCACGAGCGGAGCAGGGGCCGGGTTTCATCGGAAAAGAACAACAAGGTGACCAGCCACAAGGCGGCCACGCCGAGCGCAAAACGCTGCCGGGTGATCAGCCAGGCCATGCCCGCCATGCCGATGCCCAGCAGACCCCATGCCCAGAAGGGAAACACCGTCAGGGCTGCCATCTTGTCCCAGCGCCGCGCATAAGTGACAAAGATCACCACGTGCAATCCCAAAGCGCCTACGGGAAGGAAAGTGTGCAAAAAGTGGTACCAAAGACGTCTCATAGCAAAACCAGGACTCCGGCCCCTACCACCATCTCCCGCGGAATCCACCGGGGATCCGGTCGAATTGGTCCGCCCTGCTCCCCTGCCCTGAAGCAACCACGGGCATTTCCAGTTTATTTTGGGGCGTGGGGGTCCTGTCGGATGGGATCATCAGCACCATGTCAGACCACCGGCGGCGGTGGTTGTTCAATGCCTTGGCGGGACGGCTCCGGCCCGGGGATCACTGGGCCGGCTTGCTCTTTTTCCCGGATTCCTTGGCGGGAGCCGCTACCGGAGGAGCCGCGCTGGCCGGGGCCGCCGCCGGAGCCGCCGGGGCCGGGCTGCTGGAGGAGGCTGCCGAGGCGCTGTCCTGTTTGGCGGCCGCTTTATATCCCTCGCTGCGGTAGTCCGTGATGTAAAAACCAGAGCCTTTGAAAACCAGCCCGGCACCGGTGCCGATGAGGCGGCGGACCTTGCCCTTGCAGCCCTTTTCCGGGCACTTGGTGAGGCGTTTGTCGTTCATGGACTGAAAGACCTCGAACTGCTTTTCGCAGGTTTCACAGACGTAATCGTAGTGAGGCATAACAGGGACGACGGATTCGGTGGATTGGAAGCGGGTGGGCGGGGGGCCATTGGCGGCCGGCCGGAGAGTCCAGCCGGCCGCCGATGGCAGGAAAGACTACTGGAGTTCAGCCAGTTTGGCTTTGATCGCCGCGAAATCCACGGGCTCACCGGGATTGTCGTGCACTTCGGTGTATTGGATCACCCCGGCGCGGTCCACGATGAAGGCGGAGCGTTTGGAGACGCCGGCCTGACCGAGATTTTTCTCGGCGAGGAAGCTGTCATAGGCGATGCCGTAGGCTTTGGTCACACTGTGGTCGTAGTCACTGAGCAGGGGAAGTTTGATGCCCTCCTTCTCGGCCCATGCGGCCTGGGCGAAAGGATTGTCGCCGCTGATGGCGAGCACGGTGGCATTCAGGCTGGTGAAGCTGTTCAGGCTGCCGGTGACTTCGCACAACTCGGTGGTGCAGCCGCCGGTGAAGGCCATGGGGACAAAGAGCAGCAACGTGTTGGTCTTGCCGCCCTGGGCGCCAAGGGTGACGTATTCGGGGCCATTGGCGCCGAGGGTGGTGAGCTTGAAATCGGGGGCGGTAGTACCGGGTTGGAGGGCCATGATGGGAAGGGTGGTTGGATTGGGAGTGGTAGAGGAAGGATACCGGGCAGAATTCGACCGCGGACCGCTGAGCGGTGCCGGTTCCGCGATTTGTCCGGGTAAGCGCAGGGAGCGGGCGGGTCAACCTTGATTGCCGGAAGCCTCCGGGGGGAGCGTCCGCATCCCAAACACCTTCCGCAAAACCGTGCGCGCCGCATGAAACCCGCACATGCCATGCACGCCGGCTCCGGGCGGGGTGGCGCTGGAGCAGTGGAAGAGCTTCGGATTGGGGGTGGTATAGGGATTCCATCGTGCCACCGGCCGGGTGAACATTTGCCGCAGGTCCATCACCCCGCCGATCACATCGCCACCCACGTTGTTGGCGTTGTAGGCTTCGACCGCCCCGGGGTTCATGGGGTGGGTCGCGAGGATCACGTCGCGGAACCCGGGCGCGAACCGCTCGATCTGCGAGGTGATGATTTCCGAAAAATCCTGCGGGCTGCCGGATGGCACATGCGCATAAGCCCAGAGGGTGTGCTGGCCGGCCGGAGCCCGGCTGGCATCGCTAATACTTTGCTGGCCCACGAGGACGAACGGCCGGTCGGAGCCCTGCCCTTGCCAGCCGGCTCGTTCGGCCCTGGCGATTTCCGCCATGCTCCCGCCGACATGCACCGTGCCCGCCTGCCGGCAGACCGGATTGGTCCACGGCACCGGCCCGGACAGGGCATAGTCCATTTTAAAAATCCCCGGTCCATAACGGTACTTCTCCAACCGCCGCCGGTATCCTGGCGGCAAGGCCTCCCCGGCCAGACGGGCCGCCGCCCTGGGCCCGGTGTCGAATAACACCGCCGCCGCCGCGGGCAGTCCGCGCACGTCCTCGACCTCCACCCCACACCGGATCTCGCCCCCGAGGGCTTCAAAATAACGGGTCAGGGCGCGGGTGATCGCGCCACTGCCCCCCCGGGCCACCGGCCAGCCGCCCGCATGTCCCGCCAAGCTCAGAGCCATGCCCACTGCGGCCGTGAAGGGTTGATCCAGCGGCAGGAAACCATGCGCCGCATTGCCCGCAAACAAGGCCTGGGCCTCATCCGACCGGAACTTCGCCCCGGCCAGTCCCACTGCGGACCGCATCGCACTCCAGCCGAACCGGACCAACGCCAGCGGATGCCCCGGCAACAATGGCAGCGGTCCCAGCAGATCAGCAAACAATCCTCTGGCAGTTGGCACCAGGGGACCCATCAGCCGCGACCACCGCGCCCCATCCCCATCGGGCAGGGCGGCAGCGGTTTCCTCCAGGCTGCGCCAGAGCCCAGCGGCCCGGCCTCCGTCCAGCGGGTGGGCCAGCAGGACGTCAGGATGCACCCACTCCAGGCCGAATTTCGCCAGCGGCAGGGTGCTCAGGAAAGGAGACATCCCGGCCATGGGATGCACCGCACTGCAGACATCGTGATGAAATCCTGGCAGGGTCAGCTCTGCGGTGCGCATCCCGCCGCCGGGGGTTTCGCGGGCTTCGAGAATGAGCACCCGCAGCCCCTCCCGGGCGAGGGTGATCCCGGCGGCCAGTCCGTTGGGACCGGAACCCACGATCACGGCGTCAAAAGCATTGTCAGGCATGGCGGGAATAGTATCAAAAAGGAACCTTGCCCCGGCGCGGGGCTTCCGTTTCAAATGACTGGGTGGAAATTCAGCCGGAAGGTTGTCAGACCATGCTTCCCCATTCCGTATCGTTTTTCAACACTGCCATGATCAACCGCCGCCGATTCCTTGCCACCGCCGCCAGCTTTGCTGCCGCTCCTGCGTTCATTCCCAATCTCCGCGCCGCCTCCCCCAACGGCAAAGTCCGCCATGCCAGCTTCGGTGCCGGGGGCCAGGCCTGGGGTGACCTCAACAGCTTCGCCAACAGTCCCCATTTCGAACTGGTCGCCATCGCCGATGTGGACACTTCCACCTTCGATGCCATCAAATCCAAATGGCCGCAGGCCAAATGTTATCAAAACTGGCGCGAACTTCTCGAAAAGGAAGCCGGCAATATCGACTCGGTGAATGTCTCGGTGCCCGACCACATGCATGCCACCATGGGCGCCGCGGTGCTGAACGCCGGCAAGCACCTCTACGGCCAGAAGCCTCTCACGCAAAATCTGAAGGAATGCCGGTTCATCACCGAACTCGCCCGGGAAAAAGGCCTGATGACCCAGATGGGCATCCAGATTTCCAGCAGCTTCACCGAACGTTTTGCGGTGCATCTGGTGCAGAATGGGGCGGTGGGCAAAATCAAGGAAGTTCATACCTTCAGCGCCAAACAATGGGGCGACCCCGAACCCCTGCCCCAGCGCGAAGACCCCATTCCCCCTTCCCTGAACTGGGACCACTGGCTGGCCATGGCCGCCGCCCGGCCCTATCTGTCAGGCTACTATCATCCCGGCAACTGGCGCAAACGCCGCGATTTCGGCACCGGCACCCTCGGCGATATGGGCTGCCACATGTTCAGCGGCTGGATGCGGGCCCTCGCCCTCACCAGCCCGGTCAGTGTGAAGAGCACCGGTCCGGCCCCGGGCAAGGATAACTGGGCCATCAATGGCCGCGTCGAATATGTCTTCCCCGGCACCGCCTACACTGAAGGCAAGGAAGTCAAAGTCACCTGGACCGACGGCACCAACCGCCCTCCCCAGGAAGTGGTCGACCTCGTGGGCGGGAAAATCCCCGGTGAAGGCAGCCTCTACATCGGCACCGAAGGCGTGCTGCTCTGCGGCCACATGAGCCGGCCGATCATCTATCCGTTGGAAAAAGGAAAGGGCTACAAGTTCCCTGACCTCGCCCCCCGCGACCACTACATCGAATTCCTCGACTGCGTCCGGAATGGCGGCGCCAAGCCCTCCGCCAATTTCGACTACGCCGGCCCCATGACCGAAACGGTGCTGCTTGGCTGTCTCGCCAGCATTTTCCCGCAGCAGGCTCTCGACTGGGACGGACCGGCTCTCCAGTTCAAGAGCTTTCCGGAGGCCAACAAGTTCATCGGCCGCAGCTATCGCCCCGGCTGGGAAATCCCCGGGCTGAAAGCCTGAGCCAGCCTCCGGAGCTTCCCCACCGGTCCCGCCGGCTCACGGCGGGCCGGCGGAGGGAAGTTTGTAGTCCAGCCGGTCCTTGAGATGCGGGGCTGGCAGGATTCCCTTGGCCTGACGGCTGATGACGGCCTGATCCACAATGCAGAGCTGCTCCGGAGCCACCCGGCGCAGCGCTCCTTCGGCATCCATCAGGATCACTTCCGAGGCGGTCGAGGATACCAGCTTGGCCATCAGCCGGGTCCCGGCCTGGCTGGTCCACTCCCGGTAATTTTGTCTCAATAACCGCTCCATTTTTTCATCAGCCGCAGCGATCACGGCTTCGCGGCGTGCCACGGCGGTCTTCAGCCGTTCCAGGATGGGGCCGGCCCGGCTCAAGTCCACCCCCCGCCCGGTTTTGGTCCGGACATAACCGGTCTGCCGCTCGATTTCCCGCCCGTTTTCATCCAACAGGATGAGACAAGGAAATCCTTTCACTTTGAAGTATTCCTTGAACTGCTGCAGGGCGGCCAGCCGTTCCGGAGGGTATTTTTTCTTGTCAGGACTTCCAATCGGATAAAACAGCTGCGCCAGCACCAGATGGGAGGACGCGAATTCATTGAACTCGGGCATCGCCAGCAAATCATCGCTCAGCGCGATGTTGTTGTCCCCGCCGCTGGCGCCCATGGAGGCCATCGGCGCGGATTTCCACTTCTGATAAAAAAACAACAGCAGAGGCTTGCGCTCGCGACGGGCCACCTCCCGGGCTTCCCGGGGACTCTTGTGCCAATACGCCCGGGCCGCCATTTCCATGGAGGGCAGCAGGGATGGCGAAGACGTGCTGGGGGGAGGCAACAGAGGGGGCGGAGCAAGTTCCCCCGGTTTCGGCAGATCCACCGGCAAGCCTGAATCAAGCGGTTCCGGCAGCATGGCCGCCGGGTCGCCTTCTGTGACGGGACCGCTTTCCGGAAACAATTCCGGCGGCAGGACTGCGGGCCCTTCCGGCAGTGCTGGAGCCTCGCTCCCCGGTGGCAAGGCATCCCCCGGCAGCAGCAACGGCTGGAAAACCTCCGCCGCCGGGCGCGGTCCATCCTCCCCCGGCAAGGGGGGCTCCACCGCCCCGCCCGGCAGGCCTGACGCCCCACTCAGGATCAAAAATAGCAGACTCCTCAATTTCACGTGGGTTTCCTACCTCAAAAACTCCAGCAATGCCAGCTTGGAAAACATTGTCCTGTCCGCCGGGGCGAGGAACCGGCTTTCCCCGTTCAAACGGCTCCCAGCGCCTGCAGTTCCTCCAGGAGACGCTCCATCGGAAGCCCCACCACATTGCTGTAGGGGCCTTCCACCTTGAGAATAATGACCTCCCCGTGTTCCTGCGCGGCATAGCCCCCGGCCTTGTCCAACGGATTGATCAAGGTCAGGTAATGCCCGATCTCTTCCTCCCCCAGCGGCTTGAACGTCACCAAGGTCCGCTCCAGAAACTCGCGCCGCCGCCCCGTCGCTCCATGAATCAGGCAGACCGCGGTGCCCACCTCGTGGGTCTGCCCGGCCAACCGCCGCAGCATTCCCCTCGCTTCATCGAGATCCGCGGGTTTCCCAAGGAGTTCCCCTCCGATCGAAACCAGAGTATCGGCCCCGATCACCCAGGCATCCGGGTGGCGGGCCGCCACCCATTCGGCTTTCAGGGCCGCATTGGATCGCGTCAATTCCGCCACCGGAGCCGACACTTCATGTTCCTCGTCCACCTCGGCGGGCACGACCACAAACTGCAGTCCGGCCTCGCGCATCAGATCCAACCGGCGCGGAGAACTCGAAGCCAAGACGAGGCGGGGAAAACTCATGTCTCCCTCAGTGTTTCTTTTTCCACGGGGGCTTGGAACCGCCCTCGCGCGGAGGAGGTCCGTCGCGGCGGAAGGGTGGTTTGCCTTCCGGTTTACCGGCAAAACGCGGGGGACGGCCTTCGCCGCCCGGACCGAAGCTGCCCGGACCACGGGCGGCAAAACTGACCTTCAACGGGCGGCCTTCATGTTCGGCCCCTTCCATGTCGGCGACGAGGGTTTTGCTGTGCGTGCTATGGATTTGGCAGAAGCTCTGGTCCTCCATCAGCTTGATCTGCCCCACCGCCTGGGGAGGGAAATTCAGGGCGCCATTGGCGAGGAGATCGACAATTTCCCGCGGGCCGAAACCCTGGTTCTTGCCGACTCCGACGCGCACCCACTGGAAGCCGCGGGCGGCGGCTGGGAGCGTGACCATTTCGTGGGCGCCCTTGGTGAATTTACCGGAAGGTGCATCCTCGCGGGGTTTGAGATCACGCGATTCGCGGACGGGAGCCGGGCGGTCGAATTCTTCTTCGAGGAAACGGATATCCTCCTCCTCTTCGGAGTCGAGGGGCTCAATTGCTTTGGGTTTGGCCTTGGCCGCAGGCTTGGGCGCCGGGGTTGGGGCGGGAGCCGGTTTTTCCGCGGCCTTGGCGGGCGCGGCTTCGACCGCCTCGTCCTGCGGGGCTGGCTCCGCGGCCTTGACCTCGACCGGCTTCACCGGCTTGGCGGCGGGCTTGGCAGGTTTGGCCTCGGGAATCATTTCGTCAGCCCTGACAAATTCAGCGGCGGCACGTTCCTGCTTGGCGATCGGCACCGGTTTGGACACGGGCTTGGTATTGGCCAGCGGTTGGCCGCGGATATCGGGTTCAAAACCGCTGGCAGCCAGCAGTTCATGGAACAAAGCACTGGCAATATCAGTGGAGGAATGGCCTTCTTCGAGCAGTTGCTCGACCATGCCGTCCTGGGGCTTGAACCGGCCCGTGGTCAGGCGTTCCCTCACCTTGTCCAACACGCCGCCGGCGCGCTTTTGCTCGACTTCATCCATCGTCGGCACATTGCCGCGGCGGATGCGGCTGCGGGTGAACCGTTCAATGGCCTGGAGTTTGTAAATTTCGCGGCCGCTCACCAGCGTAAAGGCCAAGCCCTTGCGTCCGGCACGCCCAGTGCGGCCGATGCGGTGCACATAATCTTCCGGGTCCCACGGAAGGTCGAAGTTCACCACCAGATCGACTTCCTCCACGTCGAGACCACGACCGGCCACGTCGGTGGCGATGAGAAGATCAAAGCCGCTTTTGCGGAACTTTTCGATGGTGCGGGACCGCATCGCCTGGGTAATGCCCCCATGCAGGCGGTCGGCGGAATACCCGCGGCCCTGGAGCATGTCCGTAAGCTCATCCACCATGCGCTGGGTGTTGCAGAAAACGATCCCAAGACGGACGCTCTGCATATCGATCAGGCGCATCAGGGCATCCTGTTTGTTGCGCATCGGCACTTCATAAAAGACCTGCTCCACGGTGGGAACCGTGACGTCCTTGGCGGCGATGCGGATGTGCTCGACGTTGGTGGAGAACCGGTTGATCAGCTCGCGGATCGGCGCCGGCATGGTGGCACTGAAAAATACGGTTTGGCGTCCGGGAGGAGCCGCGCCGAGGATTTTTTCCATGTCATCGCGGAAACCCATGTCGAGCATGCGGTCGCACTCGTCGAGCACCACCATTTTGATGCGGCTGAGGTCGAGCGCCCGGCGGTCCATCATGTCCATGACCCGGCCGGGGGTGCCGATCACGACCTGCGGGCCGCGCTTCAATTCGTAAAACTGCCGCTCATAAGACGCGCCGCCATAAATCGGCACCGCATGGATTTTCGGCATGAAAGCGGCGAGTTTGTGCACCTCTTCGGCGACCTGCATGGCCAATTCCCGGGCTGGGCAGAGGATCAGCATCTGGGGATATTTCCCGTCGTGATCGATCATATCGAGCGCCGGCAGCACAAAAGCAGCGGTCTTGCCGGAGCCGGTCTGGGACTGGCCGACCAGATCCCGTCCGGTCCGCAGCACGGGGATCGAGGCGGTCTGAATGGGCGAGGCTTCCTCGTAACCTAACTTCTCCACTGCCTTCAGCGCAGCAGCTGAAAGACCTAATTCACTAAACGGGCGCTTTTCCATAAAACGGGCAGCTATACCCTGGATTTGGGATTTGTCGCCCTGTTTCCCTGAAATCTAATATTCCCCGCCGGGTTCACCCCCCGGCGCGTTTCAGCCAATACTCCCACGGACGGATGCCCAAGCCCTCAAACAGCACCACCAAACCGCCCAGACAAATCAACAGCGAGGCCCATTGAATCCAGGGATATCTGGCCGCCTTGCCCTCAGGAACCGGCCGTGCCGCACTGAATTGGGCGATCACGCAGCCCACGGTATAACCAAGCGCCAGTCCCGCGAGGGATTCCCCCAGGGAAGTCAGCGCCGCCGCGCCCTGCCCCCCCCTCGCCGACCACGCGGCCCAGCCCGCTGCGGCTGAAAAGAAGACCGCCAGCACCCCACGACGCCGGCCGGCATCGGCCAACGGCCGGTGGATATTGTCCACACTCACCAGGAGAATCCCAATTCCCCCCAGCGCTGCCGCGAGAAATCCTGGCATCTTCCAGCCCAATCCGGCACCCAATCCCCAGCCCAGCAGCAAGGCCGGAATCAGGGGAACAAACCTTTTTAAAAAGAAGTCCCGCCGGCCCACCCCCAGTCCCAGGGCCGCTCCCAACAAGGCAATCCCGATCAACGGCGGCAGCGTCGAAGCCGGTTTCTCCACTGCGGGCACGGTGCCGGCCGGCTGGGCAAATCCGGTTTTATAACTGACTTCGGTGCCGCGGGTGATGGAGCCGAACTCCAGCGGAGTGGCATCGGGAGGCCCAAACCGGTAGGTGTAACTCAAGTCCCACGGCACGCCCGGGGCGGAGGGGAACTCCTGCACCATGGTATGCGACAGGCTGACCTGCGCGGGCGGTTGGGCCAAGGGATACTCCAGCCGGTAAATGAAATGAGCCCGGTCCGGCGCTTCCGCCCCCTTCCCGATTACCTTGGGCGGCGCAATTTCTGACACTTTCCCGGTCAGCGGCTGGCCATCCGCCCGGAAACTCAAATGATCCAGCACATAGGCTGAATGCCGGGGTGCCGTCTCGGCCGCCAGTTCACCGTCCACGACACCATCGGCCGCGATGGGCAGACCCTGCACCACGCTGAGTTCGCGCAGACTAACATACAGCTTCACCTTGATCAGGTCCGGCCCCACCTCGATCCACATCGGATTCTGCAAAATAGGGTGGGCCATGCCCTGCCCCGCGAGCAGCAGCCAGCAGGCCAGCACCAGCCGCCATCCTGACATTATTTTCGCATTCATTATTTTGGCAGGAAAAAGGCGCGTTGTTTCTCAGTGACCGGCAGTCCGGCACGCTCCATCACCATGAGCATGTCCTCCCAGAACTTCCGCTTTTCGGCATTCGCCACCTGCGGGCCTTCCTGCTCCTTCCGCAGCAGATAGGAAGGATGCAGGGTCGCCATTACCGGAATTCCTTCAAACTCGTAAAACCGGCCCCGCGCACTCATCACTCCGGTTTTGATCCCCAGCAGCCCGGTGATGGCAGTCCCGCCCAAAGCCACGATCACCCGGGGACGGATGATGGCGATTTCTTCCCTGACAAATTCCAGGCACGAGGCCATTTCCAAGGGGGACGGCGCCCGGTTGCCCCTGCCCTGATCCTCCATCGCGGGACGGTATTTGCAGATGTTGGTGATATAAACCTGGGAGCGCTCCAGCCCCATGACCTTCAGCACCTTGGTCAGGAGGTTCCCCGCCGGTCCGACAAAAGGTTCGCCCTGACGCTCTTCCTCCGCCCCCGGGGCTTCCCCCACAAAAACAATTTCCGCCAGCGGCGTGCCCACGGCAAAGACCATGGTGTCGCGCAGCGTGCCGAGGGACTTCGCATCCCGTCCCTCCAGGGCCCGCGCCCGCACGTCGGCCAAGCGCGCCTCCTTTTCCTCCAAAGTCACCGGCAAGGGCACCGGAGCCGGCACCGGCAACTCAGAAACTCTTTCAGGCAGTAAGACCGAGGCCGGCTGGGTTGCCGGGGCTTCCACGGAAACCGGCCTCACGGGTTGGACCGCCACTTCCTCGGCCAACCGGTCTGTGGCTGACGTGGCCTCCGCGGCAGGAGCCGGTTCTGCCTCTTCCAGGGCCGCCGTCCGCCCGGCGGGCCAGGGCTGCGGTTTCATCCGCACCAGCTCCCGCAAGGCCTGGGTGGCATCCGCCTGAAGCCACAAGCGGCTTTCTCCCTGCCGCAGCCGGCCCTCCAAATGAGCCCGCAGCAACAGCAGCACGGGGTAAGGATCGGTGGGATTCATGGGCAGTGAAGACAGGACGAAAATTGGTTGTCGGAAGAACTTCCGCATCTTTAGTAGGGCAGATTCATTCGTCAACCCGCACCACACTGCTCCCCATGTTCAAACGTATCGGCAATCTCATCAAAGGCTTCTTCGGACTGTTCATCGGCGGCCTGGAACGCAAGAACCCGGAAGCCCTGCTTGACGTGGAAAAGGAAAATCTGCGCGAGCAGATCGCCAAATATAATAAAGGACTCGCCGGCCATGCGGCCCTCTGCGAACGCCTCATCAGCCAGACCCGTGCCCTCGAAGCCGAGGAGAAAGAACTCCACGCCAAAGTGGTGGCCCACCTCCGCGCCGGGAACAAGGAGCTCGCCGGACAATACGCCCTCCGCCACCAGCAGGTCAAAAAGGAGCACGAAACCATCCGGACCCAGATGGAGGAGGCCGAAAAAACCTACAAGGAACTGCTCACCGCCCGCGATGTCAGCGTAAAAGCCGCCCGCGACAAAATCGAAAGTCTCAAACGCGGCATCAACGAAGCCAAGATTGCCCAAGCCACCGCCGAACTCAATGAAATGGCGTCCGGCATGATCAATGAAATCGGCACCGCCGGCGACACCTTGAACCGGCTGGAGGAGATCGTCCGCGAGGACAAGGAGAAAGCCGCCGGACGCGCCCGTGTCGCCAAGGACAGCATTGATATGTCCGGCATTGCGGTCAAAGCGGGCGAGCAGTCTGCCATGGAAGACATGGCTTTGGCCGACTTCGCGGCCGCCGAAGGCATTGCGATCGACCGGCCCGTCGCCGCCAGTGACACCGGTTCCCCGGACACCACCAAAACCATGGGGCCGGCCCAGTCCGAGTAATCCGGCCTCACGCCCCCCGGCCTGAGTCCTTCCTACGAGCTTTTCATGATCAATCCTTATCGTAAAAGCCCCATGCTGGGGGGCAGCCTGATCTGCCTGGGCGCGGTGCTGATGGTGATGTGCGGTTATTTTTATTTTGATGAGCTCCCCGATCACCCGGACTCCGTCCGCACCATAGTTTGGCTGACCGGCCTTGGTTATGGGCTGTGGGTGCTGGGCAGCACCCTGCTGGCCAGAGCCCGGTTTTCCCCGCTCTGGGCTGGCTTTTGCTGCGGCCTGCTCCTGGTGCCAGGGCTCATTGCCCTGCTCACCGTGGTGCCCACCCTGAGCCGCCAGCAAATCTGGCAGGAAGCCAATCCCGGTTTTTCCAACCGTTCCCAGAAGCGGCAATACCGGGACGTCAAATCGCTCTACTGAGGAGGGATGGCCCGCGGCTTGATCCTGCCTGGTAACGCGCCTCTGCCAGACCTGCCCGTGGACGGCATCCGGATCCCCTTCTCCCTTCAACCATCTGCTACCGCTTGTGAGCACTCCCTCTTCCCTCCCGGCCTGGGCGGCCGAAATTGCCTCCCTCTACGAAAGCCATGCCGCCAGTCAGTTTGTGCTTCACGGCAATGTGCATGATTCCCTGCTGCTGCCAGGCATTGGTGAACCCAGGCTCGGCAAGCTGGACGAGTATGTGCTTGAGGTCCTGATCCCGCAGTTTGAAGTCGTCCTCACTTATGACCTCGGCGGCGGGCTGCGTGTCGTCCGCGGACAGCAGACCTTCGCCGCCTGGCCCAGTGCCCCCACCCAGGGTTCCGCCATGCCCCGGGCCCCGCGCGAAGCCATCGATCTCCTGACGCATTATGCCCGCTACGCCTCCAACGTCCGCCGCGCCAACGGAGCCGCCACCCGCATCGCCTTTCTGCTGCGTGATGCCCACCTTGCCATCCCCTCCCTGCAGGGTGGATTGAATTACGATCTCAACGCCATTGCCCTGCAGGTCAAAACCTGGGCCAATGAGACCCTCCTGATTGAACATCCCTTCGCCACCTTCCTCTTCACGGAAAACCTGAATGATCTGCATCCGCTGATCTCCCGCGACCCCCGCTCCGCCAACATCCGCGTGCCGCTGCCGCCACCCGCGCAGCTGGCGGAAACCTTCCGCCGGCTCGCTCCAAAATATCCCACCGCCCTCGCCCCGTGGCAGGACCGCTGGGAGGTGCCCGCCACCCAATTATCGGGGGCCACCCTCGTTTCCATCGAAAGCCTGCTCAAGACCAAGGAATTCCGCCGGGAAGCCATCAGTGAAAACGACCTGTCCAAACTCAAGAAGGAACTGGTCGAAAAAGACTGTCAGGATCTGATCGAATTCATCGAAGCGGACCGCACCCTCGACGACCTGCACGGCCAGGAAAACGTCAAGGAATGGCTGCGTCAGGACATCGCCCTGTGGCAGCAGAACGATCTCGCGGCCATGCCCATGGGATACCTCTTCTGCGGCCCGGTGGGCACCGGCAAGACCTACATGGTGGAGTGCCTTGCCGGGGAAGCCGGGGTGCCTGTGGTCAAGCTCAAGAATTTCCGCGACCGTTGGGTCGGCAGCACGGAAGGCAATCTTGAAAAAATCTTCAGCCTCCTCCAGGCCCTCGGGAAGTGTTATGTCTTCATCGACGAAGCGGACCAGGCGCTCGGCAAGCGCAACACCGATGGCGACAGCGGCGTGGGAGGACGGGTCTATTCCATGATGGCCAAGGAAATGAGCAACACCGCCAACCGCGGCCGCATCGTCTGGATTCTCGCCTCCAGCCGCCCGGACCTGATCGAGGTGGATTTGAAACGCCCCGGACGCGTGGATGTGAAGATCCCCATCTTCCCCACCCTGACTCCGGAAGAGGGCTTCTCCCTCCTGCGCGCCCTCTGCAAGAAAAAACAGGCTCCGCTCGACAAGGAAGCCTTTGAAACCCTGAAACCCTGGCTTCCCCACTGGTTGACTCCCGGCGCGGCGGAATCGCTCGCGGTGAAGATCTATCGTCTGGTCAAAACCAAAAACCTTTCCTCCACCGAGGCCGCTCTCGCCTGCTTGAAGGACTATCAACCCGCGGTCGCCACGGAAATCATGCAATTCCAAATCGACCTTGCCGTCAGCGAAGCAAGCGACCTCAGCTTTGTCCCCCAGGAGCTGCGTCCGGGCGCTGATCCGGAGTAATCAGCATCCACCCGGCGGCCACGGCAGGGCGGCCCGCTTTATTTCAGCAGGTATTCCTGGAGAAAAAGGATGGTGGCGTGGAATTGGTAGTCCGCGTTGGGTTTTTTGGAAAACCCGTGGCCTTCATCCTTGGCGAGCAGATACCAGACCGGCGGACCGTTCCGGCGGACGGCCTCCACCATTTGCGAGGCTTCCGTGACCGGTACACGCGGGTCGTTCTGGCCCTGGATCACAAAGAGCGGTTTCCTGATCAAAGCCGCGTTTTCGGTAGGACTGATTTTGGCGAGGAAACTGCGCATGGCATCATCGCGTTCATCGCCATATTCCACCCGGCGGAGATCCCGGCGGTAGTCCTGGGTATTTTTGAGGAAGGACAGGAAGTTGGAGATGCCCACGATATCGATGCCGCAGCGGAGCCGGCCGCCATGGTGGATGAGACAGGCCAGCGACATGTAACCGCCGTAGCTGCCGCCGCTCACGGCAACACGACCGGCATCGCAGCCGGCATCGGTGGCGATCCAATCGAGGAAGGCCCCGATATCCTTCACGGAGTCCTCGCGTTTGAATCCGTTATCGAGCGCGAGGAAAGTTTTACCACTGCCGTCGGAGCCTCGGACATTCGGGAAAAACAGGGCTATGCCCAGTTCATTGATCCAGTAGTTGTTCCGCGCCTGGAAAATGGGGCGGGATTGGCCTTCCGGCCCGCCATGGATATTGAGGAGCACGGGCCGCCGTCCGGGAAATTTGGCAGGATCGGGCCGGTAGAGGAAACCGGAGACCGGCAGACCATCGAAGCTTTTGACCGTGATGAGTTCCGGCTCGCGGAAAGCCCCGGGATTCAGTCCGCCGGATTCGCTTTCGGTCCAGCGTTCAAGAGTCTTTGTGGCAAGGTTGATGGCCCAGGCATCCGCCGGGGATTGCGCGGAGGTGAGGCTGAAACCGAGATGGGTCCCGCCGGGATGCCACTCGAGGCCGCCGATGACGCCGGGCGGCAACGCGGGCAAGGTGGGAAGGCTGGTTCCCTCCACGGCGGGAAGGAGATGCAGCACACTGCGGCCGGCTTCGTTGCTGACCAAAGCAAGGAGGCGGCCATCCGGTGAGAGATCGAAGGCTTCAACATCCCATGGAATATGGCCGGTGAGAGGCTGCCATTTCCGGTCAGCCAGCGACATCCGGCCAAGTTGCTGGAATTCGCCGGTTTCATCGCTGGTGAAGAAGAGGGAATTCCCATCGGCGGAAAACTGCGCCCCGCTGCGCGCGATGGGTTGACCCGCTTCCGGAGTCAGCCGTTCCTTTTTGCCCGTAGCCACTTCCAGCAGCCAGAGATGGCTCAGATTGGCCGACAGAAATTCTGTGAGGGCGAGCGTGGCGCCATCCGGCGACCAATCGGTGACACTCCAGCCCCCTCCCGTCATTTCGGCCAGCAGCCGGGCGCCGGCGGGATGGTCAGGATCCATGCGCCACACATCGTTGTCCTTGCCATTCCGCTGGGTGGAAGTCCAAGCGAGCTGGCCGCCATCGCGTGACCATTGAACCCCGGTGTGGCGGGATTTGCCATCCGTCAGCAGGGTGATACGGCCATCAGCCGAATCGTAACGGTAAAGTTGGTAGAACTCACTGCCACCTGTGTCCTGGGAGAAAACGAAGCAATCGCCCCGTCCGGGCCGGAAGGAACCTGAGCGGATCGGTTCACGGCCGAAGGTGAGTTGCCGCCGTGCGCCTCCGGGCTGCCGCACGAGGTGCAGCTGCGGGGTGTCGGCAAACCGGGTGGCGATCAGCATTTCCAGCCGCTGCGGATGCCAGCTGAGCAGACCGGCGGTGCGGAATTCCAGGTAGCGCGAAGCATCCGCGATGAGGGAAGGCGGGAGGGGCGGGATATTTTCGGTGACCATATTCGCGGGCACTTCGGCTGCCGCCGGGGACAAGCAGAGAGCGCAGGCGATCAGGGACAGGAGACGGGAGTTCATAGGGGCTGCGGGGAAAGGTTCGGGAGCCATAGCATGGCTGGAGGGCATTGTCAGCCGGAGGAAACAGGCAGAGGCGGTGCCCTCATGACACCCTGCCGGCAAATCGCCTGCAGTTCCCGGTCCACCCGCGGCGGAGAGCGGCCCTCTGCAATACCAGTAAGATTTCCGCTACGGATGCGTCTTTAAATGGTATTTCTCTACGATCCCATGATTGCCTCCCCTGTGTTCCCGGCGGCCGGATTGGCTCCGATATCAGCCGTGCTCCCAACCCCTAATGTTTCGCCGGATGAAACCCTTTTTCCTCATCTCGGTGCTCCTTGCCCTGCCTTTCCCCGCAGGGGCGGATGAGACAGTGGATTTCGTGCGCGAGGTCCAGCCGATCCTGCAACAGCATTGCCTCAAATGCCACGGTCCGGAGGAGCAAAATGGAGGACTCCGTTATGATGACCGGCAGGGGGCGCTCGTGGCCGGGGATTCCGGCCGTCACGCCATCGTACCCGGGCAGCCTGAGCAGAGTGAACTGTTGCTCCGCATTGCCTCACCTGACAAGGAAGTCCGGATGCCCGCCAAGGGTGCCGCGCTCAGCGCGGGCGAGATCGCTATTCTGACCCAATGGATCTCGGAGGGAGCGGTCTGGCCCGAATCCGCAGCCAGACCTCTGCCTGCCAAAACCTCCAGCACCCACTGGTCCTTCCAGCCTATCACCAATCCCCCGCCGCCTGCGGTCCGGGATGAATCCTGGCCGCTCAATCCAATTGACCGATTCCTTCAAACAAAGCGGGAAGCGGCCGGCCTTTCCTCTGCGCCCGATGCGGATCCCGCCACCCTGCTCCGCCGGGCCAGCTACGACCTCACCGGACTGCCGCCCACCCTCCCGGAATTGGCCGATTTCACTTTGGCCATTCAGGCTTCGGAAGATGTCCGTGATGTTTTCACCACACTGGTGGACCGCTTGCTGGATTCCCCTGCCTATGGCGAGCGTTGGGGCCGGCATTGGCTGGACTGGGCCCGCTATGCCGACACCGCCGGGGACAATTCCGACTTCCCGGTGCCCCAGGCGTTTCTCTACCGGAATTACGTGATAAATTCCCTGAACCGCGATCTTCCCTACGACCGTTTCCTCACCGAACAACTGGCCGGGGATCTCCTGCCCGCTGCCAGCCAGGAGGAGAAAAACCGCCAGACCATCGCCACCGGTTATCTCGCCATGGCGCGCCGGTTCGGGTCGCTGGTGGAGACCTATCCGCAGCACCTGACCATTGAGGACACCCTCGACAATCTGGGCCGCACCGTGCTGGGACTGACGATCAGCTGTGCCCGGTGCCATGACCACAAATTCGATCCGGTCAGCACCCGCGATTATTACGGCCTCTACGGCATCTTTGCCAGCAGCCGCTATCCATTTCCCGGCATTGAACTCTTCCAGACCCAATGGGACTTCGTCCCCCTGATCCCGGAGGCGGAAGTCAGGGAAAAGCTGCAGCCTTTCCAGAAGAACACCGACACCCTGACCGCCGAGCTGGAAAAAATGCTGGCTACCGTCGAAACCAAAACGCTGGACAATGCCAACAAATCCCGCGGGGCCAGCGTGGAGGACCAACGCCGCATGAAAGGTGAGCTGGCCGCGGTGCTCAGCAAGACCCGCAAGGCCGGGGAAAACCTGGCGGATCATCTCAAGAAGACGCCTGCCCTGCCCACCGCCTATGCCGTCCGGGAGGGAAAACCCGGCAATGCCCGGGTGCAGTTGAAAGGCGAGCCCGACCGCCCCGGCGCAGAGGTCCCCCGGAAGTTTCCTGACATCCTCGGCGGCCAGGTTCTGCCCCCGGAAGCCGCTGGCGCCAGTGGCCGCCTTGAATTGGCCCGCTGGATCACCAGCCCGGACAATCCCCTGACCGCCCGCGTCATCGTAAACCGCGTCTGGCAACGCCACTTCGGACGCGGGCTAGTGCCCAGCACCAGCGACTTCGGGCTGCGCGGGGAAGCCCCTACCCATCCGGATCTGCTGGACTGGCTGGCCACGGATTTCATGAGTCACGGATGGTCCCTGAAGCGCCTGCACCGGCTGATCATGACCTCGCGCACCTGGCAACTTTCCAGCCAGGCGGTGGAAGCGAATCTTGCGGCCGATCCCGGCAACACCCACTACTGGAAGTTCAACCGCCAGCGCCTCGATGCGGAGTCCCTCCGCGACACCCTGCTGCTCATCAGCGGAGCCCTTGATCCCACGGCGCAGACGGAGCCCTATCCCATCCCGCCCAGCAGCAAATGGGATTACACCCAGCACCATCCGTTCAAAGACGATTATCCCAGCAACAAACGGAGCGTTTATCAAATGACCAAACGGCTCACAGCCCAGCCCTACCTGCAGACCTTCGACGGACCCGATCCCAATGTCTGCACCGCCACCCGCGACACCTCCGTCACCGCCCTCCAGGCCCTCTATTTTGTCAACGATCCCTTCCTCCACGAACAGGCCGGGTGTTATGCGAAACAGCTCACGGGGTTGGAAATATCCGACGGGCAGCGCCTTGAGAACGCCTTCCGCACCATCCTGGCCCGCCCCCCGGCCCCGGATGAAACCCAACTTCTCCTGACCCATTTAAGAACGGTCCGGGATCAGACCCAAAACGACCACGCGGCCTGGTCCAGCCTCATCCGAATGCTCTTCCGTCTGAATGAATTTCTTTACCTCGACTGACGGAGGTTTACCATTCCTTTTCCCGCCATGACTTCCCGCCGCACCGTCCTCCGTTCGCTCTTCAGCAGTTCCCTGCTGATGCCGGGATTGCTGTCAGAACTGCTCGCCGCGGATGATCCATCCAGTCCGCGCAGCCCGCACACCACGGGCAAGGCCAAGCGCATGATCATGATTTACGCCACCGGCGGCGTGTCCCACATCGACACCTTCGACCCCAAATCCATCACCAAGGGCCGCGATGGCAATGGCTCTGAAAAGCTGATGGGCAATCTGTTCGGAGCCAAACCCAATGCGCGGTGCGGTACGGAAGTCAGCGGTCTTTTCCCACACCTGCGCGGGGTGATGGACGAGATCTGTCTGGTCCGCAGCATGAAGGCCTCACACTTCGATCACAGCGAGGCCACCCTCGGCATGCACACCGGCTCGCCGACCTTCGCCCGGCCCAGCATGGGATCGTGGGTCAGTTATGGTCTCGGCAGCTTCAATCAGAATCTGCCCGGTTTCATGGTTATCGCCCCGCACCTGCCGTATGGCGGCACCCAGGTGTATGCCAGCGATTTCCTCCCGGCCGTCCACCAAGGCACCCGGGTATTTCCGGGTGACAACCCCATCGCCAACCTGCGGGCTCCAACCAGCAGCGGAGTTCTGCAGCAGGCCGAACTCGACCTTGTAGGCCAACTCAACCGGAAACACTTCGAGGCCCGCCCGCATGACACCGCCCTCGCCGCCCGGATCAAGTCTTTCGAGACTGCATTCCACATGCAGCAGGCCGCGCCGGAAGCCTTCGACATCAGCCAGGAGCCGGACCATATCCGCCAACTCTACGGTCTGGACCGCAAGGTGAGCGGCCCCGGAGCCGACTTCGCCTGGCAATGTCTCGTGGCCCGTCGTCTGGCGGAACGTGGGGTGCGTTTCATCGAATTGATCGACACCGGTTCCCGCCCCAACTGGGATTCCCACGGGGATATGAAAGAGCATGAGGACCTCGCCCGCAATGTGGATCAACCCACCGCCGCGCTCATCTGCGACCTGAAACAGCGCGGCATGCTGGACGATACCATCGTGCTGTGGGCCACCGAATTCGGCCGCACCCCGACCCGGGAAGGGAAAAACGGGCGCGGTCACCACCGCGACTGTTTCAGCATCTGGCTGGCGGGCGGCGGCTTCAAGCCAGGCCACGTTCACGGCCGCACCGACGACATCGGTAAATATACCCTCGAAGACCCCGTGGAGGTCCACGATCTGCATGCCACTGTCCTGCACCAGTTGGGCATGGATCATGAAAAGCTGACCTTCCGGCACGCCGGCCGCGACTTCCGCCTTACCGATGTGCATGGGCGCATCATCAAGGACCTGCTCGCGTAGCGCAAAGAAGCGCCGGCAGCCCTGGGCTCCCAGGTTTTAAATCCCGCTCAGCCAGCCCGCTTTGCCCGCGATGTAGACAAGGCCAAAGGCGACGCCGCCGGCACAGGGAACCGTCAGAATCCACGCCCAGAGAATGCGCTCCACCACGCCCAGTTTGAGGGCACTGAAACGTTTGGCACAGCCGACCCCCATGATGCTGGTGGTGATGGCATGGGTAGTGGAAACGGGCATGCCCAGCATGCCGGTAACCGCCAGCACGGTGGCCGCAGTCGTTTCGGCGGCAAATCCATGAACGGGTTGGAGTTTGACCATCTTGTGGCCCATCGTTTTGATGATTTTCCAGCCACCGGCGGCCGTTCCGGCGGCCATGGTCAACGCGCAAACCACCACCACCCACCATGGCACCGGCGGGCTGCCCAGATCCGCGGGACCCGGCATATGACCAAATTGCAGCCACGACGGCAACCAACCGATGACCTGGGAAACAATGGGAATTTCCGACCAGGAGTGGATCCCATCCTTCACCACCGCCATGGGCACTTCCGGCGTGCTCATCCAGTGGAGCCAGGAATTATCAAGGACACCCTGCTTGGTCGCGGCTACCAAAGCGAGGGTGATAATCCCCATGCACTTGGTGGCATCATTCATCCCGTGGCTGAATCCCATGTAGGCGGAACTGACGAGCTGGAGTTTCCCAAAAACCCGGTTCACCACCACCGGCCGCCAACTCCGCAGCAACACATAAAGCAGGGACATGAACAACAAACCGACCACAAACCCCACCACCGGCGAGGTGAACATTGGCAGGATGACCTTATGTTTGATCCCGGCTTTCTCGATGGTTTTGGTGACGTTGACCAACTCCACCCGGCCGGAGAAGGACACGACCTCGATTTCCTTGCCCTCCACGGTGAGGTGATGTGTGCCGTCCCGCATCCGTTCCTCCCCCAGCGCCGCGATGATTTCCGGCGGGGCCGGGCTCATTTTCTTGATCTTTTTCTCCTTGATCTCCTCCCACTTCAAAGCCGCCCAGACATTTGTGATCGGTTTGCCATCGGATCCCGTATGTCCAGCATCGACCTTGCAAACCGCAAAGGCGAGGACGGCACCACACAATCCGCCGATGAGGGCATGGGTCGAACTGGAGGGCATGGCGAACCACCACGTCAGGAGATTCCAGACAATCGCCCCGATCAGCGCACAGATCAGCACGCCGGAGGTCACGTAATCCTTGTCTACCAGGCCTGACGAAATGGTCTTGGCCACGGCCAGTCCGGTGAAAGCTCCCAGCATATTGGTGCTGGCCGCCAGCACGATGGCCTGGCGCGGGGTCAGGACTTTAGTTCCGACGACAGTGGCGATGGAGTTCGCGGTGTCGTGGAATCCGTTGATGTATTCAAAAACGAGAGCAGTGAGGATGACGGCGAGGACAACGGCCAATTCCATATAAAAGAGAAGGTAAAAAAGGGCCGGAGGGGCTGAGGGCCGTCCGGCAAGAATCAGGTCAGGAGTTTTTAAGCACGGCGAGGGCAAGCGTCCCTCCAATGCTGCGGCAGACTTCCAGGCATTCCGTCAGGAGATCATAGAGTTCCTTGGTCACGATGGCGGTGAGGGGGGCGGGCCCGGAGGCATAGAGGCGGCGCTCTGCGTCCAGCAGGACATGACCGGCCTCAGCCTTGATCTGGCTCAAGCGGGCCTTCATCGCATTGATTTCGGAAAGGGCTGCGGGCGACCACGCCAGGCTGTGCACCATGCGCACCACAATCTCGGTGGCCCGCTCCAACATGCCGATCACGATGCCGAAATCGGTGTCTCCGACCTTATCGTGGACGATTTCGTAGCGTTCGGCAAACTTCTCGATGGTCTTCGGCAGTTTGTAGAGCTTCTGGCCGATCGCCGCCAGATCCTCCCTTTCAATCGGGGTAGCAAACACTCTGGAAAGCAGGGAGTCGAGTTTCTGGTAAACCTCTTTGTCCTTCCGCCGGGCCTCCACCACGGCGGTAAGATCAGGCCGGCTGCGGCCGGGACCGGTGACCACGCTGCGCAGGGCCCGGGCCGATTCCGCGCCTAATTGCGCACTTTCCTCCATCAAGCCAAAAAACTCACGGGGACGTCCGGTCAACCTTTGAATTGAAATCATGGGGCGTCAGGGGATCAGGAGTTTTTAAGAACGATGTGCATCACCGCGCTGCCGGCATCCCGGCAGCGGTCGATCACCGTTTCCAGCAACTCGTAGAGATCGCGCAACACCAGCACGCGGTTGATTTCGTGGCGCCCACTATAGAGGTCGCGCAGCATTTCGAGGATCAGTTTGTCAGCATCCCCTTCGATCACCTGGAGCCGTTCGTTGATCGCTTTGGCTTCCGCGACTTTTCCATCTCCGAGGGTGCGGATCATTTTGACGAGAGCCACCACCTGCTCCGTCGCCGCCGTCAGCAGGGTGATGTGGCGGGAAAAATCCACCCCGCTGACCATTTCCGGGAACAGGGAGAGCCGCTCCACGAATTTTTCGACGGTTTTCGGGATTTTATAGAGCACGCCACTGAGCACTTCGACGTCCTCACGCTCCAGCGCGGTGACAAAACTGGAGACGAGGGCTTCGTTGATCTGTTCCGTGATGGCCTTGTCGGCTTCCTTGCGCAGCTGGAAGATCCCGGCGTTTTCCACCGCCTCCGGATGGGCCAGCACCTCGGTCAGGGCCTTGATGCTCAAACGTCCCTCTTCCGCGGAGGCGTCGAGCAGGGTGAAGAATTTATCGTCTTTGCCGAAGAATTTTTGCAGGGAAATCATGAGTAGGAAAGGAGCGGACCAACTGTGTGACATTTCCGACACACAGCACGCAAGGTAATTCCATCCGCCTTGTCCGGGATCCCGGGCCAAATTCAGCATGCAGGCAACCAGGGGCTCCATCACCCCCCCGGGCCATTTTCCTGCATAGCCCCCCGGACACACGCCCGGGGAGGTCATTCTCCGCTCCCGCCTGACGTCAGCAGCCCTGAAAGGAAGGCGCCGCCTACTTCAGTTTGGGCTCCATCCCATAGAGACCACTGGTGATGGTCCAGGCTTCGTCCCCATTCATGCGCTTGAGTTCGTGCCCTGCTCCCCACGAGTCGGAAAAGAGGATTTCGTTGGCGGTATCATTGTATCCAATGATCAGGCGCATGTGGCCGCCTCCGGACTGGGGCAGATTCCCTTCCTTGAAGAGACCCAGCTGAACGCTCCACATCAGCGGCACTCCGGCATCAATATTGGTCCGGACCAGCTTTTTAAACTTCTCCACCGCCGGGGCGGTGGCCCGGGCTTTTTTGAGCGTTTCCGCGTCCATTTCCCCATAGGCCCCGGCGACGTTGTATGCTTCGGAGTCGCTGATCTGCCGTGTTTTGCTGCTGCGTGCGGCACGGTTGTAGTCCTTGATGATATCCAGATAGCCCCGTTCGGTCCAGGGCAGGATGCGCTTGAGCCGGAGTTTGAACTTGCTGTCAATCCGGTCGAGCGCCTCGGTCATTTTGGTGGGATTGGTGCCCCCGCCCGAGGAGGAGTCTGCCATTTGAGCCATTTCGTGCTGATCCACATCAGCCCCGTAATAACGCATCACCCGTTCCGCGGTGGCCACCACACAATAACCTTTCTGGCCCTGATCCACCATGGGGACATTGGCAATGTAGGTGTCCCCCCCTTCCACCGTTTTCACATTTCCCTTGAGGGAAGTCAGGGTGGCGGTGGCGGCGCTTTTGGCGGCGGCCGTCGTGCTGCCGAGGGCAGGTTTGGCCTGGCTGGCGGTGGGCACCATCACCAGACGGAGGAATTCGGGACGGTCATCGCCCTGCAACCGCTTCATGCTGCTCTCCAGCAGATACTGGGTGGCGTCGGTTTTCCAGACCCAGCCTTTGGTCAGGACGGCGCCGGCCGCCTTGCCGCGGTCCTGTCCGGGGTTTCCGGCCTGTGAGGAAATGGCGGCTTTGGCGGCTTCGATCCTGGTTTTGAAGGTATCCGGGGAAATGTCTCCGGCATCCCCCCGGTTGTAGAGGGAAATCTGGACCCGATGGACGACGCCATCGGTAAAATTGACCACGGTTTCGTAGACTGGCAGTTTGCCTGCGGTGATGGTCGGCCGCTCTCCGGTTTCCCTCCGGCTGACATTGCCGATCCTCGCCTGGGTCCGCCCCGCATCCAGCCACTCCGGCCGGAAGCGGCCCAGCACCTGCTCAAATTGTCCGGCAGTGACTTTCCAGGTGGCGGCCGATCCGGCCAGGATTTCCATCGGATCCACTTCGGCCGCTTCGGCGGGAAGCGTGACGGGTTCCGGTGCTTTTTGGGCAAAAGCCGGAGCCGCCAAAACCAAGGTGGAACACGCGAACAGCGTCAAAGGATTCATAAGGGGCGCATTCAAGCACGGGAAATTCCTGACAGGAAGCAAATTTTTCCGGGAATCCGGCCGCCCGGACCGGGGGAATCCAGGAGCTAAGGGGTCCGGCTGCGTTGGGGCACCGAACTCCGCTTCATCAGGGCTTTGCGGTAATTGCCAATGCCACCGGCGATGGCATCGGCCAGCGTCTGGCGGAATTCCGGACGGTGGATGCGGGCTCCCTCGGTGGAGCTGCTGACAAATCCGCCCTCCACCAGAATCCCGGGCTTTTCGATACCGGAGATAACACTGTAGCGGGCCCGTTTCACCCCCCGGTCCACGCTGCGCAGCTTGTAGAGGGAATTGGCGTGCACCGCGGTGGCCAGAGCGATGTTCTCGGAGTCGCGCAGGTTGCCCCGCCGGTTGTTCATATCGCTGCTCTTCAACTCATCGTAAGTGGTGGCCGTTCCCTGCGGAGCCAGCGCGAAGGTTTCCAGCCCCATGGCGCTGCTGCCGAAGGAATTGTAGTGGACGCTGACAAAAATACAGCGGGGGGTCCGGTTGGCGATGGCCACCCGTTCCCCGAGGGTGAGGAAGATATCCGAACGCCGGGTGAGGATGGTTTTATACCCAAGGATTTTAAGAGCCTTCTCGAGACGGAAGCAGGTGTCCAGGGTGTAGGCTTTTTCTGCTCCGTAGGGGCCGACCGCGCCACTGTCGTGCCCGCCATGACCGGCATCGACCACCACCGTGTCGAAAGGTTGGGCATTCTCGATGTAGGTGGGGCGGATGATGGGATCCAGCAGCTTGGAGAGATCCATGCGGGAAACCAGCACGCTGCCATCGCGCTCGATGATGGGGAAACTGAGGCAGAATTTTACGTTATTGATGAAGATGTCCTCGGCCTCGTTGGAAAATTTGATGATCATCGTGTTGGAACGCAGCCAGGAATTGCGCCCCTCCCGCTGCAGCCGGGGAAAGGTGTAAAAGGTCTTGATGTCCTGCAGACGGACGTAATCCCGGCCATTCTCCTGGATGACTTTCCATTCAAAGGCCCCGCCCGCGGCAGGGGCCGTGAGGGCGAGGGCTGTCATGGTAACACGGCGCAACCAGTCCCGCCGGGTGTGAAGCGGGAATTGAGAGGAAAAAGAATCCGGACTGACCATAGAGGAGAAGCAGGGGGGCGGAAAACACCTCCTGACGGGGATGAAATCCCGTGCACCATAGAAGCGCCGCACAATTTCGCAACTTTTCGGAAATCATCTAAATGAAGGCACTGCGGAGGCCCCGCCAGGCAGCCGGGATGGCCTGGGCGACCTCTCCGGCAAAATGTCCCCAACTGCGGAGAAAATCCCCCACGCTGAGTTCCGGGGCGGCGGCGGTGAGCAGGAAGGCGAGGAGGAAAGCATTGACCAGATAGATCAGGGTGGTGGAGAAGAAGACGCCATTGATCCGCAGATCCGGCTGGTCCTTGCCTATCATCCAGAGCGTGAACGTAAGATGAAATCCCCAGGTGAGTCCGATCAGCAGGAAAATTCCCCAGAGCGGCCGGAACCCAAACCCGCCCGGCAGGGCAAAACGCATGGTAAGGTCGAAGCAGGTGCCCAGCAGCAGGCACAGTGGCACCAGGATCAGCGTGTAAAGTGGGATAAAGTAGGGAGAGAGGGCGATCAGCACGTTGTTTTTGTCGGTCAGGACGTGCCCCCCTTTGGAGGTCACATGGAAACAACGGACCTTTCCGCCGCAGAGAATCGTGAAGATGGCGTGGGTCATTTCATGCGCCCAGACATAGAGCCACACTGGCCGGGGCAGCCACAGGAAGGCGATGGTCCAGAGGATCAGGCCAAGGGCAAAAAACCAAAAAGCCGGGGTCTGCCAGAAGGACTGGCCCATGGAATCCATGAAGCCGGAAGCGAGGGCGCGCGTCGTGATGAGACAGGCGGGCAGCAGTAAAATCCAGGCGATCCACTGGTAGATTTGCCGGAGCGATACGGTGCGAGGAGGATGCAGCACGGCCGAGGTTGTCCGGCTGGCGAGCATCTTTTCCCGTTTTGCCCGGGGCAGCCGGCGGTTCGCGGGAGCCCGTCGCGCCACCAGATCATCGGCTTTCGGGGAAGAGGGTATGCGCGGCATGAGGGCGGCAGGAAAGTAAAGGGGAGCTCAATATAAACTATTCCAAGGCATCTGCCAAGACTCCTTTATGCCGATTTCCTTCTCCGATTCAGTCCACCGGCTGATCCATTCCCGCTGGCAGGATCATCACCCGCTCCAGTTCCGGCGAAGCCCGCTCAGCCGGGTCCCCCTGGGTAACCGCCAACCATCGTCCGTTGGGGCTGAAGGCCAGCCAATTGGCGGCATGGGGCTGGGGCAGGGTCGCCACTTCGGTCGCCGTTTCCAGATTCCAAAGCCGCACCGCTTCAAAGTTCCCCATGCTGGCCAAGGTCCGCCCTCCGGGCGAATACGCGAGGCAGGTCACGTCCTGGACATGCCCCCTGAGCACAGCCTGCGCGTCCCCGGAGGCGGTGTCCCATAGGCGGACGGTCGCATCCATGCTTCCGCTGGCGAGCTGCCGCCCATCCGGTGAAAAAGCCAGAGTGGTAATCTGGGCGAGGTGACCAATCAGGCTGCGCACCGCTCCGGTGTCCACGTGATACAGTTTGATCACCGCCGCCGTACTGCCTGCCACCGCGACCTGGCTGCCATCCGCATTGAGGGTGATAGGCAAAGCGATTCCTCCCGCAGGGCGGGACAGCAGCGCCACACGGCGGCCGTTGGAGGTATCCCAAACCCCCACCTTCTGTTCGGGCAGCACCAGAGTGAACCGCCGCCCATCCCGGGACCATGATTTGCTGTCCACATCCTTGAAGCGCACCGGATCTCCCTCCAATTCCAGCCGGCGGCGGATCTGGCCCTCCGCATCAAACCACTCCAACCGTCCCGGCGCTTCCGCAAAGCGCACCCACGTCCCGTCCGGACCTGAGGCCTGTCCGGTCGGGACCGGCAGCACCTTGCCGGTGGTCAGGGTTTCCGGATCGCATACGACCGAAGTTCCACCCCGCCCTGCCAGAATAATCCGTCGTCCATCCTGCGACCAGACAGCAGGCAGGACCACAAAATGGGATGGCCACAACGGCCCCTGCGGCGGACGCACGGGCCAGAGGCGCACCGTCTGGTCCTTGCTGCCCGTGCATAACCAGCGTCCCGCGGGGTCCGGCAGCGCACACCAGACTTCATCCCGATGTCCCCTCATCAGTCCGGCCGGTTGCCAGTCCGCCGTATTCCAATAACGGATCGTGCGGTCCGATCCGGTGGTGATCAGTTGATCCCCCCCGGTTGTGAAGACGAGGTTTTTCACATCCAGCCGGTGTCCTGTCAGCAGCCGGGGAGGAGTCTCCCAGGGTTGCGTCAGATCCCACACCATCACGTCCGGTCCACCGCACGCCGCCAGCCACCGGCCATCCGGAGAGAGGGCACCGGCATTCATTCGCCGCCCGGTTGCGAATTTCCGCACCGGGCCATTCCCGTCCACCGGGCAAAGCTGGAGGTCCGTATCGCTTCCGGCCACCAGCAGAAAACGATCATCCCGGGAAAACTCCACCATGGCCCCGGAGACTGGCAGCCGGCGCCATTCCGCGAGGGAATCACGATCGTATATCACAATTGCCCCGGTCCGGGGCTCCGTCACCGCGAGCCATGGCTCGCGGTGGGCCAGACAGCCGTAGGTTCCCGCCACCTCATTCCCCTGCTGCTGCCAGGTGCCGGTGCGGAGAAAGCGCGCCCGTCCTGCCGCCACCAGCATCAGCCGTTCCCCGTCCGGGGTGAACTGCAACGCTTTCACCGACCCGGTATTGACCGGCACGTCATACACCCGGCGGCCGGTGGCGGGTTCCCAGATAAAGGCCGTGCTTTGCTCCCCTCCCGAGCCGGACACAAACCGCCCTCCGGAAGCCAGCCATTTGCCATCCGGGGAGGCCGCCAGGCAGGCCACAATCCACGGATGCCCTGCCAACACTTCCAGATCCTGACTGCGCGTCCGGTCATTCAGCAGATACCACTCGGGCCCCCGGAAATCCTCGGCCCCGGCCGCCGGGACCAGACGCCCCAACAGATCCCCGGCCAATCCGGTATCCTCCGCCAGCAGTGCCTGGCTCGCGGCATAAACCCCGGCGGTGTAGGTCCGCAGCCGGGCCGCCCGCTCCCCCGCCTCGGCCAGCATCCGCTGTTGGGACTGCTCCACCAGATTGATCTCCGCCCGCCGCCATTGATGGAACACCCCCGCGGTCCCGGCCCCGGCTGCCACCAGCAACGCCATGCCCAGACCGGCCAGGGCCGGCCGCCGCCGGCACCAGCGCACCGCCCGTCCCAGCCCACTCACCGGACGCGCGAGAAGCGTTTCCCCCGCCCCAAAGCGCCGCAAATCCTCCGCCACCTCCGCAGCTGTCGCATAACGCTGATCCGGCTGCTTCTCCAGACACTTCAAACAAATCGTCTCCAGATCCCGGGGCACCGTAGGATTCAGCCGCCGCAGCGCCACCGGATCCGCTTCCCGCAGCTGCAGCAGGATGGAATCCAAGGTGGGGCCGACAAAGGGCGCCCTTCCTGTGAGCGTATGATATAACACCGCCCCCAGGCCATACACATCCGACCGCACCGTGGCGGTGCCCCGCAGAGCCTGTTCCGGCGACGCATAACTGGGCGATCCCAGAGTTTGCCCGGAATGCGTCAGCGCCGCCATCCGTCCTCCTGAAGCAGTGTCTCCCAGGTGCCTCGCAATGCCAAAGTCGGTCACCCTGGGCTGATCATCCAGTCCCATCAGAATATTGGACGGTTTCAGATCCCGGTGCAGCACCCCATGCAGATGGGCGTGATGGATTGCCTCCGCCACCTGCTGGACACAGGCGGCAGCCGCCATCGCCTCCAGAGGACGTTGCTGAACCCGCTGGGCCAGGTCTTCGCCCGGGACATAATCCATCGAAAACCAGCACACGCCCTGGTCCTCCCCCACATCATGCACTGCCACCACCCCCGGATGCTGCAGCCGCCCTGCAGATTCGGCTTCCCGGCGGAACCGCAGCCTCGCCTCCGGCTCCGCGAGGGCGCCTCCCCGCAGCACCTTCACCGCCACCGTGCGCCCCAGCCGTCGCTGCCTTGCCCGGTAGACCACCCCCATTCCGCCATGGGCAATTTCATCGTATAGATCATAATCCCCCAACCGGGCCCAGGCCATTTCTCCCTCTCCCGCCGCGGCTTCCTCCTCGACCGCCCCAAAAGAAATTTTCCACAAACAACGCGGGCAGATCCCCTTCCCTCCCCCCGCCGGCAACATTCCCCCACAGTCCCGGCAGACCGCAGGCGCGGGGGGGGGAACAGCAGCTGGGTCGGACATTTTTTTACCCTTATACCGGAACACCGTCCGATTGCCAACTATGCTGTGGGCAGGCCGATCCTGCGGTGCCTCACAGTGGGCTCATTCCGGTGACTTCCGAAAGCCTGCGGAAAAAAGCGCGCTTCCGGTCAGAGCTGATGCCCCAGTTCACGGGCGGCGACTGATACCCCTCCTCCATCCCCTCCCCTTTGCGCCGGTAGTCAAACCAGCCCCACGAGGCATGAGCCGCAGTGGCGGCCGCAAAATTGTTGTCCGGCCGGTCGAAGTCCTCGTGATCGTCCTCGTTGAAAACAATCGGCATGGGATGGTAGCCCGCCACTGCCCGGGTTTGCCGCACCATCTCCGTGATGCGGGCGGGGTCTTTCACCCCATTGCCATGCAGCAGCAGGAAGTCGGAGACCCTCACCACATTTTCCTGAGGCACCGCCCCGCCTCCGTAACTGGTGCCCACCAGCAACCGGCGGCCGTCCTCCCGGGTCCCGCGCACCCGTTCAATCAATTCATGCACCCGGTCCGGTTTGAGCACCGCATGGTCATAGGCCGCGACATTGGTTTCGTTGTTCACCTCCACCAGCACATGACGCCAGCCCCCCTGCAGAATCCAGCGCGTGGCTTGGTCCGTGGCCTTCAACACCGCCGTCTCGTCACGCAGATGCTGATCCTGACCAAAGTAAAAATAACCGAGGATCACCGCCATCCCCAGCCGGTCCGCCGCGTCGAGCACCCGCCGCATCCGGTCCGCAAATTCCGGCCGCAGGGTTCCATCCCCGGCAAAAGCCCCCGTCAGCCACGTCTGCTTTTTCGAATAACCCTCCGGTGAACCACCCTGAAAATTCACCGTCACCGCCAGCAGGCCGTGCGCCTTCCACTGCGGCATCGCGGCGATGAATTCCCGCACGTTCCGCTCCGCATCCCACTTCCCCGTGTCTGGATAGGCCCAGCGGGCCACCGTCTCTGGATTCAGATCGTCATAGGTCGCCTGCACCATGCGGGTGTTCATCAGCAGACCCTCGATCCGGTGCCCCTGCCAGGTCCGCCCCGGATAGGTCGGCTGCCCATTGATCTGGAAATCCTCCCCGGCAATGGTCAGATTTGTTTTCCCGGGAGCAGCCTCCGCAGCGGGGAGTGCCATCCAAAACAGGCCCAGGCAAAGCGGCAGTGCAAATCGTCTTGTCTTCATGAAATGGAGAACGTGGAAGAGGTCCAGGACCGCATCCGCCCGGCCCGCAGACCAAAGCCAGACCTGCCCCGTCCCTGCCGGCACTACCGTGGCAGGTTCCGCCGCAGCGTCAAGCCCCCCACGGAATCCGGCCCCGGCGCCTCCCCGGAGATCATCGGAACAGCACGGCTGGAGGGGGCTGTCATGGCTCGCCTTGCCCGCTTTTGGTTTGTCCAAGACAGCCCGAAACCTCAAGGAAGGATCGCTCCATCGCTTCAAGTTCATCCCGCTTGTTCTTCTTCCATGCTTGAAAGGGCCCCCGAAAACGGAACTCTACCCGTGGCCGGAACGGCCTGAAGACAATCGCCAGCGGGTTGAACTCCTTTGATCCTGCGAAGTGATGAAAGAGCATTGTGGCAAGCGAAACCCGCCACTCCTTGCGTCGGGACCAATTCAGAATCACGGCTCGATCAGAAAGCCTCGGGATGACTTCAGCCTCAATGTGCGCCTTCCAAACCGGACTATCGGAATACACGTAAAGAACATGGCGCCCTCGTGGGCACCAGAAAATCCACACCAGGCAATAAAGGGAGCATCGCACCGCCAGGCGGGCGGGAATGAAGATCAACCCGAGGGCGATCAACGCCGGACTCAGAACGATCAGCAGCATCCACCCATACCAGGGGGTGTTCTTCGACTGTGATTGCTGCTTCATTTCTTGCGCGGACGTTCCGGATCAGGCGACGGCGGGAGGGGAGCGCCGATGAGGGGGCAGATGCCATTCGAGCCCATAGGTGCATCCGTTTTCTGCATTTGATTGGTGATAGGATGCCGTCGATCCGCAAGACGTGCTGCCGTGGTGTGTGGCGTCATAATTTAAAAGGCGACGCTTTTGCTGCGATACTCCGAAAATTTCACGGTGATCAATCGAGCATTTTCGTCGACGCCCAGCTGAACCAAACGGTATCGGTCATCATCACCATCAAGCGTACGGGTCGTGACGCGCCCATGGAGATCAGTATGAACCAGATCCGTGATAAAGCCGTCGAGACCACCATTCCAGTATTGTGTAATTTCGAAGGAGTCCCCGGCCGTGGTAACGATACGGCCGATCGTGCGTTCTCTTAAATACAGATAACCCGCCGCGATGCTGATCGTCAGGAGAAATCCGAAGAAATGTCTCAATCCCATAACAATATTCAAGCAAATCAAGGCAGGAACTCCGGCTGCCGGGCGTCCCCCCCGCAGATCCCGGCGTGCGGAATTCCCGCGCCGGGCCCCTCAGCATGACGCGCCTGCCGAACGACGACAGGGACTGGTTCGGGTTGGTTCATGGCGGATGGCATCATTCATCCTGCAGGGCGTTGTCCAGCAGACCTTGGCGGCGGAGTTCCGATCGCATTGGCGCAAAAAGCAGGACACCCTGGCACGCTGACTAAAGGGAGCAACGAGGGGGTAGTTGACCCGGCATAAATGACGCCGTGAGCCTGCCTTCAGCCATGAGTCATTCCAGCATCAGCGAATCCTATCAAATCCAGTAGTCCCGGTAAGGACGCAGGCTCCCGGACGGCTGCTTGGCCAGAAGTTCGGCGCCGCGCTTTTCAGCGGTCTCCGGGGGTTTCAAGGCGCTGAGTATTCCGACACCGGCGGTGCCTCGTGATTTGCCACGCAATTGTAGTTTTTCCTTTCTTGCACAACGTATAGGCCATCCACGGCGGAGAGGAAAGCCCGGATTCAAACTGGGACGTTGCCCGCCGTTGGATGTGCCGACTTGTTGTGCATTAGTGTTTTATTCGGTGACCGTCTGGATACTCACCATCCCAGCCGCATGGGAGATGGCCTGCACGATAAATGTCCGCGAGCCGATTGAAGAATCGAGGGACTCTCCACGACGCGTAAATCTCTTCCTGGATGAAGCTGCAAACATCCCACTGAACTTGACGCACGACCGTATCCGGGAAGCCTCGTGCCGTCGCAGTCTCTATCATCCGTGGAAATACCTCCGCATCGGTATAACCCCTAACACCCTTCGCAACCTTGTTCCATTCGTGTTCGCGATTCCGATGAGCGGTTGCCAGGTGAGCGGTGATGTCGTTGCGTCGTTCTAGCGTGAAGTCTTCCCACTCCGGTGATGAGATCGACTTAATTGCCGACTCACGGGAAACATCAGATTCAATTCCGCACTGGGAGAACCAATCAACGGCAGCGAGAAACTCCCACCTCTCGGCTGGAGGCAGCTTCACGTAGCGTATCGGGTCAGGGAATATCATCGGCTACGAGTATTGATTTCTGGCACAACGTTCAAGCGCTGGCACCGCTGGGGCGAGGGTGAGCGTTGAAACGGGATGGCGGGTGGCTACGGAAAGCATGGCTGACAGAGCAGCCCCAGCGGTTGTCCAGCCACGCCTTGTTCGCCTTCTCCTTTTCGTGTGTGGTTGTCATGGCCTACTTCTTCTTGGGCAACGCTCCCGTAACTGTTTCATATGCTTCAGTGACACCAATCGTGAAAACACCGCCCTTGCCGGAATCAAAGGCCTCCCTCCACTGATTGTATCCATCCTTATACTCAGGAACTGGTCCGGTATCGCGTTCGAGCCTGGTAACGCTCTTGGAGATCGCATCCTCTGAAAATGGCAAGTGTGGGATGCTGGAATGGCCGTCTCCATAGCTCACCCCAGAAATAGCAATGTGAACAAACTTGCCAGACTTCGCTCCCTCCTCGACTCGAAGAATCGTGAGACGAGCGTTCGGCTGGCCGACTGGTGGCGTGAACTCCCAAATCTGGCCTGGATGAAAGCGCGAACTCACAGACTCACGCAGTTCTGGTGCCTGGGTTTCGATCACGCCAACTTTCTTCTTCGCATCTATATCGATGACCGTCTGATCTGACTTCTTGGAGCAGGAACCGAATATGAAGGAGAAGAGACCCATGGTGGCTAAAAGGCTGCGATGCATGTCTATGGGTTGGATTCTGTTACTTGGGCGAACAGTCTATTGTGCCACCAGATCTGGTGGAATATCCATTTCAAGGTGCGGCATATTTGCGGGGCTGGTGGTTTGTAAAAGCTTGGGCCTCAATGGATATAGTCGGATGTGCCGACCATATCCGGCCCCAACAGGATTTGCAAGAAATTCAGGGGATTTAAACGGGCCCTGAAGGTCAGGACTGGTGATTTGTCAGGAGTGGTCACGCTTGGCAAAGGGGGCTGGGAGGGGGACCACTGGGAGGCGGGCGGGTGAAGGCGTCGGTCAGCCCACCAGCGATGGAGCGCGGACTGGCAGTCCTCCCCGGCAACCCCGGCCCTTTATCAGATCCTATCCAATTCCTCTGCCGGATGCTCCGGGGCGGACTGCCAGTCCGCGCTCCCATTGTTCCCCTCCCCGGCGGGCACCAGGCCCCCAAAATAAAACCCGCCCTCCCACGGAGGGAGGACGGGCCCGGGGTGAGGGCTCCGCAAGGGAGCGGGGAGCTGGCCGGAGTCATGGGGAACGCCAGCTTGATAGCCCCTGGGCGGGAGTGGGCCCGGACCCAGTTCAGGGCCAAAAACGGCCGACCCTTGAGCCAAATGATTGATTCACAGCACTTTATGCAAAACCATAGGAAGGCTCTTTTAAGGGCACTCATGGGGATGAGTGCGGTGAAAAATGACCATGAGTGAGGGAAAAGGAGTTCTCCCCATGTTATGGTCCGACCGCAAAATAGCCTTGGGCCGGTTGGTTTTAAGGGGCGGGGCTCTGGGGAACCAGCGGGGACGCTCGTCACACCTTGCCAGGGGTGCTGGGAAACCCGGGAGGACCTTCGTTCACCTCCTGACCCCACGGCAGGCGATGGTTGATCCGGTTGTTGGGTTTTGCTGTGGTTATTTTTCCGGATTTTGGATTAATGGGCGGTGGCCCTGATTGCGGCGGCCTGCCTCCTTCTTGAAAAACACATGGCTCCTGCCCCATCAAGTGCCGCTCCCCTGACGGGCCGTCTGCTTTCGCTGGATCAGTTCCGCGGCTACACGGTGGCGGCGATGTTTCTCGTGAACTACGGCGGAAACTTTGCGGCGATGCCGGCAGTGCTGAAACATCACAACACCTATTGCAGCCTGGCCGATACGGTCATGCCGCAGTTTCTCTTCGCGGTGGGTTTTGCCCTGCGGCTGGTGGTTCTGCGCAATCTCAAAAAGACCGGCGCGCGGGCGACCTTGCTGCGGGCCTTGCGCCGGATCGGGCTGCTCCTGGCGGTGGGCTTCGCCTTCTACCATCTCCACTGGGACACCACGCGCCCGGACGGGCTGCTGCATCCCATCTGGCGGCCGTGGGGCGTGGCGGAGCTCTGGCGCGACGCCTTTCAGACGCTGGTCCACATCGCGGTGACCAGCCTGTGGGTGCTGCCGGTCATCGCCACGGCGGCGCGCCCGAGGCTGTTGTTTGGGGTAGGATCGGGGCTGCTGCATCTCGGCCTGTCCGCGTGGTTCTGGTATGAGCTGCTGCATGAAAAAAAGGTGATCGATGGCGGCCCGCCCGGTTTCCTGACCTGGACCATCCCGGCGCTGGCGGGCTCGTTCACCTATGACTTCCGGCAGGAACGGGGCGCGCGCGGAGCCCTGCGCCCGCTGCTCCAATGGGGCGGCCTCCTCATGCTTTTGGGCTATCTGATCTCGTGCCTCGGCGCGGGGGGGCATCTGGCCGCGCCGCCCTTCTTTCCGCCGCACGAGCCGATCGATTTGTGGACCATGAGCCAGCGGGCGGGCAGCCTCTCGTATCTCACCTTCGCGGCCGGCTTCTCGCTCGCGGTGTATGCCGGCTTTGTGTGGTTATGTGATCTGCACCAGAAAAAACTCGCCCTCTTCACTATCCTCGGGGCCAATGCCCTCGCCGCCTACCTGGTCCATGCGTGGGTGGATGTCCCGTTCTCGTGGCTGCGGGACACGCCCCGGCTTGACGAATACGCCCGGCTCCCCCTCGCCCTCCTCCTTACTGCCGGATTCATCGCCACCAGCACCTTCCTCGTGTGGTGCCTGAACCGCCGCGGCTGGTTCCTGCGCCTGTGATGCGCCGCCTTGGTCCAGGGACGGCAAGGCCGGTCGGGATCTGACCCGCCATCGTAATCCCCGGGGCTGCGCCTGATCATCGACGTGGTTATTGGGACACGGGTGTGAAGTGATCAGACTGGCCCCAACTCATCTGGAAACATGGCGTCCAGCCAAATGGTGACTCCAGTGCCGCGCCCGGAACACTCGACCTCGAACGCTGTTCCATGGTCCATCAAGATAGTGCCCACATCTCCAACTTGCGGATGCCGCTGCCACTCCGGCTGCTGGCCACTGAAACGGCCATCGCGAATCGCTACCACCCGGACAACATCGTATTCCTTCATAAGGTGTAAAGCGGCCTGAAAACCGTGGTCATTCCTCCTGCTTCGATTCCCGTTCAAAGCCCGTATCATGGAAATAATCGAGGTAGGCCGATGGCTCCAGATCACTCTCCCGCAACAACGAGAAAAGCTCAACACCATCACCCTCCAGATCACTGAACATCCAAAATGCCTGGGTCAGTTGAATGAATGTGAACCCATTCTGCTCTGCATACTCCAAGGCTTCCTGTTCTGCCGCTTCGATGGCGTCATCAGGACTTTCCGCCTGCCACAAGGTAATGCGCTCTTCGTAAAGGTGCGCCAGGCTCCCGGCCTTTGCGGCAGGCCATTCAAAGTGACATTTGACGGAATAGCTTGGCATATTCTTTTCTGCTTAATTAGGGATCACCGACAGCACTGCCCGAGAGTGTTCCACACTATCGCCCGCCGCAATATCTGGAAAACGCGGCATTTTGCCTGAATCCTCCCAGGAGACGGGCGTTTTCCGAAATCCGGTCGCGACCATGCCGCGCCGTGGCGCTGATAGTGAAAGCCGGGCAGCTTTCCTGCCAGGCAAGATTTACTGCCATCCCTGCCGGGATGCGTGGATTTTGGGGGGATGTTCCGGGGATGTCGCTTCGCTCAATCCCCGGCTAATAGCTTTGATCCCGCCGGGATCCTGAGACCCTGTGCTCCGTACGAATGTTTTGAGGGGTTTGATCCTTCGGTGATGAAAATATCTGTTTTCATTTGCTAAGGATACCCTGCGCCTGTGATCCGCCACCTTCGTCCAAGGACGGCAAGGCCAATCGCTGGACCTGACCAGTCACCGTAATCCCGGGGCTGCGCCCGATGTTAACCGTGGTCATTGGGCGCATCGGATGTATCGCTCTCTGATCTTTTCAATCGCATAGGCAATCGGATCTGACATCCATGTTCCAATCTCGTCGAACCAGCCGCTAGTGTCCCAAATACAGATGACCTCAATATCCGGATCAAGCTGAACTCCGAATGAGTAATCTCCCCTATCGCACACCGACCAAATGTCGTCGGAGGATGGGTCTCGAAAAAAGCGAAACCTGCCGCGCACCGCAGAATACTCTGAATAAAGTCGCGTATGAAAGTCCGCAGCAAATCTCGTGTAGCGTCTCATCGCGTCAGCTTCGTCCTCGGCAACAAACTGAATGTTGGGATTGAGGAGTGGTGAGAGCGTGTTCATGCAGCCTAACTATGGTATCACCGGCAGCAATGCGAGGGAGAACCACACGATATCTCCTGCCGTAGCGTCGGGTTGCGGGACTATTTTTTCCCGTCCGGTTTGCTCTTTTGGGTAATCACCAGCAGTCCGTTTCCGGGTTTCGGCTGCTTCACTTCAGAACGGGTGCCATCTGGCCAGCGGACGGTGATGGTGTCGATCGCTTTGGCGTCGCCGAGGCCGAAGGTCAGGTCGGCGGGGGACTGGGAGAGGTAGCCGGAGCCGGCGTGGACTTCGGCGGTCTGGGGGGCGCCGGTGGCGGTGGTCAGCTTGACGAGCGCTCCGATGGCGTTGGGATTTCCGGCGGGCCCGCGGAGCCTGACCGTCACGAATTGCCCCCGTGCGGCTCCCTTGGAGACAAAGGCATCCATGGGCCTGTTATTGATGCCGAAGGCCAGATCCGGGCGGCCATCGGCGTTGAGCTCGGCTACGGTGAGGCTTTTGGCATCCCCGGGTTCGGCGATGCCACTTTGATCCGGCCAGGCGGTGTCGAGGCCGCCCTTGCCATTCCCGGTCAGAAGGAGGGACAGGCCTCCCGCCATGCGGCCGGTTTCCACCTGCGCCGTGAAGAAGTTCTGGGCAAGGACCACATCCGGTGCGGTATCGCCATTCAGTTCCGCGACCACGACGCCGAAGGCCGGGGCGGTCTGGGCCAGCCAAGGAAGGGGCTCCACGGTGAAGTGACCTTTGCCATCATTCCGGAGCAGGGCGCTGTCGAGCACGCTGGCGCTGAACTTCTGCACGCTATCCAGTTTTTCCGGTGAGTAGATCTCACTGAGGCTCGCCTTCGCAAACGCGCTGTAGGTTTGGAATTTGTCCTTGATGAAGGGCATGGCCAGGGAGGAGCAGCTCTTGCCCCGGATCGGCACGAGGGCGTCCTTCTCATACTCGGCTTCGACAATCTGGGCTTTGCCGCTGCCGTCCATGTCCCCGTAATAGATCAGGGCCGGATGAGCCGGATCCGGATGGTATTTGGTGTTCCGCCCGAAGTTGGTAGCGATGTAATCAATGTCGCCATCGCCATCGAGATCCCGTCCGGCGATGCCGTTCCACCACCCGCTGGAGGCTTCCAGCCCGGTCTTTCCCGCCTTGGCCAGTTGTCCCTTTTCATTCTGGAAAAGCAGGATCGCACCCCACTCATGAGTGAGCATGAGGTCGGGCCAGGAATCTCCATTGGCATCGCTCCACAGAGCTCCGGTGACCATGCCGGTCTTGGCCAGATCTGGCGGGGTGATGTCGGTGAACTTGCCCTGATCATTCCGCAGCAGGTGGTTCGCCGCGCTGGTGGGATAGGCTCCGGGCACGCAGCGCCCGCCCACAAAAATATCCAGATCGCCATCCCGGTCAAAATCGGCCGCCACCGCCGGACCACCGCTGTCACGGATGTTGGGCAACTGCCCCGCCGCGGCGGCAGTGAAAGTGCCCTGTCCGTCATTCAGATAGAGCCGGTCCTGGTAGGTGAAGGCCCCGGCATTGCTCTCGACCCCGCCGCTCACAATGTAGAGGTCGGCATCACCGTCGCCTTCCGCATCCAGAAACAGCACGCCCATGTCTTCGCTGAGGAGATCGCTGGGAAAACCCTGCGGAGCGGGCTCGAAGCCGCCGGTCGGGCGGGCGAGGAGCAGCTGCCGGCTGCCATAACGGGCCCCGCCGAGGAAAAGGTCGTCCCTCCCGTCCCCATTCACATCGCCCCACGCGTGGCCGGGCCCGAGCTGCGACATGGCATTGGGAAGCAGGGGCTCGCGGGCGAAGTCATCGTATGGCTTCTCTTCGTGAACCGCCGCCGCGAGCGCTGGGTCCGGTGCAAAGAGCGCCACCGGAGGGGGAGCCTGTGGCAAATCCGTGGCCTGGGCCGGCTCGGTGACCGTGTAGCGAAGGCCGGCGGCGAGATTTTCAAAAACCTGCTCCCGCCCGGACGGCCAACGCAGCTTCAAGCGGCGGATCACGGGATCGGCCCCCAGACCAAAGTGCATCAGCGGTTGATCGGAGCCCAGATAGCCACGGGTGAGGGTGAGCTCCCTGACCTGGACGCCGGAGGCGGTCTCCACCCTGGCCTGCACCCCGATGCCAAAATGATCCGAGGCGGTGCCCTTGAACTCGAAGGTCACGCGGTTCCCCTCCTGGCTGTCATTGCGGTAGATGACGACCGGTTCATCAAGACGCACGCTGACTAGATCGAGATCGCCATCGCCATCCAGATCGCCCGCGGCACAGCCAAAACTCATGCCAGTATGGTCAAGGCCCCAGGCGGCGGCCGTCTCCTCGAAGGCCATGTTGCCGGAGTTCCGCCAAGCCATGTTGGTTTCCTTGAGAGGGGGCAGCTTTTTGAAGCGGTCCCATTGGGTCTTGGTACCGGCGTCCTTGCGCACTTCGGGATCGTCCTTGTCATTGAAATTCCGGGTCATCCCGGCCTGGACAAAAACGTCGTTCTTCCCGTCATTGTCGAAATCACAGAGCCGGGCCGCCCATGACCAGTTGGAGTTGGCCAGGCCGGCCAGGTAGGCGCCTTCCAGCCAGCGGCCGTTGCCGGCATTGAGGAAAAGGTGGTTCCGCATGAGCTGCGGGGGGCGGCCGTTTTGCATCAGCCAGAGCTTGTCGCCCATGGACCCCATGGCCGTCTTTTGCTTGAAGTGGGTCGTGCCAGACATGTCGGTGATGAAGAAATCCAACAGCCCGTCCCCATTCACGTCCCCGAAGTCCGCCCCCATCGAGAACCACGACATCTGGCCGATCGCCTCCAGGGTCACGTCGCGGAAGGTGCCATCGCCCTGATTGACATAGAGGCGGTCCGGCTCATCAAAGTCATTGCCAACCCAGAGGTCCGGGCGGCCGTCTCCGGTCCAGTCGAACCAGGTGGAGGAGAGGCCGTGCCCCCGGTGGTTGATTCCGGCCTGTTTGGTGACATTGCCGAAGCGGCCCTTGCCGGTGTTATGGCAGAGGATATCCGGCCGGCCCACCACCATCGTTCCCCAGGTTTCATCACCGGTTTGAACCGCATCGTAAAAACGCTCGAACTCCGGCTTCACATAAGGTCGGCGCCCCGGCTCGGCGACAATGGTCTGCTCCTCGGGGAAGCCCTCGGGCCGGTACCAGCGGTTGGTGAGGATGTAAAGGTCCAGCCACCCATCGCCGTCGTAATCACAGAACGATGGGGTGTGGCAGGCATCCACAAAATCGACCCCGAAAACCGCCGCCTGCTCCACAAAAACACCTTTGCCGTTGTTGATGAACAGCTGGTTCGCCGACAGATAGTTGCAGACGTAGATGTCGAGGTCCCCGTCACGGTCCACATCCCCGGCGGCACAGCCGATCCCCCAGGCGGTCGCGCCGCCGACGCCCGCCTGCGGGCCCATGTCTTTGAAGCGCAGGCCATCGGTCTGCTGGAACAGCCGGTTTTCCCCCGGACCATTGGCCAGAAAGACATCCGGCCGCCCATCCAGATCAAAGTCCCCGATCGCCACCCCACCTGTGCACATGGAGGAGGCGTAGAGATAACGCAGCGGGTGGGTGTCATCGATCGGATTGGTGAAATCAATGCCGGTGAGGGCTGGGCCAAGTTCCGAGAACAGCTTTGGGCCTGCGGGGGATTTCGGGGCGAGTGGCGCGCTCTCCAGTCCCGCCGCGGGGGCGTAGGAGCAGGACAGAGACGCTGATGTGACCAGAGCAAGGAAGGAGCCTCTCATGTTGCGGGTGGGGATAGGGGTGGAAAAACAAAAAAGCGGGCCATCCCGCTTGGGACAGCCCGCTTGGGGAATCGTTGAGGCGGACAGGTCCTAGCGGCGGCGGCGGAGCAGGAAACCGCCGGCCAAGGCCATGAGGACGATACTACCTGATTCGGGGATGGCCATGCCAGCCTGAATTTCAGAAGCGGACAGGAGGGAATTGTAGACTTTCAATTCATCGATTTGACCGCTGAAGGAGCCCCCGTTGTTGGAAGTGCCAATCAACAGGTTCTTCGTGGTGTCGAAAGCACCGGCGACTCCCGCAGCACCGGGACCCACCACCAGAGCGCCATCCAGGTAGATCGACTGATTGCCGGCAGCCCCGTCGTTGGTGTAGGTCACGTGATGCCAGCCTGCACCAGGGGGAACATTGACACTTTGATCCGGCCCGAGGTCGTCACCCCAGTGGCCGGTGTGGAGGTTTCCATTCCGGGTTCCCAAGTGGAGGGATTCCCCGCCGGGCAGAGCCAGAGCGCCGTCTTGTCCGAGGATCATGTTGTCCCCGGCCGCGCTGGCGAAATTGGCCCAGACCATCACCGTGTAAGCCATGCTGGGGGTAATCCCCAGAGAGGCGAGCGTATTCAGCGTGTTGATGTGCGGGGCCGCAGCGTTCTGATCCCCATCGGCCGCAGGAATGAGTTGCAGGGCGTTGCCGGAACCGAGGCCAGCGCCGGAAGCGACAACATTGGCCTGGCCGGTGGCCTTGGTCAGGGTTCCATTGCCCCCGAGGGTCCCGAGGTTGGCCACCGGGACATCTGCCCCGACGGCTCCCGAAGGCAAGCCATCGAAATTGTAATACACCAACAGGGCCGCATCGGCAGAGCTCAGGGCGGTGAAGGCCATGCCAGCGCAGCAGAGCACCGAGCGGGAGAATTTTGTTGGTGTGAATTTTAGCTTCATAAGAGTGAGTCTCGACAAGGATGATTCTCCGGCGGTTTCGAAAGGAAATTGTTTGGTATAAATGAAACAATTCGCAGCTTTCGCCCTGAATATCGGTGCGTTGATGGAGGAAATCATACGGACCGTCAATTTAAATGATACAAATTCGACACATTTTTCCGGGAAGTGGGTTCCGGGGAGCACTGACCCCAAGCCTGCTTCACGGGCATCTGGCCGCGCATGGGGCACCGGATGGGCTGGCAGATTCCCCCTTCCCTGAGCAGGAGCCTGCTCCCGCCAGGGGGGCCCCCTTCAGTCAACGCTCCTGCGTCGGACTGGTGAGGGTCTGCTTTTCCCCATAGTGCCGGGCTCCGGTGCCTAGCACCCATTCCTCCAGGGCGGCGTTGATGCGGGCCAGCCACTCGCGGACGCGGGTTTTGCCTGAATCCTCCCACGACACCGGCTTCCCTTGGAATCCGGTCACGTCCATGCCGCGCCGGTCCGCCAGCCAGATGGCGCGGGGCAGATGGAAGTCATCGCTTACAATGACACATTCCTGCACCCCGAAGATCTCCTGGGCCCGGATCACGGAATCCAAGGTGCGAAGTCCGGCGTAATCCAGGGTGATCGCCGAGGAGGGCACCCCGCGTTCCACCAGCCCATCCCGCATGTCCCGAGGTTCATTGTAATCAAGCCGCCGGTTGTCGCCGCTGACCAGAATCTGCTTCACCCGTCCCGCCATCCAGAGGGCGGCCGCGGCATCCATGCGGGCGCGCCAGTGGACATTGATCCCGCCCGCCGGGCCCGCATTCCGGCTGGTGCCGAGCACGAGCGCCACCGGAGCGGCCGGCACGCCGGCCGGATCCCCCGTGATCCGGGAGCGGCTCCGCAGGACGATCCAGACGTTGAGCCCGATCAGCAGAAGCACGCCAGCCAACAAGGCCAGCGCCACGAAGCGCAGCAGACGTTTGATAAGGGGTTGCATCATCCCGGGGAAAAAGCGTTGCTCTTCATTCCCCACCCACGCAGTCCTGTCAAACCCCCCATGAAAACCATCTTCCGCGTGCTCCCCTGGCTCCGGCGTTACCCCGCCATGGCCGCCGGCCAGCTTCTCTGCGCCATCCTCGGCACCCTGATGGTGCTGGTGCAGCCCAATGCCATCAAATCCGTGATTGATGATGTCATCGGGAAAAACCAGCCGGAAAAGCTTCTCCCCTGGGTCCTGCTCGCCGCAGCGGCCTACTTTGGACGCGATTTCCTGAACACCGTCCGCATCATTCTCAATAACACCCTGGAGCAGAACGTCATCTACGACATCCGCAGCGACCTCTACCGCCGCCTCCAGATCCTGCCCCTGCCGTGGTTTGACCACAAACCCACCGGCGATCTCATGACCACCGTGGCCGAAGACGTCAATGCCATGGAGCGCGTGCTGATCGACGGCGTGGAGCAAGGCCTGATTGCCTCCCTGCAGATTGCCGCAGTGGGCGGCTGGATGTTCTATCACAGCCCCTCCCTCGCCGCCGTGGGCATGCTGCCCCTGCCCTTCCTCGCCGCCGGGGCCCTCTGGTATACCCGCACCGCCCGGGGCCGCTACAAGGATGTGCGGAAGGCCACCAGCGAGATGAATTCCATGCTGCATGACAACATCAGCGGCATCCGCCAGATCAAGGCCTATGGCATGGAGCAGCCCGAACACGACCGCTTCAACGCCTTCAGCCACCGCCTTCGCGCCGCCACCCTGCGGGTGATGCGCGCGTGGTCATTCTACAACCCCAGCATGAACTTCATCGGCGCCCTCGGCACGGTGCTGGTGTTATTCTTCGGAGGCCGGGCGGTGCTCGGCAAGAGCATCACCCCGGGGGAATTCACCGGCTTCCTCTTCCTGATGCCCTTCTTCTACGAACCGGTAGGCCGCCTGCACTCCCTCAACCAAATCCTCCAGGCCGGCCGCGCTGCCGCCGACCGGGTTTTTGATATTCTGGAAGCCACCCCCGAGCCCAACACCGAATCCGGGGCCACCCTCCACCTCACCAAGGGCCACGTGCAGTTCACTGATGTCGTCTTCACCTACTCCGGTAAAACCGCCACCCTCAACGGCGTCACCCTGGAGGCCAAACCCGGCCAGGCGATCGCCCTCGTGGGCCCCACCGGCGCCGGGAAGTCCACCATCATCAACCTGCTGACCCGTTTCTACGAATTTGACAGCGGCGACATCACCATCGACGGCCAATCCATCAAAACCCTCAGCAAACCGAGCCTGCGCAGCGCCATCGGTTATGTCACCCAGGAGAGTTTCATGTTCAATGGCACCGTCCGGGAAAACCTGCTCATCGCCAAACGCGATGCCACCGATGAGGAACTCTGGAAGGTCCTCGAAGCCGCCAATGCCACGCCTTTCGTGCAGCGGCTTCCCGAGCAGCTCAGCACCCAGGTCGGCGAGCGCGGGGTGCGTCTCAGCGTTGGCGAAAAGCAACGCCTCTCCATTGCCCGTGCTCTGCTGAAGAACCCGCCGATCCTGTTATTGGACGAGGCCACCGCCAGCGTCGACACCGAGACCGAGCGCCTCATCCAGCAGGCCCTCGAGCGCCTCATGGTCAACCGCACCACCTTTGTCATCGCCCACCGCCTCAGCACCGTGCGCCACGCCGACCGCATTTACGTCCTCAATCTCGGGCAGATCACCGAACAGGGCACCCACGACGAACTCCTCCGCCAGGATGGCCTCTATGCCAACCTCTGCCGGACTTCCCTGATCGCGACCGAGGAGCCTGCCTTGTCACCCGCCCCTTGAGAATAGCTTGAGTTTTCCCGCCATCTCCTTCAGGTTGGTGAGGAAAATCAAATGCCTGATGCCCACGACGAGGAACATCACGAGCCGACCCGGCTTGCGGCGCTGGCCTTTTTCCTCAAGACCCGGCTGCTGATCGCCCGGCGCTGGGGTCAGGAATGGGACCAGCCCGTGCCTTGTCATCCTCCCGCAGCGGATTTGTGGGAAGCTCCCGTGGCCGGGGAAACCGGCTCTTCGTTATGGACCCAGACGTCGCCGGTGGAATTCCCCCTGACCGCTGGCAAGGTGCAGAATCTGCGGGCGGCCTGCCGGCGGCTGGATGGCATCGAAATCCCTGCCGGCGGGGTCTTCAGTTTCTGGAAACAACTGGGCCGCACCACGACCGGACGGGGCTTCACCACCGGTCGGGAACTGCGGTCAGGCTGTATCGTACCCAATCTGGGCGGCGGCTTGTGCCAGCTTTCCGGGCTGATCCATGAGGCCGCGCTGCAGGCTGGACTGCAGGTGATCGAACGGCATCAGCATTCCCGGAAGCTGCCCGGAACGGACCTGCCGCCTGCCCGCGACGCCACGGTTTTCTGGAACTACGTCGACCTCCGCTTCCGGGCAGCCTTTGCCTGGCGTCTGGAAACGCGCCTGACTTCATCGGAACTCGTGGTCACCATCCGGGCGGCCGCTCCCACGCCAGCGCCCCCGCAGATTCCGGCGCCGGCCCCGGCGGGGTCCCCCACCCGCGCCTCCGCCGGGGGCGATTGCCTGACGTGTGGGGTGGCCTCGTGTTTCCGGCACCCGGCGGCGAACCGTGATCACCAACCCGCCGGAGGCCACACCGCATGGGTGCTGGATGGACTTTGGCCGGAATTTCAGGATTGGTGCCAGCGTCACGCCCACCCCGGTGATCACTGGCTGACGCCGCTGGATGGGCACCGCTGGAAAAAACCCCATTACGCATGGACTCCTCCCGCAGGCTCACTGGTGCACCATGCCACCTGGCAAACGCTGCGCCGCTCCTGGCAACAGCGCCGCCTTCCTGCCCAGGGGGCGGTCCGGCAGGGTTTTCTGCTGCTGGCCCAGCAGCGTCTGGCAGACGCCCTGGGCCGCCGGCTGCATCCCCAGGCGCGGCACCTTGTTATTTCCCAAACCCTGCTTCCCCATCTGTGGCGGGCCGGGCATCTGGGTGGCCGCACCTTCGATGTGCTGGTCAACCGCTGGCCGCTGGCAAGGCTGCAGGCTGCGCTGGATGCCGCCGCCGCCTGCCATCCGGAGTCTGATACCCTGACTGATTTCCGGGCCGATCCGGCACTGGTGCGGGCAGAGTCCGAGGCTCTCGCTGCCGCCGCCCGGCTGATCACACCGCATCAGGCCATCGCGGATTCCTTCGGGACGCGGGCTTTGTTATTGGACTGGATGATGCCCGCGGCCCTGCCTGCTTCCAAGGCTCCGGAGCCGGCCGTCCGGTGGTTCTTTCCGGCTTCCGCCCTGGCCCGAAAGGGGATTCACGAACTGGCCGCAGCCCTCACCGGCACCCATGACGAACTGCTGGTCCTGGGCCAAGCCCGCGAAGGAAGGCATGACCCGTTGCCAACGATACGCCACCGCGCGGGGTCCATGGGCGACCTGCCGGGCTGCACGGCCCTCGTGTTGCCGGCATGGGTGGAACACGAACCGCGCCTTGCGCTGCGCGCCCTCGCCAGCGGGATCCCGGTGATTGCCAGCCGGGAGTGCGGTCTGGGAAGCCATCCTTTGCTGATCACGATCAACGCAGGGGATGGCGCCGCCTTGCAGCAGGCCATGGAGCAACTCCGCCAGGCAGAATCCCCACCAGGGAGCGCTTCCTGCGGGCCGCGAAATCACACTGGCACCTCCCCAGGTTTTCCGGCAGAGTCCCCTTTATGAAATTGATCCGGATCCTCTGCGCCGTCAGCCTGCTGGGCGCGCTCACCGCCTGTCAGACGGAGCGCACCGTGCTGGCCGGGCCCACCGTGACCGGACTGGAAGCCCAGGGGTCCAGTGGCGAGTCCCGCTTTTCCAATCAGGATCCTTTTGGGTATCAGCAAAACAAATCCGAGGGGCTGAACGCGATGAGTGAAAAGATGTTCGGGGGCAAACTCCAAGCACAGAGCCAGAAGGAGTTCACCAAGAGCAAGGATTTCCTGACCCGGGAGTATGGCGGTAAAAAGGACTTTGCCGCGAAATCCTGGAAAGGCGATCCCAAAGGCCGGACCTGGACGGATAAGCTGTTTGATACCGATGACCGCCCGGAAGGAGACGTGCTCTACCGCGAAGGCGGGCGGGAAGCGTCCGTGAAGGACAACACCGATGCCACCAAAGTGGCCAAGACCAAGGACTTCACGGGAGCGGACCGGACCGCCCGCACCAGCAACTACCGCCCGGCGGAAAAAGCGCTCGAGGACGGCCGCGACGCCCCGAGGCTGGGTGATGCCCGCCCGGAACGCCTGTCCAGTCAGGAAAGAGCCATCCGCGACCGCATTTCCAACAGCAACGCCAGCGCCGCGGATATCAATAAGCTGCTGGGCAAACCTTGAGCTTGCCGTGAGAGCCAACGGGCAGTGAAACCCGCCCCGCCTCAGAACCGCCAGGACGGTTTCCAGTCGCGGGGCAGTTCGGCGCCGGTCAGGATGGCCCGGATCATTTCCAGAGGGATCGCATTCTGCTGGAGCACGGCATCATGGAAGGCCCGCGGGGTCAGCTTGCCGGGTCCGGTCAACTCCTGGTAGAGTGCACGCAATTGCAGACCGCCCAGCATGTAGGCGGCCTGATAAAGCGGCCCGTAGCTGCTGCCAATATAACGCCGCACCTCCGCGGTGGCTCCGGTGCGCTCATGCCCTACCCGGTCCACCAGGAAATCCACCATCTCCGCCGGCGTCATCGCGCCCAGATGGAACTTCAGACTGACCATGATCCGCGCACAGCGGTGCATCCGCCAGAAGAGCGCTCCCACTTTTTCCTCCGGCGAAGCCACATACCCCAGATCCCATAACAACATTTCCCAATGCAGCGCCCAGCCCTCCACGAAAAACGGGGTGCGGAAGAGTTGCCGGTGCGTCGCATGGCGTCTCGCCATGAAGCCCTGCAGGTGATGCCCGGGGATCAGTTCGTGCGGGGTCACGATGTGCAGGAAAGCCGCATTGTTGCCGCGCATGGACATTAGTTTGTCCTCATGAGACATCGACTCATGGGCATAGGCCACCAGCATCCGGGGATCGGAATAAACGGCGTAGGGCAAACTCTTCTGCTGTTCCACCCCCAGCATCCCCAACCGCCAGGTCTCGCCTGCGAGGGCCGGGATGGTCACCAATTCCTTCTCCTCCACAAACCGGATCGCCTGCAGGCCTGCGGCCACCGCCGTGGCTGCCTGGCCGCCCGGCGCTGCGTGGGTCTCCTTGATTCTGGCGAGGGCCTGTTTGCCATCCTGACAACCCATGGCCACCGCGGCTTTTTGCAGTTCCCCCTCACACCAGGCGAACTCCCGCTCCGCCACCGCCAGCAGTTCTTCTGCGGAATACGGGATCATCTCGCGGGTGATCCGGGCCGCCAAGGCCGTGGCCCCGATGGGGTCGCCGATCAGGGGATCATCCGGCTCCCCCTTCAATCCCGCGATTTCCTTCCGCAGATAACCAGCAGTTTCCTCGAGCCCTTTGGCCAGGGCTTCATGCGGCTGCCGCACCCACCACGAAAAATCAGGCTGGAAGCCGTGGTAAAACTTGAACCATTCGCCCATGGCGTCCCGCAATTGGTCCATCGCCCCCGCCGTCCGACTGGCCAGCACCGCACCCGGCTTCAAGGCCTCTGCCGGCGCGTCCTTGGCCCGCCCTTCCTCCAATCGTTTCCGCAACGCCTTCACCTCTGTCAGGGTCTGCGCCAGCACGCCCGCCGCCGCTTGGGGGTCGATGTCCTGACGAAGTTCCTGCCGGCCGAGCAGTTCCTGCAGCGGCCGCCGGAAGGCCAGCAGCGGCTCCATCGCACCCAACCGTTCGCGTTCCAAAGTCAAAGTCTCCTGCTCGCCGGCCAGATGAGAGCGCAGCAAATGCCAGTCCACCCGTTCCGCCGGGGCCAAGGCCGCATAATCGACGGCCTCCACATTTCCCTGCCAATCCGTCAGCAAGGCCGCATCCCGGTCCAGCGCCGCCTCCGCCCAAGGCACCGCATACGCCGCCGCCACCGCCCGGCGGTCGGCTGAGAATTCCGTGATGGCTGACTCCACCACCCCGGCCGCCGGGGCTGACGGCGCCGCGCCGCCCGCCAGTGCCAGCACCCCAATCATAAAGCGGCCGCCCTTCCGGATCTGGAATCGTTTGATCATGGACGCGACTGTAGGCCGCCCGCGGCCCGGACCAAGCCACAATTCCGCGTTCCTGCACATTTTCCGTCCCAACCTTCCCCCTCTTCGGAAGATCTGCCGGATTTCCTTATGACCAAACAAGGTTGACGGAGGAGCCTCATTCCATCAATAACAGCGGAGTATCCCGCTTCTTCAACGCCTTCTCTTTTATGTCCGACCGCTTTACTCCCTTCGCTGAAAAGATGCGCGCCGACGGCCTCAGCGAGTCCGCCATCCGGGCCTTTGAAGGCAACTTCCGCGCCCTCGAACGCAATGAAACCGGCCTGATCCCTGAAACGGATCTGGTGCCCGTCGAGAGCCTGCCCAGCGCGGAAACCCTGCCCGTCCCCGACGCCGCGACCCTGACACCGCTGCTGCGCCGCACCGTGGTCATCAAACTCAACGGAGGCCTCGGCACCGGGATGGGTCTGGAGAAAGCCAAAAGCCTCCTGGCAGTCCGGGAGGGCCTCAGCTTCCTTGACCTGATCGCCCGCCAAATCCTCCACCTGCGCCAGTCCACCGGCGGCGGTTCGGTGCCGCGTTTCCTCCTGATGAACAGCTTTTCAACTTCGGAAGACACCCGCGCCCTGCTGGCCAACTACCCGGAACTCGGCGCCCCGGAGGAACTCGAGTTTCTCCAGAACCGGGTCCCTAAAATCCTGACCGATTCCCTCACTCCCCTCAGCTGGCCGGAGCATCCTGACCTTGAATGGTGCCCCCCGGGCCACGGCGACCTCTATGCCAGCCTCGCCGGCAGCGGCTGGCTGGACAAGCTGCTCGCCGAAGGCATCATCTACGCGTTTGTTTCCAATTCCGACAATCTCGGCGCCACCCTCGATCCGGCCCTGCTGGCCTGGTTCGCGGAAAGTGGAGCCCCCTTCCTCATGGAGGTCACCCGCCGCACGGCCGCTGACAAAAAGGGCGGCCACCTCGCCCTGCGCCCGCGTGACGGCCGTCTGATCCTCCGGGAAAGCGCCCAGTGCCCGGACGCCGATGCCGAGGCCTTCCAGGACATCGGCCGCCACCGCTTTTTCAACACCAACAATCTGTGGATCCGGCTCGACCACCTCAAGGAAACCCTGACGAAACACGGCGGCCTGATCCCGCTGCCCATGATCCGGAACAGCAAGACCGCCGACCCGCGCGAGAAAAACAGCCCCGCAGTCTATCAACTCGAAACCGCCATGGGTGCGGCCATCGAGTCCTTCCCCGGCGCCGCTGCCATCGAAGTCAGCCGCGCCCGCTTTGCCCCGGTGAAAACCACCAGCGACCTCCTCATCATCCGTTCCGACGCCTGCCGCCTCACTCCCGACTTCCGCCTCGAGCTCCATCCCGAACGCCACGGCGTGCCCCCGGAAGTCAATCTCGACAACACCCACTACAAACTGGTGGACGGTCTCGACATCCTGCTCGCCGACGCCATCCCCAGCCTGCTCCATTGCCAAAAACTAACCGTAAAAGGCCTGGCCCGGTTCAAGCCCAATGTCAGCATCAATGGGACGGTCAGCTTCAGCAACCCCGGCCCGCAAGCCGCCCCCATCCGCCCTGGGGAGTATGAGGATGCGAGTTATCCGCTGCAGGCATAACATCCGGTCCGGACGTCACGGCTTGCCCGTCCGGTTCCAGTAGATCACCACATTTTTCGTGGACCGCCCGGAGGCGATGATATCCAGCCGTCCATCCGCATCAAGGTCGGCCAGCTTGAGATCCTCGCAGGCCATGGAGTTGGCGGAGGCGATCCAGGCTTTTTGCCAAGGCTCACCTGCCTTTTCCTGCCAATGGATCCGGATACCGAACGCGCCATTGGCATTGGGTTCGCGCCAGCCGGCGATGATCTGCTGGCGCGGCAGTCCCAGCAGATTGCCACAGGCGAGCGCGTGGCCCTGGTTCATGGTGGAATCCAGCACCTGCCGCTTCCATTCGCGGGTGGCCTGATCCTTTTCGTAAAGTGCCAGATGGGGACCATGAAAGGGTTCGATGGCGGCGATTGATGAGATTGATGATCCTGCGGCCATGTCTCCACCCACCGGACCGAAGCGGATTTCGCCAATTCCAGCAAAGGGAACCGCAGTGCCCGGCCGATCTGTCAGGCTGGAAATGGCGATTTCCCATCCATCCCCCTGAGGCCCGGCTTCGGCAAATCCTTCCCGGCCGGCCACCACCATGGTTTCGCCCTGCCCCACCGGTTGCAGATCAAAATTGTGGGTGATGTGCAGCCGGTCCGTCAACAACTGCGGTTTCCATGCGGCCGGATCGGCCGGTTGCGCCGGAAAAGCGAAGGTATGGATACGCACGCCATTTTCCCCTGCTCCGTTTTTGTTGCCCCGGCCGTGCAACGGAACCACCACCAAAGAAGGTTTGCCCGCGCCATTTTTCACCCAGCCCATCCGGTGCACAGTCGGTTCGTGCGGGAGTGCCACCGCCGTCCAATCGCCCTCCCCGGCAGTGGGACGCTGGAGATAAAACACGGCTCCACTTTCGGCCTCGTCGGAGGTTTCCCCGGGATTCCATTGTGCCCCCACGGCGACCTCCACCTTGCCATCGCCATCCACATCCCGGGCCGCGATGCAGACATGATCGCGCTTCGTCAGGCTTCCGGTGATCCGGTGTTTTTTCCAAGTTGGATTCTGATACCAGACAATCTCCTTCGCATCCGCGAGGAGAATGTCCGGCTTGGCATCGCCATCCACATCACCGATGGCGAGCCCATAACCGATTCCGATGGCCGCATCGACCACCTGCGGTTCGAACCGGGGTTCCGCGGCGGCAGCGGAGGACAGGGCAAGCAGGAGAAGCGCGGCGGGATGTTTCATACTCCCCCTTAACGTGGCTCCGGGGGGAGTTCCATCAAACGGACCGTCAGGCGGCGGCAGCAGCGCTGTCCTTGGCCACCGTGACCCCGGGAGTCGCGGTCGGGCCGGCTTGTTTGAGGGCGAGGGTTTCCAACAGTTTGACCACTGCCCCGAGGAGGACCACAAGGCTGATGATGCAGTAGGCCAGAATGAGTTTTTCCTCAAGCCCTTGGGTGAAGCCGTAGCTGTGCAGGCCCACATTGAGCACGTTCACATGAAACCATGAGAAGATGCAGAAATTCGCCCCAAAAGCGGTGCAGAGGTGCAGCCCTATCTCCTTGATCCAGCCGGCGAGCCTCATGTGCAGGACCGCGAGGCACCACAGCACGATGACCAGCGCGCCATTTTCCTTCGGATCCCAACCCCAGAAGCGGCCCCAGGAATCGTTCCCCCAGATACCGCCGAGGATGGTGCCGATCAGGCTGAAAACGAGGCCGAAACAGAGAATCCCATAGGCGCTCTGGGTCAACATGCGGAAGAGCGCCTTGTTCTGCCGGGTGATATCGAAGAGCCGGCAGAAAATGTAAATCATGGAAAAGATCGCTGCGAGCAGCACCGTGGCGTAACCAATATTGATGGTGGTGACATGGGTCCAGAGCCAGTAATTGCTGCGCAGCACTGCCACCAGACTGGGCATGGTGTCGGCGGCATCGCCCGCCTCAAACCGGCCCGCGAGGAACATGCCCGCGGCCCCGCAGGTGATCGCGACAATCAGAGGAATGCGGTTCTTGAAAATCAATTCCATGCACAAGGCAAACACTCCCGCCATGAGGGTGATGAAGGGGATGGTTTCGTAAATGTTGGTGATAGGCCCCCATCCGGTGATGAGCACGCGCCAGGCAATCCCGGTGAGGATCAGGCCAAAACCGGCGAAACCGCCCCACAGGCTAAGCTTGGTGAGGATGCGGCCCCATCCACTGGCAGGCGCCAGCCACGACAGGGAGAGCAGCAGAAAGAGGAACAGGAAGACCCACTTGGCCCATCCGAAGAGACCGGCCTTCAAATAACCGTGATCAAGGGGGACCTTTTTGTAGGTGTTGGATTTTTCAGCATCGGCGATGAGTCCCTGGCCCATGGCGAGGACGGCAGCCTGGAGTTCCCCGTTTTTGGCCGGATCGGCAGCGAGGGCGGTCAGTTTTTCCAGCGTCTGCAGATGGCCGAGCGCAGTGGCTGCATGGGGCCCGTCCGTCAGATAATCACGGATCAGCCCACCAGCCGGCACCCAGGCGTCCGGCTGGTCGGCAGTGGGAGGGGCATACCAGGTGATGCTGCTGGTATCGCGCAGAAACAGATCGATGCTTTGCAGCAATGGGGGCATGGGGGACCGGTCACCGGTGCGGGCGGCGGCCATGAAGTTCTTGAAGGTGGCGGATTCCTTCAAGCCGGCCAGGGCCTCACTGAGCGGGACGGTCTGGCCGGCCTTGGATTTGAGCGGTTCATCCGCGAAGTCCTTGGGGACTTCGATGCCTTTGCGGGCAAAGTTGAGGAAATTGATCAGGTCCTCATAACGGATCAGGTTGGTGGCGAGGTTGTTGACCTGCTGGTCGAGCCTGCTAAGTTTTTCGGCGGGAACTTCCGCGAGGCGGGTGCGGGCGGCAAAAAACTGTTCCCGGGCGGGGGCCAGCTCTTCATAGGCATATTTGTCGCGGCGTTTGTCGTGGGGATTCAGGCCGACCTGGAGGAGGGCTTCGCTGTCCTCGACATTGAAAATGGGATAACGGTTGGCCACTTCCGGGAAGAGGAGGACATCGAGGAACCAGGCGACCGGAGGAATGGTGCGGGTGGTTTTGTCCTCCAGCTTCAGCCGGACCGAGGGGATGGCCCGGTTCCGCAGCAGCTCGTAGTAAGCGAAGGTATGCAGGGCCTTGGTGCGGCCATCGTCGGTCTTGGCCACGCGGTCCATCACTTTGAGGACCTCCGGCTTCCAGGCCGGGGCCAATTGGCTCGCCGTGAAGACGCGGGCCGGATCGGCGACGCGGGTCTTGCTGGAGAGGTAGAGGGCACTGACAATGACGGTGAGCGCCAGGAAGATGCCGAGGAAAACAGGTGCTTTTTTCATGGGTTCAGGCGGCTGAAGGGGTGACCGGCACGGCGGTGCGGCGGATGAAGCGGGCCAACTTGGTGAGGAAGGTGATCAGGAGACCGACGGTGGCGGCGATCATGCTGTAGAGCGGCCATTGGTCGGAAGGGTTTTTGACGACGGTGAGGACGCTGTATTTTTCCTGCCCGGGCGGAGACTGGTCATCAAAGCTGGTCTGATACGCCACATAGCCACTGTCCCGCAGCGGATTGTTCATCCAGATGCGGAACTTGGTGTCCTTGCCCTCCGTATTGGTCATGGTGACATGGCTTTCATATTCCTTGGCCTTTCGGGTGCCGGGATAATATTCGGCTTTGAAGTCGTCCAGCTTGAGCGAGAAGGGCACTTCCCACGTTTCCCGGGTCAGGTTGACGGCGAACTGACGGTCGCCCACCGCGAAGGAAAATGGCGCATCGGCACGGGTCACAATCTCCCCGTTGCGGATGACCTGGGCCAGCACGGTGGAACCGACGGTTTTCCCTGACAAATCAACGGCATCAAGGAAGATGCCGGCCATGTTGGCTTCGTGCTGCGGATTCACTGGCAGAGGACGCAGGGTATAACCATCAATGTTGCGCGATCCGGCCAGGACAGAGGAGTCCCCGGTGGTGGTGACGGTGGCGTTTTTCTGGTACCCGGAAACCTTCAGCTCAAAGGGCCAGCCGGTGCGGTGGAAGGTGGTGGTTTCCGCCGGGGAATCGGTACGGAAAGTGGTTTCGTGGATCATGTAAACCCGGGAGTCGGCTCCGCCCGCTTCGCGCACTTCCAGCACCCAGTCCTGGAAAGCCTGGACGCGATTGCTGCTTTCCCCTTCGAAGATACGCATGTGGCCTTCCTGTTTGTAATAGAGGGAAACCGCTCCGGCGGCGATCAGGCCGAGCATGGAAAGGTGGGCAATGACGTTCCCGACGGTACGCCAGTTCTTGCGGATGCGGATCACGCCGCCGGCCAGCAGATTCACAAACATCACGGCCAGCAGGAGGGCCATGCCAGGCAGCGGAATGAAGCCCAGCAGCCAGTGTTCCCGGGGTACCACCCAGCTCGTGAAATAGATGTTCAGGCTCTGGTAGAGTCCGAGGGTTTTCTGGCTGAAGGTCCCGAGCAGGGTCAGCAGGATCATCAACAGGAAAACCACCACGGCGATGTGGTAGGATCCGATCAGGGAAAGAATGCGGTCCATCATCCCGGCACGGCGGCGCGGGGTTTCAGGAGGGGAAAGAGTGGGGGATTCGGCGGACATGGGGACCGGGGGAAAGAAATCAGAGGTCAGGTGACAGCGGTCAGGAATTACTGGCCGGCGGCGGGCGTGCCGGCGACCCCGAGGGACTGCGCGAAGGCATCGAATTTGGCAGCTTGGGCGGCTACGAGGGCTTCGGGGCCGGTCAGCTTCAGGGTGAAGAGGAAACCCGGGGCTTCAAAAATGGCGCCCAGCATGCGGTAACCCGGTTTCGGCGTGGAGGCCGCCATCATGGGGCCGGAACCGCCCGTGAAAGTGCCGGTGATATCCAGGAAAGGCACCGGGCGGCCGAACACGGTTTTGGTGGGCAGGGCGGCGAGTTCGCTTTCGGTCAGCGGGGGCTGATCCATTTGCTTCCGCCAGCGGTTGAGGTTGTCGAGGACCCCGCCGCCGCCATTCACGGGCAGGAGCGTCAGGTAGGCTTCCCCCTCGCGGTTGGGGCCAAAATCGAAATTGAGATGGCGGAACTCCGTGGCCGGCAGGAAATTCCAGCCTTCCGGGGTGGTCCAGCGCAGCATCGACTGGGCATCGTTGGCGGCGTAACGCTGGGCGGTGGTGAGACCAAGTTTGGGGGCAGGCTCGTTGGTAAAGGGAGCCCGGGAATCCACTACTTCGACCCTGTCCTTGCGACCACAGCCGGCAAGCAGGAGAACAGTGCCCGGGAGGATCAGGACAGCGGATTTAAGAGGGGGAAAAGCAGGCATGCAGGGGTCTGGCGTGAAGCGGGATTACGGGGGGATTGTATCAAGTCTTACGTCTTCCGCGGCTATGACGGGAATGTCATTCTGAGGATGCCGCAAGGGAGGAGGCGGCCGGTCCGGCCATTTTGGCCCGGACCGCCCCCCTCTACCGCCCATTTTTTAAGAGTTCCGCCACGTCTTCCGGCGAAACCGGCACCGGCCGGTCGTCGATTTCAACCACGATCAGGTAACCCGGCGGCCCGCCCGCACGTCGGAGGGCGTCCACCAGCCTTGCCTGCTCGCTGGTGGCGCGCTGGCCGGTGACCGGGTCCCAGGTTTCATCGCAGGTCAGGCAACCATGCGAGGGGGTCTGACCCGCAAAAAGGGTATCCTGCCACGGCGCAGGATCGATGGCGGTGCCGTGGGCCAAAATTTCATTCCGCCCCGCCAATCCAGCCCACCAAGCCTCCCGGATGGGCCACCAGGTGCGCCAGGCAGGAGGGAGCAGGGCGTCATACCTAGCCTCAGTCCAGGTGGGATCGTATTCCAGAGGAAGGCCCAGAATGAGGGTTTCCGTCGGACCGATCGCCGTGTTTTGGGTGGTGCTGATTTTGGTGATTTCGAAAATGCCGCAGGGCGTGTTGCCGTTGGTCAGGGTGCCCGGCAGCCCACTGGCTGAAAGGGCAAACTGGGTGACGGAAAATGGAGTCCCCTCCGGCCCCAGCAGGAAGCTGCCGTTGGCATGCCGCACCACCGCACGCCCGAGAAACTGACGGTCGAGGCGTTGGAAGGAAAAAATAACCGGACGGCCATCGAAAGGAGCCTGCAGCAGGTCCTGCAGCGCCGGCCGCTGATGGATCACTTTCCCCCGGGGTTCGCGCAGCCCGGTCGCGAGGGCGAGCAACCGCGGTTCCGTGGCCCATCCGGCAAAACGCTGCGTCAGGGATTCCAATAGCTCCCTGCGGCGGGCCGGACTGCCATCAAAACGCTCCAACCAGGCCCCCGCCATCGCGAGGCGTTTGGGGTCCTGATCGGTCAACCAGATCCAGCGCATCTCCGGCTCCAGTTCCACCGGAAACAATCCATAACCTGTTTCCATGGCCAACCGCTGGGTCTCCACCGTCCGGGCCGGAGCCTCCGGGGGCAAGGGTGGCAGCGCCAGCCGGCGGCGGATCGCGGCCAGAATTTCCGGACGGCGCTGCGCCTGCCACTTGGCGGCACTCAGGAACGCTTGCCAGCGCGGCTCATAGACCGGTCCCACCGGGAGATCGAGGTTCCCATTGATCGTCCGGCCGATCGCCTCCTGCCGTTTGGCTTCGCGGGCCGGCCCCGTGGTCCAGGGTGCGACTACCGGCCGGCCAGGCTCTTCCGGCACCCGGAAGGATTGCCGGACGAATAACATCACTCCCGCGAGGAAAAGCACTGCAACCAAAGGCCAACCCCATCCGCCGGATTTTAGCGGAGCGGATGAACGATGTGACATTTTCCGGCGAGACGACAAATTCCACTTTGCCTTGGAAGGAGAATTTGTAAAATTCAATCTGACGCCGCTGCGCTGAGCAGGTTTTCGACCTGAGCCGCGAGTGCATCGCCGCACTCCACCACGACGCCATCAATGGGCAAAATGACCCCCTGCCCGTCCTTCAGAAAATTGGCAGGATGCGCATCGAAAACGGCGACCTGATCGAGATCGCGGTAGAAGGTCATCGCGCCACGGTAGCCGGCGGAGTAACCGCGGATCCACACAAAATGCAGGCTGAGGAAGTAGGCCATCATTTCCTCCTCCGTTGCCCCTGTGCCGATGATTGTCGGCTGGGAGGTCACGATTACGACACCATCCACATCCCGCGAGACCCCTTCCAGCCTGACCTGATCCGAGAAAATCCGGTTGGAAACGAGCAGACGATGCAAATATTCCGCTGGCAAAGCACTCGTCAAAGTGGGGCCGCCGGGCGTGGCGATCACGGTGAATCCCTAGCGACCGGCGAAGGTGGCTTTGAGGAACAACGCTCCACACGGATAAACACGGTGCTCCTCCCCGCCATGGATGAATTCTCCGAACTGGGTCAGCGAGTCACGCCAGCAGCCTCTTTCTTTGGCCCATATTTCGAGGTCCCGTTCCTGACGGCCTTGGAGAATTCTTCGCTCGCCTGACGATGGCGCTCCATTTGCTGACGCAGGAACTCCAAGGACATGCGAGGCTGATTCAAGCGCACCTTCAGAATCTCCGCCGGGTCGGTAAGGATTTTGATCTGGGCCATGCTGGTTACTTTCGTTCACTCCGTGCGTCTGTCAAATGCCTGCGTCCGGCGGTGGAAGCTTCGGTTAATAGCCAAAACCTCCCTGTTTCAGTTTTTTCTCCACGGCAGCCTGTTGCTCCGCCGCCAGACCACTGCCTGACAAAGCGGAGGCACCGCCAGCCGGGTCGCGGTTCCAGAGCCGCTGCAGGGCAAAACCGGTGGCTTCCTCCCGCTCCTTGGCATTTCCGAGACCGGCTGCCAGAGCGAGGGCCGATTCGTGATTGCCGGTCACGCCTTGAATTTTCGCGGCTTCCAGCGCGGCGCGGTCGCGGCTGCGGCCCGGCGGCAGGGTTTCCAGCCATGCTACGGCGGCATCGGGATCGTATTTTGTCCAGTTTGCCACCAGGTTTTGCGCGGCCCATTCCCGGCTCGGGCCCTCCGGAAAGGCTTCCACCCAACCAGCGGCTTTTTGGGGATCGGACCCGGCCAGGTGGACGGCGATGCTGCTGCCGGCAAAAGGATCCAGCGATTCTTTCGTCATGCCTTCCGCCATCTGGACTGCCCGGTCAGGATCGGTGCTCAGGGCGTTTTGCAGCACTTCCTGCCGCACCATGGCACGTGTTTTTCCTGGGAGTTGCGGCATCAGTTCCTCCAAATCCTTTTCCGGCAGAAAGGATAGCCGGTCCTTCAATGAACCGTATTGGTTCATTCCCTCCAGCACGCCGGAAAATTGGCGGACGGCCTGTGCGAAAAATTCGGTAGGCAGCCGCTCCATGAACGCCTCCGCAGCTTTGGCCGTCATGGCCCCTTCCGGGAGCAGGGAGGCGAAGCGTGCCGCAGCCTGGGCGGGATCGTCCGCTACCAGCCGGTCGGCCAGCAAAGCCGCGCGTTCGGCCCGCGCTTCCGGAGGCAGGTTCCGCACTTCGGCCAAGGCGGCATCCAGCGGCAAGTTAGCTTGGCGCACCTGCTCCAACTGCTTCAAAGCTGCTTCCCGGTGCACTTCAGGCAAGGAATGGCTTGCCAGCCAAGCGGTGGCGGCGGTGGAATCAGTAGAGGCCCACTGCTTGAAGACCTCTCCTACCAAGCCTGCCCCGCCGTCGCCCTCGAACAAGCCCGGACGGTCCACGATCAGTTGAGCCACCGCCGCGCTGTCCACCCCGCAGGCCGCCCAGACGGCTGATTGATAGGGTCCCCCGATCCCATATTTACCGCGTCCCGTCTGGCCGTTCGCGTTCAGCCAATCCAGTGCGGCGGCCAAATCTTTTTTGCCCATGCGGTTGGCCACACTGCGAACGGCTTCCTCCTGGCCTTTCCCCGTCTTCAAGGCCTCCCGCTGGGCCAGGGGTAAATCCCGGTCCGCCAGCCCGCCGATCAGGGACGCCATGATCCTCTCATTCCCATGACCTTCGATTTGCGCGGCAAAAGCGGCGGCGGCGGCGAAATCCTCTGCCGCCCAATCCGCCAGAGCGGTGCCGAGGCTGTGTGGATTCAGTTGCTCGCCCAGCTTGAAAAGATCCTTCATCTCGGCCGCCCGGCGCGGCAGGGTGTCGCGGGCGAGATCGGACAGGACATCCAGCAGCGCGTAATTGCCGATTTTTTCTTTGCCCGCCAGCAGCTTTTGCAGGCACCCGAACCGATCTTCCACACTGAATTCCCCAAAGCGCTGGACGAGCAACGCGCTGAGCGGTGGATGGGGATGTCCGTTCCACGCCGGATCCAGCAACAACCGCGATACTTCATCGCAGGAAGCGGAAGCCAGCCAAGCCTCGAATTCCGCCAAGGCAGGGAAACCGCCCTCAACGACTAATGGCATATCGTAAGGCCGGGCCTGGGCCGCGGTTTTGTCCGAAGCGTCTGAACCGCGAGGCGGGGACGTCAGGGCCGGTGGCACCGCAGGCGAAGGCTTGGGTTTCAGCTGGTATCCCAGCGCTGCCCCGGCCCCCAGACCGATGAGGGAGGAAAAGACCAAGGCCTTCGAACATCGGTTATTTGGCGGAGGCATGGTTGAGGAGGGTTTGCTTGACATCGGCAGGCAGGGCGGAGGCTTCGATAGCGGCGGCGGCTCCGGCGGGATCGCGTTTGAACCACGCCTCACCGACCCGTCCCAGGCGACGGCCCCGTCCGTCCGGATCCACCGAAGCGGCGGCCCAGTGCGCGGCGGCTTCCGGGTCGGGATCGGAGGATTGTTTGATCAGATAGTCCACGAGACCGCTGATCGCCGTGTCTTTGGCCATGGTGGGCGGAAGGGTCGTGACCCATTCAGAAGCAGCCTTCGGGTCCTGCCTCGCAAACGAAACGGTGGTGTCATACAGTTTCACGGACGCCTGCTGCTCCGGCGGCAGGGATTGATAGAACCCGACGGCTGCGCCCGGCGCACGCTTGCCCAGAATATCCGTCAACTCCTGCATCCGCGCCGCCTGCACCTCCGGCGGCATGGCGGCAAAGTGGGTGGCGGCCAATTCTGGATTCGACTGGGTGATGGATTGAAAAACGGAGCCCAACGCCTCCGCTCCGCCCGCCTGCGCGGTCCATGTCAGGGCTCCGGCGGGATCATTCTCCGCCATGAGTGATGCCGTGGTCCGGATGAAATCATTCCTCCCCGCGCCCTCCGGCAGCGAGGCCGCAAAAGCCCTGACTGCCGCCGGATCGGCGGCAAACCATGGAGTCGCCGCACTTATGGCGAGCTCCCGCATGGCCTCGCCGAAGGCTTGGGAGGCTGTCCACCGGGCGGCGGCGGCCGGATCCTTCGCCGCCCATTCCTTGAAAAGTGATCTCGCCAAATACCCCTCGCTTTGGGGGCCCTCCCCACTGAACGGGTCTTCCCTGGCCCTATCCTTGTGAATGGAACCTGTTTCGGCGAGCAGTTGCATCACGCCGGCAGGGTCCTTCACGGCTGCGGCTTTGAGCACTTCTCCGACAAAGTCTGTTCCCGAATAAAATCCCACAGAGCTCATCCCTGGACTGTTGACTCGGGTCTTCATCAGACTCGAACGGTTCAAATCCCCGATGCCGTGCTCCCGCAGCATCTTCAGGGCACCGGCGGGATCGGTGGCCGATTTCGCTGCGGCCAGAGTGGCAATTCCCTGGAGCCTTGCCACGCCTTTGAGATTGGCTTCGAGATACTTCCAAGCCGCCGCCGGATCTGTTTTGGCCAAAGCTCCGACGTAGGCGGCTCCCAACTTGGACCGGGCAGCGGTGGGCGGCATGGATTCCAGAACCTTCAGCGCTGCGGCAGGATCCTTTTCCAGAAGGGTGGTAGCAATCGCCGCCCAGGCATCCGTCCGCACTTTGCCACTTTCCAAGCCGTTCGCCCAGGCCAAGGCTGCCGCCGGATCCTTTTTCGCCCACTCTCCCGCCAGGAATCCCCCTTGGTTTTTCAACTCCCCGGGAGTCAGGGCACCCACCGCTTTGGCAGGGTCGCTCAGGTCAGGCCGGGCTTTGGCTTCTTCTTTTCTCAAAAAGGCCAGGTCCGCCCGGTCCGGCAGGGAGAGCGCCCACGCTTTGGTCTTTTCCGCCCCAGCCCCGCGCTGGACCTCAGCGATAAGATTCACGGCATGCCCGGTTTCACCTTCCAGAAAAGCGAAGGCCAATTCCGGATTGTGGCGACCCAGAGCCCGGTAGGCGTAGTGCAGCGGCGTCGTGATGTTGGTGTTCAAAGAATTACCCCCCATGCCGGAAAGAGAAGCCACCCCCCGCGAGATGAGGCGGGCATGGGCCAGGGCCGCCGCCGCATCCACTTCCACCCAACGCTGCACTAGGACCTGCCAGACTTCGTTGCCGCTCCCGATAAGCGACTTTTCGGAAAACCACTCCCCTGCCAAAGCCGCGATTTCCGCCGCTCCCGCCTCCGGGAGCAAGCGGACGAGCAGCCGCAGCCGGTCCGCTTCCGGGGCCGCGCGCAGTTCCTCCAAGGCGGGACGCGGCATCGCCGGTCCTTTCGGGGGAGCCGCAACCACGGCCCGTGCCAGGGCATCTGGAGGAGTGCCGAGAGGTGGCGCTTTGGAAGAAGCACCGGCTGATAGGGGAGGATCACCCGCAGCCGCAGGCGTGTTTCCGCTTAGGGACTTCAAGCCGGCACCACCGGCAGCCCCCAAAGCCGCGCTGATCAGGAAGGCAGGAACAAATCGTTTCATAGGCAGAGGCAGAATGGTTATCCTCTTCGCCCCCGCCTGTCACTTGTTATTTCACAACACCGTGGAGGCGTCCTCACGTTCCAGCTTGCCCAGCTTCTTTTTCAGGACTTCCAGCTCGACGGTGAGTTGGTGGAGAGTTTTGAAGAGTTCGTCCTGGGTTTCTTGGTGGTTCAGGTGCCGCACCGCCGGGTGGATCTTCATGAACTGCTGCACGATGATTTTGCAGGCATCGCGGATTTGTTGAATGGCTTCGGGGCGTTCCATGGGGGATAGAAAAGTTATTCGAGAGTGAACCAGAGGACCTCGACGCGCCGGTTCTTATTGGCATCGGTGCCGGCTGGTTCTTCCCAACCGCGGCCGACCGTCTCGATCCGGGCGGGGTCGATTTTGAATTGTTCGCCGAGGATCCGTTTGATTTCGTTGGCGCGGTCCTGACTGAGTTTCATGGCGCTGAGCGCCATCTTCCGCAGGAAGGCCTCCCCCTGGGCTTTGAATTGTTCGTAGTTGCTGTTGTCCACATGCCCGCGCAGGCGGAGCACGCTGCCGGGGCTGACCCGCAGCAGCCGCTGGATATCACTCAGGCTGGCCTGATTGGCTGCGTCGGTGAGAACCAGTTTGGAGGCGTTGGGATCGAAGAGGAACCGGATGTCCTTACTGAGCAGCGGATCCACTTCGATGGAGCCGGTTTCGCCGGACTTGAGCGGGGCGATCGCGATTTGTTCGCCGGCGAATTTCCCGGAGGCGGCAGCGGCCTTGAGGGGAGCGGGGTCGATGAATTTTTCGTAGCCGGCAGGGTCGGGCAACAGGTCGCGTCCGTAGGCCACCACGGCGGATTGATAGATGCCGCCGAAGCTGCCGGCCATGTCGATGGCCCCGGAGAAGTAAGCTTCGTTCTCTGGCAGGTTGGCAAAGTGGAATTTGGCCAGCTCCTCATCGGCCTGGGCGGGTTCCCACTTGAAGGCCGCCTTCAGCACGGCGTGGGCGGCGCGGGGATTGGCGCGCACCTGACGGTTCCCTTCCAGAATGCCCGCCACCAGTCCTTCCACAACTTTCGGGTTCTGTTTGGCGAAGGCCTGATTGACCAGCAGGATGTCGGAGACCACCAGGAGGTTTTTGTTGGTGGTGAGCAGCCGCGCCTTGTTGTTGGAGGCGTTGACCGTTTCGGTGGTTTTCGGCGCCCACGTGACACAGGCGGCGAGGCGGTTGGCCCCGCTGGCGACGTCCTCGGCAAAAAGGTCGCAGGCCACGAAGGCGTCTTCGGCATAGACCAGATTAATTTTGTCAGGAGAGGGCGTCTCGTCGATGGAGGACAGCATGTTGATCCCGATCCCGGCCTCCTGGGCGAGGTAACGGAGGAAGAAGTCGGATTCGTTGAACTGCGCCGCGACGGTGGTTTTGCCGGTGAGCTGATTGAGGCGGCGGATATCGGAGCGGACCACAATGCCGTCCGCGCCGCGCGAGTAGCCGAGCAGGAGCGGACAGGTGACCTGGAGCTGGCGGCCATAGACGGCGAGGACGTCGGTCGTGGTGGCGCTGGCGGCGAATTTGCCGGAGTTCAGGCCGGACCAGCTTTCCTCTTCGGTAAAGGTCAGGCGGACTTTGAAGCCGTGGTCGCGGAAGAAGACACTGTTTTCGGTGGGCTGGCTGCCGCCATTGGCGAGCAGCAAGCCGGCGTAACCGGCGTATTCGCTGAGCTCCACATCGATCGTGTTATCCTTGAACGGCGCGGGTCCGGCGGCATCGAGGCGCGGGACACTGGTCTGGGTTTCCGCCAGACTGAGGGCCGCGACGGCAGGTTCCGCGGAAGTGGCCCCCGGGGAGTCCGGGCTGGCCCCCTTCTTTTTCCCAAGGACATAAATGCCGGCGGTGAGTAGCAGAATGATCAGACCGATGGACAGCAGTTTACCGGCCGGGCTGGGGGTGGAGGAGTCGCGCATGGCAGTGGGGTGCCGGCAGGAGGCCGGGCTTTGGATTATGTTCCGGATTTTCCGGAGAGCAACAAAATCAGTCAGGATTCGGTCTCAAAAATAGACACTGGCGGGGGTTCATCGAAGGTGGCGCCGAGATCCCCGAGAAGCTCCTTTTCCCGCGACATCCAGGCAGTGGCTCCGCTGATGCCGGCCGTGACGCGGTCGATGCTACTGTTCAAGGCCGGAGCATCGCGGTCCAGCTGCGCGCGGTCGTGGAGCAGACTGACCTGCTCTTCAAGGCGCGACATTTCAGCATCCAGGTAGCCGAGTTTGGATTCCATCTCGGTCTGGGCCTGCTGGCGCTCTTTCAGGATATCGCGGGTGGACTCAAGGGTGCGGCGGAGATCGTCGCCGGTATGGGAATCCGCCAGACGCGTTTCCACCCCCCCCAATCGTTCCGTGAGGGTACCTTCCTCGCGGTCTTCCGCATGGGCAGAGGCGAGGAGCCGCGCCACGGTGAGCCGCGAGGTGAGCAATTGCAGGAACAGCCACGAAACGTGGGCAAGGGTGTCGTGCAAGGCGGAGTTGTCAGGCAGGGCGTGGACGGTATGGCGGCACTTGGCGGTGAAGTCGCGGTAGCGCTGATCATCCTCCGGCGGCAGGGCCGACCGCAGGGCATGGATGCGTTCCGGGTAGCTGGAAGCGGAGCCCGCGGGGCTCTCCGCCGCATCTACAGCACGGCGGAACCGGGGATTGTTGGCGAGGCTGAACAGATAGGCCGCCTCCACTCCCGCCCCGAGTAGCCAGAAGCCCGGATTCAGCACCCCCAGCAATCCGAACAGTCCGATCCCGATCCAGTTGGGCGCAACGAACATCCCAGCCGGTTTGGCGTGGAAGGCTGCTTTGAGGTAATCGGAATAGCGGCGGGGGGAAGCCATGGGAGAACGGGTCGGCAGGGAGGGGAATACGATAACCGGGAAACCTTGGATCAGGACAGGGCCGGCGCCGGCAAGGCGGGGACCTCTATGGCTTCCAATTCCGTGTGGAACTGCATGGAGTAGAGTTTGCGGTAGAGCTCGGAAGTGCGCAGCAATTCCTCATGCCGGCCGATATCCACAATGCGGCCGTGGTCCATCACGACAATCTTGTCCGCCTTCAAAATCGTGGACAGGCGGTGGGCGATGGCGATAACCGTCTTGCCTTTGCTCAAATCCGCCAGAGCATCCTGAATGCGGCGCTCACTTTCGGTATCGAGGGCGGAAGTGGCCTCATCCAACAACAGGATCGGCGCCTCCCGCAGCATGGCGCGGGCAATGGAAATGCGCTGCTGCTGGCCGCCGCTGAGAAGACAGCCTTTGTCCCCGACGATGGTTTCATAACCATTCGACTGGGCGAGAATGAAGTCGTGGGCATAGGCGCGGCGGGCGGCTTCATAAATCTCCTTCTTCGTCGCGTCCAACCGGCCGTAGCGGATGTTTTCGTAGATGGTGTCGTGGAAGAGGAAGACTTCCTGATTGACGATGCCGATCTGGTGCCGCAGCCAGTCCTGCGGCAGGGAGCGGAGGTCGCGGCCATCCAGGAGGACCGCCCCCTCATGCACATCGTAAAAGCGCAATAACAGGGAAAACAAGGTGCTCTTCCCTGCCCCGCTGGGGCCGACGAGGGCACAGGTTTCTCCGGGCTCGATGGTGAGATTGATGCCACTGAGCGCCGGCAGATCCTTGCGGTAGGAAAAGCCGGTTTCGCGGAATTCGATCCGGCCGGATGCGGTGGCGGCAGGAGCCACCGCATCCGGGGCGTCGGCCACGGCAGTGGGCCGTTCCATCAATTCAAAGACCTTGCTGGTGGAACTGAGGCATTTTTGCAGGATGATCGGAATCCGGCTGAGCGCCTTGGCTGGCGGATAGAGCATGACCAGGCCACCGTTCAACGCAATAAAGTGGGCCGGCTTGCCGATGTAGGCGTAGACGTAGACCAGCGCGGCCGCGACCCCCAGGGACGCCACCACTTCAGTGAGGGGACCCACCCCTTCCAGCGCGCGGTTCCAGCGCATCATGCTGCGGAGCATTTTCTGGTTGGAAGAGTTGAAGCGCGCCACCTCGTGCTCCTCCCGGCCGTAGGCTTTGACCACGCGGATGCCGCTGAAGGCTTCCTGCATGATAACGCCCATGGCCCCGGCTTCCTGTTCCTCCTCGGCTCCGGCCTTGCGCACTTTTTTGCTGACCAGCATCACGGGCACAATGCAAAGCGGGAACAGCAGCATCGCCATCAACGTGAATTTCCAGTCCAGATAAAACAGGACCACCAGCGCGCTGAGAATGGAAAGGGGCTGTTTCACAAGATCACTGATGACGCCGGTGAAACCCTGCTGGGCCACCCGCGTCTGATTCATCACGGTCTGCAGCAAATCGCCGCCCTTCTGCTTATTGAAGAACTCCTGGGACTGTCCGAGGATTTTCGCAAAAAGATCCCCCCGGATGTTGTCCAGCAGTTTCAGGCTGACCCAGACCAGACAGTAGGAATTCAAATAGCCAAAAATGGCCCGCAGCAGCATGATGGCCGGGATGGTGGCGCAAATCAGGATTACGGTCTTCAGCGGCACCACGGAAGGGGCGGCCGCCCCAAGGGACAGGCTGTCGGAAAAGGCCGGGTTGGTGGAGGTCGCCCTCAATTCATCATACATCCCGGATTTCTTGATGCGGTCGCTTTCCAGCTGCGCCTCGAGAAACTGTGCCCAGGTGGTGCGATGGCGGCGTTCGGCTTCCGGCAATGCCAACAGTTCCTGCAGAGATTTTTTCGCCTGCGACTTCTGCGGCGGGACCACCACAAGGTGACGCTCCGCCTCCAGCACGAGCCGGAATTCCGCCGGCAGGGCGGGAGACAGGGACAGCTTCCGCAGCGGATCGGCGGCGGGATCGGCAGGAGCGGCCGCGAGGGTGCGTTCGTGCAGGGCTTTGCGGAAAGCGGTGTAGGACGCGAGCGCCTCGGCCTGGTCGGCGGGCGCTATTTCGCGGGCAGCCAGGGCCGCACGCAGTTCCGGGATTTCCCGGTCTTCATGCCATGTCTCTGTGAGCAGCGTATTGTTGGGCGCGGGTTTTTCCTCCGGCGGCAGCACCCTGCCGGCCACATGATGCACCGTGAAAACCAGCAGTCCGTTCAGCGCCCCGTACACTGCCCCGCAGAGCAGCCCGATGATGAACCGGCTGCGGTAGGGCTTCAAATAGGCGAACAACTTGCCGTAAGGTCCGCGGGCGGCGGCGGCAAACTCGGCAGGCGACATCTTCGCCACCTCTTTACGGGAATATTTCTTCATGGGAAGGCCGGGACCCGCCAGAACAGCAGAATCCTCCGGAGCAAATCTTGGACGCGCGCAGATTCCGCTCGATTACCAGGCCCTGCAATGGCACTTGTGCAGGGTCAGCCCGATTCAGGTCGTCCGTTTGATTAAGAAGACCGTAAGGAAACCGGAAGTTACTGGCACGATATGTGCTTGCTTTTCACACAACACCCCGCATGGTTGGGGCCGATGAGCATTGGAACGCACCTTGGACAGAACCTCAGTCAGCAACAGAGGCTCTCTCCCCAATTGCAGCAGAGCCTGAATATCCTCCAGGCTCCGGTCTTTGAATTGCGGCAGATGGTGGAGCTGGAAATGCAGCAGAATCCTGTGCTGGAAATGGAATCCCCCGAGATTTCCATTGAGGACACCCCGCAGGAAAACGACCTCAACGACGATGGGTTCGATGAGGAATTCAGCCGCCTCTCCGCCATGGATGAGGAATGGCGCGACTACATGCAGCAGAGCGCCAGCCGCTCCCCCCGCACCAGCGAGGATGAGGAGAAACGCCAGTTCATGTTCGATTCCCTCACGTCTCCCGTGACGCTGCAGGACCACCTGATCCAGCAGCTCAGCATGGCCGACTGCACCAAGGAGGTGCGCGCCCTCGCCGAAATGCTGATCGGCAGCCTCGACGACCGGGGCTTCCTCCAGGCGCCGCTGGGGGACCTCAGCCTGGCCCAAGGCATCCCCCTCGCCGGCCTCAAAACCGCCGCCGGCATCATTCAAACCTTCGACCCTTCCGGGGTGGGCGCGGAAAACCTGCGCGACAGCCTGCTAATCCAACTCCGCCGCCAAGGCCGGGAGCACAGCCTCGAAAGCCGCATCATCGCCACCTACCTGGACGATCTCGCCCGGAAGCGGTTTCCCCAGATCGCCCGGAAACTCTCGGTCCCGGTCAGCGAAATTTCGCGGGCCGCCGAACACATCGCCACCCTCAATCCCCGGCCCGCCTCCGCCTTCACCACTGCACCCCAGCAGTATATTTCGCCCGATGTGCACGTGGAGCGCACCAATGGCGTCTATCACATCACGCTCAATGACGAGGAACTCCCCCGCCTGCGCATCAGCAACCTCTACAAGGATCTGATGTCCGATGCCGGCAGCCGCGACGAGGTGCGCGGTTATATCCGAGACAAAATTCGCAGCGGCAAATTCCTGATCCGCTCCATCCAGCAGCGGCAACAGACCATCCAACGCATTGCCGAACAGATTGTCGCCCGGCAGCAGGGCTTTTTCGACCAGGGCCCTTCCCAGCTCAAACCCATGAACATGTCGCAGGTGGCGGATGTCGTCGGCGTCCACGAAACCACCGTCAGCCGCGCCATCTCCGGCAAATACATCGCCACCCCCCACGGCGTCTACGAGCTGCGATATTTCTTCACCAGCGGTGTGGATACCGACAGCGGCGAGCAGGTTTCCAACACCAGTGTCAAAACCGCCCTGGCCGAGATCGTCAAAGGAGAGGATCCCGCGCACCCGTGGAGTGATGAGGAACTCGTCAAACAACTCGCGCTGCAGGGCATCAAACTCGCCCGCCGCACCGTCGCCAAATACCGCGAGGAACTCAATATCCTGCCCAGCCACCTGCGGCGGCAGTTTTGATTGCTGATCTCCTGGCTTCTGATGTATCGGCATTGACGGAGAGCCGGTCCATTTAGTCATGACGACCAATCAACCAGGTATGCCAAAACTCTACAAAACAACAGGGACAACCAACCAATACTGGGAAACCTGGGAGCACCGGGGAGTGCACACGATTCACTGGGGAGAGCTCGGAACCAAAGGCCAATCCAAAGAGATCAAGTCTGGATTCTTCAAGCGGGCGAAGAGCATTGTTCGGAAGGAAATGGATGAGCACATCCAAGCAGGCTACGCAGCGATTGATCCCGAAAATCACTTCACGCTGATGATCGAGTATTCCGTGGATGGCATGGGTTCAGCCGATGATGTGGACAAGAGGACTCGTTTACAGGGATTGATGGACGAAACGCTGGGCTGGACAGGCCTGGGGCATTGTGATGGAGGAAGCATTGGCAGCGGGACCATGGAGGTCTGCTGTTTTGTGATTGATTTTGATTTGGCCAAAATGGTTGTCGCAGAAAGTCTTGCCGGAACTGAATTTGAAAACCACACCCGCCTTTACGAGGAAAATGCGGACCAGGGGTCCCAGCCGGGGGTGTAGGCATCCCGTGAACCTCTTGACAAGGCGAACGCTTTCCCGGACGTTTCCAGCATGACTTCGCTCCCCGTCACCCAAGCCCGCGCCCGGCTCTATCAACTGCTTGACGAGGCCGCCGATTCCCACGAACCCATTCAAATCACCGGCAAGCGATCCAATGCGGTACTGGTCTCCGAGGCTGATTGGCGGAGCATCCAGGAAACACTCCACCTCGTCTCGATTCCAGGAATGCGCGACTCCATCCGCCAGGGCATGGCCGAACCGCTGGCCAAAACCTCCGCCAAGCCCGGCTGGTGAGCTGGTCAGTCGTATTCACCAAACAGGCCCAGAAGGACGCCAGAAAGCTGTCATCCTCGAATCTCAAACCCCAAGCCCAGCGCCTCCTTGAGATCATTGCCGAAGATCCCTTCCGGAATCCGCCTCCGTATGAAAAGCTTGTCGGCGACCTGAGCGGGGCCTATTCCCGCCGCATCAACATCCAACACCGTCTGGTTTATCAGATCTACGAGGCCGAAAAGACAATCAAGATCCTACGGATGTGGACTCATTACGAGTGAGCGGAAACAGGCCTGCTCTTTCAGAACTGCACCGTCACGCCCACCGTGCCGCCGAAACCGGGTTCGTTGGAGCCGGAGCCGTGGGCGCGGTATTCGTCGTCGAGGAGGTTATCCAGGGAAGCGGTCACGGAGAGATTTTCATTCACCCTCCACCCGCCGCGCAGCGTCACCAGGGCCCAACCCGGCGTGCCATCTGACGGGAAGCGCTGGGTATCGGCGCGCTCACCGGAGTTCAGCTTGTCGGCTTCGGAAGCAGCGGTGCAGACCAGTTCCGTCCAGAGGCGGCGGTCAGCGGATTGCAGGCGCAGGCCGATGGTGCCCATGAACGGAACCACGCGGCTGAGCGGCTCGCGCACCACTTTGCGATCGCTGCCCGGGAATTGATCGACCTCGCCCTCGGTGTAGCTGCCCGCCGCAAAAACGGACCAGTGTTGATTGAAGGACACACTGCCCGCGAGTTCCACTCCCTGCACATAACCTTCCCCGCCATTGGCTTTGCTGACCTCGATCAGATCATCCACGATCCGGCCGGTGGGCTGACGCACAATCAGGTCATCAATGAGGGTGTGAAAGACACTCACGCTGGCATTGTAGGTTTCCGTGGCCGCTTTGGCTCCGATTTCGAAGTTCAGGAATTTTTCCGGATCGACTTCATTGCCGGCAATTTCCAATTCGCCGGAACGGGCGATGTCGAGACGTGAAACATCGCTCAGATTCGGAGCGCGGAAACCCTGGGAGATCCCGGCGAATACCATATATCGGTCCTGCGCGTCCAGATCCAGCACCAGGCGGGCGCTGCCGGAAAGGTCGTTCCACGAATCCGTCAGGGAAGACTCCGCTTTGGTGACCGGATCTTCCAATTGCCCCACTTCGGCACGGGCGTAAGTGTAACGCCCTCCGAGGAAGACGTGGCCACGATCTCCGAGGGTGATTTCATCCTGAAGATAGGCCCCGAGGAGATCGTAGGTGGAATCATTCCCGACCGGGCCCTGGATGCTGCGTTTATCGAAGGAGCCATCGGCTTTGTAGGAAACATTGCTGCTGTCCACATAGTCGCGGTAATAGTCCACGCCGTAAGTCAGGAGGCCGATGGGGGCCTGGCTGGAAAGCTGCAAATCCGCCCCCGAGGTGCCAAGGTCCACCTCACTGATGGCGGAGGCACCGTTATTGCGGACGCGGGTCAGGGTTTCGCCGGCGGTTTGGTAGGACACGGTGAAACTGGCGGAGTCGAGGAGGCTGCCGGGGTTCTGGCCCTCCAGTTTCACATAGGAAAGGGTGCGGTTCTGATCGAAGGAGCGGCGCAGGTCATTGCCGATGGTGGTGCCCTGCCATGGGATACCGAAAACCGTGCTGTGAGTGCGCCAAACATCATCCTGCCGCAGCTGCTGGTGTACCGCAGTGAGGGACCAATCCGGATCCAGCGCGGCATCAAAACGCACATTGTAGGCCCACTGATCGTAGCCGGTCCTGGGCTGCCGGCCGAGGCCGGCCGCACGGACGTCGCCGAATTCCCCGTAGCTGCCATCGACATGCAGGCCCCACTTCCCTCCCACGCCGGTGTTGAGTTCCGCGTGACCCAGGTGGCTGTCCTCGGCGCTGGAATAACGATAGGAACTGAGTCCGTGGAGGAAAGATGCTCCGGCAGCCTCTTCACGGAAACCACTCGATTTCGTCAAGACATTCACCGTCCCGCCGATGGCATCGCTGCCATAAAGCACGGACCCCTGTCCCGGCACCAGTTCGATGCGCTCAGCGGAGAGCAGATCGATCGTGTTCCAATATTGATTCGGACCGTCCCGGAAGGTGGAGTTATTGAAGCGCACGCCATCAATCATGGCCAGGGTGCGGAAGCCGGTGAAACCCCGGATGTGGGGCGAACCTTGTCCGTTTGATGTCTTCTGCACGCTCACGCCCGGGGTTTCGCGCAGCGCTTCCGGCAGCGTGCGGGGCAGCCGCTCGTCGATCTGCCCGGAGGTCAGCTCCCGCACTGCATAAGGAGCGGAGAGGGAACTGGCGGGCAGCCGGGTGGCCGTGATCACTTTCTCCGGCAGAACGGTCTGCGCAGCAGGTGCACGTGGTGATGCCGCCGTCTGGGCCAGCAGCGATAACGGGAGTGAGAGTAACAGGGCAGGAGCGATTACGGTAGCGGACATGCGGAATATCGCCGGAAGCTAAGAGCCGGCATTGGTGAACGCACCACCCTCGAAGAGCCTTAGAAAAAATGTTCCGGGGAGGGTAAATTCAGCAACAGGCCGGCTGGAGCGGGTTTCTCTGGCACTCAGGGGGGAGAAACAGGTGCCGGGCCGGGATCACGGCGGCACCAGCTTGAAGAAACCACGGCGGGCCGTCATGGGGATCGTAACCTCGAAGTGATCACCGGCCGTGGTAATAGGGCCCGTGAAGTTCTGCCAACTGCCTGCCGAGAGATCCTGACTTTCCTGAAGCAGCCAGCCAGCCGGGACCGCAGGCCAGGCCAGAATACCCTTTCCATCAGCCTGCCGGGTCAGGGTCAGCGCCGGGGGCAACAACTCGAATTCGGCCATCAAGGCATGATGCACCGTCAGTTCGAAGGTGTAGGACGCCTCCATGCTGACGGCTTTTCCCTGTTCGGTCCACTGCTTGAAGGCATAACCCGGGAGCGGCTGCGCGGCCACGGTGACCATCGCCCCCGCATCGTGCGGACCACCGCCTGTCACCACGCCGCTGCCCACCGGCTGGGCCAGCATTTCGACTTCAAACAGCTGCGGCGGGGCCATACCGGCCGCCGCGATGTTGAAATTGTAAATCCTGACCTGGGCCGCCTGCCCGGCTTCACTGGCATGCACGGTGAAGGAGAAAGCCCCACTGCTGGCCGGCGTGCCGGAAATGATCCCGGTCACGGCATCGAAGGCCATCCCGTCGGGCAACTGGCCCTCGGTTGCCACGGTGAAGGGAGCGGCTCCCGCGATCACCACCGTCCGGTCTGGATAGGCCTCGTGGATCACCCCATCCTGCAGGTGATCGATCAAGCCCAGCCCGGCATCCACCTCCACCGCAGCCATCTGGGCACCAGTATATTCACCCACCACTTCAATCATGGACAGATCCACCATGACCCCGTTGATCTCCTTGGTGCCTTCCCCATGCTTGTCATCGGGCCCCACCCTGCTCGCTTTGGCCTCCCCGGTCTCCTCATCGAGTGGTCCGGTGTAACGATAAAATTCATAGCGGCGCGTGACGGTTTCATCGCCGTCCTCGAGCGCCTCCGGAGCGCCCGCCAATTCACCGTTTTCCCCGCCATCCAGCTTGCTGAATTCGGTCTGGAGCAACTGCCACTCCACCTCCACCTCATCCGGCTCGTTGTTCCTCCAATTTTTGTCGTCCGTTTCCTCCGGATCGTCCGAGACCAGATCGCGCAGCTTCACCTTGCCATCGTTGTGGCTGCTGGTCCGGATCTCCTTCACCCAGACCGGCTCCCCAAACTCCACGGCCGGCACCTCCTCCACCTCAGGCGGCTGGATGACGGCCTGGACTGCCGCCACGGCACCGGCGAACGGCGGGGCATAACCAAATACCGGGGTAGCGATCATCACGGGAGGACCCGCCACCAGGACCCCGGCCCCGTTGTCCACCAGCCAGTGATAATGCACCGCCGTCGGGGGGACCCGGTATCCCATGCCGAAGTGCTCCCCTCCAAAATTCACTGAAGGATCAACGAACTGATGGCCATCGGTCGGGTTGATGGGCCCACTGGGCACTGCGGTGTAAGCGACCCACGAACCATCGGGATTCTTCTTGCTGGCGTATCGCACCGTGACCTTCGGATGCCCGGCCACGCTGTTGTCCTCGCGTATTTCAGGAGTGCCATAATGATTCCAATCGTAGGTGTAACTGACGTGGCTGGAATGGAGATCCTCCAGCTCAATCTCAAAACCATGACATTTCTCTCCCGTGTCATTCACTGCATCAAAATTGTTGATGCTGCCATAGGCGGTGCTGGCCTTGACGGATGAGGCCGGGAACAGCCATGCGGAGAGGGCGGCGAGGGAAAATACAAATGCTTTCATAGGGTTGCGGAGCGGGGGTTGCTGAGGGGTGATTCAAGAGGAGGAACCAGTTGAAGCTATGGGAGGCTGGCCGGGGCCTTCAGGAACGGATGATCCCGCCAAGGGAAGCAGGTCCGGCCATCCGGAAGCAGTTCTCATGGAGACTGCATTGCCGGGAGACACGGCACCTCAGCAGCTCAAACCAAGAGCACGATGGTGCTCAAGCACGTCGGATGTTTTGCCCGCAGGCAAGGACGTGCCGCCCCCCGGCACGAAGGCATCACCCCATTGGGGCGCGGCACCAAAATGTCCAAACCGAGCTCTGCCGGCACCATGTGACTGGCGGCCTTGAACTCCGCTCCGTGCGCCGCAGGTGGGGATTCCGCGGTTTCAGGGACGAAGCTCAACAGATGATCCGGATGCGGTGCGCCAAAAGCGGTGGGACCGATCACCAGGAGGCGTGAGATCCTGCCGTGCTGATGTTCCCCGAATGCCAGCGCGCGGCTGACGTGTCCCGCTGGTGAATGATGCAGCACCAGCCGGAATTGGCCGGAATTGCCTTGCAGTTCGACGTGGTGACTGCCCTCCAACCACAACGCCGCACCGACTCCTGCGGGCAGCAATGGAGTTTGGCCCAGAACAAAACAGACCAGCAGAACCAAGCGAATCCAAAGGAGACGCGGGCCGGTTTGATTTCTTCTGAACCACATGATCGATTCATAGGCTCCGTCCAGACGGGAGGCAAATGACGGCTCAGTCATTTACTCCGCTTTGTCTTCCTGCGGCTGACGGTTTGTTATCGAGGCCGTGGAAATCGAAAACTTCCGCCGCAGAAAAACCGCCAGACATCCCAACAATGACAGGGCTCCTGCCAGCTTGGCGGCCACATCGCCATGCTTTGCGTAGAAGGTGACTTCACCGGCTCCGGCATTGATCCAACCCGTCAGCACTTCCCTTTGGAAGGAAGGAATGCGCTTCACGCCCCCCTCCGGCGAGACGATGGCGGTGACTCCGGTGTTGGCGCTGCGGACGAGAGTGCGGTGCAGTTCCGGGGCACGCCAGCGGGCGTTGGCGAAGTGCATCTCCGTGGCCGGGCTTTGGTGGAACCAGTTGTCGTTGGTGACATTCACCAGAATCTGCGGCTCCGAACGGATGAAGCGGCGGGCGTGGTCTCCCATGGTATCTTCAAAACACACCAACGGCACCAGGCTGAACGGCTGGCCACTGACTTTCAGTGGCTCCAGGGAAGTGCCGCGGGTGAAATCCATCGGGATCAATTCACCCAGCATTTTTTCAAACAGCGGCACCTGCTTGCGGAACGGAATGAACTCGCCAAACGGCACCAGCCTGACCTTGGGATGCAACGCATGGTTTTCCGTAGTCCCGCGCATCGCCACCACGCTGTTATAAAGTTTTCCCCATTCCTCATGGTCGGCCCCGGTGACGAGCGAAAAGTCTCCTTGCTTCAACTGATCCACAAAGGCTCCTCCCTGCACCATCTCGTCGAAAAATCCCGGCACTGCCGACTCCGGCCAGACCACCAGATCGGGCTTGGCCTCCGTGGCCTGTGCGAGGGCCTCATCGGTCTGCGCCAACAGGTCAAAATACCGCTGCCGCTGCACTTCGGGGTCAGGCGACATCTTCTCTTCCATCGTGACATTGGACTGAACGAGCACCGCACGGTAGAACGAACCTTCCACCACAGAATCAGCGCCCAGGCCACTCCGGCCTATCAGCTCCAACACCACCCAGCAGGCCGCCCAGCGGAACAGGGCGGGACCTGCCCGGCGCCCTTTGATCCGCAGGAGAGCGGCCGCCCCCAAAGGAATCAGCATGACCACCCCTGACAGACCAATCACCCCGGTATAAGCGGAAAGCGCCCGTGCCAGATGCAGGTCAAACAGGGGCACCGCCAGACCATTCCAGGGAAACCCGGACATGGCCACACTGCGCAACCATTCCAGCCCGGCCCAGCTCCCGGCAAGCAGCAGCACCTTTCCCAAAACTGGTCCCCACCTTTCATCCTGCCGCATGCCCAGCCACCCGGCCAAGCCCAAAAGCACCGCCGGATACAGCGCCAGATAGGCCGTCAGCGCCAGCATGCCCGGCAGCGTGACATGTTGGACCCACCACAGAGTAGCGGTGAAGAACACAAACCCAAACTGCCAACCCAGCCGGAATCCGCGCCAGAATACCCGGCCATGGGCGGGTACCGGCCACACCACCAGCAGCAGCGGAATCAGGGCTGCAAAAACCAAGGGCCACCCATTGAAAGGAGGGAAGGCCCCGGCCAATAACAGGGCGCTGGCCAACGCGGCACCGCGGGATCGCCATGGGGTAATGGTCATGAGCAGGCAGCGGGGCGACGTGGAAGGAAGGGCAGGAAGGGCACGCTTCCTGACGCAACCAGCAAGGACTTCCGCTACTCCGCGAGGCGGGCGGCGACATCCGCTTGGATGAACTTCCACAGCTCAGTCAGACCGGCAGCGGTTTCCTGTTTGATCTTAGGCAAGTCCGCAGCGTTCAGCTTTTGTCCTTCGGGCGCGGGGTGCTGCCCGAAGAAGTAAATTTTGATCTTCGGCTCGGTGCCCGACGGCCGGATCACGAAGCGGCGGTCATCCTCCAGAGTCAGCAGGAACATATTTTCCTTGGGAACAAGATCACCTTCCTCGTCGTGAATGTCCATGGTGCCGAAGTCGAGCATGGCCGCAACCTTGACGCCGGCCAACTCCCTGGGAGGGTGGGCGGAGAAGGAATCCATCAGCTTCTTCATGCTGGCGGCTCCGCTGGCCCCTTCGAAGACGAGATTCTCCGACTGTTCATGGAAGTAACCGTATTCCAGATAAAGCTCGTCGAGCAAATCAGGCACGGTCAGCCCCCGGCTGGCGGCGTAGGCCGCGAGTTCCGCGAACATCAGAACGGCCCCGTTGCCATCCTTGTCCCGCATCCAGTCGACGCACATGTAACCGTAGCTTTCCTCACCGCCAAAGATGAAGAATTTGCTATACTCGAGGCGCACCGCCCGGGATTCCTCATCGGACATCTGGCGGTAGCGGGCCTGCAGTTCAGCCGGCAGGGCGCGCTCATACTTGCCGAGCTTGCCACCGATGTATTTGAATCCGGTCAGGGTATTCACCACATGCACCCCGTAGGCATGGGCCACCGCCTCCTGGAGCCGAGTCGTGACATAGGTTTTCACGATCGCCGCATTCTTCCGGTTGGACTCATTCAGCCAACCAATTTCAAACATGGTTTTGATCCGGTACCACGCCATCAGTGACCCGATCTGGTTGCCGGTGATCAGCTGCAGCTGGCCCTGGGCATTCCGCACCGCCACTCCCATGCGGTCGCAGTCCGGATCGGTGGCGATCACAATATCGGCCTTCTCCCGGTCCGCCAGATCCATTGCCATTTTCAGGGCGGCGGCGTTTTCCGGATTCGGTGAGACAACCGTTGGGAACCGGCCATCCGGGATGTCCTGTTCCGGCACCGTCAGGTAATTGAACCCGAGCGAACCCAGCAGATGCGGCACATGCACCATGCCCGTGCCGTGGATCGGGGTATACACGATTTTCAAATCCCGGGCTTTCTCCAACAAGGCGGGATTCAGCATCACCCCTTTGAGCCTGGCGAAGTAGGCCTCATCCAGTTCTTTGCCAATGATGGTGACTTTTCCCTGCTCTGCTTCCGGCACCGGATCGAAGCTGTCGCTCTGCACCGCATTCACTTCATTCAAAATCCCGGTCGCCACGGGATCAATGATCGGATCCCCATCCTGGAAGTAAACTTTATAACCATTGTCGTGCGAAGGATTGTGACTCGCGGTGATCATCACCCCGCCCGTCGCATTCAACTGGCGCACCGCAAAGGACAGCTCCGGGGTGGGCCGGAAATCTTCAAACAGATAGGCATCCACTCCGCTCTGGGCCGTGACCGTGGCGGCGAACTCGGCGAATTCGCGGGAAAACAGCCGGGTGTCGTGGCTGAAGACGAGGGAAGGTTTTCCTGACTTGCCATGTTCCGCAAAATACTTTTTCACGAAGGAGCACATCCCGCGCGTCGCCCGGGTCACGTTGTAGAAATTCAGGGCATTGGTGCCGGTGCTGGGCAGCTCGGGCCGCTCGCCTTCTGCCGCCTGCCCGCGCTCGGCCGCCGTCACGATTTTGCCGATGGTCCGCCCGCGCAGCCCGCTGGTCCCGAAGGCGAGTTTCTTGAAAAACCGGTCGTTCAGTTCAATCCAGTGCCCGCCGTCCACCAATTCACGGACGCTGGCCGGAAACGCCGGATTGCTGCTCCCCGCCAGCAGTTCCATGATATTCGCCCGGCTGCTTTCCAGCAGATTCCCGGCATTCACGGCATCGGAGAGAGTCGCGCCCAGCGCATCGGAATTATTCATAAAAGGTCAGGTTCTGGTTCGAAAAAGTCGCCCATGGTAGCGGCATCCCCCGCCGGTTCAACCCCGATAGCGCCGCCGGAACCCGGCTTGGAAAAATCGTTTGCCAAGCCTCATGCGCCGCCCGTGTTCATTCCGGAATCTGATGCAGACTCCCCGGCATCAGCCCGTCTACCATGTCCATTCCCCAAGCCATCGCCCGCCGCGCCGCCCTCCCTGAACTGGTAAACGGCCAAACCACCGCCTTCCGCCTCCTGGATGGGGCCGGCGACGGCTGGCCGGGCGTGGAGATCGACACCTACGGCGGGCACTGGGTGGTCCAGACGCGGGACGTGCCTTTTCCTGAAATCCTGCGCGCCACCCTCCCGGAGGGTTGCCGGTCGATCTGGTGGAAGCGGCTGGACCAGCAGGACAAACAAGCCCCGCAATGCGTGCTGGGGGAACCGCCGCCCGGGCCGTTCGCGGTGCAGGAGCTGGGGCTGAATTATGAAATCGATCTCACGGCCGGATACAGTCAGGGGCTTTTCCTCGACCAACGGCCACAGCGGGCCCGGATGATGGAACGGATCGTGCCCGGCCAGCGCGTCTTGAATTTGTTCGCCTACACCTGCGCCTTCAGTGTGGCCGCCGCCTCGCGCGGAGCCATCACCACCAGCGTCGACCTCTCCCGGCCGTATTTGGACTGGGGACAGCGGAATTTTGCCCTGAATGAACTCTCTCCGGAGAATCATTTTTTCTGCCGGGGCGACTCCTTTGAGTGGCTCCGCCGATTTGCCAAAAAGGGCCGCACGTGGGACGGGATTGTGGTGGACCCGCCCACCTTCAGCCGGAATGCCGACGGCAAAGTCTTCCGGGTAGAGCACGATTTTGCCGAACTGATGGTCCTCTGCCTGGCCGTCCTCGCGCCCGGCGGCTGGCTGCTCTCCAGCACCAATCATCGGGGCCTCACTCCCACCCGTTTCCGTGGTCTGGTGGAAGCAGGCGCCGCTCTCGCCCAGCGCCCCGTCACCCAGCTGAAACCAGGCAACATGCCGCCTGATTTCACCGACGAACCTTATTTGAAGACACTGTGGCTCGAAGCGCTTCCCGGGTCGTCCCACTGAGCAAACGCCGCCCCTCGTGCCGGTAGAGCCACCACGCGAGGCCCATCCCGCCGGTGAATCCCCAGAAATGACTGGACCAGGAGGTGTGGGGTTCCGGCCCCAGCAGGCTGAGCACTGTGGAAAAATAAAAGACTCCCACGGCCACGGAAAGCAAGGTCCAGCCCACCCGCCGCGCCACCCAACCGCGGGCAATCAGGAACCCCAGCAGCCCGAACACGATCCCGCTGGCCCCGATATGCACCGCGTCCCCATTGCCAAACGCCCAGGCACCCAAGCCACTGGTCAGACCGGTCACGAAGGCCACGCGGATGAAAAGCCATCGGCCGCTCAAGGCCACCAGCCAGCCCAGCACGAGGAGCGGCACCGTGTTCCGGAGCAGATGTACCAAGCCTTCATGCAAAAAGGGCGCCAGAGCCACTCCGGATAATCCCGTGATCTGGCGGGACCGGATGCCCCACTGATCGGGCGTCCAAGCGGCTGGCAGCAGCCAATCCGCCATTTCCGCCACCCACATCAGAACCACTAACACGAGCACGGGATAGACCTGCCGGCGCACCGTCAGCCACTGCCGCTGGATAAATGTCTTTTCCACCATGCCACTCACGCTGCCTTTATAAACGCACCCGCCGCGCCCGACAATCACTCTCGCTGCAAATTCATCCAGCCCCGGTCGATCCGCCCGGGACGGGTTCCACTCCTACTTTTCCGCGACCTCCTCATACCCCCATCTTATGGTCCAGCATTACATTCTGCGATGGACACCCGCCCCATCCACCGCTTGGATGCGCGGAACCATCGACACCCACCCATGCGTAAACCGATCATCGCCGCGAACTGGAAAATGCACAAAACTCCGTCCGAGACGGAGGACTTTCTCAAGGATTTCCTCGTCCTCGCCCAATCCGGCGACAGCGTGGACATCGTCATTGCCCCTCCCTATATCAGCCTCAGTGCGGCCCTCGCCATGCTGACCAACCGTGACCATGTCCGCATCGCGGCGCAGAACATGCACGACCAGCCCTCCGGGGCCTTCACCGGCGAGATCAGCCCGCTCATGCTCCGCAGCATGCTGGTCACTTATGTCATCCTGGGCCACAGCGAGCGCCGCAGCCTGTTTGGCGAGACCGATGCCATCATCAACGCCAAGGTCCTCGCCGCCCACCACTATCACCTCAAGCCCATCCTCTGCGTCGGGGAAACCCTCACCGAGCGCGATGCCGGCAAACTGGAGGAAGTCCTCACCACCCAGCTCAGCGGCAGCCTCGCCGGCGTCACCGCCGATCAAGCCGTTGCCACCGTGCTCGCTTATGAACCCGTCTGGGCCATCGGCACCGGCCGTACCGCCAGCTCCGAGCAGGCGCAGGAAGCCCATGCGCTGATCCGCACCATTCTCACCAAACTTTACGATCCCGAAACCGCCCGCCGCGTCCGCATCCAGTACGGCGGCAGCGTGAAACCCTCCAACATGGGGGAACTCATGAGCCAACCGGATGTCGACGGCGCCCTCGTTGGGGGAGCCAGTCTGGAAAGCGGCAGCTTCTGGGAAATCGTGCGCGCCGCCATGGAAGCCAATACCGCCAAACTCGAAGGCCCGGCCTCCGCCCACGCGGCTCCGCTGGAGTAACCCCTGCACTTGTTCTGCCCCGGCTCCCCAGATTCTGCTCCATGCCGGAACTTCATCCCCGATGACCCCTGCTGCCATGGCCGATGCTCCTGTCTCCGACCCGGAGACGGCTGCCGCGCGCTTCCGCGAGACGTTCCGGTGGATGCTGCTGGCCCGCACCCTGGAGGATAAAATCGCCGCCCTCTACCACGCCGGAAAAATCGTGGGCGGCGTCTATCTCGGCCGAGGCCAGGAAGCGTTCAGTGCGGCCCTAGCCGTGAGCCTGAGGCCAGGACACGATATCTTTGCCCCGCTCATCCGCGACCAGGCCGGACGCATGGCCTTCGGGGAGAACATCCTGGACACCGCCCGCACCTACCTTGGCAGCGTCAGGGGCCCCATGCGCGGACGCGATGGCAATATTCACCGCGGCCGTCCTGACAAGGGCATGCCCGCCATGATTTCCCACCTTGGCGCGATGGTCTCGGTGGTCTGCGGCATGTTGAAGGCGCGCCAATTCCGCGGCATTGCCGACGCCGTCGGGGCCTCCTGCATCGGGGATGGCGGCACCTCCACCGGGGCCTTCCACGAAGCCCTGAACCTCGCGGCCGTCGAGAAACTCCCGCTGGTGGTCGCCGTCGCCAATAACCAATTCGCCTATTCCACCCCCACCGGCCGCCAGTATGCCTGCCGCGACCTCGTGGACCGCGCCGTGGGGTATGGGGTGGAAGGGTATGAAGTGGACGGAACCGACCTCGCCGCCTGCCTCGCCGTGTTTGAAAAAGCAGTCGCCCGCGCCCGCGCCGGCCACGGTCCGCAACTGGTCGTCGGCAAGCTCCTCCGCCTTTGTGGCCACGGTGCCCACGACGATGGGGCCTACATCCCCGACGCCATCAAGGAAACTCCCCTGGGTCAGGACTGCCTCAAACTCGCCCGCCAGAAAATGCTCGATGAACACTGGGCCACCCCCGACGAACTAGGATTGATGGAAGCCGAAGCCATCGAAGCGGTCCAGCAGGCCGTGGCCACCGCCCAGCGCGATCCCTCCCCCGATCCTGCCCACGAAACCTGGCAACCGCTGGCCTCCCGCTGGCTCGTGGAAACCGCCAACTCCGAGACCCCGTGAGCATCACCTATCTCGAAGCCATCCGCGAGGCCCAGACCCGCGCTCTCCGCGAAAATCCTGACGTTTTCATCTACGGCCAGGACATCGCCGGATTCGGCGGGGCTTTCAAGGCCACCAAACACCTCGCCCGCGACTTCCCCGGCCGCGTCCTCGACAGCCCGATCAGTGAGGATGCCATGATGGGCTTCGCCATCGGCGCGGCCATCGAAGGCATGCGTCCCATCGTCGAGATGCAGTTCGCCGACTTTTCCAGCATCGGCTTCAATCAGATCATCAACCAGGCCGCCACCCACTTCTGGCGCACCGGCATCCCCTGCCCTCTCGTGGTCCGCCTGCCCAGCGGCGGCACTGCCGGCAGCGGCCCTTTCCATAGCCAGAGCATGGAAAGCCTTTACGCCCACTACCCCGGGCTGATCGTCCTTACCCCCGCGACCGTGGGGGATGCCTACTGGATGTTATTGGATGCCATCGAGCTGAACGACCCCGTCATCTTCTGCGAGCACAAGTTCCTCTACTATCACCTCAAGGCCGACGCCCTCCCTGCCCCAGAAGAGCGCCTCCCCATCGGCAAGGCCCGCATCACCCGCCACGGCAAACACGCCAGCGTCGTCACCTACAGCGCCATGGTGCACGAGTCGATCCGCGCCGCCGATGAACTCGCCAAGCTCGGTTATGAAATCGAAATCGTGGATCTCCGCAGCATCAAGCCGCTCGATACCGACACCATTCTCGCCAGCGTCGCCCGCACCGGCCGCCTCCTCGTCGTCGGCGAAGCCTTCCCCTACGGCGGCGTCACCGCTGAAGTCATCGCCCGCGTCACCGCCGAAGGCTTCCACCTCCTCGACGCCCCGCCCAGGCGCCTCAATGCCCGCGACACCCCCATCCCCTATCACCCCAACCTCTGGGCCGCCCACCGCCCCACCGCCGCCAGCATCACCGATGCGTTGCGGGAGTTGCTTGGGTTTTAGAATTGACGCGGCATCCGGCTGGAAGGTTGTTCAGGTCACATCATGGCACTGAAAACTTACCTTTACACGCTTGCCAGCCTCGAAGTTCTATCCTGGACCGCGTCCAAGGGAGATCATTCCAGACTCGTATGGCTTGATGAACATGCCTACTGTGTTCCGCTTTGCTGGCTGGCCCTCTTCCGCATTGATGACCTTTTGGAATATTCGGGAACCTATCAACCTATGCGAGAAGTCCCGATGAAAAGTTTCGAACCCATCGGACCACGACCAGAACCAGTCACGGAGAAGAGGATCGCTCCCGTCGCCCTGCGGGAAAAAGCGCTGCTCCAGTTGGAGCAGTCCAAGGCAATTCTCGCGGAGATTTTTCCTGATCATCCAAATCTCCCGGCATGGTTGGAAGTCATGAAACTGCATTTGGAGAAGCACCCCCTACCTTGGCTGGCGATTGAATGGACGGATTTGGTGGAAGCCGGAGGAGATCATTTCTTCTGGGAGGACATCCGTTGGATTATGGAAGGCTGGAGTGACCCCAAGCGGACTAAATCTGCAACCCTATCTAAAACCTTGTTGGATCTCCTGCTCTTCCGCACGCCAGCCGTCCGGGTCCAATCTTGGCGAGATGAACTGATGAAATGGGCCGGTTTGGACTTATCCATCGGAATTCCATCGCCTGCCGCCATCTTGTCCGGGGAGAATGCAGCCGCCTCCAACGCCAATTTTTACAGTCTGCACCCATGTCTTGAGGTATAAAGTATCCGTGGCAAGCCCCCGCCCTTCCATGGACTGATGCCTCGCGATTCAAATTATCTCCGTGCTACTGGCGAAAAGCCCAATCTGGTGTCATAGTTCCACATGAAAGAGATCATCTTCGAAATTACCGAGGAGGAAACCGAAGGGGGATTTGTGGCCCGCGCCCTTGGTTATTCCATTGTCACCCAGGCGGAAACTTGGAGCGATCTCCGCAGCAACGTCCGGGAAGCGGTGCTATGCCACTTCGATGAAGGTTCGGCTCCCGCCGTGATCCGGCTGCACCGTGTGATTGATGAAGTGATGGCGCTGGTATGAAAATACCCAGCGATCTTTCGGCCGGAGACTTGGAAAAAGCGCTGCGCCGGACTTTCGACTATCAATTTTCCAGACAGGTCGGTTCGCACCGGCTGCTCACCAGCACTCAATCCGGATCGCAGCACCATTTAACTATTCCTGTCCATGACCCGCTCAAGCCGGGCACCTTGTGCGGGCCATCCTCGGGGAGGTCGCTCTTCACCGCCATCTGAGTTTGCAGGAAGTGCTCCTTAAACTGGCCCTCTGACAGGCGGAAAACTTGCCGGCATTGTGAAAACTTCACAATGCTGGACAGGTGGTCATCCAAAAGCAGGCTCTCCGACTTTGTGTTCTCAATCCTCGCACCAAAGAACTTACCGCCTTTAGCGACAAAGCCTTCGACTGGTCCACCGACTCCGAATCCATCCGCGCTCCGTCGTCAGCTAAACCGTCACCAGTTGCGCCGGGGAAATCCCCCGCCAGTGGCCTTCAGGCAAATCTCCAAGGGTCAGCGCACCGATGGCACTGCGGTGCAGGGCTATGACAGGGCAGCCTTGGCTGGCAAACATCCGGCGCACCTGGTGATATTTCCCCTCATGGAGGAAGAGGCGGGCGGTGTGGTCGCCGGTGATTTCCAGCCGGGCCGGCAGGCAGGCTTTGGCTTCGCCGCGCAGCGTCAGGGTGCCCGAGGCGAAGAGTTCGGTCAGGCCGTCCGGGAATGGGGTGCTGACAGTGACTTCATAGGTCTTCTCCACCTCGTGTTTGGGCGAAGTCAGGCGGTGGCTGAGCGCGCCGTCATCGGTGATCAACAGCAGACCGCTGGTCTCGCGGTCGAGCCTTCCCACACTGATCGGCCCCGGATTCCGCCGCAGCCACTGCGGCGGGAGCAAATCGTAAATCAGAGGTTCCTCGGCGGGATCATGCGAGCAGGCGTAGCCGGCAGGTTTATGCAGCATCACCAGCAGGCCATCAGGGAACTCCACCGGCTGGCCATCAATCAACACCGACTCCGGAGTTACCCGCTGCTCGCTGCGCTGGAGCGGCTCGCCCTCCCGGGTGATCCGCCCGGCTGAGAGCCAGCCCACGGCTTCCCTCCGGCTGCAATAGCCAAAACGGGAGAGCAGTTGATCAAGGCGCAGGGCGGAGGACATGGCAATGTGAACCGCCCAACCAGCGGCAGCCAACCCAGGACCTTATTCGTCGCCAATGCTGAACTCGTCCGCCGAGAAGTCGTCGTCGTCGTCGTCCAGCATGCTGGCCATGGCAGCCACCGCAGCAGCGGCCATCCCGGCTTTTTTGCGGGCGCCCTTGAGCGGACGTGGTCCCGGATCTTCCTTCTTCTGCAGCGCCCGGCGCAGTTTTTTCAACGCGATGTTCTGGAGCTGGCGGATGCGTTCGCGGGTGACCCCGAATTCCTGACCGACTTCCTCCAGCGTTTTGGGCTTCTGTCCATTCAGGCCGAAACGGGCATCAATGATCTTGCGTTCGCGCTCGTCGAGCACGTCCAGCAGACCATCCAGTTGGTCGTGCATGTTCCGATGACTCAGAATCTCGTGCGGAGTCTGGGCGCGGTCATCACCGATGATTTCACCGAATTCCGTGCTGTCGTCCTCACTGATCGGGGCATCCAGCGAAGCCGGGCGCAGGCTGGCGGCTTTCAACTGGGCCAGTTTGGCCCGGTCGATCCCGATTTCTTCGGAAAGCTCGTCATCGGTTGGTTCGCGGCCCAAGTCCTCGGACATGGACATCGAGACGCGGCGCATCTTGGAAATTTTGTCCACCATGTGGACGGGCAGACGGATCGTCTTGGACTGGTTCGCCAGCGCGCGTTTGATCGACTGTTTGATCCACCAGGCGGCATAAGTGGAAAGTTTACCGCCCTTGTTCGGGTCGAAACGTTCCACCGCCTTCATCAGGCCGATGTTGCCTTCGGAAATGAGGTCGAGCAGGGGCAGGCCGTAGTTGGCGTAGTCCTGGGCGATTTTCACCACCAGCCGCAGGTTGGCTTTGATCATGTGATCCCGGGCGGCCTTGCTGCCAGCCTGGATCTTGGCCGCGAGTTCGACTTCCTGTTCCGGGGTGAGCAGCGGGGTTTTTCCGATCTCCCGCAGGTAAATTTTGATGCCTCCATCAAGTTCAAGGTTGGCCATGGCAGTAGTGTCAGCAGAAAACGGGTTCGGATGGGTAAAACGAGGGGGACTTCAACGGGCAATGCGGCGCCGGTGATTCAGTCTGGGCGCCAAGTCCACCTCGGGGAGCGATGCCGCGCTCTGGTTTTACGGATAAATCAGGCACAAAATTTGCAGACCCGTCAGTGGAACCCGTGTTCAACACCTTTCGCTCCTGATCGTCAATAGCGATTTCAAGTTTGTTAACAGGAAGGGTTGTCATAATTGTCACAAAGCAGCGGGGGCGGCGGCGGAAAAACGGAGAAAACCGACCGGAAATGTTTATCCCAGCCGCAATTTTCACCGGTTCCGAGGGCCTCACAGCACGGAGCGTGCCCGGAGCCACACACTCTGCGTTTGATTTTCAGGCAAATCCCATGCAGCATCGCGCCCCGATGGAAGGCGGGTGCCTCCTGCCTTCCCCGCTTCCAACCCCGGAAAATCAATCCCTGCCCCCGCCATCCCATGAAATCCTCCCTGCTGCCCCTCGCCGCCCTGATCCTCAGCCTTGGCGCTTCTGCACCCCTGCGCGCCGCCGATCCCGCCGTTCCGGCCGAAAAAGCTGCCCCCGCCCCCGCCGCGTCCCTGGCCGATCCTTCGAAGCTCACCGAAAAAGCCCCCGACAGCTTCAAGGTCAAGTTCACCACTACCAAAGGCGACTTCACCCTCCAGCTCAGCCGCCCCCTCTCCCCCAATGGCGCTGACCGCTTTTACAATCTGGTGAAGGCCGGCTACTTCAAGGACATCGCGTTCTTCCGCGTCATCCCTGGTTTCATGGGCCAATTCGGCATCCATGGGGACCCCATCATCGCCGCCGCCTGGCGCACCGCCAATATCCCGGACGACACCGTCAAGGGCAGCAATGTCCGCGGTGCCATCACCTTCGCCAAGTCCGGGGCGCCCAACAGCCGCAGCACCCAATTCTTCATCAACCTCGCCGACAACGCGAACCTCGACGGCATGGGTTTCTCGCCTTTCGGCAAAGTCGTCGAAGGCATGGATGTGGTCGATAAACTGAACGGCGAATACGGCGAAGGCGCTCCGAGCGGCCGCGGCCCGAACCAGATGCGCGTCCAGTCCGAAGGAAACACCTACCTCAAAAAGGACTTCCCCCGCCTCGACTACATCAAGTCCGCCACCCTCCTCCCCGCCGACGCAGAACCGGCCAAACCAGCCAAATAACCAGCCTCCCGGGGCCTCCCCCTTTCCAGTCCCGGCACCCCGCCGAAACTGAATCACCCAAAACCAACCACTTCCCCATGACCGACATCCGCATCATCCTCCATACCGACAAAGGCGACATCGAAGCCACCCTCTTTGCTTCGCAGACCCCCATGACCGTCGCCAACTACCTGAATCTGGCGAAAAAGGACTATTACAACGACATCAAGTTCCACCGGGTCATCGCCAACTTCATGATCCAGGGCGGCGACCCCACCGGCACCGGCAGCGGCGGCCCCGGCTACAAGTTCGGCGACGAATTCGTGCCCGGCCTGAAACATGCCAAACCCGGCATCTTCTCCATGGCCAACGCCGGCCCCGGCACCAACGGCAGCCAGTTCTTCATCACCCACCTGCCCACCCCCCACCTCGACGGCAAACACACCGTCTTCGGCGAAGTCACCAAAGGTCAGGACGTGGTCAATGCCATCCGTCAGGGTGACAAGATCAAATCCATCGAAGTGCTCGACCCCACCGACGATCTCTTCGCCGCCCAGGCCGTGAATATCACCAAGTGGAACGCCGCCTACAAGCGCTAGGCCCTTCCCTGACCGCCCCTCCAAAAACGCCGGCCCGTGCGAACAGGCCGGCGTTTTTGCGTTCACGCCCCCGGTTCCGGGTGACGGAAAATAACCATCTTCCAGCTGGACAAACCGCCCCCTAACCGTGAGGTTGATGTTGAACGTTATGCACGCCTCCCCCCGCTCCTTGCTGCCCCTGTGCCTCCTCGCCGCAGCACTCCACGCCGCCACGTTATCCCGGGCTGCCGCCGGAACCTTCACCGTCACCACGGACACAGACTCCGGGCCCGGTTCCCTTCGACAGGCCATTCTGGATGCCAATGCGGCACCCGGCAGCGATATTATCCGGTGCACCATTCCCTCGAGCGGCGCCCCTCCAGTAATCAATGTGACCGGAACACTGCCGGATATCACCGACCCGTTGACCATGCGGGATGATTCGATGGAAATCCGTTCCACCGGGATGACTGCCGGCCAATCCCTCATAACCATTACCGGCGGCAATTCCACCGTCGGCCAGGTCAGTGTCGTCAGCAGTACCGCTGGCACGGTCGGAATTACCCTCAGCGAAAACGGCGGAAACACCGTGGAAAATGCCTGGATTGGGATCAGTTATGCCAATCTGATTCCCTCGGCGGGCCTGCACGGTATTGTCATCGCCTCTGATGACAACATCATTTCCGGCAGCCGGATCGGCGGTGCGTCCGGCGGGGATGGCGTCCGCATTACCGGCAACCGGAATACTGTGAAGGGTTCCTTCATCGGCGTGAATCCCGCCCTTGCTCCTGAACAGGCGATGGCGCCCAATCGCACAGGCATTCACCTCCTTGGCGGAGCGGATAACGTGATTGGCCGTCCGTTCGGAGATACCGCCCCCTTTGGCAACAACCAGATCAGTGCCTCTCTTGAAACCGGCATTCATGTCGAAGGAGGCCAAAACCATCTCGTCCGGGAAAATGAGGTCAGTCCTTTGGGATTTTCTTCCACCACACGAAATGGAACAGGAACGTCCGGCCACGGCATTCTCATTGATTCCCAAGCCGACGGAATTCTCGTCGAAGCCACGCGGATTTCCAGCACCAATGGAGCCAATCTCCGGATAACCGGCGGCGCAACAAACATAACAATCTCCGGCAAAAACAGTGAGATCTCCATGGCTTGGCAGTGTATCGCAATTGGGGAAACCGGGAGTGTGACGGTGGAAGACTACCGTATTTTTTCCTCCGGGGGAAGCGGCATCCATCTGGAGAGAGGGAGCGGAAAATCGGGTCCTATCCTTATCAGAAACAACCAGATCGCCGCCAATCCCACAGGCATTCATGTGGTTTCCGGCATGGGACAGGTGACTATTGGAACACGAAAAAATCCCACCGATACCGTCTCCAATGTGATTTCAGGAAACTATTCGGCCAACGTGCTCATCACCGATCCTTCCGCGACCGTCCGCGTTACCGAAAATGCCATCCACCCCATTGCCCGTGCCGGGCCTTTCACGCCCTATCTCTCCACTCTGGCGATCAATCTGCAACCCGCCGGAGAACCGTCCGGGACCGCAACCCCCAATGATCCCCTGGATGCTGACACCGGCCCCAACGGACTGCAGAATAAACCCGTCATCCATGCCATTGCCCCGCTGACGGGCGACGCGATCCGGGTGGAGGCCATCTTGCCAGCCAAACCATCCACCACCTACACCGTGGAAGCGCACCAATATGCCCCGACCATGGTGGAGCCAAAGGCGCTGTTCATGGCAACGGCCACCGTCACCACGGACACTTCCGGCAATGCGGCCATTTCCCTGCCTCTCACGGCTTACCGGTCCGGCTGGAAGGTGGCCCTGACCGCCACTTCACCCGAAGGCGAGACCAGCGAATACAGCAACGCCGAGCCGGCTGGTTTTGTGGCCCCGGAGTTCCCGCTCCTGACCGACCAGTCTTCCCTGAGCTTTCCTGAGGCGAATGCCGACGCAGGCGCCTCCTACACCCTCGTTAGGCCTACGGGCCTCGCGGGGGCCTTTGACGCAACATTGAGCATTCTACCCGAATTTATCACCGCACCCAGTGGGCAATCCGCGCTGATTATCCTGCGTTACCGTCTCAACCCCGCTGATCCCTGGATCAATGTGGGCAATTTGGGCACCACCTTCACGGTTCCGTTCGCGGCCGCGGACAATTCGAAAAACATCCATTTTTCCTCAAAGGACGACAATGGCTGGGATCCCACCGGCAAGCCTTCCAAGCTCACCGTAACCATGGGAGGCGTATCAAAACAAATCCCGGTAATATCCCCCGACAACGATCCGCCTCCGGTCTTTACCGCGACCAACGATCCCGAATTTGTCTCACCTCCCTTCCCGGGGATGCCGGTGCCTCCGCCAGGCTTCTTTGAAGACTCCATAACCGATCGAACCCGCATCCGGCTTATCGCCGACCGGACGGTTTCCACTTACGTCAGTTATCAGATTACTTTCAATGCCGTCCAATCCACCGCGGTCTATGGGCAGGATTTAACAATTCCGTCCTATGGGGTAGCCGTGCCGTTCACCACGTCCATTTTTGAAGGCAGTCTCTCCACCTCAAGTTTTGCGGTCTCGCCCATCAACGACATTCTCGTCGAGGGCGATGAAATCATCTCCTTCAACATCGTCAGCACGACGGCCGGCTTTCCCTACAGCGCCGTGGTTCCGCTGACCTTGAAGGATAACGATTTCCACCAAGCCTTCATTACCGACGCTTCCGTGGCCGAGGGTAACTCAGGCACCACCCTGCTGGCCTTCCCCGTCACACTAGGGCAGGCTCTCACAACCGATGTGACCTTTGACTGGACGACCGCAGCGGGCACCGCCACGCCCGGCACGGATTTCACCGCGGCCTCCGGCACGGTCACCATCCCCGCGGGCAACACCAGTTCCTCCATCCAGGTCACGGTGACCGGCGATGCCTTGATTGAACCAGCCGAGTCTTTCACCGTGACTCTGGCCAATTCAAGCAGCCCAGCTGTAATCCTTTCCCGCGCCACTGCCACCGGCACTATCACCAACGACGACTTCGCGATGGTCTCTGTCTCCGACCGCACGGTTTCCGAAAGCGCCGGCATCATCAGTTTCACCGCCACCCTCAGCGAGCCGGTACCCTTTGCTTCCTCGGTGGCCTACACCGTCGCCAACGGCACGGCCTCCCGCCCCGGTGATTACTCCGTCACTTCTCCCAGCGGCACGCTCAACTTCCCCGCCGGCAGCACCACCGCCTTCATCAGCTTCAGCATCGTCAATGATACGGTCGTGGAGCCTGACGAAACCTTTGCCATCCAGCTCAGCAATGCTTCCAACCTGAACCTTGGCACCAGCAGCGCCATCATCACCATCCAGGACAATGATTCCCCCACGCTGCTCACACCCACGGCCACCAATATTGTCGAAGGGGACACCGGCACCCAGCCGCTTTCCGTCTCCCTCGTTCTGTCCACGGCCGCCATCCGGGCCGGCTCTTTTGATTGGCAAGTTACCGCCGACTCCACTGGCGTGGAAGCCGCCAGCGGCACCGTCACCTTCGCGCCTGGAGCCACCACCGCCAATCTGGGCCTTGCGATTGCCGGCAATCTCATTCCCCAGTCCACCCGCAGCGTAAAACTCCAACTCAGCAGCCCGGTCGAAGTCTCCCTCCCCGCTTCCACCATCACCGTCGCCACCGTCACCGACAACGATCAGCGCGCGATCACCGGCCATGCCGTGTCCCTCGCTGAAGGCAACGGTGGCACCACCCTCGCCCTGTTCCCGGTCAGTATCAGCGCACCGCTGGAAGTTCCTGTCACCGTTCAATACCAGACCGCCAATGGCAGAGCTCTCGCCGGCGCCGATTACATGGCGGCCAACGGTACCGCCACCATTCCCGCCGGGGCCACCGAAGTCACCATCCCTATTACCGTTCTCGCCGACACCACCTTGGAGTTGACCGAGACGTTCACCGTCCTGCTAGGCTCGCCGGTCAACGCCACTTTGGCCACTGCTACCCTCACCGGCACCATTCAAAACGACGACGACCAGCCGGTCCTCCAAATTTCCCCGGCCACGGTCACCGCCGGCCCGGGCGGTCCCTTTCTCGCCTGGATCGAAATCAAGCTCCCAGAAGCGTCCAGCTCCCTCGGCTTCCCGGTGGCCTATGCGGTCTCCACCCGGAACGGCACGGCTCTCGCCGGCACCGACTACACCGCGATCACGGGTGGGGTCCTCACCTTCCCGCCCGGCAATGGCACCCCTGCCTCCTTGTGGATCACGGTTAGCGTCGCAGGCAATCAAAACGCCGGTGGTGGTCCGACCCAATTCCATGTGGACTTCACCCCCCTGACCGGTCCGGCCTCCATCCTCTCCACCGAAGTCAAAATAGAACCCCTGCGCGTTACCGCATTTTCCCGGATCGGTCTCGGCTTCTACACGGTCAGCTTCCCCACCGGCATTGCCCAAAACTACGTCATCCAGCAAGCCACCTCCCTTGCGGGCCCTTGGTCCGACAAGACCAGTGTCATCCCGGGAACTGGCAATCCGGTCGATGAGTTTCTCCTCTTCGCCTCCCAACCCCGGGCCTACTTCCGGGTCCGTTCCTTCACCACGCCTCCAGCCACCCCGGCAATTCTCGGCAGCCATCCGTAGACGGGCCCATGGCAAGCGGCCGGTGTTTGATCATCCCTGCCAACCCGTGATACAGCCTCACACCACGGCCCGGCGCAGCAGGCTGGCCGGGATTTTGAAGTGGGCGGGATGCTTGTAGGAAAGATTGAGCAGCATCTGTCCGGAAATGATGTGGAAGCTCTGGGCCCAGGCCAGGGGAGTGTTGTGACCCATCTGCGTCCCGAGGTAGAGTTCCGGGACGTAACCTTCAGGAGTCATGGCGCTCTCCAGTTGGATAAAATATTTCACGGCCAGATCGAAATAGGCGGAGCGTTGCTCCCAGCTCAGGTGGATCGGGTGATGGTTGGCGTCGAAATCCTGCTCGTATTCCGCAAGCTTTGAATAACAAATCGACAGCCAGGCCAGACCGAGCGGCCATTCCGCCGTCTCCCCTTCATGGGCGACCGTGCCGTGACCGGAGTACACATCGTTGGGGTAACGCCTTACCCCGCGCGTGCCGACGAGTTCGGTCTCAATGTTCTTCAGGATCATCAGCTTGGTCTCGTAGTCCACGATGGCATACGGCCAGATCAGGCTGAGCTGCGCCATATCGTAGGGGCGGCTAGGGGACTCCCGGGGCAGCAGTTCGGCGAGGGCTTTGTTGCCGTTGGCCACCATGCGCTGGCTGACCGGAACGAGGGTGCCGATCTCGGTTTTCTGTTTGTATTTGTAGTCGTAGAATCCTTGATCGAACCACATGGTCAGACCGCCCAGCACCGCGCCGAAGCTGCTGCTGTGTGCCTCGGGGCCTTCCTCCCACATGCCGAAGTCCTCCTCGAAGCCCATGTTGAAAATGTAATTCCGGATGTGGCTGATCAGCGTAAAATCCTCCGCCGTGAAACGGAATCCATAACCTTTCCGGATCAGATCCCCCATTTTATACATAAAGAGGCCGAAGACATCCATCTGGTGGTGCCCCCAGTCATCCGTGATGGTTTCGAGGGTGGTGGGATGCACGCGGGCCGGCATGAACAGGCCGCGCTGATCGAGCACGTTAGGCTTGAGGATGGACGCCTTGATGATGCGCAGGTGGTAGCGCTTAAAAATATCCAGCACGAGGCGGAAACTCTCGATCATCTTGTCGAAGCACCCGAGGTATTCGTTCGCGTAAGTGGCGAACATAATATCCCTGATCCAAAAAACATTGTAGGCATCTCCCGAGCCGTCATCGGCAGAATAGGGGCTGGCGATGTAACCGCCGTTGGGCCGCCTCAGTCGTTCCAAGGTGCTGTAGGAGAGGCGGATCCGCTCATCGAGAGGATGCTGGTGAAATTCGCCAGGAGGCGGAACCGGAGAAGTGCGGGTGCTGCGGGGCATATGGTCAGACATGAGAGATAAGCAGATTCGGTTCCGAAAATTGGAAGGATTGTGGATTCAGGGGGAAAAAGTGTCATTCCACGATGACGGCGCGGGGCGCGGCCGGCAAAGCCGGGGTGCCCGCGAGGGCAGACCGGATGGCATCCTCGACGGGAAGCGCCCGCAGGGCATCGCGCACGGCAGGGGCAGAAACCGCCTCGGTGAGCTCCGGCAGGGTGAGCAGCTTGCTGTAGTAGGAAAAACTGAGGGCATGCAGCACATCATTATCCTTCAGCAAGGCACGCATGACTTCGGACTGCACCAAGGGAGCCATCCGCGGCTGGCGGATCAGATTTTGCCACGCCGTTTCATTCCGGCGCAAGGCCAGCAAGGCACCGAGGGCCGAGGCTTCGCGGGAGTGGAAAGGGTCCACTTTATCCAACACCTGGCCCAGCGTGCCGGTGGAGACGCCATGGCGGAGCTGGGCGAGCAGCGGCGGCTCCTCCAAGGGGCCGGCACGTTGGGTCATGGCCGCTTTTTCCACCCACCGCATGCGCGCCACCCCACCACTGTAACGGATCGCCATCGCCGCGCCCCAGAGCACCAGCAACGCCGGCACCAGACTGAACAACCCGGCCCGGGTGCGCTGGGCTGCCCCGGCGGGAACCATGCCTGGACCGCTGAACAGCGAACCGAGAAACCGTTGGGAAAACCAGAACGCCAGCACCCCGCAAATCACCGCGCCCCACTGGATTGCTTCGGCATGAAACCCATTCAGCCATGAGATCAAGGGCCCCGGCGCATACCGGAAGAAGGCCCAACCCGCCGCGGCACCGGCCATGACCGACACCGCCAGCATCACCAAACGCCCAATCCCGCGCGCCACCCCCCAGAACACACAAACGCCGGCAAAGGCCAGCATGGCGAGGCGCAGGGTGGGTTCGGAGGTCAGGGAAAAAGGCATGGGGAAACGGTCCATCACAAACGGACCGGCGAGGCAATGAGGATTATCCGATGTTCAAAGTTCAGCGTTCAAGGTCCTGTGTTGGACCACAGATTGGGTAAGGATTCATTTCCCCACCTGCCCCCGGTGCCGCAGGACGTGATCCGCCAGCACCAGCCAGGTCATGGCCTCCACGATCGGCACCGCACGCGGCAGCACACAGGGGTCGTGGCGGCCGCGGCCTTTCAGGGTGGTGTCTTCGTGCGGGGTGCTGGTCACGGTGTCCTGCTCGTGCATCACCGTGGCGACCGGCTTGAAGGCCACCCGGAAGAGAATCGGCTCGCCATTGCTCATGCCGCCCTGCACCCCGCCGGAATCGTTTTTGGTGGCGTGGACCACCCCGTTTTCCATGCGGAAGGGATCATTGTGCTCCAAGCCGGTGAGCAGGGTGCCCGCGAAACCACTGCCGATTTCAAAGGCCTTGGTGGCAGGCAGGCTGAGCATGGCCTTGGCAAGGTCGGCATCGATTTTATCAAAGACGGGCTCGCCCAGTCCTGGTGGGCAATTCCTGACCACACACTCGACCACGCCGCCCACACTGTTGCCCGCGCCGCGCATTTCCTTGATGAGATCGATCATCGGCCCCACCATCGCGGGATCGGCGGTGCGCACGATATTGCTTTCCACCAGCTCGCGGGTCACGGCAGCCGGGTCGATGGTGCCGGTCAATTTGTAAACGCTCTTCACCCACGCAATCACTTCCAACGTTGGATAGAGCGCCCGCAGGGCCTGTTGTGCCACCGCGGCGGCGGCCACCCGTCCGATGGTTTCGCGCGCACTTGAGCGCCCCCCGCCACGCCAGTCCCGGAAGCCGTATTTGGCATCGTAGGTGTAGTCGGCATGGCTCGGCCGGTATTTCGTGGCCATTTCGTTATAGGCCTCGGACCGCTGATCCTCATTGCGCACCAGAATGGAGATGGGGGTGCCGGTGGTCAGCCCTTCAAAGACACCGCTCAAAATCTCCGCCCGGTCCGCTTCCTTGCGGGGCGTGGTGATTTCGCTTTGTCCCGGACGGCGGCGGTCCAGTTCGGTTTGGATGTGTTCGAGAGTCAGCGGCACCCGGGGCGGACAGCCGTCAATCACCACACCGACCCCGCCACCGTGGGATTCCCCCCAGGTGGTGATACGAAAAGCCTGACCCCAAGTACTGGACATAAGAAGACCTATCTGGGAGAGGAATCCGCCCGCATCAAGAGGGAGGTGCTCCGGACGATGAACTGCCCCGCCGGGGTTTCATCGGCCAAACTCCACCAATGATGCCCCCCGCCCTTGCGCCGGGAGCGCGGCGATGCACGGTCCCGCCATGTTGGAACGGTTGCGTTGCGGAGTCATTACCACGGGAGCCTTCCGGGCTTATCTCGCGAAGTGGCATGAGGAAACCGAAGGCGGCAACTTTGGCCTCATCCCGCAGCTCGACTATGTGCGTTTCGCCAGCGGCGACCGCGCCGGCCAGGCCTACGCCAGCCTGCTGTGGCAGCCGATCAACAAAATGAAACCGCACGAAATCTTCGAGATCGGCCGCATCAAGGTTTACCTCTCCAAATCCACCCGCACCGCCCTGAAGGAGCACTGTCTGGATATGAAGGATGGGGCGATTTTTGTGAAGTGAGGTGGCGGGATACTTAATGGCAAGACGTGAGAGAATGCAGATATCTGATTTCCTGAACCTGGGCTCCGCCGATTTCGAAGCACTTCCATGAGCTTTCCTCGGGCACAAACCCGGCTGCACGATAGAAGCGGATCGCCCTCAAATTCTTTTCAAGCACCCAAAGACTGATCACAGTGCTGCCTTGCTGCACCAGCTGGCCGCGGGATTCGAGCCACAATTGCCGGCCAACGCCTTTATCCCAATACTCAGGCACCACATACAGCGCCCAGATTTCACCTGCACTTGAGGAAGCCCCCTCATCCCGGCAGCACCCGAAGCAGGAAAAGCCGACGACCTTCCCTGCTGCCTCTGCCACCAGAACCCGGGGCATTCCCTGCGAGATAGCCCCGCGCCACACTGCCTCATTCTCCGAGGCGTCCATCGCATCAAGATAAGGTTGTGGAATAATGCCACGAAAAGCGTGCTGCCATGTCAGCACACGGATCGCGGCGATGGCTGGCGCGTCATCCGGGAGGGCAGCGCGGACCTTTATAATCATGCAAAATCCGCGAGGGTCGTTTGCGTGCCTGACGCGGGTCGGGACTGCTCACATTTCAGCCCGGATACTCCGCCACCACTTCGATCTCCACCATGGAATCCAGCGGGAGCTTGGCGACCTGGAAGGTGCTGCGGGCGGGTTTATGATCCCCGAACGCGGCCGCGTAGAGCGGGTTCAAGGTGGGGAAATCAGCCATATCCTTGAGGAAGACGCTGCATTTCACCACGTGATTCATGGTCAGACCGGCGCCATCGAGGAGGCCTTTGATATTGGCGAAAACCTGTTGGGCTTGGCCGGTGAAGTCGGTAGCATCGATCTTGCCCGTGGCGGGATCGATCGGGATCTGCCCGGAGGCGAAGAGGAGATTCCCCGTGCGGACGGCCTGGGAATAGGGACCAATGGCGGCAGGGGCTTGGGCAGAGTGGATGATTTCCATGACGCGATCATGAGCACGGGCCGACCGGAGCGCAACGGAGTTTGGGAGGGAGGGAAAGGTGGACGAAGCTCCTGCTGAGTAGCAGAGCACGGGTTTTGCAAAAGCTCCGGAAAGCCAGTCCATCGGAACTCAGCGGGAGCTTCGTCCACCCCTTATCTAGCCTTTCAGCCGCGCCACACAAAACAGGCTCTGCGTGGTGAAGTCCGCTGCCGTCAGCTCCGGGTGGCGGGCGCGGATGGCATCGGTAATGCGGCCTGCGCCTTGATTGGGCGTGGATGGGGTGGTCCGCTCCAGCTCGATTTCAAAATGCTGGCCCGTGATGGCGCGGACTTCCTCCAAGCGCAGACGGTTCAGTTTGGTCATCACGTAATGATCCGGCGGGTGGGTGCCGTCAAGATGTGCCCAGTCGGCGAAACGCTGCTGGACAGGATTCGTCAGGTCGAGGCGTCCGATGGTTTTCGGCTCCTGGTGATGTCCGTTCCAGGAAAACCAATTGTGGTGGCTGAAGATGAGCCGCCCCCCCGGCCGCAGCAGGCGGGCCACCGAGGCAAAAACCCCCGCCAGATCGGTCAGGTGCTCCGTGGCATTGTGCAGGGTGGCCACATCAAATGACATCCGGCCTTCCAGTTCATTGGAAATGCCCCGGATCATGCGGAACCGGTCGATCCGTTCCATCAGCATTTCCGGTGTCCAGCCACAGTCGAGCCGCTTCCCGGAGTGCAGGCTCTTCAGCACTCCCGACTTCGGTTTGATGAGCGGATCCACCCCCGTGTAACTGCGTGCCCCTTCCAGCAAAAACCCAAGCCCGTGCAGCCCCATCCCGCAGCCGACATCCACCACGTCCTTGCCTTGGCACCAAGGGGCCAGCGCCTTGGGCCAGCGCAGATAGCCGAGTTCCAGCGCCTGCTGGACAGCAGGGAGCGGGATGGCATTCACCGCGGAGAAACTCCAATCATTGGCCTTCAGAAAATGAGGGTAACGCCGCCAGTAATACACCGGCCAGCGGTCCATCAGACGGAGCTTGAAGTCAGGGGAACGCGATTCGATACGGGCCATGTCCCGGCCTCATCACCCGGGCGCAGGGGCAAGTCAAACGGGCGGGCGGAGCCGCGACTGGGCGGCAATCGCAACATCGCCCCGTGCGTTTTCGGGGGCCTTGCGTTCCGGCACCGCCACCCCCAGGTTCCGGCCATGAGTGTCTCCCTGCCTCCCCGGTTGGCAGCCGTCTGGCAACGGCTGCCCTTCCGCGCCATGCTTTTGGTGGTGCTGTTTCTCTTCCTCGTGAAGGAACGGTATCCCTTCTCCAATTTCCCCATGTATTCCAATGTCGATGAGGAGGCTGATATCCTCTATGTGACCGACCAGGCCGATGTCGCCCTGCCCATGGATGCCGTCTTCCGCACCGGTTCCGGCACCGCCAAGAAAATGTATAAAAAGGAACTCAGCACGATCTCCAGAGCCGCCGGCCGAAAGCTGGAAACGGCCACTCCGGAAGACCGCGCTGCCGCTGGCCGGGCCGTCATGGCCACCATCGTGGAGCGCATCCGCCCAAAGGCCATGCCCACCAGTGTTTCCCAACTGCGTCTCTACCGGAAAACCTTCCGCCTCGAAGACGGTGGGCTGGCCCATCTTGAACCGGAACGCCTCGCCGAACTCCCCGTGCCCACCCCATGAGCGACTCTGCCAACACCATCAAACGCCCCTGGTGGCAGCCCGGCCCATTCGATTGGAGCGCGCTCGAAATGCTGCTGATGCGTGCCGGATTTGCCGCACTCGTCTTTTACACCATCAAGTGGGAGACCGGAGCCTGGACCACCCAGAAATTCCCCAATGGGATCGCGCATTTTCTGGACCTCACATGGATCGGCAAATCCCCTCCCGGTCTGGGCCTGAAAGCCCTCACCCTCGGTGGCCTCGCCTTGTATGTGGCTGGTTGGCTGCCCGCCCTGGGCCTCCTGCCCGCCTTGTTTTTCAGCATCGTCATCGGCACCCTTGGCAATTCCCAGGGAGCCATCAATCACAGCACCCAGATGGTGACCATGATGCTCCTGGCGCAGTTTCTCGTCTACCTGATCCCGCGCGGACCCGGAGTGGAGAAACCGGCCGCACATTGGACCCGCCCGGGCCTCACCGCGCAACAGCAGGCCATCTGGTGGAGCACCGTCGTCATCGCCGCATCCTATGTGGTCTGCGGGGTGGTGAAGCTGACCAACTCCAACTTCATGTGGCTCTACGACGCGCCCTATCTCGCCGTGCAGCTGCTGAAGACCAACTGGGCCCACTATCACGACACCCTGGAAATGCCGCCGGCCTGGCTCCAGACGGTAACCCAGACCCTCGTGGATCATCCCAATCTCGCCCGCCTTTTCTTCGGGACCGGCCTGCTGATCGAGCTCCTCGGATTCGTCGTCCTGATCAACCGCCGCTGGGCCCTCGCCGGCGGCCTGGCCATCATCGCGCTGCATCTCAGCATCAGTCAGGTGATGAGCCTGAATTTCCTGACACACATTTTTGCTGCCCTGATTTTTCTGGTGAATGTGCCGGGGTGGATTCCAAGCCTCCGTTCCTCCCTTGGGAGCCATCAGATTGCTCCGCCCCGAATAAAATAGAGAGGATTCAGGGAATCAACACCGCGCGGAAAAAGGCCCTGCCTCCGGCCAAGGCCTCGTTTTGCCAAAGAAACGAGCCAGTGGCATCCGCCCGCACTTCCCCGATCGGCAGCCATGCCGCCGCGTCGGAGAATCGCTCCATGCGATACCAGCGACCTGGCAGCACTTGGCTGCGGATGGCGGCCGGAGGGGCGGCGGGCAGCAAACGGTGTGGCAGACTTCCCGTGTCCATGATCACTACCTCGATCGGAAAAGTGAAGGTAACCCCTCCGGACTGGGTGGCCGTCACTTCAAAACTATCCGATCCCGTAAAACCGGCCGGTGGTTGATAAGTGATGATGCCTTGGTTGAGCTGCACCGTCCCCCCCTCCCGGCTCTCCGATATGGCGGCACTCACCATCGTGATATCGCCATCGGGATCCGGAGCATAAGCAGGCAGCCGGTCGGCGCGGATGGGAACGGCTTCATCCCGGAAGGAATGGAGACGGCAGGGCAGCCATGGAGGAAGCTGGTCGGGCACGCCTCCGGTCAGGGTGAGGCGTTGGATCCCCCCCTCCAGCCGCTGGGTTCCTATCAAAAGCACAGGGCGGTGGAAAAGCACTCCGGATGGTGCGGGAAGCGGAATTTCCTGACTGGAAATAAGCGTATTGCCAGCCCCGCCTGCTGGCTGGGAAGCAGTCCTTTGTCCCATCTGGGAATCCGTGCCGTATTCATGGAAGATCTCCCCGTGAGTGCCATCAGCTGTCAGGAAAACACGCAGTTTCACGCCCAGGGCGGAAGATTCCGGGGCCAATGGTTGCAGGGCAGGCGCGGCGCTGAAGATTTGCCGCAACGGGTTGGTGCCGTCCGCTCCGGTGCCGTAGGTGACAAATAGTTTTCCTCCGGTGACGGCGGCCCAGTCGGGGTAGCTGGAGGCCACGCCGGGCTCGCGGTCCTCCACCAAATGGGTCCCGGCCGCAGTGCCATCCGTGGACCAGAGTTCCCGCCCGTGGACAGGATCGGTCGCCGCGAAAAAGATCTGCCCATCCCAAGCGGCCAGGAGTTTGACTTTGGCGGAGCCGCCCGGAAAGATATTGGTTATTGCGGCGGTCCCGGCAGGCGTGCCGTCGCTGCCCCACAGCTCCAAGCCCGTGCCGTCATCCGCCGCGAAAAAGAGGTGGCCGGGCAGGCGGTCCGTCGTCAGTCCGCTCACGTCGCCGTAATAACTATTGATGGTCAGGCCTTCCCTCAACAGCAGGGTTCCGGCAGGCGTCCCATCCGTCCGCCACAGCTCGCCCAAAGGATAGGCCGCAACGCTTTCACTGATGAAGTAAACGAAGGGTCCGGACGTGCCCACGCTGCGGCTGACTCTGCGCAGGGCGGCGGGCATGCCGTCCGTCAGCGAGAAAGTGCCGGCGGCGGTTCCGTCACTGCGTTGCAGGACGATTTCAAAGTTTTCCCGGGTGGTGGTATACAGAATACCCCCGCAGGCAGTGGCATCAAACCCGGGAAAACCGTATGCCGGGGTAGTGAGAGCGTAGGTTCCGGCCGCCGTGCCGTCACTGCGCCACAGGCTTTTCATCCGGCTGTCGTCCGTCAATTCAAAAAATAGCAAATTCCCCGCAGTCACCATGGACACAGGATAGGAATTGAAGCCGTAAACTCCGGGCAATAACGTTACCCGCTCATCGGTGGCGGCACTTCCGTGGTTGCGGCGCAACTCGTAGCCGGGCTCCGGGAAGGCCAATTGCACATAATATTCCGCTCCAAGGAATTCGGTATGCGGTCCCCGGACGATGTTGCGTTCCCATTCCGCGGCAGGGGTGGCAACTCCGGGCGTGCCGTCGGCTTTTTCCTGGATGATGCCGTCCCGCCAAAAATAAACCCGCCCGTTCCAGACGGCCTGTCTGCCGGTGATTTTCACGGGATTGATGTCCCGCACCATGGCCGTGCCAGCCACCGTGCCGTCCGTCCGCCACAGTTCAGTGCCGGTCCCGTCGGTGCCGAATTGAAACAAAAGGGAAGAACCCGCCATGCCCAGTTTTTCAGCTGCAAAATTCTGCGAGGGTTTCGCCAGGATCTGTGAAGTGCCGGACGTAGTGCCATCCGTGCGCCAAAGACGGGTCTCGGTCTGGTGCGTGCTTCCCAAAATGAGTTTACCACCACCGGTCATCAGGCGGGGGGGATAGTCACTCGTGGCGATGGCTGCGGATGGTCCATCCAGCACCACCGTTCCGGCAGGGGTGCCGTCGGATGAGCACAGCCTGTAAGGGAATCGTGCGGCGTATGCCGTCCACATGTAATACAGCTTGCCGTCCATTTCCTGCAGGTCGCTCACACTTCCGGTATCCTGGGATTCCGGGTCATCCAGGAATTGCAGGGGAATTGTTCCCTCCGCCGTACCATCCGAGCGCCACAGAAAACGGCCCGCCGGGATGCTCACGCTGAAAAAAAGACGGCCGCCGCTGAGACCGGCTGAGGATAGCCACGCGTTCGCGGAACCGGTGCCCGGATTGATGTCCTTGAGTAGTCCGGTTCCTTCCGTCGTGCCGTTGCTGTGCCAGAGTTCCGCTCCGGTTTCGGGAAGCGTGGGAATAAAATAAATGCCCGTGGAAGCGGGCAGGAATTGCCAGTTTGATGGCTCCGGCGTCCCGGCGGGGAATTCCTTCATTTTAGTGATGCCGTCCGCCGTGCCGTCGCTGGCCCACAGGCTGAACGGCTGCCCCGGGATCCGCCTGACAAAAAACTGCCTGCCCAAGGCGAGGCCTTCCGCCGCTGTAGCCACATGCCCGGCAATGCGGGTCACCACCGTGCCGGAGGGATTCGTGGTCCAGAGTGCGTAGGGTGGCTCGAGGGAATCCGCACGGAGAAAGAATGCCAGAGCGCTGGAGGCTCCGGCCAGTCTGGCGGAAACATCCCCGCCCAGCGGCACATAGCCGCTGCCCGCCGCCGTGCCGTCACATACAATGAGCCGCCCCTCCCTGATGTTGTTGTCGGGTGCAAAAAACGGCAGGGATTCCGTATGGCGGAACGGGAGTGGACTAAAATCCGTCAGTTTCAGGAAATCCGTCAAGGGCCAGGTTCCAGCGGCAGTGCCGTCGCTCCGCCAAATCTGACCTCCATGTACCCCGTCATTGGCGGGAAAATAAAGGACAGGCCCCGTGGAGAATCCCTTTGCTGCCGGCGTGGAGGACCACAGGCCGGAAAGAGGGTATCCACCCGTCAGCGGCAGCACATCCCTGGCAGCGTGGAACCCGCCATGAGCCCACGCCGTGAGCAAAACCTGCAACCCGCAGAAGAAGCGGAACCACTGGCGCGGATTCATCATGGATTGCTATACAAAGCGCTGCCGGTTCGCGCAAATCGAATCTGACAGGCAAAGACCGGCTTGGAGTGAGGGAAACCTGTTCCAAAACCTCCGCATAATTATTCTCGAAGCCCCACAGAAATCGTTTACCTGAGCCCGGTCCGGGGTATGCTCGGCCAGTCCACTCCACCCATTCCCATCCGTTATGTCCACCATTCTTGTCATCCTGCTCATCCTCGCCGCCGTCGCCGCCATTGCTGTGTTCTGGGTCATCGGTCTTTACAATGGCCTGGTCACCTTCCGGAACCGCTATAAAAACGCCTTCTCCCAGATCGACGTCCAGCTGAAGCGCCGTTATGACCTGATCCCCAACCTGATCGAAACCGCCAAGACCTACATGGCGCACGAAAAGGACACTCTGGAAGCCGTCATCAAGGCCCGCAACCAGGCCTCCAGCGCCCGCGAAGCCGTCGCCAGCGCCCCCACCAGCGCCGCCGCCCTGCAGACCCTCAATCAGGCCGAGGCCGGCCTCACCGCCGCCATGACCCGCTTCTCCATCGTCCAGGAAGCCTATCCGGATCTCAAGGCCAACCAGAACATGATGCAGCTCACCGAAGAGCTGACTTCCACGGAAAACAAAATCGCCTTCGCCCGCCAGTCCTACAACGACGCGGTGATGCACTACAACAACCGCCGCGAGATGTTCCCCAGCAGCTTCATAGCCGGCACCTTCAACTTCACCGAAGCCCAGCTTTTCGAAGTCTCCAACGACGCCGAACGCACTCCGGTCAAAGTCCAGTTCTAACGCGGCATCGGGCAATGCCTCCGGATTTTCCCACGGGGAAATAACAGACCGCCCGCAACAGAAGATCACGACGCCGACGGAGCCACCCCTCCGGCTTCCGGCACCTTCCTGAGCTTCGTGCCCTTCTGTTCCTGTTCCGGACCCTATCCTCGGTCCCTCCCGTTGCCGCAGGGCCCATCGGCGCCCGGTCCGGGCATGGTTTCATCTCCCCTCTTACCCCATGGACTTTTTCCAGAACCAGGATGACGCCCGCCGCCGCACCCGGCTGCTGCTGGTGTTGTTTGCGGCTTCGGTCGTCACCATCATCGTGCTGCTTTACCTCGCCGCCGGATTCGCCACCGGCTGGAAGGGCGGCCTGCTCGACTGGGAACTCCTCGGCCTGATTGCGGCCGTCAGCGCCGGGACCATCGGCCTTGGCAGTGGATTCAAGATCCTGCAGCTTTCCAGCGGCGGATCGGTCCTCGCCCGGGAACTCGGCGGACGCGCCGTCGATCCGGACACCACCCATCCGGATGAACGGAGACTGCTCAATATTGTCGCGGAAATGGCCCTCGCTTCCGGCATTCCGGTGCCGGCGGTCTGGGTGATGGATGATGAGGAAGGCATCAACGCCTTCGCGGCCGGACACACCCCGGCCGATGCCGTGGTCGGCGTCACCCGCGGCTGCATGAAGGCGCTGTCGCGCGATGAACTGCAGGGCGTGATCGCCCACGAATTCAGCCACATCCTGAACGGCGACATGCGGCTGAATCTCCGGCTGATCGGGGTGGTGCATGGCCTGCTGATCATGGCCATCATGGGACGCATCCTCCTGCGCTTTTCGGCCGAGATGGGCGGAGGCGGCAGCCGTAATAGCAAGGAAGCCGACCCCCGGCTCCTGCTCCTGCTGGGCGGCATCCTCCTGCTCATCCTGGGATACCTCGGGGTCTTTTTCGGCAATCTCATCAAGGCTGCCATCTCCCGGCAGCGCGAATTCCTAGCCGATGCCTCCGCTGTGCAGTTCACCCGGAATCCTGACAGCATCGGCGGCGCCCTGCTTAAGATCGGCGGCTACGCCTACGGTTCGCAATTGAAAAACCCGCGCACGGAGGAAGCCAGCCACCTCATGTTCAGCAATGCCATGGGCAACGCTTTCCTCTCCGCCCTCAGCACCCACCCGCCGCTGGAGCAGCGCATCAAGGCCATCCTGCCGCATTGGGACGGGAAGTGGCCCACCGTCACCCTGCCGGAGATCGAAGCCCGGCGCGTGCGCAACGTTCCCGTCAGCGCCCATCCGGAAGGCGCCATGGCCGGCTTCATGGACATCCGCCGGAAAGTCACCACCAGCCAGGCCATGACCGCCCTCGACCGCATCGGCCAGCCCACCCCGGAGGAGATCAAATCCGCCATCCACATCAACTCGCTCATTCCGCCGGAGTTGCGGGGCCTGCTCCGCGACAGTGCCGGCGCCCAGGCCGCGGTCTTCGCCATGTTGTTGTCCGTCAATCCCGACGCCCGCGCCCGGGAGCGGGCCGCCCTCGCCACTTTAGCCGATGCCCGCACCACCGCCACCGTGGATGAAATCTCCGCCCAAATCCAAGGCTGGCATTCCTCCCAGCTCATCGCCATGATCGATCTGGCGGTGCCGGCCCTGCGGCGGCTCACCCCGGCCGAGTATGGCCGCTTCTCCCATATCCTCACCGAACTGATCGCCGCCGACGGCCAGATGGATCTCTTCGAATTCATGCTGCAGAAAATCGTGCGGCGGAATCTCGACCTGCATTTCCGCCGCACCAATCCACCCCCTATCGAGATCCGCCACCTGCCGGAAGCCGCCCCGGAGGCCTCCGCCATTCTGTCCGCCTTCGCGGCTTTCTCCGGCTCCCCCGGCAGTCCCGCGCACCAGCAGGCCCTCGCCGCGGCCAATCACGCCCTGCAGGAACATGCCATCCGCTGGACCCCGGAATTGACCACCGTCTCCCTCGACCGCATCAATGCCGCGCTCGACCGCTTCGACCGCGCCGTCCCCATGGTGAAAAAGCAACTGCTCTACGCCTGTGCCGCGACGGTCTTTGCGGATGGCGACGTCTCCAACCACGAGGCCGAACTGCTCCGTGCCGTGGCCGACACCATTGGGTGCCCCGTCCCGCCCTATCATCACCCTGCCCTGTCCTAGCGCGGAGTCGCCGGGACAGGCACCTCCCTCCCCCGGAGCCTGCCTGCGGCCTTACATCACCATCCCGCCATCCACCACCAGCACCTGGCCGGTGATATACCCGGCTTCCACGCTGGCCAGGAACCGCGCCGCGGCCGCGATGTCATCCACCGTGCCCATGCTGCCCAACGGGATTTTTGAGAGGATGCCGGTCTTGATCTCGTCACTCAGCACGTCGGTCATATCCGTCGCGATGAATCCCGGAGCGATCGCATTCACGGTGACGCCCCTTCCGGCGAATTCCCGGGCGAGGCTCTTGGTCAGACCAATCAGACCAGCCTTGCTCGCCGCATAGTTGGCCTGCCCGGCATTGCCCATCAGTCCGATGATGCTGGCCACATTGATGATGCGCGCGTCCTTCTGTTTGAGGAGCGACCGCTGGAAGGCCTTCAACATGTGGAAGGCGCCCTTCAAATTCGTGTCCAGCACCGCATCCCAGTCCTCCTCGCTCATGCGCAGGGTCAGGCCATCGCGGGTCAGCCCGGCGTTGTTCACCAGAATGTCCACCTTGCCGAAGTCGGCCAGCACCTGTTTGCCCATTTCCGCCACCGCCGTCCCATCGGCCACGTCCACCGCATAGGCCCTGGCCGCGCCGGGATGTTTGGCATTGATCGCGTCCGCTGCCTTCGCCGCATTGGATTCGGTGCGGCTCACCACCGCCACCTTGGCTCCCGCTTCGGCAAAACTCTGTGCCATGGCCAGACCGATGCCGCGTCCGGCACCGGTGATGACTGCGATTTTATCAGTAAGATCGAACATTTTTCGTGGTTTCCCACACCCCCCGCCGCCGCGCAATCGCCAATTCCCTGTCTGGACTCCCTCCATTCCCGCGTATCCTTGGCATCATGCGTCTGCTGTTCTGCCTGCTCTTCCTCCCGTCCCTGCTTCTGGCCCAGGACGCCCCCCCTGCCCTCACCGAATACCAGGGCCGCACCATCGCCCAGACCATGCACTGGACCGGCGCCGAATGGCTGATGCGCGCCAACCGCGAACAGGAGGAAAACGCCGCCCTGATGATCAAGGAACTCCGCATCCAGCCCGGCTGGACCATCAGCGATCTCGGCTGCGGGAATGGCTATCATGCCCTCACCATGGCAGGCCTCACCGGGGAAAAAGGCACCATCCTTGCTGTCGATATCCAGCCTCAGATGCTCGACATGCTGTCCGCCCGGGCCACCGGCCGTGGCCTCAAAAACATCAAAACCATCCTCGGCAGCTATCACGACCCCAAACTGCCCCCCGCCTCCTGCGACCTCATCCTCCTCGTCGATGTCTATCACGAGTTCAGCCACCCCGCCCACCAGCTCCAGGCCATGCACGCCGCCCTGAAACCCGAAGGCCGCGTCGCCCTCGTCGAATTCCGCGCCGAGGACAACAAAGTCCCCATCAAGCCCGAGCACAAAATGTCCAAAGACCAAATCCGCAAGGAATGGCTCCCCATGGGGTTTGTGGTTGACCGGGAATTCGACGGCCTACCCTGGCAGCACCTCATCTTCTTCAAAAAAGCCCCCGCTCCTCCAGCCCCCGGACTTCCCACGCCACCACCCGGGCCACCAAAGACCACCCCACCCTGACCATCAACAAGGAGCCCATGCCGGGACGACGAGCGCTCAGGAGTTCTGATTTTGGCTAGAGGACCGGGAGGGCAGATGGTGGAACTCTTTGGCCGGTGCTCCGAGGAGGCGCTTCACCAGATGGGACTCGAGCCGCAGGGTGGTCCCCAGCCGGCGCCAGAGGGAAGTGGAAGGGCGGACCGGCTGGGCGGCAGCCCGGGCTGGTTGATGGACGTGAATCGTGATCGGGCCGTGGCCCGCATAGGTCTCGCAGAGCGGCTCCATGGGCATCGTGTCCGGTGGGCCTGACAGCGCGTGAAAAGCATCGGTGAGGAGAAGGTATTCGTCGGAAGCGATGGAATTTTTCAACAACCGGTGAGCGAGAATGACATCCTCCCCCGCGATTTCCTCAAACTGGCGTATCTGCTTTACCAGAATCATTCCCGTGTGGGCTATCACCTTGATCCGCAATTCGCCAGCCTTGGCACACGCGTCACAAAGGCACAGGGTGCATTCACTCACCAGCTGCCGCTCCCGCATGCGGAAGACCTCGAAGAATTTCGCAATCTGACGCAAAACCTCGCCGGCACTCCGCCGGGCGGCCGCTTCACGGGAATCCGCGCCCTCGTCGGCCAAGGCGTAAAACAGAGCGGCGTCCCCCTCCAGCTTATTCAGGATCAGAGGATGGCTGGAAGCATCGATCACACATTCGAGAAGCTCCGTGATAATATGCTCTGCATGGATCACACTCATCCGGTGCAGACGGATGAACCGGGTGTAGCCGCTGATATCGACCAGAATGAGGTGAGCGCGCCGGAGTTTCATGCAGGAAGCTCCAGTCCTTCGAACGCTGGAATAGATCCAAACCATCATAGCCGGTGGGGCATGCAGCGTCCATGGCTTTCAGTTTTACTTTCCGCAGGGCGCATTGACTCAAAAAGAATGACACCGGAGCGCCCCTTCTTCCGGAGATGTGCGGAACGGGTGGAGTACCCTCAGGCCCGTCGTGGCCTTGCGGAAATCCGCGGCACAGCCGGACAAGTGGATGGAGGTATCGAAGCCCTGAAGCGCGGGTGCCCTCTGGACCCAACTTGGCCAGTGTGCAGGCGCTACTCAACCCCGGACCACAGGCAGTTCAACCTGAAACCAAATCCGTCCTTCCGGCCCGGGGTGATCCTCCCGTGTTCCCGGGTGACGTCCGGGAGGATGTATTCCGGGCCGCATTGGAGGTTTTTTGCATTTTCAGTCTGATGGCGATGGAAGCCGGGCACCCTCCCCTCTGCCGAAAAGGACTGAATTCCAGTTGCATCCCCCGCGGGGGCCCCTAGAATGCGTTTCCGTTTTCCGGGATTTTTTCCGCCACGCTCTGTGGCGATACCGGTAACACTTCGTCCACAGTCACTTCCTGCCTGCCATGAAAGCCGATATCCATCCCAAGCTCAATCACGTCGTTTTTGTCGATACCGCCTGCGGGGCGCGTTTCATCACCCGTTCCACCACCACTTCCAAACAAACGGAAGTGATTGATGGAGTGGACCATTACGTCGTCGCTCTCGGCATCACCTCCGCCTCCCACCCGTTCTTCACCGGGGAACAGAAATTCATCGATACCGCGGGACGCGTCGAGAAATTCGCCAAGCGCTTCGGGGCCACCGCCACGCGCCGGGCCGCACCGAAGCTCGCCGGAGCCGCTTCCTAGCGATTACATTCCTTTCCCAGCCGAACGGTGCCGCATTCCCTGTGAATGCAGCACCGTTTTGCTTTATCCGGCGGCGCCCCCGGGGACCGGCCGGCCGCCTCTGTTTCCCGCATTCCCCTTCCCTTTTTTGCTGATCTCCATGGACTACGCCCCGCTCATCGAAAAACGCCGCCAGCGCCTTGCCGAACTGGATGAGGCGGTGTCGTCGCCGGAGTTCTACAACGACCCGAAAAAGGCGGGGGTCCTGACCCGGGAGCACGCCCAGATCAAAAAACTGCTGGCCCTCTGGGACGAGTGGCAATCCATCGGCCGCCAGATCGCGGACAATGAAATCATGGCCAAGGGCGACGACGCCGAGTTCGCCGCCATGGCCGCAGAGGAACTGCCGGAATTGCGCACCCGCCATGAATCCCTGGCGACCGAAGTGCAATATGCCCTGCTCCCCCGCGACCTCACGGAGGACCGGGATGCGATCGTGGAAATCCGGGCCGGCACCGGCGGCGATGAAGCGGCGCTGTTTGCCGCGGACCTGCTGCGGATGTACAGCCGGTATGTGGACACCATGGGTTGGAAGATTGAGCCCATGGACGCCAGCACCTCCGATGCCGGCGGCTACCGGGAGGTGGTGTTCAAAGTCACCGGCGAGGAAGTCTTCCGCTATCTGAAGTACGAAAGCGGGGTGCACCGGGTGCAGCGCGTACCCGCCACCGAAGCCCAGGGCCGGATCCACACCAGCACCGCGACGGTGGCAGTGCTCCCGGAGGCCGATGAAATTGATATCGAAATCAAACCCGATGATCTGCGGATCGAGGTCTGCCGCGCCAGCGGTGCGGGCGGTCAAGGCGTGAATACCACCGACTCGGCCGTGCAGGTGCTGCATTATCCGACCGGCCTGATCGTGCGTTGCCAGGATGGCCGCAGCCAGATCAAGAACAAGGAAAAGGCCATCACCATTCTGCGGTCCCGTCTCTTGGAGCGGAAGCAGCAGGAGGAAGCCGCCAAATACTCCGCCAACCGCAAGGCCCTCATCGGCAGTGGTGGCCGGGAGGAAAAAATCCGGACTTACAATTACCCGCAGAACCGCATCACCGACCACCGGGTCAACCTGACGCTCTACAACCTGACCAACTATATGGAAGGCGACATCGCCGGGATGATCGGCACGCTCCAGTCCAGTGAAATGGCGGCCCGGCTGGAGGAAGCGGGACTGGCCAGCTGACCTGCCCGGCCCGGGAGCGCCCGCTGCTATTGAATAATGGCGGCCAGCCGGTAGAACACCTTTTGACCTGGTTGAATCGGGGGGCCCAGCCGCAGTTTGAGCCGTTCATAGGCCCCGTTGACGGAAACCGGACCGCTCAGCACGGTAAAGACCGCCGGGGTCCAGGCAGTGAGGGCAGTGGCCGTCTGGGGTTGGAAATCTCCGGCATTTTTCCGTCGGATGTAGTCCATCGTAAAATAACTGGCCCCATCCATCTCCTCCTCACGGATCCACGGCAGGCCGCCCGTGGCATCCGGCAGGGCCAGCGCGGTGCTGGCCGTGAACGGCGGCAGATTGAAGGCGAACTCCAGGAGATTCTCCACGCCATCATGGTCCGGGTCATCATAGGGGCCAGCCCCGGGTTCGGCCGGTCCCCCGAAGAAAACGGTTTGCCATGCCAGAAAGGCGGCTGGCCCGGAACCGGTACCGCCACTTCCCAATTGCCCGGCAAAACCTGACAGAAGTGAGTACACCCCGCCGGACGCGGTGCCGCCGAGGCCGGGCAACGTCTGCTGCAGCGCATAACTTCCGGCTCCGGACGCCCCTCCCCCGGAGTCGAGGGATTCAGATTCAATCTGATAGACGCCGCCCTGGCGGACCTGCGCCACCGCGGCGGTGATTCCCACCCACAGCATAACGAGGCCACGGATCATGGCCGCTGATAGATGTAAAAGGTTTGACTGGGGCGGTAGCGTCCCCCGGCATCAAGTCCGGTGCCGTTGGAACCACCCCAGATGATCATTTCCGACCCGCTCCACACCATGTTCGGATTCACCCGTGCCGCAGGCACCCCGGTATTGGTCATCGCGGTCCAGGAGTTATTGGCTGGATCGTAGCGGCCTCCGGTGCCATTGTAAACAAAGCTGGAGGCACTGCTAGTCCCCCCCCAGACTATCATTTCGTTACCCGTCCAGACCGCCCCATGCTGAGTCCGGGCGGTGGGGACTCCGGCCGTGGACATCGCGGCCCAACTGTTGGAGGATCTTGTATAAACCAAGCCTCCCGCCACGGGTAGGACCTCGCCCAAATTCGCGCCCCCAAAAACCAGCATGGCACGGCCGGTCCAGACGGCCGTGTGGGCGGACCGGGATCCAGTCGCGACGGCACCAACCGTCCACAGGCCGGCTCCGGAAGGATTGAAAATGTGGCAGTCCCCGTAAGTCCCGAGGGCTGGATTCTGGCCGCCATGGATGATCATTTCGGTTCCGGTCCAGACGGCGGTATGAAGCTGGCGGGCGGGGGGAGGCGCGGCCGCCGTGAAGGCCGTCCATTTGCCTCCGGTGCCGATCGTGGGATTGTAGCGGGCGCCATCCCCGAGCACGGTGGTGCCATTGTTCCCGCCCCAAATAAGCATCTCGGAGCCGGTCCAGACGGCGGTGGAATTGAAACGGCCTTCGGGGGCACCATCCAGACTCATGGTGGTCCAGGTATCGGTGCCGGGATGGTAGCGCCCTCCACTGGAAAAGGGAGGAGCGGGGCTGACATTTCTCCCTCCCCACACAATCATTTCAGTTCCCGTCCAGACCGCCAAAGGATTTTCGCGGCTGGCCGGCTGACCCACCACACTCATGGCCTTCCAGACGTTGGTGGTGGGATTGTAGCGCCAACCGGAGGGGCCATCCCCCCAGATGAGCATCTCGGATCCGGTCCAGACTGAGGCCGCCCGGTCCCTTGCCGTGCCGCCGGTGATACCGGTCCAGGAATCGGCAGAGTTCAGACTCCCCACGGAAAAATAACCGGCGGCGAGCAATTCAGGAGCATTGGGCTGGACGGAAACCAGCGCTGCCCCGGACGGAACGGTTCCCTGCCCGGCGGCGGCGAGGCTTTCGGTGACGGCGTTGGGGGCCAGGGCGGCACTGTTCACCGCCCCCGCAGCCAATTTGCTGGAGGTGACGGCGCCCTCGGCCAGTTTGGCGGCGGTGACCGACCCATCCCTCACCTCATCCGCCATCAGCGCATAACCCACGGCGGCCACCCGTTGGTCGGGGGCCAATTGCTGCCAGCCATTCACATTGTCGCTGAACCAGACCCGCAGGCGGACTTCGTTGTGGCTGAACACGCCCGGCGTCAGCGCCGTCATATTGGGCAGGGTGGCATCGCCCAGCAGCACGTTGTAGAGACCGCCGGAAACGCTGAGCGCCACCGCCGCCGCCGGCTGACCGCCATTGCTGCTAGTGCCGTCATTGCTCCAGTAGGTGGTGCCGCCGGCACCGCTCACGAGCGCAAACTTGAATTGGCCCGTTCCGGAGAAATCGGCTCCGCTTACTTTGACCCGCCCCTGATAGTTGAGCAGTTGCGGCACCTGGGCGACCAAGGGAGGGGCCCAAGCAACCATCACCAGGGCGGTGGGAACAATTAAGGAAAAACGCATGATCGGAGGAGGGAGGAAAAACGGGAGAAAGCCCTGACGGCAGGGAGTTTTAAGGATATCGCGATGAGAAAATCATGAATTTCGGGGAGACGGGCTGTTTTCTGACCTTCCAAGCCTGCGGCAGCTGATGGACATGGCGCCCCGGTTTACCGGGCCCGGGGCTGCCAGCGGCCAAAGAGCCCCTTGGTCCAGGCCCCGGCCACGAGCCGGGCTTTGCGGAGATTGGAGAGCCGGTACCGCTGGTCAAAGACGTGGTAGCCGTCCGCTTCCAGCAGATCGAGGGTTTCACTGTAGATCCGCCGCATGGCCTCAGCCGCGAGCAGTGGACGGCGGTCGCGCTTTGTCAGGGAAGCCCGTGCGAGGTGATAATAGTCCCAGGCCCGGGCCACTTGTTGACGCATCAGCAGGACAAAGGCCTCGTTGTGCCGCATCGCTGCCAGATCCGCCACGCTGTAGCCTGCAGCCGCCATTTCATCCAGAGGCAGGTAAATACGCTGCCCGTTTTCCCAGTCGGCCCGCACGTCCCGCAGGATATTCGTAATCTGCAGGGCGTAACCGAGGTTGATCGCATAGTCCCGGCTCTTTTCGTCCCGGCAGCCGAATATCCGGATACTCACCAGTCCCACACAACCGGCCACGCGGTAACAGTAGAGCTTCAGTTCCTCCCAGGAAGCATAGCGGCGCGGCTCAATGTCCATGGCCACCCCATCAATGATCGAAAGCATTTCCTCCGCGGGGATGGCGTAGCGCTGGCGCAATTCCAGGAGATCCCGTTCAAATGGTTCCATTTCCCTGGCCTCCCCGCGCACCACGGAGCGCCATCGGTCCAGCGCCTCCAACCGCTGCGGGGTGGTCCATCCTTCGTCATCGGCGATGTCATCCACCACCCGGCAAAAGGCATAAAAAATATACATGTCGTTCCGCCGCCGCTTCGGCAGGCACGCCAGGGCGAAGGCAAGGTTCGACCGGCTGCGCTTCACGATATCGTGCGCGGTTTTGCCGGAAGGGGTCGTCGTCATGTGGGGTTGGCTTTGCGGGATCGCCGCGGGCGGGCGGGTGGCGGCACGCCCGCAAGTCGTAGCGCCACCCATGCGCCGAGTGCCATGACCGTCAACCCGATTTGGCCAAGGGCAAAGACCGCTGCCAGCCCGATCTGCAGCGGGCGCGGGGCTTCCGCAGCCATGCGTCCCAAACCCTGCCCCGCCAGATACCATGGAAAAAAGATGATCCCCGCGACCATCATCCACGCCACAGGTTGCCAGCCCTTGACCACCCAAAAGTCCACCGCCCGCTGCCAGCCTTCCCTCGCTTCCGCCGTCTGCCGGACGTGGAGAAAAACCAGCGGGGCAAAGCAAAATCCCAGGCCAGCCACCACCACTCCCCATTTCAAATAACCGATCGCCTCCAGTGGCAGCCAACGGCTGAACCACCAACCGAGGCCATGCGCCAGCCCCCATGGCCACAACCGGGCCGCGTGGGCCGCCGCCGATTCCAGCCAGCGCACCCCGTCCACTTTCCCGGGAGCCCGCACCATCGTCTCCGCCAATAACAGCAACCCCGCCAGGATGCCTGCTGCCACCCAACCCACCAGCGGCACCGCCAGCGTCGTCACCACTCCGTGCCAGACCACCGGAACCCCACGCCCCTGCAAAGCCAAATCGGCCAGCAACGCCAGCGCTCCTGCCAGGAAAAGCACGAGGACGCCACGACCGGACCGTCCGGTAACGGATTCCACCCCTTTGAGCATTCCCCGCCGTATCCCTGCCAGATTAAACACCAGCAGCAGGGCCGCCAACAGGGCGGGACCGGCCCCGAAAGTCCAACCATGAAGCGCATCCAGCAACGCCCCTGCCGACCATCCGCCGGCATCCCCTTCCTGCCAGGGAAGGCCTTCCGGCAGCCTCCGCAGGCCCGGCAGCGAGTCCAAAGCCAGCAAACCGGCCGGCAACAGCCAGGATGCGGGATACTTCCAGACCAGTTCCACCCCCCGGCGCCACTCGGCCCGCCAGGGTTGGACCCCAAGAAATACGGCGGCGCAGCCGATGGCACCCGCCCCCCAGCACCACGGCAACCAGCGCGGATCCATCGCAGTCGGAGCAGTTCAGCTAACGGATCAATCCGAAATGCGGCAGAAACGGCCAATAGACGAACAGGGCGGGACCCACCAGATTGCGCTCCGGCACGGGACCCCAGTAACGGCTGTCCGAACTGTCAGGACTATTGTCCCCCATCGCCATGTATTCCCTGGCATCCAGTTTGATTTCCTCATCGCCCTTGATGAAATGCCCCCACCCTCCCGTCATCGAAGTGTAGCCCTTGTAACCATTTTCCCGGCCCATCACCTTGCTCATCCCAAGTTCCGAAGCCCGCTCGCCATTGATCCTGAGGGTCGCCACCGGCAGATAGTTTCCGGAGGCATTGGTGGTCCGCTCCTCAGTCGGCATCAACTGCAGACGGTCACCCGGGAGGGCCGTGAGCCGCTTGATGTAATGCTGGGAGTCGACGCCCTCCGGCGTGGGAATTGCCTTGATGCCCGCAGTGCTGAAGACAAAAACCTCGCCACGGTCAGGACGGCGGAAATGGTAGGCCATCTTGTTCACCAGCACCTGATCACCGGTGTCAATCCGTCCTCGCGCGATCAGGGTGCCTCCTTCCACCGGACCACCCTGCACCCCGACGGAGAACTTCTCCACTCCGCTGACGATGACCCTTTTTTCATTGTCCGAGGCTGCGGGCTGAGGTCCGATCCAGAGATTCTCCCAGAGCTGCCGGGCGGGCACATAACCACTCAGCACGCGTTCCCGGCGGGTGGCGTCCATGAAAACCAGATCCGTCACCGTGAAGAAGTGCAGCACTGACCGCTGCCGGATCGCAACCATCCGCACCGTTCCCCAGTCCGGGGGCACGCGCATCTCCACATAGTTCCGGCCCCGGGTCACATATTCCAAGCCGCGCAGTACCGGATTGGGAAAGGATTCCGCATCCGGCATGACCTGGGCGGTAATCCCGTTCAGGGTCGGCTGCATGGAAGCGGTGGGAATCTTGAACGGTTGCAGGAAATAAGCCCGGATGCCGAGCGCCACCACGATTGCCACCACGATGACTTCGATGTGCTCCTTCACCGCCGAGGTTTTGTAATTGGGCACCGCCCCCTCGCAGGAGGAAATCAATTCCTTCTCCAGAGCATCGGTTTCATCACGGTTCCGGTGGCGCAGCGCGAGTTCATAACGGGCGTGCAGGGCTTGGACCCGTTGCAGCTTCTCGGCCGGCATCAGATCGCGGTTGTACTGCACAAATTTACTGACTCCTTTCGACAGATTGATGGCCTTCTTCATCCAGCCCGGCTTGAGGAAGGGCAGACCCGGAGGCCGGGAGGCCGGAGAGGTGGCAGCAGCAGAATCAGTTTCCAGGGACATGGGCAGGAAGGCAATAGGTGAACAGGCAGTCTCCCCATGCTTCGTTTCCCCGCTGCTGGCAAGGCAAAGTCCAGTCTCCGGAAAATCAGGGTGACACCCCGGTCAGTTGGCTGTAACTCACCCCCCGACATGAAGCTTGCCCCCCCCTCCCCCATGGCCCGCCTCCTGCCTGGTTTTCCGCCGTGTCTCTGCCTCCTCCTGATACTGGCATGGGCCCCCGCCCTGCCCGCCCAGACCACCGCAGAATGGGTCTATCACAAAACCGCCGACGGACTCCACCCCGACGGCAACGAGCAGCAACTCGTCTGGCTGATGAACCGGGCACGGGCGAATCCTGCGGCGGAAGGCCTGTTCCTCACCAACAGCGGTGATCCGGGCATCAACAGCGGCATCTCCTTTTTCCAAATCAGCCCCACTCAAATCCAGAGCGAATTTGCCGCCATTCCCGCCAAGCCACCCGCCGCCTTCGACCGTCGCCTCTACGAAGCCTCGCGGGTGCATTCGCTGGACCTGATTGCCCGCGATGCCCAGGACCACGAAAATCAGTTTACGCGGATCACGGCCTCCGGATTTGTCTGGACCTCCGCCAATGTCAGCGTCTTTTCCTACAGCCAAAGCGCCCTGCAGGCTCACGGCGCCCTCAATATCGACTGGGGGTATCCCCGCCCGCCTGCCGGGGATGGCATGCAGGCCGGACGCGGCCACCGGGCCGCCATCATGTCAAATCAATCGACCCTCCTGACCAATGTCGGATTTGCCCTGGTGCCGGAGTCCAATCCGGGGACTGACGTCGGCCCCTGGGTCTTCAGCGGGGCCTACTGCAGCGCCAGCACGGCCACCAGCATCGCCACCTCCCACTCCAACCGGTTCCTCGTCGGCACGGTCTGGAAGGATCTCAATGCCAATAACCGCTATGATTCCGGCGAAGGACTCAATCAGGTCCGGGTCCAGCCCGACTCCGGCCCATGGCACGCCATCACTGGACTGGCCGGCGGGTGGGCCATTCCCGTCTCCACCGCCGCCACCTACACCCTGACATTTTCCGGGCCGCCTTTGATCAACCCGCTGATGCGGACCGCCACGGTCGGGAGTTCGAGCGTCCTCGCCGATGTCAAAGTCTCCCCGGCCGCAGTGCCCCTGGTGCTTGGAGTCCGGCCTGGCGCCGGGGGCCAGCTGATCCTTGAATGGGGCGGCGGCACGCCTCCCTACCAATTACAGCGCAGCCCTTCCCTCTCCTCCGGCACCTGGATCAATGTGGGCTCCACCACCTCCGCGACCACCCTCAGCGTTTCATCGAGTGGTTCCCGGGGGTTCTACCGTGTAATTGACAGCCAATAATCCCATCTGCCTGGGATTTGCCCCGCCTTTGCTCAGGATGCCGTCGTTTTGTTCAGGCTGCGGCTCAGGGCATGAGCGACCGGAATTTCTGCACCGCCTGTTCCAAGGCATCCAGGCCGGCCTCCAGCTCAGTCTGCGTCGTCAGGCGGGAGAGACTGAAGCGGAGGGTACTGCGGGCGGCTGCGGCATCCAGCCCCATGGCGGTCAGCACATGGGAAGGATGCAGACTCCCGGTGGCGCAGGCACTGCCGGCACTGACGCACACCCCTCGTTGATCCAGCAGCAGCAGCAGGCCTTCCGCCTGGGTGCCGTCAAACCGGAGGCTGGCGGTATTGGGGACGCGGTGCCCCGGATGGCCATTGCGGTGGCTGCCGGGAATCCGGCGCAGCACTTCCTGCTCGAACCAGTCCCGGAGGTTCCTCACCCTCGGTTCCGAGCCGTTGGCCAGTGATTCCCGGGCCAGCCGGGCGGCGGCTCCAATCCCGACGATTCCGGCCACATTTTCCGTTCCGGCCCGGCGGCGGTTTTCCTGGGCTCCGCCGAGCATCCACGGCTGGAAGGCCGTATTCCGCTGGACGTAGAGCAGGCCGATTCCCTTCGGCGCATGGAACTTATGTCCGGAAAAGGCGGCATACTGGACTCCGGCGTTTCTCAGGCTCAGCGGGATTTTGCCGGCGGCCTGCACCGCGTCGGTGATGAAGGGAATGCGGTGGGCGGCCGCGAGGGCGGCCGCTTCCGGAATAGGATGGATGACGCCAGTTTCGTTATTGGCCCACATGAGGGCGATGCCGGCGGTTTCACCGGGCCGGACCGCTGCCGCGAGATCGGCGAGGGACCAGGCTCCATTGGCGTCAACCGGGAGGCGGGTCACTGTGTAGCCCTGGGCCTGCTCCAACCGGAGCACCGGGCTCAGGACAGCATCATGTTCAGCGCTGCCAATAATAAGATGCCTCCGCGCAGGCTGCTGCCCAGTGACGGAATGCAGGGCGGTATTCAGCGACTCGGTGCCGCCGCTGGTGAAGATCAATTCCTCCGGTTCACAGTCCAACAAGGCCGCACATTCCTCCCGGGCCTGGGCGATGGCCCGCTTGATGGGCCGGGCCAGGGTGGAGGAGCTGGAGGGATTGGCAAAATGCCCCCGCCAGAATGGCTCCATGGCATCCAGCACCGCCGGGTCCAAGGGAGTGGTGGCGTTGTGGTCGAGATAGATCATGGGGGAAGTTTTCAGTGTTCCAGTTTTCAGACAGCAGGAGCTGTGAGGATGAGTAATTTTGCAGCCCCTCTGAAAACTGAAAGCTCCCCCAACTACTTCTTCGCCAGACTTTCCAGGTAATCCAGCAGGGACGCGAAGTCCTTGGCGGTGAAGTTCAGCATCAGGCCGGGGGGCATGAGGGAGGTGGGCATCTTATCACGCTTTTTGATGTCGGCGGTTTTCAGGGTAATCTCCTGCGCGGCGACGTTGCGGATGACAACCTTGTCGGCCGCCTCGGTGGTGACGAAGCCCATCTGGGTGGTGCCGTCGGCCAGTTCGAAGAGGTTGGTGACGAAGCCCTGGGCGAGGGTTTTGTTGGGGTCGAGGATCATCTCGGCCAGTTCGGGACGCTTGTAGGTTTCCGCGATGTTGCCCAGATATGGACCTTTGAGCGCCTCATCCTTGGTGACGGTGTGGCAGGCGACACAACCGGCCTGGAGGAAGATCTGCTGGCCCACGGCAGCGTCGCCTTTGGCAGCCAGAACGGCTGGCAGCACTTTGGCAGGATCCATCGTGACCAGTTTGGGCCCGGCGGCGGCGGCAGGGTCCAATTTCAGGACTTTGACGGCGTCTGTAGCCGCGGCGAGCACGGCTGGATCGGGATCGCTGAGAGCCGCGAGGACGCGGTCGGACCAGGAGCGCTGTTTCGTGAGAACGATGGCGCGGAGGATCCGGGCGCGGCGGGCCGGATCGTTCCAGCCTTTATCCAAGGCGGCCTGGGAGAGTTGTTTGGCTTCCGGAGAGCCGGAGGTGCGGCTGGCCAGGGCAAGCAGTGCGGCGTCCGCCCACACCGCCTCGGGCGCGGTGCTCTTTTCGGCCGCGTGCTCGATCAGCGTGTGATGGTTTTCCAGCTTCGGGGAGCCCAGAAAGGCGGCCAAGGCTTTATTTACCTCATCCTTTTCATCCAGCAGCGAGAGCGCGGCAAGGCTGGCGGTGACCCCTTCTGCGCTGTCGGCCTTGGCGAGGACGGTGATTGCCGTAACCCGGTCGGCCGCCGCGCTGCCGGGTTGGGTGGCAACCGCAAGGAGAATCGGCAACCCCTCGGCGGGCAGACGCTCAGTGCGGGCGAGTTGGGAAAGGGCGACCGGCAGCATCCGGGCGTCACGGGAGGCCAGGGTCAGAACCTGGGCGAGAGCAGTGTCGTCCTGCATTTTGTGCCGGCTCATTTCCCCGAGGAGAAAGGCGGCTTCGTCCTGCGGCGCATGGGCCAGCGCGTCGCGCATGGCTTTGGCAATCAAGGGGGAAGCCTCCCAGGCGGCGGCCTGGTAATAGGGGCCGGAGGTGTCAGGGCGGGTGCCCCAGCTATCCCCTCTCCATGGACCTTCCCGGGCGGAAAGGCGGCACAGCGCGGTGATCAGCCCGCGACGGCGGGCACTGTCTTTTTCCTGCTCCAGGCGGCTTAACAGGGCCTGCACGACAGGCAGGGTGTGGAGGCTCTGCAGCACGCGGAGGGCCCCGGTGCGGCGGGCATCGGTGGTGCCGGGGACATCAATCACTGCAAGGCTGGCGTCGTTGGCTTCCAGGCGGATCAGGCATTGCACCGCGGTGTGGCTGACAGTGGGATCGGCATCGGCGAGCAGTTCCGTCAGGGCCGGCGCGGCGGCTTTGGCGTTCAGACGGGCGAGGGCCACGGCGGACTCGATGCGGGTGCGGGGGGCGCCGTCCTTCAGCCCGGTCGTGATAGCCGCGAGGGTGTCTGCGGGGACGGCGTGTCCCCGGTCAGTCAGGGCGCGGACCGCCAAGGGACGCACGGCGGCATCAGCCGTCAGTTTCGTGAGGAAAGGCGTGGCCTGATCCCCCTGCCCCTGGGCCAGGGCAAACAGGGCGGCGGTGCGGCCGGAAAGTGGGGCGTTGGAATCGGCGGCAAGAGTTTCGAGGGCCTTGATGGAAGAAGCATTCAGCCCCCGGCGCAGGAGAGTGCGCTGGGCTTCGAGACGGCGGCGGTGGCTGGGGGAGGCCAGCAGTTTGACGAGACTGGCCTCGTCCAATTTGGCGAAATCAGGGAGTGGTTCAGGCTGATGGCCTTTCGGAGTGACCCGGACCACGTAGCCCACGTCCTCGCCATTGTAGTTGAAGGAGGCTCCCGCAAAACTGGTGGCGTACAGATGGCTGGAGGCATCCACGTCCACATCGGTGGCGCGGGGGACCCGGATGAATTGGTGGGCTTTGTCAGTGAAGGTGCCGCCATCCGGAGCAATTTCATGGCGGAAGATCCATTCCTTGCCCCAGTCGGCGGTGAGCGGAACATTTTGATAACCCGCGGGGAACCCGGGCTCGTCCAGCCACCCGGCCCCGCATCCGGAGCCCCCGCCATAATTGCCAATCGGCTGGATGGCTTCGTCCCCGAAATTCATGTAGAGCGAGGGATAACCATGTTCCTCCAGACCGGTGAAGTGATGAAACCGCATGTCCCAGCCACCGCCGTCGTTGGTGTTGTCGCGGGCAAACCCCTCCAAAGTGGGCGACAGGGCTACTTCGAGGATATTGCGCGTGCCGCGGGAGTAAACCTGGAGGTCGCTGCCGTCCGGGCGGACCCGCACCACCCCACCGGCGCGGAACGGCAGTTTTTTCCCATCGGTGCCCTCTGCTTCCATGAATCCAAAGTCGCCAATGGCCAGGTAAAGCCAGCCATCGATACCGAGGGTGACGCCGTTTGACGTGTGATCGGCCGGGCGGTCCTTGAACCCAAAGGCGATATTCTTCACCAGCACTTTCTGCTCATCGGAAACGCCGTCGCCATTGTGGTCGATGAAGGCACTGAGATGCGGCGGATGCATCAGATAGATGCGGTCGTGGTCCCAGACCAGGCCACGGGGAGAGTCCACATCCGGGACGAACGCCTTGGCTTCATCGGCGCGGCCGTCACCATCAAGGTCACGCAGACGGACTACGGAACCACGATGGGGCTTGCGGTCGAGCGACCCGTTTTTGTCGGAACTGATGTACACCGTGCCGTCCGGCGCCGCAGCGGCATAAACCGGGTAATTGGACTGCGGCGGGCTGGAAAAAACAGTAACCTCGAAGCCATCCGGCACCTTCACGTCTGCGAGAATTTTCTTTTCTCTGGTGGCCTGATCGGTGGATTGAGCCGAAACGGCTGGCAAAAAAGCGGCCTGAAGGGCGAGCAGAAGTGGGAGGGAACGCATGGTGATAATGGAAATACTGAAAAGGTGGCCGGCGCGGACCGTGGCAAGAGAGAGACTTGGCTACGTGGTGCAAGCCTGGATTTTGTCCAATGGGCTGCCTTTTACCGGAAACAGCTCCCATTCCGCGACAGGAGACCCATGCCAGGCGGCCTCAGAAGGAGGGCATTCAGAAAATAAAAGAGCCTCCCGGCGGACCGGGAGGCTCTCTGAGGGATTCGGCAGGCCGTGAGGACCGCCAAAACGGGTCGCTTAGAAGGACACGCTGAGTTTCACGCCGCCGTAGATTTCGTCGTCGGTGAAGTCTTCGGTGGTATCGAGGGCGATGTTGCCGGCCACGTAGGGGGTCAGGGTGGCGGAGGCGGTCAGTTTGACCGGGAAGGCGAGAGCCAGTTTGACGTGCTGGAAGTCGGCCTCGGTGGAGTAGTAGTCCACGCCGTAGGAGATCAAAGCGGAAGGAACGATGCTGAAGTTGTCGGTCACAGCGATGGGAGCGTCCACGCCGAACTCGAGGTAGGAACCTTCAGCTTCGAAGTCGTAGTAGTAGCCAAAGCCAAGATTGACCGGGCCGGCGGCGGCGCCGAGGGTCAAACCAACTTCTTCAGCGCTGTCGAAGCCATTGCCTTCACCGGCGCTGCCATCGAGGAATTCGTAATGGGTGTAGCCCACGCCGATTTTGGCGAAGCCAGCGTCGTAGCTGAAGCCACCATTCAGGTCCAGCTCATCATAGCTGATGTCGGCGGAGGAGGTGTACCAAGCACCGAGTCCAAGGGACAGGTTGGTGGCGAGGGGCACGGAAACGGCCACTTGGCCCCAGACGTTCTGCTCGCTGATCAGGAATCCGCGGAAGAAGTAGTGGGTGTCGTAACCGACGTCGACGGTGGCGCCAACGCTGTCAAACAGGCCGACCGGAGCCGGTGGTGCTGGAGCAACAGGAGCTTTTCCAGTGGTCACAGTCGTGCCCGCAAAAGCGGAAACTGCGAGGGCCAGGCTGCCGAGGATGGCGGCACCCTGAATACTTGGGTTGTTTTTTGTCATGGGTATTACGGTTCCCTTGGTTATTAGGATACTGCCAAGTTCATCTAAAGGAAGTTCGACGTCAAGCCGATAAATGGCGGGGGAAGTTTGATCGCCCATTGGGACTTGTCCAAGGACACCAAGGCCGTCTCCTTACATTTTGAAAATCCGGCACGCCAGCCCTTGACGCCGTCCGCCGCGGCCGCACGATGGCGCTGAATATGAAACTGAAGGTCTCCATTGCCCGGCAGGAAATGCAGCTTTTGGACGATGACGGCCATGCGGTCCGGACTTGGTCCGTATCCACTTCCCGTTTTGGCCTGGGCTCCACCCCGGACAGTAATTTCACCCCGCTCGGCCGCTTCCGGATCGTGCAGAAAATCGGACATGGGTCCGCCGAGCGCACGATTTTCCGCAGCCGGTGCCAGGTGGGAACCTGGGACGGCGGGCCCGCCCCCGAAGATTATGTGCTGACCCGGATTCTCTGGCTGGAGGGTTTGGAAGAGGGGAATGCCAACACTTTTTCCAGATATATCTATATTCACGGCACCAACCAGGAGGAACTCATTGGACAACCGGCCAGCCACGGCTGTATCCGCTTAACCAACGCCGCAGTGGTGGAGCTTTTCGACTTGGTCGAACCCGGCACCGAGGTCGAAATCGGCGATGTCCCTCCCGAAGACCCGGTTCCAAGGCATTTTGTTTGAGCGATTGAACTTTTGCTGGGCATGCGCTGTCTTTAGTGTCATCCTGAACTAGGTTTTTCACGCCAGCGCCCCATGAAGTCGAAACTTTCCGCCTCCGCCCTGCTTGCCCCCCTTCTGCTGGCCTTTGCGGCGACAGCGGTGGCGGCCCCCCCGACCATCACCCTGACCACCCCCGCCCAGAATCAGGGAGCGTATCTGGTCATTGTCGGAACAGCCACAGATACCGCTGAGACCGGATCGACGGGCGAAAAAGCGGCCCGCGCAGGAATCAAGGAAGTGCGGTATCAGGTGGAAGGTTCCAAAAAATGGAAGCGGGCTCAACTCACCGCCAAAAACTCAACTCCCAGCGGCTGGTTCATCGAGTTTGACAACACCAGCCGGGTCGGTAAACGCATCACTTTTTATGCCGTGGACCGGGCAGGCCTGGGCAGCCCGGTAATCAGCACCCGGTTCAAACGCGTTGTCAGCACCGCCACCGTAACCCCGACGCCAACCACCACGGTGACAGACCAATAAGGGTCACAAAGGTTACGGAATGGTATCGATTGTGGGAACAGACCCGATTTGGCCGGTCCAAGGTCAAACCCTGAGAACTCTGCAGTGCCATGCCGGAAGTACCCTTCAAGGCTGAATCTTTTGAGGGGAAATCCGTGGACCGGCTTCGGACAGTATCGCTGCGGAATAATCGTTGGACGGTGTTTTTCTGCCTCCTCGGCGTGCTGATCCTGGCGGTCGGCTACTCTCTCTGGACCCAGCCAGCGCCAAGTCCAGCCCCCGCTGCCCGCACCGCAGCTTTGCATGGCAGCGTCTCCACCGGCCCCATTTCTGAGTCCATCTCCCCGGAAGTGACGACTCCTCCCCCTGCTCAAGCGCCGGACGCCGCCACCGCCCCGGTTTCCTTTACCAAATCCCCCCTCTATTCCTCAGCCCTCTCCGTCGCTGGCATGGAAGAGGATGATAACCGGGCGGAAGCGATCGAAGCTCTCATGGAATCGTGGGTGGCCTCCAATCCCCAACAGGCCGCCGATTGGGCGGGTTCCCTTCCCGCAGGAACTTTCCGCGATGACGCTTTGTCCGCACTCATGGTCCACTGGGCCGCCCGTGATCCTGCCGGGGCGGCGGGATGGATGAGCCGCACCGGGGTGGACGATGGCGAAGCGGCCTCGGTTCTCGCCGGCAGCTGGGCCGCCACCAATCCCTCCGCGGCTGCAGCTTGGGCCTCATCCATGGAAAATCTGGAGTCCCGCCGTCTCGCCGTCAGCAGTGCCGTCTCCGCCTGGGCCCACACCGCCCCGCAGGCGGCCGCCGCCTTCGCCGAACGTCTCCCGGCCAACGACCGTGCTTCAGCCATTACCGCCGTTATTTCCACCTGGGCCGCCACCGCCCCCTCCGAAGCCGCCGCCTGGCTCTCCCAGGTCTCATTCGGGTCGCCCAGTGATCACGCCATCACACTCGGCGCCCTCGTCACGCCATGGAGCGCCCAAAATCCCGGCGCCGTCTCCAAATTCATCAACACCCTGCCTGAAGGACCTGCCCGCGAAGCCGCCGCCAGCCAGTTCGCGGTCACCGCCGCCGCCACGGCTCCCGCCGAAGCCCTCATGTGGGCCATGAACCTGAGCGATCCTGACCAACGCAACCAGGTCACTGCCGATGCCTGTGAAACCTGGTATGACAAATCCCCGGACACCTTCCGCGCCGGCATCGAGGAAGCCATGTCCCTGATGGATGACCCCGCGATGCGGCGCAGCGTCTACGAGATGCTCTACGAGCGTGACCCCGATTTCCAAAGCCAATTGCTCCAATTGGTCGATGAGAATTCCCGGAGCAAACCCGTGACCCCGGCCGCTCCAGCCACCTCCCCCACGGAACCGCTCCAACTGCCCGACGCCAGTTTGCTGCCACAACCCGGGCAGGACACCCCTGCAGCCGACCGATAATCCCTCTCCTGTTTTTACCAAATCCCGGTCGCATTCATCGCTCCCGGCGCCCCCCTCTGCAACGTTTCATCCCTCGGAAAATGCGACATTTCCTCCCCTTCCTGATCGGTCTGCTCCCCCTGCTGCCCTCCTGCCAACAAGCCCGCCAGGTGGGCCAGGGCCTTTCCGCCGGTTCCAGCTATGTCAGCCGCCCCGTGGTTGCCGGCACTAAAAAGGTTGCCGATGCCACCCTCGCAGGATCACGCAAAATTGCCGGAGCCACCGCCAGCGGTTCCAAAAAAATTGCAGACGCCACGGTGGCTGGCAGCCGCAAACTCGCCAGCGCCACGGCCAGCGGTGCCAAATCCCTCGCCGCCGGGGCCACCCGCCTGATCACTTTCGGCAGCGCCAACCGCCCGCCCGCCCCGGCCCCCCTCACGCCCGCCGCCCGCAAGGATCAGGAACCGGGACTGCCCGCCGCCCATCAATTCCCCACCTCCGGCCTGCTCGTCACTGAATCCGAGCTCGGTCCGGAGGCCACCCGCCTGGAAGCCACCGCCGTCACCCTCGCCGGAGGCTGGACCCTCAACGGCAGCAACGTCGCCTACCGCCTTGAACCGGGTGCGGATGACCCGACCGCGCTGCGCATCACCGGCAGCCCGGCCACGGCCAAGCTCCCCACCGGGGAAACCACCGCCAGCGCACGGGAAATCCACTATCACTCCGGCAACCAGGTTCTGACGCTGCGCGGCGATGCCAGCCTTGCCTCCGCCACCAGCCGCGTCACGGCCACCGCTCCTTCCACTCTCATTAAAATCCACCTGCCTACCGGCGCCATTTCCATTGCTGGCCCGGCCCGCTGGGGGGAGTAGCCGTAATATATTGACAGATGACCCGCGACGGAGGCAGGACCAGCATCGGAAATCCGCCTTCCCATCACCGCAACCGGGAGTAAGACTCTTCCTTGGTTGGGTCCGGGCTCCGGTCCGATTTCCGCTCCGCCGCTCCTTTCCCCCCCATATTCATTCTGTATCAGTTTCCCATGTCCCGTCTCTGCCTTCTTCTCTTCACCTGCACCAGCCTGACCTCCTGCGGAACCGCCAGCCATCTGCTAGGACAAGCCGGCGGTCTGCTCAACAGCGTGACCAGCCCGGTCCTCGGTGCAATCCGCCTCTCTGACTCACCCGACGCCCCAACTCCTCCCCCGGCCTATCATGACGCCCGCCCTTCTGGCCCAAAGCGCCCTCACTGACCCTGCCCCGCCACCGGGCCTTTCCCCGGAAGCCCAAACCCTCTGGCTCATCAAAGCCAACCGCTGGGATGAGGCGCATCAAATCGCTCAGGAAATCCCCAGCCGCACCGGATCCTGGCTGCACGCCCTCCTGCACCTCATCGAGGGCGACGAAGGCAACGCGGGTTATTGGTTTGCCCGCGCCAACCGCCCCCCGGCTTCCCGGTCCGGAATCGACGCCGAGTGGGACCGCCTCGCCACCATTATCCTTCCATCGGCCTGACGCCCCTCCGCTCCAATGCCACCCAGCCGCTCCGCTGCTTCCAGCCGGCCTTTTCATACGTTGTTATCGGACAGCGGAGAATTCCAAACAAACCACCGCTTTGGAACGCTCCCTGCCTGAGGTACCATTGACACCCCCGCAGGGTGAATTAATCTGCCCGCTCTAACAAATTAAACCCGCATGGAAAACCTCTTTGCCCCCGCCGCTGCCTCCCACGAGCGTGAATTCACCTCTGCCGGCCAAGGCTACTGGTCAGGGGAAAATATCTCCCCGGAGGATTGGAACAGCTGGGCGTGGCAAATGCGTCATCGGGTCACCACCCTCGCCGGGCTGGAATCCCGCCTTGTCCTGACCGACGAGGAACGCGCCGGAGTGATTTTGTCGGGCAACAAGCTGGCCCTCGCCATTACCCCCCATTATTTCAACCTGATCCACCCCACCGACCCTGATTGCCCGATCCGCCGTCAGGTCGTGCCCCGGATCGAGGAGTCCTGGGACAATGCGGAAGAAATGTCCGACCCCTGCGGTGAGGACAGCCACATGCCCGTCCCCGGCCTCGTCCACCGTTATCCCGACCGGGTCCTTTTCCTCGTGACCGACCGCTGCGCCTCCTATTGCCGCTACTGCACCCGCAGCCGGGTCGTGAGCGGGGTGGGCGAGCAGGAACTCCACACCGAATGGGAGGCCGCTTTCCGCTATCTCGAAGCCCACACCGAAATCCGGGACGTGCTCCTTTCCGGCGGCGATGCCCTGCTTCTTTCCGACAACAAACTCGAGGCCCTCCTCAGCCGCTTGCGCAACATCAAGCACATTGAGTTCCTCCGGATCGGCTCCCGCGTTCCCATTTTCCTCCCCCAGCGCATCACCCCTGAATTGTGCCGCATGCTGGCCAAATACCATCCGCTCTGGATGAGCGTCCATGTCAATCACCCCCGGGAACTGACCACCGAGGTCAAAGCCGCCCTTGAGCGGCTCGCCGACCACGGCATCCCCCTGGGGAACCAAAGCGTCCTCCTCCGGGGCGTCAACGATGACCCTGCCGTCTATAAGATCCTCGTGCAGAAGCTCCTGCGCTGCCGCGTCCGCCCCTATTATCTCTATCAGTGCGACCTCATCAAAGGTTCCTCCCACCTGCGCACCAGCGTCGCCAAGGGCATCGAAATCATTGAGCAACTCCGCGGGCACACCACCGGCTACGCGGTCCCCCAATTCGTAATCGATGCCCCCGGCGGCGGCGGAAAAGTGCCGATCAATCCCGATTACCTTATCAACCGGGATGACGGGGTGACCATCATCCGGAATTTCGAAAACAAGGTTTTTGTGTATCCGGACCCGGCTGCCCAGCCCCTTCCTTTTGAAGTGGCTGGTTTCCGCCGGGACTGACCCCTGCCCGGGACCAATCCGGTTTTTCAGGCATCCAGGGCTTCCCAGAGATGGGCCGCCACGCCATCCGCGACAAACCGGCCCCGATAGGTCAGCCGCAGCCGGTCCAAATCGGTTTCCACCAGGCCTTCGGTCCTCAGGCGGTCGATGGCATCCGTGGCGGAATTCAACCAGGCCAAAGGCAGCCCCTGCGTGGTCCGCAGACTGAGAGCTAGCCGTTCACAGAGCCATTTGTCAGGCGTAATGTCCTCGTGTTCAATCCGCAGTGCCGCACCTGACCTCACCCCCTGCTGCCAAAGGGTCGTATTTTCGATATTCTTCCAGCGGCGGCCATGGATGGTGGAAACAGCTCCGGGGCCTAGACCAGCGTAGTCGTCCCCCGACCAGTATCCCTGGTTATGGCGTGATTCCATTCCGGGCCGGCTGTAATTGGAAATCTCGTAGTGCTGGAACCCACCGGCGTCGAGCCGGGCGATGGCGGCTGCAAAACACCTCTCGTCCCGGTCCTCCTCCACAGCATACTCGCCCGCTTCACATCGCTGGAAGAAATCCGTATCCTCTTCATAGGTGAGATTGTAGGCCGAGACGTGATCCGGTTGCAGCGCGATGGTACGATCGAGAGTGGCCTCCCAGCGTTCGACGGTTTGGCCAGGCACGGAGAACATGAGGTCGATATTCACCACCGGAAACCCCGCCGCCCGCAGCAGGGTGAAGGCATGTTCGGCCTCTTCCGGAGCGTGATCGCGGCCCAGGGTGGCCAAAGTCGGCAGGTCCCACGCCTGCACCCCCAGGCTGACGCGGCTGACTCCGGCCTGACGCATCACTTCGGCCTTTTCCGCCGTGATGGTCCGCGGGTTTACTTCCATCGTCCACTCCCCAACGAGTTGGAAATCCAAGGTCCGGGCCAACTCCGGCAGCAGTTTTGCCAGCACCCCGGTGCTCAACAAGGTGGGGGTGCCGCCTCCAAAATAGACTGTTTCCAAGTCCAAGGGCACCGGGCCCGCTTTCAATTGCCGGGCCTCGGCGAGCAGGGCGTCCGCATAGGTGGCCAGTCCGCCCTCCGATGGCAAATGTTTGTAAAAGGCACAATAAGGGCAAATTTTATGGCAATAGGGCACATGCACATAAAGATGCCGCAACGCACCACTGACCGGTTGGCCTAATCCTTCCATTTGATATCCTCCCGCCATTTCTGCCTGACATACAGGGCCAGAACCAGCGCTCCCAGAACCCCCATTACCCGCCAACCCCAGCGGGAATCCGGCACGGGGGCCGTCAGGAAGGTCATCTCCTCCCCGGGCTTGGTGGAGACCCCATCGCTGCGGATGCCGATGATCCGGCAGGACCACCGCACCTGGGGACGCAATTTGGTCACTTCCGCCCGTCCCCCGGTGGGAGTGCTGGTCACCTTGACGTTGTCCATCTGATCATATTCCGGGATCGGAGCCTGACCCGGGCCGTGGTTGCGCAATTGACGGACCCGGACCTGATACGTCCAAGCTCCCGGAGATGGAGCATCCCATTCGAAAACCAGGCGATCCGTCCCAATTTCCAACGGCCGGATAGTATTCACCGTAGGCAGACTCCGGTCCATATTGGGGGGTTCCTCGAGCAATCCGGCGGTCAGAAGTTGCACCCGGGCGCGGCGGCCTTCCTCGGATCGTGGACCCTTCACTTCAGGCGTGCCCGTTGGAGTGGGAGGCCGCACTTCCAGCACTTGGCCCGTCATCAGGGCCGCCTGGGCCGTCTTGGGATCGATGTCGGCGAGCAGTTTAAGCGTATAGTCGCCTCCAGCCATATTCAGGGTGAGATCCTCCTTGAGCCGGCCGGGCTGATCCGGACGTGGCCGGATGATGATCTGCCGCTGGGCCTGGGGCGCGAGCACGGTATCGGACTCCATGCCCTCCACCAGGAAATATCTCAGCCGGTCCCAGCGGACCAAGGAGGGCACCCCGCCGACATTGCGCAGGGTGATTTGACGTTCGGCTTTGACTTCTTCGGTGATTTTCAGCACGCCAAAATCAACCGTTCCGTCGGCGGCCGCTCCCGTGACCTCCACGGCGGCCGGGGCGGCCGGAGCCTCGAAACTCACCTCCTGGCTCCAGCCCGGAGCCTCCAACCGGATGCGGCCCGACAGGACTTGGCTGACGTCCCCGGGGCAAACGAGCATGACCTCTGCTGATTCCGCGACCGGGACGGTAACACTTTCTGGGACAACGACCCCAGGTGGGCCACTCAGCCGCACCGTCAATGGTTCCGGCCGGTTGTTCCTGATGTTCATCCGGGAGGAGCGGTGGCCCGCTTTGCGGTCCCATTGCAGCCGTTGCAGCGTGGGATAGCCCAGAAACGGTTCGACGGCCTGTCCGATAAAGCGCACCACGCTGCCGGGACGCAGCACGACTTTTTGATCGATGGGACCGGCTTCCTTGACCCTCACCGTCAACTTGGCCTCTACTTGCTCTCCGGGCGGCAAATCAAACTGCCCGTTGGCCGGCACCAACCACGACCAACCGTCCGGCAGGGATACGGCGGCTTTGAATGGCGCATTGCCTTTGTTCGCGATCTGAATTGTCTGTTCGACGGACTCGGTGGCCAAAATCCGGCCCAGATCCACCCCGCCCGGCGCTTCCAGGACGGCCACCGGATCGGTCAACCTGATGGTAACCTGCGCTTCTTCGGAAGACCCGCTCCCTTCGACTTTCACGGCGAAGGAGAAGGTATCGGTTTCCGCCTTGGACGAAGGGTTGCCCACGTAGCGGACGACGGCAGCGTCCTTGCCAGCCTGTACCGGAGGGCCTTCCAATCGCCCGTGCCGGGGGGGCTGGCGCAGGATGAACTGAAGTACCCGGGGGGAGGCCGTGACCCCCTGAAGGCGGATTTCGACCGGAAATCCCCTCACCGCCTCGGCTTGCGCCGGGGTGGCAACAGGCACCCGCACCGTATTCGGCGGGACCACCACATCCGCCCGCGCGGCGATCCCGCCCGCCAAGGCAAGCAGGCAGGCCAGGAAGCTGCAGAGACGTACGCCGGAAGAGAAAACCATTACAAATCAAGCCAACGCTGAAAACCGAAGGCTGGAAACAGAAAACTTGCCCTGCTTTACAGGCGGGCGAGGACGGCTGCTCCCATCGCCGCCGTGCCGACCAATTGGATGCCCGGGCCCTCACTGCCAATGTCCCGGGTGCGGAAACCGTCATCAATGGCCTGACGCACCGCCTTCTCGATGGCAGCCGCGGCGGCTTCCTGCCCAAACGAGAACCGCAACATCAACGCGGCCGAGAGAATCTGGGCGATTGGATTCGCCACGCCCTTGCCCGCGATGTCCGGAGCCGAACCACCGCTGGGTTCATATAATCCGAAATAAAGTCCACCCTCCTGCTGCCGGCCGAGGCTGGCGCTGGCCAGCATCCCGAGACTGCCCGCGATCATCGCCATTTCATCACTCAGGATGTCGCCGAACAGGTTTTCCGCCAAAACGGTGTCGAAACTCTTCGGCTGCTTGATGAGCTGCATCGCGGCATTGTCCACATACAGGTGGGACAATTTCACGTCAGGATATTGTTTGGCTACTTCCTCCACCGTGGCCCGCCAGAGCAGGCCGTTTTCGAGCACGTTCGCCTTGTCGATGCTGGTGACCTGCTGGCGGCGGCCCTGCGCTGCCTTGAAGGCGACATGGGCGATCCGCTCAATTTCGCTCTTCTTATAGACCATGGTGTCCACCGCGGTCATCTCCCCGTCCACTTCCTTCCGCCACTTGGGCGCGCCGAAATAAATGCCGCCCGTCAATTCACGGACACACAGCACATCAAATCCGCCTTCGATGAGTTCATTTTTCACCGGGGAAGCGTGCGTCAGGCTCGGATAACAAATCGAAGGCCGCAGGTTGGCAAAAAGCCCGAAGTGTTTGCGCAGCGGCAGCAGGGCACCGCGTTCCGGTTGTTCGTTCGGCGGGAGTTTTTCCCATTTTGGCCCGCCCACGGAACCAAACAGTATGGCATCCGCCGCCTCGCAGGCCGCCACGGTGGCTTCCGGCAGGGCCTTGCCGGCACCATCAATCGCCGCCCCGCCGACCAGTTGGTGGTCAAAACTGAAGGTCAGGCCGTGTTTGGCTCCCGCGGCTTCGAGCACTTCGAGTGCGGTGGTCATCACTTCGGGGCCGATGCCGTCGCCGGCGAGTACAGCAATCTTGAGGGGAGCAGAAGTCGTCATGGGGAATTGTCGGGAAATCAGGGCGCGGACCAGTGGAAACCCGGTCCCGGCACGCCGCGGGCAGACCACAAAGCACACCCTGCCCGCCTGCGCAAGAGTCGCCCCACACCCGCTGACGGCCTCCCGCCGCCCGGTCACCGCCCGTCTACCCATACTTTTACCCCATCAGCTTCTGCTCAAAAGGTGTTTTCGGGCCAACATCGGGGAATCCCCGGGAGCTCCCGGGCGGGGACGACTGGACTTTCCCGCGGGCTGCTCTTTAGTCGCGCCCATGCGCCTGATCCGATTTTTCCCCTGCCTGACCCTCAGTCTGGCCGGGCTCCTGATGCTCCTGCCCTCCGCCCCCGCCCAACTCATTTCCCGTCAGGCGGCGGTGGATCACGTCGCGGCGGACCGCACCGCGCTCCTCGAGGGCGTACAGGAAATCGCCGCCCCCGGGGCGCCGGGAGGGGTCACCGCCTTCGGGCCCGCCGCCTTCGCGGTGATCGGCGGCAAAGACGGCAAGGCCCTCGGGCCGGTGGTGGCCGCCACCCGTTTTGAAAAAGGCCGGGTGGTCGCCCTCGGGCATAACGGATATTTCGGCGCCCTGGCGGAAAAGGATACCGGCACCCTGTTGCTCAATTCCGCCCGCTGGACCGCCACCTCCGCCGAAGGGAAGGTGAAGCAAAAACTCCGCATCGCGGTGCTGAAACAGGAAGGCCTCGCCGCCTGGCTGAAGGAAAAAGGCTTCCAGACCGAATCCGTCAGCGGTGATGGCTGGCAGCGGCGCATTGCTGGAGCCGATGTCCTCTGCTGCGATGCCCATGACCTCAGCAGCGGACGCGAGGGAGGCTTGGACGACCTCACCCGCTATGTCAAATCGGGCGGTGGCCTCATCATCGCCGCCACCGGCTGGGGCTGGGAGTCCGGAGCCAAGGGGAAATCGCTCGCCCTCGACTTCGCCGGCAATCAGTTGCTCGCCCCCATGGGCCTGGTCTTCAACAACAGCACTCCTGACAAGACCACCAGGGATGGTTTCCGCGCCGGCAGCGACCTCGCCCTCGCCGATGCCAGCCACGCCCTCGCGGCTTTGCTGGAAAAGCCCGCCAAAACCGACGCGGACAAACAGGCGCAGATTTCCGCCACCCTGGGCCTGGCCGTCCGGTCCGTGCCGCCGGCCGATCCCCTCTTCCGCAACAGACTGGAGGCGCTCAAAAAAGTCTCCGGTTCCAATGCCGGCTATCCCAACCCTAAACGTCCGCTCGGCCCGAAAGATTCACTGGCACGGCTCCTGTTCACCATGGAGGTGGAAAACCTCCACAGCCTGCCTCCTGACAAAACTCCGGCCCATCCCGGCGCCGGTGATTTTCCTGGAAAGGTCCCCGCCAACGCCCCGCGGATCACCAAAAAACTCAGCCTCGACACCGCCGTCCCCGGCTGGCACAGCCTCGGCCTCTACGCCGCGCCCGGCCAGCTGATCACCCTCACCAGCCCCGCTTCCGTGACCAGGGAGGGCTACAAACTGCGCATCGGCAGCCACAACGACAGCCTCTGGCACAAGGAAAAATGGCCCCGCTCCCCTGATGTCTGCCGCAGCACTCCGGTCGCCGCGGCCAGCACCACCCTCGCCAATGCCTTTGGCGGCCTGGTCTATCTCGAGGTGCCTGACAAACAAAAGGGTCTGCTTGAATTCACCCTCGCCGGAGCGGTGGAAGCCCCGCTTTTTGTCCTCGGCAAAACGACCGACGACGAATGGAAAACGATCCGCCAGGCCCCCGGCCCGTGGGCGGAACTCGCCTGCCCCGGCGTGATCCTGACCGTCCCATCGGACTCCATCCGCCAACTCCGGAATCCCACTGAATTGATGGAATTCTGGAATCAGATCGTGGCCGCGGAAGACTGGCTGGCCTCCACGGAGGAAGACCGCAAACGCCCCGAACGCATCGTCGCCGATGTGGAGATCAGCGCCGGCTATATGCACAGCGGCTATCCGATCATGACTTATCTCGACGTGGTGCCCATGGTCAGTGATCTGAATGCCATGCGGCGCGGCTCATGGGGCCACTTCCACGAACTGGGCCACAACCACCAGCAGGGCGACTGGACCCCGGACGGCACCGGGGAAGTGACCTGCAACATCTTCACGCTGTATGTCTTCGACAAAGTCTGCGGCATTCCGGTCGAAAAAGCCCGTGAAGGGTTTTCCAGGGAGGAGATCCGCCAGTCTGTGCGAAAACATCTCGCTGCGGGAGGCACCTTCGAACACTGGAAGAGCGACGCCTTCCTCTCCCTGATCATCTACGTGCAGCTCCAGCAGGGGTTCGGCTGGGAAACCTTCCGCAAGGTCTTCGCCGAGTACAAAAACCTCCCAACTGCCGAAAGGCCGCAGACTGATGCCGCCAAACATGAGCAATTCATGATCCGCTTTTCCAAAGCCACCGGCAAAAACCTTGCTCCCTTCTTCCAGGCCTGGGGCCTCCCCATCTCCTCTGCGGCAGCCGGTGAAGTGGCCAGCCTGCCGCGCTGGATGCCGGAGGACTGGCCACGGTGATCGCATCCGCGGACGCTGATCCCCATGGTGTTCCGCCAGCACCGGGCGCAGGATGGAGCAAACTTCCCCCCCATGCCTGATTCTTTTATTTCCTCAACCGGCGCCGGTTGGCGCCTGGAGCATTCCTATGCCGCGCTCCCGCCGCTCTTTCATGCGCAGACCCAACCCGGGGCCGTCAGAGCGCCCCACCTCGTCGTCTTCAATCCTCCGCTGGCATTATCGCTCGGATTGAACCCGGAAACCCTCGCTCAACCTGGAAGCGCCGCTCTTTTTGCCGGCAACGTGCTGCCGGAAGGAGCCGATCCTATCGCCCAAGCCTACGCCGGGCATCAGTTCGGCCATTTCACCACGCTCGGCGATGGCCGGGCCATCCTGTTGGGGGAACAAATCACGCCTGAGGGGGAACGTTTCGACATCCAGCTCAAGGGCGCCGGCCTGACTCCCTATTCGCGCGGAGGGGATGGCCGGGCCGCTTTGGGCCCGATGCTCCGGGAATACCTCATCAGCGAAGCCATGCATGCCCTCGGAATCCCCACCACTCGCAGTCTCGCGGTGGCCTTGACCGGGGAACCTGTCCTCCGCCGGCAACGGCTCGACGGCGCCGTCCTGACCAGAGTTGCCTCCAGTCACATCCGCGTGGGCACCTTTGAATGGGCCGCCGCCCAGGGCGACCCCGCCGCGCTCAGGGCCCTCGCCGGTTACACGATCCAACGCCACTATCCGGATCTCGCGGAGGCGGAAAACCCCTATCTTGAATTCCTCGCAGCTGTTATCGGGCGGCAAGCTTCCCTGATCGCCCGGTGGATGCAGGTGGGATTCATCCATGGGGTCATGAACACTGATAACATGGCGCTTTCCGGCGAAACCATCGACTATGGTCCCTGCGCCTTCATGGACCATTACGACCCGGCCACGGTTTTCAGTTCCATCGACCATCAAGGCCGCTACGCTTACGGCAGCCAGCCGCTCATGGCCCAATGGAATCTCGCGCGCCTCGCGGAAACCCTGCTGCCCCTGCTGCATGACGCCGAAGCGAAGGCCATTGACTTGGCCAATGCCGCGATCCAGTCCTTCGAGACCCGTTATGAACAGCACCGGCTCACGGGCATGAGGAAGAAGCTGGGCCTCTTCACGGAGGAAGGGGACGACGCGGCCCTGATTGATGACCTGTTGAAATGGATGCAGGACCACCAGGCGGATTTCACGAACACCTTCCGCGATTTGAGCGCCGCCCCCACCCCTGCTCAAGGGACGCCGGCCGGGGCGGATTTCTCCTCCTGGCACCAGCGCTGGACCGCCCGGCGGAGCCGTCAGCCCCAGTCCGTGGAGGAATCCCGGCAACTGATGCAAGCCCACAACCCCGCCTTCATCCCGCGCAATCACAAGGTCGAGGAAGCTCTTGCCGCCGCCGTGGAGCACCGTGATTTCAGCGTTCTCCAGCGGTTGTTGGGCGTGCTCGCGAAGCCCTTTGATTACACCGCGGATTATGCCGGTTACCAGATGCCCCCGGCTCCGCAAGCCTGCGCCTATCAGACCTTCTGCGGCACCTGAGCGGTCTAGACACCACCGGCAACCTGCCAGAAGTGGTTCTGCGGCAGCCCTGCGGGACTCTGCGGGACAAAGGAGTTGCCTTGAGGGCGGGAAATGCCGCAGATTCGGCCGCATCCATGTTCATCATCAAATACCTCACCCTGCTGGCGCTTCCCTTCCTGTTCACCTCCTGCGGAGTCCTCACCTCTCCTGTGGTCAAAGGAGCCAAAGCCCGGGACCATGGACGGATCGGGGCTGGCGAAGGACCGGCCTGGAAGGAAGGCTGCCTGTATTTCACGGATGGCCGCCAGATCAACCGGCTGGATCCTGACGGCCGCACGAGGGTCTTCCGGGGCCCGGGACTGGCTCATTCGGCGAACGGGCTTCTCTTTGACCGCGAGGGGCGGCTGATTGCCTGTGAGTCCGGAGCCCGCCGGGTCACCCGCACCGAAATCGATGGCACCATCACCGTGCTCGCCGACCGGTTCGAAGGCCGAAAATTCAATACCCCGAATGACCTCGCCATGGATTCGAAAGGCCGCGTTTATTTCACCGATCCCCGCTACGGTCCCCGCACCGGCATGGAAATCACCGACGCCGGCGGCCGGCTGGTCGAGGGAGTTTACCGGATCGATTCCCCAGGGAAAATCACCCGTCTGGAGACTCCCGGCATCGAACGCCCCAATGGGATTCTGGTGAGCCCTGGTGACCAGCATCTCTACATCGCTGACAACAATAATAACACCCACGGCGGCGCCCGCCGCCTCGTCCGCTTCGATTTGAATGCCGGGGGAACCATCGAACCGGCCAGCCGCAAGGTGATCTTCGACTGGAAGGACAGCCGTGGTCCCGACGGCATCAAGATGGATTCCGCCGGGCGCCTCTATGTGGCCGCCGGGGTGAACCAGGCCAATCCCCACGAGACCACGGAGTTCAAAGCCGGCTGCTACATCCTTGCCCCTTCGGGACGGCTGCTCGATTTCATCCCGACCGCACCGGACGAGGCCTGCAACTGCGCCTTGGGCGGTCCTGACGGAAAAACCCTCTTCATCACCTCGGGGAACCATCTGTGGAGCGTTCCCCTGAAGTAAACGCATCGGTTCAGGCTGGACCTGATTCCGGTTTTCCAGGCAGTGGCGGGGCGAGGCCCGGCTTCAACGGTTCACTTGGCCCGCCTGACTGCCTTTGGTCAGGAAAAAGACTTCTTCTGTCGTGGCGTAGTTGAAATCACCCTCGGTGGAATGGGCGAGGCAGGAGGCGGCCGCCGCAAAATCCACGGCGGCCTGAGGGTCCGTTCCTTCAGGCGTGGTGAGGGAGAATATCAGGCCTGCGGCAAAAGCGTCGCCGCCGCCGAGGCGGTCCACCACCTGTGGAATGTCATAGGGTTTCAGATGGCCCTGCTGCTGCGGTGCGTAAAATGTCTGGGCCGAGCCAACGTCGTGAAGCAGCCCACCTAACCGGTGATGGGAGGAAGAGATGGCTTCGCGGATGGTCATGGCCACATGGGTGAGACCGGGATACCAGGCCGCGAGGTGCCGGGCGGCAGGCGCATGGCGAGAGCCCGCCCCCGCTTCCCCCGGCGTGTCTGTCAGCAGGACGACATCATCCGGTCCACCGATGAACACATGGACCCAAGGCATCAAGCCGCGGACGGTGCGGGCCGCCAATTCCCGGGGAGCGGTGCCGGGTTCCCACTGCCATAGTTTACTGCGGAAATTCATGTCGAAGGAAATCCGCAGACCACGCGAGGATGCCTGCCGCACCGCTTCCAGCGCCACCGCGGCAGCATTCCGTGAAATCGCCAGGGTAATCCCGGAAAGGTGAAACGAGGCGGCTCCCTCAAAAATAGCGGCCCAGTCATATTGATCAGGAGGCAGCAGCGAGACTGACGACCCCTCCCGGTCATAAATCACCTCCGCGGGACGCTGGTTGATCCCCTTTTCGAAAAAGAACAGTCCAAGTCGGCCCTGCGGGGTGCGCACGATGTGCCGCGTATCCACCCCCAACCCACGGAGTTGCGCCACCACCGTATCGGCGATCGCGTGCCGCGGCAGGGCAGTGACAAAAGCGGTCCGGCGTCCCAGCCTGGCGAGGGAGGCCGCCACATTGGCCTCCGCTCCGGCCAGGCTGACCTCCATATCGCCCGGCACCGCCTGGGCAAAACGTTGATATCCCGGAGGCGCCAGCCGGACCATGATTTCGCCAAAGGTGACAATGCGGTCTGCCGGGATGGTGCTCATGAATTTCAGACGCCAGGCACCGTCTTCATGACGGAAGGGACCCGGACCCGCGGAGCATTGCCCAGACCAGGACTTACAAGCAACATTGAAACAAGGCAGCGGATAAAACCTGACCACCCCGCCCTTTCCCCATGGTGCCCCATCCTGCATTTCCTGTAATACCGGCTATGGGAATAGCGTTCCCTGCCCGCCTCCAGCTTCTATGACCATTTCCCGCCTCGCCCTCCTGCTGCCTGCCCTGTTCCCCCTGCCTCTCTTGGCTGATGACCTGCCGGTCATCACCCTCCGCACCCCGGCGGGACAGATGAAATACGACAAACCGGTGATTACCGCCGCTCCCGGAACGCAGGTGAAGCTGGTGTTCGAAAATCTGGATGAAATGCCGCACAACTTCGTGCTTTGCCATCCACTGCCTGACAAAAAAGACAGGGGCCTGGAAGTCGCCCAGCTGGCGTGGCAACTCGGTGCCGCCGGGATGGACAAGGCGTGGATTCCCGACAGTCCGCGGGTCATCGCCCATACTGGCCTCGTGGCGGCCCATCAAAAGGAGGAACTGGTCATCAAGGTTCCTGACAAACCCGGGGCCTATCCCTACGTGTGCACCTTTCCGGGCCACGCCATGGCCATGAACGGCGAACTGCTTGTACTGCAGGAGGGCCCCAAATTCAGCGAATTGAACTACCAGCTTTACCTCGGCGACTGGAACCAGCTCCCGGATTTCGACCAGCTCATCCCCCACCGCAGCGGCCTCATCTCGGACAAAACTCTCACCATTGAACTGGAAGGAATGACCCAGCATTTCGGGGTGCGCTATGAGGGCATCCTGCCCGTCCCGGAAACCGGCGAATATGAATTCCACCTCGCCTCGGACGATGGGTCCCAGCTCTTCATCAACGGCAAGTCCGTCCTGAAAAACGACGGCATCCATCCTTCCTCCCAGGTGAAATCCCGGAAGGTGAAGCTCAAGAAAGGTCCGCAGAAAATCAGGCTGGATTACTTTGAGGGCGCCGGTCAGGAAGAGCTTTATCTTGCCTGGTCCGGAGAAAAATTTTCGGAGACCCCGCTGTCCAAATGGCTGCATCCGGCCCGAAACAGCAATTCCGGCGTCAAGGCTGAGGAGAATGAGTTCACCGGCATTCCTCTGGCTCCCGGAAATGGGGAGGCCATCCTCTACCGGAACTTTATCACCGATGCCGGCCCACGCGGTATTGCGGTCGGTTATCCCAACGGCGTGAATCTCTGCTTCGATGCCAGCCGGATGACCCCGGCCCTGTTCTGGCAGGGGGCCTTCATGGATGCCAAACGGCACTGGACCGGCCGCGGCAATGGCCCGCAGCCGCCCCTCGGCTACGACGTTTTCAAAGCAGCCCCGGCGGGACAATCCCTCGCCATTTTACCGGAAACCAACACTCCATGGCCGGCCGACAGCGAACGTCCGGAGGCACTGCATTTCCGCGGCTACCGTTTGGATGCCAAACGTTTTCCTACCTTCCATTATGAAATCGGCAGCGTGAAGGTGGAGGAATCCTATCAACCTTCCGGCGAAGCCAGAACCAACGACCTCCGCGTCACCCGCACCCTGAAATTCAAAGCCTCCCAGCCGGTGGCCCAGCTCCATTTCCGGCCGGCCGCCGGACCGCTGAAAGCAGAGGGCCCCCAATGGACCGGCGATGGCTTCCGCATCAGCGGGGACCAGGGCCAGCCTTTCCTCCGCGGCAACGAACTCCTCGTGCCCGTCGTTTTCACCGGGGATACCGCCACGGTGGCCGTGACCTACCACTGGAATCCCTGACTCCTTTTCAACTCCATGCGATCCTTCTTTTCCACCCTGCTCCTGACCGCCGGAGCCGCCTGCGCGGCCGATCCCAAAGAATCCGATTATTACCCGATCCAACCGCTGCCCAACCCACAGCAGCACGTCCTGGAAATCGGTGCTCTCACCCATACGCCGGACGGCCGGATCTTCGCCGCCACCCGGCGTGGTGACGTTTTTCAGGTTTCCGGCGCCCTCGGCCCTGACATCTCCACGGCAAAGCTCAGCCGTTATGCCTCCGGCCTGCATGAATGCCTCGGCCTGGCTTGGAAAGCGGGTTCGCTCTACGTCACCCAGCGCCCGGAAATCACCCGCCTCGTGGATGAGGACAATGATGGCCGCGCCGACCTCTTTGAGACCGTCAGTGATGGCTGGGGCATCACCGGCGACTATCATGAATACGCCTTCGGATCGGAATTCGACCGCCACGGCGATCTCTGGGTGGCGCTGTGCCTGACCGGTTCCTTCAGCAGCCAGACAGACTACCGGGGCTGGGCCCTGCGGGTCACGCCTGACGGAAAAACCATCCCTACGGTCTGTGGCCTCCGCAGTCCCGGCGGGATCGGATTCAATGCCGCAGGCGATGCCTTTTATACCGACAACCAAGGCCCGTGGAATGGCTCCAGTTCCTTGAAATGGCTCAAACCGGGTTCCTTTGCCGGGCACCCCGGAGGCAACGACTGGTTCAAGCTCACCAACGCGATCGGCTCCCGCCCGCCGGAACCAAATGACCAGAGCCGCATGGTCAAGGAACGCGAACGGGTCCCCACCCTGATCCCGCCCGCCGTCATGCTGCCCCATGCCCGCATCGGACAGAGCCCCACCGCCATCATTTGCGACACCACCGGCGGCAGGTTTGGTCCCTTCCAGAACCAACTGTTCGTCGGGGAGCAATGTTATTCCAACATCACCCGGGTCAGCCTGGAAATGGTAAACGGCATCTACCAGGGCGTGGCGATTCCGTTCGTGGAAGGTTTCGGCAGCGGGATCATCGGCATGACCCTGACGCCGGACGGCAAAATGTTCGCCGGCGGCTCCGACCGCGGCTGGGGCTCGCGCGGAGGCAAGCCCTTCAACCTCGACCGCCTCATCTGGACCGGAAAAACCCCCTTCGAAATCCTCGACATGAAGGCCACTGCAGACGGGTTTGTCCTCAGCTTCACCGCTCCCGTCAGCCACGAAACCGCTGGCAACCCCGCCAGTTACGCCATGGAAGCCTGGACTTGGGCCTACCGGGCGGAATATGGCGGTCCAGAAGTCGACCAAATAACCCCAAAAATCACCGCCGTCCAGCCTGCGCCGGACGGTCTCAGCGTGAAACTTACCATCTCGCCGCTCACCAAGGGCCACGTGCATTACCTTAAATCGACCGGGGTGCGCTCCACCAGCGGTCTTCCTCTGCTGCACCAGGATGCCTATTACACGTTAAACGAGATTCCGGCCGCCTGAACCAAGGCGAAAATTCCGAAATTTCATGTTGCCAAAGAATCCGCCCCTCCCCTACTTTGAGCGCACTGCGATTTTTTATGAAAAAGACCATCCTTATCCTCCTGACCGTCGGCATTGCCGGCCTGAGCATGGCAGACTTCCAAGCCCCCCCGGCTGAGAAGAATGGCCCCATCCGGAAATTGAGCCGCGCCTTGGCGAACATCGTCTACGGTGCCACGGAAATTCCGACCCAGTGGAACAAAACCAATCGTGAAGAAGGCGGAACCGTCGCCGGCAGTTACGGTATCATTCACGGCACCCGCAAAACCGTGGCCCGGCTCGGTTTCGGGATCTTCGAACTCGTCACTTTCCCTTTCCCTGCCTACAAAGGCACCTATCGCCAGCCTTATCCGGAGCATCTGCGTGAGGCCACTCACCCAAGCACCGGTTACCTTGAGTTCCCGCCTGAACTGGGATTTGTTTCCGGCACGCAGTATACCCGCGAGCAGTTCAACTGAACCATTGCAGGGCTTTTCCCTTTCGAGGCCTCTTTTCCGCAAGGAAAAGAGGCCTTTTTCGTGAAGTGGCGCCAGCTGAACTGCCCTTTGCTAAATCGGAGTTTACCCTTAGATTTACAATACTCTCCAGACCCATGGCAGAACTCCGCACCCCCCAAGGCCATACCCTGCTCCTTCCGGATGGAGCCGTCAGCATTGGTGCAGATCCCGCCAATGAAGTGCCTGTCGCGCCTCACCTCGGACTCGCCCCGGTCCATTTCCGCCTTCAACCCTGGGAAGGCGGTCACTTCATTGAAGACGCGGGTTCCGGACTTGGAACGCTCGTCAATGGACATGCCATCAACTGGAAACCCCTTGCCCATGGCGATCTAATTGTCGCCGGGGAGCTGGAAGTGATTTATGCCGAATCCTCCCCCAGTGATGCTGGCGAGGTTTCCGCAATCGCTGTTCCGGCTGCTCCTGCGGCCCTGCCCCCGCCACTCCTGCCCCCTTCATCATCGGGAATTGCCACCGCAACCCTGTTACCGCCCGAAACATCAGGACTCCAAGTCCTCATGCCGACGCCTCCCCTTGTCCTCCAGCCTCCGGCCTGGCTACCGGAGGATCTGCTGCCGGAAAATTATCAAAGGCCAGCCGGGGTCATGGAGGGTCCACCCGCCGTCAACCCGGCCTCCCCACCCGGGGATGATCAAATCCTTGCCCAACCACGGCCTCCCGAGGCCACCATCACCCGGCCGCGCCGCTTCCGGCGTCTGTTGCCCTTGGCTGCGGTCCTCGCTGTTTTAGGCTGGGCCGGACACGCAGCCTGGCAAAGTGGAAACCTGGGTGGACTGTTTCAAACCCTCCAGAGCGCCTGGAGCAAACCATCCGGCCAATCCCCCGCCGGAATCCCTGCACCGCCTCCCTCTGGTATCAATATCCCTCCCCCGCAACGCCCCATCACGCCCTGACCACCACGTTCAGCACATCAGCCACCACTCCCTCCAAGGGCTGATCGATCGAAATGCTGATGGCTTCATCCGGACCAGGAACCTCGAGGGCTGCAAACTGTGAATCCAGCAAAGTTGTCGGCATATAGTGGCCCTTGCGGGCGGCCATCCGGGAAGCAATCAGGTCCTGGGTTCCCTCCAGAAAAATAAACTGCACCCCTTCCTGGCCGTTCCGCAGGGCCTCCCGGTAGCGCCGGCGCAACGCCGAGCAGGCCAGCACCGTCTTCCCCTCTGCCGGAGTGGCAGCAATCACTTTTTGCCGCAGCCGTTCCAGCCACGGGGCGCGGTCTTCATCGGTCAGGGCATGACCCGCCGCCATTTTGGCCACGGCCTCCGCCGTATGCCAGTCATCGGCATCCTGGAAATCCGCGCCCCACTGCTGTGCGACGGCCCGCCCCACCGCCGTTTTCCCGCATCCGCTCACTCCCATAATTACTAGCACCCGGATACGAAAAAGATTGGTTCTGGCAGTTGTTGCCGGCAAGCCTGCAGCGTTCATAGTCATGCTGCCTTCTTTCACCTCCCGACCCATGTCTGCAAGAACTTCCCCGGCTGAAGCCTACGAAAAGATCCCCACGGTTATCTTCGCCGATGCGCCGGAAGCCGCGGCTTCCCTCGCCGCTGAAGTGCGCGATCTCATCCTCGCCCGCCGCGCGGCAGGCCGGCCCGCCGTGCTCGGTCTCGCCACCGGTTCCACTCCCGTTCCCTTCTACCGGGAGCTCATCCGCCTGCACCGGGAGGAAGGGCTGAGTTTCCACGATGTCATCACCTTCAATCTCGATGAATATTACGGTCTGAACCGCGACCACCGGGAGAGCTATTTCCGCTTCATGCAGGAGCAACTCTTTGCCCATATCGACCTCAAACCGGAAAACATCCACCTGCCGGACGGCACCGTGCCCCTGGACGGCGTCTTCGCCCACTGTGCTGCCTACGAGGATGCCATCCGCGCCGCCGGAGGCATCGACCTTCAAATTCTTGGCATCGGCCGCACCGGCCACATCGGGTTCAACGAACCCGGTTCCTCCCGGGATTCCCTGACCCGCCTGATCCCCCTCGACCGGGTCACGCGCCAGGATGCCGCCGCCGATTTCCTCGGGGAATCCAACGTCCCCCGTTTTGCCATCACCATGGGGGTCGGCACGATCCTCCGGGCGAAAAAACTGGTCATGATGGCATGGGGCGGGAACAAAGCCGGCATCGCCGCCCGCGCGATCGAAGGACCGGAAACCGAAGCGGTCTCCGCCAGTTTTCTGCAGAGCCATCCGGATGCCCGCTGCTTCCTCGACCGTGCGGCCTCGGCCGCCCTCACCCGGATCCGCCTGCCATGGCTGGTGGGCCGGGCCGAGTGGACGCCTGCCGAAACCCGGCGGGCCGTGCTTTGGCTTGCCCTGACAGAAAAGAAACCGGTCCTGAAACTCCGGGACGGGGAATACAATGAGCACGGCATGGCCGAACTGCTGACTCACTACGGCAACGCCTATCACCTGAACATCGAAGTCTTCAACCGCCAGCAGCAGACCATCACCGGCTGGCCCGGCGGCAAACCAAATGCGGACGACACCTCCCGCCCGGAACGCGCCGCCCCCTTCCCGAAAACCGTGCTCGTGCTTGCGCCCGAACCGCAGGACGACGTCCTCGGCATGGGCGGCACGATTGAACGGCTGGTCTCCCAGGGACATGATGTCCATGTCTGTTATCTCACGGGCGGCGATCTCCGGATCACCGATGCCGAAGCCATCCGCTTTGCCCGCGTGCTCCTGGAAACTTCCGAACAGGATCCGGGCCGGTGGAAAGAGCAAATCGAATATGCCGGCGGCATTCTGGACGAAATCGAGGCCAAAGGGCCTTTCGGGGATCCCCCGGCCCGGTTGCGCCGCCTCAAGGCCTTGATCCGGCGGGGGGAAGCCCGGGATGCCGCGGTCAGCCTGGGCGTCAAACCCTCTCAAATCCGCTTCCTTGATCTTCCCTTCTACACCGAAGGCCGCTATCGTCAATTCCGGCTCTCCCCTGCTGACATCACCGCCATCGGCTCGGTGCTGGCCACCCTGCGGCCCCATCAGATTTACGTGACGGGCGACCTTGCCGACCCCAGCAGTGTCCAAGGCATGGCCTTCACCGCGTTCAAGTCAGCCTGGCAGGCCCGGGCCGGTCAGCCCTGGCGGGCCCAGTGCCGCGTTTGGCTCTACCGGGGTCACCAGTCGGAATACGAACCTCATGAGGTCCAGATGGCCATTCCCATGAGCCCCGACCAGTTGTCCCACAAACTCGACGCCGTGCAGAAATTCCAATCCCATACCCTGCCTGACCTGCTCAGCGGAGGACGGAATCAGGAGACCGCCCGCGTTTACGATGCCCTCGGCACCGCTGAGTACGAAGCCATCGAGGCCTTCCGGAGCTGGCAGGAATGAGTTCCCGGGGAAATGCAGGCCGTTGCAGTCCTCCGCATCCCGCCGGGGCGGCACTGCGTTACTAGGGTGTCGGTCTTTTTGCGTGATGAATCTCCCTCCTGTCGTTCCTGTTATGCTGCTGGAGCAGTGCCATGTTTTTCCTCACGGATTGTTGCCGCTGAATATTTTCGAGCCGCGTTACCGCCTGATGCTCAAACACGCCCTGGAGACAGACCGATTACTTTGTATCGGCAGCCTCACCCCGTCCGAAAATGACGAAGCGGTGGAATCCGACGACCGGATTGGAGAGTTCAGCACCGTGTCCGTCGTACGGGCCTGTGTGAAGAATGCGGATGGCACTTCCCAGCTGGTGCTCCAGGGCATGCAACGAGTGAGGTTCGTTTCCTGGGAGCAATATGAACCCTTCCGGATTGCCCGGATCGAACCCTTGGAAACCAGGTGCCTCAACCCTTCCTCCGCAGAACTTAAAAGCCAAAGGCTGCTGGAACGGGTGCTGGGACTGATCCGCCGGGAGACGGACACGGGCCGGCAACTGGCCACCCAACTGCAAAAACTCGCCGAACCTGGCCAGTTGGCCGATTTTGTGGCGGGGAACTTAATCCGTGACGCGATTACGCGTTATCCCCTGCTGGGAATGGCTGAAGTCGAAGAGCGCCTCGATTACCTCCTGGAGTTGCTGCCCCACCCAGGCTCCAAGCCAGCCAAGCCCTGAGGAATACCAGCCCGGGATTTCGGGAGACATCAGACTTCCGGTTCCGTCCCCGGTTCGGAGAAATCCTGCTGTTCCATCTTCTGGTAAAGTTCGGTAACATCCTCCACCGCCTCCCATACCTCACGGGTCAGATAAATCGGAGCCCCCGCCTGGACGGCGAGAGCGATACTGTCGCTGGGCCGGGCATCGATTTCGACAATCTTACGCTCATACAGTTCGTTTTCCGCCACCAGAATGAGCCGGGCATAATAGACGCCGTCGGCAAAATGATTGATGATGACCCGGTCCACTTTGGCCCCCAGTCCCGCGAGCACGCTGCCGATGAGTTCATGCGTCTGGGGCCGCTCCCGCGCCTCCTGCCGCAGTGCCATGCTGATGGCCAGCCCGACGCTGTGGTCGATGTAAATCACAAAGATCTTGCGGGAATTGCCCAGAAAGACCGCACATCCCCCGCTGGTCGGGAAGACCGCTTTCACTTGAATTTCGACGACAGGATTTTCCTTGGCCATGGCTGGTTTTTATTCATAGCGATCCATGGACGCCGGAGCAATCGTGAATCCGCCCAGAGCTCCCCTGCAAATCACCTGTTTTCCTCCAAGGGAATCACCCTGAAAATAAAAGGCATACCGGCACCGTCCACGGTCGCCCGCAGGCGGGTTCCCCGTCCCATAAGGCCCTCTCATCCCAACCCTGAAAGAAGGCGCTGTCCGCCAGCGTCCACAGAGTCAGCCCCATTTCACCGCGCATGTTATCCGAATCCGGCATCCTCCCTCCCCCCAATGAACATCAGCTGGATCTGCTGATGCCGCTGGTCTTTTTTTATGGCAGACTTGAATTGGATTTGCCGCGGCTGGGATTCCTTGAAGGCGCGGCCATGCCGGAACCGCACCACCACCTGCTGGTGCATCAGAGCGACATGACCCCGCGCCTGAGAAATCATCATGGCAGCGCTCCGCAATTGACCGTGGTGACGGAGGACCATACTCCGGAATATGTCATCCGGGAGGTGGTGCTGACCTGTGAGGGCCGTCCCGTTGAATACGGGGCCATCGGAATTCATCTGGAGGGGTTCCCCCCGCACGTCAAGGAGTTGATCCGCGGGGGCAGCGCCCCGCTGGGGGCGATTCTGGAAAGTGAGGGCATTCCGCATGCCAGTGCTCCCTCCGGTTATTTCTGCCTGGAAGCCGATACCCACATGGCCCGGCTCCTGGGCACCTCGCCGGGAGTGTCGTTATTCGGCCGGTGCAATGTGCTGAGTCATGCCGACGGCACCTCCTTTGCGGACATCGTGGAGGTATTGCCACCGGCTTGATGGCATGGCTTGTGCAGCCGCCGGATTGCCGCATGATTCGCGGGAGATGATGCCTACCCCTCCGTTACCCTTTGCCGTCTGCCGGCTGGCCGTGGTGCCCGTGCGGCGCTTTGCAGATATGGTGAGCGAAATGACCACCCAGGTGCGCTTCGGCGAAGGGGTGGAAATCCTCGATGAAAACCGGGGGCTCTGGCAGGTGCGGCTGCTTCACGATGGTTATGATGGCTGGGTTGATTCCCGGCAGTTTACGGCTCCCGAGTCGGCTCCTCCAGCGGCCGGACGCGTCCTCACGGCGGAGACAATGGGCTGGGCTGCCTGTGGGCTGGAGCGGCGCCTGCTCCCCTCCGGCACGCCACTGCCGGAATGGAGGGAAGGCAAATTTTCGATAGGCGGGGAAATCTGGGAATGGACTGGAGCCGTGCACCACCTTCCCGCCGCCCCTCACTGGGAACAACTGCTGGCAGAAGCCGGCCGCTACCTCCATGCCCCCTACTTCTGGGGCGGCCGGACGCTTTGGGGAATTGATTGCTCAGGACTGGTGCAGACCTTGCTGCGGCACCAGGGCGTCGGCATCCAACGGGACTGCATCACCCAGGTGGATGAAGGGACGGCGGTGCCCTCCCTGCATGAGGCCCTGCCGGGCGACCTCGCCTTTTTTGATGGAACCCGTGACGGCGGCCGGCACGTGGGTCTGGTCCTCGGCGGAGGTGAAGTGCTGCATTCCAGCGGATTCGTCAGAGTCGACGCCCTCACCGCCCGGGGCATCGTCGTCCGGGAAACCGGGCACCTCTCCCACCGGCTCACCGCTCTGCGCCGCGTCACGGCATGGAGCGGGTTTGGTTCTTGACCCGCTTCCTCCGACACGGAATGCTCGCCTTTGTTATGCCGGAAGTAAAGTCCATCGATCTCGCGATAGATCTGAAATCCCTGACCAAGGTCTATCCCAACGGCGTGCAGGCACTGGACGGCCTTTCCATGCGGGTGAAACGCGGGGAAATCTATGGACTGCTGGGACCCAACGGGGCCGGCAAGAGCACCCTCATCAAGTGTCTCACCGGCCTCGTCCATCCCACCGCGTGCCGGGGCACCGTGCTCGGCTTTCCCGTCGGGGATCCCGAGGTCAACAGCCTGCTGGGGTATTTGCCGGAAAATGCCTCGTGGCCGGAGCATCATACGGCCGGACAAGTCCTCGATTTTGCCGGACGCCTGCACGGACTGGTCCCGCGGGAACGCACCCGGCGGGTCACTGAACTCCTCAAATTATCCGGTCTCGAAGCCTGGAGGAATGACCGTCCCCAGCATTTCAGCAAAGGCATGCGCCAACGGCTCGGAGTCGCCTATGCCCTGATGGGGAACCCTGAATTGGTCTTCCTGGATGAACCGACCGACGGGGTGGATCCGGTAGGCCGCAAGGAAATCCGCGACCTGATCCGCGATCTCAAACGGGAAGGAAAGACCGTCTTCGTCAATAGCCACCTGCTGGGCGAGCTGGAAATGATCTGCGACCGCATGGCCATCCTGATGCGGGGCCGCGTAGTCCGTCAGGGTTCGTTGGAGGAACTGACCCTTGAGAGCTGCCGCTATGAAATCGCGGTCGCGGGGAATCTCCTCGATAACTTTGGCCTGATGGACCTGATCCATCGTCTGGGCGGCACGGTCGCGCTGACACCGGATGGAGTGGAAAGCCGCATCGAATTGCCCACCCGTCGTCCCCAGCTGGTGCAGCCGGTGGTCGATGCCCTGCGGCAGGATGGTTATCTTCTGCTCTCCGTGGCTCCCGCCCGGCAGTCCCTGGAGGAGCTTTTCATGGAGGCCATCCGCACCGGCGGGCAATTTAAAACCCGGGAACCCGGCGACTGATCCCGGTGGCGCGATGCCGGATTGAATGATATAACGTCTATTCCTTCTTAGCCAATTCACCGGTTTGAGCTCACTTATTGCCATCGCTTATGATACCCTGACCCTGTTGTGCCGGCGGCGGCTCTTCTGGCTCAACGTATGGCTCTCCGTGGTGGTGGTGCTGGTGGTGGCGTCCATGAGCTGTCACGGGACCGGCTGGTCGCTGGGTTTTGGCCTGAAGTCATGGCCGAGCGGCTACCTCGTCAAGGGATCCTCCTGGGAGACCACGTTGTTTTTCGGCGTGGTGCAACGGGCCACGCAATGGTGGGTGGCCGGAGCGGCGCCTTTGCTGGCCTTGTTCAGCATGGCCTCCGTGGTGCCCAAGACACTGAATTCCGGGCAGGCCGCTCTGCTCTTCACGAAGACCCAGAGCCGGGCTGCCGTCCTGCTGGGCCGCTTCGCCGGCGGCGTCATCTTCGCCGCAATTCCCGCCCTGATCTGCGTCACCGGACTCTTCCTGACCCTCGGCTGGCGGCTCGGGGTCTGGGAAATCCGGTTATTCCTCGCCCTCCCTTTTGCCCTGCTCCTCTTCTCGGCCCTGGCTGCCGTGACGGTGATGCTGGGCGTCCTGACCAAGTCCTCCTCCGCGTCGCTGGTGGTCGCCCTGATTTTCGCCGCCAGCGTGATGGCGCTGCAGGATGCGGCCTCGCACCCTGCCGGAGTGGAGGAGGAAACGGAATTGAAAGGCATGGAGCCATCCGATCCCAGAGGTTCCCTGGCGCTCCAGATTGTCACCTGGCCCCTTCCCCGCACCCATGAGCTTATGGAAGGGATGAGCCGCGCGATCCGCCTGAGCGGCCCCCGGCCCTTCCGCGATCTGGTGCGGCGCTGGCGCATCGGCAATCTGCGGGTGGGGGCCGCCGCCGCCGAAGTGCTGGATGCAACTGCGGAGGTGCCGGCGCCACCGGTCACGCCCCTGAAACTAAGTGAAGCCGTTCTCGTCACCACCGGCTTCTGTGGACTTGCCCTCATCGCAGCCATCGTGCTGTTGAACCGTCGCGATCTCTAGCCTTCTTTCCTGCAATTCCATGGCCCGTTCTGTCCCCCCCTCCCGCGACACCGCAATCATTGCGCCGGATCTGCTGCTGGAAGCCTATGCCGGCGGGATGTTCCCCATGGCCATGGAGAATGGGGAGATGGGCTGGTTTTCCCCGGACCCCCGCGGCATCATTCCGATCAAGGAATTCCATATCCCGCACGGGTTGAAAAAAGTGCTGCGGAACAATCCATTCGACGTCCGTATCGACACCGCCTTCGGAGCCATCATGAAGGGTTGTGCCGACCGGGAGTCCACCTGGATCAGTGACATGATCCACCGCAGTTATGTCAAACTGCACGAATTGGGATTCGCCCACTCCGTGGAGATCTGGCAGGACAACAGTCTGGTCGGGGGCCTCTATGGCCTCGCGATGGGCGGGGCGTTTTTCGGGGAGAGCATGTTCAGCCGGGTTCCCAACGCCTCCAAGGTGGCCCTCGCCACCCTCGTCAGCCGGCTCGACGAACGTGGTTTCGTCCTGCTCGACACCCAATGGGTCACGGAACACCTGACCCAGTTCGGGGCCCACGAGATTCCCCGGTCCACCTATCTGAAGCGGCTCAACAAAGCCCTGAATCTGCACTGCTCGTTCAGCTGAGGCGCCTGCCCGCGCTCAACGGCGGGCCTTGCGCTTCACAATCCCGAGGAACTGACGCGCCTCATCCACCTTCAGGAGATTGGCCGCGGCGAAATAGGCCCCTCCGGCAGCGGCCAGCACTGCGCCGAGCAACACCGCCCGCCGGATCAGACCAAAACCGGCCCAGCCCTGCAGCACCCAGTGATTGCCGGCCCACGCCACCGCTCCCAGCAGCATCACGGCGGGGATCAGTTTGGCCAGCGTTCCCAACAATTTCCCGCCTTCCAGGCCTCCGGCGATGCGGGTCATCATGAAATACAGCAACGAAAAATTCGTCGCCGCGATCACCGCCGTGCTCAGCGCCAGATATTCATGCCCCAGCCGGAAATAAAACACAAAAACCGAATTCAGCACGGCATTGAGGGCGATGGAACCCAGCGCCACATACATCGGAATGAAGCGGCGGTCGATCGCGGAGAAGGCCGGCTGAATGACTTTGATACAGGCATAAAAAATCAACCCGACGGAATACCACCGCAAGGCGGCGGCGGTAGCCAGGGTTTCATCATGCGTGAATTTGCCGCGCTCGTAGAGCAAGGAAATGATCGGCTCCGCCATCACAAACAATCCCACTGCCGACGGCAGCGTCAGGAACAGCACCAGACGGTTCCCCGCTCCCAGCACACTCCGGAATTGCTCCGTGATCCCATTGGTCGCCACCCGCGACAATACCGGCAGCGTCACCGTGGCCACGGCCACCCCGAACACCCCCAGCGGCAACTGCATCAGCCGGAAGGCATAATTCAACCAGGACACCGGCCCGTCCTTGAGTTCCAGATGCGAGGCAAAAATCGTATTCAATAGCACATTTACCTGCACGGCACTCCCCGCAATCACCGCCGGCCACATCAATTGCAGGATCCGCCGCACCCCGGAGTCCTTCCAGTCCCGGCTGAACTTGAAGCGGTAACCCAGTTTCCAAAGCGCCGGAAGCTGCACCCCGAGTTGCGCCATGCCCCCCAGCAATGTTCCAATGCTGAAACCGATCATCGCCTTCCTCCCGAAGGTCGGGTCCATCAGATAGCCAATTCCCGCGCCCCCTACGATACTCACAATATTGAAAAAGCTGCTGGCCATCGCCGGCACGCCATACACCTTTTTGCTGTTCAAAATCCCCATCACCAGCGCCGCCAACGAGACCATCAGGATAAAGGGATACATCACCTGGGCCAGCGTCACCGTGAACGGAATCTTCCATTCCTCACTGGCCCAGCCGCCGGCCAGCAGCCGGACAATCCAGGGGGACAGCAGCACCCCCGCGATGGAAACCAGGCTCATGAAGACCGCTGTCAGGCTCAGAATCCGATGCGCCAACTGCCATGCCGCCCCATCGCCCTCCGTCTTCAGTTTCTGTGAAAACACGGTGACAAAGGCCGTGCTCAACGCCCCTTCCGCGAAGAGATCGCGGAGCATGTTCGGCGTGCGGAACGCCACCGTAAAACAGTCCCGCAGCCCCGGCGCAAACAAGGCCGCAAAGACCAGTTCCCGGATCAATCCCAAAACCCGGCTGCACATGATCGCGAGGGCCACCATTCCCGTCGCCTTCGCCCCCGCCGATTTTTCGTCCGGCTTGGCAGCTTCCAGGGGAGACGGGGCACCGGCGGCGATCGAATCAGGAGTCTGGGACATTCAGGGAAATGAAAGCCTCATCCCACACCGCCCGGAGCTCGGAGTCAACAGGGCGCCCCGTCCTGGCCCGCCTGACATTTCCGAGGGGCATCCCGGCGCATTTTGCGGGAAAAGCTTGTCAGAAACCTCCCCCCGTGACTTCATTGCAGGCAGGCTCCAAAGCCGATCCTCCCCGGACCCCAGCCTTTTTGGCCCATGATCACCATCGCCACCTTCACCACTCCGGAAGAGGCTCATTTGCTGCGCAGCCGTTTGGAGTCCGCTGGGATTCCAGCGTTTCTGCACAGCGAATACGCGGTGCAGAACTCGTGGCTATCCTCGAATCTGATAGGGGGTGTCCGCGTGCAGATTTCGGAATTGGACCTGGACTACGCCCGCGAGTTCCTCGGAGCTGATACTGCGGAACCTCTCCCCGAAGCGGTGCCACTGCTGTGTCCGGCCTGCGGCTCCACCCGGACGGAACCCAATCTGCTGCCAGGCCGGCTCAGCATGGTCAGCATGGTGTTGTTTCATCTTCCCCTTCCGTTCCTGCGGCACCGCTGGAAGTGCGCCGCCTGCGGCCACCGCTTCACTTCGGCTCCGGTCCACCCGGTGCCGTAAGCCCGGGCCATGGCTCCGGCAGGCATTCCAGAGCGCCGCCGGTTCTTAAAGATCGAATGGATCCGGGAGAACCCCGCGTATGCCATCCACGGTTTCCCTTCGCGATACTTTTCCTATGATCCAACATCTCCTTCTTTCCTCCCGCTGCCTCCACGGCTGCCTGGCGCTGGCCCTGACATTTACGGCCTCCTCACGGGCGGAGGAGCCTGCCAAAAAAGCCACCCCGCCCCGCAGCACCGATCAGGTGGAATTCACCATCGGTCCGGACTACGCCGATGCCCCGGAACTGACCAAATCAAACGTCCCCCAGGGCACCGTCCACGAATTCACCATGAAATCCGGGGACAGCAAAATCTACCCAGGCATTGCCAAAGGCCAGCCGGGCACCGTTCCCTACGAACGGAAAGTGGCCGTTTATATTCCCAAACAATACCGGGCGGGCAAGGAAGCGCCGTTTCTCATCGCTCAGGATGGCATGGGCTATCGGAGTATCCTGCCCACCATCCTCGATAACCTCATCGCCAAACGCCGGGTTCCACCCCTCATCGCCATCATGATCAACTCCGGAGGAGGCGACTCCAAAGGCAGCCAGCGCGGTTTGGAATATGATACCGTCTCCGGCCAGTATGCCGAATTCATCGAGACCGAAGTCCTCCCGAAAATCGCGGCCGGCTACAAGGTGAAATTCACCACCGATCCGGAAGGCCGCGCCACCATGGGCGGCAGTTCCGGAGGCGCCGCCGCCTTCACCATGGCGTGGTTCCGGCCGGATCTTTACCGCCGTGTCCTGACGTACTCCGGCACCTACGTGGACCAGCAGTCCCCGCCCAATCCCGAGTCCCCCCGGGGAGCATGGGAATATCACGCGCAATTCATCCCGCAGTCGGAAAAGAAACCGCTGCGCATCTGGCTCCACGTCAGCGAAAATGATAACGGATCAAAGCGGGACGAAGCCTCTCTCCATAACTGGGTCATGGCCAATCAACGGATGGCCGCTGTCCTCAAAGCCAAAGGATATCCCTATCGCTACGTGTTTGCCGAAAACGCCGGTCACACTGACGGCCGGGTCACCCGGCAAACCCTGCCCGGGGCCCTGGAGTGGCTCTGGGAAGGCTATCAGACCAAATAAAACGGCCCCGTCCGGGAGCTGCGCTGGGGGCGACTATCCCAACGTGATCCCCACCGCCCCGAGGGCTGCATAGTCTGCCGGCTGGTGCGTGAGGAGGATGATCTGCAGTCCGCGGCTGGCGGCGAGATCCAACATACTCTGGAGCTGGCGCAACCGGGTGGCATCGCTGTGGGCAAAGGCGTCATCAAACACGACCGGGAGCGTGCCGCCATGGGAAACGGCCAGCACTTCCGCCATGGCCAGCCTTACGGCAGCGGCCGTTTGCTCGCGGGTGCCCCCGCTTAGACTATCAAATGAAATCGCCCCGCCCGCATGGCCCGGGCGGATCAGCTGGAGCCCGGTAAAAGCCTGGTCTTCCAGGACGACCGCCGCCCGGGTGCCCGGACCAAACAGACACTCCAGATAACCGGAAATACAGTCGGCCAGGGGACGGGTAAACCGATCCGCCATCGCGGCCTGCTCTGCGCTGAAAGCCTCGTGCAGCAGGCGGCGGGAGCCGGCCTGCCGTCGGAGGCGGTGCACGTTTTCCGTGGCCTCGGCCACCCGGGCGGTGGCAAGGGCCAGCGTGGCCGCAGGATCGTCACTACCGTCCGAGCGGAGTTGATCGGCGGCGACCGCGCGCCGGGTTTCCGCCCCCGTGCGCTGGCGGCCCAGTTCGTCCAGGCTGCGTTGGAGGCGCTGCAGGTTGCGGGCAGTGTGCTCCGGCTGCAGATCCTCCAGGATTTTCCGGATCGCCGCCAACCGGCCGGCCGCCACACGGCGCAGGTCCCGCGCTTGCAGCAATGCCGCCGCCCGGGTGGAGTCATCCCCGTGGGTGGTGATGAGCAGGTCCTGTTGGGCCAGCAGACCGGTGTGCCGGGTGTGGCGGTCGCGCAGGCTGTCCTGATGTTGCAAAAGGACCCGGGCGCTTTCGGTGGCGGTCCGCGCGGCAGCATCCCGGAGGGTTTTGGTGCGGACCACCGCGGACTCTGCCAGTTCAAGGCGGCGGACGGCTTCTCCCAGGAGCACCCGGGCAGTCTCCGGTTCGACCGGGGCGGTTTCCACTGCAGCGGTCCGGCGCACAGTGTCTGCGAGAGCCGCCGCATGGGCCGCCTGCGCTTCCGCCAGGGCTGCGGGCAGGGTGCTGGCTTGCAGCGATTTGAGAGCGGCCTGTCCTGACATGAACCGGGAGGCCAGCTCCGCCCGCCGGGCGGTGATGGTGGAGGCTTCCTCCAGGCTGCGGACCCCATATTTTTCCAAAGCCGTCTGCCATTCCTGCCGTGCTTGCCGTTCCTTTTCCCGTGCCGCCGCCAGACTGATGCCGCCGCCGGGACGGATGCGGAGCCGGTAGGCGGTGCCAAGCTGAAGCTCGGATTCTTCCGTGAGGATCCGGGTTTCCCCTGGTGCGAGAGGCTGGCCCCCGACGAGCACCGGACCGTCGGCAGCGAGGAGTTCCAGTCCGGCGGCCATCGCCGTGAGGGCAGCTGACGCGGCGTGTTGATGGGTGTCCAGTTTCTGAAGGACGGCGAGACCCGCGGCATCGACCGGCGGCAGAGAGGCCAGCGCCAGCTGCAGAGTTCCGGTTTCCGCCTGATGCTCCGCCACCTGGGCGGCCCGCTGGGTCAGGGACGCGAGACGGGCGGCGGTTTCGTGCTGCTGGAGCCACGACTGCGCCAGATCGTGCTGCTGCCGGGCTTCGGCGGCAGCGTCACTGGCAGCTTCGAAAGCCCGCACGGCGGCTTCGGCTGTCTGACGCGCCGCGTCCTGGCCTGCCGTAAGGGTTTCCGTCGCCGCATCCAGCGGAGCGAGTTCGGAGGCGAGGGCGGCGAGTTGCTGCCGGATTCCCGCCAGTTGAGCTTCCTGTTGTTCAAAGGTGTGCAGTCCTGCCGCAGCGGCCGTGTCCGCGTTGATCAACGTGACCTCTTCCTCCCGGCGCTGACGGATCAGCGCATCCTGGCGGATCGCTTGATCCTGTTGCGCAGACAGATCCGTGAGATCGCGTCCGAGGCGGTCGAGTTCTTCACCGGCCATGGAGAACGTCTGCACGCTTTCCTCCAGGAGAGTCGCCCGCGACCGCGCCACGGTTTCAGCCGCCAGAGCGGCTTCCAATGCAGCTTCCGCCTGGGCCAACAGGCTGTTGGCTTTCACTTTTCCCGTGCTGGTGAAGCTCTCTTCATAGGCCGCGGCCACGGCAGCGGCGGTGCGGCTGTCGCGCTCCGATTGCATGGCGGCCGCTCCGCCCAGCGTCTGCAACCGGTGCAGCAGACTATCCTTCTGGCTGGTGGCGTGCGGAGTGGGATCGTCTCCGCTTTGCCCCTGCCAAACCCAGAGATGCGACCACTGCCCCACCGCCACCTTGCCCGAAGCCCCGGCCTCCACGCCCAGCAGCCGGGCCAGTTCCGTCTCGGCGGCCTCGCCGGTCAGGGCCGCGCCGTGGGAAGGCGTGAGGGTGGTATCGCCGCTGGTGCCGAACCGCTTTTTGAGTTGATAGACCACGCCACCGTTAAGAAATGAAAGCTCCACCTCCGGGGTCCCGGGATGGATGGTGGATTTCATGGCCCGGTGGTCCGTCGTATTGCCCTTGGCCTTGAGAAAAAGGGCGCGGTGCAGCGCTTCGGCGAGGGTGCTTTTTCCGGCTTCGTTCCGCCCGCCGATCAGCGTGCGGTGCGGATCAAAGGCCACCGTGGTTTCCTGGTGCAGGCGGTAGGCGCGGACGGTGGCGGAGAGCAGACGCATGTTACCTGAAAAGTTAGTCCGCCACCACCAGGGCGTAAAGATCGCGTAGAGCCAGCCGGGCGATGACGGCGTCTTCCCCCGCCCCGGCTGCCACTCCGGCCAATTGGGAGGCCACCCGGGAAATCAGAGGATCACCGGCCCGCTGGGTGAGAGCATCGAGTTCACCGGAGGAGGGAGCGGTGGTGGTCAGGTCCGTAAGTTTGAGCCGGAGCAGCCGGGCCTCCCACGATTCGAGGGACTGCTGCAGTTCCACACCGGCAGCGATGCCCAGGGAGCCGCTCAATTCCAAGCGGAGGAGGTCGCGGCCAGCCTGTTGTCCGAGGCCTCCGACGAGGGCCTGCTGCAGGGCGGGCAAGGAACTGTCTTCCGTGAAAGTCCACTGGATCTGCTGCCAGCGCAGGCGTGCGGTGGCAAGGCGTTCCACCTTTGGCAAGGTCCCACGCCCCGCAGTGACGCGGAGGATGTGCCCCGGTTCATTGGCTTCGCCCTTGGGAAAGCGGTCCGGCTCCGGGGTGCCGGAATACCACGCATGGGAACCAATGGCTTTGGTGCCATGCCAGTCACCGAGGGCAATGTAGTCAAAGCTGCCGGAAGGAAGGCGGTCGAGGTCGATCCGGTTACTGCCGACGGGGGCTTCCTCGTCATCCGTGCTTCCGCCAAATCCCTGAACACTGCCGTGAGCCAGCACGATGCGGGCTTTGTCAGGCGCCAACTCTGAAAAATCGCCTCCATCCCGCAACCAGGCCGTGGGATCCACCGATTCCGCCCGACGCAGGAGCGGACAGGGGAAAAGAACCGCGTGCTCCAGTTCGACCGGTCCGGGTGTAAGCAGGATCCGGAAGTTCGGAGCGAGCGCGGCACACTCCCGTTTAAAGAACTCCTGCTCCCAGATACTGCCAGGGCCTCCATGGTCATGATTTCCAGGAATCGCCAGCACCGGCACTGCCATGCGGCCGAGCGCACTGCAGGCCGCGGCCACGGTGGCCTTGGTGGCGCTGGGGGAATCAAACAAATCGCCCGCCACGAGGATAAACTGCGCTCCGCCTTCCTGGGCGGCCGCGGCAATCCGGTCCAGCACTGCCAAACGTTCCTGCTGGACCAGCGCCCGCTTCTGCGGGTCGGCAATTCCGGCAAACGGTTTCCCCAGTTGCCAGTCGGCAGTGTGAAGGAAGGTAACAGGCATGGGCGTAAGCCTTCTGTTGGACTGAAACCGCTCCGGCACAACCCAAAGCATGTCTCGACAGCCGGATTCAGCCACTTCCCCTGTGGACCGGCTCCAGTTTGGGACAAGGCGTCACGACCATGCGGCCCGGCGGCTCTGGCTCTCCATGGAGCCAAACGCCAGCCGGCCGGACAGGTCTGAACCGGACTCAGGGAACGAGGACGGCGGTGCGGTAATAGGCGCGCCCTACCGGTGGATTGGTATCCGTGTATTGCACGGCCCCGCCGGGGCCGGCGACGACGGTCGCAATTTCTGACCAACCGGAGGAAAGCTCCGTGGAGCGCTGGATCGGATAAGTGGTGCCCGCCACTCCGGTGAAGCTGATCCCGGGCTGACCACTGCCGTTCAGAGTAATGGTGAGGGGAGGCATCGGCGGGAGGAGTTTTCCGAGGGCGCGCAGCTGGTCGACCCGCAGGCCCGTAGGACCGGCCGTGACGTCCTGATTCTGCACGAGGAAGTCGATGGTATTGACCCCTTGAACAAAGGTAGCGTTGGCCGGCGAAATCGTGAAGCTGGTCAGCGCCGGGAATTGTGCCGTGTTGACCAAACCGGTGGCTGTCCCATTCACGCGGAGCGCAAGACCTAAATTATCACTCGCCCAGCCCCCGGTGATTTTAACCGAAGGCAGGTAGAAGGCCGTGAGATCCACCGTGGTCCGGTAAACGAAGGTTCCCGGCCCTTCTCCGCCATCGAAGGCCAGACCCGAAGCCGAAACAGAATCCGCTAGGGAAGAAATCCATTTCGAAGTGGCGTTGTTTGCCAGCCAGGGCCCCGCCACGATCGGGTAGATTGTGGAACTATGCACCGTGGCCGGCACTTGGTCCGTTCCACCGGGATTGATCTGCAGGATGTAGTGCGGGTCGAAGTCGCCATCGGCAAGGGCGGCTCCGGTGTCATCCACCCCGGTGTTATAGATTCCGGGAATAGCATCAAACACCCCCAGGGTCGCCACCGCGCTGGTGTCGTCGCCATAGGCATTGGTCACCTTGACCTTGTAGGTTCCGGCGTTGGCCCGGGTCGCGGAGCTGATCGTGTAGGTCGGTCCGGTGGCCAGAGGGATATCGGTGTTCCCAAAGCTCCACTGATAGGTGAAGGGAGTGCTGCCTTCCGCAGTGAAGGAGAAGGTAACGGATTCCCCCACCGCCACGTCCGAGCCGACAGGATCAGCGGTAATGTTCGGGGGCACGTTGGAGGCCGTCAGGGTGGCGATAGCGCTCGTGACATTGCCGTGAGGATTAGTCACCTTGACCGCGTAATCGCCATTCTGGGCAGCCGAGAAGCTTCCGATTGTATAGGTGGAGGCGGTTGCGCCCGTGATGTTTGTGTTGTTGCGCGTCCACTGATAGCTCAGATCCGCGCTTCCATAGGCGTCGACGCTGAGGGTTACGGGCGATCCGCTGACAATGGTGCCGCCGACAGGAGGGGTGATGACCACGGGCCCAATCCCGGAGGGAACGATCCAATAGACCAAGCCTTCAACGCGGAGGCCCGTATAACCGGCCCCGGCATTCACCACTTCGAAATCCAGGTTATTGACTCCAGCGGTCAGCGTTCCAGCGGGCAGACTCTCGGCGCGGATCCTGAAGGGGGCAAGGACCCCAAAGTTGGTGCTTTGCGGCACTCCAGGGACGATGGTGCCGTTCACTTGGATGCCCCGGCCGAGATTGTCCGAGGCGTAGCTGCCCGTGATGATCCCTTTGGTGGTGGGCTTGCCGGTCAGATCCAGGATGGTCCGGTATAGGTAAACGGTGGGATCGGGACCAGCCGCCCCCGCAGTATTTGCACGCGGTCCGATCCAGGCTGAGGTCAATGAATTCGCCACCCATGGCGGGCTGGGGATGGCCTCCTGAACAAAAGCATCGGTGACGCCGACATTCTCCGGGTTCTCCACCAAGGTGTAGTGGGGATCAATCTCGGGGGGCGCAAGAACCACCCCGGCGGCATCGACCCCGGTGCTGAAAAGCGCCCCGGCCACAGGTTCGTAAACTTCAAGGAAGGCCGCATTGCTCAAGGCGGAACCGGTCCCATTGGTGGCGCGGAAGGTGTAATATCCAGCCTGGGTGGCGGCACTGGTGAGGTCGAGGGTCAGGGTTGAGCTGGTCTCCCCTGGAATTTCAACATTGTTCCGGTACCATTTATAAGTCAGCGGCGGAGCCCCGGCAGCTCCGGCGTTGAAGGTGGCCGTGCCACCCGCGAAACCCAGTGCCCTTGCAGGATGGTTGCTGATGATCGGTACCGGGGAGATCACCGTCTCCCGGTTGGCAATGCCATACAGGTGGAAGGAATTTCCGGACAAGGGCTGGGTCAGAACCGTCAGGGATCCGGTGGCATCGGCGGTATAGCTGTAATCGACCCGGATCCCGTTGTTGTTGTCAAAGCCATCCTGATCGATCGAACGCTGCTGGTCGCCGGAACGGAAGGTCGCCCAGCGGCTGCCTGTCCCCTCCCAACCAACGGAGAACAGGGATAAATTATAATTTTTCCCCGGGGTCAATCCCGACAAGGTCACATTTCCAGGGAAGCCATTATAAACGAAGTCATTCGCCATCGGGCGGCTGGCATCAATGAGGTTATTGTCATTATCATTTGGGTAAACGCCATCAAATCCACTGGTGGTGAGTTTTCCCGCAACCGCAGGATTGCCGCCAGCCACCCCGGTGAACAGCACGTCGTTAAGCCGGAAGGTGGCCCCGGAACCAAAGTTGAAGGCGTGCGTGTAGAGGTAGGCCTGGTCCACCCCGGTGGTGGCCTCGTCGGTCCAGGCGGTATAGCTCCAGGGACTGGTGGTGGGGGCGATGGTGAAGTCGTCAATGACAATGGTGTTGTCGGTATTGGCCGTATTTTTCACCGTCAATAACGCCGTGGAGGCGGTCGCGGTGAAATAGGCGGAAACCCAGCGGTAGGGATTGCCCACTCCGACCGAGGTGACGTTGGAATTGACCAACAGATTGTTATCGATCAGGAAATTCAGGATCGGAACATTGCCGTTCCGGGCATTGGCGCGGAAAGTGATCTGGTAGGTCTGGCCGGAGGTCAGTCCGGAGATGGTGGTTTCCAAGCTGGAGTCATTGGAATTGTTCTGAATGAAGGCCACCTGGGCACCCTGGGGAATGATCCCATTATCTGCGAAGGGGCTGCCGGCCGAGGGATTCAGTCCATGACTGCCAGGGAAATTCCCCGTCCATCCCGTGATGGGGGCATTGCCGGAAACATAACCAGGGAAAACCGTGAAAACGTCGGCCTCAAAACCAGGGTTGGGGATCGTTTGAGCGGTGCTGGGCAGGATCGGCAGCAGACTCACGAAGAGACTGGTGGTGAGGCAAAGGGAATAAGACCTGGTTTTCATGGGGAGGGGTGCCACAGGCGGCGGTAAAAAAATGATGAGGAGGCTAAGCGGAGTGAGGGAATACGGTCTTCCGGGTCAAGTTTTCCAAGCAATTCAAATCCAACTTTAAAAAATATAAATTCCATCCCAGCGAGGCCGCTTTCCCGGGAATCATCCTGTTCCCGGGGCCCTCCTGCCGCCCTCGTCCACACCCTTGGAAGCAAATGACTTCCCATTTTTCAAACCACTGGCTAAAAGGAAAGATTCCCCGGCAAAAGTGCCCCTTTTCGCCTCCCCCACCCCCTCGTCTCCCCCATGATCAGAGCCCTGCTTGCAGGTGTCCTGCTGACTGCCGTTTCCGCGGCGGCCGGCTACGATACCGTCGTCACCTTCAACGAACTGAACTACCACCCGGCCGGCCCGGGAGTGGAATGGCTGGAAGTGCACAACCAGCACGGGGTGAATGTGGATCTCTCGGGATGGCGGATTTCATCCGGGGTGGAATATGTATTTCCAGCCGGGACCGTGATCCCCGGAAAAGGGTATCTGGTCGTTTCGGCCAACCCCGCCGCCAGCGGATTGTCCGGTGCCCTCGGGCCGTGGACCGGGCAGTTGAACAACAGCGGCGAAACCCTGCGTCTGCGGGACAACAACGACCGGATCATGGATGAGATCAGCTATGGCGACAGCGGCGGCTGGCCGGTGCCACCGGATGGCTCCGGAGCCACCTTGAGCAAGCGCAGCAGTGATGGGAACTCCGCCATGGAGACCGCCTGGACCTTCAGCCCCCAAACCGGCGGCACGCCCGGAGTGGTCAACTTCGCACCGCCTCCCGCACCGCTCACCAGCACCCCGGTCACGTTCCACAGCAACTGGCGGTATAACAACAGCGGCAATGATCCCGGCACCGCCTGGAAAACCGCCGGTTACAATGACACCGCCGCTCCCTGGCAGAGTGGCGCCGGATTTTTCGGTTTTGGCGGCGCCCGGCTTTATGCTCCCGGCCCGCCGGCCCCATTGAACGGCGTCTGGAATCAGGCGGTCTGGACCGGTGATGCGGATTCCGGCATTGCCTCCGGCAACAACTACACCCACAAGATCGGCCTCAACCGCAGTGGCTCTTTCAGCACGATCAACGGGGTGACGTTCGAAGCCCCCGGGGAGGGGGTGCGCAGCGGCACCAATTGGAGCCTGAGCGGGGCCGACGGTGCCCTGGGCAACAACGGCGCCAACAATTTGCCCAACCCTGGCGGCAGCCGGGAACTCTGCACGGAGTTTTTCTACGGGGCTTCCGACAATGGTAAATCTCGTCTTACCCTGACTGGCCTGACCGCCGGCCAGGCGTATGTGATGCGTTGTTATACCGTGGGATACGGTGGCCCCGGCGACCGGCTGATGACGATCACCCCGTCGGATACCGGGCGGGGGTTTCTCTGCGATGAAAACGCCACCGGAAGCGGTAACGGTCTGGTGCTGAGTTATCGTTATGCCGCCCCGGCCAGCGGGACCATCACCTTCGATTTCCTCCCCTACAACGCCGGGAACACCTGGCACCATTACGCGTTCAGCAATCAGACCGCTGCCGCGGCGCCCCAGGAATCGGAAGTCACGGGGGTCAGCACCTCCAGCTTTTCCTCACAAGTCACCACCGGGTTCAACCGGGCTGCCGCGCACACCGTCAACGGCTCCGGCCTGACGGGCCGCCAGCATGGCATTATCCCCGATGGGAACATGTGGCTGAGCAATGGGACCAGCTTCTCCCCCAATGATCCCCTCCCCGCCGATATCACCTGGGATCTGGGGTCGAATGTGGACCTCACTTCCCTGCATGTCTGGAACTACAACGAGGGGACCACCCTGAACGGCCGGGGCAGCCGGCTGGTGGAAATCCTGACCGCATCGGCTCCCGGCGGACCATTCACCAGCCGCGGCACGTTCACCCTGATCAAGGCTTCCGGCCTGGCCACCGAACCGGGACAGCATCTCGACCTTGGCGTGGCCAACGTGCGCCAGGTCAAATTCAATATCACCGCCAACCACGGCGGCAGCGGCCAATTGACGGGATTGAGCGAAGTGAAATTCTACAAAACAGCCGTGGCCGGAACGCCGGAACCGGTGCTCTACCGTGAACCCATCACCACCTTGTTCAACAGCGGCACTGCCAACGACGGCACCCCCCTGCCCCCCGGCACCACCGATCCCCACTACACCAACCAGACCAATGCCACGCCGGTGCTGGCAATGATACCCAACGGGGCGTGGCTGGCCGACGATGGGGTGTCGCGCTTCATCGGCCCCACCAGCTCCGGCAATGAAAATGCTCCGGCCGGCACCTTGACCTATCGCACCACGGCCGATTTCTCCGGCTACTTCCCGGCCAGCGCTTCGGTGAAGGTCGCCATCGCAGCCGACAACAGCCTTGATCTGCTGAAGCTGAACGGCACCACCATGGCCGGAGTGTCAGGAGCCGGTTTTGGCACCTACCTCGGTCCCTTCACCGTCTCCGGCCCGTTCAATGCCGGCGTGAACACCTTCGACTTCCAGTGGGCCAATGCCGGAACCGATGCCAATCCGGGCGGCCTGCGCATCAAGTGGGAGGCCACCGCCGAACCCAACCCCACCCGTACCGTGCTGGCAGCCAATCCCGTCACCACGTGGTTCCGGCAATCCTTTTCCCTGACCGGTCAACCGGGCTCCACCTGGACCGGCGTGTTGCGCCATGTGGTGGACGATGGCGCCATCTTCTATCTGAATGGCACGGAGATCCACCGGGTGAACCTGAGCGGCGCGGCCACGGCCGCGACCCCGGCCGATGCCAACGTCGCCTATCCGATGTTCAGCCCGCTCATCACCATCCCCGCCGGGGTGCTGCAGGCAGGCTCCAACCTTCTTGCCGTCGAGCTCCACCAGGCGGCCGCCGGCGCGGGCGATGCGCTCTTTGCCTGTTCCCTGACAGCGACGGAAACACCCGCCGCCATCGCCGGGATGGCTCTGCAATTGGATAAAATCACGGCGGCCACCTCCCCGGTCTTTGGCCTCGATCTGCGCAATACCTCCACGGCGTCCCTGTCCCTGAGCGGCTACACCGTGCTCTCATCGTCCGGCGCCACCCATGCCCTGAGCGGCTCCCTCGCCGCCGGTGGCTGGCTGACCCTGACGGAAGCCACCCTCGGATTCCGCCCGCTGGATGGCGACAAACTCTTCCTCCTCGGCCCGGGGTCAACGATCCTCGACGGCACTACCGTGAAACTCCGGGATCAGGCCCGCACGACGGATGGCGGGTGGCTGACGCCATCCTCCTATCAAGCGGGCGGCCTGGCGGTTTTTTCGGTGCCGGACAGCATCGTGATCAATGAAATCATGTATCAGCATGCCCCGCTATTCCTGCCCACCGGGGTCACGGACCGTGCTGAAGAATGGATCGAACTGCACAACCGCAGCGCTGCTGCCGTGAGCCTGAATGGATGGAAACTGCGCGGAGGGATCGACTTCGACTTTGGTGCGGTGCAAATCCCCGCCCAGGGTTATCTGGTGGTGGCGGCAGATCCCACGGCCCTTGCCGCCAAGTATCCGGCCGCCACCATCACGGGGCCTTATCTCGGCACCCTTTCCAACAAAGGCGACACCGTGCGTCTGGAGGACGTGACGGGCAACCCGGCGGACGAAGTCCGTTATGAAACCAGCGGCCGCTGGCACCAGCGCGCCGATGGCCGTGGCTCCAGCCTGGAACTGAAGGATCCCGATGCCGACAATGCGGTGCCGGAATCCTGGGAGGCCAGCGACGAGTCCGGGAAATCCGTCTGGCAGACCTTCACCTGGACCGGCACCGGCGCCGCCTTTGCCGGGACCAACAACCCCACCCTGTACAACGAATTCATCCTCGGCCTGCTCAATGATGGCGAATGCCTCGTGGATGATCTCAGTGTGAAGGAAGTGAACCAGGGAAACCGGGAATTGATCCAGAACGGCTCCTTCAGCGCCGGCAACGCCGCCACCTGGCGGTTGCTCGGCAATCACGGCACCCATGGCCGCAGTCTGGTGGTGGATGATCCGGCGGCCCCAGGGAACAAGGTGCTGAAAATCACGGCGACCGGAGCCACCGAACACATGCACAACCATGTGGAAACCACCCTCAAGGCCGGGGCCTCCTTTGTCCCCTTGAGTGCATCCAGCACATACACCATCAGCTTCCGGGCCCGCTGGGTCAGTGGCTGCCCGCGCCTGAATGCCCGGCTTTATTTCAACCGGCTGGCCAAAACTGTCCTGCTGCCCATGCCGGAAAACACCGGCACCCCCGGCGCCCCCAACAGCCGTGGGATCGCCAACCTCGGGCCTTCCCTGACCATGCTTCAGCACAGTCCGGCGGTGCCCGCCGCCGGCACCTCCGCCACCGTCCGCGTCCGTGCCGGCGATCCCGATGGCATGGGGCCGGTCAGTCTGAAATGGAGGGTGGATGGCGCTGACGAATGGACCACCGCCCCCATGACCGGAGGACCGGAATACACGGCGGGGCTGCCCTTCCAGTCCGGCGGCACCCTGGTGGAGTTTTACGTCGAGGCAGCCGATCCTGCGGGGGCCACTTCGCGTTACCCTGCCGCCAGCGCGCTGGTGAAATGGAACGATGGCACGGTGCCTCCCGGACACGGCCATGGCTTCCGTATTCTCATGACCACGGCAGACACCACCCTGATGCATCTGCCCACCAACGTGATGAGCAACGACACCCTGCCGGCCACCGTGATCTACCGGGAGTCGGAAGTGTTTTACGATGCCCGCTGCCGGCTCAAAAGCAGCGAACGCGGCCGCCTCGCCGATGTCCGGCTGGGCTTCGCGGTGGACTTCGATCCCATGCAGCCCTTCCGCGGAAAAAACCTCACCGTCAATCTGGACCGTTCCAGTTATGGCCGGGGCACCACCAACAACGGTTATGGCCAGAGCGACCTCTTCAATTGGCATATCTTCAACCGCGCCGGAGGCATCCCTTCGATGTATAACGATCTGGTGTATCTGATCAGCCCACGCTCCGCCCATACCGGCAGCGCCCAACTGACCATGGCGGAATTCAACGATCCCTATCTCGATGGCCAATGGACCGATGGGGCCAACACTCCCACCTTCAAATACGAACTGATCTATTACCCCACCACCACCACGGGTGGACCGGAGGGGCTGAAAGTCCCCCAACCGGATGACGTGCTCCCCGTCAGCATCGGCCAGATCGGCACCGGCAGCGGAATCACCTATCCCCCCGCCACCACTCCGGACAAGGAGCCCTACCGCTGGAACTTCCTGATCGGCAATGCCCGGAATGCCGATGACTACAGCAATCTGATCAACCTGAACACCGTCTTCCGCCAGACCGGGGCCACCTATCTGGCCAATCTCCCCAAGGTGATCGACGTCGACCAATGGCTGCGCAGCTTCGCCGCCCTGAGTCTGGCCGGCATCGGCGACCACTATTCCAGTGCCGGCGGAGGCTGGCACAATCTCAAACTCTATCAACGCGCCGATGGCCGCATCCTGATGCTGCCGTGGGATCACGACTTCCTCAGCGAAGCCCCCGATGCCGCCTTGGTCCGCGCCCCGGACCTCACCAAAATGCTCAATGCCAATCCCGCCTGGCACCGGGCGTTCTACGGCCACCTGCTGGACATCATCGCCCGCTCCTTCAATCCCACTTACATTGCCCCGTGGGCGGACCATTACGAAAGCTACACCACCACCGGCGGCAACTGGGATGACATCACCAACTACGTCGCCGCCCGCCGGACGTTCGCCCTGAGTGCCGCCGCCACCCAGTATCCTGCCGTGACCTTTGCCATCACCACCAATGGCGGCGCCAACTTCAGCACCGCCAATGCCCAGGCCACGCTCGCCGGCACTGCCGGGGTCAATGTCCGGGCGCTCCGGGTGCAGGGCAATCCCACACCGCTGGCCATCACCTGGACCACCCGGACCGCCTGGCAAATCAGCCTGCCCGTGGCTCCCGGCCCCAATGCCTATGTAATCGAAGCCCTCGATTTCTCCGGCGTGGTGGTCGCCACCGATGCCATCACCATCACGGGTTCCGGCACCGCCGTGCCCGCGGCGGCGGAAAATCTGGTGGTATCCGGCATCAATTACAATCCGGCGGCGCCCACCGCCGCCGAAAGCAATGCCGGCTTCAGCAATAACAATGATTTTGAATTCATCGAACTCCGCAATATTGCCCCCACCGCAGTGCTCCTGACCGGAGTCCAGTTTTCCAATGGCATCATCTGGGCCGCCCCCGGAGGGAGCAGTATTCCCGCCGGCGGGGCCGTCATCATCCCGCGCCGCACCACGGCCTTTGCCCTGCGCTATCCCGGCACCGCGACTCTCCCCGAATATTATCAGACCGACAACAATCAGCTCAGCAACAGCGGTGAAAACCTGACTTTGACCGATGCCGCAGGCGGCATCATCAAGCAGTTTTCCTACAGCGACACCGCCCCATGGCCAACCGCCGCGGATGGTGCCGGCCGCACCCTGGTGCTGATCGCCCCAGCCCTCAATCCGGATCATAATCTGGCCATCAACTGGCGCGCTTCCACTGCGCTGCTGGGCACCCCCGGCAGTTCCGATGCCCTCCCTCCTCCTTCCAATCCCAATGGCGATGACGACGGCAATGGCGTGTCCAATCTGGTGCAATACTTCTTCGGTTCCAATGGCGGCCTGCGCCAACTCACACCCTTCCCCGGCGGCCAGGCCGGGGTCTTTGACCTTGAATACACCCGGGCCGCCAACAGCGATGCGCTCGCCGCCGTGCAGACCAGCACCACGCTTGAGGGCTGGATTCCTGCCCCGTCCGAACTCATCGGCCGCACCGTGCACCCGGACGGCACCGAAACGCTGAGGCTCCGGGTGACGCCACCGGAACCCACCAGCCTGCGGCAGTTTGTCAGGTTGCATATTTCCACGCGCTGACCGCCTCCGGCCGGGAAAATATGGCCGGTTTTTGGTTAAGCCTTTGTAAAAGTGCTGCCGGGCGGCGGAAACCAGGGCAGAGTGCGGCTGAATTCCCATGTCCGCTGCCCCTGCCCGTATTTTACTGATTGATGACGACCGCAAGCTCTGCCGGCTGGTGCGGGATTATTTGACGCCGATGGGCTTTGCCGTGGAGGCGGTGCATGACGGAGCGGAAGGGGCCCGGCTGGCGCTTTCAGAGCAATGGGACGCCGTCATCCTGGATGTGATGCTGCCAGGGCTCGATGGGTTGGAGGTTCTGAGGAAACTGCGCCAGGAATCCGGAGTGCCGGTGCTGATGCTGACGGCCCGGGGGGATGAGGCAGACCGGATTGTGGGGCTGGAACTGGGAGCCGATGACTATCTGCCCAAAACGTTTTCGCCACGCGAGCTGCTGGCACGGCTCAGGGCGGTGCTGCGGCGGGCCCAGGGCACGGCGGGACCAGGGCCGGCGCCGGTCCCGGAAATTTGTGTGAGGGATCTGAAAATCCAGGTGGAGGCCCGGTCGGCCACGCTCGGCAAGGAGTTGCTGGTGCTGACCCCGGTGGAATTCGAGCTTCTGGTGGTGCTGGCCCGGGCCAAGGGGCGGGTGAAAACGCGCGAGCAGCTGGTGGATGAAATCCGGGACCGGGAATACGAGGTTTTCGACCGCTCGGTGGATGTCCACATTTCCGCCCTGAGGAAAAAGCTGCACGATGACGCCAAGGAACCGCGGTATATCCGGACGCTGCGGGCCGCCGGTTACATGATGATCGATCCGGAGGTGACACGATGAAACGGGGCCTGCCACTGTCCCTGCGTATTCTGTTATGGGCGCTGCTCAATCTGTTGCTGCTGGGCGCGGTCGGCTGGGTGCTGTTCCGGGGGCAGTTCGGGCTGGGGCTGGATGCCCTGCTGGCAGGCCGGGCGGGGGACCGGCTGCAAAGCATGGCCGATGTGCTGGGCGGGGAATTGGCCCGCACCCCGCAGTCGGAATGGGATGCGGTGCTGGCGCGGAATGCGGCAGCATATGATTTGAAATTGATGCTAGTGCGGCCGGATGGCCAGCGTTGGGCGGGGGAGCCGATGGAAATCCCGCCGGAGGTTAGACAGCGGTTGGGAGAACGCCCCCCCGGAGACCGGCCATTTGGGGACCGGCCACCCGGGGAGTTCAAACCCGGCCCGGGACCACGCCGGGACAATGGCCGGCCGTTTGAAGGTCCGGAAGGAGAACCCCGCGGCACTCCCGGCAGGAACGGGGCGCCCGGCAAAACCGCCGCTTTTCCTGACAACCCACTACGTCCTCCGGAGCGGGATTGGACCGGTCCGCTGCTGCCGGGCAGTCAGGAAATGCGGCGCGGCCCCATGCCCCGCCGGGCCCGCTTTTTCCTGCGTGCCGGCGACCCCACGCAATACTGGGCTGGCGTGCCCATGTCAGGGCTGACGACCCCCGATGGCCGGCCCGTCCCCGCCATGTTGCTGGCGGTGGCCAGCAGCCTGACCGCCGGAGGCTGGGTGGTGGACCCGCTGCCCTGGCTGCTGGGAGGATTTGGCGCGGTGTTATTGTCCGTGTTCCTCTGGTTTCCCCTCGTGCGCGGCGTGACGCGGTCCCTCCGCGACCTGACCTCGGCCACCGAACGCATGGCGGAGGGCAAATTCGACACCACGGTGGAGGTGACGCGCCGCGATGAACTGGGCCGCCTCGGCACGGCGGTCAATCACTTGTCAGGACGGCTGGAACATTTTGTGCATGGCCAGCGTCGTTTCCTTGGCGATATCGCCCACGAGCTGTGCAGTCCGCTGGCAAGGATGCAGCTCGGCGCCAGCCTGATGGAACGCGAGGCCGACGCCACCCAGCGCGAACGGGTGGAGGATGTGCGCGAGGAAGTGGAACTGATGACGCGACTCGTCAATGAACTGCTGGCTTATTCCAAAACCGGACTCCAAGCCCGCGAGGCGGTGCTCCAGCCGGTGAATCTGGCCGCCCTCACCCGCGAAGTGGCCGCCCGCGAATCCGGGCCGGATAGCCGGGTGGAAATCGAGGTTCCCGAATCCCTGACGGCCCGGGCGGAGCCGGAACTGCTGGCCCGGGCGGTGGCGAATTTGGTGCGCAATGCCCTGCGCTACGCCGGCCAGGCGGGTCCGGTCAGGATCAGCGCGCAACCCCATGGAGAACAAATCATCCTGACCGTCAGCGATCAGGGCCCCGGGGTCCCGGAAGCGGAACTGGAACGCATTTTCGAACCGTTCTACCGCCCCGACAGTGCGCGCACCCGCGAGGCCGGCGGCACCGGGCTGGGCCTCGCCATCGTGCGCACCTGCGTGGAAGCCTGCCAGGGCACGGTCAGCGCGCAAAACCGGCAGCCGGCCGGGCTGGAAGTAACGATTCGGCTCGCCAGCGAAGCGCTTGGATGATGGTCTCAAACTTCGACCACAAGATTGTGAATAAATCCCTGATTTGGTTCGTCCGGATATGCCTGAGGGTTTGATATCACACGAGTCCGGCCAATGGAGTAGTCATTGTTATGATGGATGTGCCCATGAATCCAAAGATGCGGCTGATACCGGGTAATAAAATCATCCAGATTTGAAGCATACGCACAACTTATCACATCGTGCCTGCGGTGCTCAGGTAAAGAAAGTGCGGAGGGGGCATGGTGCGTCACGATAATGGTGCGGGAAGGATCATGTTCTTCGAGAAAGTCCTTCATCCGCTGCAGGCTTTGCAGATGGAGCAAACGGGTGTCGTTGGGCCTTAGCTTTTTGTATCCCTTCGATGAATTCCGGATGCGTTTGTAGTCGTTCATCTTCTCCCAGGCGACGGCGGCACCCTCCCGCCAATCTCCTACCAGCGCCATATCGGTCCAAAGTGTGCAACCATAGACGTGCCAGTCCCCGAGCGTAAAGAAGCCATCTTCCAACAGATGGATGTTGGAATCTTTGAAGGTTCCGGCTAAGCGCTCGCCAACTCTGGGAAGCTTGTCGCCGTAGAACTCGTGGTTGCCGCAGACGTAAGCCGTTGGGGTCGATCCGCAGAAATCCCTGACCCAATGCACCGCGTTTTGCTTGGTGTCGATATCCCCGGCCAGAATAATGAGGTCTGCTTCCTGGCGGGGAATTTCCGTATGGCCAAACTCACGATGAAGGTCGCTCAGAATTCGGATCTTCATTGGAGGCGTGAGGCTAGACCAGACAGGGAATTCCGGTTGCCAGACTTAAGATGATTCCAAGTCAGCCGGGGCGGACTACAAGTCCGCGCTCCGCTCACCCCGCATGCGCCTCCTCCTGGAGGAAACGCTCGGCATCGATGGCGGCCATGCAGCCCATGCCGGCGGCGGTGATGGCCTGGCGGTAGACTTTGTCGGCGCAGTCGCCGGCAATGAAGACGCCGGGAACGTTGGTTTTGCTGCCTTCGGTGAGGGTGAAGTAACCGGCTTCGTCGGTGGCGATGACTCCTTTGACCAGTTCGGTGCTGGGCACGAGGCCGATGGCGATGAAGACCCCGGAGCAATCAAGGACGGACTCCTCGTTGGTTTGATTGTTCCTGATCCGGACTCCCGTGACTTCGTCCTTGGTGACATCAAGGATTTCCAGGACCTCGGTGTGCCAGACGGGTTGGATTTTGGGATGGGCGAGGACCCGGTCGGCCATGATTTTGGAGGCACGGAGCTCGCCGCGCCGGTGGATCAGATAGACCACACTGGCGAAGCGGGTGAGATACATCGCTTCCTCACAGGCGGAGTCGCCGCCACCGACCACCACGACCGGTTTGTTGCGGAACATGGGCAGGGCGCCATCGCAGGTGGCGCAGTAGGTGACGCCTTTGTTCTCCAAAAGGTGCTCGCTCTCAATCCCAAGGTGGCGATGGCCGGCCCCGGTGGCGATGATAAGGGTTTTCGTGAGGATTTTCTCGCCATCGACGGTCACGGCAAAGGGCCGCTGGCTGAGGTCCACCGATTCCACCTTGCTCAGAGTGCGCAGGCGGGCGCCGAACCGCTCGGCCTGTTTTTGCATGTTCATCATCAGTTGGAAACCATCGATGCCTTCGACAAACCCCGGGTAGTTCTCCACAATAGTGGTGGTGGTGAGCAGGCCGCCGGGCATGATGCCGGTGATGACCAGCGGGGAGAGGTCGGCGCGGGCAGTGTAAAGGGCGGCAGTGAGGCCAGCGCAGCCGCTGCCGATGATGATGACGTTTTCCATTTAGCTGTGAGGGAGTATTGGGTTGGATGAGGACGTGCATGGGGTAGCGCTATTCCCGGCACGTCGGGATTATTGATGCCGCAGGGGGAGAAGAAAGGGGAAACTCCCTCCAGTTGCGCATTGGCAATTTCCGCTGGGTCTGCATGGTCTGGGTATGAAAAGGAGCGTGCCTCTGGCAATTTTGAGTCTGGGCCTGGTCTGGCCTTGCCTGGCACCCGCCAACCCCGGGCATGAAGTGACGGTGGCGGAATTGAGTGCGCAGATTGCCAAAGCACCAGGTCTGCCGGAGCTGTATTTCCAACGGGCTTGGAATTACCGGGAAATGCAGCGCCCGGCCGAGGCGCGGGCGGATTGGGAAAAAACCCTTTCGCTGAATCCCGGTTTCCTCCCCGCCTCAAGGGAGCTGGCCCGGATGGACGCGCTGGAGGGCCGGATGGAGGAGGGAATCGCCCGGCTCCGGCAGGCGATGGCTTCAGCTCCAGCAGATCAGGCGTTTCACCGGCCAGGCTGTCACAGTGTGCTCGCGGAGTTGCTCTTAAAACAGGGGAAGAATGAAGAGGCCTTGAGGGAAGCCCAGACCGGGTTGGACAGCTCACCCGATCTGCTGCTGGACCTCTGCCTGCTCCGGTCGGAGGCCCAGCGCCGTCTGGGGAAACTGGACGACCGGGTGCGTGATCTGGCCGCAGCCATGACCAAGCTGCGGAGCTTTGTGGTGCGGTCGAAGTGGTACGACGCCATGATTGATGCCGGGCGGGGCCAAGAGATATTGCCCGAAATTGAGGAGGAAATCGCCAACACGCGGTACCAAGCCTCGTGGCTGATCCGCCGGGCGCGCATCCGGCAGGGCACGGGCGGGCAGGCTGGAGCAGCCTCCGACCTGACCGCTGCCCTGGAGGAGGTCAATCGCCGGCTCCGGCCGGAAAATCCGGACCTTTCCCTCCTCTGTGACCGGGGGGTGATCCATGCCTTGCAGGGCGACCACGCGGCCGCGGCGGCGGATCTTGAACTGGTACGGCAACAAGGCGCCGACTTTTGGATGACCTTGCCGCTCGCCGCGCTCCAGCCGGCAAAAGTCTCCCCGCCCGGCGAAACCGCTCCTCCTGCGCCTGCAGCAGTCCCTTCAGTCAGTGGCAAAAATGATAATTAACTTGCCAAGTCCCTTGAAATCATGGTAATTCAGATTGATTTAAGGAAGTCTTCTGTTGCCCGTCTCTTAGAAAAGTGGTTTAACCGGCGCGGCAACTGCTAAAAAGTGGCCTTCTTATTTGGGTTTTAACATTGATCTGAACCGTTGCCCTCCGATCCCCCTAAGAATCCAGCCTACCCCGCAAACTCCAATACCTTATGGCTTGCCGACCCTTCCTGACCGCCCTCTGCGCTGTGCTCCTTTCCGGACTGTGCAGTTGCTCCTCCACTTCCAATCTGGCCACGGCCAAGGTTTACAAGCACGGCAGCGCGACTCAGGTCGACAACGCGAAATACTACAAGGTCCGCACCACCGCTTACAGCCACGTGGAAGCCGACAGTCTCCAATATGGCCTCGCCAGCGCCGAGGGCGGCAATCTGAAATACGGCAACTTCCGCAGCGCGGCCTCGGATTGGTCGGTTTTCCCTCTGGGCACCATTTTCAAAATCCAAGGATTGCCTTACACTTACCGGATCGATGACTACGGCAGCGCTCTGGTCGGCACCAAAACCATTGATCTCTACAAGCCCAATATGGCCGGAATCAAGGACTGGGGCGTCCGCAACGTCAATATCAGCGTGCTGAAATGGGGTTCCTATGCCCAGAGTTTCAATATCCTGAAGGACCGCACCAAGCACTCCCACGTGCGCCAAATGGTCCAGAGCATCCAGCGGAAGACGGGCACCAACGCCACCGCTTCCCTTTAAAAAGGGTTCCGCTTCGGCCAAATGGTCAGTTTTAGCTGAGGGCGTGACGCTGGATTTCACCGCGTCCCCGGGTTGCCAAAAACCTCCTTTCCGCTGGTTGGTTCCAGCATGATCCATGACTCGCGCTGAACGGGCCGCCCGCGTCGCTGAAGTCCTCGCGGCGTTATATCCGGAGACACCGATTCCACTCGACCACCGCGATCCCTACACGCTGCTGATTGCGGTGCTGCTTTCCGCGCAATGCACCGATGCGCGGGTCAATCTGATCACCCCTGCCCTGTTTGCCCGGGCGGCGACCCCGGAGGCCATGATGTTGGTGCCGGTGGAGGAAATCCGGAACATCATCCGGCCCTGCGGTCTGTCCCCGAGAAAATCGCAGGCCATTTCCGACCTGTCCCGCATCCTGGTTGAAAAGCACGGCGGAACCGTCCCACAGAGTTTCGAGGCGCTCGAAGCCCTGCCCGGGGTCGGCCACAAGACCGCCTCGGTGGTGATGGCCCAGGCATTCGGGGTGCCGGCCTTCCCCGTGGATACCCACATCCACCGCTTGGCCCAGCGTTGGAAACTGACGAGTGGCAAGTCGGTGGAGCAGACCGAAAAAGATCTCAAAAAGTTATTTCCCATCAAGGACTGGAACCAATTGCATCTGAGAATCATTTTTTATGGCCGGGAGCACTGCCCGGCGCGGGGTTGCCAGGGCAGCACCTGCGGCTTGTGCCGGGAGCTGTTTCCGGACCGCGTAAAGCCCGTGAAAACCCGGAAATAGTTGTCCGGACGAGCCTTTCCCCTGTACCAGTCGACTTGGCGCACTCTCCGGTTTCCAAAGTGCCGCCACCCTGTCTGGTCTGCCCATGACCGTTTGGGAAATCCTTGCTCTTTTCGGCTCCGCCCTCGCCGCGGGAGCCATCAATGCCGTGGCCGGAGGAGGCACTCTCCTGACATTTCCAGTCCTGCTCTTCACGGGCACCGGCGCGGTCGTGGCCAATGCCACCAGCAGTCTGGCCCTCACCCTCGGCACCGCTGGAAGCCTCTTTGGGTTCCGGAATCAATGGGCAGCCACCCGGCTTTGGCTGCGGCGCTTTGTCCCGGTCAGCATCGCGGGCAGCCTGCTGGGAAGTTGGCTGGTGAAAAGCCAGGGCGAAGCCGTTTTCGTCCGGGTCGTGCCCTGGCTGCTGCTCTTTGCCACCTTCCTCTTTTTGAGTCAGGGGCCCTTGAAACGCTGGCGGGAACGGAAAGCCGGCCGCCTGACTGCCCGGCTGGACCCGACCGGAACCAAACCTAACGCCACGGAACTCTCCCTCGCGGCCTGCCTGGCGCTGCAGTCTGGGGTGGCCGTCTACGGGGGCTACTTTGGCGCGGGTATCGGCATTCTCATGCTCGCGGTGATGAGCTTCATGGGCATGACGGATATCCACGGGATGAATGCCCTGAAGAATCTGCTGGCTGCCGTTATCAATGGTACCGCCTCAGCCCTTTTTGTGATCAGTGGCCTGGTGGATTGGCCCCGCGCGGGCATCATGCTGATCGGAGCCGTGCTGGGGTATTGGCTGGGCGCCCACTATTCCCAGAAAATCCCCCAGGCCATGGTGCGTGGCATCGTGGTGGCCGTGGGCCTCGTGATTTCCGCCGCCATGTTCTGGAAACTGCTGGCAGCCTGAGTGGCCCCCGCGACCGGCCTCACCGGGCAGGCTTTTCCGGCAACGGATGCTTTTGGAAAAATTCCCAGATCATCAGGTTGGCGGAAATTTCCCGGGTGGATTTGCCGATCAACGACACCGCCGGCTGCTTCCCGGGCCACGTGTGCCCACCGCCATGAACATCCACCAAGACCACTTCCGCCCCCTGACGGCCCGGGCCATAGGTGGTGATTTTCACCGTGGTGCCATCATCAAACTGATCCGGCACTTCCTGCACCACTGGCCGGTCCGGACAGCCGGTCAGTTTCACCCAGGCGGCGATCGTTTCCGGCACCGATTGAAAACTGATCCCGGAAGGATGCCGCCGGGCCGGACCGGCATAGGGGACAATGCGGTCGTCCGTGCCGTGAAAATGGATCGCTGGCACCGCCCGGGCCGGCTGGGGATTCGGCACCGTCAACGTGCCGCCCACTGCCGCGATGGCGGCGATGCGGTCCGACATTTCCGTGGCCAGCCGGTAACTCATCATGCCCCCATTGGACAAACCAGCCGCAAAGACCCGGCGGGGATCCACCTTCAGCACCGTGGCCAGATCGTCCAGCAGCGCCCGGAGGAAAGCGACATCATCGGGCTGCCGCTGTTCGGGACCGAGGCCGCCGGAATTCCACCTCAGAAAGGTGTTTTGCCAGCCCGTGCCATTGGGATAGACCGCGATGAACCGGGAAACATCCGCCTGCGCATTCATCCCGGAAAAGGAGACCATCATCTGCGCATTCATCGCCGCCCCATGCAGGACCAGCACCAGCGGCGACGGCTGGGACAGATCCAGCCGAGGGGGGATATGGACCAGACAACTGCGCTCCAATCCATCCACCGTGAGCTTCCTGACATGATTTCCAGGAGTGGCCAGAGGACGGCTGTCAGCGGGCAACTCAACTTTGCCGTTGGATTCCGTGGACGTCTCAGCCAGCAGGAACGGAGCGGCCCCCCACAGGAACAAAAAGGCCAACCAGATCCCTGACTTTGAAGATACCGCACCGAGGGACGCCCGCAGCCCTGCCAGTGCTTCCGATTGGGAAAATCCGGCCGGCGTCTTCGATTCTGCGGCGGCGGAGAAGGCCTTTTCCTTCCTCAGCCAGCGCGCTTCGCATTCCTGATCCTCCAAACCCTCGGCCAACGCCAGCGGCAGATCGTAGGAATAACCATCGTAGCCCTGTTTCACAAAAACCTGATGCACCGCCGCGGCGGCAAACCGGCCCGTTTCCGAGATCAGCGGGTGCTGGATTTCCTCCTCCACCGGGTCCCCTTTCCACAAGGCTTCGCAAGCCTCCACCGATCCTGACAAATACCTCCGGCAGGCCGCCGGACGCACCGCATACACAGAACACCGCCCATCCTGCAACAACAGACAGGGCCGCTGCATGGCTTCCCGTCCGGTGAAATCCAGTCCGGTTAGCGCCTCCCGCGCCATCCGGGCCTCCCCCCGCAGCACTTTCAGTTCCTCTGCGGTCCGCTGCGCCCTGAGCTGCTGCAGGATCAGAAACACCTCATGGGCTCTGACATCAATCCGCAGCCAGCAGCAAAAGGAGCAGCCCATTCCGCAATCCACCTTTGCCTGCGTCACCTGGCGGAACCCGTCCACCGTGCCCTCCACATGATTCAAGGCAGCGGACGTCCAGGCGAGCAGGGTCTCCGACGTCGCTTCCGGCGGCCAGGTCTCCTCCACCGTCCGCCGGGTGCTTTGATGGACGGCCTGGCAAAGTTGGAGGGTGTCTTCATTCATGGGGGACGGGAGTCCAGCCTACGCCGGTTCTCCCGGCAACCCAAGACGGAAATGCTCCCCGGACTGGAGCGTCTGGCGCGGCTCTGACCCTGCCTCCGGTCCATGGCCCGGATTTCCCTGTGCTGTGCCGACCGTTCCGGGACAATATAGGACATTGTCCATGGATCCGACTGCTTCCGATGCCGATTTGATTGCCGCTGCCCGCAACGGCAGTCTGTCGGCGTTTGGGGGGCTGGTGATCCGTTATCAGGCCGGCATCCGGGCCTGCCTCGCGATGCGCCTCGCCAACCCCCATGAGGCCGAGGACCTTGCCCAGGAGGTATTTCTCACCGCTTTCCGCCGGCTGGATACTTTTGATTCCACCCTGCCCCCCGGGCCATGGTTGCGCGGCATTGCCTTCAATCTGCTGCGGAATCACCTCAAAAAGCACCGGGCCCTGGCCGTAGGCGGCGCCGCGGAACTGGAGCAGCTGATCGACCAACGCATGAGTGGGCGCTATGCCCCCATCCACGAATCCTCCCTGATGGGCGCCCTGCAGCTTTGCCTGCAAAAACTCAGCACCACGGACCGTGATCTGCTGCACCGCCGCTATCACGAGGAAACCCCGGTGCAGGACCTCGCCAAATCCGCCGGGCGCGGCACCTCGGCCATCACCATGCAGCTGCACCGCTTGCGCCAGTCCCTCGCCGCCTGCATCCGGACCCGGTCGTCCACTGCCCCATGAATACTCCGGATCATCCATCCCTGCTGGCCCGCTATCTTGACGGGGAGATTCTTGATGCCCGGGAAATGGAGCGCCTGCGTCAGGATTGGATGCAATCTTCTGCGGAACTCGACGCCGCCGTGGATCAGATCGTCCTCGACCGCCTGCTGCGCCATCAATCCGTGGATGCCGGGGCGGCCGCCTTCGCCGGTGAAGTGGCTGCCCGTCTCAACCGGGCCGGTGGAACTGCTGACCACCTCCACCAAAAAGTCGTGCGCCGCCTCGCCCGCCGCCGCTGGTGGCCACTCCTCGCTACGGCGGCCGCCGCCCTTGTGATGATGACGCTCTGGTGGCGGCACGCCCAACCGGCCGCGGGGGCTGGTGTGGCCAGTATCACCGGCAGCACCAGCGCCCTGCTTGCTGACGGCACTTCCCCGGTGCTGAACCAACCGCTGCGCCCGGGGCACCGTGTCAGGCTGCAATCCGGTTTCACCGCGATCCAGTTCCAACAAGGGGCCGAAGTTATCCTGGAAGGAGCCGCCGATCTGGAAATCACCGGCCCCAACCGCGCCACGCTGCACCATGGCAGTGCCGTGGCCCGCGTCCCGGACCAGGCGCACGGTTTCACGATGGATGGACCCGGCGGGCGGGTGGTGGATCTCGGCACCGAATTCGCCGTGCGCACCGCCGCCACCGGGATGGAAGTCCATGTGCTGGAAGGCAAGGTGGAAGCTCATCCTGACGGTGCCGCAATGGTCCCGCTGGAGCAGAATCACGCCCTGCACCTCAGCCCCACCGGTTCCTCGGCCATCCCCCCGCTGCCGGAGGATTTTCTCACCTCCCTCCCTCCCCTCCACACCGCCCCACCCCCTTGGCTGCACTGGAGCTTTGATGAAAACACGGGCACCACCGCCGCCGCCCGTGGGCATGGACCCGGCATGGGCACTCCTGCCGCCAACGGCCAGCTGACCTCCCTGCCCGGCGGCTCCGGCCTGCCCACCTGGACTCCCGGCGTGAGGGGCTCCGCTCTCGCCTTCCAGGGCCATGACGACTACGTGCAAACCGGCTTCCCCGGCCTTTCCGGAGCCGCCCCCCGCACCGTGGCCTGCTGGGTTCAAATGCCGGCGGATTCCGAGGCTGATAACGGCTATGCCTTGATCAGTTGGGGAGCCCATCAGCAGCCCGGTGACACCTGGCAGCTTTCCATCAATCCCGATCCCGAGGATGGCCCCCTGGGACGTCTCCGTCTCGGCACCCACTTCGGCGAGGTCATCGGCACCACAGACCTGCGCGACGACCAGTGGCACCACGTGGCCGCCGTGCTTTATCATGGCCGCCCGGCCAACACTGCCACCCATGTGCTGCTCTATGTGGATGGCCGGCTGGAGCCTGCCACCTGTAAAACGGTGCGCACCATCAATACGGACACCACCAGCGCCGAAGCACAGCGCGTCGCCTTTGGTAAAAACTCCGCGATCCGCAGCACTTATGATCAACGGCCTGTGCCCCATACCTTCCGCGGGCTGATCGATGAGGTCACCCTCTGCGGAGCCGCCCTGTCCGAGATGGAAATCCGGCATCTGATGTCCACCGGCGTGATTGCCAGTCCTTAGGGCCGGAGCCATCCGCCACCGTCCTCCCCGCCGGGATGCGCCATGCCGCAAGGCAAACTCAGGTTATCCCCCGGGAGAGACCGGAAAATCAGCCGGACCAATACCGGAACCAGGTTGAAAAACAGTAGCAGGAGGAAGCCATCAAGCTGATGGTGGTGGGTGTTTACCAAAAGGGGAACTTCAATATGAAAGGCGCGGCCGCATCCCGGCGCCCTCGGCTGGCCCCCCTTCCCCGGAGGCTTGGCCAAATGGCAGGAATCCTGCGGATGCCCTGCCCCGCGGGGCCATTGTCCCGAGCACCCACCCCCCACGGAAACCCATGAAAACCAATGTCGTTTCAATTTTCCAGCTGGCCCTGCTGGCCCTGCTGGCCCTCGCGGCAGCGAATGCCCGGTCGTATGCACAGTCGCTGGTCGTCCCTGTGAGCATCACGCACACCGGCACCGCAGCCGAATTCTATGTCACCGAAGACAACCTGATCAACGACACCGGCCTGTCGGCCCCGCCCACGATTGCCGACTACCAGACCATCACCCATGGCAATGCGGCAGCCGGCAATGCATGGGTGACCACCAATCCCAATGGCGCCGGAGATTTCTACCTCGGGGCCACTCCGCCAACCGTAGTCTTTGAAATGGGCTTCGATCAGCTCTATCGCTTCAGCGATTTCGTCTTCTGGGGTTATCATTTCGGTTCCACCAACGGCAACGAAGGCCGCCGCTTCGAACTTGAATTCTCCAACAATGGAGGAGCCACCTTCCAACCGCCAGTCACCGTAGAGCGGGCACTGGGGAGCCATGCCTTCAGAAATGCCGCGACTCTGGCTCTGGGAGCCGGTTTCGACGCCAATTTCGTCAGGCTGAAAGTCCTCGACAATCATTTTGGCGTCGGAGCGGGCGGGGACCGGGTCGGATTGGGGGAAGTCCGTTTCATCGGGGACATTGTGCGCGATCCCTGGATCGGCACCACACCCGTCTCCGGATCGTCCAGCGGCACCCCGATCGTCGTCAACTTCCCCATCACCAACCGGGGCGCCCTCAGCAATCTCAATATCACCGCGGCGTCCTTCTCCGGGACCGATGCCAGCCGGTTCACCCTGACCAGTGTTCTGCCGCGGATCGTCGGCCCTGGCCTGACGGTCAATCTCACGGCCTCGTTCGATCCGGCGGGCAATACGGGAAACCTTGCCGCGGTGCTCAACGTGACCACCAATGACCCGGTTTACCCCGTCATGGAGGTGCCCGTCGGGATCGCAGTGGCGATTCCCAATGCCAACTATCCAGCTTTGGCCAACTTCGGTCCAGTCGCCCACGGAGCTCCCCTCCAAAGCTTTTCCGTGCCGGTTGGCAATACCGGCAGCAGCGCCCTCACTATTCTGGAGGCCAGCTTCATTGACGATTCCCTTGATCCCGCGCTGCTCGCTGACTTTTCAATCACCCATGACTTCGCCTCCGGTCCCCTCGTGGTCGCGCCTGCGGCCACCGGCAATGTGAATTTCAGCTTTGATCCCACCGGTTTGAAAGGCGGTGTGTATCCGGTGAACCTGAAAATCCTCACCGATGATCCCGACACGCCGGAATTCAATGTTCCGGTCACGGTGGATCTCAACCTTCAGGCGGGCAGCACCCTCGCCGGATGGTGGCCCCTGGAGACCGACGCCCGCGATGCCTCCGGCAACGGATTCGACGGCATCATGACCACCGGAATCATCGACTTCACCCCGGCAGGTGCCAGCGGGAAGACCGGCGGATCGGCCGGGTTCGACGGATTCAGTTCGATCGACGTCCTCTTTAATGAAGCCCTCAACCCATCCAGCTACAGCGTCACCCTCTGGGCGAATGCGAACGAACCCCTGACCGGTTTCAATTCGGCCATCACCAGCCGCTACGATGGGTTTGCCGCGCTCAGCCGGACCTATGGCTTCATCCTCTACCGGGCCACCGCCGACTGGGAATTCTGGACCGGCTCGGGCCAGACGACGACCACGCCCTGGGCGGTGACCGAGACCACTCCAGTCATCGCGGGCAATTGGACCCATCTCGCCATCACCTACAACCATGTGACCCGGGTGAAGACCCTTTACGTGAACGGGGTGGCGGCTTCCACCACCAATGGCGTCGTGTCAGGCCGCAATCTGTTGCGCGACCTGCATATCGGCGGCGGCGGGGATCTGGGAACGAGTTTTGGCTTCAACGGCAAGCTGGATGACGTCGCCGTTTTCCGCCAGGCGCTGGATATCACGGCCATCAACACGATCCTCACCAACGGCGTGACCGGCTATACCGGCCTTCCGCTGCCGCCCGGAGAATCTGCCGGGATCATGATCACCGATGTGAGTCTTGTGGGAGGGAATCTGGTCATCGCAGGGACATCCGGGCTGGTCAACGGACAGCCCTATCATCTTCAAAGCTCCCCCACCCTGAACTTCACCTCCATCCCGGGAAGCACCTTCACCGGCGGCAATCCGGTGCCCCCGGTTCCGGTTTCCGGACCACGGCTCTTCATCCGGATTGCGGAGGGGCCCGCGCCAATTCCCTGATCCAGGAGAGGAACCGCAGGATGCCACAGCCCCGGAACTCCTGCTGCGGGTTGAAAGCCCCGGCGAAAGGCCGGAGGCACCCGGAATTCCTGACCCGCCTTGATTCAAACATACCCCTCGCAAATCCCGACCCGCCCCCTGACTGCCCGCTTGTGATGTCTATTCCTATCAAACACTTTCTCCATGCTTTGGCTGCCGCCGCTGCGATGGCCTCCACACTGCAGGCGGAAATCGTCATCACTGAACTCATGGCGGACAACACCCGCACCCTTCCCGATTCCGACGGGGCCTACCACGACTGGATCGAGATTTATAACAACGGTTCCTCCGGAGTGGATCTGGAGGGCTGGGCGCTGACGGATGATGCCCTGGCGCCGGGCAAATGGGTCTTCCCGGCGGTCACCCTGGCCGCCCGGGGCCACCTTGTGGTGTGGGCATCGAATAAGAACCGCCGGGTTCCGGGCCAGCCGTTGCACACCAATTTCAAACTTGATGCCGCGGGCGAGTATCTGGCGCTGGTGCGTCCCGATGGAACCAACAGCACCACGTTTTCCCCCTTCTTCCCCCCGCAGGCCGAGGACCTTGCCTATGGTTATGCCGTTCAGGTGACCACGGCAACTCCGGTGCAACAGGGCAGCGCAGGACGGGTGCTGGTGCCTGGCGATGGCAGCCTGGGCAGCACCTGGACCCAGCCGGACTTCGACGATACCGCCTGGCCGGCTGCGGTGAACGGCATCGGTTATGAAACCGGAGTCAACGAAGTGAGCAGCTACGACGGCAACACCCTCGCCCTCGATCCCGCCGGCTACTACCGGCTCGAAGAAGGCGGCGTCCCTCTGACCGCGGTCAATCTGGGCAGCGCCGGCTCCGCAGCCAACGGCAGTTCCACCGGCAGCATCACAGCAGCGGTCAGCGGGCCGCGTCCGGCCGATTACGCGGGCATGGCCGCGGATAACAAGGCGACGGATTTCTCCGGAGGCTACCTCCAGGTTCCCTGGCATCCGGACCTGAATCCCGCGCGGTTCACCGTGGAATGCTGGGCCCGGGTGACGGGAGGCTCCAACACCTTCCGGGCCGCCGTCTCGAACCGGAATGACCAGAACTCCCTGACTTACGGTTTCATCCTCTATGCTGCGGGGGACAACCGCTGGCAATTCTGGACCGGGTCCGGCGCCACCGGAGCATGGGAACCGGTCGTGGCGCCTTCCCCCCTGATTCTGAATGAATGGACCCATGTGGTGGGAACCTACGACGGGACTACCAAGCGGCTCTATCTGAACGGCACCGAGGTGGCCTCGCGCGCCAGCACTGCCTTCAACCGCAACACGGTGCAGGGTTTGCGGATCGGGGCCGGGGCCAACGAATCCCCGACAGCCGGTTTCCCCTTCCGGGGAAACCTGGATGAAGTGGCCATCTATCCCCGGGCTCTCACCTCTGCGGAAATTTCGGCCCGCTGGAATCTGGGGGAAAACAACACGGTACCGGCCGCCACCTTTTTCCAGGGGCTGATCTCCACCGACCTCCAGTCCCGGATGCATAACGTCAATGCCACGGCCTATTTCCGTCTTCCCTTTACCCTGACAGACCCCTCCGCCCTCGATCAGCTGACCCTGAAAATGAAATATGACGACGGCTTCCAGGCCTGGATCAATGGCGTGCCGGTCGCCTCCGGGAACAGACCGGAGGTGCTGCAGTGGAACAGCGCCGCCTCCGGGCCGGGCAGCAACACCGAGGCCGTGCAGTTTGAAAATTTCGGCGTGGGCTCAGCCCTGGCCGCACTGCGTCCGGGGACCAATGTGCTGGCCATCCAGGGCCTGAATGCCGGCGCGGCGAATCCTGATTTTCTGCAACTGGCGCAACTGGAAGTGAAGGACATCGGCCGTTATTCGCTCAATCCGGGCTATCTGGCAGAAGCCACTCCGGGCAGCGAAAATGCGTCAGGTACCAGCAATCCCGGTCCGTCCATCAGCAGCAATAGCTTTGCCCCGGCGCTGCCGGATCCGTTGACGGACCTCACCGTGACCTGCCGGGTGCAGCCGGTTTTTGCCCCGGTGGCCAGTGTCACCATGAAATGGCGGACCGCCTACAATGCGGAGCAGACAATGGCCATGACCGATGACGGCACCGCCGGGGATGCGATCGCCGGGGACGGCGTCTACACCGCCGTCATTGCCAAAACCAACTACACCCAGGGGCGCATGGTCCGTTGGTTTTTCACCGCTTCCGACACCGGCGGAGCCAGCAGCCGCTGGCCGCTGTATCTGGATCCCCTCGACTCGCCGCAGTATGCCGGCACCATGATTGCGCCGTCCGGGTTCACCACGGCCCTCCCGGTCTGGTATTGGTTCACTCAGAATACCAGCGCCGCCGCGACCCGGGCCGGCACCCGGGCCTCGGTCTATTTCAATGGGCAGCTTTACGACAACGTCTTCGTGCGCCTGCGCGGGGGATTCACCTCCAGCGGGTCGAAGAAATTTGATTTCAATTCCGGCTATCATTGCGGGATCAATGCCAGGGTGGGCAGCGTGGAGGAAGCCAATCTCAATGGCTCGGGACTCGGCACCGCCGATACCATCATCCGCCCCGCCGTCGCCTTCGAGATGTTCCGCCGGGCGGGGCATCCATCCAGCGAGTGCTTCCCGGTCATGATCCGCGTGAATGGCGCCCTGGACACCGCCAGCGGCCGGGGCGGCGTAGCGTATTTTGTCGAGCAGGTGGACAAACGGTATCTGGAACGGCATGGCTTGGATGGGAACGGCGCGCTCTACAAGCCGGACCAGCGCAGCAACCTGGAACCGGTCTTCACCGACGCCACGGACGGGGTGGAAAAGAAGACCCGCCTGACCGAAGACCGCAGCGATTATCTGGCCCTCGTCAATGCCGTGCACAGCGTGACCCCGGATGACTGGAACTCCGGCTCGCCCAATACGGCTCCAGTGTGGCCGGCTGGTTTCCTGGCCACCCGGACCACCAAGATGTTCGACCTGATGAATCTGGCCAACCTGGCCAATTACCTGGCCTGCCGCGTCATCATCAGCGACACCGATGACACGCGGAAAAATTTCTATTGGTACCGCGACACGGAAGGTTCCGGCGAATGGCATGTGTTGCCATGGGACAAGGACGGCACCCTGGGCCTGACACTCGATGCCGCCCCGTACGTGGGCCACCCCTTCCAGGGCGACTACGCCCGCCGCAAAATCAATGGTTCCCACCAATGGAACTATGTGTGGGAGGCCGCCTTCAATGATCCGAGGATCCGCCCGATGATCCTGCGCCGGCTGCGGACCTTCATGGATACCCTGCTGGGACCGGTCCCCGGAGCTCCGGAGGCCCTCGTGGACAGCATCTGGGCTCCGGTCACTGCGACCAGCCCGGCCTTCTCCGGCTATGGACCCACGGTCCAGCCGGCCAGCATCAAGTCGTTCTTTGCTATCCGCCGCACCGGACCAGCCTCCACCTCCACTTCCGCCGGGCTCTTTACGGTTTACACCGCTCCTAACAGCCTCGGAAGCGGCATCCGCATCCCGGACGCCCAGCCCGCCCTGACACCGCTCGACTTCGGCGCGGTGGACGTGCTGCCCCTGAGCGGAAATCAGGACGAGGAATACGTGCAGCTGGCCAATCCCAATCCTTACGAGGTGGATATCTCGGGCTGGGAACTGAAGCGCGGCGTGGAGCACACCTTCGAGCCCGGCACTGTCATCCGGGCTAATGATGTGATGTATGTGGCCGGAAAAACGGCAGCCTTCCGTGCCCGTACCACCGCCCCATCCGGAGGACAGCAGCTTTTTGTGCAGGGCGGATTCAAAGGCACCCTCTCCGCACGCGGAGAGATCGTTGAACTCTGGGATCCTGGCAACCCGGCGAACCCCACCGATGACCGCCTCGTCAACACGCTGCATACCCCGGTCATCCCCACTCCCGCCCAACAGTCCCTGCGCGTCACCGAAATCATGTATGATCCCCCCGCCGGAGGAGCGTTCGCGGCAGGAGAATACGAGTACTTGGAACTCTCCAATACCGGAGCCACCCCACTGACCATTAGCGGGGCCAACTTCACCGAAGGCATCAGCTTCACCTTCGGGACCTTGATTCTCGCCCCGGGGCAGCGCGTACTGCTGGTGAAAAATGAGGCCGCCTTTCAATCCCGCTATGGCAACGGCCTCACCATCGCCGGCAGCTACACCGGAAGCCTCGACAATTCCGGCGAGCGGATCCGCCTGGTGGACAGCAGCGGAGAGGAAGTGCTGGACTTCCGTTATGAAGGCACCTGGCATCCCCTGGTCCATGGCAGCGCCTCGCTCGTGATCAGCGATCCTGCCGCGGCATGGGACACCTGGGGCACCCAGTCCGCCTGGAATGCCAGTGCCGCCAACGGCAGTCCGGGGACAGCCGATCCGGCCCTGGTTGCAGCAAAAATCCTGACTGTTTCCGGGACGCTCGTCCAGCTCCAGGGCACCCCCGGGCGCTCCTACCGGCTGCTCCAATCTTCTGACCTGAAAACCTGGTCGGAAGTTTCCTGGCACCCCGCCGGTGCGGATGGAGCCTTCACCGTGACCCTCCCCGCGCAGACAGCCGGCCCCCCTCAATTTTTTATCTGGGAAACCCACTGATCCGGGGCGCCGGCAGAGCCCCTCCGGCCCGGCCATTCCGGCATAAAGCGGGCTCCCTCTTGGGTATCGCAGAAATGCGCTTTCTCGGCACGCCCGTCCCGGAACCCTCGTCGCTCCTGCTTGGTGGGCGGGGACTGCTCGCCCTGTCGCGCCGCAGGCGCGCCTGACACTGGCACCTCATCCGCCCTGATTTTCCGGATCCCCGCCCGCGGCTGCCCGTGCTGTCACCATTGAAAATTTGACTTGGTATGGAATATCGGATAAATACCACCGATGTTGACTATACGAACTTCACGACGCCACTGGTTGTCCCTCGGGCTCCTCACCTGCGCCAGTGCTGCCGTGCCCTCGACGGCGTTCGCGACTCCGGCCCTGCCCGCCTGGCTGGCCGCATTTGCAGGCGAATTGGCAAAAAATTCCGTCTGGGTCCAAACGGAACGTGGCATCGACGGGGAATTGGAACTTCACTGCGGCATCCGGGACGCGGCAGCATGGTCCAAAGCTTTCAGCAGTCTCGCTGGCACGGGGCGGGTGCATGCCCAAGGCAATATCCTGACATTCTCCAAAGCCGGATGCGCCTTGCAGGTGATCATGCATCCAACATTGGCCTGACATGAGCGCAGTCCCTCACAGCCCGGTCATCGTCGTATCCCCCGCCCTGCGGGCCGCTACCACGCTGGTGCAGCGGTTGCTGTGTTCGGCGCCCAACACATTGATCCATGGCGATCTGGTGGACCAGGATGTGGGATTTTTTGCCAAATACTCCAGTTCCAAGGAACAGATGACAGCGGATCCCGCCGGCACGGTGCGGCGCCAGGAGGAACACACCGGGTCCCGGGGTATTTCCGAAAAAGTTTTCAGGGTGCGGGTGAATCACACAGGTTCCGCCAACTGCCTCCCCCCTGCCGCCCTCACGCCGGAAGAGGAAGCGGCCTTGGGCGACCCCATCATTACCCTTGCCCCCCATCGCGAAGCCGCATGAACCAGGAACTCCTTCCAAAGCTCTCCCGTTTCCTGCAGCAGGCGGGCGTCCCCATGCGGCTGGAACCCATCGAGGGCGAAACCTTTCTGCCTGGCCTCTCCATTTCAAATGGCATGCTCCTGGTGGATGCCGACCGCCTCGCATGGCCAGGCGATATTCTACACGAGGCCGCACACATCGCGCTGACGCCGCCGTCGCGCCGCCCAAGCCTGGGAGGAAAGCTGGCGGTCTCCCCCGCCGAGGAAATGGCTGCCCTGGCCTGGTCCTACGCCGCCGCCTTGGCCGCAGAAATTGATCCGGCCATCGTATTCCACGAAGGCGGTTACAAGCAGGGAGGCAGTCAACTGCTCACCCAGTATGCCTCCGGCTTGCCGCCCGGTGGTCCCGGCGTGCCCATGCTGCAATGGTACGGCATGACCACCGGTTTCCCCCGCATGAACTCCTGGCTCCGCGAAAGCGAAGACCCAGCCTGACATTTCATCACCCTCTTTTCACAACCCGAAAATCCCGCTACTCCCATGGCTGAACCCTTCCTCGCTGAGATCCTCATGTTCGGAGGCAACTTCGCGCCGCTCGGCTTCGCCTTTTGCGAAGGCCAACTCCTTCCCATCTCCCAATACGACGCGGTCTTTGCCCTGATCGGAACGACCTACGGAGGGGACGGACAAACCACTTTTGGTCTTCCGGATTTGCGCGGCAGATTGCCGATGCATAGGGGTCAAGGGCCGGGTCTCGCCTCCCACATCGAAGGAGAATTCTCCGGGGCGGAAAATGTCACCATAATCCAGGCCAACCTGCCTCCCCACCAGCATAGCCTGAATGCGACGGGCAATCCGGGCGCCTTGGCTGGAGGCGGCTCCGGCGATGCTCCGGCGGGCAGTATTTTTGCGGGCAGTGCCACGGATGAAAACTACTCGCCCGTGGCCAACGCCAACGGGGTCATGGCCCCAATGCAAGTGACGGGCACCGCCGGTCCTGTTGGAGGTGGCCAGCCGTTGTCCATCACGCAGCCGTTTCTCACCGTTAGTTTCATCATTGCCCTCGAAGGGATTTTCCCCTCCCGGAACTGATCCCCCCGCTCCCTGTCACTTTTCGAAACCACCCATTCCTTAATTCACACTCTCATGGCCCTTGACCCCTTCATCGCCGAAATCATGATCTTTGCCGGAAACTTTGCCCCTAAAGGCTGGGCTGCCTGCGATGGGCAACTTCTCTCCATCTCGCAGAATACGGCCCTTTTTTCGATCCTCGGCACCACTTACGGAGGGGATGGCCGGGTTACTTTTGGGCTGCCCGACCTCCGCGGCAGGGTTCCCATGCATGCCGGCGACGGTCCGGGCCTCACCCCACGCACCCTTGGCGAAAAAAGCGGTTCGGAAACGGTCACGCTCCTCACGCAAAACCTGCCGCCGCATCAGCACACCATTGCCGCCACCGGCAGTATGCCCTGTCACAGCGGAACCGGTTCCTCGGACAATCCCGTCGGGGCGGTCCCGGCCGGCAGTGCGACGGATGAAAATTATGCGCTGCCCGCCGCAGCCAACGGGGTCATGGCGCCGGTCTCCTTCGTCGGCAATTCCGGCCTGACCGGCAGCGGCGTGCCCGTCCCCATCCTCCAACCCTATCTGGTGCTGACTTTCTGCATCGCGCTCTCAGGCATCTTCCCCTCACGGAACTGATCCACCGCCGGTCCCGCCTTCTTCCCCTTCCTTCCGTTTTATGAACCGCCGTCTCTCCCAACTCACCGCGCTGGCCACCGTCCTCGCCCCACTGCTGCTCAGGGCCGCGCCGACGGAAATTGCCCGCGAGTCTTTTGAAGGAGCGGCCGGAGCGATCGGCTTCACGACGTCGGTGCCTTCATTCGAAGTGCTGGCCACCACCCAGAATGATTTCTTCAAGGTATTACCCAATAACGGCTCCAAGCTCATCGGAGGGATCATCTCCGGCGGCGATGGAGCCTCGATGTTCGCCGGGGAAGATCTGGATACCAGCCCCAACAACAATCCCGCGACCCTCTCCGTCACGCTCAATCCAGTGGACATTTCCGGGAAGACGAACCCCTCCGTGAAGCTATTATTGGCGGCTCCCGGCAATGGTCCGGCCGCGGGTGGCACCCAGAATTTTTATGATCATTCCGCTACTGCTGCGGACATTGATCTGATCCGGGTGGAAGCCCGCATCGACGGCGGCCCCTTCACCCCGCTGATCCAGTTCGCTCCCTCCAATCCCACTCCCGCCCTGAATTCACCGCTGTCCCTCGACACGAACTTCGACGGACTGGGAGGGGAAGGAACCGCCCTGACGGCGGCCTTCCAGGAATTCAATCTGCCCTTTTCCACCGGATCTTCCGTGGAAGTGCGCGTGGTGATGCACAGTAACGCCACCAATGAATACCTTTGCGTCGATAACATCCGCATTTTCGGGGAAAGCCCGGCCACCGCACCTCCGGTCATCAGTGGGGTGCCGGCCGGAGCGCTGGTTTTCCCGGAGGGCGCCGCCGCCACGGCATTGGCTCCCGCCCTGACCCTTTCCGATCCTGACAGCGCCACCCTTCCGTCCGCCGCGGTCGTCATCACGCAGAATCTGGCCAGTGGAGAGGATGTGCTCGCGGCCACCGCCAGCGGCGCCATTCTGGCAGGCGATATCCTTTACAACGCGGCCACCGGCACCCTGACCATTACGCGCAGCGCCCCGCTGGCGGACTACCAGGCCGTGCTCCGCAGCGTGACCTACCGCAATATCAATACCACCAACCCGGCCACCAGCCCCCGGCAGATCCGTTTCAGCACCACTGATGGCGTGAATGCGAGCAATGCACCGCTGCGCGAAGTGACCGTGACCGACAGCATCATCGTGCAGAATCTGCCGTTCACCGAAAGCTTCGAAACGGACGGACGCGGTTCGCGTTATGCCCTGGATGGCCGTTTCACCAACGGGACCGCCCTGTTCGACCGGGGCCAGCCCGCCAGCACCACCAATCTGGATGGCACTTTCGCCATCATTGCCGAGGACACCCTGCTGGATGCCGCCCCGGTCAAAGCCGTTAACTTCCTGCTCAATACCAAGCCCTTGGGCAACGTCACGACATCGGTCCGCCTGGGAGCCCTTGGCGGAGCCATTTTCGACACCGGCGATACCATCGCCGTGGAAGCCAGCGTGAACGGCGGCCCCTTCACCCATGTCGCCGCCTTCCGCAGCACCGTGGGAGTGGGCGGTCCCCTCGCGCTCGACACGGACAACAACGGCATCGGCGACGGCACCCAACTGTCCTCCAATCTGCAGGATTTCACTTTCAACCTGCCCCCGGCCGCCACCCTCGGTCTGCGCATCCGTTGTCAGAGCAACTCCACCGCGGAGCGCCTCATCGTGGACCGCATTGCGGTGCAGGGCACCCCCCTGACCTTCACCATCAGCAGCCCGTCCGTTGCTGAAAACTCCGGCCCCCTCTCGTTCACAGTCACCCGCAATCTTTCCAGTGGCGCCGACACGATCGATTTTTCCACCGCTGACGGCACGGCGTTGGCTGGCACCGACTACACCACCGCCACCGGCACGGTGAACTTCGCCGATGGTGACACCACCAGGCCGGTCGTCATCACCGTCAGTCCCGACAGCACGGTGGAACTCGATGAAACCTTCAGCGTCACGCTCAGCAACGCCTCCCGCGGCACAATCGCTGGTGGTCCCGGCACCGGGAACATCGCCAATGATGACTCCTCGGTCATCACTCTCACTGGAGGCACCGCCACCGAAGGAGACACCGGCACCACCCCGCTGACCTATAACATCACCCTGAGCAATCCGGTGGATGCCGGCCTCAGCTTCAGCCGCGCCACCGGGGCCACCGGCACCGCCACTTCCGGCACGGATTTCACCGCCTTCGCCGCCACTGCCACGACCATCGCTGCCAACGCCACCACCGGCAGTTTCACGGTGAGTATCCTCGGAGACCACACCCCCGAATCCACCGAGACAGTGCCCGTCCTGCTCTCCACCCTCAGTGCCGGCGGGCGCAACGTCACCTTTTCGGGCGGTGGTGCCACCCTCACCGCCAGCGGCGGCATCCTTGATGATGATCCCGTCATCGTCGCCGGCGCCGGCAGCCTCGGCATGGGGATTGGCGTTTCCGGAAAACTCACCTCCGCCAGCCTGCTCGCCCTCGCCACTGGCGGCGAAGGCCGTGCCCTGTCCCTCGTTGGAGTGCAAAGCCCGACTCCCGGAGGCGGCACCGTCACCATCGCAGACGGCTGGATCGTCTATCAACCTGCCGCCGGTTTCAGCGGAGCGGACAGCTTCACCTACACCCTCACCGATGGGTTCCAGACCGTGGGAGGCACCGTGCAGGTGGTCGCCAGCAATGGCATTGGCCAGACCATGAATATCGTCGGCATGACCCCGGAGGGTGCTGGAAACCGGGTCGTCGCCCTTGGCATTCCGGGCCGGTCCTATCAATGGCAGACCACCTCCAATCTGACCAACTGGGTTGCCTTGGGCGCCCCATCCCTGTGCCCGGCTTCCGGAGTCCTGTCCATCCTCGATCCCGGCCCGCTGCCACCGGTGCGATTTTACCGCATGGTGCAGCCCTAACCCGAACTCCGGCTCTTCAACTTCCTGATCCCATGAGAACCTTGCTTTTTTCAGTCCTCCTGCTCACGGCCGGCCGCGCTCCCGCCGCCCTCTGGACGGCCAGTGACAATACCATCAGTGTCATTCTGGATGGCAGCAGCTCCGGCCTGGCCCGCAGCCTGCCCATCAATACCGGCGGGGAGTTCGTCCTCAGTGTGGAAGTGGAACTGAATCTCTCCGCCACTCCAGGAGGCACCGCCTTCCTCGGCGATCTTTATGTTTACCTGACCAATGGCACCGACCTCGCGGTCCTCGTCAATCGCCCCGGGCGCCGGGACGGGGCGCCGGCCGGTTATGCGGACAATCAGTCGATGAACGTCACGTTTTCGTCTGTTCCCGGGACTGATTTCCATAACTACCGCCTCGCCACCACCGGCTCGAACTCGGTTGCCCTCACCGGCCCGGTTATTGGTATCTGGGAAGCCGACGGACGGGCCACCGATCCCGCCACCGTGCTTGACACCGATCTGCGCACCGCCGGTCTGAACGTCTTCCAAAACACCCCCGCCGACGGAACCTGGAGTCTTTTCGCTGCGGACCTCTCGTCCGGCGGCACGCACCAGATCAACTCCTGGAGCCTGGCCATCAACACCATTCCCGAGCCCGGCACCTCCACGCTGGCCTGCTTGACGCTGGCGGCCCTGGGCCGCCGCCGTCGCACGTGTTAAAAGCGCCCCTGCCGGCGTTTTACCGGAGCCCTGTGCTCTGCCCCCCTCCCGGATCAGCAAAACGCTGGCCCTGACAGGTCCGCCCGGCGCGAAAATTAATTGTGCTGCGGGCTCCCCCGGAAAACAATTATCAGGGAACATCATTGCCCTTTACCATGCGGACCAGCGTCCGGGTTTCCCCTCCGTGCCTTTCGTTCCTTCCCCCTTCCCTCATGTCCCGTGCCCTGCTTCGTCCATTCGCCGCGTTGCCCGCCTTGCTCCTCGCCACCGTGACCCTGCAGGCCGCACCGCGTCAGGTTTCCGGGATCTATCCGCACCTTGCCATGTTCAATGACGAAGGCGAATGCGGCACCGGTGCCGTGGTCCCCTGGGCGGACCGCCTGTGGGTGGTGACTTATGCCCCTCACATGCCCAAGGGCTCATCCGACAAACTGTACGAGATCACTCCCGGCCTGCAGCAGATCATCCGCCCGGAGAGCATTGGCGGCACCCCTGCCAACCGCCTGATTCATGATGAATCCGGCCAGCTTTTCATCGGCCCCCACGCCATCGGCCAGGACGGCACCGTGCGCACCATTCCCTACAGCCAAATGTTCGGCCGTCCCACCGGCGTGGCCCGTCACCTGACCGATCCTGCCGGCAAGGTCGTCTTCGCCACCATGGAGGAAGGTTTCTACGAAGTGGACGTCAAGTCCCTCGCCGTCACCGGACTGTGGTCTGACGAACAGCGCCCGGAAGGCCGCCACGCCAATCTGCCCGGCTATCACGGCAAGGGTTTCGCCTCGGCCCAGGGACGTTATGTCTACGCCAACAACGGTGATCACGCCAAGGAAGCGATGAGCAATCCTTCCGTGCCCAGCGGGGTGCTCGCCGAATGGGACGGCAAAGCGGATCAATGGACCGTGGTCCGGCGCAATCAATTCACGGAAGTCACCGGCCCTGGCGGCATCCACGGCAGCAAACCCGGCGCGCCCCTCTGGAGTGTCGGCTGGGATCATCGCTCCCTTCTTCTGATGCTGCTTGAAGACGGCCGATGGACCTCCTACCGCCTGCCCAAGGCCTCCCACAGCTACGACGGCGCCCACGGCTGGAATACCGAGTGGCCCCGCATCCGTGACATCGGTGAGGACTCCCTCCTCATGACGATGCATGGCATGTTCTGGAAGTTCCCCAAAACCTTCACCCGGGCCCACTCCGCCGGTCTGGCGCCCCGTTCCACCTATCTGAAAGTCATCGGAGACTTCGCCCGCTGGGGCGACCGCCTCGTGATGGGCTGCGACGACACCGCCAAGAGCGAGTTCCTCAATGTGGACCCGCTCAAAGGAAAACTCGGGGCACCCGGGCAATCCCAATCCAATCTCTGGTTCATCAACCCGGAACGTCTCGACGCCGGCGGTCCTCCGCTGGGACGGGGCGGCGTCTGGGTCAAGGACGACGTTGCCGCCGGATCTGTCAGCGAACCTTACCTCTTCAGCGGATTCACCCATCGTTCCCTGAACCTGTCCCACACCACGGATGCGCCCGTCGTTTTCACCTTGGAAACCGATGCCAAAGGGGACGGCACCTGGACCCCCCTGCGTCAAATCACGGTCGCGGCCCACAGCAGCACCTGGACGGGATTTTCCAACCAGGAAACCGGCACCTGGGTCCGCCTGAAACCTGACCGCGCCGCCACCGGCGTGACCGCCTTCTTCCACTACCGCGGGGCCGATCCCCGCACGCCTGCCTCCAGCGCGTCGGCCGCCGGACTGGCTTCCGCCACCGACACCAAACAATCCGTCGGCGAACTCCAGACCCGGGGCGGTGGCCTCAAGACCCTCGCCTTCGCCGCCCGCAACGCTGATGGACCCCTGGGTGCCTACGAACTCACCGCGGATCTCATCCTCAAACCCTCAGGCGATGGCAATCTGCAGTCCTTTGTCCGGGAGAAAGCCGCCATCCCCACCCCGCTCATCACTTCCGACGCGGCCTCCCTGATCTATCAAATGCCCGATGGAAAACGCTGGCGCCTCCCCCGCGGCGAGGCTGCCTTCGATAACGACGCCGGCCTCGGCCCGGCCCGGCTCTGCCGCGAAGTCTGCACCGAGCGGAATTTTCTCAGTATCCACGGCACCTTCTACGAACTGCCCGCCCGCAATGCCGGTGGCTTCGCCAAAATCCGGCCCCTCAGCACCCACGGCAGCCGCATTCACGATTTCGCCAGCTACCGCGGCCTGCTCGTCTTCAGCGGCGTCCTGCCTGATGCCGCCGCCAGCGACCACATCATCCGCAGCACTGACCACCAATGTGCCCTCTGGGTCGGCGCGGTCGATGACGTCTGGCAATTCGGCAAAACCCGCGGCCAGGGCGGTCCCTGGTGGAATACCGCCATCAAAGCAGGTGCCCCCAGCGATCCCTATCTGGCCACCGGGTTCGACAAAAAGAGCCTGACCGTCAGCCACCAATCGAAGGAACCGGTCATCGTCAAGGTGGAAGCCGACTTCACCGGCGATGGCGATTGGAGGGAATTCACCACCCTCACCGTGCCCGCCGGCCAGACGCTCGACTACGCCTTCCCTGACGCCTTTGGCGCCTACTGGCTGCGCCTCATCAGCGACAAGGACACCACCGCCACCGGTCAATTCCGTTACGATTAATCCACCTTTTATACCGATCCTGGGGCCGTCAGCGTGCTTTTCAGGATAACATGCCATCTGCCCGTGCCTGCTGTGCGCCACCAGAGTGGAACGGAAGGACGCGCCCGGTCAGGCCAGCACTCCTTTGATGACCTCGCCCTCCACGTTGGTGAGACGGCGGTCGATGCCGTTGTGGTAGTAGGTCAGTTTTTCGTGATCCAGCCCCAGCAGGTGCAGGATGGTGGCGTGGAAGTCCGGAATGGTCACCGCATTTCCGGCCGCCGTATAACCGATTTCATCCGAACTGCCGTACTGCAGGCCGGCCTGCACCCCGGCGCCGGCGAGGAAACAGGTGAAGGCGCTGGGGTGATGGTCACGCCCGGTGGAGCCGATGCCCTGCGTCACCGGGCTGCGGCCAAACTCCGTGGACCAGATAAACAGGGTGTCCTCCAGCATGCCGCGCTGTTTCAAATCCTGGATCAGCGCCGCCACCGGCTGGTCCATGGTGGCGGCCTGGGTGTCGTGGTTTTCCTTGATGCCTTCATGGCCGTCCCAGTTGATCCGCGGGCTGCCGAAGGCCCCGCCATTGAGGATCTGCACAAAACGCACGCCGCGTTCCAACAGACGGCGCGCCATCAGGCAGTTCCGGCCGAATCCCTTGTTGGAGGGTTCTTCCAGACCGTAGAGCCGTTTGATGGATTCCGGTTCGCTATCCAGATTCGTGGCTTCCGGAATACTCACCTGCATCCGGGCGGCCAGTTCATAGGAACGCAGGCGGGCCGCGAATGCGCCCTCCTCCGGATGCGCGTCTGCGAAACCCCGGTTCATCGAAGCCAGCAGATCCATGTCCGCGGCGCGCGCGGCGGGGGAAATCCCGGCCGGGGTATGCAGGTCCGCCACGGGCTCGGCCGACCGGGTGCGGAAGGGCACCCCCTGATGGTTGGCAGGGAGGAAACCGGAGGTCCAGTTGATGGAGCCGCCGGCAGGCAGGCCCCGTGGGTCGGGCAGCACCACAAAGGCTGGGAGGTTTTCATTGGCACTGCCCAATCCATAACTGAGCCACGACCCCATGCTGGGAAATCCATTCAGGGTGAATCCGCTGTTCATCTGGAACGCCGCAGGGGTGTGGTTATTGCTTTTGGCCACCATCGAGCGGATGAAACAGATGTCATCGGCACAGCCCGCGAGATGGGGCAACAGGCTGCTCACCCACGCCCCGGACTGGCCATGCTGGCGGAAATCGTAAACGCTTTTCATGAGGCGGCCCGGTTGGCCGAAAAACCCCAGATTCTCCCCCTTCCCTTCCAGGGTCTTGCCATGCATCCGCTCCAGCTCCGGTTTGTAATCGAAGGTTTCCAAATGGCTGACCCCGCCCGCGCAGAAGACCTGGACCACCCGTTTGGCTTTGGCAGGGAAATGCGGCGGACGCGATGAGGAGGCGGGCGCCCCGGCCGCCTGGGCTCCATCGCGATTGAGCAGCCAGGCCAGCGCCACCGCCCCTAACCCTCCGCCGGAGTTCCAGAGGAAGTGCCGGCGCGACAGCGGGCCGCTCCCCGGTTGGTCCGGGCCGGCAGTGGGAAAGAGGCTATCGGACATATACAAATTCGGTGGAGTTGAGCAGGGCCCAGCAGACACTGCCCAGCCCCCGGGCATTCGCCGCGGTCGTGGCCTGACGGGTCTCCTCCGCGGAGGGGGCGCGGCCGAGGGCAAGCTGCCAGGCGGCGTGGACCGCCGCCTCCACCCCCGGACCGGCGCTGCGCTGCGCCCGGTCGGCGAGGCGCTGGGCCTGACGCTGCACAAAGGAATTGTTCATCAATTCCAAGGCCTGCAGCGGCGTGGTGGTCACGCCCCGGCGCGGCGTTTTCACGGACGGGTCCGGACAGTCAAAGGCGTCCAGCAACGGATCCTTGCCGCTGTTAACATTCATCCGGTAAACGGTGCGGCGGTTGAACTCCGGACCGGACTTGTCCGTGATCGCATAGGCATTGGCCGGAAAGGGGAGTGCCTCGAACGGCCGGAACCCCGGCCCGCCCGGCTGGCGGTTGAGTTCCCCGCTGACCGCCAGCATGGCATCGCGCACCGCCTCGGCTTCCAGCCGCCGCGGGGCAAAACGCCATAACCATTGGTTCTCCGCATCGAGGGCCGCCGCCCGGGGATTGAAGGCCGCCGACTGCCGGTAAACCGCGGAATGGACGATCAGCCGGTGCAGCGCCTTCACGCTCCAGCCGCTTTGAATGAACTGCCCCGCCAGCCAATCCAACAATTCCGGATGACTGGGCAGCGCCCCACCCACCCCGAAGTCGTTGGGCGTGGACACGAGGCCCTGCCCAAAGTGATAGTGCCAGACGCGGTTGGCCATGACCCGGGCGGGAAGCGGATTCGCGGGATCGGTCAGCCACCCGGCAAACTTCAGCCGCCGCTGGGCTTCGGGCGCGTCGGCGGCCAGACCGAAATCAGGATTGAGCCCGGCCACGGCGGCGAGGGCACCAGGAGTCACCACTTCGTCAGGCGAGGTGACTTCGCCCCGGATCAGCCGGCGGGTCGGCGCCGGTTGGACGCGGATTCCGGCATAGGAAAGCACGGCGGGCGGCTGAACCGCCGCCAGCGCTGCACGGGCTTGATCCCTTTCCACCACTGCCGACTGATGCGCCTGACGCTGCGCGGGGGAGAGCCGGGCGAGGATTTCTGACAGGGCGATCCCGGCGCCTCCGGCACGGAAAGAGGCCGCGATTTCGCCTTCATCCAGCGCCCGGTCATAAAGCGCGGCCTGCTGCACCGAACCCGTCAGCCAGGGACGTCCCCCGCCGGTGTGCCGCAGCCCCAGCACCACATGGGCGTCGCCCGCCCGGAAGGTCTGCAACGGAGTGTCAGGCGTGTAGGGCTGGCCGTAAGGCTTTCCGTTGCGGAACATCGCGATGCTGCCGTCGGCCCGGTAAGCGATCGCCAGATGGATCAGCGCCCCCGGCGGGGAGTCTTCCGCAGGAGCTCCGGTCTCCCTGGTCCGGGCAAACCCATTGCTGCCCGCGGTCCATTGGCCGGGCTGGCGCTCTCCAAAAACAATCGCATCAAAAACCGAACCGTCCTGGTTCTGCAAGGAAATGGCGGCCCCGCCTCCCTGATCCAGACTTGCCAACGAAACCCACGCTTCGAGGGTCTTCTCCCGCAGATCGCGCGGCAGCGGCGCAGTTTTGAAAAAAGCCCCTTCCCCGGGAAGCTGCAGCCGTCCGTCGTGGATCACCGCTTTTCCCTGCACCATACCCGGCATGGCTCCGGACTCCGCGCCATCAAACCTCCAGCGCGCCAGCGGCACCGGCCCGGGCGCTGCCACCGCCCCTTTGGCTCCGGCGGCTTCCAGCTCTGCCAGCACTTTGGCCGCGGCGGCCAGTTTCTTTTCGAGCCCATCCCGTTGCTCCTGGTAGTGCCGGATTTCGTCGGCCCCCGCGATGGACCGCTCCCCATGCTTCACGCCTTCAAAGACGGATTTGAGCCGGTAATAATCCTCATGTGGAATGGGATCAAACTTGTGGGCATGGCACCGGGCGCAATTGATGGTCAGCCCGAGAAACGATTGCCCCACCACTCCGAGGATATCTTCCAGTTCGTCCTCCCGCGTGATGGCCCGCTGGGTGGCATTGGCCTGGGAATTGCCCGCCTCATCCCACGGCCCGCACACCAGCAGCCCCGCCGCCACCATGCCGTCGCGGGTCACGGGTTCCAGCACGTCCCCCGCGACCTGTTCCCGCATGAACTGGTCGTAGGGTTTGTCCGCGTTGAAGCTGTTGATCACATAATCGCGGTAATGCCAGGCATTGGGCCGCAGCTTGTCGTATTCAAACCCCTGACTCTCGGTAAACCGCGCCACATCCAGCCAATGCCGGCCCCAACGTTCCCCGTAGTGCGGCGATGCCAGCAACCGATCCACCAATTCCGGATAGGCCGACGGCGAGGCGTTTTTCACAAAGGCGTCGATCTCTTCCGGCGAGGGCGGCAGCCCGGTCAGGTCGAAACTCAGCCGCCGGATCAGCGTCGCCCGGTCCGCTTCCGGCGCCAGCGTCAGGCCCTCCGTGGACAGCCGGGCGGAAATGAACGCCGTGACCGGGTCCGCGGCCCCTTCCGGCACCACCACCGCCCGCAGCGGCTGAAGGGACCAATGATTGCTCTGCACCCGCGCCACCACGCCATCGTCCGGCCAGGCCGCGCCCTGATCGATCCACGCCCGCAAAGTGCCGGCCTGCTCCGCCGTGAGGCGTTCCCCCTTGGGGGGCATCACCGCATCCGCTTCCAGTCCACTGACGAGATGGATCAGCCGGCTTTCCGCACTCCGGCCGGGCACGATCACCCTGCCCTCATCGCCACCCTTCAAAGCCGCGACCCGGTTGTCCAGCCGCAGCCCGCCCTTCTGTTTCTCCGGGCCATGACATTTGAGGCAATGCGTCTTCAGCAAGGGCTGGATATCCCGAGCAAACTCCATCTGCCCCGGAACCGCCGGGGGCAGCAGTGAAACGTCCACCCCGGCTGGTTCCGCTCCCCAGGCCACGGCAGGACCCAGCAGGGCCGCCACCAGCACGGCGATCCAGGAACCCCGTTGCCCGCCCCGCCCCGCCAGCGGCGGCATCGCTCCCGGTCGTGTGCGCACCCCGGCCTGTTTGAAAAATTTAACCATGGGGGTCTCAGCAGATCCCTGTAAAAACGGCCCCATCCCTCCGGTCTGATCATCGAATGACACGAATCCGCCCGTCCAGCCCCCGGAGTTCCTCCGCCAAATTCCTCTTGCAGACCGCCGCATCCCCCCTAGTTTCGTTGCTCACCCCAATGCGCTGTTAGCTCAGTGGTAGAGCACATCCTTCACACGGATGGGGTCGCAGGTTCGAACCC
>JAZKDC010000020.1:0-123198 GCA_040387795.1 Verrucomicrobiota bacterium
CGCCGTCACCGACGAAACCGACAACTGCGGCGTGCCGGTTGTGGCCTATGTCGGCGATCTCAGCAACGGCAGCACCTGCCCCCAAGTCATCACCCGCACCTACAGCGTGACCGACGCCTGCCTCAATCAGATCCTGGTCACCCAGACCATCACCGTGGATGACACCATCAATCCGGTGGCCAGCCACCCCGCGCCCGTGCTGGTCCAGTGCATCGGCGATGTGCCCGCCCCGGACATCGCCGCCGTCACCGACGAAACCGACAACTGCGGCGTGCCGGTTGTGGCCTATGTCGGCGATCTCAGCAACGGCAGCACCTGCCCCCAAGTCATCACCCGCACCTACAGCGTGACCGACGCCTGCCTCAACCAGATCCTGGTCACCCAGACCATCACCGTGGACGACAGCATCGCACCCACGGCCCCGGAAAATCCGGAAGAGTTGATCGTCGAATGCGGGGATGAGGTTCCGGCAGCACAGACCCTGTACGCCACCGACAACTGCGGAACCCCCATCACCGGTGAGCCCTCCGACAGTCTTCCTGATGAAACAGACCGCTGCAACGTGATCATCACCCGCACGTGGACATTCACTGACGCCTGCGACAACAGTTCTACCGCCACTCAGACCATTAGAATCGTCGACACCACCGTTCCGGAGGTGACTTGGCCTGAAGACGTGAACCTGACATGTGCCGATTGCGACATGGATAATCTGGATCTCACGGGCCAGCCCACCGTGGTTCTACAGGGCTGTGACCAGGAGATAGCTCCCACTTATGAAGATGTGGAGGACTCTGGGGCTGGAACCTGCCCCAGAATAGTGAAGCGCCTCTGGACCGTATCCGATGGCTGCAACGAAGTCACTTCTGAACAGACCATCCAGTGCCTGCCCACCAGCGAAGTGGTGGTCACCAACAGCTCGCTGTGCACTTACGACATGGATCCATCGACCGAATGCAAGGATTTCCGGCTCCTCTTCACACAGGATCCGCAGAACTTCCCCAAGAGCAAGGTCACGGCCACCAACCCCGGCCAGACGTATTACAACCTGTTCTACAATGGAACCGCCGGAAGCACGGTGACGTTCAACATCACCCTGCCCTATCCCTACGTGACACAGGGGGCCCAACCCATCCATGCCTACGATGGGGTCACGGTCCGCCTGGAGAATGGCGAAGCGTGCTACCAACCAGGCCGGGGGTTCTATGTTGGTTCCACCCAGGTGATGTTGGATAACTATGCTACGCAGACCTACGGTTCCGGAACCAGCCTCAATGTGACCTTGGAGGTACCCTCCACCGGGTTCATCTATCTGAACATCCACTTGGATTTCGGACTGAAGCGCTCTTCGGGTTATACCGCCAATGCCAATGGAGATGCGGTGGATTCCAACTTAGCGATCGTCATTCCAAACCGGGGACACTACGAGTTTACCGCGTCGTCCTCCGGACTTACTACTCGCGACGGGATCTGCAACATCAACGTCTGGAAGAAACTGCCGGGCGCGGGCGGATTTGCGGGCATCCCCTACACCACGCCTGACGGCAGCACCGGCCGGACACCGAAGGCCGGTTGCCCGGCAGTCCTGAAGGATTCCAAGGGATTAGTCCTTGCCAGTGGCGTGACGGACGAGGACGGTTGGTACTTCTGCAATTACAAGTGGACCGGAAAACAGTCGACGATCTTCGTCACCCTGACCCCACCAGGGAGCAGCCCCATCACCCGGTCGGCCACGCTGAAGAGCAATGGCTATGCGCAGATCGACTTCGACACCCGCTGAGCCGGTCCGCCATGCAGAAGACTCAGTTCCCTCAGCCCGGCGGCCTGTGCCGCCGGGCTTGATTTCCGGAGAGCCCGGATGGGAACGGGCGCCGGCCTTGGGATGTCAGGATCGGGCAGAGAACGCACCTTGCCTGGAATTTCAACATGCCTTCGATTATGAAATCATCAGATCACCGTAGCCGTCACCGCCAGAGGTTGCTTCGTGCGGCGTTCGGGATCGGCAGCGCAGTGTTCCTGGGTGTCCTACCGCTGTTTTATCCGATCCAACCCGCCACTCCGAATGTCCCGGAACCGTCCAAGGCTGCCAAGGCCGTTCCTTTGGGTGCATCCTCCATCAAGGCGGTGATCCCGGCCACGCTGACCACCCTCCCAACCGCGGCCACGGAACTCCCCCCCCGCGGCCCATGGCCTCCGTGGAAACCCGCCAGTGGGTGGAGGCCTTGGGGCGGATGAATCCCGATGGCACCCCCCTGTCAGGGGAACAGGCCGCCGCGTGGAAACAGCAGCTGCAGGCGCTGGTGCAACAGGGCGCGGCTGGTCTTCCTGCCATCCGCGACTTCCTGGAGTTGAACGAGGATATCGATTTCGGACCGGCCGACACACAAATGCTGGGCTATCCCTCGGGGCGGAGTGCGCTGTTTGACGCGATCCGGCAGATCGGCGGGCCGGAGGGCGTCCAAGCCGCGTTGACGGCGCTGCGCGGGACCGCCGATCCCCGCGAAATCCTCGCCTTGGCGCGTCATCTGGAATCCATGGCCGAAGGGGAACACCGGCAGCCGGTCCTCGACTCGGCGAGACAAGTCCTCGGGATGGCCAAACGCGGAGAACTGGCCGAATATGATGTGGGGCCGCTGTTTGAAGTGCTCCAGAAGTATGGCGGAAGTGCAGCGCGGTCGGACCTCGAACAGGCGGTGGGGCAGTGGAAGTATTACGGAGCCATCGGCTTGGCGAATCTGCCGGAGTGGGAGGGGATTCCCTCGCTGATCCGGATGGCGACGGAACCCGGCGGCCAGCGCGGGATTGCCTTGGAACTGCTGGCGCAGGTATCGCTGCAATGCCCGGAAGCCCGGACTGAGTTGATGGACCAGGTCAGCGCAGGAAAGGTTCCGTCCCGACACTGGGCCTACTTGGCTTCAGTCCTGAGTGGTGACTATTATCAATTGCCGGATGCCCTGTGGTTTGCCGCGCAGAACGGGGTTCCCATTGACCGCCAAAAGACCGCGCATATTGCGTTTGGGAATCAGAACTTCTACAAGGGTCTGCCACCGGGCGAAGTCTCACCGGATCAGGTCTTGCTTCAGATTACACTGGTGGAGGAAATTGCTTCCGCGACCCCGGATTCCGCCGCCAAAGCGATCCTGCAGACTGCCAAGGATGTCCTGAACCAGCGGCTTTCGCGGCTGACAACCCCTCTCACAATCTCCTCCCCCTGAGGAATTCAATCACAACCCAAATCCAGATGAATAACCTATCGCATGCAGCTGGGGAACCCTCCACGCCTACCCTGATCCCCGGACAGCCCTCCGGGGGTGGCCTGCCGCGGGTCGTCAGGCCGCGTGATTCGGCTGAGGCAGCCCCGGGGGACCGGCTGAGGAAGGCAGCCGCCATCCTGTCCGGGACCGCCTTTGGCATCGCCGTTTATCTCGCGTGGCAATCCGCCGCCGGAAAGGCGATGCCCGGCTGTGGTCCGGAGAGTGGTTGCGGGCAAATCCTGAATAGCCGCTGGAGTGTCGCCGGGGGCATCCCGGTCAGTCTGCTGGGAGCCGGCATCTATGCGGCGCTGCTGCTTTCCGCCCTCCGGCAGGGAACCCTGCCGCTCCGGCAGCGCCAGGCCGAATGGGCCGCGTCAGGGCTGGTTCTCGTGGGAGCGCTCTGGTTCACCATCGTCCAGGCCTTCATCCTCCAAGCCTTCTGCCCGTGGTGCAGTGCGGCCCACCTTCTGGCCAGCGCGGGGGTGGGGGCGCTCTGGCTGGCACGCCGGAAGGTGCCGGAGGCCGCCCATGACCGCCCAAGCCTGGCCGTGTGGGCCCTGCCGCTGGCTGCCGTGGCGGGTCTGGCCACGCTGCAGAGCCTGAGCCGGGAGCCGGAACGGATCAAACAACAGACCCTCCCTCAGTCCTTGGTCTCCGACTCCGGCTACCTTTCGTTATATGACGGGCGGATCACCCTCGACCCCGCCGTCCTGCCAGCAATCGGCCTGCCCCATGCTGCAGTCACCGCCGTCGCCCTCACGGATTTCACCTGCCCCCATTGCCGCGAATTGCACCGGACCCTGACCCAATTGGCAGGGCAACGCCCCGGGCAATTCAGCACGGTATTGTTGCCCGCCGCTTATGAACCGGAAGCACGCGAATTGCACCGGATCATGCTGGCCCTCTGGCGCATCGACCCGGAAAGCTATCGTAAACTGTCGGAAGAACTGGTCACCGGAATCGTGGACCCCAACGCGAAGGCGGTGCTGGAGATCATCCAGCAGCAACTGAATGGCCGGTTCTATGAACTGGCGTGGGCCCAGTCGGGCTGGGTGCAGGACACCCTGCACCTTGGGGAGGAGTTGCTGGCCCTGAATGGCCGGGAAAGCGGCGCCTCCACCCTGCCCCAGACCATGATCCGGAATAAAGTGCTGACGGGTTCCCCCCGTCCCGAAACCCTGACGGCGTTGTTGGATGCGCTGCCGGAATCGACCTCCGCCCCCCTCTCCGCTTCCGCCAAACTGGTGCCCGTTCCCGCCGCCCCACCCCTCACGCCGGCGGCCGCCGCCCCGGTGAGTCCGGCATCCGTCGCAGCCCCCGCATCGCATTCCACCGCAGTCATCACATTCGACTCCACCAGGGTTGATCTCGGGACCGTGACCAAAGGGGAGCCAGCCACGAAGAAGGTCACTTTCACCAATACCGGCACAGAGCCTCTGACTATCAGCAACATCAAGGCGAGTTGTGGATGCACCACCGTCCAAGGGTGGCAACAAACCGTGGCTCCCGGCCAGCAAGGTTCCTTTGAACTCAAAATCGATACGGCGAGGTTCATGGGAGCAGTCACCAAAACCGTGGATGTGGAATCAAATGCCGCCAATGGGATGGTCCGTCTTTCCCTCAAAGCCCTCATCTGGAGCCCAGTGACCATCAATCCATCGATGGTCTCATTCGGATCGGTTCTCAAAGGCACCAAAATTGAACCGCGCTCCGTCGAAATCACCGTCACGGATACGGAGCCTCTGAAGATCGCAGGGGCTACCGGCAACAATCCTTATTTTCAAACAGAGATGAAACCCATCGAGGAAGGCCGGAAGTATCAATTGACCGTATCGGTGCCGGAGCTGGGAGATCGTCCGCAAAATTCGGAAATCCTTCTGGCGCTAGGCCATCCCAAACTCAAGGAACTGAAACTCCCGGTTTACATCAATCCGGTCGATCCTTTGGTGGTGCAGCCCGCCCAGCTCAATATTCCAACCGCCTCCCTGAAAACAGGGTCCACTGCTGCGCTCACGGTATTCTGCCACGATCCTGCCGTGGCCACCTTGGAGGTCACCGACTTGAAATATTCGGGGGGCAGCGATGTCGCCGTGACCTTCGAGCGCCAGGGGAACAATCGGTGGGGACGGGTTCAGCTCAACTTTCCCGCCGGATTCAACCCCGGCGACATCAAGGATGCTTCTGTAAGCTTCCGCACCAATCATCCCCGGCATCCCCAAATCACCGTTCCTGTGCGTTTCATCGGCACTGCCCGGACGGCAGCTAAAGCACCGGCCGGGACCTTGATCCACTAAACACGGCCCGGCTGGATTTCAAACTTTTGCCAGAGCCACATCCAGTACCTCCAGCATGAAATCAGCATCGGCCTGGTTGATGCACATCGGGGGTTTGATGCGGAGGACGTTGCCGTTCAGGCCGCCCTTGCCGATCAGGAGACCGAGTTCGCGGGCCGCTTCAAAGACCTGGGCGCATTCGGCTTTGGCGGGTTCCTTGGTCTGGCGGTCCTTGACCAATTCGGCGCCGATCATCAATCCCTGGCCGCGGACTTCGCCGATGATGGAATGTTTTTCCTGGAGCTTTTTCAGACCGGCCTGCAGGTGAGCCCCCACTGTCAGGCTGTTCTGCTGCAGCCCTTCCTCGTCGATCACCTCCAGCACCGCCTTGCCGATGGCGCAGCACACAGGATTGCCGCCGAAGGTATTGAAGTGGATGCGGCTGGTCAGGGCCTGGGCAATCTCCGGAGTGGTGACCACCGCCGCAAGGGGGGCTCCATTGCCGATGCCCTTGGCCATGGTGACAATGTCAGGGATTACGCCCTGGGTTTCGAAGCCCCAGTAGTGCGTGCCGGTGCGGCCAAAACCAGCCTGGACCTCGTCCGCAATGCACAGGCCGCCGGCCGCCCGGGCGCAGGCGTAGGATTCCTTCAAATAGCCGTCAGGAAAAACCACTGCCCCGCCCACACCCTGGATGCTTTCGGCGATGTAGGCGGCGATGCGGCCGGGGGTGGCGAAGCTGATCAACTCGCGCACATCGGCGGCATATTTCCGGCCGGCCAGCGGATCATCGTGCCCCCAGGGACCGCGATAGGGGTCAGGGGCGAGGGCGTGATGCACCCCAAAGCTGTGCGGCACATTGAATTTCCAAGTACTGTGAGCGGTCAGGCCCATGGTGCCGGAACTGCCGCCATGGTAGGCATTCCGCAGTGCCACCACATCATAGTTCTGCGTGTAGGCCCGGGCCATCAGGATGGCAAGATCATTGGCCTCGGATCCGCTGTTCACGAAATAGACCACCTTCAGATCCCCCGGCATCTTTTCCGCCAGAGCCGCGGCATAGACCGGGAGATTCGGGTGCAGGTAGATGGTGCTGGTGTGCTGAAGGAGATGGTTCTGCGCATTGGCGGCAGCCACCACCCGGGGATGGCAATGGCCCACGCTCACGGTCACAATACCGGCGAATCCATCCAGATAGCGGCGGCCAGTTTCGTCGAAAAGATACTGCCCCTTTCCTTCCACAATCATGATCGGCTCCTTGTAGTAGTGGAAGAGGGCGGGGTTGACGGACGCTTTCCGCAGGGCATGAACCTCGGCCAGGGTGGGACCGGTGTAGGGCGCGGGTACGTGGGCGAAGGCGGGAAGTTGCGGGAGGCTCATAAGGATTCAAACACGGATTTCACGGAAGGATCTATTTCCCGTCAGGCACCGGGAGCGATTTTACGGAAGATCAGATAAAGAGCAAAGGCGAGGCCGAAGCCGGTGAACCACGCATAGTTATAGCAGGCCGCGAGCAGCGGCGAAAGGTTGGTTTTATCAATAACCCCGATCGCCGCAAGAAAACCCGGCACGTTGGGCGCGACCGCGAGGAGCAAGGAGCCCAGTCCTACAAGGCTGAATCCGTGGCGATAGGAATATTCGCCATCCGACTGATACAGGGCTTCAACATTCAGGACGCGCTTCCGGTGGATGAAGTAGTCAGCAATCATGATCCCGGCCACCGGGCCCAGCAGGGCGCTGTAACCGATCAGCCACGTGAAGATGTAACCAGTGGGATCCGCATAGAGTTTCCACGGCATGATCAGGATGCCCATCACGGCCGCGATCAGGCCACCGGTGCGGAAAGAAATCCGGCGGGGCGCCAGATTCGAGAAATCGTTGGCAGGCGAGACCACGTTGGCCGCGATATTGGTGGAGAGGGTGGCAATGGCGAGGGCGACCAAGGCCACGGCGCTGAGGACCTGACTGTTGAATTTGGCCACCAATTGCACCGGATCCCAGATGGCGGTGCCGAAGACCACGACGGTGGCGCTGGTGACGACGATGCCGATGAAGCTGTAAAAGACCATGGTGAGCGGCAGGCCGAGTGCCTGCCCCACGGCCTGATCGCGTTGGCTGCGGGCATACCGGGAGAAATCGGGAATATTCAGCGAGAGGGTGGCCCAATATCCGACCATCGCCGTCACTCCGGCGCCGAACACCGGCCAGAACTCCGCCCTGGAGGCGAATTTGTCAGGCTGGGCAAAGATCGGTCCGAAGCCTTTGGCAGCAGTGACCGCCCAGACCAGCAGAGCCACGCCCACCAGCAGGAGAAACGGCGCACTCCAGGCTTCGAGCCATTTGATGGATTCCATGCCACGCCAGATAAAATAGACATTCACCAGCCAGAAGAGCAGAAAGCAGAGCAACTCCCCCGGCGAAATCCCCAAGCCCGCCAGCGGCACCCTGGTGGCCGGATCGAATCCAAACATGACCGCCGCGGTCAGGTAGATGGCCGATCCGCCGATCCACGTCTGGATTCCCAGCCACCCGCAGGACACCAACGCCCGCGCCATCGCGGGAATGTTGGCGCCCAGGGTGCCAAATGAGGCCCGCAGCAGCACCGGAAAGGGAATGCCATAGGCTGTCCCGGGGTGCGCATTCAAGGTCATGGGAATCAGCACGATTATATTCCCCAACAACACCGCCAGCACCGCCTGCCACCAGTTCATACCCTGGGCGATCAATCCGCTGGCAAGGGTATATGTACTGATGCAGACGGCCATGCCCACCCACAACGCGGCAATGTGCCACTGGGTCCAGGTGCGCTGCTCCGGCGGCACCGGAGCGAGATCTGGATTGGTGAGGGAGGAGGAGGGAAAACCCACGGATTTCAAGGATAACACGGATTGATGGAATTAGCGGATGACGCGCTTCCAAGTGAGAGTGGCGCATCTGAAATTTAGCAGGATGGCGGGTTTCAGATCCGTGACCGCGGGATATCCGATCATTTGAGCGATATGGCTTGGATGGAAATCCTCCGCGACTTTTGGGTCTGCAATCAACAGATCGTCCATGATCAGATCTGGAATGAGAGGATCGATCAGCGGCCCCTCAAACCGGTCATCAAACCGTTCCTGCGGGGAAACCTTGTGTCCGCGATTTCGCAGTTCGATCACCATGGCATTCTCGTATGCTTCCCCGCTCAAGCCCGGCTTTAGCACATTGAGCACTTTCAAGGCAGCCCCAATGATCGACTCACTCATCAAGGCCCGGTGGACTAATCTGGTGTTATTCATCCGTGTTATCCATGAAATCCGTGGTGCCCTTAAAAATGATTCGGCTCTCTCTGCAGCAACTGGCCGCGGCCGATGGTTCCGGTGAATTGGCCGTCGCGGACAGCCACCTGGCCGCGGACGGTCACGACGGATGGTTTGCCTTCAATGGGCCAGCCTTCGAAGGCATTGTAGTCGAGGTTTTGAGTTTGGGTTTTGACGCTGAGGGTGCCGCGATAGTCCGGGTTGTAGATCACAAGGTCGGCGTCGGCCCCGATGGAAAGGCTGCCTTTGCGGGGGAAGAGTCCGAATAGTTTGGCCGCGTTGGTGCTGGCGGTGGCGACGAAGGTGCGCAGGTCCATCCGGCCGCCCTTCACGCCGTAGGTGTAGAGCAAATTCACCCGGTCCTCGAGGGCGGGGATGCCATTGGGGATTTTCGTGAAATCATCGGTGCCCATGGCGAGCTTCTGCCGGTGATAGTCAAACGGCGCGTGATCCGTGGCCACCGTACTCACCAAACCGGAGCGCAGCGCATTCCACATCACCTCCTGATTGGCCGCCTCGCGGAGCGGCGGGGACATCACGTATTTCATGCCTTCTCCACCGGGGCGTTCTGCGTAGGTTTTGTCGATCAGCAGATACTGAATCAGGGTTTCCACGGAAACTTTTACCCCGCGCTGCCGGGCGGCGATCGCTTCGGCGAGGGCTTCCTGACAACTGGTGTGCACACAGTAAACCGAGGCCCCGGTCAGTTCCGCGAAGCTGCACAGATGATGCACGCCCTCGGCCTCCACCCGGGGCGGCCGGCTTTGGTAGTGCCCCTCCGGCCCGGTGACCCCGGCGGCCAGCAGTTCCTGGCAGCGCTCCGCGACCAGCGTCTCATTTTCGCAATGGGCGCAGACGATGACCCCCAACTCCTTCGCGAGTTTCAGAGTGTGATATAGTTCGGCATCATTCACCCCGAATGCTCCTTTGTAAGCGAGGAAGACTTTGAAGCTGGCGGTGCCTTTCCGGACAATTTCCCGCAGCTGATCCGCCGACTCCGCATCGAACCGGGTCACGCCCATGTGATAGGCATAATCGCAGGCCGCCTTGCCTTCCGCCTGGGCGCACCAAGTTTCATAACCTTCCGCGGCACTCATCTGCCGGGACGGGCAGATCATTTCAAACAGGGTGGTGGTCCCACCCATCAAGGCCGCCTTGGTGCCGGTGATGTAGTCGTCCTTGGCATGGGTGCCCATGAAGGGCAGATAGATGTGGGTATGGGGATCGATGAAACCCGGGAAGACCAATTGGCCCGTGGCGTCAATGATTTCCGTGTCCGGCGGGACCTCCAGATTCTTCCCGATCCGCGTGATCGTTTCCCCTTCGCAGTAGAGGTCCGCGAAGCAATCGGAGTCTGCGCTGACCAGATGGCCGTTTTTAATGAGCAAGGACATGACGGCAAGTATAGGTCGGACGGGAGCCTCTTGAAAAGCACGCTTTATGCCACTGCCGGACAAAGCACCCCGCCCTTTGCGACGGTTATGCCCTTCTCGCTCACTGCCCGGTGAAAATGAGGCGGAAGTCTTCCCCGCTGCCGTCCTCCACCAGTGAGGTGGCATTTTTTACCTCGGCAATTTCTTCGGCATTCATCGACACTTTGAAGAAAACAGAGGCCATGCTGCCTCTCCCATTCACCCCACTGGGACCGGTCAGCGCGTCAATCACACTGTCCTTGTCGTAAGACACAAAGGTGGCTCCGCAGGCCCTGGCATTGGCGAACACCCATGCCAGAGTTTGGGTATTCTGTCTTACTTTGGTGCGCTTGGTGGTCCCAAAAAATCCTCCCATCGCCTGCACTGCAATGGAGGCGATCACACCGACGACCGCAATGACCACGAGTAGTTCCACGAGGGAAAAACCCTTAATCGCGGGGGTTAGTCTCTGTTTTCTTCGATAGTCCATTTGAGAAAGGATTCGGCACTATTTATCCAATTAATGAATATTATCATAAAATATGGTGATTGCAATTTATTTCGCGTCCTCAATCGGGTGATCGAGATTCCGAATTAGTTCTGGGAGAATTATCTTTTCCTGTGACATTGCCTAAATTTCTGCGTGCCATTACTTCCCTGGCCTCCAATAAAGGCCAAGCAGCCACTTGGGTCTGGTTTGGTATGTTTACAAAACTTGCTGGCAGCCGCTTTTTCAAAGTGGTGATTGATTCATCCGCGAATGCCAGCGCCTTGGTGGGACCAGCAACTTCAGCTGTGGCATAAACAGCAAATTGGTAGCTGGCTATCAGAATTAAATTTGAACGAATTGGGTCTATTAAAACCCGCCCCTTGCTCTGAATGTTGAATTCATTGATTTGTTCGCGCACCTCCACGGCTTCCTGATGGAGGCGAAGGACATCAAGTGGATCCGCCTGTTTCAAATCGAGTAACTGCAATTGGACACGCGACCGGTTATTTAGTGGATATTGAGTAAGCACATTTTCTGCAAGCTGACCCGCGCTACGCCACACCCTACCCCGTTCCACGCTCAACACCATGAAAATCACCACGACCGCGGCTGTAGGCAGCCACCTGAGCTTGGACGATGACAAAAGCACTGATATCTTGGTGAGACCGCAACCGAAGAGCAACGCAATCCACGGGAGCGCGTTGTAGGCCCTATATTCCACCATTATCTCTATGTTGACATAAAGCATGCGAATCGCAAATGGTATTAGCGCCAGGAGCAGCAACAGATGGAAACTGCGTGAACGCGGAGATCCCTTTTTAATGACGAACCATGCACTGATCAGCAATAATGCCGCAAAAGCGATCAATTTAGCCACTGCCACCGGGTCTCGGAAAGTAGACCAAGGCTGAAAGTGATCACTCGCTAAATTCACCGGAACAAAAATACGTTGAAAATATTCCCAGAACACCCTTCCTTGGGTCACGATATGGGTTGGGTAGATTTCACCCCAATTGGTGATTACTTGGCCGTAAGCGGAGAGAAAAAAGTAGGCCAGATACAAGATCGCTGAACCCGCCAATCCCGATGCCACAAGCACTGCCGGGCGGCGCATTGCGGGAGAAGACAGCATGGCCCGTGCTGTAAGATCACCACTTTTGCCAAGCCGATTAAATAAAACCAATGCCGCCAAATTGAAGCCAAGCATTACGGTTCCCGGAAAGTAGGATAAAACACATAGCCCCGTTGCTATTAAAAATCGGAACCCTGCACGGCGATTCGGAAAGGCAAGGTATTCTGCAGCCTCGCAGGTGGCCCAAAATCCGAAGAGGGCCACCAATTGGACCATATGGCACTTGGCATAGTGTACCGGTTCGGTGCCCAAGGGATGACATGCGAAAATTAAAGCTCCCACCAAAGCAGCTTGATTTCTAATTTCTGGCGTCTCCATTAGATCTAGTAACCTCAAAAGACGCCCCCCCCAGGAGAAGATTAGGACGGCGAAGATCAGGTGGATTAGCAGATTCCAGAAGTGCGCGGCGACTGGATTTAGAGGAAACAGCCACCCCGTCACTAAAGTGAGCAGAACAGGGATGGTTTGGAAAACAGTCACCACTTTTGCATCCTCAGCACTACTCCCAAAAGATTGCCCCAAAATGTCCAAACGAAATTCAGCGGGCGCAGACCCCTTGTCGTTGAGGATGAAAATGAAATCATCCATGTAAAAATCAGCCCTTAGAGCTCCACCCATCGCCAACAACCCAACTAGAATTATCCAGACCATGGGTGATTTGAACCACCCAGCAGATCTTGGAAAACTCGGCCTTAATATAAATTGCATCAGTTGCTAATTTTAATTAAAATGATTATTTTTTCAAGTTTTAAAGTGCATTTTAATTAATTAATTGAATATAACTAGCAATCTATTGGTAGACGATATAAAAAGCAAACAAAAAACCCCCGACGGGAAACCCGTCGGGGGCAAGACTCACAGCTAAACTGGATTAGGGAGCGGAAGTAGCAGTGAGGGTCAGGACCGAATTACCGAGAGTGCCGGACATGCCGATGCCGGTAGAAGCAGCAGTGGCTTCATCGCTGCTCATAGGGGCCGCAAAATTGCTGCCGGTAAAGGCACCCGCTCCGGCGATCCCGGTCGTCGACGTCACAGCCGCGATGGCCGCAGCGGCGTCAGTGAAGGTTGCGGTGTTTCCGGCAGCACGGGCGGAGTTGAAGGTGGACACGATGCTCTGGGCGTTGCGCTTGGACTTGGCGGCTTCGCTCTTGCCGAAGATCCCGGACATCGCAGGAATCGCGATGGCGGCGATCACGCCGATGACGGCGATGACGACGAGCAATTCAACGAGGGAGAATCCTTTTTTAGCTTTGGTTTTGATCAGATTTTTCATTTTTTTGGTCTGTTTAGTTGGTATGGTCCGTGTGGACGTTGTGAATTTACCTCACACCTGAATTATTTTCAAGATAATTTTCATAATTATAGTAAATAAATCCCGTCTTAAGGCGCCTTGGGTCGGTTTTTGGCGAAATCAGATGGGTTCACGCTTCAAAAACATCATATTTTCCAGAATTCCATGCACCCTTATTGCTGTTTGCACACTTGGAAGCTGGCTGGAGAGACAAAAGGAACCGCAGAGGCGCAGAGAATACGGAAATTAAGCTGCAGGCAAATCCGTCAAATCGGCTCCTTGCCTGCCGGTCCGTCCCCCTTGCCGTCTCTGCGTCCTCTGCGGTAAAAACCACTCAACCAAGCTTAAGTTGAGAAAAAGTCCCCTCAAGCACGCGGTGGAGCCGGTCCTTCCACCCCGCATTTTCCTTTTGCCGCCGGGCGCTTCTCACTGGAAGGGTAAGGATTCCCGCCATGTCCCACCCTGCCCCCGATGCCCCTGCCGCCGAATCCCTCGATTTTATCCGCGAGATCGCGCAGGAAGATCTGCGCTCCGGCAAGCACCCCGTCATTGTCACCCGTTTCCCCCCGGAACCGAATGGCTACCTGCACATCGGCCACGCCAAATCCATCTGCCTGAACTTTGGACTTGCCCAGGAGCATCCCGGTTCCCGTTGCCATCTGCGCTTCGATGACACCAACCCCGCCAAAGAAGACATCGAGTATGTGGAGAGCATCCAGGAAGACGTGCACTGGCTGGGCTTCGACTGGGGCACCCACCTTTTCCATGCCAGCGACTACTTTGACCAGATCCACGGGTTCGCGCTCGCATTGATCGCCAAAGGACTCGCCTACGTTTGTGATTTGCCCGTGGAGGAAGTCCGCGCCACCCGCGGCACCTTGACCGAACCCGGCACTGACAGCCCTTACCGCACCCGGACGCCCGAGGAAAATCTCGATCTTTTCGCCCGGATGCGGGCCGGGGAATTCCCGGATGGATCCCGCACCCTGCGGGCGAAGATCGACATGGCGTCGCCCAACATGAACCTGCGCGACCCGGTGATCTACCGGATCAAGAAAGTTCCTCATGACCGGACCGGCGACAAATGGTGCATTTATCCGACCTACGACATGGCTCATGGGTATTCCGATGCCCTCGAAGGCATCACCCACAGCATCTGCACCCTCGAATTTGAAGCCCACCGCCCGCTTTACGATTGGCTGATCGACCACGTCAGCGCCCCCTGCCACCCGCGCCAGATCGAATTCTCCCGGCTCAACCTGACCTACACCGTGATGAGCAAGCGCAAGCTGCTCGAACTGGTGGAAAGAGGCCTCGTGGACGGATGGGATGACCCCCGCATGCCCACCATCTCCGGGCTGCGCCGACGGGGTTACACTCCTTCCGGCATCCGCAGCTTCTGCCACCACATCGGCGTCACGAAATACAACAGCGTCACCGACATGGGTATTCTCGAAGCGGCGGTGCGCGAGGATCTGAACAAAACCGCCCCCCGCTTCCTCGGGGTGCTGCGTCCGCTGAAATTCACCATCACCAACTGGCCGGCCGGACAGGTGGAATCCCTGGAAGCCGCCAACAACCCGACTGACCCGGAATCCGGCACCCGCTTGATTCCTTTCACCGGGGAACTCCTGATCGAACAGGACGACTTCATGGAGGAACCCACTCCCGGCTACTTCCGCCTCGCCCCCGGACGCACCGCCCGTCTGCGTCACGGCTACAATGTCACCTGTGAGGAAGTCATCAAGGACGACGCCGGCCGCGTGATCGAACTCCGCGGTCCCTACGATCCCGAAAGCCGCAACAGTAAGCCGAAGAAGGGCACTGCCGTGATCCATTGGCTGAGCGCCGCCCACGCCGTGCCCGCTGAAGTCCGCCTCTACGACCGCCTCCTCACCATCCCGGATCCCAACGACATCCCCGACGGCACCGACTGGACCAGTACCCTGAATCCGGAATCGCTGGAAATCCTGCCTCATGCCCATGTCGAACCAGCCGCTCTCACCAGCTCCGGCACCTTCCAATTTGAACGCCTCGGGTATTTCTGTCAGGACAGCAAACACAGCCAACCCGGCAAACCCGTCCTGAACCGCACCGTGACCCTGAAGGACACCTGGGCCAAGGCGCAGGCCAAAGCCTGACAGCCGCGGAGCACCCGGCGTTCAAGCTACGGGCTTCCCACCTGGCGGGACGCCCGCAGCGTCGTGATCTGGAGCCCGGGCTACAGGGCGATACGCACCTTCAGGAACCACGATTCCCCATTCAGAAGGGCGGGCCATACCGCAATGCGCACTGTTTCGAGACCCGGGTGGCCGGGCACCGGCGCACGGCTGAGCTCACCGAGGTCCTCCACTGGGGTCCATCCTGCAAAATCGGTCGATCCCAGGATCTGATAATCGAGGCTGGTGGTATCGGTGCGGCGACGGAACTCCAGCACGGCCCACTTCGCGTCCGAGTCCTCAATTACCGATGGCACTGGGTTTGACCATGAATCGCCATCGAAAGGATTGGTGCCGAAGGCATATTCAAGCAGATTGCCCGCCCCGTCGCCGTCAGGATCCTCCTCGACCGGGGAATTCGCCGCGAGTCCCGCCTGGGTGGCCTGTTCCGTCATCCAGTGTGCGAAATCGGTCGGACCCGTCAGCACATCAGGAGGGCCAGGCACCTCTCCCACCGTCGTGACGGCCAGGTTCAGGGCGGTGGCCTGGAAAGACCGGGTGAATTCATAACCAAAACTGCCTGACAGTCCCGTGACCGAAGCAAAATCGCCGGTCCGCGAACCATAGCTGATAATGGGGAACGTTGCACCCAGGGTTTCGGCAAAGGGGAAGTCGAGAACCACTTCCAACGTCCCGCCAAAGGAAGCGGTGCCACTCACGGCAAGAGCCATCTGGCGAACCGTTCCCCCATCCACCGGGCCAAAGAGGGCCGTCCGCAGAGTGCCCCCCGCCTGTTGGGTATAAGTCCCGGTGATGCTCAATTGTTCCGGGCCCGTTCCACAGGCTTCCCCGCTCTGGCCAGCCACGGACAGGCCTATGGGTTCTCCCATCGCAGGCCTGCCGCCGCCGCCGCTTCCCCGATCCGGTCCAAGTCCCATTCCCCCATCCGCCCGTCGGTTCCCATCCCGATCAACCGCCGCGGACCGGCCCACTGCACCTCACGGAAGGAAAATCCCCCCGGAACCACGAGGGAAAAAATCAACCGCCCCTCCGGGACCTGATAGAGATGAATCGATCCCTTGCGGTCATACACCGCCAGCCGGCGGCTATCGGGACTGAACCGCCCCAGCGTGCCCCCCACCCCGGGCGGAGCTTCCCACGAAGCCCCGATCTGCTGGCGGTCCGCCTCCCAGAGCGCCAGCCGCGACCGGCCCATCAGCGCTGCCAACCGGTGATCCGGCGACGCTGACAACCCGACCGCCTCCTCCATCCCTGCCTCCCCCAGATATTTGCCTTCCCTGACATCCCAAAGGCCGCAATCCCGTCCATTGCGGGCCGCCCCGAGCGCCCAGCGCCCTTCCGGTCCCAGTAAAAACATGGTCGATGCCGCAATGCCCCGGGCCACCACTTGGGCACGGGCCGGATCGCCCTCCGGCCAAACGGAGAAAGTCCGGCCCCGCTGCACGGCGCGGCCCGCCGGCGAATCGCACACCACCCAGCCGCCATCCGGGCTCAGGCTGTGAATCATGTGGAAAGCCTCCCCCGGTCCCCGCGGCACCGGCGTCCCGGACACCGCCCACGGCGTTCCCTCCGCCGAATCCTGCACGGGAATTACATGCAACGGCTGGCCCCGGTCCCCCATGATGATTTCCCGGCCATCTTTCGACACCACAAACCATGGCCAATTCCGCGAAAATCCCAGCGGCCAAGCCTGGCGGTGCAGGCGGCGGCGCGTCGTCGTGTCCCAGATTTGCAAATCCTCCCGGGTGGTCAGGTATAGCCGCGATCCCTCGCCTGCGGTGGCCGCACAGGTCGCCTCCTCTCCGGTTTCATCTTCCCACAACTGCCACCCCACTGGCCATCCGGGCTGCGCAATCGAGAGCGATCCCTGGGCAGGGCTCCATGCCAACCGGCTACCTCCCGGGTCCGTTTGCAGAAGGCGTGGCTGAGCCTGGGCCGTGAGACGGAATCCCCCGGGCCGGGCCTCCTGCCAAATCATCACCTGATCGGAGCCAATCGAAACCACCGATCCTGACTCCCGCAGAAAACACACCTGGGTCACCCCGAGAACGTGACCCGGCAGTTCCGTCCGCACCGCGCCCGAAGCTGCTTCCATCAGCAGAATCCCGCACCCGGTCCGGGTCAGCGGGTTCTCATCCATCCGCGTCGCCGGCACCTGCTCACCGGCCGCCAACAACCTGCCATCGGCCGACCACGCCACGGGTCCCGGCAAATTCTGCAGCGGGGTCCGCCATTGCTCCACTCCGCCGGGAAGCGTCAGGACGGCGAGCGCCTTTTCCGTTTTCCAAGCGACCACTACACGGGTGCCATCCGGGTGCAGGGCCAAGGGCAGCACTTCCGCCGCGCGCCCCGCGTCCGGAAAAGGCCGCAGATTGACTCCACCGGGATCCGCCCGCAGGCAGGCGGTACCCTTGCCGGCATAGAGAAAACCTCCGTCCGGCAGCCACAACGGAAACCCGCGGGAACCCGGATCGCACGGCCATTCTGCCACCACCTGGCCGTCACCCAGCCCAATCACCTGCAGTCTCGCCGGCGTCTCCACATCGCCCTCAAAAATAACCGAAGCCCATTTTTCATCGGGAGAAAGCTGCATCCGCAGCGCGGAACGGTGCTCCCCGCCAAGCCCGTCCGGCAGTCCCGGCCAGGTTTTGATGACCGCCCGGCTGATGGCATCATGCAGCGCAAACCCACCGTCCGGCGTGGCGGCCAGATAACGTTTCAGATCTGCGGAAAAACACTCGTTGCCTTCCGACGAGAGGGAGGGTGCCGCCCAGACGTCCACAGGTGAAAGTTCCGGCATCGCCATGGCATGGGCGATCTCCGTAGCCCGCCGGGCCGCCGCGAGGGGAGGCAGGGTGGCCCCGGCCTGATCCGCCTCCCGCAGCAGGCGGATGGTGGCATCCCGGGCGCCCTGTTCCCGGCCCATCGCGGTCAGGCGGGCCTGATTGAGCAAACTCTCCCCGAGCGAGTCCCGCAGCCGCTGCTGGGACTGCACCTGCAGCACGGCCGCAGTGGTCAGGGCCAACAGCAGCAAAGCGGCCATCGTCGTGAGGGCGGGATTCCGCAGGGCCCACCGGCCCAACCGCACCCGGCCCGGCACCGGCCGTGCCTCCACCCCGCGCCCTGCCAGCCAGGACTTCAAATCCGCTGCCAGGGCCAGCGCCGACCCATATCGTTGCGCCGGGTCCTTCTCGAGGCATTTCATTGCCACCGCTGACAAATCCCGCGGAACGTCAGGATGCAGCCTCCAGGGTGGAATCCCCGGCTCTTCATAGATGCGCCGCATCAATTCCGGCGTGGACTCCGCCATGAAGGGGGGCTGACCGGCTAGCAGTTCATAAAGCACCGCTCCCAGCGCATAAAGATCACTCGCCGCCGTGGCCGCCACCGCCCCGTGCCTTGCGGCTTCCGGGGCCAGATAATGCGGCGTGCCCATGGCGGTTCCCTCCAGCGTGAGAGCATGATTGCCGCTGTGGGAAGGCCCGATCCATTTGGCGAGGCCGAAATCACACACATAAACGGTACCCTGCTCATCGAAAATCACATTCCCCGGTTTGAGATCCCGGTGCAGCACCCCGCGCTGGTGGGCAAAATGCACCGCCTCCGCCACCGTCACCATCAAGGCCGCGATCTCCCGCCACTGCCCCGCCAGACTGGCGCCACGCTCCGCCAGAGTGCCCCCCAGGGCCAACTTCAAGGTGAACCATGGCAGCCCGTCATGTTCCCCGGCCGCATACACCGGAAGAATATGGGGATGGTCCAGGGCCGCCACGGTGGAGGCTTCGAGACGGAACCGTTCCTTCATGCCATCCGACAGGGACTGCACCGGCAATAACATTTTAAGCGCCACCTCCCGCGGCGGATCCAGCTCCCGCGCCAGATAAACAATCCCCATGCCACCCCGGCCCAATTCCTGCCGCACTTCATACCCGGGAATCGCCAAAAGCAGTCCGTTCAGGGGAGGCGCTTCCCCTTCCCACAAGCCCTCCATCAGACAAGCCGGACACAACGCCCCGAGAGAGGATGGGCGGAACATCCGTGAGCATTGCGGGCAGGAAGGGGAAAGATCCGGCATATCAGCTAATCCGGTGTTTTCGCTCCAGCCACCTGCGCCGAGAGCACTTCGCGCAGCCAGGCCATTTCGGCATCCACCTCATGAGGCGCCGCCGTGGTCAGGACCACCTCCGCCCGCAGGCACTCCCGGAAGCGCAGCCGCAACCGGTGCACCTCGCTGCGCAGGGTATTTTCATTCATCCCCAGCAGGACTGCAGCCTCGGTGGAACGCGGCGCGAGCGCCGAGCCTGGCAAAAATTCCCGCAGGACCAGAAAACGGGCGGGGTGATCCCGGTAATCCGACTGCACCCGTTCGAAAGCCAATTCCAGGATCCGGACCGCCCAATCCCGGTCAAAGTCCCGCTGGTCATCCATCGTCGCCTGTTCCCCCACCCCAGCCTCATCCAAGGACAGATCAGCCACCCCGGCACCTCGTTTCAGAGCCCTGTCGTAGTGCCGCCGCTGGCTGAGAAAACGAACGGCGGCCCCACAGAGCCAGGAGCGGAACCGTCCCCGCTCCCGCTCCGCCCGGCGTAACAGGGAGCGCTCCATGGCGTGGAGAAAAAACGCCTGCACCACATCATCCACCTCTCCGTCCGGCACACCCCGCAGCAGGAAAAAACTCCGGACCGGACCGCGATACCGCACATAAAAATCCCCCAGGGCTTCCGCGGCCACGCTGCTGCCGTGCAACGTCGCCGATGCCAGCAAAGTCCAGTGTGTCGAAGGGAACGCCATGGCCTGCTTTCAACCACAGCCGTGGCCCCATGACAACCGCCCGGTCCAGGGACGATCGCCAGCCCGGCCAACACTGGGGAGGCCGGAAGGAGCGCTCGGCCCCGGTGCATTTTCCGGCTTTCCGCAGGGTCCCAGGCTGTGCCATGGTCGCCCCATGCGTCATTTTCTTCCGATCGGATTGTTGCTGGGATTCTTGAGCGGCCCACTGCTGGCAGGGCCGGCCACCACGTGGGAGGGATTGACGTTCCGGGCCGCTCCGCAGCCACACGCCATCGGAGCAGCAGCCGAAGACTGGCCACGCTTTCAGGGACCCAGGGATACTCCAGTTTCCGGGGAGACGGGGATTCGTCAGGATTTTCCCGTGACGGGTCCGCCGGTGGTCTGGGAATGCCGGAAAGGAAGTGGTTATGCCAGTCCCGCGATTGCGGAGGGCCATCTGGTGTTGTTTCACCGGATCAAGGGCGCCGAGACTCTGGATTGCCTTGAACCTGAGACCGGGAAGCGGATTTGGAGTTATTCCTACCCCACGGAATACACCGATGATTTCGGCTACAGCGATGGTCCGCGCGCCGGCCCGGTGATCAGCGAAGGGAAGGTCTACACGTTTGGCGTGACCAGTTGGCTGAAATGCGTCGACCTGGTCACCGGCAAGCTGCTGTGGGAGGTGGACTGCGAAAAGAAGTATGCCGTGCCCAAATATTTCTTCGGCTCCGGCTCCAGCCCGATCGTGCAGGGCGGCTTGGTATTGGTGAATGTGGGCGGCGGGGACGGCCAATGTGTGGTCGCGTTCGACCGCCAGACCGGAGAGGAAAAATGGATCGTCAAACATCCCTGGGGACAAAGTTACTCCTCGCCGATCGCAGCGAAGTGGCACGGCTCGGACCGCGTCCTGTTTTTCACGGGAGGAAAGAGCGAACCTTCCACCGGCGGCCTGGTGGTGGTGGATCCCGAGACCGGGAAACTGGAGAGCACTTTTCCCTGGAGGGCACGCCGCTACCCCAGCGTGAACGCCTCCTCACCAGTGCTCTGCGGCGCAAACCAGGTCTTCATCTCCCATGCCTATGTGGACCGCGACCACGATCAGAATGGCGGAGTGATGCTGCGGACTGATGCCAAGGGCAAACTCTCCCCGGTTTGGAATGTGCCGACCCTGGGCTGCCATTGGATGACCCCGGTTTACCACGATAACCACCTCTACGCCTTCTCCGGCGAAAAAGACCGCTCCTGCGAGCTGGTCTGTCATGAAGCCGCCACCGGCCGCCAACTGTGGCACGAAAAAATGGAGTGGGAATACGTGGCCCTGGATGGACAAAAACTGCCCATGAGCCTCTACCGCGCCAGTCTCTTGAAAGTGGGCAGCCGCTTCCTCTGCCTTGGCGAATGGGGCACCCTGTGCTGGCTCGACCTCTCTCCTGCGGGAGCCAAACGAGCCGCCACCGCCCAGCTCTTCACGGCCCAGCAAACCTGGACCCTGCCCGCCCTCAGCCGGGGCCTGCTCTATGTGATGCAGAATGATGACGACCGCGTCACCGGCCTGCCTCCGCGGCTGATTTGTTATGATCTCCGGTCCAAACCATGACCCTGCGTGCCGCCATCGCTGCCTGTCTCCCAGCCGTACTTACGCTGACGGCCTGCGGCCCTGTGGAGGAAAACCCCGGCCCGCCCGGCGGCGTGGTCTATGTCGCCCCTCCCGTGGAACCCCGGCGGAATTCCAGCCCATCGCCGGACGTGCACCGCTGGCTTGAGGCCTCGGCATCCGTCAGGGCACAGCTGGCCAGCCTGCGTGAGGAACTGGCCGGCCTCCAGCAACTCCACGTCGAGAACCACTTCGACGATTTCCTCGCCCTCGATCCTGACACCCTCGAGCCCGGCCAGCTCTACTATCTGCATCATTTCCTGGAGCGCGGTTATTTCCGGATCGAGCGCGAAATCCTAATCCAGCTGCTCGAATCCCGCCGCGCCCGGGCCGCCACCTCATCGCCCGCCCAACCTGCCCCCGCTGACATCGCGGCCCGCCTGCAGGCGGGCCTCCAGCGCGATGAAACCCTGCTGATCGACCTCGAAACGGCCATTGCCCGGTATCGCGCCCCCGGGGACGAGCCCTTCCAGATTCCCGCCATCCTGACTGAAACCGAGGTGGCGGACTTCCGCACCAAAGTCACCGCCGCCCTGAAAGCCGAGCGTCTGAAGATCAGTGGATTGGACTCCCGGATCGCCAGCCTGCAGGCACCGCCCTGACCCGCCCTGGAATGCCCGGCCGGAATTTCTCCAACCACTGCGGCCCTCACACCTTGCCCTGCTTCAAAGGAAGATAGCGTTGGTTCAGGCCGGCACGGTCCTTCATGAACGCCTCATCGTGGCCGTTCGCACTCAGACCGCCCCCCTCATAGTCGGCTATGGTTGACGCACGATAGTGCTTTTCCGTTCCCGGATCCCCAAAGACCCGCAGATTGTAGGCGTAGTCAGCCAGCAGAGGGTAACGCAGGTCGTAGGAGCCATGCTGTTCAAAAACCCGGCGGCTGTAGAAAATGGCCTGGTGGCAGATGTTTTTTTTGCGCAGCTTTTTGGCATCAAACGGGCCATCATAGATGATCTGGAGGTCTTCCATGAAGACATCCCCGTATACAAGGAGGGAGCCGCTCCAGCGGTAGGCCGCGTGAATTTCAGCCAGGATCCCGGGGCGCAACCGGTCGCCCGCGCCCAGAAAATAAAAAATGCGGCCGGTGGCCCGGGCCATGCCCTCGTTCATGCCCCGGTAAACCCCGGGCGCATCCATGTGGATATGGGTGAGATCGCCGGAAAAGGCCTCCATGGCGGCACGGGCTTCAGGGCATTCGCCATACTCAGCGACCAGGACCTGAATGGTGGCGCCGGGCTGTGCCAGCAGTGATTCAAGGGACTTCTGCAGCTTGGCTCCGGGATGGCAGACCGGAATGATGATGCTGAACTGCGGCGTGTCACCGGCCGCCGCGCCGGGAGGCTTGCGGCGGCGGAATCTACGGAGGATGGACTGGAGGGTTTTTACCATTTGATGCCAAGATTCCATAACCGCATGGTGCGCAGGGCCCGGATTTGAAAGGCGGTGCAGCGGCGTTCCAACTCTCCCTTGGTGAAGGCTGCGCCCAGTTCCCTGGCCCGGAGCCGCGCGCCTTCCGCGGCGCCAATATCGTGCAGCTCTGCCTGGCTTTTCTGCGCCTGGTGCACCCGGAAGGCCCCTAGAAAGGCCGGGAGGCGTTTAAACACGGCTCCACTCCGCTGCATGCGGAGCAGCAGATCCCAATCGAGGGCAAACCGGAACGAGGGGTCCACCCCTCCGGCCTTCTCGTAGGCGGAACGCCGCCAAAACCAGGTTTCCTGCGGAATGTAGTCGGCCCATAATAACATGTTGGGATCATGCGCCGGCAGGAACCAGCGCCCGACCTCGTGATCCGCTTCATTGATCAGCACTCGATGCCCATAAATGCAGTCCACCTCCGGATGCCGGGAGAAATAAGCCGCCACATAAGCGAGGGTGCCGGGCAGGAGCAGATCGTCAGAGTTCAGCCATGCCATGATCTCCGCCTGGGACTTCTGGAAACCCGCGTGGACCGCAGCGGATTGACCTCCATCCCGGCCGCTCTGCCAATACGCCAGCCGGCCGGCGTGTTCCTGGATCACCGGGACCGAGCCATCGGTGGAACCGCCGTCCATGACAATGTATTCCAAATTTGGATAGAGCTGGCCGAGCACACTCTGCATGGTCCTCTCCAGAAACGCCGCCTGATTCCAGGACGGGGTCACGATGACCATGGACGGAGGGTGGTCCGGCAGGACGGCCCGGGGCACCGGCGGGACGATCAATGGCCGTGGTGGATGCTGGTAGAGCACCCCCAGCCGCATCCAGTGGGACTTCCATGCCTTTTTTTCTTTCCAAGTCCGGTTCCGGGGAGACATGAGCACATCATGCGCCTCGCCGGATCCATCCCCTCCGCGGCGCGGGGTAAACGGACGGTAAAAGTCCAGCAGCTGACCTTGCTCCTCACAAAGCGCCTGGCTGTGTTTCAGCTCCCGCCGGGTGAGTCTGGCCTCATCCTTGTATTGGGCGGCTTCACGTTTGGCCTGCTTGAGTCTGACTTTGAGCTTCCGCTGGAGAATGGACCGGTGTTGTTCCGCCTGGCGCAGGCGTTCCATGGTATCCTGCTGACTGAGCACGGTTTGGGCCATGGCCGCCCCTTCAGGATTCCGGGCCGGATCCTTCACGATTTGCTTTGCCAGAAGCCGGCTGATGATTTCACGGAGCTTCGGCATCGGGGGATTCGGTCACAGGACCGGGCGTGTGAGGTTTCCATGAAATCCGGGCCAGCGGCAAGGCCAGCAGACGATTGTCACCCGCTGAAGGAAAGGACGGACAAGTCCAGGCCAAACGCAGGGGAAGGTTGTTTTTCTGATGCCACTGGCAGCGGACGCGGAACTTGAAATGCCGCTGCTTCTCCCTGGATACGTGCTGCCCGTTGAGAAACAGCTGCGGTTCCACCAGGTCAGGCCGGAGCGCCAGCCACTCCAGCTCCAATTGATATCGTCCCGGGGGCAGATCGAGTTCCATCAGAGCCGCCGGTTGACTCCAGCAGAATACTTGATCTCCGGCCTGTTCCGGAGCGAAGACTCCCAGCACGGGGATGGCAGGATTGGAATGAGGGGTCCATTCGCCACCAACGGGCAGCCGCCCCGTTTCCGGCGCGGGCAGCTTCAGCAGTTCCTTCTGCTGGGTGATGGCCACGATGGCGTCGTTCAGATCGATCAACGCCGCCAGGGCGGAAGGCCTTTTCCGCCAGCACAACCAAAGCAGCCGGAATTTGGCTGTCCAGTATTTCCAGCGGGATAACCAGAGCTAACTGCGGATGCCAAACCAGCCTGCCAACTTCCAATATGTCCGGACACTGGCCGCCGGGGGCGAGCTTTGGGCGACTTCTGCCAGGGTCTGCGCCAGCGTCCGCCGGTTTTCAAAGCGCTGGGCATACACCGGCGGTTCCTGCATCAATGCCCGGGTGGGATCGTTGGCAGATTGCAGAAACCACTGCCAATGGCCGGCGGCAAAGTCCGCTGTGAATTCCTCCAGATCGTGAAGTTCCCCGATGTAGTAGTGATTGATCTTCCCCTCCGGCAAGTAACCGATCCGGTGACCGAGCACATGAAACCGGGCGGCCAGCACCCACTCCGAATAGTGCCCGAACTCCGCCTGGAACCCAACGGCCTGAAAATAAGGGACACGGCGCACGGCAAAACATTGATCCAGCACCTTGCACCACGGATGCCCGCTCAACCCCTGCTGGATGACCGGGGAATAAAACCGGGCCTCGATTTCACTCAGGAAGTTATGGGTGATCGGCACCGATTGGAGACTGAATCCCGCCCACTCCGGATGGTCCCCGAAAGCCTGCATCACGCGCTCCAGGGTATCCGGTTCCGGCAGGACATGTGATTCCGTGAAGAAAAAAAATGCACCCCGGGCCAGCCTGGCACCCTGCTCCACCAACGCAATGTCATGCGGGCAGGGAAACTCCACCAACCGGTCCCAGGGAGCCAGCTTTTCCTGAATCGCCTGCCGTTGGTCCTGCGGAAAGTCAGGCGGACACGCCAGGATTATTTCGAAATCCTCCCTCGGATGGGTTTGTCCGGAGAGCCAAAGCTCGAGACAATTCCCGGCCTGGCCCCGGTGGAACTCGAGAGGGATGATGACCGAAACCGATGGACCTTCAGATGCGCCAGGAGAAGCAGGCACGGAGGGGAGGCTTGTCGCAGGGCTGGCCATTGGGGTTGGGCATCGGGAGCGGCCGATTGCTGACTAGATATAGCTGACGCCGGGATTCAAGCGGGCAAAGCCGACTCCTAGCTGTCTCCCGGACAGATCTCCGCTATCACTCTGCAGGAAAAATCCCAGTCAGGAAGTCTCCCGCTCGAAGTTGATTCCTTTGAGGCAAAGTCCCAACATCCTCCATTCCCCGTTGCCTTTGCTGACCGGACTGGTGAGGCAGAATTTCCGCAATGCGGCGGGGTGCCCGGAAGGCGGAAATCGGCCGGTGAGGGTGTGCGGTTGCCCATCCGGCCAGGATTCCAGCTCCAGCGCGACTGCATGGCCATCGACGGTGAGCGCCGCGGCCTGCGCGTGGGTTGACGGAGTGGCGGGATGCAGGCGGATGGTTATTTTCCAGGATTCCTGCGGGGAAAGATTGAAAAAGAACTCCGTATGGGTAGCGGGGCCAGTCCAGCGGAGGGCCATGTTATCATGAAATTCGCGGGAGTGCAGGTTTCCACCGGGATAACTTTGTTTGGGCTGCCACTTGATTCCCTGCGCAGGATCGGCCCGGGAAAACCCTGCCACGGTTTTGGCTGTCAGCAGAGCGGCCACGTCATTTCCATCCGTGCCTGGTTCCAGCCCCAGTTCCTCCAGCAGGCGCCCCGCTTGCTGTTGGAAAAGACGTCTGCCTTCCCGAAAAAGAATCTCCTCCGCACCGGTGACGCCGGCGAGCAGGGAGGCGGCCTCCGGACTGATGTTTTCCAGCCGGTGTTGGCGCCGGGAGGCATTTACCTTTTGAGCTGCCGGCGGCAGGAGACAGCCCGTCGCGTGGCTGATGAGATTCAACGTCGCCTGCGGTTCTTCCTGGATGCCGACCACGCTGCAGCAACGCAGGTTCTCCAAGGCAGCCGGCAGGTGATTCTCCAGCACGGCAGCCACCGCAGCGGTGCCCGCCGCAGGATTTTTCCAGAGCTGCGGGACGAAATAGCAATTCATGAAATCCAGGCAGCGCACCTTTGATTCGAGCCATTCTTCCAGAGTCAGGGTCGCGGGGAGCTGATCAAACTGCCGGCAGTAATCAAACAGTGAAAGCAACCGGTCTTTGGGATCCCGCAGCACGGTGAGGATGGTCCATGGCCGGCCGGGCAAAGCCGCGGGCAGATCCCATCCGAAATGCCCGAAATAGCAGGATTTGGGTTCGGCAAGAGCCGCCGCTCCGCCAGGCAGATCGAGCTGGTGGGGATAATACTGCTCCTGATAAGGAAAGAGGATCTCCTTGCCGGCCACTCCGTTTTCCAAACCATACCGGATGGCCGTTCCCATGGTCTTGGGCACATGGAGAAAATAAAGCGGCCGGGTTGGGGAGAACCGGGCCGCCATGATGGAGGTGCCCTTGGGCTGCGGCTCAACGGCTGAGGGCGGCGGCGGCGGCGGTTTTTTTCTGCCGGTCAGTTTCTGGAAAACGGAAAAAGGCATCGCAGATGCGGGGCTAACTATACCATAAGAGCAGCAATCGGACTCAGAATGCCGCCATCAACTCGTAGAGATAACCACGGAGGTATTCGCTCTCCGGGATGGAGGGGAGCACGGGATGGTCGGCCCGCTGGGCGTGGATTTCGAGACGGCGCAGCGTTTTTTTGGCATCCACTGCGGCGTCGAGGATGACATCGGTGAACTCTCCGGTGCTGACGTGATGCGAGCAGCAATAGGTCGCCAGCTTGCCTCCGGAAGGGAGGAGCTTGAGCGCCCGGAGGTGGATTTCCTTGTAGCCGCGCAAGGCATCGCCCACGGTCTTTTTGCTGCGGGAAAAGCTGGGAGGATCAAGGATGATGAGGTCCCACTTGGTGCCCGCCGCTTCGGAAGCCTTCAGATAGTCGAACACATTGCCCACCACAAATTCCATGCGGTCGGCCACGCCCATGGCTTCGGCATTGGCCTTGGCCGCAGCCATGGCGGACTCGCTGGCATCGATGCAGGTGACGTGGGTGGCGCCGGCCTTCGCGCAGGCGAGCGCGAAGCCGCCCTGGTTGCTGAAACAGTCGAGCACCTGCTTGCCGGCCGCATGACGGGCGGTGAGGCGGTAGTTGTCGAGTTGATCGAGGTAAATGCCGGTCTTTTGGCCGTCCACCAGATCAATCAGGAAAGTGAGTCCATCGCGGGTGGTGAGACGGAAAGCCTCCGGCGCGGTGCCATGGAGGACGCCGGTCACGATTTCCATGCCTTCGGCGAGGCGGGAGGGGCTGTCATTGCGCTCAATGATGGATTGTGGCGCGAACACCTCCACGAGGGCTGAGGCAATCAGGTCCTTCCGCTTGTCCATGGCCAGCGTCAGGGTCTGGAGCACAAAGTGGTCACCATAACGATCGAGGATGACCCCGGGCAGGCCGTCACTTTCGCTCCAGACCATGCGGCAGAGCTGGATGTCGAGATCCGGAATTTCGCTGCGCCAGGCGAGGGCGCGGCGGAGGCGGCGGACAAAAAATTCCTGAGTGAGGTCCTCGCGGTGCCGGGAGAAGCGGCGGGCGATGATCTGGGACTTGGGATTGAAGATGGCGCTGCCGAGGCCGCGGTCCTTGAAGTCCTTGAGGGTGATGACGTCGCCCGGCTGGGGGTCGCCGAACATTTTCTGGACTTCCGCGCCATAGACCCATTCGTGGCCATGGAAGATGCGGGCGCGGGGCTTGATGATGATACCTGACATGGCTTCAGATAAGCCCGTGCTGCCCGCACGCAAGAGCGGCCCCGTCTTTCCCTGTGCCTGCTCCGCGGATTTTCTGGAAGGAAGGAGACGGAAATTCTAAGCGATACCCGCACGGATTCAGAATTCAGGCCCGTCGGCGGCGCAGGGCGGCGAGGCCCGTCAGCAGGAGCACGGAGACCGTCGAGGCTTCCGGCACCGCCACGGCGGCGAGACTGACGAGTCCACTGCCACCCACCGTGCCCGCAGAGGTCGCCACCCCGGAGCTAAGATCCAGGGTGTAGAAATCATTATTGTTGGAAAGGTAAGCGATGCCGTCCTGGCCGATATCAAAGCCCACATTCAGACTGGCCGTGAAGCCCAGCGTGGCCGCGCGCGGGGTGACCGTGTTGAACGCAGGGCCGACCGAATGTTCGTAGAGGCGGCTGCTCACGGAGTCGATGCTGTAGAGAGTGGTCGTGGCGGTGCCGTCAATATTGTTGGAATAGGCGGAGCCGACGAGATTCACTCCGGTATCGCTGAAGGTACCGTCGAGCAAAGTGGTGCCGGGAGCAGCAGCATTGTTGGTGAACACATCCGGAGCCATCCGGAAATTTTGGTCATTGGCTGCAAAGATGCGCAAGCGGTCTGCGGAGGGATTGAAGTCAATATCCGTCAGGCTCTCGATGACGAGGGAAGGCGAGGCGGCGAGGGAGGCCACCCCTGTCGCGGTGTTGATGCGGTAGAGCCCTCCCGTGCCCGTGGAGCCGTAGAGGACGCCGTTCACCGGATAGAAATCGATGTCCACAATCCCGGCTTGGGAGATCGTTCCAAGGGTGGTCACGGTCCCCGGGGAGGAGGAGTCGAAACTGATCAGTCCGTTGGTGCTGGTGAGGCCGTAAATGAGCGCTGCGGAGCCGGGCAGAGGACCCAGCACGACACTGGAGAGGAGGAGGGCAATGCGTTTCATGGGGAGTGGTTTTTTGGTGGTTCAGAAGGAAACCGACCCGCTGGAACAGACCTGCGGATCGCAGTCCAACGGAAAACTCCCCCGGCTGGATGCCGGAGCCGCCAAAAAACCATTCACGCCTGAAGATACCCCCCGTGCTTTGCATGGCCCACCCTGCCCCGTCGCCAAGGCTGTCCGATTACACCAGCAGTTCGGCGATCTGGACGGCGTTGAGGGCGGCGCCTTTGAGGAGCTGGTCGCCGACCACCCAGAAGGCGAGACCGTTGTCCATGGCACAATCGGCGCGGAGGCGGCCGACGGCACAGTTGTCGCGGCCAGCGATATCAAGGGCGAGCGGGTATTGTTTGTTGGCGGGATCATCAATCACGTCGAGACCGGCGGCTTTTTCGAGCACGGCACGGGCGCTGGCCGCGGTGATCGGTTTTTCGAATTCGGCGCTGATGGCGATGCTGTGGGACCGGAAGACCGGAACCCGCACGCAGGTGACGCTGGCCTTGAATGCCGGGTGATGCATGATCTTGCGGCCTTCGTTTTCCATCTTCATCTCCTCCTTGGTATAACCGGAGTCCATGAAGGCATCGACATGAGGGAGGGCGTTGAAGGCGATCTGGTGGGGATACACCTGCGGCGGGGTGGAGAGTTTGGCGTCGTCCCAGGCACGGGCTTCAGCGGCCCAGGCGCGGGATTGGGCGGCCAGTTCCTCAATGGCCTGGGCTCCGGTGCCGCTGACGGCCTGGTAGGTGCTGGCGAAGACACGCTTCACGCCAAACGCCTGGTGCAGCGGATAGAGCGCCATCAGGGCGATGGCAGTGCTGCAGTTGGGATTGGCGATGATGCCGCGGTGGTTTTTGGCGTCGGCGGCGTTGATCTCGGGAACCACCAGCGGGACGGTATCGTCCATGCGGAAGGCGGAGGAGTTATCCACGACCACGGCACCAGCCTTGACGGCGTGCGGGGCGAAGTCGCGGGAAATGCCGCCACCAGCGCTGAAGAGGGCGATATTCACCCCGGCAAAGCTCTCCGGAGTGAGTTCCTGGATGGTGTGTTCCTCTCCACGGAAAGTCAGCTTTTTGCCGGCGCTGCGGGCACTGGCGAGGAGGGTGAGTTTGCCGACGGGAAAGTTCCGGCGTTCAAGACAGCGCAGCATTTCGATGCCTACGGCACCGGTAGCTCCAACAATGGCAACGTGTGGTTGGGTCATGGGAAAAGGACGGGAAAAGGGGGGGCAGCCTGCGGCCTGAGGGCGGAATTGGCTACCAAAGGGGCAAAGAATGCCTGGATTTGACGGATCGCGGCAGAATAGTTGTTAGAGAGGCGCCTGGGCTTCCGGCATGAAACTGGGCTGGGCCAGCTCTTGGATTTAAGACACAAAAAAGCCCTCTGCTCCCTCGACGGGAAACAGAGGGCTGAAAGGGATGGAAGAGGTCTAGACCTTCTTTTTGAGGAAGGGCAGGCCAGTGCGCTCATTTTCAACCACCGTGTAGCCCTCAGGGCACACATCGGCAGCGCCTTCGGCGGAACCGGAGAAGTAGAAAAGGCGGGTCACCTTGCCGTCCGCACGGGGAGTTTCGCGGATGTGGAGGTAATAAGTCTTGGAGGATTTTTTGGAGACGACGCTGAAGGCCATAGATTTAAGGGTGTGGAAACCGCAGTTTGGGTTGATGAGGAAGAGGTGAAACCAGAGTGTGCCAGCGGAGCCCTAAAGGAGTCCAGCTTTTTTCAAAACATTGTAGGCACCATTTTTGTTCATGGTCTTGAGGGACCGGGCGGTGAGCTTCAGTTTGACGAAGGTATTCAACTCAGGCACCCAGATGCGCTTGTCGCGCAGATTCGGGGTGAAGGTGCGGTTGACCTTCTTGACGTGGTTGAGGCCGATCCCGCCCTCTTTTTTGGCTTTACCGCTGTGGTGGATACGGCGGCCGCGGAAGGGCTTGGCCCCGGAGATCATGCAGATTCTGGACATAAGGCTTGGGTATTTCTGGAAATTTGAAAAGGCGGGAAAGGGGCAGTGTCTTTAGCTCCGATTCCGCCCGGGTCAAGGGATTTGCCCACTTCCGGGGAAAAAGTTTCCGGGGAGGGGCTCTCCCGGGAATGGGCTGCAGCCGCAAAAAGAAGGACTTTAAAATGCGGGAGACGGGAGGGTTGGCACCGGTTTGCCCGCGAGATGGTCCGCCATGGCTTCCGGCCAGGGGCGCGGGGTGAGGCCGGTCAGGCGGGTGAACTTCGAAGTATCCAAGGCGCTCTGGACAGGACGGCGGGCGGTGAGGCCCGGGAGGCTGGAAAGAGGGACTGGAGTGACCCGGGTGGTGCGCAGGGGCCAGCCACAGTGGGCGGCCGCATCCAGGACCCCCTGGGCATATGCCTGCCAGGTGCAGGCGGGGCCGTTCACCAGATGGACCATTCCAGGATCCGGCACGGCCAGCAGGGCTTCGACCCCGGCAGGAACATCTTCACTGTAGGTGGGAGAACCGGTTTTATCTGAAACGACCCGGACTTCCTCCTGACGCAGCGCCTGCTGGAGGACCCACTCCGGGAAAGCATCGCGACCCGGGCCGAAGAGCCACGCCAGCCGCAGGATGAGGTGGTGCGGGGAGGCGGCGGCGACCCGTTGCTCACCTTCCAACTTGGACCGGCCATAGGTATTGAGTGGATCGGCAGGATCAGTCTCAAGATAGGGCCGGGACTGCCGGCCGTCGAAAACATAATCGGTGCTGAAATGGACCATGCGGACCTGGCGGGCGGCACAAAGTTCCGCAAGGAGACCTGCGGCGTGGGCGTTGACGGCCATGGCGAGGTCCGGCTGCACCTCGGCATCATCCACCTGGGTGTAGGCCGCGGCATTGATGAGCAAATCAAACTCCGTCCGGTCGAGCGTTTGCTGAATTTGATCAAGCCGGGTGAGATTCAGTTCCGCCCGCGGAAATTCCGTGAGCGAAAAGCGGGGATGCCCGGCCCACGCCCGGCGGAAGGCCCCGCCCAGCAGTCCATTGCCACCGAGCAAAATCACGCGGCAGGGCGCAGCAGGGGGCATTTCCGGAAGAGGGGTGGCAGGCATGAAAGGCGGGGTTATCGCCGGGATTTCCGGAGGGGGCAAAGGAAAACGCGGCTGGATTTCCCAGGTTGCACCCGTCCCGCACTGTCATATCGTTTTTCTTCAAATCACCCCCACCAAAAACTATCATGAGCCAACCAGCCCCCGTCATCACCGCCTACGTCAAAACCTTCTGCGGTTGGAGCGAAGGTGTCCGCGCCATCATGCGCAAGTATGAGCTCGCCTTCGAAGAAAAGGACATTATCAAAAATCCCGCCTTCCGCTGGGAAATGGAACAAAAAAGCGGTCAACCCCTGAGCCCCTGCGTGGTGGTGAATGGCGTGATGCTGGCCGATATCAGCGGCGAGGAAGTGGAGCGCTACCTCCTGGCAGAGGGATTGGTCGGCAATTCCGAAAAGGAGGCCGACGCCCCGATCGACCGCGCCTGTTCCGATGAAGCCCATGCGGCCATGGCCGCCGGCGAAGTCCCCGGCGCCAAAATCCGGTTTGTCTGAAGTCCTTCCCGGCATGTTCCGCCCGTTCCTCCATCGATGCGGCCGTCCATGGCTGCTGGCCGTGGCCATGCTGTGTGCCCTGCCCGGCCCTCCGGCCCGGGCCGAAGCTTTCCATATCCCACCGGCGGCGGCGCAAAAAATCGGCCAGCGGATCTGGCAGAATGAATGCGGCGGCACGGTGGCGGGGCTGACCAGTTGGAACAAAGGGGAGGCCTTCGGCTCCTTTGGCATTGGCCACTTCATCTGGTATCCCAAAGGAGGCCGGCGCACCTACGAGGAAAGTTTTCCCGGTCTCGCGGCCTTTCTAGTCTCCCGCGGCGTGCCGGTTCCGGCATGGATCCGGGCCCAGGACTGCCCTTGGCCGAATCGCGAGGCCTTCAATGCGGCCGTCCCTTCCCGCCAAATGGGCGAACTCCGCAACCTCCTCGCCGGCACCATCGGGCTGCAGGGGGAATTTGCCGCCCAGCGCAGTCTGCGCAGTCTGCCCAAAATTCTGGCGGCCACCCCTCCGGCCCAACGCCCCTTGATCGAGGGCCGCTTCCGGGCGCTGGGGGCCAGTCCCGCCGGTCTGTATTGCCTGATGGATTACGTCAATTTCAAAGGCGAAGGCACCAACCCCGCCGAGCGCTATCAAGGCACTGGCTGGGGCCTGCTCCAGGTCCTGCAAAATATGCGGGGCTCCCCTAATCCCGCCCAGGCTCCCGCCGAATTTGCCTTGGCGGCCCGTCTGACGCTGGACCGCCGCATCCAATTGGCGCCGAAACCGGAAGGCCAATGGCGGGCCGGATGGTTCAATCGCTGTGCCAGCTACGCCAAGGGACTGTAATCCGGGAAGTTCTCCCTTCCAAATCGCCCGGGCTTCCCCCAAAAGCCCATTCTGATTTCCCCCTCAAAGGCCTGCCCACCCGGCTTCGCCTGAGGACGACGGCTCCGTAAAGCAGCCTTGCCTTCCCCATTTTCCATGGACAGACTGTCGCACATGGATGCCACGGTTCTGATCGTCGACGACGAAAAACACACCCGGGAAGGCCTGCGCCTCTCCCTCGAAGATGATTACGACGTTTATATTGCCGCGGACCGGGCCGAGGCGATGGAAGTCCTGAAAAACGAGCGGGTCGATGTCATGCTCACGGACCTCCGGCTCGGGGCGGATGACGGCATGGAATTGATTGAAGCCGCCGTCGCCATGCCTCACGCTCCGGTTGTCATCATGATGACCGCCTACGGCAGCGTGGATGCCGCCGTGGAAGCCATGAAGCGGGGGGCGTGGCACTTTGTCACTAAACCCCTCAACCTCGAAGCGCTGGATCTCCTCATCAAACGGGCTCTCCGCAGCCGCAAGCTGGAGCTCGAAAACACCTCGCTCAAACGGCAGGTGGAAGATCGTTATGCGCTCGACCGCATCCTCGGGAAGTCCGTCCCGATGCAGCGTGTTTTCGAAACCATTACGCAGGTCGCCCCCACCCGCGCCACCGTGCTGGTGGAAGGCGAAAGCGGCACCGGGAAAGAACTCGTCGCCCACGCAATCCACAATCTCAGCGGGCGCCCCAAGGCCAAACTGGTGATTGTGCATTGTGCCGCGCTCAGCCCGCAATTGCTGGAAAGCGAACTCTTCGGCCACGAAAAAGGCTCCTTCACCGGCGCCATGGAACGGCGCATCGGCCGGTTCGAACAAGCCAACGGAGGGACGCTCTTCCTGGATGAATTGGGTGAAATCGACGCCGCCATCCAGGTCAAGCTGCTGCGCGCCCTTGGCGAGCGCACGATTGAGCGCGTGGGCGGCAACTCCACCATCAAAGTCGACGTCCGGGTCATTGCCGCCACCAACAAAGACCTCGCCGGCATGGTGGCAGACGGGAAATTCCGGGAAGACCTCTATTTCCGCCTCAACGTGGTCAGCATCCACATGCCCCCGCTGCGGGAGCGCAAGGAGGACATCCCCACCCTCGCCAACGCCTTTCTGCGCGAACTGGCCAGGGAAAATAACAAACCGATGCGCGAAATCGGCCCCGAAGCCATGCAGGCCCTGATGGCCTACAACTGGCCGGGCAACGTGCGGGAACTGCGCACCGCCATCGAACACGGCATCGTCATGGGCACCGGAGCCCGGATGCTGGTGCGGCACCTTCCCGCCACGCTGCGAGGCGAAGCGCCGGCTCCCACCATGCACCGCCCGGGACGCCCTGCGCCTGCAGGAATGCCCCTCCCCAGTGCCGCCGCCGTTCTGCCCTCGGATCTTTCGATCGGGAAAATGGAAATCCGTTTCATCCTCGAAGCCCTCCAGCGCACCCGCCAGAACCGCAGTGAGGCCGCTAAATTGTTGGGCATTTCGCGCCGTACGCTGCAACGCAAGCTCAAGGAACTCAAACTTGCAGATGACGACAACGAGGATGAAGGCAGCGACTGAGCCGGTAAACTCCTCCGCCAGCGGGCCGGAAGGTGATCGCGGAAGCATGACTAGGCTGCCCCATTGAAATGATTGCGCTAAGCAGCCGCAGGTGCATACTGCGCGTTCCCGCCCTCGGGCCTGCCTCTTTTTCCTCACATATCTTACTGCATGGCTACTACTGAAATCACTGCCGCCCCTCAGGAATTGGATGCCGGGATGATGGTCCGGAGGGCTTTGTTCCTGGTGCTGCTGGCCGGATTGACGGCCTACTTTCTGGGACTGGACTTCAAGGGGCTTTCCACCCCTAAAGGCATGGAGCAGGCAGTGATCTCCCGCGAAATCGCCAAGGGGAACGGATTTATCACCACCGTGCAGAAACCGCTGGCATGGAAGCAGTTGGAAAAACGGGCGAAGGATTTGCTGGGGCCGGGAACCACCCTTGACCTGCAGGCGACCCCGGACACCTACCACTCCCCTCTGAATCCCCTGGTGAACAGTCTGGTGCTGGGCATGGCCAAAGAGACGTGGAAACTGGGAGACAAACAGTCGGTGTATACGCCGGACGTCCTGATTGCCGGCACCGCGATGGTTCTGCTGCTGGCCTCCATCGGAATCACCTACCTGCTGGTTTCACGGATTTTTGACGCCCGGATCGGCGGGGTGACGGCCCTCCTGCTGTTGCTCTGTGAACTGCTGTGGAAGTTTTCCCAGACGGGTTTGCCGCAGATGCTGATGTTGTTCCTGTTCAGCTTCGGGACCTACTTTTTATACAAGGCGGTGGAAAATGAAGCCCAGGGCCGCAGTTCCCTGCTCTGGCTGGCCCTGACCGGTGGATTTTTTGGACTGCTGGCGTTGGCGCACTGGCTGACCCTGTGGGTGTTCTTCGGGCTGCTGGTCTTTGTGGCCCTGTATTTCTCCCGCCGCGTGCTGATGCTGGGAATGATCCTGGGCATCGTGGGCCTGATCGCTGGAATCTGGGGATGGATGAACTACCAACGGACCGGCAATCCTCTCGGGTCCGGATTGTATGCCTTTTACTCCGGATTGGGTGGAGCCAGCAGCGAAGAGGCCTTGTTCCGGGACTTGGAACAAACGGTGGGCGGGTTGAATTTCCAAGGCTTCCTCCGCAAGGCAGTGGCCAACTCATTGGGGCAGGTGTCTGAACTGTATGGTTATCTGGGAGGGGTGGTGGCGGCCCCGCTGTTTTTCCTCAGCCTGCTGCATCCCTTCCGGCGGAAGGAGATCGCGGACTTCCGCTGGGCCATTCTGATCATGTGGTTCTTCGGCGTGGTGGGGATGACCCTCTACGGGATCAAATCCCTCCACGAAACACAGACCCATGAGAACAATCTGCATATTCTTTTCATTCCGGTGATGACCGGTTACGGGCTGGCCTTCCTTTCGGTGCTCTGGAACCGGCTCAATCTCCCGCTGCAGATTCCCGCGGTGCGGAATGGCCACTTTATCCTGGCCATCCTCATCAGCGCCCTTCCCTTTGTGCTCAATATGATCCCCCGGGTGGTGGACCTGAACAAGATCGATAAACAATTCCGCGTCCAGTATCCCAACTATGTCCCACGTCTGATCAAGGACTACGCCGACTTGCTGCCCGAAAATGAAATCATCGTGTCGGACATTCCCTGGGCGGTCTCATGGTATGGCCAACGGAGCAGCTTCTGGCTCCCCAAGGATCAGGGGCAGCTCAACACGCTGATGACCCTGGGCAAGGACAAGGGAACTCCCATTTCCGCAATCCTGCTGAGCCCGCAATTGTTGTGGACTCACTTGAGCGAGGCCAGTCAGCCCCGCTCGGAATTCTTCGCCTGGCGGCAATATGTCATGTTCTACCCGGCCATGGGACTGGCCAAAAATGACCAGGAAAGCACCGCCCTGCAGGGGATGTTGTCCTCCGACCTTCCGATGAAAAACTACTATGATGTCGGAGGGCCTTTCGGACGTTTGTATCTGTTCATGACGGAAAACAAACTGACTCCGCAACCCAAGGCTGAGAACTGATTCCCCATGCCGGCCCGCCATCTCGAAAAAGTCGAGGCCCATGCCCGCAAGGCCCTGGCCCCCGAACCGGATCAGGTGCAGGCCGACCTGATCAAACGTTACCGCAGCTTCCTCAAAAAGGAGGAACACCGCATCCGCCTCGCCCACAAGTCAGGGGCCAGCGGCACCGATGTCTGCACCCAGCGCAGCACCCTGCTGGATGTGGTTCTGCACAATCTTTTTGCGGGAGCCCTCGAAAAAAGCGCAGCGGAAGTGCGGGTCACCCTCGTGGCCACCGGGGGGTATGGCCGGGGCCTGCTGAACCCAGGCAGTGACGTGGATCTGCTCTTCCTGCATCCGGAGCGGGGCGGACGGGAACTGTCCGGCCGCACCAAGGACGTCATCGAAAAAGTCCTCTACATGCTGTGGGATGTCGGCTTCAAAATCGGCCACGCGGTGCGGACGCTCAAGGAAACCTATGCCCAGGCGAATGCCGACCACCAGACCAAGACCGCCCTGCTGGACCACCGGTTCATCACCGGAGACCAGGCCTTGTATGACCAGTTCGCCGCGGGATTTCCCAAACAATGCCTTGAGGGCAAAGGGAAGGCCACGGAGTTCCTGAAGTTCCGCGCCACCGACCTGCATGACCGCCATGCCAAGCAGAGCAATACGGTTTATCTTCAGGAACCCCACCTGAAAAACGGCTGCGGCGGCCTGCGGGACTATCATAATATCCTCTGGTGCTGCCGGGTAAAGCTGGGCACCTCCAGCATGGAGGATCTGATCAAACAGCGGATCTTCTCCCGCATCGCCGGTCAGGAGATCATCAAGGCGCATGATTTCCTCCTCCGGGTGCGCAACGATCTGCATTACACCGAGAAACGCGCCAGTGATATCCTGACCCTGCGGGCCCAGGGGGTGGTCGCCACCAACTTTGGTTATCCAGGCCGGCGCATCGTCCAGCGGTGCGAGACTTTCATGCGTGACTACTATCACCACGCCCGGAATCTCTATCAGCACAATCTTTCGCTGATGGAGCGTTTCGAACTGGAGAAAGTCGAGGAGAAGGATGGCATCTTCAGCTTCCTCGCCCTGCGCAAAGGCGCCAAACGGGAAAGCTTTGACGGTTTCTACAGCCGGGATGGATTCATCTTCCCGGTCAGCGACACCGTTTTCACGGAGGACAGCGGCCGGATGATGCGGCTGTTCCAGCACTGCCAGCTCCGCCGTCTCAAGCTCAGCCCGCAGATCCGCCAGCTCTTCAAGGAACACTATGGCCTGATCAACCGCACCTTCCGCTACCGCACCGCCAACCGCGAAACCTTCGAGGCCATCCTGAGCCGGAAGGGCGAAGTGGGGGCCACCCTGCGGCAAATGCACCGCGTCGGTTTCCTCGGCCGCTACCTGCCGGAATTCGGTGAACTGACCGATCTGGTGCAGCACGAATTTTTCCACCGCTACACCGCTGACGAACACACTCTGAAGTGCCTGGAACGCCTGGATGAACTGAGCGATAACAAAAACCCGAAACTGGCCTTCCACCAAAAACTCTTCCACGACCTGGAAGACCCTTTTGTGTTGTATGCTGCACTGCTGATGCATGATACCGGCCGCGCCGAAGGCGTGCGCAAACATGCCGATGCCAGCACCGAACTGGCGGACCAGGTCTGCCGCCGCCTCCAGGTGCCCGATACCCGCCGCAACAAGCTGCTCTTCCTCGTCGATAACCATCTGCTCTTCTGGCACACTGCCACCACGCGGAATCTGGAGGATCCGGAAGTCATCGCCGGATTCGCCAAAATCGTGCGCCGGCGCGAATGGCTGGATTCCCTTTTCCTCCACACCTACGCCGACTCCCGCGCCACCAATGAAGCCGGCTGGACGGATTGGAAGGAATCGCTGGTGCGCCAGCTCTACCAGGCCACCGCGGAATACTTCGCGGATCAGGCTGCCTTCCGCAGTCCGCTGCCCTTGGCGGACCAGCGCAGTGCGACCATCGCCCTGCTGGACGAATCCTACGGCCCGGAACTCGATGCCCACTTCAGCGCGATGCCGGAACGTTATCTGGCACACCGCACCCCAACCAGTATTGCCCGGCACCTGAAGGCTTTCCGGGCCTTCTACCGGCAGCAACGCAAGGACGACCGCGCCAGCGCCCTGACTCCGGTGCTGAAATGGACCGCCCGTCCGGAACAAGGCTCCAGCGAACTGATCCTCTGCACGTGGGACCGCCAGATGCTGCTGTCGAAAATCGCCGGAGCCCTCGCCGCCAATTCCCTGAACATTCTGCGCGCCGACTTCTTCCTGCGGGCCGACCAGTTGGTGCTGGACATCTTCCGCGTGTGCACCACCGACTTCGAGCCGGTCCGCGATGAGAAACAAATCAAAGCCGTGGGGGAACTGATTGCCCGCGCCTGCATGGGAGAAGCGATCGACTTCGCCGCCCTGATCGCCAAACGCCTGAAGGAAGAACCCGAACCCCTGCCGGGCTGGCGCCGCGAATTCCCCATGCGGGTCTATATGACCAATGAACAGCACCGCGATTACACCGTGGTCGAAATCCAGGCGGTGGACCGGATCGGCCTGTTGTTCCAGGTCTTTGATACCATCGGTAAATTCGGCCTCGAAATCACCCACGCCCGTATCAACACCGAAAAGGGAGCGGCGATCGATTCCTTCTGTCTGACCGGTCAGGACGGCAAAAAAATCACTGATCCGGCCGTGCTCCAACGGCTCAAGGCCGCCTTGGAAGAAGCCTGCATGATCCCGGCGTAGCTGGCCGGCGAAACCCGGCAATCCGGCGAAGGATGCGCGGGACAAAACCGGAATTCCGCGCAGGTTATGGCGATGTCCCGTCCGCCTGAAAATCCATCCAAATCTCGCTGGAAGCGGGTGCGGTGCGGGTTGGCGGCGGCCTTGGGTGCGGGATTGGCCGGCTATTTTCTGCTGCCGTGGGCAGTGCCTTGGCCGGAGGCCTTGAACCGTCCGGTGCCTTCCGGAGTGCGCCTGACCGACCGCCACGGCACTCCCCTCCGGCGCTTGCTGGCCGGAAGCCACCGTGCGGGGGAGACCCTTCCCCTTTCTGAAATCCCGCCCTTTCTGATCGAAGCCACTTTGGCCGCCGAGGATCATCGGTTTTACTCCCATGGCGGGATGGATCCGCTCGCCCTGGGACGGGCCCTCCGTGATGGGGTGCAGGCGGGCCGGCGCGTCTCCGGGGCCAGCACCATCACCCAGCAACTGGTCAAACTGTCCCATCCCCGGCCGCGCACGTTGAGCACCAAGCTACTGGAAATGCTAACCGCCCGCCGGGTGGAAATGACCTGGACCAAGGAACAGATTTTGGAGCAATATCTGGCCCGGCTTGACTATGGAAACCTGCACCGCGGGCCCGCTGCGGCCGCGCAGGGCTATTTTGGAAAGCCGCTGGGGGATTGCAGCCTCGCTGAATGTGCCTTTCTCGCCGGCCTGCCGCAGGCCCCCACCCGGCTGAATCCCTGGCGCGATGCCACCCGGCCCACCAAACGACAACAATGGATTCTGGAACGGCTCCAGACGCTGGGCCGGATTGATGCGGCCACGGCGGACCGGGCGCGCGCCGAACCGCTGCGGCTGCGGCGGCATTACGGCAGTTTTGCCGCGCCTCACTTTGCCGACCTGATGCTGCAACGGGCTGCCGGGCCGGAAGCCGCGCCGCCCCTGGAAGGCGATTGGCAGACCTCCCTCGATTTGAATATCCAGCAGGTCTGTGAGCGCAGCATCGCCGACCGTTTGAACCGGCTCAACGGCCGGAATGTCAGCCAAGCCGCCGTGGTGGTGATCGACAACACCACGGGCGAAATCCGGGCATTGGTCGGCAGCAGGGACTACGAAGCGGCCGGGACCGGTCAGGTGAACGGGGCCACCTCCCGGCGCTCGCCCGGTTCGGCGCTGAAGCCCTTCACCTATCTGCTGGCGCTGCAGCAGGATCTGAGTCCAGGGACTATCATTCCCGATCTGCCGGTGGAATACATGACCGCCACGGGGCTCTACCGGCCCCAAAATTATCATCACCGTGCCGCCGGACCCGTTTCCCTGCGCACCGCCCTTGCCAACAGCCTGAATCTGAGTGCCGTCAGAATTCTGGAATCCCATGGTGGACCGGAGGCCCTCGTGACCAGCCTGCAGACCGCCGGCCTGACCACCCTGACTAAACCTGCCACTGACTACGGACTGGGCCTGACGATCGGCGGCGGCGAAGTCACCCTGCTTGAACTCACCGCCGCCTACAGCACCCTCGCCCGCCTCGGACGCTTGCTTCCGCTGCAGTTCACGCCCGTCAAGTCCGGGTCCAATGGCCAACAAGTGTATGATCCGGATGCCTGCTGGCTGCTGGCAGATATCCTTTCGGACAACAATGCCAGAGCCCGGACATTCGGCACCGGTTCCGCCCTGCGCCTGCCCTTTCCCTGTGCGGTGAAAACCGGCACCAGTACGGATTACCGGGACAACTGGGCGATCGGCTATAACGCAGCCTTCACCGTGGGGGTCTGGGTGGGAAACTTCGACAACTCCCCGATGCGCGGGGTCAGCGGCGTCACGGGTGCGGCCCCGCTTTTCCGCGACATTTTCACGTGGCTGGACGCCCGGTATCCATCCAGCTGGTACACGCGTCCACCCTCGATTGTGGAACGGGAGGTGGATCCCCTGACCGGCCTGCCCCGTCCAGCGGAATGGGCCTCCCGCCGTCCGGTGGTCGTGGAGAAATTCCGCCGCGACCTGGCTCCCGGGGCGGCTGAGCCTGACCGTTATGACCACACCGGGCGGGTGCGGCTGGCTCCGGAGTATGCCGCCTGGCTGGCCGGTCCCGAGAACTGGCTGGGCGCTGCCGCCATTGCCGCGGCCCCCTCCGCCTCCGGCGTGGCATGGCAAATCACCAGTCCCCTGCCCGGCACCACGGTGCTGCTGGATCCTGATTTGCCGCAGGGCGGAAAAGTCCTGCCCCTGCGGGTGAATCCTTCCACGGATGCCGTGATCTGGACTTCGCCCAGCCTGAAAATCGATCACCACACCGCCTTGCTGATCCCGGGGCGCCATACCCTCACCGCACGCGACCCGGCGACCGGCCGTGAAATGACCACTTGGGTCATGGTGAGGCGCCTTTGAATTCAGGGCTCGTCCGGCACCCATTCGCTCCGCAGTACACTGATGATTTCGACCTGGTTGTCAGTAGCAGAATCCGGCGGGAACCGCACCTCCATCACCACGGCCTGTTTGTCCACGATTCCCAGCATGGCATCCAAGGTGATGGCGTCGCTGGAATCCTTGGCCGCATAACCGAACAGGCTCAGATTCAGCCCGGGATACCCCAGTTGATAACATTCCCAGCGGGTGGCATCGCGGAAGGCGTAATTGTAGTAATTGGCGGCCTCGCTTTTGGTGACGGTCACCGCGATGCGGACCGGTTCCGTCGAACGCGCCGCACGGAGCTTGGCAAGATGGGCTTCCTGGTAGAGCGAGGAGCTTTCCCAGTCCACCAGATGCCGGCCTTTGGAGATCACCACACAAAGAAAGTGCGAGCGGTTGAGCGACGGGACGTCGAAACTGAGATTCACCAGATGCCGGACCGGCATGGCGAGGGAAAGCGCCGCGTCATTGATCGGAGCGTCCGGATGATCTCGGTAGTAATTCTCCATCATCTCCCGCACCGCCTCCGGCTGGCGGACAAATTTCAACCGCTCCTGCCAATTGGGGGCTTTGAAGAAGGACTGGGCGACGGCCGCGGCCTCGTCGATCACGATATCCTCCCCGGGTGGAGATTCAGGCACTGTCACCACGGGGGGCGGATTGTAATCCGCCATCAAAAAAGAAGTCAGGATAGCCAGTCCCACCAGCCCGCTGAGGGCACCAATCAGGATGCCGCGGTCCAGCTGTCCGTCCTGAAAAAGCCATGAGGTGAGCCGCGAGGTCTGGAGGAAAATCTGACGCGGACTCTGGCGGAAATCAGATGGGGTGGCGGCGGTTTCCGTGACCAGCCGATCCCAGTTCTCCGTGAAAATCTCCCGGGCGGCATCCGGGATGTAAGTCAGATCCGCGTCTTTCGCGGCGCTGTCGGTCTCCAACAATTCAACTGGGGAATCCTCCTTGAGGAGATCCTGATAGCGGTTGCGCCACTCCGCAACGGAGCTCGGGGCCACATACCAATCCCGGGCCGCATCCTTGACGCTGTCGCCCTGTTCAATCACGCTGCGCAGTGCCTCCCGGACCCGGGTGCTATCATCCAGTTCCGCCCGGTCCACTCCTTCCATGGAGGCCGCCCGGAGGTTGGAAAGCGGATTTTGCTCGAAACTATCCGCCCGGGACGCCCGGGGAACAGGCCGAGAAGGACCAGCCTCAGGAAGCACCGCCTCGGCGGTTTCCCCTTCGGGAGCCTGGTCCGCCGCATTCACGGGGGACCGCTGATCCCAGGCTTCCGCCGGGGCTTCCTGCCCGGCATCGGTCCCCCCATCCAATGGCGGAGTGGCCGGGGACAATGGCTCTGGAGCCGGATCGGGCTTGGAGGTTTGTTTAGCCATCACCTAAACTTCAATTGGAGAGGACCGAAGGCTGCAGTCGATCCGGCTGGGCATCCTCCGGTTTGGCATAAAACCAGGAAGAATGCAGCAACCGTTTCACGATGACCTGATCCCGTGACGCCGGGTTGGGCGGGTAGACCAATTCCGCGATGATTCCGGCTCGACGGCCTTCTCCGACCAGCGGCAGCATGTCGCGGCCGTCCCGTGAATTCCGGCTGATGTAGCCGTAGAGGTGAAAATCCCGCCCCGGGTAATAGAGGGCGACACATTGCCAATCGGTTTCGCTGAAGCCGTGATTGTAATAATTATCTGCCTTCATGTAGATGCGGAAGGGGTAAGCCTCGGGTGGCATGGTCTGCTTGTAGGTCTCCAGCGGCAATTCCTGATATCCAGTGGAGGTTTCCCAGTCCACCAGATATGTGCTCTCAGGTCCATTCCTGATTTCTTCGACGGCAAAGAAAGTCATCTCCTCGTAGACGCTGCCGGGATTCAGAGGATCGGGCACCATTACCGGCATCGCCAGCATCACGTAATATCCCTCACTGCCCGGTTCACCGCCCTTTTTATCTCGCATGGTGGGCTCCCCGGCCTGCAACGGACCGGCAGTGCGTTCGCCGCGGTACCAGCGTTTCATCATCGGACGGATGCGGTCCGGATGGCGGACAAAAGCCAATTTGGCCTCAATACCGTCGGCAGCGAGGAAATCCCGCACCGCTTTTTCTGCACCCAATTCATCATACTGGGTCAGCACCGAGCGGTCGATGGGCGGTTCCGTGACCGGCGGCAGCGGTGGAGCCTCATATTGTTGCCGGAAGACATAAAATCCATACATCGCCACCGCCGCCACCGCGACCGCCAGTGCCGCCGTCAAGTAGCGGGACAGCCAGGTAAAACGCTGGAACAGAAGCCGGGCTCCGAGAAGCAGGCGGCGGCGGCGGACCTTCTTTTTGGTGGTGCGGGTCTGGCCGTCTTCACCCTCCACGGACTCCACCACGTATTCATTTTCCTCCTGGGCCGGAGCCACATCCTCAGGGATGGGGCGTGCATCTGCCCAGATGTCGGCAGCCACTTCCGCTTCGGGAATGTGGGTCAATTCACTTTGGTCCCAATCCGTCAGTTCCTTGTAGCGCTGAACCTCGGTCCGTTTTGTGCGGCGCTTTTTGATCTTCACCCGGCGGCGTTCCCCGGAGGCAGGATCATGCAAACCATCCCCCTCGTCTCTCTCCTCTTCAGCGTCGTCCTCCAAACGACCATGGAATTCCGGATGCGATCCACCCACCTCCCCGGCAGCAGGGGGCACCGCCCGTGGACCAGCCGGGTAACTGCTGCCCTGAAGGGTAGTGCTCTCACGCTGGGGCAGCGGGAGATGTGAAGCCGGCATCCCGTGCTCACGGGGGGGCAAAGCGGACGGCCGGAATTCTTCCGGTTCCCCGGCGCCGGTATCGTCGTCTTCAAAGGGAACGGGAGCATGACACTGCGGGCACAGCAGCCGCGAAGCCGCAGCCAACCCGCGCTGGGCTTTCATGCGGGTGCCGCAGGCGCTGCATTGCAGCACCATCCAGTCCTGGGAGGGAGGAGAAAGGGACATTTGGCGAAGGGGGGAGGTCGATGGAATAGACTACCGGAGACGTTAAAGCGCAACGTCTGTTGCAGGCAGGGGGGAAAAGTCGGCTGGCTCCGATATGGGGTGGGCTTCAGGCCGTAGCCGCGTGACGATGATTTGCACCTCATGACCCACTTCCTCGTGCACCGCAGCCTTCACGGAGGCCAGATCGACCGCATCCCCAAGCAACGCAAACACGGTGGACCCGCTGCCGGACATGAGCGCGGCCGACACGCCGGGCATGGCCAGCAGCAAAGCTTTCAGGTGTCCCAGCACTTGGTATTTTTCAAAAACCGGGCGCTCCAAGTCGTTGCGCAACTCCCCGCAGGCCGTGCCCTGCGGCCGGTAGGGCAATCCCGGAACTTCCAAGGAGTCCTTCCACTGCCGATAGGCCCACGGCGTCGGAATGCCAAACGGCAGCTTGGCCAGGAGCACCCGCGGGGTGGCCGTGAATTCCGGCACCGCCACCACCTGTTCCCCCCTCCCGGTCGCATCCGCCACGCTGCCCAGTAGAAAGAATGGCACATCCGACCCCACCTCCGCCGCTGCAGCCAACAGCACTTCATCACTCAAATCCTGACAAAACGCCTCCCGCACCAGGCACAGCGCGGCAGCGGCATCGCTGCTGCCCCCACCCAACCCCGCCCCGTGCGGAATCCGTTTCTCCAAATGCAGCCGCATCCCCGGCAGCTTCCCCGTAACCCGCTCCAGCTCCCGCACCGCCTTCACCACCAGATTCGATCCATCGGCAGGAACGGACGCCTCATCGCAACTGAAAGCAATCTCCCCGTGGGGCAGCGCCGGATCGGCCGTCAGGGTCAGCCGGTCACACAGTTCCAGCGGGGCCAGGCGCGTCTCCAACTCATGAAACCCATCCTCCCGCCGCCCCAGCACCCTCAGCCACAGGTTGATCTTGGCGGGGGCCAACACAGAAAGGGAACGGGGCGAGGGAACAGAAGAGGTCAGCGGCATGGAGCAACCTCCAGCGTTAGCCTTTCCCCGGCCGGCCTTCAACATTCCATTTCCGGCAATTTTGCGTTTCAGGCGTCGCCCACGACTCCCAGACAGCCTGCCGGCCATACCAGAACCGCTTTTGCCGCCCGCATGCCCAGCCCGCGGCCGATGTCATCTCCCGGAGTTCCTCCCACGAAAACGCCGCCCGGGCAGACCTCCGCATGTCCTCCACCGTCATCGGCTCACGATAAAACACGGACGCCGCATAAATCCCCGCCGTGGCCCACCAGTTGCGTTCCAGATCCGCCAGCAACACTCCGCAACGCGCCACCCTCCGCATTTTCGTCAGGATGCCGACCGCATCCTTCCTCGTGAAATGATGCAGGGCGAGGGAGCACACCACCCAATCCGGCCGTGCCTCCGGCTCCCACGTCCTCACATCAGCATGGACGAAGGAAATCCCCGTTTCATCCCCACAAAATTTCCGCCCGATCTCCCACGTCGCGGGGTGGCCCTCCACCGCTTCCACCTGCACCTCCGTTCCCTGCTGCCTCCCCAGGCCAACCATCAACCGGGGCAGATCGCCCGTCCCGCTGCATAAATCCGCAATCCGGATTGTCCCTCCGCCCCGCAGCACCGGTCCCAGCACCCGCCGCACGATCCGGCAGGCGCCAAACCAACGGTTCAGCCCCCTCAAATTGGCGAGATCCCGCTCCAAGGCCGGAGACACCGGTTGGGGACGGTCCATCATTTCAGGATCGTCAGGATCAAAGCGGCGCATGACCATGACCAAAGCGGCCCCGGCCTGCGGGAACAATCCATAATTTTGTCAACCCCCCAGTCCTCTAAGGCGGTCCGGCGGCTCAGGCCAGCGCGCCCTCGATCTGCTGCAGGGCTGCCGCCTCGCGGTCACTGACCAACTTCGACCCAAACCCGAGAAACCCGCCGTCGGTGGTCGCTTCCGCCAGCTTTTTCGCCCCATCCAGGATCATCTGACGATAGGCGCCCGCCTCGGACGGATTCCGCCGGCCCACCGTTTCATAACCCTTTTTAATCATGCTAAGCAGGGCCTCATTGGAGCGGCCTTCGGCCCGGATTCCTTCAATCTCCGTGCCGGTCATACCGGTGCCAAACGCCGCCCCGAGCAGGGAAACCGGCTCCACCTGCTTGAGGCTTTCGTTGAGCGAATGACTGGCCGCCGCCATCTCCTTCATCGCGCCCATCGGACCGGAAGGTGACGCCGTGGCCACCAGCAGCAGGGCCGCCGTGGGGGCGATCCGCACCGCCCTCCATTCCTCATCCGTATAATCCTGACGCAACAACTCCGCCCCGGCACCGGCGGCAGAAACTTCGCGCAGCAAGGAGACCGTGGCCGCATTCGCAGGATCGGCCTCGAATTCCCCGGCTTCCTGACTCAACCACGAACCCAGCCCCGCGGCGTCGAGCCCCTTTTCCCGGACCGTGGCCGCCAGGAAATGAGTGAACGCCGGGGTCACCAGTCCGAGCAACGGAGAGAGATTGAAACCTGATTGGCGGGCCAGGGTGCCCACGATGGAATTGACCCCCACCCCGAGGAGCGCCTGGATTTGATCCGCTCCGGTCTGACCAATGGACCCCCCGAACGCCCCTTTGAGCATGTCAAAGAAACCCCGCTCCTTGTGTTCAGCCAACGCCTGATGCAGCGCCCCGGCCCCGGCCGGCTCCACGGCCTTGCGGGCCGCCCCGGCAAGCAGGAGCGCCGTGAGACTGCGCAGCGCATGGGTAACGGCAGATTCATCCACCCCCAGTGCCTTGGAGATTTGCCCCATCAGGGCCGGAGTAATGTGGGAAACGACGGAATCAATGAGGGCAGGCATGACGGTTATGTGGTTTCAGCTGGAATTGCCAGTATTCCAAAATCCACCGCCCGATGGCAAGCCAAGACGGGGAATTTCGACGCGCTTTCAACCCTTTGAACCGGCTTCAGCCGGGTGTTGCTGGCGCAAAACCCCGGCCTGGATTGATATTCACTCGCCCGGACGTCGCCCCGCCCTCTTCGCACTCCACAGCCGTCTCCCGTTTCCCGCGGCTCGGATCGGGTAAAAATCCGCATTGACCGCTGGAAAAGAGCGGAGGAATCTCCACGCTCTTTTTCCCGGTCCACCGGGTTCCCGCGCACCATGACTTTCCACACCATTTCCGTCCTCGTTGAAAACAAATTCGGCGTGCTCGCCCGCGTCGCCGGCATGTTCAGCGGCCGCGGCTATAACATCCGCAGCCTCAACGTCGGTCCCAGTCACGACCCCAGGATTTCCCGCATGACCATCGTGGTCAGCGAAAAGGAAAATGTCCTCAACCAGATCATCAAGCAGCTCGACAAACTGATCGATGTCATTCAGGTCATCGATTTCCGCGAAGGTGATTATGTGGGCCGTGAATTGGTGCTCATCCAGGTAAAAGTGGACCGCCCGAGCCGCGCCGAGGTGATCGAAATCTGCCAGCTCTTCCGCGCCAAAATCATCGATGTGGGCCGCACCGTGCTCACCATCGAGATCACCGGCGACTCCGGCAAGATCGACAAATTCACCTCGCTGATGGATACCTTCGGCATCATCAACCTCACCCGCACCGGCCGCATCGCCCTCCCCCGCCTCAACGAAGCCCCCGAAGAAACCCTGGACTGCGGGGTTTGATTTTTCCCAGGCCCGTTTGATAAAGACAGGCTTTGAGGTTCCCGGAAGCGGCCCCGGCCCTTTCCTTGGAAATCCCCTTCTCTGACCCTCCCCACTCACCCTAACTAACACCATACTTCATGCCCGCCAAAGTTTACACGGACAAAGACGCCGACCTCGCCCTCTTCAAAGGTAAAACCCTCGCCGTAATCGGCTTCGGTTCCCAGGGCCACGCCCACGCCCTCAACCTCAAGGACAGCGGCGCCCACGTCATCATCGGCCTCTACGAAGGCAGCAAATCCATCCCCGTCGCCAAGGACCTCGGCTTCGAAGTCGTGGACACAGCCACCGCCGTCCAGAAGGCCGACGTCATCTTCGTCGCCGTTCCCGACACCAAAATTCCTGCGGTCTACAACAAGGACATCGCCCCCCACCTGAAGAAGGGCAAGACCCTCCTCTTCAGCCACGGCTTCGCCATTCACTACAAGACCATCGTGCCACCGGCCGATGTCGATGTCATCCTCGTCGCCCCCAAGGGCCCCGGCCACATCGTCCGCCGCCAGTTCACCGAAGGCAAAGGCGTCCCCGCCCTCATCGCCGTCTATCAAAACCCCAGCAAGAAGGCCAAGAAGACCGCCCTCGCCTGGGCCAAGGGCGTGGGTGGCACCCGTGCCGGTGTCATCGAAACCGACTTCAAGGAAGAAACCGAAACCGACCTCTTCGGCGAACAAACCGTCCTCTGCGGTGGCGCCAGCGCCCTCGTCCAGGCCGGATTTGAAGTCCTCGTGGAAGCCGGCTACTCCCCTGAGATGGCCTACTTCGAGTGCCTCCATGAGCTGAAGCTCATCGTCGACCTCATGAACGAAGCCGGCATCGCCGGAATGCGTTTCTCCATCTCCGAAACCGCCAAGTGGGGGGACGTGCATGTCGGACCCAAGATCATCGACGCCGGCGTCAAAAAGCGCATGAAGGCCGCCCTCAAGGACATCCAATCCGGCAAGTTCGCCAAGGAATGGATCAAGGAATACGAAGGTGGCTACAAAAACTACAACCGTCTCCTCAAGGAAGGCGAAAACCACCCCATCGAAAAAACCGGCGCCAAACTCCGCGCCCTCATGCCATGGGTCAAAAAGCGCGACATCAAAGGCAGCCAGGCCAGCTACAAGTGAAAACATTACGGGCCTCCCGCCCGTGAGTTTCCTACCAGCGCCTGCCCCACCCCGGGGCAGGCGCTTTTTTGTGAAGCCATTCCCATTCCCTCCCGCCAGGTAAAAACCGGCGTCATCCTTTCGTGGAGATCCACCCCATGCCGGCCACCCCGCAGCACTATCGTCCGGAACTGGATGGCCTCCGCGCCATCGCGGTCGTGGCGGTGCTGCTGTTCCATCTGGACGCCGCCTGGCTGCCGGGCGGATTTGCGGGCGTGGATGTGTTCTTTGTCCTGTCAGGTTATCTCGTCACTTCCATCCTGCAGCGCGATCACGACGCCGGCCGTCTCCAGCTCCGCACCTTCTATCAACGCCGCATCGCGCGGATTTTCCCGGCCTTCCTGACCATGGCGCTGGTCACCCTGCTGGCGGCGCGGTTTTGCTATTCCAGCTGGGACTACGCCTCCACCGGAGCTGCCTTCTCCGCCGCTATTCTTTCGATCGCCAACTTCCATCTGCTCGGTCAAGGGAACTACTTCCAGCTCTCCGCCGATGCCCAGCCCCTCCTCCACACCTGGTCCCTCTCGGTCGAGGAACAGTTCTATCTGATCTTCCCTTTCCTCTTCGCCCTGCTCCTCAGAGCCCCGCCCCGGCGCCGCCTCCTTCTCACCTGGCTGGTCGTCCTGCTGAGCTTTGCCACTTGCCTGTTCCTCACCGCGACCAGGCCCATCCACGCCTTTTACCTCCTGCCCTCCCGGGCCTGGGAAATGCTCGCCGGCAGTCTGCTCGCCCTGCACGCCGCCCCGCGCCCGCCGGCCCGGGGTTCTCCCTCCCACCTCCCGGCCCTCGGCGGTCTGGCTGCCATCCTGGCCAGTTTTCTGGTGTTTCAGGAAGGCCCCCACTTTCCTGGCTGGCAGGCTCTCCTGCCTGTCCTCGGCACCGCCGCCGTCATCCGCTACAGCCAAAGCGGCCCCGCTTACCGCCTCCTCTCCTGGAAACCCTTCGTCCTGACCGGACGCCTGTCCTACTCCCTCTACCTCTGGCACTGGCCGGTCTGCTCCTTCATCGACTACTCCCTCCTTTATCAAAACCCCGCCACCAGGCTGCTCCTCAAAATCCTCCTCACTCTCCTTACCGCCACCGCCTGCCATCACTTCATCGAGCAACCCGCCCGCGCCTGGTTGAATCAACCCCGCCGCCGCTGGTCCCCCTTTATCCTCCTTGGCACCGCTCTCGCCCTGCTGGCCCCGCTCGGCTACTCCATCCATCGGCGTCACTACCTTGATGCCTCCCATGGCCACCAGGGAGCTCTCGTCATCGCCACCCCTCAGTCGCACGGCACCCTCTTGCTGATGGGCGACAGCCAGGGCTCCATGTATGGGCAACTCGCCCGCGACCTCGCCAACCAGCGCGGCCTGAAACTGGTCATCCTCAGCACCGCCGGAGAAGATCCGCTCGCCACCAGGCAGGGCCCGTCACCAGCGCTCTTCCAGCGCACCCTCGATACCATCCGCCGTGAAAAACCCGCGCTCGTCCTGCTGGCTTGCCATTGGATTTACAAGCTCCAGCAGGACCCCGGACGCCTCGCCCTGACGCTCCAAGCCATCCAACCCCATGCCGGTAAAATCATCATCTTCACCCAGCCGCCGCTGCTTCCCCCGGCCGCTACCCGCTCCGCCATCCGCCTGGGCAGCCGCCCCCCTTTCTTCGAATCCCCGGCCGACCGCACCCTCCGCCAGCGTCTCAATCAAAACGTAAAATCCCTCGCTTCCCCCGGCGTCAGCATCATCGACACCGACCCTTTTTTCACCCTCCCCGACGGCAGCCTGATCCTCCAATCCCCCACCGGTCAGTCCCTCTTCCACGACCCGGTCCACCTCTCCACCCACGGCGCCAACCAGCTGAAACCAGCCCTCCTGCTTACCCTTCCACCACCGCCGGCTTCTTCTCCTCCTTGAATCCCGTGGAAGCCAGCCGCGCGTAAAGGCCCCCCTCTTCCAGCAGTTCCTCGTGCCGTCCGGATTCAATGATCCGGCCGCGTTCCATCACACAAATCAGGTGGGCATCCCGCACGGTGCTAAGCCGGTGCGCGATCACAAACGACGTCCGTTGGCTGCGCAGCCGGTCCAGCGCCTGCTGGATCAGTTTCTCCGTCTCGTTGTCCACCGCACTGGTGGCCTCATCCAATAGCAGAATCGGCGGGTTTTTCAGAAGCGCCCGCGCAATCGACAGCCGTTGCCGTTCCCCGCCACTCAGTTTGGTGCCGCGCTCACCGGTCACCGAATCCAAACCTTCATCCAGCCGTCTGACAAAACCATCCGCATTCGCCGCGGTCAGCACTGCCCACAATTCCTCATCCGTCGCGTCCGGCTTGGCCAGCACCAGGTTCTCCCGGATGCTGGCGTTGAACAGGAAACTCTCCTGCGTCACATAGCCAATGTTGTCCCGCAGCCACTCCTTGGACAATTCCGTCAGCGGCGTCCCATCGATCAGAATCTGCCCTTCATCACATTCGTAAAACCGGGTCAGCAGATTCAGCAGCGTGCTCTTCCCCGCCCCCGTCGGCCCCACAAAGGCAATCGTCTGGCCCGGCAGCGCCTCCACATTGATCCCACTCACCGTCGGAGCCTTGTCGGCGTAGGAGAATCCGACGTTTTCAAACTGCACATATCCCTTCAGCGTTTCAGGCCGCAATCCGTCGGTCAAATTGGGCTCATCATGCAGATCCAGAATGGAAAACACCCGTTTTCCGGCGACCACGCCGTTCACAAAGGTCTGGGTCAGCGGATTGATACGCGAGAGGGGATCAAACAAAAAACCCCAGGCCACCAGGAAAGCCATCAGAGTCCCCTCCTTCATTTCCCCTCTGAGAATCCAGTAGGCTGCCGCCCCCATCATCGCTACGATTCCTGCTTCCGCGATCAGCGACACTCCCGGCCATGTCATCGCATTGGCTTTCGCCACGGTGAGTTGAGCCTCCTTTACTTTGGTGCTGGTCCGGTCAAACCGCAGCAATTCCTGCGGCTCCACCGTGTAGGCTTTGATCTGGCGGATACCGGCAATGTTGTCGTGCAACATGGAGTTGAGCGCACTGCTGGCCTCCGAGGCCGCCCGGTAGCGGGCTTCGTTCCGACGCGAATAAAGCCAGGTTGCCAGCGCCACGAAGGGCATGGGAGCCAAGGTGATCAACGTCAGCCCCACATGCTGGTAAAGCATCCAGCCCAACACGATGACAAACTGCAGGACCCCGCTCAAAGCCTGGTCGATACTGTCGACGATCACCTTCTCAATCGCCGGCACGTCACTCCCCACGCGCGTCATGATGTCGCCCGTCGGCTGGTTGTCGAACCACCTCATCGGCAGCCGCTGGATCTTGTCGTAAAGCTCACGGCGCAGGTCATGCACTACCACCTGCTCGAAAGAGTTGTTACTCAACATCCGTACCGTAAAGATAATCTGCCGCAGGGCAATCGCCCCCACCGCCAGCAGGGCCGTGGGCCAGATCGCGTCCCACTTCTTATTGGGAATGATGTCGTCGATAAACCGCTGTGTCATCGCCGGCATCACCAACACCAGCAAGGTGCCGGAAACCGCGAGAAGAAAAGCCAGAAGCGCCCGCCCTCGATAATGGGCGGTATAACGGAAAATGCGGCCGAGGGTGCTCATGGATCAGCGGCAGACTCACGCTCCCCCGACCGCGACGTCAACGCGGGAATGCGTCGCCAACCCGACAATTTCCGATCCCCCGACTGGAATCCCTGCTTTCCCCCTGGATCAGTTGGTGTTTGTTCTGGCAACCGCATGGATATGTCCCGCTTCCTCCCCTCCTGCCTGGCCCTCGCGCTCGCGGGGGCATTCTCTCCCCTTGCGGCTCAGGAGGAAAAGCAGGCCATCCGCGCCGATATCGACGACGGCTACGCCGAAATCGAAACCCTCACCCGCGTCCTCGAAACGGTCCGTCAGAACTACGTCGATCCCGATAAAGTCACCTACCCCAAACTCATGGCCGCCGCTCTGCGTGGCATGCTCGCTGAATTGGATCCCCACAGCCAATTCATGTCGCCTGAGGTCTTCCAGCAGATGAAGGACAGCGGCGAAGCCACGTATGAAGGGGTTGGCTTCACCATCGCCCCCGAGCCCGCCGGGCTGATGATTGTCTCCGTCCGCGAGGACGGCCCCGCCGCCCGCGCCGGCATGGTGCCCGGTGACCGCATCATCAAACTAGGCCCCGATCCCACCGCCAAACTCAGTTACCTCGAATGCGTGCAGCGCCTGCGCGGCCAGCCCGGCGAGACCTTGACCCTGACCTACAGCCGCCCTTCCACCCGCGAAACCCAGGAGGTGGCCATGGTCCGCGAGGTTCTGCGCCAGGAAACGGTGCGCGATGTCATGCTGCTCGACGAAACTCTTACCAACGGGGCCAAAATCGGCTACCTCCGCCTCGTCCAATTCAACAGCTCCAGTCCCCGCGAACTCGCCGACGCCCTCGATAAACTCGAAGACCAGGGCCTCAAGGCCCTCGTTTTCGACCTCCGCAACAACCCCGGCGGGCTGCTGAATGCCGCCGTCGAGGTGCTCGGCGAATTCCTCCCGCCCAATACGGCAGTCGTCACCACCGAAGGCCGTCCCGGCGCCAGCAATCCACCCGCCTTGCGCACCCCGGGCCGCCAGCGGCGCGTCCGCCCCTATCCGATTACCGTCCTCGTCAACCACAACAGCGCCAGCGCCGCCGAACTCGTCGCCGGAGCCCTCCAGGACCTCGGCCGCGCCGTCATCGTGGGCACCACCACCTTCGGCAAAGGCAGCGTGCAATCCATCATCCCCGGTGACCGGGGCACTGCCATCCGTCTCACCACTGCCCGCTATTTTACCCCAGCCCACAAGATGATTCATGGGGTCGGTATCGTCCCCAACCTCATCGCCACGCTGAGCCCTGAGGAGGAAAAACGGGTATTCGAGTCCTTCCGCGACCGCACCCTGAGCCAACCCGATCCCACCGCCCTCGCCAAACTCGGCGACCGTCAACTGGAACGCGCCATCACAGCCCTCAACGGGATTCTGGCCTACAAAACCGTGACGGCTCCTGCTAAAAAATAACCGACGGGCCACAGATGGCACGGATAAGACAGTTACCACTGATGAATTAGCTTAAAAACCTGTCCCGTCAGGTCCAATCCAGGATCCCGGAATACCCCCTATCCATAACATCTGTTCCATCCGTCTTATCCGTGCCATCCGTGGCCCGCCCCATTGCCTGCCCCATGCCTGTCTCCCCGCTCATCCTCGCGCTCGAAACCTCCTGCGACGAATCCGCCGTGGCCTTGGGTGATGGCTCCGGCCGCATCCTTGGGGCCGCCATTTCCTCACAAATCCCCGATCATCAGCCCTACGGCGGCGTCGTCCCCGAACTGGCCTCGCGGAATCATCTCATCCGCATCCGCCCCCTCATCCTGCAGGTCCTGTCCGAAGCCGGCGTCCACCTCCCGCAGATCGATGCCTTCGCCGCCACTGCCGGGCCCGGCCTAGCCAGCTCCCTCCTGATCGGCAATACCATCGCCAAATCCCTCGCCCTTTCCTGCGGCAAACCCTACCTCGCCATCAATCACCTCGAAGGCCATCTGCTTTCCCCCTTTCTTGGAAAGCCGGAAGGCATCCAACCTGGCGTCGCCCTCATCGTCAGCGGCGGCCACACCCTGCTCCTCCACCTGCGCGGCCCCGGTGACTATCCATTATTGGGCCGCACCCGCGACGACGCCGCCGGGGAAGCCTTCGACAAAGTCGCGCGCATGCTGGGCCTGCCCTACCCCGGCGGTCCGGAGATCGACCAACTCGCCCGCACCGGCAACCCCGCCGCCTTCGATTTCCCCCGCAGCATGAAAGACAGCGGCGATTTCGCCTTCAGCTTCAGCGGTCTGAAAACCTCCATGTTCTATCTGCTCCCCACCCTCGGGGAAAACGCCGCCGGCCGCCTCCCAGACCTCTGCGCCTCCTTCCAGGAAGCCGTGGTCGATGTCCTCGTTTCCAAAACCCTCGCCGCCGCCCAATCCATCGGTGCCCATCACATCAGCGTCAGCGGTGGCGTCAGCTGCAACACCCGCCTCCGCACCGTCTTCACCGAACGCTGCGCCAAAGCCGGCCTTACCCTCCACCTCGCCGCCCCCGCCCACAGCACCGACAACGCCGCCATGATCGCCTACGCCGCCCTCCAGCGCTATCAAGCCGGACAGTTTACCCCGCTGGACTCGGACATTGATCCCAATCTGGCCTTGGGAATCCTCCAGCCATTCACCACACTGGGAGTGGAGTTTTGAAAGCGCCACTCCCACGGTTGAACGCATTCACTTATTTGCCACCATCCCACTCAAGCGCTGACGCAGGTCGTCATCCAAACTAGCGCGCTTGAGCCAATCCGCCGCCGCCGCCCGATCATCCGCATGCCACCTGCTGAAACCGTTAGTCACCTGCGAAAGCCGCGTGGAGGAATCCCCAATCGAAACTGCCCAGATCAGGGCACTGTCCGGCTCGATCTCATAGGCCGGTTCGAACAATCCCTTGATGGCGGCATCGCGGTCCGGGCCCGGGGCCATGGCGCTCACTCTGCCGGAAGCCAGCGTCACATCCTGACGGGCCAATTTCGTCGTGGCAGCCTCCAGGAAATCCTGCCGCTTGTTGTTATCGGCAATCATACCGGCATGGTCCAGGGCTTTACCCGGCTCCACTGCCGCCATGCCTTGGAGGGCCTCCGCCGTCAGTTTTGAGCGGACCGACTCCGGCACCCGGTTCAGCCATGCCAGTACCTCGTCCGGAGCCGACTCGCCCCAGGTGTGCGCAGCGGTGCCGCCCCAGTCCTTTATTTCGTCAGGATGGTTTTGTTCAAGGAAAGCCACGGCGGCGGCGGGATCTCTACCGGCCCATGATCTGCCGATGGCACTAAAGGCCAATGCTTTTTCCTGAGGATCATTCAGGCTGGCCGCCCACCGCCATGCAGCCTCGGGATCACGACCACCCCAGTCCCCGCCCAATTTTTCCACCAGGGTGTTGCGATCCTTGGCGGTGGTCAGGCTGGGCAGGAGCGCCAAGGCTTTCTCCTGGTCCGTGGCCACACCGCCGAGGGCGCTTTCAAGGATTTCAGATCGTTTGGGTGCCTTTTCCGGCAGGGCCATCGCCCATGTCAATGCCTCCGCCGGATTGCGACTGCTCCAATGGACAAAGTCATGCCAGATCCAGGTGTGTTCGGAACCTGGAAACAGACTGTGGATTTCCAACAACGCGGTCATTTCCCGGGCTGACTTTATGTTTCCTCCCAAAAAGGGGGGCTCTTTCCCTAACACCACAACGACACTCTCATCCCGAGGCAAGGTTTTGAGCCATGCGGCGGCAGAGATGATATCCTTGTTCATCCATGCCTCACAGGCACTGGAAAGAAAATTCCGCCTTCGAGCGCCGGGTGGCAGGGCGAGACCGGCCGCCATGGCCGCATTCGGGTCCTGAGCCGCCCATGTTCTGGCAATCGCCTTGACCGCATCCGCATTCCATGGCTTCCGGGGCACTTCATCAAGCAGGGCCATCGCCCGGGCGGGGTCCTTCGAGGCGATGACGGAAAAAAGACTGCTGGCATTGGAGGCATTCTGCAGCTTGGGCTCGGACAAAAAGGCCGCCATCGCCGCCTCCCAATCCTGTGAAATCCAACTCCGAAACAAATCATCGGAATCCGGTTTGCCGCTCCGCACCATCTCCGAAACGAGGAGGGCAAAGTTTTTTGCGGGCTCGGGGGGCGACTTCTCTTTCGATGCTTTGACCGGAGCGCCACGGAGATCCTGTTGTTGAATCACCGTGCCCGGGGAAACTCCTGCCGGAGCGGCTTCCCCGGCCTGTCTCACAGCCCCGTGCCACCGGCCCGCCGCATACCCGCCGGCGGCAAGGGACAGCCCAAGCAAAAGAGATCTGACAGGAAAACGGTGCTGTGGCATTTTCGGGAAGCTAGCCGGAAGGCACCAGGCCCGCAAGCCATTCCCACAAAGACTCATTGCCGGCTTGATGTGGTCTTGCGCGAAGATGTCATTGGGGCGCCGGATGGCAGATTGGAGCGCGGACTTGTAGTCCGCCCCGGCAGCCTTGGTTGCTCAATGCCTTTGGTCTGCCGATGCTCCGGGGCGGACTGCAAGTCCGCGCTCCTTCCGTCAGCCCCGCACCTGGCCGGTGCCGGTGACCTGGTATTTGTAGCTGGTCAGCTCCGGCAGGCCCATGGGGCCGCGGGCGTGGAGTTTGTCGGTGCTGATGCCGATCTCGCAGCCGAAGCCGAATTCACCGCCGTCGTTAAACCGGGTGCTGGCGTTCCATAACAGGACGGCACTGTCGATTTCGTTGAGGAAGCGCGCAGCGTTGACAGAGTCTTCGGTGACGATGACTTCGCTGTGGCGCGAGCCGTAGGTGCGGATGTGGGCGATGGCTTCGTCGAGGCTGCTGACGGTTTTGACGGACAGCGCAAGGTCGAGATACTCCGTGCGGTAATTTTCTTCCGTGGCGGGCTGGACCACGTCAGGGAAAAGTCCGGTCAGGAAAGCATCGCCATACACTTTAACGCCGGCGGCCTGCAGGACGGGAATGATTTGTGGGTAGAAGCGTTTCGCCACGCTTTCGTGGACCAGCAACGTTTCGGCGGCGTTGCAGGCGCTGGGCTTTTTGGCCTTGGCATCCAGCAGGATTTTTTCGGCCATGGCCAGGTCGGCAGTGGCATCGACGTAAACGTGGCAGATGCCGTCGTAGTGTTTGATCACCGGCATGCGAGCGAGGCGCACCACGGTTTCGATGAGACCTTTGCCGCCGCGCGGAATGATGAGGTCGAGATACTCGTTCATCTCCGCGAGGTGCTGCACGCTCTCGCGGTCGGTAAAAGGCACCAGCTGGATACTGTGCGGCGGCAGGCCCGCAGATTCGCCCCCGGCCTGGAGGGCGGCAGCGATGGCGGTGTTGCTATGGAAGGCCTCGCTGCCGCCGCGCAGGATGGTGGCATTGCCGCTCTTGAAGCAAAGCACCGCAGCATCGCTGGTGACGTTGGGGCGGCTTTCGTAAATGATGCCGATGACCCCGATGGGCACGCGGACTTTGCGCATTTTCAAACCGTTGGGCCGTTCCCAGGCCGCGAGTTCCTCCCCCACCGGATCAGGCAGGTTCACCACTTCACGCACGCCCTGCGCCATGGCGGCGACCCGGGCGGGATTCAGCATCAGGCGGTCCAGCATGGCGGCGCTGAGGCCCTTGGCCTTTCCAGCTTCGAGGTCCCTGGCATTGGCCGCGAGGATTTCGTCCGCACGTGCTTCCAGCGCCTCCGCCATCGCGGTGAGGATGCGGTTCTTGGAAGCGGCAGGCAGGACCGCGAGTCCCCGGCTGGCTTCGAGGGCCTGACGGCCGAGTTGATGAATCTGATCGCGCAGGGACATGTTATTTCTTGGTTTCCGGTTCCGCCTTGGCGCGGCTCTCGAGCTTCTCCAGTTTCTTTTCCAATTCTTCCGTCTTCTGCGTCAGGTCCTGGACTTTTTTCCATGCTTCCTGCGTCTGGACGGGAGCGGTGAGGGCGGCCTCGATTTTCGTCATGGCGTCCGCTGCGGCACTGGCCGAAGGATTGCGTTTCACCGAGGCCAATCCCCGCAGCACCGGCAGGGAGCGGGGATCACCCAGCAACCCGAGGGACCGGGCCGCCGCGGTGCGAACGATTTCCCGGTTATCGGTGAGGTAACCCGCCAGGAAAGGCTGCACGCCGGGGTCTTTGCTGTCGCGGCTAAGGAAGGCCAATGCCTCCAGCGCCTGTCCGAGTTCCTTCTGCTGGAGCCGGCGGTCTGGCTGGCTCAGCCACGCCTGCAGCGCGGGAACGGCCTCCGTGCGGTTTTGCCCCCGGAGAGCCCCGACCGCCGCCACTCCCACCATTTCCTGATAGGAGACCACTTTCAAAAACGGCAGCACATCCTGCTGTGGCCACGCCGCGAAGCTGGACACTATTTTGGCGAGGATCATGGGATTCCGCTCCGTCCCCGCAAGGGCCACCAGCGCCGCATGGGAGTCGGGATGATACAAGGCGGCAACTCCCTCCACGGCGGCCATCCTGACCCGTTCGTCGGGTTGAGCCAATTGAGCAATCAACGTGGCCCGGGCCTCCGGGGTGCCGATTTTAGCCAGAGCCTGCACGGCTTTCTCCCGGATGGCGTGGTGTGTATCCTGCGCCGCGACCTCACCGAGTTGTTTTACGGTGGCGTCGTCCTTTTTGGCTGCGAGCGCCTCGACCGCACGCCAGCGGCTCTCGAAGTCCGCCTTGAGCTGGCGCTTCAGCAGTTCCGGCGGCGGAGTGAAGTCCCACTTGGCCAGGAGGGTGAAATCGGGGTCCAGCCCCACCATCTCCGGCTGGGCTGGCAGCGCGAAATAAAAGGATTCCTCCGCTTTGCTCACCGTGACCGAAAACTCCTTGGTTTCGGTTTTGCCATCCACCGGCACGGCAAACCGTACCGGTACCGGCAGGCGGAAGAGCAACACTTCCGTATCCACTTTTTGTGTCTGCCGGATCGTCACCCGGGCCTGTTTGGTCTCCGCATCCCAGGCATAGTCTGCCTTCAATTCCGGGACTCCGCCGTGGTGCACCCATTGGTCGAAAAACTGATCCAGCGAGCGTCCACTCACTTCCTCCATGATATCCTGCAGGTCATCCGTGGTCACGATGCCATTGCGGTGGCGTTCGATGTAAAGACGGATGGCTTTTTGATAGGTGGCCTTGCCCAGCTGGCTGCGCAGCATATGCAGCACCCATGCTCCTTTTGGATAGGCCCGGCTGTCGAACTGCTGCATCGGCTCGCCGTAGTCGCGCCAGACGATGGGGCGCCGGTCCTTGGATTCAATCACGCGGTCGGCCGACTTGTGCAGGCCGGCGAGGAAGCCATCGCGGCCATTTTTCTCCTCATCGTAAAGCAGCGTGTAATAGCTGGCGAAGCCCTCATTGAGCCACAGGTGCGCCCAGTCACGGCAGGTGAGCAAATCCCCGAACCACTGATGCGCCATCTCATGGGCATCCAGCCAATGCAGGGAATCCAGCTTGCCTACCTCCTCCGGAAACAGCAACCCGCCCGCCATGAAGGAACAGCTCGTATTCTCCATGCCCCCGGCAAGGAAGTCGTGGCAATACACCTGGTAGTATTTGTCCCAGGGAAACGGCACCCCGATTTCCTTTTGGAAAAAAGCCATCACCGCCGGGGTGTCGCGGAAGGCCAGCGCCGCCTGGGCTTTTTCGGAAGGCGGTACCAGCAAGGCCAGCGGCATGGTCCCGGCCTGCGCTTCCAGCTTGGAAAAATGCCCGGCCGCGAGGGCGATCAGATAATTCACATGAGGCTGCTTCTGCTGCCAATGCCACGCTGTCAGACCGCCCGGTCCGGCGGTCCGTCCCGCCAGGCTGCCATTGGAAACAACCTCCATGCCCTCGGGCACATGGCAGGTCACCTCGCTGGAGAATCGTTCGTTGGGATAATCATAACAAGGGAACCAGTAGCGGTGGTTCTCCGCTTCGCCTTGGCTCCACACCTGGGTATCACCGGCCGGATACCCCTGCTCCGGCGTGCGGAAGTGCAGGCCATTTTCAGGCTGCCCATGATAGGAAATGGTCACGCTCGCTTCCTTGCCGGGCTCCACCGGGGTGGCGAAGTGCACCAGCAACTGGTCGTCCGTCACCTGCCGGTCCGCGATCTGCGCCCCGGCTGCGGTGACCTGGTCAATCGTCAGGTCCACCGAATCCAGCGCGAGGGTCCGGAGCGGCTCGGCGATGGGGGTAAAGGAGATCGTCACCGTCCCCCGGACGGTGCGGGCCTTGAAATCCGGAGTGACGTCCAGCGCCAGATGGTGGATATCCACCAGCCGGTCCCGGGCATATTTGCGGCCCGGTTTGATCTCGCCGCCCATGGGCAAGAGCAGGTTCTGCTTCCCGCAATTCCCCACACATTGTTCCTCCCGCACGGCGAGGGACGGGGACAACAGGGCCGCAGTGATACAGAAAACGTGGGGTTTCATGACGGGCGCATAACCCACGCCACCCCACTGTGCAACGGGCAGCGCAGTCCGGGGAATCCTCCGCGGCAGCCCCGGGCTGCCTTGGCGGGAAAATCCCGGGATGCCTTTGCTTGGTTCCATTTCGATATTACTGATTCCCGATGCCCTGCCCGGGCCTGCCCTATGAAACGCCGTTCCTTCTCTGCTTCCCTCACCGGCCTGTGGCTGCTGGCTGCCCTCCCGCTCTCCGCTCAAACGACGAAACCCGTCCTGCTTTATAGCCGCGCCTGGAATGCTGAGGGGGAGACCCGCTACCAACCGGATGGCACCTACAGTGGTATTCTGGCAAAGCTGCGGACGACATTTGAAGTCCGCGTCAGTGCTGCCCCGGTGACCGCAGCCTCGCTCGCCGGAGTCGCCGTGATTCTGATCTCAAATCCTTCCGACAAGGCGGTGGAAAGCCATCCGGTTCCCCGTCATCTCGGACCCGATGACCGGGCCGTCCTGACTACTTTCGTGAAACGCGGCGGCGGGCTGATCCTGATGGGCAATCAGGAAAATCATAATTTGGAAACCGTGGAAACCAACCACCTCCTCGCAGAATTCGGCCTGCGGTGGGAAGATCGTTATTCCGACATCAAAGGCTTTGCTCTCCCAGCAGAGACCCCAGTGATCGGCGGATTGAAATGGGGTTACTATTCAGGAAACACCCTCGTGTTGGACCCGGCCCATCCCGCCAAACCCCAGGCGCTGGTGACAAATGATCTGAAAGTGCCGGTGCTGGGCGGCCAACGGAATGAACCCGGCGTGCTCCTGGCCACCGCCACCCCCGGAACAGGCCGGGTGGTGGTGGTGACGGATGCCGGCTGGATCGCCAATCCGGTGCTCGAAGGCAAAGGCATTGGCGGCATCGTGGTGCCAGGCGACGATAACGTGGAGATCTTCCGGCGGCTCGCCCGGTGGGCCTGCGCGACGGGCCAGCCTTAACGGCCCCGTTTTTTTTCGGATTTATCTTCGTCGTCCTGCTTTGCCTTCTGCGCGGATTGCCGCCGGTTATTCTCTTCAGCCTGCTTCGCCTGATCACGGCGGGCGTTGTTTTCCCGCTCGCGGTTGCCGCGATCCTGCTCTGCCTGACGCTGTCGGGCCTCGTTTTGCTGGGCCTGCTGACGCCGGCCGGCCTCCTCGCGGGCTTGGTTGCCCTGGCTATCCCGCTGGCTTCGTTGTTGCTGTTCCGCCTGACGCTGGCGGTTTTCGTTCTGTTTGGCCTGATCCCGCCGGACTGATTCTTCGCGGGCTTTGTTGGACTCGGCCTCGCGCTGGCCGCGCTGTTGCTGCTCCGCCTGACGCTGGCGGTTTTCGTTCTGTTTGGCCTGCTCCCGGCGGGCGGCTTCCTCGCGGGCTTGGTTGCCTTGGCTCTCGCGCTGGCCGCGCTGTTGCTGCTCCGCCTGACGTTGCCGGGCTTCATTTTGTTGGGCCTGCTCCCGGCGGGCGGATTCCTCCCGCACTTTGTTGCCCTGGCTCTCGCGCTGGCCGCGCTGTTGCTGCTCTGCCTGGCGTTGCCGGACTTCGTTTTGTTGGGCCTGCTCCCGGCGGGCGGCTTCCTCGCGGGCTTGGTTGCCTTGGCTCTCGCGCTGGCCGCGCTGTTGCTGCTCCGCCTGGCGTTGCCGGACTTCGTTTTGTTGGGCCTGCTCCCGGCGGGCAGCTTCCTCGCGGGCTTTGTTGGACTCGGCCTCGCGCTGGCCGCGCTGTTGCTGCTCCGCCTGGCGTTGCCGGGCTTCGTTTTGTTGGGCCTGCTCCCGGCGGGCGGCTTCCTCCCGCTCTTTGTTGGTTGGTTCGTTGCGGCTGGCGTCGCCTTCCCGATTTCCGCGTTGATGTTCAGTTTTGCCTTTATTTTCGCCGGACTCGCGCTGCTGGCGAAGCTTGGCCACTGCTTCCTGACGTTCCTTGAGTTCTTCGCGCTGACGGGCCTCCGCTGATTGCTCCTGGCCACGGCGGGCGCTTTCTTCGCGCTCCTTGCTGTCAACATTATCCCGCTGGCCGCGCTGTTGTTGTTCGGCCTGACGCTGCCGCGTTTCGTTTTGGTGGGCCTGCTCGCGGCGGGGGTTTGCTTCGCGTTCCTGGTTGGCGGGATCACCGCGGTTGGCGTCACCTTCCCGATTGCCACGCTGAGGTTCCGTTTTGGCTCTGGTTTCCGCAGACTCACGTTGCTGGCGGAGCTTGGACACCTCTTCCTGACGTTCCTTGAGTTCCTTGCGGGAAGCCTCCAGTTTCTCATTCCGAAGCACGTCCTGACGGGCCGCTTCACCACGGACCCGATCGCTGCGGTCGGAGCGCTCCGGGGCTGGCAGGCGGTTGGAGGCACGTTCCGGCCCTTCGCGGCGCTGGGTGAGTTGATCGCGCTGGGAGCGGATTTTTTCGAGGGCACCGTGGCGGTCGGCGAGCCGGCGAACGGGTTCCTGCTGGAGGGCCGCAGTGGCCCGTCCTCGGCGTTCCCGCTGTTCTTCCTGATAACGGCGGCTGAGGTCGCCCCGGAAGGCTTCCTGGCGCCTCACGACTTTGATGTCATCCATGCGGCCATGGAGACGGGAAGGGCGGATGCCTTCGTTCCACGAAGTGCGGACCCGGGGGGAATAACAACTGAGGCGGTCGTTGTCAAAACGCGGACGGTAGTCGTGGCGATCATCATAACCGTAGTCGCGGTCAAGCCGGTAACGGGTCATGGGGCGGGAGAGGCGGCCATTGACCCAAAGCCGTTCCGGGCCATCACAATGGACATTGCCGGAACGGATAACAATGCGGGTGATGCCGATGGTCAGGCTGAAGTAGTTCCGGTTTTCCGCGACAGGATAATAATGTTCGTAGACGGGCTCGTCAAAATATTGGACGGGCATGAAGGTGTAGGCATCCGGGCTGATGCCGTAGTCGTCATCCACTCCGGGACCATAGTCGATATCGTCCGCATAGACCGTTTCCGGAGGCAGGGGGGACCAGCCGACGAGGTCGGCGTTGTTCCGCCATGAGACCCAGGCGGGAGCCCAGGTATCGCCAGGAACCCAGATCCAGCCGTGGCGTTCGAGGAGAGCCCAGCGGCCATAGTGATAGGTGGCCCAGCCGTAGGGCTCATCGGAAATCCAGGTCCAGCCCTGATCGGAGTCCGCCCAGCGGCCGACGGTGTAAGGCCGCCAACCGGGCGCCGGGCTGGTGGGTTGCCAGACGTAACCGTATTCCGCTGTTTCCATCCACTGGCCATAGGGAGCAAGGCCTTCGTAGAACATTTGATAGTCGCGGCTGCCGGCGGCAGGCGGGGCTGCGGCGGTGGACACGGGCTGAGCCCGGCGGACCGAAGGAATACTGGCCGCGGGAGGCGCCGTGGATGCCGGGGCGGCCGCAGCAGCCTCCAAGGCGGCTTTTTCCTTGGCCAGGTCATCGCGCTGGCGCTCAAGATCTGCTTTTTCTTGGGCCAGTTGATCCTGCTGCAGCTGGAGCCGGAGTTCGGTTTCCTGGGTTTTGAGGTCCGCGATCTGCTTTTCCAACGCCGCATTTTCATCCGCAACGGGCTCCGGAGGAAGGGGCTGGGCGGCAGTGGGAGGGGCCACCGCGGATTGGCTGAGGGCGGCGGGCTGGCCGTCACAGGAAACCATCAGCAGACTGGAGGAGGCCAGCAGAGTCGCAAGGAAGGGATATTTCATGGGAACGGGGGGGGGCGGATGATGAACTGCCTGCTCTGACGTTGGGGTTTGAGAATCATTCATCTGAATTTACCCATCCCGCCTCCTCGCTCTCTATGGAGGCGCCAAAATGGCCGAGGGAGAGAACGCGGCAGAGCGGATCCAACGGGCATTCCGGGCTGGAAAACCGGTGACCGCTGCCGCATGCTCGCCTTCCTTTCTGCCTCGTGCCTTCCCAGCCCCCGCCTTCCTATCAAACCCTTCCGGTCCTGCCTCCGGCCGGGGAACTGCCGCGTGCCCTGCTTTACAGCACCAGTGCGCGGATCGGAGGCAGCGGACTGGACGTGAGTTCCCTGGAAGGCATCAAGGCCTCCGCCGGAGCCGGATTCCTGAAACGTGCGGTTGGTTATGCCAACCAGCAGCAGGGCATCCCGGCGGCCAAGATCCGGTCGCTGGCCTGGCATCCGGTGCGGCTGCTGTCCGGCCTGGGCAGCGCCCGCTACTACGGAGCGAAAAAACATTATGTGGACTGGATCACGGCCCGGGAGGTGCGTTCGGGCCGGTATGATTTTCTGCACACCTGGAGCGGTGATGCCGTGCGCAGCCTGATTGCGGCCCGGCAGCAGGGACTGCCCTCTGTCATGGACATCCCGACCTGGCACCGGAACAAGGGCCAGCAAAAACCCTTCCTGACCAAGACGGAAAGGGAAGCTTCCCTCCTGAAGGGCGTCGCCGGATGGAAGCACCGGCTGCTGATTTCCCGCCAGCAGATGCTGATGGAATACGAACTGGCGACCTTGCTGTTCATGCCTTCCCAATGTTCGGCCCAAACCTTCCTGGACGCGGGCATTCCGCCCGAGCGGCTCCATTACACCGGCCGTGGGGTGGATGTCTCGCGCTATGCACCAGGAACCCCGCCAGACCGTTTCCGGCTGATTTTTGTTGGAGCCTTGATTAAACGGAAAGGCGTCCACCACCTGCTGCGGGCCTGGAAAAAGCTGGGCCTCCCGGATGCCGAACTGGTGCTGGTGGGGGAACCTCACCCCGAAATCCGGAAGGATCTCGATGCCTGCGCCGGACCATCGGTGCGGGTGACGGGATTTGTTCCCCATGTCCCTGACCTGCTGCGGACGGCCAGTGCCCTGGTGTTTCCCAGCGAGTGCGAGGGATTTGCCAAAGTCACCTTGGAAGCCGCCGCCTGCGGCCTGCCCCTGATCACCACCAAAGAGAGCGGTGATGCCTTGATTGACGGCGTGACCGGCCGGCTCATTCCCCCGAATGACGAAAACGCCCTGGCGGCGGCGATGCAGGAGGCCTGGCAGGAACGGGATCGTTTCGCGGCCATGGGCACTGCGGCGAGGGAGCACGTCTCGACCTACTTCACCTGGGAACACTTCCGGTCGCGTATTCTGGCGGGCTATGCCGAAGCGCGGCGCAGGACGGGAAACTGACCAACCCGCCCCGGGCACCACCGACTTTCCCGTTTCCTTCGATCTTCAAATCCTTTTTGTTGGCCGATTGCCTCCCCCATCCTGTTTTGCCCAGCCTGCTCATACTCCAACTCAAACGTATCGGTGATGCGGTCCTGACGGCTCCCACCCTGGGAGCGCTGCGGGCAGTCTGGCCGGAGGCCCGGATCACCCTGGTGCTGGCGGGAGCCGCCGGGGAATTGGGACCTCTGTTCTGCGGAGCTGACGAAATTCTGATCTGGGAAGCCGGTGGGCTGAATCTGCCCCTGCTCAAGCGTGTAAAGGAACTCTCTCCCGGGCTGGTGTTGGACTTTACGGGCACTGACCGCTCCGCGCTGCTGAGTCTGGTTTCGGGGGCCCCGGTGCGGGCCGGCTATGGAAAATCCGCCGGGGGACTCTTCCGAGGGATCGCCTGCACGCTGACTTGTGAGGCGCCAGTGAGGGAGCTGCACACGATTGATTTCCATCACGCGCTGGCGACCGCGGCCGGGATGCCGGTGGTGGCCGTGCCGGATGCCGGGCATTTGGTGCTGCCGCCCGGTCTGAAGCGGCCCGACCTGCCGGACGGTTATGTGCTGGTGCATCCGGGAACTGCGCGTGAGGAAAAGTTTTGGCCCGCTGCTCATTGGGCAGCCCTGTTGGATGACCTGCACCACAAGTATCACGTGCCCATTGTGCTGACCGGAGGGAACTGGGAATTCGAACGGCGGCATCTGGCGGAAATTTTGTCAGCCACCACCGCACCCGTATTGGATCTGAGCGGAAAACTGAATCTCCGGCAATTGGCCTCGGTAATCGCCGGAGCACGTCTCGCAGTGACTGTGGACACGGCTGCGATGCATCTCGCGTCCTCCTTCTGTGTGCCCCAGATCGCCCTGTTCGGGCCAACCAATCCTTTCCATTGGGCTCCGCGGCACCCGGGCGCCACCGTGCTGCAATCGGGGGTGCCCGAGGGAACGCCCTGGCGCCCGAAACAAGCAGGAGCGCCCATGAGCGGCCTCGCCTGGGAGACGGTCGCGGCCGCCGCGCATCGGTGGCTGGAACAAGGATGATCCCCACCCCACGTTCCGCATGACTGCGGGCGCAACCCGTGTCAGAACTCTCCCATGAAATGGTGGCGGAAATGGTTGAAATGGTTGGCGATGCTGGCGGGTGGACTGATGGCCCTCGTGGCTATCGGTGGGTTTTTCCTGCCCGCCTCGCTGGAAGTGGAGCGGGAACGGATGGTGCCGCTGCCCGCTCCGGAATTGTATGTCAGGGTGGCCTCCCTGAACCGCTGGCCGGAGTGGTCCACCTGGTGGAAACGCGAGCCATTCCTGGAAGTGGCCTATGCCGGACCGGAACACGGGGCCGGATCCGCCATGACCTGGCGCAGCAAGTATGAGGGGGAGGGCCGGGCCAAGATCACCGCGGTGGTGCCGGACCGGGAGGTCATGGTGGCCTTTGACTTTGGGGAGCGGGGGGATGCGGTCAGTCTGATCCGCTTTGAGGAATCGGCGGACCGGTTGCAGACCCGGGTGCGTTGGAAATTCCGCACCGATTTTGGAGGAAATACCGGACGGCGCTATTTCGGCCTCCTGTTCCGCTCCTGGGTCGGGCAGGACCTGGAGCAGGGATTGGCGGGACTGGAGGCGGCGGCGCTCGCCAAATCCAAACCCGTGCTCCCGGCGGTGCCTGCCGTGGAAGCCCCCTTGAACCCGAGGTGAGGTTGGTTACCCCGCAAGGATTCGAACCTTGTCAAAGAGAATCAGAATCTCTTGTGCTACCGTTACACTACGGGGCAAAAATGCATTGAACTTGTTTGGATGCCCCGCAAGGATTTGAACCTTGTCAAGGAGAATCAAAATCTCCTGTGCTACCGTTACACCACGGGGCAAAAAACAGGACGCTACTTAAACCAAACCCATCCGGATGCAAGGGGCGGAACGAAATTTTCCCCAACCCCTGATGTGCTGCTTATGAACTGGAAAATTCTCGCGGTCGGCAAGCCGGCCCTCCCCTGGGCCCGCCAGGGCATCGACGACTACCTCGGACGCTGCGGCCACTACGCCAAAGTGGACGTGGAATACCTGAAGGATGGTCCCCGTGCCCAAGTGGAGGAGCGTTTTCTCAAGAGCAGCGAAGGCAGCCGCCGGATCGTTCTTGACGAACGCGGCAAACGGCTGACCACCGGAGAGTGGCATGCCGCGGTGGACCGCTGGGAGCTTGCCGGCACCAAACGGGTGACCTTGCTGATCGGCGGAGCCGACGGTCACAGCGCCGCCCTCAGGGAAAGCGCCGACGAGGTCTGGAGTCTGAGCGCCCTGACTCTCCAGCACGAACTGGCGCTGGTGGTGCTGCTGGAGCAGCTTTACCGCGTCTACACCATCAAGCGCGGGGAACCCTATCACCGTTAAAAGGGGAACGGATGGGGATGAGCCCGCTCCAGTATAATTGATGCAAAGCCGGGAACTCCGGTGTATGAGACAGCGTCAACCCACCTCTCATGCCTGCCCTCCTCACCTGCGCCGATGGTTCGGCTTACGCGCCCAGTCTCTATCAATACACCGCCTGGGCCGCCGCCCGGCTCGCGGCCAGCGTGGAAGTCCTTCACGTTTACCCGCCCGCCATACCGTTTTATATTCCTCCGGTCAATTTCATGGGTGATCCCAGCATGGGGTCGGCTTCGCTGGCGCTGCCGGAACTCACCATGATCAGTGAGGCCCAGGAACGGGAAGCGCGCTCCGCGGCCCTCGCCCTGCTGAATGATGCGGCCGCAGCCTTGCGGACCGCCGGGGTGCATGACGTGGAATTGACCGCCCTCTCCGGCACCCTGCCGGAAGTGATCGCAGATTGGGAAAAACCACTCGACCTGCTCCTGCTCGGCAAACGGGGCGAATCCACCAGCTCCCAGCATAAAGCCCTGGGCAGCCAATTGGAAACCGTGATCCGGCACAGCAAACAACCTGTACTGGTGGCGTCCCACGACTTCCGGCCGGTCCGCCGATTCCTGATCTCCTTTGATGACAGCCCCTCCGCCCACGCCGCGGTGAGGCATGTGGTGGAAAGCCCACTGCTCCGGGGCCTGCCTTGTGATCTGGTGATGGCAGGCGATCCCACGGAGGAAAACCGTACCGCCCTTGATTCCGCCCGCGCCATCCTCCGGAACGGCGGATTCGAAGCCGAGGAATTCCTCATGCAGGGCGATCCGGAAACTGTCAGCACTTGGGAGATTTCAGCCAACCAGATCGACCTGCTCGTCATGGGAGCCTACAGTCACTCCCGCTTCCTCCAGTTTTTCATCGGCAGCACCACCACCGAAATGATCCGGCGCTGCCGCGTCCCAGTGCTGGTCATGGGCGGGCGGATGCCGCACAAGACAACGGAAGCCTGAGTCCCTGGCCGCCTTTCCTGATATATCCAGCCAGCACCGCAGGGTACGCCGGAGGGGCTAACTTCCATTACTGATCTGCCCGGGAGATGCAGTTTCCTCCGCATGGCCGATCCCTATGGCAAAGAACCCGGGTCACGTTTCCGGCCATCGACATCGGAGGAGGCCGGACCTGCCACTTCGCCGCAGCCCCGGGCAGCGCCCATCCCTACAGGATTGCCCCGTTAGCGCTACGATTTAATGCAATCATGGTTGGATGCAGATGATGGCGCGGCAATTGCTTGGAAAGCAAGCGGTTCCCAAACCATCCCCCTCACATGAATATCATACCCCTTGGACGGGGGTGCGCCCTGCTGTGCACCCTGCTAATTCTTGGACCCTCGTGCTTGACCGCGTGGGCCCAGGCCACCATCACCCAGTCGGAGCCCAATGACTCCATCCCCTCGGCGAATGCCACGGGGTTCACGGCTGGTTCGGCCGGAATCAAGGTGGCCTTCGGCAATACCGGTGACGGCGCCTTTGGTCTTCCCCCCGGCGCGGGATCGGGCGACGTGGACTTCTTCAAAGTAACTGCCGGTGCCGGCCAGGTGATTTTTGTCAATCTTAACAATGCCGGGATCGATCCGGATTTCGATTCCTATGTGGGGATTTATGATGCCTCCGGCGCGCTGTTGGCCGAAAATGATGACGAAGGGGACACCTCGCGTGGTTATGACCGCACCAGTCGCCTGACCTACACCACGGTGGCGGCCGGGGACTATTATGTGTGTGTCAGCAACTGGATTGGCGATGCCAATCTGCCGTCCGACCCCTTCACCCCCGGTACCGCTCCTGGCCTGCCTGCCGGCAAAGCAGGGCCTTACCAGCTCTTCATCGGTTTGGACGTGGCAGTGCCGGTCCCGCAGTTTGTGGGTGGCTCCACCGGGTATCCGGTGCCCGCTTTTCTGCCCAACAAGGTCCTCGGCACTCCGCGGTATGACGGCGTGCTGACGCTCCGCAATACCAGCACCGGCACCGGAGCTTCGTCCAATTATGTCATCAACAGTTTCTCCATCACCGGAACCCATGCCTCGCGCTTTTCGGTGGCTGGCCTCGTTCCTCCAGTCACCATCCTGCCGGGTGGAAAACTGGATGTGGCCGTCTCCTTCAATTCGGGAGGGGCCGCCGGGCTCTCCGAAGCCGTGCTGAATCTCACCAGCAACGACCCCTTCAGTCAAAACTTCGTCCTGAACACTTTCGGCAGCCCGGTCGTCAGCGGCGGCGGCTTTGCCACCAAACAGGTCTCAGCCACCGCCACCACCATCAACAGCATCGAACTCGCCGATCAACTGCTGGCTGGCACCATCGCCGGAACCACTTACAATTCGACCGCCGCTGCGATCAACTTCGGCACCGGCGCGAACGGCAAATTTGGATCAGATCTGAACTTCCCCATTGGGGGCACTCCTGGTGATAACTTCGCGCTCCAGGTTACGGGCACCTTCTTTATCCGGACGGCGGGTCTCTATACCTTTCTGGGGTATTCCGACGACGGCCAGCGCCTCCGCATTGATGGTGTGGAACTTTATTCCTTCACAGATGCCAACACGGACCATCTGGCCAGTGTCGAACTGACGGCCGGACCGCACACCCTGGAATTCACCATGTTCGAAGGCGGCGGCGGCAACAGCGCGGAACTGCTGATCTCCAAGCAGCCCGGTGAATATACCAATTACATTGACTCCACCTGGGAGCTGCTGGAAGCCTACAGCGCCGATGCTGATGGCGATGGCATGCCCAATGACTATGAAACCGCCAATGGCACCAATCCCGATGTGGCGGATGCCGGGCTGGATCTCGATACTGATGGCCTCACCAATTACGAGGAATACATCAAAGGCACCAAACCCGCCGTGGCGGACACTGACGGTGACGGACTGAAGGACGGGGTCGAAACCAAAACCGGGCTCTGGGTCAGCTTGACCAACAGCGGCTCCGATCCTCTGGTGGTGGATAGCGACGGGGATGGCCTGTCCGATGGCGTGGAAAACCCCGACCTCGCGACCACCGGTGCCTCCCAGCCCGGCTCCAACCCGAATCAAAAAGACACCGACGCCGATGGCTATGCAGACTTCAGCGAAGTGACGCTCGGAACAAATCCCAAGGACCTTGCCAGCACCCCGGCCTTTGTGTTCCAGCCGGCCCTTTCGGAAGATTTCGATAGTGCTGGATTTCATTCCACCTACACTTTCAAATCCCTCAACACCAATACCGCCTTCATCCCCGGAGTGTATGAGAGCGACGCCACCCTGCATAACGCGGTAGCACAGCTCACCAACAACCTCGGGTCGTCCCACAACAGTTTGACCTGGGACTATGTGGACACCATTTCGGTGCCGGCCGTGCAGATCAGCTTCGATTTCCGGATCGGAGCCGTCAACACCGACCCCGCCGATGGCTTGGGGATCGGCCTGTTCCGCAAAAGCGCCTATGGCACCGCCGGCAGCAGCCCGGCCATTGTGGACGCGAAATCGTGGGAGAACCCCACTGGCGGCGGCGGGTATAGCAACGCCCTGTTCTTTGGTTTCGGCGTATATGGTGCTGACACCATCCGCTTGATCGGGCCGGATGCGCCAACGGTCCCTCTGGCCACGTTCAACCCTTCCTTCAATCTGGCTCCCCAGGTGGACCCCATCAATCCATATAACCGCGCGATCATCACCGTCATCACCAACGGACCAACCTCCAGCATGGTGAAGCTGGAAATCATTCAGGATGTCGATGGCGTCGCCACGCCCCGGGTCATCTTCGACAACGTCCTCGTTCCTGGTTTCACCATCGCCTCCGAGGACTTCCGCCTCATCGCGGGAGCCCGCACCGGCGGCAGTGTTTCCCAGGTGGAAATTGACAATCTGACATTATCAATTCCAGCCACGCCTACGCCGTCCCTGGTGCTCTCCAACACCGCGACAAGCTTCCTGGCAGACATTTACGATGGCACCACCAGTCCGGTGAATGCGTCGACCGTGCAGGTCACCCTGAATGGCGCCCCCGTCACCGTCACCTCCACCAAAACCGGCAGCATCACCACAGTCAGTTATCCCGGAACACCTCAATCGTTTTTCCCCTCCGGGACGAATACGCTGGTCTTCAGCTACAACAGCACTACCGGCACTCCCTTCACGGAAACACGGACCTTTGAGTCGGGGAGCTACCTCATCCTCCCCCCGGCCCTGGCGCAGCCGGCCACCGCCGCCGGAGCCTCAGGCTTCAACATCCGCACCGTGCAGGTCAACCCCATCGTAGCAGGCCAGATCAATCCGAACCGGCTGGATTACCTCGAAGGCATTCTTCAGGGCGTCACCGGCAGCCCTTATGCCGGCGGCAATGTGGCCGACCGCACTGGTGCTGTAAATGGGTTCTATCACACTGACGTGATCAACTTCGAGCAGGACGGCCTGGCCGCCGGCTTCTTCAGCGGTGAAACGGCGATTCCCGGGATTCCCGGCACCACCGGTTACAACGACAACTTCGTCTTCGAAGCCCTGACTTGGATGCTCTTCCCCGAAAGCGGGATCCACCAATTCGGGGTAGTGGCCGATGATGGCTTCCGGGTAAGTGTGACCCACGCTCCAGTGCCCGGGGTTTCCATCGTGTCCCCTGCCGCCAGCGCCCGCATCCTCGCCGCCGTCCCCTCCATCGCCTCCACGCCGGCGGGTGGGATTTCCGGTCCATATGCAAATCCTCCAGTCATCGCCAGTGTCGTCCAGGCCGTGCCGGCCGATGCGACCGCAACCCTGACCAATGCGGCGGCCATGGCGGGCAACATTGCCCTGATCGACCGCGGCACCAACGGCTTCGCCGCCAAACTCCAGTTCGCCCAGGCAGCCGGAGCCATTGGCGCCATCATCGTCAATCAGAACAATCCTGACGGAGTGCCGATTGTGATGGGGGGCGACGGTCCGGCCATCACCGGGGTCACCATTCCCGGGGTGATGATCAGCAAAGCGGACGGCGATGCCTTGAAGGCGCTCCTCACTTCCCCGGAAGGTCTCAAGGTCAAATTCGGTCCGGATGAATCCACCACGCTGGGCAAGGCGGACCTGAACCAGACCACGACCTTCCAGGTCGCCGTGAGCACACCGGGGCTTTACCCGATCCGGTTCATGAACTTTGAAGGCAACGGTGGCGCCCATGCCGAGTGGTATTCCATTGACGCCCTGGGCGTGAGACACCTTGTGAACGACCCGTTGGATGCCGCGGCCTTCAAAACGTTCTCCTCCATCAGCACCGGGCCAGCCCCAGCCATCAGTATCAGCCAGAGCGGTGCGGCGGTCATCATCCAATATACTGGCATCCTCCAGTCCTCCACTACCCTGGGCACCTTCACGGACGTGCCCGGCGCGACCTCGCCCTACACCGTACCCCTCGGCGCGCCTGGCCGGCTGTTCTTCCGGGCCCGGCCATAACCGGATGGGGTGCGGCCAAAGCACCCCGGATGGCCTGACCCGGCCAGCCTGATTAAAACCCCATCGCAAACGGCGGCGCAGATTCCTGCGCCGCCGTTTTGTTTTCCCATTTGCCGCGACCATCCAGTCGTGGGACCCGCCGGTTGGAGTTTGCCGGGCAAAAAACAATCACGTGATCCACAAAATAAGTGAAATCGGGGCGGGGTGATACGCGTCTGCGGGAGGGAGTGCCACCTTCCTGCGGCACAGCCCAACTCCCACCATTCTCTTCCCTTGGACTACATCACTACCGCCAACGTTCTGCTCTGGTTCTTCCTGACCCTGGGCTTCTTCCTTGTTTTTCTGAGCCATTGGCTCGTCGCCGTCTCCCTGTTTCCGGACTACGTGGAGAAATGCGCGGCGCAATACCGCCGGCCCGTGGTGGTCACCCTGCTTGGGTTGTTGGCCATGGTGGTGCCGATCGCTCTCGGCACGGTCCTGCTCAATGTGCTGCCACCCGCGCTGAAATGGATCGGGCTGCTGATTATCTTCGCCCCCATCCTCGGAGGACTGCTGGGCACGGCCGGACTGGCCCTGCGCATCGGTCAGGGAATGCCGGCTCCCGGTGACGAACATCAGCCTTGGAAACGTGCGATGCGCGGTGGCACTGCCCTGGCCCTGACCTTCCTTCTTCCGATCCTTGGACAGATCCTCGCCATCCCACTCATCCTCGCCAGCGGCCTGGGAGCCAGCCTGTTGACTTGGGCCGCCCGCCGCAAGGCGGCCAAACCGCCCACCCTGCCGCATACCGGGACAGCCCTGACTTCTGCCCCAGCCCTTTCCAACCTCCCTGGCCAGGCCACGTCATGAGCACCACCCGACGACGTTTCCTCCAGGCCGCCACCGCCGGCGGGGCCGTGGCCGGCGTGGCGGGCTTCAGCGCCCTCTCCCATGTCCTGGCTCCGATCCTCTCCGGTCCGGGCGATGGCCTGACTGCTTTCCGCCCGCCCGAGGCCGATGAAATTGATGAAGCCACCCATGTCCTGAACCGTCTCACCTTTGGCCCGCGGCCGGGCGACCACGCCGAGATGCTCAAATTGGGCCGGAAAGCCTGGCTCGACCGCCAACTGGAGCCGGAGTCCATTGATGACGGCTGGACGGAAGCCCGCACGCGCCACTTTGAAGCGCTCAACGTCTGGCCGCTCGGCGAACTCCTGGAATATAATGCGCGGGAACTGCTCGACCAGATGACCCGCGCCAAAATCCTGCGGGCGGTGCACTCCCGCCGGCAGTTGCAGGAAGTCATGGTCGATTTCTGGTCGGATCATTTTAATATCGATCCGTCCAAGGGCGACTCCAAGTGGCTCAAACCGGCCGACGACAAAACCGTGATCCGGGCTCATGCCCTCGGAAAATTCCGGGATCTGGTCAAAGCCTCCGCCCTGAGTCCATCCATGCTCTGGTATCTGGATGGCCGGGTGAACCGGCGCGCCACCGCCAAGGAAAAACCCAACGAGAACTATGGCCGCGAGTTGCTGGAACTCCATACCCTCGGAGTGAATGGCGGCTACACCCAGGACGATGTGATGGAAGTGGCCCGCTGCCTGACCGGATGGACGGTGCGCGCCCGGGAAAACACGCGCTTCGCGGTGGGCAAAGTCAGCTTCCAGGCCGATCTGCATGACGATGGCCCCAAGACCCTGCTGGGGGTCAGGATTCCCGCCGGGCTGGGGGAACGTGATCTGGATCAGGTGCTGAACATCGTTTGCCGGCACCCCGCCACGGCCCAGTATCTGGCCGCAAAACTTTGCCGCCGTTTCATCGCCGATGCGCCCCCGGCCAGCGCCGTCACCCACGTCGCCCAAGCCTTCACCGATTCCTCCGGCGACATCCGGCACACTCTGCGCACCCTTTTCGATTCCCCGGAATTCCTCGCTGCACGCGGCGGCAAAGTGAAGCGTCCGTTCCATTTCGTGGTATCCACCCTGCGCGCCACCGCCGCCCGCACGGACGCCGGTCCCGCCCTGCAGGATTATCTCCTGCGCATGGGCCACTCCCCCTTCCAATATCCCACGCCTGACGGTTATCCGGAGGAGGCCCAGCCGTGGATGGCCACCCTCCTCTGGCGCTGGAAATTCGCCCTCGAATTTGCGGACCGCAGTCTCAAAGGCACCCGGTTTGATCCCCAGCGGCTCCAACATTGCGCCGGCGGGGAAACCGGACTCGCCGCCCACCTGCTGGGGCGCTCCCCTGCCGCGGCAGAAACCACCGCCCTCGCCGCCAGCGGCCAGCCAGTCGCCCTCCTGCTGGCCAGCCCCGCCTTCCAGGCATTCTGAATCATTCCTCCTCCCCGACCATGTCCCTCACTACTTTTATCAACGACCAACAGGACCCTGCCGGCACCCTCGTGGTCGTCTTCCTGCGGGGCGGCGCCGACGGCCTGAATATGGTCGTGCCCCATGGCGATGACGGGTATTACCGCGCCCGGCCCGGCATTGGGATCCGCCGGGAAAACCTGTTGGAACTCGATGGGTTTTTCGGCCTGAATCCACACCTCTCCGCCCTGCATCGGTGGTGGCAGGAGGGTCAACTTTCCATCGTCCACTGCGCCGGATCGGAAGACGAAACGCGCTCCCACTTTGAAGCCCAGGATTTCATGGAACATGGAGGACTGGCCGCCGGGGGCTGGCTGGGACGGTTTCTCCGCGTCCGGCCCGATGCCGGGCAATCCCCCCTCACCGCCGTGGCTATCGGTGCGCAACTTCCGGAATGCCTGCGGGGAGCCCCGTCCTGTGCCGCCATCCAGTCCCTCGACGACTTTGGCCTCGGGGACCGCGTGCCTGATGGATTTTTACCCCAATTGGCGGCCCTTTATAAAACCGCACCGGGAGTGCTTGGTCCTGCCGGCCAGAGTGCCCTCGCCGCCCTGGAGCGCATCAGCGCCCTGACAAAAACAACTTATTCCCCTGCCCGTCAGGCGGAATACCGGAAGGATGACTTTTCGTCAGGACTGCAGCAGGTCGCACGCCTCATCAAAGGACGGGTGGGCTTGCAGGCCGCAACCCTGGATCTCGGCGGCTGGGATTCCCATATCACCCAATCCGTCATCATGGATCCACCGATGGAGCGGCTCAGCCAGGGGCTGAATGCGTTTGCCACCGATCTCGGGCCGGAGGAACTGGCCCGCACCAATATTGTCGTCCTGACTGAATTTGGCCGCCGCGTCGCGGAAAACAGTGCGCTGGGCACCGATCATGGCCGCGGATCCGTTCTGTTTCTGCTGGGGGGAGCCTTGGCAGGGAGCAAAAAAGTGCATGCCTCCTGGCCGGATCTCACCCACAGCCCGCTGGTCGGCCCCGGGGACCTGCCGGTGAATCATAACTACCGCGATATCCTTGCGCCTGTGCTCGCCCGGCAATCCAAGGGAGTGGACCTTTCCAAAGTATTTCCGGGTCACCTCCTCCAGCCGCTGGGCCTGGCGTCCTGACAGGCGTGCGGCCCTGAACTACGGCCGCGGGGCCGGACTGGCCAACGATTCACCGGTGGCCGGCTGACTGGAGGCGGGCTTGGTGATCCGGTCCGATTCTTTCCAAACGTCGCGCTCCGGGTGGGCGGGAGCGGGGCTGACCTTGATGACAGGAGGGGTGGCGGCCATGGTCTCCGGGCGGGAAGGCGGGAGGGGATTTTCGAGTCCGGTGGCTTCCGGAATCGTTGCATTCCCTGGACGGGAGCTCACGACCGGAGGAGGCAACACCGGATGGGTGCCAGATCCCGCGTCCGGCACCGTCTTGATGGCGATGGACGGGATGCCCGGTTCCGGTTTGGAGCCGGAAGGCTGGGGAGGGGTGCCAGTGAAAAAATACAGCCCCAGGGCCAGAGCCGCGGCAATACCGAGCGTCGCGCAGGTCGGAGTCATCCAAGCGGGCCGCGAAGGCTGGCGGGGCACGGCCGGGCCCTTTCCATAGGACAGCACGGCGTGCCGCTGGGAAATTGTCAGGGAAAGCGGCGCTTCCTGCCTGAAAGCGGTTGCCAGACGGTGGGCGGTCCGGCTGAGCGTGACGGCTTCCTCGCGCAGAGTGGCATCAGTCAGGAGCGCCGCGTCAAAGGCGGTTTGCTCCGCCGGAGTGGCTTCCCCGAGGACACAGGCAGAGAAACGGGACTGGTCAGGTGAAGTGGACATGGCGGTCTGGACTCGGTTGGAAGGAAAAATGGGGGTCACGAACACGCCGCGACTTCAGGGGCGAGCAGGGTCCGCAGGCGTTTGAGACCCGTGTGGATCAGGAAGCCGACATTGCTGGCACTGAGACCGGTGATATCGGCGATTTCCTGATAGGACAGATCATTTTGAAACTTGAGCCGGAGCACTTCAGCCTGATTCACGGGGAGGCGGCGGAAGGTTTGCAGCACAAACGCAGTTTCGTCGGCGTCCGCCGCGTGGCGGTCGGGCGCGGGGTCAGGGTCGGCCAGCTGATCCATGGGCGAATCTTCCAGGCTGACGAGACGGCGGCGGCGGCGCAGGAGATCAAGGGCACGGTGGCGGCACACTGTGAAGAGCCAGGCTTTGAGGCCGGGGCCATCCAGCCGGGCCGGGTCCTGCGCATAAAGTTTGATGAAGGTATCCTGGACCACATCCCGCGCCATCTCGGGATCGCCGGTCAGATTGCTGACATACCCGGTGAGCATGGACTCATAGTCACGCACCGCCCGCCGCACAAGGTCGGCGGCTGGATCGGGACGTTCGGTTTCCGGCATGATGTGCTAGCTATAGCATATCAGGAACGCTCCGTCCCGGAAAATTCCTGGATTAATTTTCGCCGTTCCGTCGATTTTTTGTAACGCCTAAATCCTGGCGGCTTCAAAAGCGGAGGCATGGATACCCCTCAGGACCTCCACGGAAACACCGGCCAAGGTTTTCAGGATGGCCGCGGCTCCGGTGAAATCAGACCCATCGGTGACGGGCGAGGGTACAATGACACAAGGCGCCCCGGCTGCGAGGGAAGCCCGGAGACCATTCGAGGAATCCTCCAGCACCAGCGTTTCCTCCGGGCGTAGGCCCAACCCCTCTGCGGCAGAGAGGAAAAGATCCGGGAAGGGCTTGGCGCGGGCGACATCATCGCGGCTGCGGACAAAATCGAATTGATCCCGGAGGCCAGTCCGGTCCAACCAGCCTCCCACGTGGCTGCGTTGACTGCTGGAAGCCACCACGCAGGGAATCCCGGCGGCCCGGGCTTCGGCCAGCAGCTCCCTGATGCCGGGCATGGTATCGAGCCCCTGTTGCCCGGCCCGGATGCGGGCATCCTTCATCGGCAAATGGGTGTCCCAGTCCACCGGACTGCCCAGCAGTGCCTCCAGCGCCACCATGGGGTCGTAATGACCAAACACGGAACCGACGCATTGCACATAGGTCGCCAGGGGCAAATCCTGGCCGTGCGCCAGATAGAGCTCACGCCACGCCTCATAAATCGCGGACTCGGTGTCCACGATGAGTCCATCGAAATCAAAGATCAGGGCGCGCATGGGCATAGCCTTCAAATCCCGGCAGCCACGGTTTCGTGCCCCACCAGATCCAATTCCGGCTTGAAGTCCGCCGCATGATAGGAACTGCGCACCAGCGGACCGGAGGCGACGTGGCGGAAGCCTTTCTCCTCGGCGATCACCTTCAGTTTGGCGAATTGATCCGGGTGGATGTATTCCACCACCGGCAGGTGCTTTGGCGAAGGGCGCAGGTATTGGCCAAGGGTCAGGACCGTGACCCCGGCTTCGCGAAGGTCATCAAGGGCCTGGAGCACTTCGGGTTCGGTCTCGCCGAGGCCCAGCATGATTCCGCTCTTGGTGGCAATGCGGTCGCCCGACATTTCCTTGGCGCGCTTCAGCACGTGCAGACTGCGGCGATACATCGCCCGGCTGCGGACGAGCAAGGTGAGGCGCTCCACCGTTTCGAGGTTGTGATTGAAGATGTGGGGACGGGCGTCCATCACGGTCTTCAAGGCATCGTCCTTGCCATTGAAGTCCGGGACGAGGATTTCGATCGTGATTTTAGGATTTTCGGCCCGCACGGCCTCGATGGTTTCCGCAAAGTGCTGCGCTCCGCCGTCAGCGAGGTCATCTCGGGCTACGGCTGTAATGACCACGTGGTTCAGGCCCATCCGTTTGGTGGCGGTGGCCACGCGCGCCGGTTCATCGGCTTCGAGGGCAAACGGTTTGGCGGTTTTGACGGCGCAAAACCCGCAGGCACGGGTGCAGCGGTCCCCGGCGATCATGAAGGTGGCGGTGCCCTGGCTCCAGCATTCCCAACGGTTCGGACACTGGGCTTCCTCGCACACGGTGTGCAGCTTCAGGTCGCTCACCATGGATTTGGTGGACCAGAAGACGGGATTGGTGGGCAGGCGGACCTTGATCCACGGGGGTTTTTTATCGGTATGCAGCGCCGGATCGAGCTTGGAGGGCATGATCCGTCAAGGTGGAAGGGCTGCCGCCGGTTTGCAACCCGGATGCAGCCCTTCCCCCCGGACAGGTCCCGATTACAGCGTTTTCAGGTAAGCGATGCTCTGTTTGATGCTGGCCATCGCATCCGGCGACTGATCCTGCTCGACGTGGGCATGTTCCACCCCGGCGGCTTTGGCGGCGGCGAGGAGCGGCTCGGTGGGAATGATGCCATCACCAAGTTCCTGGAAGGCATCCGGTGGCACGCTGCCGAAATTTGGCAAAGTCATCCCGGCTTTCAGGTCCTTCAAATGCACCTGGGTGACGCGGCCGGTAAGCTTTTTGAGCAGCGCCACCGGGTCCTGTCCGCCCACCTTTACCCAGAAAAGGTCCAGCTCGAATTTCATGTCCGGGGAAAACTCCTCCATGAAAATGTCGAATCCGGTCTTCCCGCCCTCCAGCGGTTTGAACTCGAAATTGTGATTGTGATAGGCCAGCTGAATGCCCGCTTCCTTGGCCTTGGCCGCCGCCTTGTTGGCATTGGCGGCCACCTTCTTGAAGGCATCCACCGAACCGCGGTTCTTGTCCGCGAGGAAAGGAATGACCAGATGTTTCAGGCCGGTGGCTTTGGCCTTCTCCAGAATTTTCATAAAGTCGGACAAGGCATCATCCTTCGGATTGACCACACTGTCCCACTCGAAGTGGGAGGAATGCAGGGCCACTCCGGCATCCTTCGCCGCCTGGATCATCGGATCGCAGTTCGGGAAACCATACATTTCGCCCTGTTTGTATCCCGCTGCCGCCACCGCCGTGAGCGCCGCGCCGGGATCAGCCTTGATGGCTTCACGCAGGGTGTAGAGCTGCAGGCCGATGTTCTGGCGGTAAACATTATCCGCCTCCAGGGCGGACAGTGAAGGAGCAACCGAGAGGGCAAAAGACGAAGCAACGGAAGTGCGGAGGAAATGGCGGCGGTTCATAGGAAGGGGCCGTTTTAGCGCAACCGGCCTCCGCTGCCAAGCCTGGTGATACGAATTTTAGAAACGGCTGCGACCGCAGATTGGCCCGCCAAAAGTCTAAAATCACACGTGGGCAGAGGAGCTTTTAAGAACCGTGGGGCTTTTAACGGAACGGCAGCTCCGCCTCAGCCTTGACGCCATACCGACGACGCGGTCCTGTTGAAAGCCCTGCTTTTCGTTTTCCCATGAGCTCCTCCTCACCTCCCCCCAGTCACCAAATTGTGGTCCGACCGCTCACCGCAGCGGATGCGCCCGCCGTGGCAGACATCTCGCGGCGATTGTATTCGGTGATCAATGCGAGCTGGACCGAAGCCCAGTTCATGCGCCTCCTGCGCACCTTTCCGGAAGGCCAGGTGGGGGTGGAGGACAACGGCAAACTGGTCGCCTTCGCGTTTTCCCTCGTGGTGGACTACGCGCTTTACGGCGATGAACACAGCTACCGCGACATCACCGGCAGTTTCCAGTTCACCACCCACGATCCCGATGGGGACGTGCTCTACGGCATTGAGGTCTGCGTGGATCCTGACTCCCAGGGTTTGCGGCTGGGACGCCGCCTTTACGATGCCAGAAAGGAACTGTGCGAGCGGCTGAACCTCCGGGCCATCGTGGCCGGCGGACGGATGCCGGGCTACAGCAAATACAAGGACGAGCTGTCGCCGCGCGAATACATCGACAAGGTGAGGCGCAAGGAAATCTACGATCCCGTGATGACGTTCCAGCTCAGCAATGACTTCCATGTCAAAAAAGCCCTGACAAATTACCTGCTGGATGACACCGAATCCCACGCTTATGCCACGCTGATTGAGTGGAACAACGTGTACTACACGCCGCCACGTCCTGTGCTCGGCACCAAAAGCGTGGTGCGGCTGGGGCTGGTGCAGATGCAGATGCGCAGCACGCCAGGTCTGCGCGGGTTCTTCGAATACGTGGAGTTTTTCATCGATGCCGTGAGCGGCTATCAATCCGATTTCGTGGTCTTCCCGGAATACGTCAACGCCCCGCTGATGGCTCCCTTCAACACCGACGGCGCCGCCGCCGCGATCCGGAAACTGGCCGGATTCACTGAGGAAATCCGCGATTTCTTCATCCAGAAAGCCGTCGAGTATAACATCAATATCATCACCGGATCGATGCCATTCTACCGCGATGGCCAGCTCTACAACATCGTCTACCTCTGCCGGCGCGATGGCACCTGGGACCACCAGTTCAAGCTGCACATCACCCCCAGCGAGGTGCGCGACTGGGGTATGATCGGCGGCGACGAACTGAAGGTGCTGGACACCGACTGCGGGAAGATCGCCATGCTGATCTGCTACGACGTGGAATTTCCGGAACTGGGCCGCCTCCTCGCCGACCGCGGGGTGCGCCTGCTCTTTGTCCCCTTCTGCACTGACACCGCCACCGGCTACAACCGCGTGCGTTATTGCAGCCAGGCCAGGGCGATTGAAAACGAGTGCTACGTCGCCATCGCCGGCAGCGTGGGCAATCTCCCAGGCGTCATCAACATGGATATCCAATATGCCCAGAGCGCCGTGTTCTCGCCCTCTGACTTTGCCTTCCCCAACCAAGCCATCGTCTCGGAAACCACCCCCAACGCGGAAGCGACTCTCATCGCGGACGTCGATACCGACCTGCTGAAGGAACTCAATATCCGCGGCAGCGTACGGAACCTGAGGCAGCGCCGGCACGATCTTTACCAGATCACGCTCTGTGCGCCCGGCACTCATAAACCGGAGAATTGAGCGGGGCTGCCGCATTGGATAAAAAAAGAAACCGCTCATGAACGCGAATCCATCCAAATGGAATAAGCCTTGGCCATCGACTTTCCAGCTTTCCGCCATTAGCGCCCATTCGCGTTCTTTCGCGGCTGGAAGAATCCGGACCGGCCCCGCCGCTCATACCGGGTATCACTATTCCTCATGCTTCTACCCCATTCGGGGAGCCAAGTCCCTGTTGCACCCACGGGGGGGCGACCCTAAAAATCCCGCACTTCGCTCCGGGGAGGAATCGGATCAATCCCCGACCGCTTTCCACCGGTCCAGCCGCCGGTCTCCACCCTCACCTCTTTCCTACTGAACATGAATACTGCCCTGCTCCAATCCGCCGCCAATCAAGCCCGTGGTCTCGCCATGGACGCCGTCCACAAGTGCAACTCCGGCCACCTTGGCCTGCCCCTCGGGGCGGCGGATGTCGGCGCCGTGCTGTTCGGGGAATCCCTCGTCTGCAACCCCGCCGAGCCCAAATGGCTGAACCGCGACCGCTTCGTCCTCTCCGCCGGTCACGGCTCGATGTTCCTTTACTCATGGCTGCATCTCTCCGGTTACGACCTGCCGATGAAGGAGTTGGAGAACTTCCGCGTCCTCGGCAGCCACACCCCCGGCCATCCGGAATCCTTTGAAACCTCCGGCGTGGAAAGCACCACCGGCCCTCTCGGCCAGGGCGTGGGCAATGCCGTGGGTTATGCCCTTTCCGGCAAAATGGCCGCCGCCAAATACAACACCGCCGACCATACTATCATTGATAACCACGTCTTCGCTCTCGCCGGCGACGGATGCCTCCAGGAGGGCGTGGCCCGTGAAGCCGTCGCCTTCGCCGCCCATAACGGACTGGACAATCTGATCCTCATCTTCGATTCCAACGACGTCACCCTCGACGCCATGGCCAAGGTGACCCAGAGCGAAAACACCGCCGCCCTTTATACCGCCATCGGCTGGGACGTCGTCACCATCGACGGGCATGACCTGCAGGCCGTCTACGATGCCATCGAAACCGCCAAAAACGCCAACAACGGCAAACCCAAACTGATCATCGCCAAGACCCTGATCGGCAAAGGCATTCCGGAAGTGGCCGGCACCGCCAAGGGCCACGGCGAAGGTGGCGCCAAGTTCATTGATGCCGCCAAAAATGGCCTTGGTTTGCCCGAGGGCACCCATTTTTACGTCAGCGAAGAAGTGACCGCATACTTCACTGATCTCAAAGCCAAACGCGCCGCCGCCCATGCGGCTTGGACCACGAAGTTCAACGCCTGGGCCGCCGCCAATCCGGCCCTCGCCGCCGAACTCACCGCCGCCCGCAGCGGTGGCCTCACCGCCGAAGCCCTGCTCAAGGCCATCCCCGAGTATCCGCTGGAAGGAAAATCCGCCACCCGCAACTGCGGCGGCGAAATCCTCAATAACCTCGCCAAGGCCGTCCCCCATCTGATCACCGGCAGCGCGGACCTCTTCGGTTCGACCAAAAATTACATCAAGGACGGCGGAGACTTCAGTACCGCCAACCCCACCGGCCGCAACATCTGGTTCGGCATCCGCGAGCACGCCATGGGCGCCATCTGCAACGGGATTGCTTACGATGGGCTCTTCCTCCCCAGCGGCGCCACCTTCCTCGTCTTCGCCGACTACTGCCGTCCCAGTATCCGCCTCGCCGCCCTGTCCCGCCTCCCGGTCACTTACATCTTCACCCACGATTCCGTCGGCGTCGGTGAGGACGGCCCCACCCACCAGCCGGTCGAAACCGTCAGTGGCCTCCGCGTCATCCCCAACCTGGATGTGATGCGTCCCGCCGATGTCGAGGAAACCTCCGCCGCCTTCGCTGCCGCTTTCAGCCGCGCAGATGGCCCCACTCTCCTCGCCCTCAGCCGGCAGGACCTGCCGATCCTCGGTTTCCTGTCCGCCACCGCCCGCCGCGAAGGCACCTTGAAAGGCGGCTACGTCCTGGTGAAGGAAACCGCCCCGCTGGAAGCCATCGTGATCGCCACCGGTTCCGAAGTGCAGTGGGCCGTCGAAGGAGCCAAAGGCAAACCGGGCGTCCGCGTGGTCTCCCTGCCCTGCTTCGAGCGCTTCGACCGCCAGGACGCCGCCTACCGCGAGTCCGTCCTCCCCGCCGCCTGCACCAAACGCGTCGCCATTGAAGCCGGCGTCTCCGGACTCTGGTGGAAATACGTCGGCACCCAGGGCCAGATCATCGGCATCGACCGTTTCGGCATCAGCGCCCCGGGCAACATCGTCTTCAAGGAACTCGGCATCACCGCCGAGGCCGTGGCCAAGGCCTTGGCCTGATCCTGGCAGTCCCGATACTCACTCCAAAGGGGAGGCTGGAAACGGCCTCCCCTTTTTGTATGCCGGTCCATCCGGCTGCCGGGCACGTCAGGCTCCCCGCCGCCGCAGGCCATCCGCTAGGACGCCAAGGCGGCACGCATCACACTATCAAAATGCTCCAGGCTGTAGGGCTTGGGCAGGAAACCGGCAAAACCAAGCGCGCGGAAGCGTTCGACATCGCCTTCTGAATGCTGCCCGCTGGTGGCGACCACCAGGGCTTCAGGGTCCATGCGTCGGATGGCCTGGAAGACTTCCATGCCATTCAGGCCGCTGCGGAGATTCAGATCGAGCAGGACGGTGCTGTAAGGCCGCGCGGCGTGCAGGCGGTCCTTGTAGGTCTGCAGCGCTTCATCGCTGGTGGCGACGGTGGACACATCGAAACCCATGACTTTGGCGATCTGGCTCAAGGCGGTGCGCACGCCTTGCTCGTCATCCACGACGAGAAGGGAGGGCGGCGCATCTTCCTGAGCCGTCGCCCCGCCCATCGGTGAAGAGGTTGCCGCAGGGATAGGTGAGGTGGTGGACCCGGCGCCCCCCGGAACCGGAGCGCTGGCAGTCATCGGGACCAAGGCGGTGGCAGGATCAACCGCTCCCCAGACGGGAACGGGACCTGAGGAAAACAGCGGAACCAAGGGGGGCACCAGCGGCGGCGGAACAGGCTGGCTTGGCAGGTTTGCCCTGGAAAGGGAGCCCTCAAGGGAAGCAGGAGCTTCCGCCTCGGACCTCTCCACCGCGGCCGGTGCGGGGACCGGAAGATAAATGAGGAATTCCGTGCCTACATTCACGCGGCTGCGGACGAGCATTTCACCCCCGTGTTCCTTGATGATCTGGTAACAAATCGGCAGACCGCAGCCATTGCCCTCCGGTTTGGTGGTGAATCGGCTGTGGAAGAGGTGCTGCAGGTGCTCCTCCGCAATCCCCGGACCCCAGTCACGGACCGAAATCTGAAGATAGGGCCCGTCGGGCAGCGCGATGCCATCCCCTGCGGCAATATCGCGCCGGGTGGATGATACCCGCAGGCGTCCCCCGCTGGGCATCGCCTGACAGGAGTTGCGGATCAGATTGAAAATAACGCGCTCCAGCTGGCTCTCATCGACTTCCATTTCGGGCAGCCCCTCTGCCAGATCAAGACTGGCTGACACATTCTGCGCACAGGTGGCGAGCCGGATCGCCCTCCCCAGCAGCGCCCCGGGAGCACAACGGCTGCGGACCGCCGAACGGGGGCGGAAACAATCCAGAAAGTCTTTCGCCAGATCGCTGGCCCGTTGAGCGGAGACGTGGGCGACTTCGAGACTGTCGTAGAGATCGCCATTCTGCGGGATGGCGCGGATGGCCAGCTGCACCGGCAGCACGATGGACGTCAGGGCGTTGTTGAATTCGTGGGCGACCTGCCGGGCGGTTTCACGGATCGTTTCGATGACATCATCCTGCCAGCCCTGCGGGGAGGGCGGAGGCTGATCCAAGCGGACTGGAGTCCCCGCCACCAGTGGGGTGGGAGCAGCTACCGGAACCTCCACCAGGGTCAGGATCACCCCGAGAATCTCCCCCTGCGGGCCGCAGGTGGCTTTGACCCGGCCGCGCTGCGGTTTGGCGTCAGGATTCAGAAAAGTCAGATCGCACAGCGCAGGCTCCCCTTTGAATGCCGTGGACAGCGCCGTCAGCATGGCCTGCCATGAAGCTTCGATGAGCAGCGGCTGGAGCCGGGAGCCAAACAAATCCGGCCCGGCCACTCCGGTGCAGCGCACGGCCGCTTTATTGCCCCAGGCAATGACCGGCCCTTCGTCCTGACTCAATCCATTTTGCAGGATCAGGACCGCTTCGGAAACCTCGTCCAAGGCGACCCGCAGGTGGTGATTCACCGCTTTGATCCGCTCAACTGGTACGTTGGAAGGGGACGTGGAGGACAAAACAGAGGAAAAGTTGAAAGCTGGCGGGGGGCCGGCCACTCTTAATATGTCTTAAATAAGTCGGCGAGTGAAATTTCACACAAAGTTTTCGTCAGGACGCGCCTTCCCGGCTCCATTGGACGATCCGCCCCGGGCGAGACGCCCGGACAGGGAGGCCGCCTCCCCGATTCCCCGGCAAATCCGTTGCGCAGCGCGGGAGCCGGGGCGGATAATGGGGAGATCATGTGCTTTCGTTTTTCTGCTCTGCTGTTCCTGCTGATGGGCGTGCTTCCCGCTCAGGAGCGGACCCTTCCCAAGCCCGCCTCCGAACCCCGCCTCGCCGTGCCGCTGGATGCCCTGACGCTGGAACCGGCCATCAAAACCAAAATCGAAGCTTTCTTCTCGGTCCTGAAGCAGCGCAAGGTTCCCGAAGCTTACGCCAAACTGCTGGACGGTTCGGTGCTGGCGGAGGAAAATCCGGAATTGGTCACCAAACTAGTTGAATCGACCACCCGGGTGCTGGAGCTGACCGGCCGCATCGACACCACGGAAATCCTGAAGATCCGCGCCTCGGGCAAAACCATCCGCGAAGTCACCTATCTGCTGAATGGTGAAAAACGCCCCCTCCGTTGGCGCTTCTACTTTTATCTCGCCGACGGCCGCTGGCAGGTGCTCGACACCAACGTCGCCACCGAAGCCTCCGGGTTTTTTGACGATCCCAAATAATTCCCTGTCCGCTGACTCCAGACTGCTCCCCTCCACCCCATGCACCAGGTTTACATCCGCACCTACGGCTGCCAGATGAATGAGCGCGACTCCGACCAGGTCGCGCGCATGTTCCTCGACCGCGGGGGCTACACCATGACCGGCGAGGAGGCGGAGGCCGATGTCATCCTCATCAATACCTGCTCCGTGCGTGATCAGGCAGAGCAGAAAGCCATCGGCAAAATGCGTCAGGTCGGCCCCTTGCGATACACCAAACCGCATGTCGTGTATGGTTTCCTCGGCTGCATGGCGCAGAGCCGGGGCGACGAACTGCTGGATACCATCCCGCATCTCGATCTCGTCGCCGGCACCCAGAAGTACCACCGGGTGGTGGACTATGTGGACACCATCCTGACCAAACGCCTCGAACGCCGCATGGACGACGAGCGGTTCAGCATCGTCGACGTGGGCGAAGAACAAGGCAGCCAGAACACCATCCGCGACCAAACTGTCACCACGCAGCAGGCCACCGCTTTTGTCAGCATCATGCAGGGTTGCAATATGAAGTGCACCTTCTGCATCGTCCCCTACACCCGCGGCGGCGAGCGGGCCCGGCCCATTCCGGAAATCGTGGACGAGGTCCGCCGCCTCGTGGACCAGGGCATCAAGGAAGTCACCCTGCTCGGCCAGATCGTGAATCGTTACGGCATCAAGGAATTCCCCAGTGTGGGCGGCCTCAGCCCTTTCGTGCAACTGCTGGATCAACTCCACGCCCTGCCCGGCCTGCACCGCATCCGCTTCACCAGCCCGCACCCGATTGGCTATCGCGATGATTTGATCGAAGCCTTCCGTCGCCTGCCCAAACTCTGCCCGCACATCCACCTTCCGCTTCAAAGCGGCAGTGCCAGCATCCTCAAGGCAATGCACCGGCCCTACAGCCCGGAGCGCTTTCTCGAAATCTGCCATAAAATGCGCGAGGCCCGCCCGGACCTCGCCATCACCACCGACATCATCGTCGGTTTCCCTGGCGAATCCGAAGCCGACTACGAAGCCACCAAGGAGGTGGTCCGCGCCGTGCATTTCGACAACGCCTTCATCTTCCGCTACAGCCCCCGCCGCGGCACCCCCGCCGCCGATCTGCCGGACGAAATGCAGCTCCCGGAATCGATCAAGGAAGTCCGCAATCACGACTTGCTGAATCTGATCAACGCCCAAGCCAAAGAAAAACTGGCCGCCGAAGTCGGCTCCATCCGCGAAGTCCTGTGCGAAGGTTACAGCAAAACCACTGAAACCCGCCTCACCGGCCGCACCCCGCAAAATAAAATCCTCGTTTTCGAAGGCCCGCACGACCGACTCCGCGGCGAAATCATTCCAGTGAGGGTGCTGGAGACCAAAGGGTTCACGCTTTACGGGGAGTTGGAGTAAGCCAGGGACCCTCCACAACGGGGGCTGTTTCGATCAGATCAGAGGCCGTCTTGAGTATCCTCCTTTGCTCAAAATCTCTCAATCGACCCACTTTAATAATTTGCATTTACCATAATTGCCACGCATATTGGAAGTTCACTTCTCCTGATTTCCACCATGCGCCTTCTGGTTCACGATTACGCCGGCCATCCGTTCCAAATCCAACTCTCCCGCGAGTTGGCGAAAATGGGCCATGATGTCCTGCATGCGTTCGCCGGTTCCCTCCAGACACCACGCGGGGATTTGGTCAAAAACGAGGAGGATGCCGCCAGCCTGATCGTGCGTGAGGTCGCCATGGATCCGGAATATGTCCGGTACAAATACTCGTTCATCCGCCGCCGGAACATGGAAGTCGCATACGGTAAGGAGGTCGCCCGTCTAATCCGGATGTGGAAACCGGAGGGCGTCATTTCCTCCAACACCCCCACCGAAACCCAGGAACCGATCCTCCGCGCCACCCAGGCCGTGAATGCCCGGTTCGTCTATTGGCTCCAGGATTTTTACAGCCTTGCCGTGGACAAGTTGGTGCGGAAAAAAATCCCCGTCGTCGGTGGCCTGATCGGCCAATACTACCGCAGGATGGAAGGCCGCCAACTGCGCGCCAGCCACCGGGTCGTTGCCATCACGGACGATTTTTCGCCCATTCTCGAAGAGGAGTTCGGCATGCCCAAAGACCGGATCACCGTGATTCCCAATTGGGCTCCTTTGGAAACCCTGCCCGTCGGCGAGAAGGCCAATGACTGGAGCCGGCGCCACGGTCTCGCGGATAAATTCGTTTATCTTTACACCGGGACCCTGGGCATGAAGCACAATCCGGAACTCCTGCTGAGTCTCGCCGAGCAATACCGCCAAAACGACAAAATCCGCGTGGTCGTGATCTCCGAAGGCATCGGGGCGGAGTGGTTGGCAGAACAGAAAAAGGCCCGGCAGCTTCCCCATCTGCTGCTGCTCCCCTACCAGGATTTCAATATCATGCCGCAGGTGCTGGCCACGGGCGATGTGCTCTGTGCCGTGTTGGAGGAGGACGCCGGCGTCTTCTCGGTGCCTTCCAAGGTATTGACGTATCTTTGCGCGGCCCGGCCCCTCCTCCTGGCCGTCCCGCAGGTCAATCTCGCCGCCCGGATCATCCACCAGCGGAAGGCCGGACTGACCGTTCCCCCGGCCGACGTTCCCGCCTTTCTCGAAGCCGCCGAACAACTCCGCGCCAATCCCCACTTGGCCGCCCGCTGCGCTGCCAATGCGCGCGAGTACGCCAAAAACACCTTTAAAATTGAGGACATTGCCTCAAATTTTGAAAAGATCTTCACCCCCTAGCGATTACATTTTCCATCTAAACATGAAAGGCAAAGCAGTCATCACCGGAGCCGGCGGCTTCATCGGCGGACACCTCGTCCAGTTTCTCAAGAACCAGGGCTTCTCAGACATCCGTGCGGTCGATCAAAAACCCCTCGACGACTGGTACCAACTCCACGGCAACGTCGAAAATCTGGTGATGGACGTGCAGGGCATCGACGCCTGTCAGTTCGTCTGCCGTGATGCTGAAGTGGTTTACAATCTCGCGGCCGACATGGGCGGCATGGGTTTCATCGAAAACAACAAAGCCCTCTGCATGCTCAGCGTGCTCATCAACACCCACATGCTCATGGCCGCCCGCGACCATGGCGTGAAGCAATTTTTCTACGCCTCCAGCGCCTGCGTCTACAACGGTGAAAAACAAACCGGTTCTGACAATCCCGGCCTGAAGGAAGCCGACGCCTATCCCGCCATGCCGGAGGACGGATACGGCTGGGAAAAACTGTTCAGCGAGCGCATGTGCCGTCACTTCCGCGAGGACTACGGCATCCAGACCCGCTATGCCCGCTATCACAATGTCTATGGCCCGCACGGCACCTGGGACGGAGGCCGCGAAAAAGCGCCCGCCGCCATCTGCCGCAAGGTCATCCAGGCCAAACTCAGCGGCAACCACACCATCGACATCTGGGGCGACGGCGAACAGACCCGCAGCTTCATGTATGTTGATGACTGCACCTACGGCACCCACCGGATCCTCAACAGCGACATCCTCGACGCCATCAATCTCGGCAGCGATGAAATGGTCAGCATCAACCAACTCGTCTCCATCGCCGAAGACATCGCCGGTGTGAAACTGCAGCGGAATTATCAGCTTGATGCCCCCAAAGGCGTCCGTGGCCGCAACAGCGACAACACCATGATCAAGGAACGGCTGGGCTGGGCTCCCTCCATCAGCCTGCGCGAAGGCCTCGAAAAAACCTACGCGTGGATTTACGACGAAATCAAAACCGGCAAGACCGAGAAAGGCATGCGCCCGCTCCCGTCGCTGGCCCATGCCTGATCCATCACCCCGCGGCCGGAAGACCACCTAACTTACAAAGGACGCTGACGGGCCACGGATGGCACGGATAGAACTGATTCTCACGAATTAATGATAAGAACCAACCTCACCTTTTGGGTGAATCCAATATTTCTTCTATATCCGTGATTATCAGTCGCATCCGTGCCATCCGTGGTCACCCATTTTCCCATTTAGGCTAAAAAGTTTGCCGGGGATTGTCCTGGAATCCAAGAGCCCAGCGCTCACGGGTCCGGGGTGATCCCCGGCTTGTTTTGTCAGGAAACCCAGGATTCTCACCAGGAGAAAATCCCCCCCCCGCGCCGGAAACCCGGCTAAACCGGCCCAATCTTCGACGTGGCCACCAGAATCGCCTCGCGGAACAAGGCCACCAGAGCCGCCCGGTCCAGCCGCCTGGGTTCCGCACAATATTCCCCCAGCTGCATGGCGAGACAGGCGGCCACCGCCTGATCCACTGCCGCGGACTGCGGAGGGAGCCCCGCGGCCGCACGGAAGGTCCCCACGGCGGTGGCAGCTTCGTGGAGCAGCATTTCCGGGTCATAGATCCTTTTGGTGAGGACCACTTTTCCCAGTTGGTTGATTTTTTCGAGACGCGGATGGATCATGCCGATCAGCACCAACCGGCCCTCCGCGAGCGAGGGGTCGCTGTCCAATTCCCCGGCCAAGGTCTGCACGAGGGAATACAGCAACATGCTTTTGGTAGATCTGATCCTGACCGCGTTGACGCCGCTGGGATTTTCCTGGCGGAAATCGAACTGCTCCCGGCCGGAAAGAGGCTGCATCGTGACTTCCGTGGTCCCTGGATCTGCCTGGGCGGCCTCCAAAAGCAGGCCCAGCGCCTGCAGGAGGAACAAGGGGGCGGTCGTTTTGTCCTGAGTGATATGGTCTGATTCGTTCATGGGAGGAATTCGATGAAGCCGGCGCTGCCGGGAGGAGGGGGTAAAACCTTTATTTCAGCGCCTCCAGCGCGGCCTGTTTTTTGGCGGCATCAGAAGAATTACTTTTGTTGATTTCATCGCGGGCCGTCTGACGCAGGTGGGGCGGAATGAGCTTCAGGGAATTGACGAAACGCGTGTCCATTTCAGTATCGCTGTATCGGGTGTTCATCACGCCGGCGGCGATTTTACCCGCGATGGTTTCCTGCTGCCCCACTGGCAGTTTTTCCACGGCAGCGAAAACTTCCGGGAGTTTTTTCTGCGAAAAAGCATTCTGGAAAAAATTACTGTAGGCCCGGGCCTTCGCATTGGCCGGAAGGGTGTCCGCCCAGGCAAACCCACCCCCCATGTCCTTTTCGACAAACTGGCTGGTCACACTGTGCATCATGTTCATCGATTCCATTGTTCCGGCCTGGTCCCGCAGGTAAGCCGCCGCGCCGGCCAGATCCTTTCCCGCCCACTGGTAACCCAGCTGCTGCAGCGCCTGCTTCCGGCCGGGATCGTCAGGAGGGAGCGACAGCACCCAGGCAATGGCGGGCTTGAAATACTTGTTAGCCCACATCTGCGCGATCACCTTCACCACGCCATCGCGCTGCTCCCCGGGCGGCATGGCTTCCAGGAGTTGTTTTGCAGAATCCACGCCTTTCTCCGCCAAGGCTTCCGCGAGAAAGGCAAATCCAGCGGTGCGACCGCCTTCCAGATTGTCCTGCAACCATTCCAAGGCGGCGTTCGGGTCCTTTTTAGCGAGGGCCTTCACCATTTCCGCCCCGGCCTTTTCACGTTCCGCGGAAGGCGGCATCTCTTTGAACCAAGCCTGGGCTCCAGCCGGGTCTGCTTCCGCCAATTGATAGGCCATGCCTCCCCAGAATTTGCGTTGCTGGTCCAGCGGGCGTGACTTCAGCCACGCCGCCGCCGCCAGAGGATCCTGCTTCAGTAGCTCCCCGAAAGCATTATCCACCGCGCTTTTTACCTGCCCATTCCTAAACGCTCCAGGCGGAGCATCCCCGGCCGCCTTCAGAAAAGCTGAGGGGTCCTTTTTCCAAACCGTGTCCACCACGCGGTCCTCATTCAGATACTGAGGCAGTTTCACGGCCGCCGCAAAGGCCTTGGCAGGATCCATCCCGAACAAACTCTGCACAATTTCCCACCGGGCGGTGCGGAATTGAGGCCGGTTCCCCAAGGCCTCCGCGGCGGCCAGAGCGGCCTCCGGATCCTGCGCCGCCCACGTACGGAAGAGGATGCCACGCACCGCATCGAACTGTTCCCCGTCCCGGTCCCAGTCCGTGCGGCTCAGGCCCTTTAGAAAGCCCAGCAACCCGGCCGGATCCGTCTCCGCCCAGCGCTGCGCGACGACGCGTTTTTCCTGACGGCCGGCGCCCGTGCCCTGGAACATCTGCCGCAAACCGGAAGAATCCGCCGAGGCCAGCTCATCCAGAAAGCGCAGGCGCTTCAGCAACGGATCCTCCGACTGGCCCGACCCCGGCGAAGCCAAGGGGGCCTGCTTCGTTTGCACCAAATCCGTCACCGGAAACGCCTTTGGCTGTGGAGACGGGAGTGCCATGCGCACCCCATAAAATACCCCGGCGGCGGCCACGGCGGCAGTGATGGGCCAAATAAGAGGGGAACGGGTCATGGCGGAGGATGGGAATGGATTTAATTGCCGTCTCTCTCCCGGCTCTGGATCATTTGATCCATCATGCTGCGCTGCGGCCCGGAAAGCTGCAGTCCGGATGCCAGCTCCTTCGCCTTGGCCAAGTCCTGCCAGAGCAAATTCGTCAGGACGCTGACCTGCGCGGACTCGCGTTGCTGCGGATTGGCCAGCGTCCCGGCCCACTGCAGTGCATCGTCAGGGGAATTCTCCTGCAGGCTTTGGACCAATCCCCGGACAGCAGCCTCCCGCAGGGGGCCGGCGGGCTGCGTCGTCACCCACTCGGAGGCGGCGTAAGCGTCCGCGGCGGCCCAACTGCTTACCGCCGCTACCGTGGCTCCCGACCGGACTTTTTCATCCGGCTGCTGCGCCGCCCATGCCACCGCGCCCGCGGGATCGTAGGTGGCTTGCTGCGTGGCGAGGGCTGAGGCGATGGAAGTTTTCCCACCCGCATCAAGTTCACTATCCAGCAAGGCGCGGGCACGGGTCGGATCCTGCCTGGCCAGGGCCCCGTATATTCCGTTCGCTGAATGCTCCCCCATGTTACCTGCGGACTCTGGGCAACTTTTTGCAATTTCAGTAGCTAGTCCTGGATCCATCATCTGTCGCGCCCGGTCGGAAAGGGCATTGAGCAAGCCCAGTTTCAGCCATGGGTCGGTTGTCTCCTGCAGTTTGGCCATGGCCGCCTTCGGATCCTGCTCCGCCCATTGGCAGGCGATTTCATGCAGCACATTCTGCCGCGCCGCGTCTCCGGGCTGTTTGGCCAGATCATCAAACGCCTGCGCGGGGTCCGCGATGCGGACCACTCCGCCCGTTTGAAAAGGATCGTCGTTCGAATTCAAAGGTGAGTTCCCCCCACCGAACTGACCGACCACATGCCGGGATTCCTCATCGTCGCCGCTGCTCCAGCTCATGCTGTGGTTGAAAGGAGAATACTGGTCACCCCCTTCCGTCACCAGTTTCTCGCCCGGCTTGCGGATCAGGTCGGCAATCTCCGTGGCGTTCCATTCGTCGCGTGTCGGCAGGATTTCGGTTTGCAACAAATTCCTGAAGGAAGTGGCGCTCCCGTCTTCCGGGCCGGCTTCCTCGGCACGCTGGCGCAGCCAAGCCGCGGCGGCCTTCGGGTCCTGCGCCGCCCAGGCGCGGACCACGGCCCGGACCGGGGAATCACCCGCCGCCGCTTTGGCCATGGCGGGGTCTTTGGTCAGTTCATCCAGGCGGGCGGCGGTGCCTCTCGGATCGGTTTCGGCCCAGGCGCGGAAGACTCCGCGCAGGGCGGACTCGCGCTGCGCGGGATCAGTCAGATCCTTCGCCCACGCGTAGGCGGCCTTGGCATCGCGGCGGGCCCAGCCTTCCGCGAGGGACGAGGACGCGAAGTTTTGCTGACCATTGCCGGAGAGCACTTGCAGCAGGCGCAGGGCCGCGGCGCTGTCCTGCGCTCCGAGGAGACGGAACGCGGTGCCGATCTTATCCTTGCCAATTTGATCCGGCTTCAGGCGCGGCAGGATTTTGACGAAAGCTTCCATGTGATCCGGCACCAGGCCTGCGATGATCTCCCGGGCAAAATCCACGCCCTCTTTCCCCTGCCCTTCCGCCCAGGTCAGGGCGCCCTCCGCATCCACCTGCGCCCAGGCTTGGAGAAACGGGTTCCGGTAGCCGCCTTTCTCCCAGGTTTCCAGCAGCGCCCAGGCTCCGGCAGGGTCTGTCCGCGCCATTTGCTCAAAAACGAGGGTGCGCAACGAACGGCGGCGGAAGGGATCGGCAAAGGCCTGGGCCTCGTCCAGCAGCGCCATCATTTGCGTCAGATCCGCGCCCTGCAGCCGACCGCAAAAACGCTTCTGGTCTGCCAGGGCACTGTCCAAAGGCAAATCTGCCGGGCCTCGCGTTTGGGCCTTGGCCTCCGGTGCCGCTGACCGGGACTTCCCCGCCACGCTGGCGGCAGCCCCTCCGGCATCCGGGGCCATGACCGACCGCGTGCGCCAAGCCAGCCCTCCGCCCAGCACCGCCGGCAGCAACACATAAAAAGCGATGCGGGCGGGGAGAATGTTCATAGCGCCCGCATCCTATCAGCACGGATCCTCACGCGTCAAATATTGTTTAACGACTGAGGCCCCGTTCCTGTCAGGCCGGTTTCTTCTTCGGCCCTGCCTTCTTTTTCACCGGACCGCGTGATTTGGCAGCCGGCTTGGTTTTCGCAGCCGCTTTTGGCTTTTTGATTTGGGGCGTGGTTGGCGCAGCGGCGGCCACCGGTGCTTCAGGATCAGCCAGTTCTATACCGAACAACGCGCCCAGATCCTCTCCGCCAAAGTCGCCAGCGGCCTGGTCCGCGACCGTTCCCAGCACCGCCGCCGAGGACGCGATCAGTTCTGAAGGATCGACTCCACGCAGTTCGAAGAAAAACCGGGGATCTCGGTCAAACAACACCCCGACGGCATAAAGCACGGCAGCCTGGTGTTTGCAGAGATCCGCCGCATCCGGGCAGGTGCATTGATGCCGGATTTCCCTGGGTCCCGGAAAGAGTCCCTCCTCCGGGTCCACCACCACCTGCATCACGTGGTCCCCCAATTTCCCGCCCAGCAGGTCCAACAGACTGGCGACCTCCCCCTGACAAGTCTCCTTGATCCTGGTCCAGGCGGCAGCTTTCAGCGGGGCGATCCTGACTTCCACTTCATACAAGGACGACCCTGCCACCTCTGCGGTAATGACGCCCTGCTCCACTGCCAGATTGTAGACATGACCCGCCCGCAGATAACTGCGCCCCCGTGGCAACCGGGTCTCATAACCACAGTAGGTTTCCAGATGCCGGCACCATGCCTGACCCCAGAAATTCACGGCCAGCTTCCGCCCTTCCGGGGCCACGAAAGCTTCATATTTTTCTCCACGCTTCCGTCGTTTTTCCAGCTCCCGTTGGATTTCGGCTTTCTGCTCGGCAGCATCGTTGTAGTCATACCACGACATAGGATCGAAAAAATGAAAAATGTGTTGAGCCGGCCCATGAACGGGCGCGGGGAATCCGTTGATACAGTGCCAAAAACCAGCCGGGATCAAGGCCCCACGGCATGGCCATTCCCGCCCTCAGACCCGACCGGCGCGGCAGGCTTCAGCGAGGCCATCCGCGACAGCCTGCGCGTATTCCCGGAAAATACTGCGCCGCAGTTTGCCCGCGACTTCCTTTTCCCCGTCATAGTCACCGGCCTGGATGCGGTCGAAAACCTCCTGGTTGTTCATGACATAAGGTTCCGTGAAGACGACAGGGCAGTGATACACCCGGTTGGCCAGCAGATTGCGCACCCAGAGGCCGGGGTTGTCATTCACCTTGCGGGCGTTTTTCCCCACATAAGTAAAGGGTGGCAGGCCAGTAGCGGCCGCGAGGTGACGGGCCACCGCGTCGCACAGGCGGATTTCCTCGACCGGGATGCGCTGGACCAGCCGGAGCAGGGTATCCAACCGCTGGTCGTCATTGGAAAACTCCGCCGGACTGAGACAGCCATGCGCAAGCACATGCACGTGGTTGGCCGGGGAAAACACCGGCTTCCCGGCGTCACTGCCCCATCCTTCGGCATTGTAGTGCAAGCAAACCAGGAGGTCCGGTTTCAGCACCTCATTGACGCGTTGCCCGCGGGTGCGGATTTCAGAGGTGCGGTAAAATAAACGCTCGGCTTCGCGGCGGACCTGCGCCTCCGTGGGCACGATCGAAACGCCCAGCGACACCGCCAGGCTTTCGCGGGCTTCGGCGAGCAGCGCGTCCGGCTGCTGGGAAGTCAGGGGTTCGTGGGTTTCCCGGACCAAGCTCACAATGGCGCCCAAGGACTCCAGCAATGGGCGCAGCACGCGGGCTGTCTGCAGGGTCAGTTCACCCTCCATCACCGGCGGCGCTTCGCCCATCTGATACCAGCGCGCCTCCATTTTCGCCCACCTGCCGCCAATGTGGCCGGGGTCCAAGGCGATCCTGACACCTTCCAGGGGGCGTTCGGCCGAAGGGGGAGGGCCCATTTCCGCCGCCGTCCGCCAGTATCTTGCGGATGGCCTGGGTTGGGGTTCCCTGGCAAATCTCAGTTCAAACCGTTCGGCGCCCTCACGTGCGGTGGTGGTGCGGATGATGGCCCGGTCTTCCCGCTGTTCGACAGTGCTCCAGAAGGCCGTCCCGTCCGTCACCACATTTTCCAGCAGATGGCGGAATTCGGGGGCGGTGATGGAGTCCTGCCAGGCTTCCAGCCTCGACCAATCCGGCGGCGGCGCCAGTTCTGAGAGATTCCACCACTTCACCGGCGGCACTGGCACCGGCGGCGGCAGGGTCAACACCGGGGCCGGCGTTTTGTTATCACAACCAACAAGCAGCCCCCCCGCCGCCGCGGCACTGGTTTTGAAAAATCGGCGCCGGGTGCCAGGATTGCCGTTGGACAAAACCGGACCCGCTGCGGTATGGACGGGGAGTGGATGATTCATTGACTTTTCCTGATGCCGCAACGCTGCGGATCCTGTTTTTAGGGGATGTATTCGGCGAACCCGGACGTCGGGCCATCGCCGACCGCCTCCCGGAGCTTAAAGAACGCCTGAGGCTGGACTTTATCATCATCAATGGTGAAAACGCCGCGGCGGGCCGTGGACTCAGTCCCAAACTCTGCATCGGCCTGCTCCGGGCCGGCGCCACCGTGGTCACTCTCGGAGACCACTGCTGGGACCAGTATGAGATCACCGATTACATGGCCACGGAACCGCGCCTGCTGCGCCCGCTTAATTTTCCACCCGGCACTCCCGGCCAGGGCAGCATTGTGTTGGAGACAGACAAGGGAAAAGTCGCCGTGGTCAGTGCCATGGGCCGCACTTTCATGAACCCGCCGATCGAAAATCCCTTCCTCGCCCTGGATCAGGAGGTCGCGGCCTTGCGTCAGGAAACCCCGGTCATCTTCCTCGATTTTCATGCGGAGGCCACCAGTGAAAAAATCGCCATGGGCCGCTACCTGGATGGCCGCGTCTCTGCCGTGGTCGGCACCCACACCCACGTCCAGACCGCCGACGAAACCATCTTCCCCGGCGGCACCGCCTACCTGACGGATGCCGGCATGTGCGGGCCCATCGAAAGTGTCATCGGCAGCCAAATCCAACCCGTGCTGGAGCGCTTCACCACCTGCCTGCCCAGGCGTTTCACCGTCGCCAGCGGTCCGGTGCTGCTCTGCGGGGCCGTGATCGACATCGACGCTGCGACCGGCAAAGCCAAATCCATCGTACGGCTACAGGAACGCTGGGAGCCGCCAGCCCTTTGACGGCGGGGACGAAAAATTGGCCGACTGGTCCTGACTGCATGAAAAAACCACCCCTCCCGGAGCCCACCTCCCCGCTTTTTCTCGGTATCGAAGGAGGGGGAACCCGCACCACGGCCTTGTTGGTGGATGCGGCGGACCGCGTCCTCTATGAAGCCAGCTTCGACGCCGGTAATTTAAAGCTCCTCTCCGACCGGGAGCTGCAATGGCGGCTCAGGGAAATTGCCACCCGCCTGCCCTGCCCGGTCACCGCCCTCGGCGCCATCGCGATAGGACTGGCCGGCACCCGCACTGATCCGGACCGCGACCGTATCCGCCGCGCCGCCTCCCGCATTTTCCCCAAGGTCCCCTGCCTCGCCACCAACGACCTCGAAACCGCCCTCGCCGCGGCCCCGGAAAAGCCTGGCATGGCAGCCCGCGTGCTGGTGCTCAGCGGCACCGGCTCCTGTTGTTATGGCAGCACCCCGGAAGGACGCACCGCCAAAGTCGGCGGCCGGGGCCATATCATTGGCGACCGGGGCAGCGCCACTGAAATCGGCCTCAAAGCCCTGAGGGCCCTGGTCGCCCAGGCCGACCGTTCCGGCACCTGGCCAAAACTGGGCACGCTGATCCTTGATGCCCTGGCGCTCAATGTGCCGGACGACCTGATCGACTGGTCCATCCAAGCCGACAAAACCGACATGGCCAGCCTCGCCATCCCGGTCTTCCGGGCCGCCGCCCAGAGCGATCCCCTCGCCCGGGGAATCCTGGCGGAAGCCGCCGAAGCTTTGGCTACCGACGCGGCCGCCTGTGCAGGGCACCTGACCGAAGCCCGCCAGCCCGTCCATTTTATCCTCAATGGCGGCATGCTGCTCAATAATCCCGCCTTCGCCAAAGACGTGACCCGGCGGCTCCGGCAAAAATGGCCCGGGGCCCGCGTGGAGGCGCTCACCCGCCCCAGCGTCTGGGGAGCCGTCGCCCTCGCCAAATCCCAGCCTCCCCGTCTCACGTCCCTTGGCAAAACCGGCCCACCCTCCGCCCTCGCTCCGCTGACGGCCCTGCTGGATTCCCCCACCGAGCACAGGAACCCGCGTTCGACCAAGCTTGATACCATGCCACTCGCCAAGGCGGTGAACCTGATGCTGGACGAGGAAAGCCAGGTTCCCCACGCCATCGCCCAGGAGCGGTCTACTCTGGTCAAAGTCATCGGAGCCATCATCCACGCCTTCCAAAACGACGGGCGGCTTTTCTACATCGGAGCCGGTACCAGTGGCCGCATGGGAGTGCTCGATGCCAGCGAATGCCCTCCGACTTTCCGCGCCCCGCGCGAGCAGGTCCAGGGCATCATCGCCGGAGGCCAGCGCGCCCTGTGGTCCGCCGTGGAAGGCGCCGAGGATGACGCCACCGCCGGGGCCGAAGCCATCCGCTTCCGCAACGTCAAATCCCCGGACGTCGTGATCGGCATCGCCGCCAGTGGCCGCACGCCTTATGTATGGGGTGCCCTTGCCGAAGCCAAAGCCCGGGGCGCCGTCAGCGTGATGCTCTGTTTCAATCCCACCATCAAAACCGTCCTGAAGCAAAATCCCGACGCTTTCCATCCCGACTTCGTCATTGCCCCTGACCTCGGCCCGGAAGTCCTCACCGGCTCCACCCGCCTCAAGGCCGGCACTGCCACCAAACAGATCCTGAATCTCTTCACCACTCTGGCCATGAGCCGCACCGGCAAGGTCATGAGCAACCTCATGATCGACCTCAATCCTTCCAACGTAAAACTCCGCGACCGGGCCCAGCGCATCGTCTCCGAACTCACCGGCACGGACCGTGCCGCCTCCCGGGCCGCCCTGGAAGCCAGCGGTTGGGTGGTCAAGACCGCCTACGAACTTCTAAAAAAACCGTAGCCATCCGCCAAATTCCAAGGAATATCCCGCCGTGTCCGGTGTCGTATCCGATATCTGTCCATTCCATAAACCCAACAACCACCTATGAAAACCATCACCCTCCTCCTCGCCACCGTTGCTTCCCTGACCTTCTCCAGCTGCACCTGCACCAAGTCCGGCTCCTGCTGCTCCGCCGACAGCGCCACGGCCACCAAGGCCTGCTGCAAGGATGCCGCTGCCAAGGGCGTGGCCTGCAAGACTTGTGCCGCCACCAAAAAAGCCATGTAATTCCGGCCTCAGGCCCGTTTACTCCCCATTCAGACCGCAGGCCGAAACGCCTGCGGTTTTTTTGTGCGGTCTTCCTGCTTACCGGTTTTCGGAAAAGCCACTCTCAATCAGCGCGGCGATCTGCGCCATGGCCTGCTCCGCATCCTGCCCTTCCGCCGTCACTGTCAGCTTGGAGCCGTAGCCCGCCGCCAGCATCATCAGACCCATGATGCTTTTCCCGTTCACCTGCTCATCATCCTTTTCCACCCAGATCTCTGCCTGGTGGGCACTGCTCACCTTCACAAACATGGCCGCAGGCCGGGCGTGGAGTCCAAGCTTGTTGGTGATGGTGAATTCGCGGGTCAGCATAGTGGCAAAAATGGCTGCCGGAACCCAGGCGGCAAGGGCAGATGGCGCATTTCCGGAAAATTTAATCCCTAGCTGATTCTCTGCTCCTCCATGGTCCGCAGCAGGTTTTTGTTGAATTCGACCGCACTGTGGTGGCCAAAGCTGCGGAGCTTCTGCTCCAGGGCCGCCACCTCCACCAGCCGGGCCGTATCCCGCCCCGGCCCCACCGGCAGTTCGATCAGCGGCACCTCGATATCCATCACTTTATAATACTGCTGCACCATGCCGAGGCGGTCCACGTCGGGGAATTCCTTCAGTGGCTTCAGGTTCACCACCAAATCCAGCCGTTTCCGCACCCGCATCGACGCCGCGCCAAAAAGCAGCGGCACATTTACCACCCCGATGCCCCGCACTTCCATGTGGAAGCGCCCCAGTTCGGAAGCCGTCCCCTCCAGTTCCCGTCCCTCCGGCGCCCGCAGCCGCACCATGTCATCCGCCACCAGGGCCGCCCCGCGCTCCAGCAGCCCCAGCACCGCCTCGCTTTTCCCCGAACCGCTCTCCCCTTTGATCAGCACCCCGATTCCCTTCACATCCACCATGCAGCCGTGCTCCGTCGTGGTCGGGGCGAATTCCCAGTCCATCCACAGGGTGCAGGCATTGATGAACCGCATCGTATCCATGGTGGTCCGGAACACCGAAACCCCCGACGCATTGGCCAACTGCAGCAGCGACTCCGGCATCCGCCGGTTCCGGCACACCACCACACACGGGATATCGCAGGCGCACATCTCTTCAAAACGCTTCGCCTGCTCGCGTTCCGGCAGACTGCCCAGGTAGGCAAACTCCGAATTCCCCAGGACCTGAATGCGCTTGTAGGCAAAATAAAGATAAAATCCCGCCAGCGCCAGGCCCGGCCGGTTCACTGACGGCTCAAAAATCTTCCGCTTCAGCCCCGCGTCCTCACTGATCAATTCCAGCTTCAGATGGGTGCCATGTTTGCGGAAAAAATCCCCCACCAGCAAATGACTGATTCGTTTGACCTTGGACATGGGCGCATCCTGGCGCGTCCCCTCCGCCTCGGCAACCGGCGGAAGATTCATTTCACCCGTCCGGCACCTTCGGACACGCCCCGCCTGGATAGGCTATGGATCCTGTCGCACCGGCCCGGCAGGGACAACAGACCGTGGGTGATGTTTCACGGGACCGGGTTTGGATATTAGTTTTTTCTAATGTGGAACCACGCTCTTTCCAATCCTGGTGCGGCAAACTGATGTCACTATGAAACAACTCATCTGCTCCTCCCTGCCGTTTGCCCTGTTTGCCTTTGGCCTGCTGATGCCGGCCCCGGTCCAGGCGGCGGCTTCCCCTAAAACGCTGGCCAATCTGAATACTGCCTTCCAGGGTGAATCGAATGCCACCCATCGCTATCTGAAGTTCGCGGAAAAAGCAGTGGCGGATGGATTTCCCCAGGTGGCCAAGCTGTTCCGGGCGGCTTCCGCAGCCGAAAGCATTCACCGCGACACGCACAAGCAGACCATCATCGAACTGGGTGGCACCGTGGCTTCCTTCCAGTTGGATCCCGTCACCCCGGGCTCCACGGCGGAGAATCTGCAGACTGCCATCACCGGCGAAAGCCATGAGCGCGATACCATGTATCCGGAGTTCCTCGCCCTGGCCAAGTCGGAGGATTCCCGGCCGGCCATCCGCACCCTCAACTTCGCACTGCAGTCGGAAAAGTCCCACGCCAGACTCTATCAGAACGCGCTGGACAATCTGGGAAAAAACCTCCCCACCGAATATTACGTTTGTCAGGAATGCGGAGAAACCTTGACCGGACTGCCCGCGAAAAAGTGCCCGGTCTGCCGGACCGGACGGGATGAATTCACCCGGATTGACTAACTACGCCAAGCCGCTCCGGCTTCGTCCAATGAGCCGGCAAGTCTCTCCCTCCAACTCCGCCATTCTTTCTTATGTTCACCATTCCAAGTCCCTTGCACCCTGCGCTCGTGCATTTCCCGATCGTCCTGATCCTCGCCGGAACCGCTGCGGCAGTGGTGGCCATATTCATCCGGCGGTGGCATCTGCCCTGGCTGGCGGCGGGGCTGATGGTGGCAGGCGCAGCCGGCGCGGCAGCGGCGACATGGAGTGGGGAAGAGGACGGCGAACTTGCCGGGGAGCTGTCCCCCCAGGCGGAGCAGATCCTGGATGAACATGAGGAATGGGGCGAGCGCACCCGCAACCTGGCCATCTTATCAGGCCTGCTGGCAGTGGGGGCCGTGGTCGCGATTCGGATCCCCACCGTCTCCCGGGGCGCGGGGATTGCGGCGGCGGTGGCGGGGATGGCCGCTTCCTACGCCGTGGCGGAGACCGGGCACTATGGCGGACTGCTGGTTTACAAACACGGCGTGGGGGTGAATACCGCCGCCGGCACGGCGCCAGCGGCAGCCCAACCCGCCCCGCCTGCTACAACCAGGCAGAACGATTGACCCCGTGGTGGATGGCCGCTCGCATCCCTGCCCGCTCTGTGTCAATTTACGGGTCATGCGCATTCTGGTAGCTGAAGACGACAAAAAAGTCCGCTCCCACGTGGTCGGCGCCCTGCGGGCGGCGGGACATGTCGTGGACGATACAGGGGATGGGGAAGAAGCGCTCTGGCTGCTGCTGGAAAACCCCTACGACGCGGCCGTGCTGGACATCACCATGCCCGGACGCGATGGCGTGAGCGTGACCCGGGCGGTGCGGGCGGCGGGAAAAGCGGTGCCGGTGCTGCTGGCCACGGCCCGCAGCGGGATCCGGGATAAAGTGAGTGGATTGGATGCCGGGGCCGACGACTATATCGTAAAGCCCTTTTCCACGGAGGAATTGTTGGCCCGCCTGCGCGCCCTGCAACGGAGGGCAAAACCGGAGTTGGACCCGGTATTGCGCGTGGCAGATCTGGAGATTGATCTGCGTGCCCGGGTCGCCCGCCGCGCCGGACAGGAAATCACCCTCACCAACCGGGAATTCGCCCTGCTGGAAGTGCTGGCCGAAGCCTCCCCCCGTCCCGTGTCCAAGGCCACCCTGGTGGAGCGCGTCTGGGATCAGCACTTCGATTCCGGCACCAATGTGCTGAACGTGTATGTGAATTATCTACGCAGGAAGGTCGACCTGCCGGGCTGCCCTCCATTGCTGCAAACCCTGCGCGGAATTGGCTTTGCCTTGAGGGAGGGCGACCCATGAACTTCCGGCTGCGGATGGCGGTCTGGTCCGTGCTGTCAGTGATCCTGATCGCGGCAGTGCTGATGTTGGCGGCCCACTGGCACCTCGACGGGGAACTGCGGAAGGATCGTTGGGACCGCAGCCATCCCAAGTTTCCCCAATGGAGCATTCACGGCAGTTACACGGACGAGGAAGTGCAGGATATTCTGGGCGAATTGTTGACGGTATGGCTCTGGATCGCTCTTCCCCTTCTGATAGGAAGCGTTGGCGTCGGGTATTTTATTGCGGCGCGTTCGCTGCGCCCGGTTCGCCGGATCAACCGTGAACTGGCGGCCCTGGACCCGCAATCCTGCGCGCAGGGAGTGCATCTGCCGGAGCAGGACGCCGAACTGGCCACGCTGGTGCAGCACATCAACGACCTGCTGCGCCGGGTGGGACGGTCCTACAACGAGATGGCGGAGTTTTCCACCACGGTGGCGCATGAACTGCGCACCCCCCTGACTTTTCTCAGGCTGCGCCTCGAAGCCCTCGCCCCGGAGTTGCCGCCTGATGTTTCCGAAGAATTGCAGGAGGAGCTCCAGCGGCTCTCCCAATTGGTGGAGCGATCCCTGCTGATGGCCAAGGCGGAGGGCGGCAAGCTGGAACAAAACATCCAGCCCGTCGATCTCACGGCACTGCTGGAGGACCTCCACGAGGGATATGCTGTCCTCGCTGACCAGGGGGGCTTGGAATTGAATTGGCAGGTGGACCCGGGTCTCCAGGTGGTTTCCGATCAAGCCTTGCTGCGTCAGATTCTGCATAACCTGATCGGGAATGCTCTCCGCCACGGGCAGAAAAGCGTCAGGGTGGAGGCCCGCCATACGGACGGGGTGGGTTCCGTCCTCGTGGAGATTTCAAATTGCGTCGCGGCGGCAGACACGGCCCGCATCGGCACCGGAATGGGACTGCGGCTGGTGCGGGCGATTGTGTCAGCTCTGCAGCGGACGACTTTCGCATCCAAAGAACACGACGGCGTTTTTTCGGTGAAATTGGAACTGCCCGGGCTAGCCGGCGTTCAGGAGTAGCCGGCAGACAGGACGTTTCCCGAAGTGGCCGGGGCACAGCCACCGGCAGTCCAACCCCCACTCCGGCCCATCCCCCTCAATGCGTGATCCCTTCCTCATGGCGGCCAGCGATGAGGGCTCCACTCTTCCGGAACGCCCGTAAACGATCACCCAACTCACCCACAAAAATGGAACCAGCAGACCGCAGGCCGCAATCAATCGAGGCGGAGATCCGCGGGCTTGTGGAAGCCTGCCGGCGCCCTGACGCAAGACGTCAACCCGAACCCATCACGGCGGAAATGATATTGCCGGCATGCAGCGCTCAAAAGGGTGCTTGTCAGGAATGCCTGCCACAAAGCCGCAGCGGCCTGGCTTTCCGATCCGCCATTGCCTGTCCATCGCGAAAGACTTAGCCAGCGGAATGGAATCCACCGCCACCGCCCCGTCCGACCGCTGGTCACTTGACTCCTGGTTCACCGCTTTCGGCGCGCCGGATTATCTCGCTTTCAAAGACGACCTCACCAGAAGCCTGGCAGCTCAGAGTGAACCATCCGCCGGCTCCGGCGCGGCCGCAGCGCTGGCGGCGTATGAAGAGTTGTCGGTGAAAATGGGGCATCTTTCCGCTTATCTCGGCTGCCTGTCCGCTGATGATGCGGGCAACGAATTCGTCAAGGCCGATGAAGCCTGGCTTTCCGGCCGCGAGGCAGATTTGTCGAAAATCGAAGCCAGTCTGCGCTCGCATCTCGCCGCGCTCAGCGCCGCGGAGTTCGCCGCCCTCGCCGCCGATCCCGCGTTGGCGGACGCCGCCTGGCGGCTCGGCCGCCTGCGGGAAGCAGGCGGGCACCAGATGCCCCTCGAGTTGGAAGGCCTCGCCGCAGATCTGAACGTGGACGGACTCCATGCCTGGGGCCGGCTTTATGAAACCCTGACCGGCAAACTCTCGTTTCCCATGACCTTCCCGGATGGGCACGAGGAAACGGTGCCCATGGCCCGGCGGCGGGCGCTGATGGCCTCACCGGACCGTGCGGTCCGCTCCGCCGCCTTTCACGCAGGCCAGCAGCCCTGGCTGGATCATGCGGACACCTTCGCGGCCGGACTCAACGGAATCGCGGGCGCGCGGCTGACGCTTTACCGTCGCAGGGGACAGCCAGGATTTCTGGAAGCACCGCTCTTCGACTCCGCCATGAGCGCGGCCTCGCTCGACGCCATGATGGAGGCGATCCACACCCACATTGAAATCCCGCGCCGGGCGCTGCGGGCTGCGGCCAGACTCCAAGGGACAGCAGCCCTGCACTTCTTTGATCTGGAAGCGCCGCAGATTGCGCCGCCGGGGGAGGCACAAATTTCGTGGACCCAGGCCTGCGCGATGGTCGACCGAGCCTTCACGGCGGCTTATCCCGCCCTTGGTGCGTATTTCCGCGAAATGCTCGACCGCGGCTGGATCGAAGCCCAACCCCGCGCGGGCAAGCGGCCGGGTGCGTTCTGCACCGGTTCGCTGCTCCGCGGCGAGGAGCGGGTCTATATGAACTATCACGGTACGGTGCAGGACGTGATCACCCTGGCCCACGAAGTCGGCCACGCCTGGCACGCCCGGGCGCTCCAGGGCGCGCGGCTGTTCCGCTCCTCCTATCCAATGACTCTTGCGGAAACGGCCTCCAATTTCGGCGAGATGATCCTCCTCGAAGGCCTCCTCACCGAAGGTGCCGGCACCCCGGGTCTGCAAGCCTGGCTGCTCGATCAGGAGATGAACCGCGCCCATTCCTATCTCATCAACATTCCCATGCGCTTCGAGTTCGAGCGCTCCTATTACATCGAACGCAGCAGCGGAGAAGTCCCCGGCTCCCGCCTGCGGGCCCTGATGGAGCAGGCGCAGCACAAGTGTTATGGAAACACCCTCGAACCCGGCGGCCTGGACCCCATGTTCTGGGCGTCGAAGATGCATTTTTTCATCTCCGGCGTGTCGTTCTACAATTTTCCGTACGTATTCGGCTACCTGCTCAGCCGTGCCCTCTTCGCCCGCTTCCAAACCGAAGGCGCGGCCTTCCTGCCCGGTTACGAAGCCTTCCTCCGCCTCAGCGGCTCCGCCGGTTGCGAAACCGTGGCCCGCGAAACCCTCGGGGCCGACCTCACCGATCCCGCCTTCTGGGCCTCCGGCATCCTGTCCCTCGAGCCCAAGCTGGCGGAATACGAAGCGCTGAGCTGAACGAATGTGGTTAAAATGAGCGCAGAACCGGCTTTCATCTCGTGCCCGCAGCTGGACCTCCTAAAAAAGATTTGGCTGATCTGCCCGAAGGACACCGGGGAGGACATGGAGGAGCACGGGCAGGCGCTTCTGAGCTATCGCCGGCAGGGATGTGTTCGAACCTCGCCGCTCCCTGATTTTCTATCGGAGCCCACGCGCAGGACAAATGTTATGCGCTGCTCACCCGGGACAAGAGACGCTACGGCAGCTACTTTCCCACCGTCACGTTGGTCTGCCCGTAGTACCCTTGGTAAGAAAAGACGACGTAGGCTTCATCAGTCTTTATTCACTTCGGCAACGCGAAGGCCACCAGCTTCCCGCCGGCGGGGCGGCCGGATTTTCCGCCGCCGGCGGAAATGACCACGTATTGCCGGCCATCGACCATGTAGGTGCTGGGGGTGGCGTTGCCGCCGAAAGGAAGTTTGGTTTTCCACAACACTTTTCCAGTGTCCTTGTCGAACGCGCGGAAGGTTTCGTCTGCGGTGGCCCCGATGAAGATCAGGCCGCCGGCGGTGACCACGGGGCCGCCGTAGTTTTCGGTGCCGGTGGGCGGGATGCCGCGGGCGGTGAGTTCAGGGTATTCGCCGAGCGGGACCTTCCATTTGATTTCGCCAGTGTTGAGATCCACTGCGTTCAACGTTCCCCAAGGCGGCTTGATGGCTGGATAACCATCCTTGTCGAGCCAGCGGCGGAATCCGGCGAAGGCATAGTCAGGCAGCGCGGCGTTATCACCGGCCGGGTTGGCGTTAGGGACCGGGGGGACGCCCTCCTCCTTGCGGGAGGCGGAGACCGGTTCTTTCAGGACATAGTTCAAAATGGCGGTCCGTTGCGCCTCCGGCATGGCTGCGTAATTTGGCATGCGTCCGCCACCCTGACGGGTGATCTGCTCGATTTCCGCCCGTGTTTTCCGTTTCGCCACATCGATCAGTGAGGGAAATCCCGCCGCCACATTCCCCGCCCGGTCCAGCCCGTGGCAGGCGGCACAATGAATCATAAAATCCTTCTCCCCCGGCACCAGCGGCGTGCCGTCGGCGCGGCGGGTCTCCACCATTTGCAGGAGCCACGGGATCTCATTCACATTCACATAATAAATTCCGTCCGGATCGGCCGCGCCGCCGCCCCATTCCATACCTCCGTCAAATCCGGGGAACATCACCGTCTCGCTCAAAGACGGCGCCGGAAATGGCCCGAAATTCGGTGAGGCTTGGATGCGGGCGAGGGTCATCTGATGCGTCTCCGGGGATAGGTCGGACGCGTCGGCCTCCGTGTATTGCTGACGCATCAGCGGAGGGGGCTTCACCGGCATGGGCTGCGTGGGCCAGGCCTCCTCTCCGCGCAGCGTGGAGGCGGGCACGGGCTTTTCTTCAACCGGCCAGAGCGGCTCGCCGGTCACTCGGTCGAACACAAAAAGCCGCCCGTGTTTGGTTCCCTGGGCCACGGCATCGATCTTTCTTCCCCCGTGGGAAACCGTCAGCAACACCGGCGGACAAGGCAGATCCTTGTCCAGCAGGTCGTGATGCACGATTTGGAAATGCCAGAGCCGTGCGCCGGTTTTGGCATTCAGCGCCACCAGGCAGTTGGCAAAAAGATTCATGCCGTGCCGTGCCCCGCCATAAAAGTCCGGCTCCGCCGTCTTCGTCGCCACATACACGATCCCGCGGGCCTCATCCAGGGACTGCCCGCACCACGGCATCAGCCCCGTCGCCGTCTTCCACGCGTCCTTCGGCCAAGTGTCATGACCCACCTCGCCGGGCTGCGGAATGAGGTTGAAAATCCACCGTGGTTCCCCCGTCCTGACATCCAGCGCGCGCACCGCGCCCTTGCCGCCCACGCCGCCGAGGATCAGCGAATCCTGCCAGGTTACCCCCGGCGTATTCAGGCCTGAAGACAGTTCAACCGCCCCCTCCTTTCCGAAACTCCTGATGACCTCTCCGGTCTTCGCGTCCAAGGCAAAAAGAAACCCGCCCACCCCGGTGAACAAGCGGCGCTCCCCTCCCTGCTCATTTTGCCAAAACACGAGGCCCCGTTGCCGTCCGCTGCCCTTGCCCGCGCGTTCCTTCGCCGGGTCCCATCGCCACAACTCCCGCCCCGTTGCCGCATCCAATGCGATCACCTGACGGGATGGCGACGGCGTATAAAGTATGCCGTCCACGATCAGATTGTTCGCCTGATACTCCCCTGTCTCGCCGGTATCAAAAGTCCATGCCAGCTCCAGCTGCCGCACATTCTCCCGGGTGATCTGCTGCAGTGGCGAAAAAAGACGGCGCGTCTTCCCGCCGAGATACTCCGGCCAGTCCGCATTTTTTGGCTCCTGTCCGAAGGCAGTGAGGGTGCAGAGGCCTGCCGCGAGCAGGGAAACCGGGAAAGCCAGGAGGCGTCGGGCTGGAAGGAATTTCATGCAGCGAAATGAGATGTGGCTGAGCCGGACAGGGTTTCCCAAAAGTGAGGGCATGCAAGGTCTTGTTCCACCCCGGATAAAGGCCGCCTTTTACCTGTCTGGCCCGGACCGGTTGCCATTGGATTCCCTGCTCTCCGCTGTTAAGAGCAGCGGAGTCCGTGCGTTCAAGTCATGGTGGGCTTACCGGTCAGGTATTCCGCCCAGGTAAACCCATGGAATCTCCACCGCTTCCCTTTATGAACCGATTGCTCCGCCTCGGGAAACCTTCCCTCTGTCCGGTGAGTTGCCGGAGATCCCTTCTGCCGTGCCTGCTGGCTGCCTGCCTGACAGGCAGTCTGCTCCTGAGCACCACATGGGCCCAGACCACTCCTTCCGCGACAAATCTTCCCGGTCAGGCCTTTCCCCGCATCAACGCGGACCACAGTGTGACCGTCCGGCTCAAGGCTCCCGAAGCAAAAAAAGTGATGCTGGAAGGCGGCGATGGCCTCGTGGCCAAACCGCTGGAGATGACCAAAAACGCCGGGGGCGTCTGGGAAGCCACCACACCGCCAGCGGCGCCGGGATTTCACTATCATTGGTTCACCGTGGACGGTCTCCGCGTCAATGATCCGGGAACGCAGCGGTATTTCGGCTGGGGACGCGACACCAGCGGGGTGGAGGTGCCGGACAAGGACGGGGACTTCTACGCTGCCAGGCCCGATGTGCCACACGGAAGCTTGAGCCTTCAGTGGTATCACTCGAATATCACGGGCAAGTGGCGCCGGTGCTTTGTCTACACCCCGCCAGGCTATGAGACGGATCCGGCGCGCTACCCCGTCCTCTATCTGCTGCACGGAAGCGGCGAAAACGAACGCAGCTGGGGGGAGCAGGGCCGGGCAAACTTCATCATGGATAGTCTGCTGGCCGCCAAGGCCGCGAAGCCCTTCCTCATCGTCATGGACAGCGGTTACGCCGCCTACCCTGAGGCCCAACCGGAGGACCGCAGCAGCCTGACCGCCGCTTTTGGGGAAGTGCTGGCCAAGGAACTGATTCCTTTCATCGACAGCCGCTTCCGCACGCGGGCCGAGGCCGCCCACCGGGCCATGGCGGGCCTTTCCATGGGCGGCGCGCAAACCTTGAACATTGCCCCGCAGCATCCGGAACTCTTCGCTTACATCGCCTCCATGAGCACCGGAGGCCGCGGTGATTTTGAGCCCGATACTTCCTACGGAGGAGCCTTCAAAGACGCCGCGGCCTTTGCGAAGGGAAACAAACTTCTTTACCTCAGCGCGGGCACCACCGAGCCGGGCATTCACACCAGCGTGAAAACCATGCATGATTCCCTGACCGCCGCCGGCATCAAAAGCACCTTCTACTCCTCCGAAGGTACCAGCCACGAATGGCAGACCTGGCGGCGCAGTCTTCACGATCTGGCTCCGCAGCTGTTCCGTGAGTAAACGCGTCGCGTTTCCGCCACAGAAATCCGGCGAATGTCGGGACGCCCAAGGCTATGCGCATGCGGCACCGCACGGGGTCCCTCCCGGGCACGACACGCCGGGACCGCCCTCCGCAGGAGGGAGACTGGATTTCCGCGGCAACTTAAATGCTCCGGCCCACACCAAAATTTCAGGCATTCACCTGCAACAGCAGGAACGAGGCAAAATCCCGCGGCCAAAAAAGCTCTAGGCACGGCGGAAGGTAATGGTATGGTAAGGAATCCTGAAAATCACCATGAATCGTGCGGCCAACTAGCAAATGCCCCCTCCCGTGACCAAAAAGCAGGCATTCGTCAGTTATCGCCATGAATCGGAAGCGCATCGGAAGGCGGTGCTGGCCTTCTGCAACCGTCTGGCGGCGACGCTGCAGGACACTGGCGTGGAACTCGTCAATGATCAGACCTTGTTGGAGACGCTTCCGGCCGGACCCGACGAAGGTTGGAACCGCTGGTCGATGAACATGGCGGCCCACGCCGACCATGTAGTGGCGGTGATTTCCCCCGGCTGGTTTGCAGCCATGGACCAGAAGGATTTGGAGCCGCTTCCCGGAGGCAAGGGCTCCGCGGTCGAAGCCACCGTGATCTTCAACCGCCACACCCACGGAAGAACCATCAGCCCATGGCTTCGGCTGGTGCGGCTGCCCACCTACCCCGAAACCGAGACGAATTGGCTGTTACGGGACCTTCCAATTTTTATGGGAGAGAAGGAGGCGGATATCCTTGCCCTGAGCCGGTGGATCAAAGGCGTGGACAGTCCGGGTGGTGCCGGTCAACCGCCGCCGCCGGGAACTTCAAACCAACTATCGGCCAAGGATTCTCCCGATGGCGGGCAGGAACCGCAGGGGCCCGGAAAGGCCGGAAAAGCCACGGCCGACGCTCACCCTTCCCGGATGCGGGGGGCCTTGGGTGCGATCGGCCTCACCGCACTGGCCGGAGCGGCGGGCTTGGGGTTGTTTCTCCATTTCAAGCAGGGCAAGAACGACGGCGGGCCGCGTGAAGAGCCGGTGGTTTCCGGCCCTGCCGCCGCGACTCCCCGGGTGGACGCGGTGCCCGCCCCCACGCCGGCTCCCAGCACGCCGCCCGAGGCTCCAGCGGCGGGTGCCCTCTGGGCCGTGCCGATCACCGCCGACTGCACGATGCGGTTTCGATGGTGTCCTCCCGGGACGTTCAAGATGGGCCGGACTACGGCTGAATTCGATCATCTTAAAGACTACGAAATGGGGGATGATCCCAGAGAGAAAATGCAAACCGACGTGACCATCCGCGACGGGTTTTGGATTTCTGAAATGGAACTCACCCGGCAGCAACTGAGCCAAATCCGCGATGTTGGTGAACCCGAGGGAGGCAACCTGCCGGCAACAGGTATCACCCATGCGGAGGCTAGGCAGATCTGCGATGAGCTTAGTGTTAAGATCAAGCCAACGGGGATGAAGGCCCGACTGCCCACGGAGGCGGAATGGGAATATGCCTGCCGGGCGGGCAGTTTGGGCATCTTCTCATTCGAAGATAGTAAGGACGAGACGCCCGCGAATTTTGATACCCAATACATGCCCGGCACAAGCAAGCGTCGGGCCAAAAAGAAGGCGGTCGTGGTCGGGTCCTACGGGCGGAATAGCTGGAACATTGCTGACATGCATGGCAATGTTTCCGAATGGTGCGAGTTCATGGTCGGAGGGGAAGCAACCGCAGGGATTCAACAGGGGCACTTCCCGGCCAGGGGAGGTCATTACGATTCCTACTGGATCGCATGCACCTCCGGAGCGAGGAATTACCAGGATGGAACTCTCCCCACCGCGACGACCGGGATGCGACCGGTCCTCTCAAAACTCCAGCAGCCATGAAGCTACCTCAGAATCCGACACCACCGGGCAGGATCGCCACCAGGCTTGGCCTGTTTATTTGCCTCATCGGAGCCGGCCTGAGTGAGGCTCAGCCGCCCATCCCGGAGAGCCCGGCCACGGATGAACTCCCCCGGCAAATCACCGCCAAAGTCCTTTACGTCACGGACTCCATTGATCCCCTCAAGAAGTCGGGTGCCATGGACGTGGTTCTCCGCATCCTGGAGAATCCCGGCAATCAGCCGGTCGTTTCGTGTTCCATTCCCACGCCCGGCATCCGCAACGATCAGTGGCAGGCCTCGGCGTGGATGGCGGCCTTCGTCGCGTCGCGCCGGCTCGACCTTCAAGTCTCCGACTACGAATTCAACGTCAACGCGACCGGTGTTATTGATGGCCCCTCGGCGGGCATGGAACTGGCGGCATCGCTGATTGCGCTCATCAACAACGTGCCCATCAAACCGGACCGGGTGATGACCGGGTCGGTCAATCCGGACGGAACCATCGGCCCGGTCGGGGGCATCGGGGCCAAGTTGGAAGCGGCCAGCCGGATCCAACTGACCCACCCCGACGGCAGCAGCCATGTCATCAAATATGTCGGCATTCCGGTGGGACAGCGGCTCGAGTTCCGCAAAGAGGAAAACCGGTTTGTGGACCTGATCGAACGGGCCCGGGAACTCAAGCTCACGGCGGTCGAACTGAAGGATGTCGATGATGCCTACTTTTTCCTGACCGATCAGCGCCTTGAAAACAGCAGCATGTCCGCCCCGGTGACGACGCCGCAGATCTCGCTCGCCGCCATCAACCGGCTCCGCACGGTGCAGGTGTCCATGCAGGAGAACTTTCGGGACTCGCAGAAAAAGCTGGCCGAACTCTGCGAGAGACGATTCCCCGACCGGAACACGCGCGACCCTGACGGACAGTTTCTCATCGGCCAGTTGGATCTTGCCTTCGAATACAACCGGCGATCCCTCTCGGCCATCAATGGAGGCGCCCCCATCGCCGGTTATTATCATCTCCTGAAAGCGGCGGCGCACGCTGACATCGGAAAGAATTACGACCGCCTCCTCGGATCGCCTGCAAAATCAAAGGGCAGCGACCGGGAGGCGCGGATTCTGTCAGCGGTGGTCAGCATCATGGAACTGCGCAGCGAGGTGGCGAAGGCGCGCGAGGCGCTCGCGCTGGCGATCAAGGATAACATCGCTTCAAAGCGCCTCGCCGCCAAGCTGGAAGCCATCAACGCCCAGCTTTCCCTGCGGGAAGCGTATAGTTATGAGACGTCGGCCGATGACATGATTCTCACCGCCCTGAACCTCATCATGAATGCGGATTCCAGTCCGGAATCCAAGGCACGCGCGACCGCCCCCGACTTTTTCCCCACGGCCCAGCAGGCGTGCACCTACTATGCTCTGGCGAGGACCCGTTACCATGCGGCGAAGGATTGGTATAGCTTCTCGCTGGCCCGCGACGCGGAGAACGACCTCGCGGTGAAATGCGGACTGCCATTTTTCGAAAACATTGGCACCGCGTTCTCGAAGGGGGCCCAATCCGCCCTGGCCTATCTGGATGCGACCCTGAAGCAGGGGTGGCAGTCCTATCTGGAGGGGAACGATCCCCTCATCAAGTTCGAAGGCAGTCAATACCCGTTCCAAATCCGCGGGGCGAGGAATGAGGCGCTGCCGATAAAAATCGCGATGGCGGGCAATATCCCCTTCAATGACGCCAATTTCCCCCGCATCGCCTCCCTGATGGAAGGCCGGTATCTGCCGGCCCGGAAGGCCGCCTACAGCGAATCCAGTCTCCCGGTCTCCGATGCCGATGCGGCCGGTCCCGGCCCCGGCTCCCGCGCCAGGAAGCCCGAGGACAAGGGATCGGCCCTGGCCACGCTGCTGCGGGAGAAATGGGTTTCTTCCAGCACCAAAACCGAGGATCTGGACGCCTTCGGCAGCGGCGCTTCAGCTTTTCTCAGCCTGTCCTCGCTGGTCATGAAGTATTACAACTACCAGGGTGACGACGAGCGGATGATGAATTCCCGTTCCATCGGGATCTACATTGATCTCGCACGTTCCAAAGCCCTCGCCCGGGCCGGGTTGCTGGCGGACCGGATGTATTCGAAGCTGCGGTCCGGGAAAAAGGGTCAGGGGGAATCCGCGCCCATGGGGGCGAACCACGACTTCCTGCTTCCCGAAGCCATCACCGTCAACCTGGAGCTGGCGGATATTCTGCGGTATGGCGGTCCCGACGACAAGGTGATCAGCCTGATGACGTTTTGGCGCGCTCACATGTTGGCAGACATTGCCCTGGCTATGATCACCTATTCCGACAAGAACACCCAATAGGAAATGAATTGACTTGCAGGGGGTTTTCCATTTGATTCCTATCCATCTTATGAAACCGCTTCACTTTTTTGCCAAGCCGATGCTCTCCTTAGTTTGTGTGCTGTGTCTTGCCGGATGCGAGACCATGCAGAATCCGGAGCTTGGGGCGGGCCTCGGAATGGCCCTGTCCAGTATCGGGGGCCAAATCGGGGGGCAGGAAGGCCGGCTTATTTCGGCGGCCGGTACAGCCATTTCCTATCAGGCATCGCTAGCCCAACAAAACATGGCTCAGGACAGGGCGCAGGCCGCGCTGCAGAAGCCATCGGTCAAAAAGGCGGTGGCGGCGAAGAAGGCCCGGTATGTGGCCGTTCCCGTCAAACCGTCCGACGAGCAAAAAGCCAAGACGAAATCAAAGAATCTGGTCATGTTGTATGATACCGAAACGGGGACCGCGAAGGCGACCGCCTACGAACCGAAAAAAGCCAGTTATTCGCAGAACGAGGAAGCGTCGTTTGGCGGGCATCGCGCGGTGGTGGCGCAGAGTTTCGCCGGAATCTGAAGGGTTTTTCCACGGTTCCCGGAGGCGTCTTTCAGGATCAGGCACCGTGCTATCCGGGGACTTCCATTTTCCCGTTCAGGTTGATGGATGGGCGGTTGGGGTTGTCAGGTAATCACTGAGGTGACGAATGGCGGCCCGGTCGTAGTCTTTGGTCATTTCGTCCAATTGATCGTAGGGAACGAGATTGGGATGGAGCTTTGCGGCATCGTCCCGTTGCGGGGCATGTTTCCAGCCGGTCATCCAGAGGTAGGCCGCCCACCGGGCATGTTCCATGCGGGAGAGGGTTTCCACGACGGCATCGCTCAACTGTGACCAATCCTCTGGGGTGACGGTGCTGGGATCGAGGCCGGCGGCACGGATTTTGAAGGGGATGTGATCCGCCTGGCTGCGGTTCGCGCCTTTCTGCTCCTCACTGAGTTCGTCCCATGGGCGGAAGGTGGCTTTGGCTGCATGACTGCGGGCGGTGGCTTCGTCCCCGCGTGCCAGGGCGGCGTCGGCCTGCCGCCGGGTTTCCGCCAGCCAGTTTTCGTGAATGCGGCGCGCGGTGCCGTCCAGGGTGTCACGGATGACCGCCTCGTAGCCGCCGGTGAGGACGCCGGCAGGGAGGAAGGAAATCCGGTGCCTGAGGGCGGGGTTCTGCTCCACCAAGCGGCGCACCGGCGCCCCGGGCGGGGTATCCAACAGCAGCTGGAGGCCGGGCCGGTCATGCAGGTGCTCGGTGAGTTCGAGCGCGCGGGCGAACGCTTCATGATCGTCCTCAATGCCGGGATACACCGTGATGACATCCTGTTCCGGCTGCTGCGCCACCAGGTCCGCCACCTTCGCGGCGAACCGGCCGTTCTCCGGCAGATCCACCGCCCTCAGCACGAGGCATTCATCAATGGCTGGATAGAGACTGCGCAGCCGGTCGGTTTCGGCCGTGGCCCGCCGCCCCACCAGATGGACGTGGGCACCGCGGCCGCCGGGATAGTGTCCCACCATGGCATACTCAACCACCAGGGCAATCCCCAGACGCGAGAGTGACGGCAGGACCACGTGGACGTTTCCGGTGCCCGGGGCGGGAGGAAATTCCTGGAGGCACCGGCGTGCCATGTTGCGGAAGTGGTTGAACACCCGCACCGGCACCCCGCCAAATCCGTCCTGCAGCGCCCGGTTGCGTTGATAGAGCGCACAGAGTGCGGGATCGCCGCAGTGAAGGTAAATGGCCAGGGAAGACACGGGTTCGGTAACGTCCACGGCCTGCGCCGCCGCGACCGCGATGGCCAGATTGTCGTGGTCATCGCTGGTCGCCGCCACAAGGCGCAAGGCCTTGCGGATGCCGGCGCGGGCCAGCACGGCGGTCTCCGAGGCATCGCCGCACACAGCGGTCAGGCCATCCGCAATGAGCAGGTCCGTGCGTTCCCGGTTCCGTTCCACCACCACGAACGGAAAATTCCGCTCCTTCAGATTTTCCGCCAGGACGCGTCCTTTCGAGCCGCCTCCGCAAATGATAGTGTGGCGGGACATGCGGCGCGCCTTCCACGCCATCAGACGGCGCTCCAGCAGGCTGATGGCCACGCCGAAAATGGCTCCCATCAGCACCATCGGCGCGAGCCACATGGCCGCAACGAGCGTCCATGGCATAACGATTTCCTTGGCGCCATCCCATGGGGAATAGTCCCAATAAAACAGCCGCAGCGTGCGGTAGAGCGACTGGTCCGCCGTCAGCGCCGGATTGCAGGTGCGGAAGCCGATGAAGCCCAGCACGGACGCCAACAGCCCAGCCCCGATAAGGATTTTACCAAAGTGTAACCGGAGGGTGGCGAGCATGGGAAAAGTTATTGAGCAAAGGGCGAATGTCCGAAACCGGAATCGCCCGGCTTGGCTGAGATCACGGTTCCGGTGAACCATTTGTAGGCATAGCGATGCGCATCCAACAAACCGGCCCCGGCTTCCGGGGCGATGTGTTTCAGATAAATCCCGGCGGGCGGCGCATTGTCATCCAACCCCAGCACGAACGGCGAGGTGACGTAAAAATCCATCCCTGAGCAGGCCTTCGGCACTTCCACGGTCAGTTCATGGTCAGGAGCCGGGGTATCCAGAATAGTCACCTGCATCACATTGGGCGCGAGGTTCATCTTCCGGAGATACAGCGCGGCGCGGGAGACCACAAAGCCCCCCGCACTGTGGCCGATCAGATGCAGGGGTTGGGTGCGGTCGATCTTCCCTTCGAGGATCAGTTGGGAAAGCCGGAAGGCCAGCAGGTCGCCGACCTCCCGAGCCTGGCTGGGAATACCCGCAAGGTCGGCGATGAATCGGGACGTGGCGTCGCCCGGATTCAGTCCGTGAAGGTTGGAAGGCATCGCGGCGGCGGACCAATCCACCAAGGCAATGTCAGGAGGCCGGTCGCCGAGACGTTTTCCCAGCGCCTCATGCATCCGGCGCATCCACAGGCTTTCCTTGCCGCTTCCGTTCACCATGGCCCCGTCATGCAATCCATGGGCGATGATGATCGTGCCACGCGCGGTGCGTTCGGGATCAGGCACCCATGCCTCCCCGCGTTCATTCATCAGCGTGCCCTCCGACCGCAGATGGCTGCGGGCCTCCGGGTCCGAGGGGGAACTGAAGGACAGCCACCCCAGCGTGCCCGCCGAGGCCGCCACCAGATAAGGCACCCGGCCCAGCATCACCCTCCCCAGAAAGAGCAACCCCACGCCTCCCGCCAGCCACGCCAGACGCGCGGCCTCCCGGGGACGCCCCGCAGGTAATGCGCTGACGGGATCAGCGCGGCCTTTCCTTTCCCTGACCTGATAGAACTGTTCGGCCGTTTCCGCCTCGAAATACCAATCCACTACTTCATCCAGCAGGCGCTCCTCGGTGCTGGAGACGATCTCCAGCGCCGTCCCCGGCGAGTCCGTCTCCGTGATCTCCGCGCGGGCTTTTTCCAGCAGAGCGATCTGCCGCGAGAAACGGGCGGTGCGCCGGTTCAACTCCTGCAGATAGCGCAGCGACTGCAGCAGAATGATCCCCAGTGGCAGCAGTGCTCCGGCAATCCCGAGAAACGCCTCCACCCGGTAGTCGCCGAAAAGGCGCAGCCACTGCGGAGCCCGTTGGCTCAAGGTGAGCACCGCGCCGCCCACCGCCAGCGCCAGCATGACATCCATGAAAATCGTGGACCAGCGCGTAAACTGCCAGCGGCTCTTTTCCGCCCGCTGCTTGGCCGCTCTATAATAGGACAACTGATCTTCCAGGCGATCCCGCAACCACGTTTCCCGCCACTGCGGCCAAGGTTGTTCATTCCCAGCGTCGCGGTTACCTATCAGCGGTTGGAGATCCGGGATGCTGTCGAGCACGCGCCGCTCCGGCAATATGGGAAACACCGCCGCCGTGATTTGGCTGCGCGCCACTTCTGCCACCAGCCGCGCACGGGCCCAGGTGCGCTGCATCCCGCGCCACCGCATCCACCACAGCGCCCCGATGAGCGCCAGCACGGACACCAGCGCGGCCAGTGCGGCCACGGAGGGTGAAAAATTAAACGTCCGGCGCAGCAGCCACAACAGGGGCGTCAGCACCGCCGCGGCTTGAATCAGCGTCATCCACTTTGCCCACGACCGGGCCAGCGGAGCCGCCCGCAGGGCCAGATCATCCATCGCGGCTTGAATCCTGGGCAGAGGATCGCCAGGAGTGGTCCCGGCCGCCTGACAAAGATCCGGCAGCCACGATGCCACTGGATTGGAAGTGCGCTGCGCTGGGGTGATCGCTGAAGCCATCTGGAGCTGCCACCGTGGCACAACCGCATCATCGTGACAATGAAAATAGGTCCCGGACCGCCCGCCGCCATTGTCATCAAGGCAGTTGGCAAGTTTGCCGGAGTTGAGGCGCATTGCATTCCGCATCCACTTTGTCTTGAAGCTGCGCCGGGACTTCCGAGGTTCCCCGTGGCGCAGGATTCACAGCCTCCCCACCGGCCACCCTAACGCGAGTTCCGCGATGCATCCCCGCTCCTGCCACCCGGAGGGCAGCGGCTTCCTCCGGAAGATGGAAATGTCTGGGTAATATGGCGTGGAGACAACGCTGATTGCCTTTTTCAACAAATTCCGAAGGGAATTTGACCAGGCGGAAATGAGAAGAGGGCAAGGGAGTTAGAATGGATGACTGGAGCGGCAATTGGGTTGTGATTGAAGCCAGTGCGCTGCGCGGTCAAAGCTGACTCTTTTCCGGTCTTGCGGTGGTAGAATGCAGATGGATTTTCCGAACGGAGTTGGCGGGTTGAAAAAGAGGGTGATGGACGGCGTTTTGGTATCGCGGTCTACGTCCATGAAATACAAATCGCGTGCGGGGATGAGATGCGTTTTGATGGAATTGGAAACGGCTAGGTGGTCTCCTTTGATTTCCACGAATTTCAGAGGCCGTGTCCAAACAACCAGCCCCAGGGTGACCGCAGCCAAAAATAAAGCTGGAATCCAGCCCAGTCCCCCATCGGCACGGCAAACGCACTTAACCCCCAGGGGCACCAGAAAAACCAGGCTTGCCAGGTC
>JAZKDC010000021.1:0-199052 GCA_040387795.1 Verrucomicrobiota bacterium
AACCACCCCACTCCTTCCCGACACCTCCGGTGTCATTTTAATCTGAGTCATCGCGGAGTTTCGGAGGGATTGCGGGGAAAATCGTCTCTCATCGTCTTCGGATGCTGCTTGGATCATTGCCGGGTGCGGGTTGACCGGAAAACACCTGCCGATTTCGATTGTTTCTCGCAATCATTGCGAACGCAGAATACGATCTGCTGCCTCAAAACCTGCACCCGAACCCATGGCATGCCTCCCCGCCTATGAAAACCATCACTACCACCTTGTTTTTCTTTGCCGCCTCAGTTTTGGCCAACGCACAAGAGCCTGATGCTGCGATCGGGCAGTTGATCCAACAGCGCGGGGACCTCCTCTCCCGGATTCATGAAATGACAGAGGAGCGGTATAGAGCCGGGTCCGCCCAAAAAGAGGACGTCATGGCAGCCGCCCTTGCGCTTTTCACCTTCCGCAGAAACTACAGCAATGAGGTGTCCGGCAAGATCCAGTGGCAGGAACGCATCGTTGCCTTGCTCAGGGAGCGTTCGGTTTTGTTCGGGGAAAGGAAGCAGGCCGGTCTCGTCATCGCCACCGAGGCCCTGCGCGCTGCCGAGCAGGCGCTTGAGGCCGAGCAACAACTCCTGGAACTCAAGGCAGGGAGCTGATTGGCGGGACCCCTCTGAATAGAGGCGTTGCATCCCCAGTTGGGGCGAGCGCTTGCCGGAAAGGATGTTCCGGAACCGGGAAAACGTCCAGGAAATGCACAGGAGGCATTGGTTTCCTTAAATCTGTCAGGCTGAAAATCCACGTAACCCCTTGAAGGAGAATATGGTGGGCGGAGAAGGATTCGAACCTTCGAAGTCGAAGACAGCAGATTTACAGTCTGCCCCATTTGGCCACTCTGGAATCCACCCATTTTACGGTCGCTGCCACAGTGGGCGCGTCGTGTGGCGAGATAAGGGGAGGCGGAGGGCTTTGCAAGCTGGAATTTATCCTCCTTTCCCACGCTTGCGGCTGCCGGGGTCCTGAGGGATGCGAAACGGCATGATACATTCCGTCGCCGTCTACTGTGGATCCAGCCCGGGCCATGATTCGAAATACCCGGCGATCGCCCGGTCACTGGGGCAACTGCTGGCCGCCCGGGGCATCCGGTTGGTTTATGGGGGCGGCGGCGTGGGCATGATGGGGGCGGTGGCCAATGGGGTGCTGGAAGGGGGCGGGGCGGTCACCGGAGTCATCCCGGTTTTTCTCAATACCCGGGAGCTGAAGCACGACGGCGTGACAGACATGCGGGTGGTGGACACCATGCATGAACGCAAACAGATCATGGTGACGGAGTCAGATGGCTTCATCGCTCTCCCGGGGGGATTCGGCACCTTGGATGAACTCTTCGAGGTCCTCACCTGGAGCCAGCTTGCGATCCATGACCGCCCCGTGGGGATTTTGAATGTGGACGGGTATTTCGACGGCATCCTGGTCACGCTCGATGTCATGGTGGAGCGGGGGTTTCTGCGTCAGGAAGACCGCGACCGGGTGGTGGCTGCTGAAACTGGGGAAGCGCTGCTGGAAGCCATGGCGGCCTGGGAGGTGCCGGAAACCCTGAAGTTCACGCTGGCACGATGAGGCTTTGAAGGGGGCGCCGGGAGCCGGGCTTTACAGTTCCGCGACCCATTGCTCCCGTTTCACGATCCCGTCGTCTCCAGCGCTCAGGATGATTTCGTGGAGCCGCAGGATTTGATTATCCCGGGAGGCGAGATATTCCTGGACGCTGGGCCGGGCCTTGAGCAGTTCCAGGGTGTCCCGGCCCGCTTCAGCTTTGATGGCGAGCGGGAGCTCGGTCAATTTGCCGGGGAGTGCGCCTTGCTTTTTGAGGGCTTTCAGCCGCATCTCGTAGGTTTTTTTGAGTTCCGACGCATGGGTCTTCAAAGCAGAGTCGATCGCTATTTTTTGGCCGGCCCCGTCGGTGATGAACACCAGAAAAGGGGTCTCTGAAAAAGTTGAATACATGGAAAAGGAAGACAGTGGGTAAAACTCGGCTTTTTTCACCATGTCCTTGGTGTGGGCGAAGGTCAGTTTCAGGGGCGGGTAATCCACCAGGACAAAACTGAGCAGCCCCATCACCAGCAGGGTCTTGAAGGGAAACCGCATCCATTTCATGGGCGTACCATCATCCGGGAGCGGGCGCCGTCAACCCCACGAGTCCCTCTGCCGGCCCATGGGGGGGAGGGAAGAGTGGGCGGTGGACTTTTTCCACGATTGGGTGCGAAGCTGCAAGACCACCGCCTTTCAGCGAGTATGGAACAAGTCTTTGCTGCTTTTTAATAAATGTCCGGCCTCGCCTGCTGCCTTCCCAGCCGAGTCATCCACGCTTGCCGTTTTTGCCACCCCACCTGCTGATTTAATCCTCTGTCATGATCCTAAGATTTTTTCCCGTTCTTTGCGTTTTTGCCGTCACGGCTCCACTGTATGCCGCGAACCGGACAGTTGGTCTGGAACTCAAAAAGGGTGATCAGATCGCCATCGTGGGCAGTGGCCTGGCGGACCGTCAGCAGCACCACGGTTACCTGGAAGCCATGATCCACCGGGCCTATCCGGATTTGGAATTGACGGTGCGCAATCTGGGGTTTGCCGCCGATGAGGTGAATCTGCACCCGCGCTCCGATGAGGTGCCGAAGACCGAATACTTCCTCAACATGAAGAAGGGCGACACGGTGGTCAAAATCGGGGACACCGAGGTCGTCTACAAAGCGGGAACCGACTTCAAGGCCTCGGTCATTTTCGCTTATTGGGGATTCAATGAGTCCTTCAAAGGGGCCGCCGGGGCCAATGAGTTCCGGCAGAATCTGGAGGCCTATCTGAAAAAAACCACCACTGGCAATGGGGAGCAGGCCCAGCCCCGGGTGGTATTGTTTTCGCCGATCGCCCATGAAAATCTGCACGATCCGGACTTTCCCGATGGGGCGAAGACCAATCTGAACCTGGAGGTCTACACCAAAATCATGGCCGAGGTGGCCGATCTGAACAAGGTACCCTTCGTGGACTTGTATCATGCGTCCCTCGATCTCTATGCGAAATCCCCGCAGCGGCTGACCCTCAATGGGATTCACCTTACCGAAACCGGGGACCGCGCCCTGGCGCCCGTGCAGTTTGAGGCTTTGTTCGGCAAGGCTGCCCCGGATGCGAAGGAAGCGGCTTTGGAAAAGATCCGGGCCGCCGTGTTGGAGAAAAACACCCAATGGCACCACCGCTACCGCACGGTGGACCAGTACAACATTTTTGGCGGACGGTCCCGCATCAAATATGAAGGCATCGACAATGCCACTATCCTCGGACAGGAATTGGCGCAGCGGGATGTCCTCACGGCCAACCGCGACCGCGCGGTGTGGGCGGCGGCCCAGGGCAGGGACTACCAGGTCAAGGACGACAATCTGCCGCCAGTGGATCTCACCCCGCCGAACCGGAAGGATGCCGTGCCCTATCTGGGTGGGGAGGAAGCGATGCAGCACATTACCGTGGCCGAGGGCTGCAAGCTGGAATTCATCGCCTCCGAAGCCACCTTCCCGGAGCTCATCAATCCGGTGCAGATGAACTTTGACACCAAGGGCCGGCTCTGGATCTCCGTCTGGCCGAGCTATCCGGAAACTTCCCCGACCACCACCAACTTCGACAAGCTGATCTATTTTGATCTCGATCCCAAAACGGGCCAGCCGTTGAAGTGCACCACCTTTGCCGATGGCTTGAACTGCCCCACCGGTTTTCAATTCTACAAGGACGGCGTCATCGTGATGCAGTCGCCCGATCTCTGGTTCCTGCGGGATACCGACGGGGATGGCAAGGCCGACCACAAGGAGCGCTTGCTGCATGGCCTGGATGCGGCGGATTCCCACCACGAGACCAACTCGATTTGTTATGAACCCGGCGGGGCCATCTACCTGAGTGATGGCGTCTTCCACCGCACCAATGTGGAAACCTATCTCGGGCCGGTGCGGAATACCGATGGGGCCATCTATCGTTATGAGCCCAACACCAGCAAGTTCCGGCGTCACGTGCCCTATGGGTTTGCCAATCCCCACGGCCGGGTCTTTGACTACTGGGGGAATGATCTGATCACCGATGCCACCGGCAACGCCAACTACTTTGGTCCTGGTTTCAGCGGCCATCTGGATCAGGGTTCCCATCCGGGCTACCAACAATTCTGGGACCGACCCTCCCGTCCGTGTGCCGGCACCGCGCTGCTCACGAGCCGGCATTTTCCGGAGTCCTGGCAGGGACAGTTTCTCAATGCCAACGTGATCAGCTTCCAGGGCATCTTCCGGGCGGAGCTCTCCGACGAAGGCGCCGGGATCAAAGGCAAGACCGTGGATCATCTGGTCTCCACCGACGTGGCCAAAAACCCCAACTTCCGCCCCTCCGGGATCACGGTGGCTCCGGACGGTTCGCTCTACTTCATGGACTGGTCCCAAATGCTGATCGGGCACCTGCAGCACCACCTGCGCGATCCCAACCGCGACCACCAGCATGGCCGGCTCTACCGGATCACCTATCCCTCCCGTCCCTTGCTGGAGCCGAAAAAAGTGGACGGAGAGCCGATCGTCAAACTGCTGGAACTGCTCAAGGAACCTGAGAATGACATCCGTCTGCGGGCGAAAATCGAGTTGAGCAAACATGACAGCGCCCAGGTGATCGCCGCCACCCAGGCGTGGGCCAAACAATTCGACCCCAACAAAATAGAGGACGCGCACCATCTGCTGGAAGCCCTCTGGGTCCACCAATGGCACAACGTGGTGAACGTGCCGCTGCTGGAAACCCTGCTGAAAAGCCCGGAACCCCGCGCCCGGGCCCAGGCGGTCCGCGTCATCGGTTATCAGATGGACCGGATTCCTGAAGCATTGGATTACCTGATGGCCGCCGCCAGTGACAGCGCGCCCCGGGTCCGGCTCGAAGCGGTCCGCGTCGCCAGCTTTTTCAGCGGTGAGGATACCGCCAAAGCCGTCACCGTGGTCCAGACCACCTTGAAGTATGAGTCCGACAGCTATCTGAAATACACTTACACCCAGACCATGCGCCAACTGGATTCCATCCGCACGGAGAAATCCCTGCCGGAAGACCCGGTGCTCCTCACCCTCGTGCTGGCCCAGACTGCCGACAAGGATCTCGATAAACTCCCCGCCGTGGAAGCGGTGCTCCAGACCAAGCTGGAGCGCAGCAGTTTCGACGCGGTGGCCCGGGAAAAGGCCGTCAGTGATCTCATGGTCCTCACCAAAACTTCCCGCATGGCCATTCTGTTGGGGAATCTGCAACGCCTCGATGCCAAAGGGGAGGGGATGGCCGCTGCGGCCGCCGCGCTCGGCCGGTTGCTCCCCGCCACCGCCCCCACCGAATTGGCAGCCGCCCGCGCCGATCTGATGAAGGCCGCCGGTACCGCCAAACTGCCCGCCATCCGCGAAGCTGCCTGGAGTGCCCTGGTGGTGGCTGATGGCAAGCCGGATGCCTTGTGGACGGCATCGGAGGGCAAACCCGCCGACCGGGAAGCCCTCATCGCCAGCCTGGGAGCAGTGGCCGACCCCGCGCTCCGCAGCCCCTTCCAGCCGGCTCTTCTGGCGCTGGTCAACAACGCGCAAACCAGCGACAGCCTCCGCAAGGCCGCTCTCCTGGCCTTGCCCCTGATGGGAGTGGATCATGCCGCGGCCAACTTCACGCTGCTGGCAAAATTCCTCACCGAAGGCCAGGAGCCGCACGCCATCGCCAATGCGATCATGCAGCTGCCCCGCGACGCCTGGGACAAAACGCAGGCTGCGGGTATTGCCCAAAAGGTGTTGGCGATCAACCGGCAGGTCGATGCGAAAAAACGCAGTGAGCAATCCTTTGTCGAGCTGAACCAATTGGGCCTGGAGATGGCCGCGCTCGCCGGGAATACGCCTCTGGCCAAGGAGCTGCGTTCCCTCGGCGTGAGCATCTTTGTGCTGAAGACCGTCCGCGAGCAGCTCAAATACGACACCAACCGTCTCGTGGTCACGGCCGGGAAACCATTCGAGGTCCTCTTTGAGAATAACGATGTCATGCCTCACAATCTCGTCTTTGTCGACCCCGGCCAGCACATGGCGATCGGCAACGCGGCCCTCACCATGCCCCCCGACCGCAAGGACCGGAATGGCCGCGCCTACCTGCCCAAGGGTTTCCCCACCCTCGCAGCGACGTCGCTCCTCGAACCCGGTCAAAAAGAGCGTCTCCAGCTCACCGCCCCCAAGGCCGAGGGCGAATACGAATTCGTCTGCACCTTCCCTGGACACGCCGCCGTGATGTGGGGCCGCCTGATCGTCACCAATGACGTCGACGCGTGGCTCGCCGCCCATCCTCAATAAACACCGCCTCCGGGCAGCCTTGAAAAACCATCCCCAGCCAGGATATCCTGGCTGGGTCTTTGGCCATAGCCGGGGTGGACAAGGCTTCTGCCGGGTAGCGGAGCAGGGGGTTTCCTGCCCCCGACCGCCGGACATCCGGCCCTTGACTGGCAAACCTAGAGTCGCTGGCAAAGATAAACAGCCCATGGCGGGCCAGAAATCGAATTGGAACGCCTCGCCTTTGAATCCAAGGAAGGGCGTCTCCTGATAAAGTGGAGGGTTGTCGTGGGAGAGAGGGCAGGGAGCCGATGGCCTGGGATGAATGAAACGTGGAAAGGGTGGACAGTAACGGTTTCCTTTCGTAATTTGGGTGGCAAATGGCCTCGCAAATTCATGACTTATAAATCGAAGTGCTTTCCGTTTTTTTGGCTTCCTATCCTTACTTTGGTAATTCTCGTGGGAGTTCGACAATCGGAGGCAGGAGAAGTGGTTCTCCACCAGGGTGAGGAAAGGGGAATGACTGCGGGAGGAGGAAATCCGATTAGACGGTTCCGGGAGATTTTTTATATCGATGAACAATTGCTGGCCAAACAAAAGGAGATTGACCTCAGAGAGGTAGAGCCTCCGATTCCGATGGCGGAGGCTGCTGTTTCGGTGGCCCGCCGGTTTGAATTGGGAAAGACTGTTATGTGGAAGGCGGAACTGATTAACCAGCAGGCCAAGACGACCAACAATTTATCGAAAGGGGTATTTTTCCACGTCCTGCAGTTGGGTTCAGCTAACGGGAGGGACAATTATGTCGTTCTCATGGATGGCACTATCATTTTGCCGCGAAAAAAATTCATTGATTGACTAGAGTTTCTCCAGCGGGAACGTCAGTTATGACAACTCCACGCCTTCGTAGCGGTCGGTGAAGAACTTGAGGGACCAGGTTTCGGCGAATAGAATGACGGGGCGGTCGTCGCCGTCGTGGGCGAGGGCGGTGCCGGTGGGCATGTTGAGGTCGTCATGCCATTTGACGCCATCGGTGCGGCGGACCTAGCGGACGTGGCTGTAGGGGCTGGGGTCGAGGCGGGACTCGGAGTTGTATTCGCTCTGGAGACGGTATTGGACGACTTGGAACTGGAGGGGGCCGACCGCGCCGAGGAAGGGGAAGCGCTGGGTGCTGCCGGGGATGAGGAAGGGCTGGATGACGCCTTCCTGGAGGAGCTGGGTGAGGCCTTCGCGGAAGCGTTGGAACTGGGAGGAGTTGGGGCTTTGCAGGCAGGCGAGGACGCGCCGCGAGTTGGAGAGGAGGACGTTTTTGCGGGTGCGGGAGTCGATGATCTGCAGGTCGCGCTCGAACTTTCCTGACAGGATGCGGACAAAATAAATACGGTCAGGGTGGCGCGGGTGGCAAACCTTTCAGGCGGCCGTGCCGCGGTGAGCTCAATTCAAAGTCAGCCACAGGCGGTAAAATCCACGGAGGCCGGTTCCGATCGGGAAATTGAAACCACCTTCAGGTGCCGGCTGTGGGGTGCCGGGCCCTTCCGAAGTCCATCCGCCGACAGAGGATTTGCTGGCCTCGGTGACCCATGAGCCCGCAGCCATTGAGGCGGAGCTTTGCAGATGCACCGTGACCGGACGTGTCCAGGACGAAGGAAGATTCAAATGAATGCCCGCACTGACACTGCCGGGAATATCCAATGGAGCGCTCTCGTTTTTCACTATCGGATTGGAGTCCAATAAAAACTCCATCAAGTTGGGCACCCCATCATTGTCGGGATCCGCCTGATGCCCCTGGGCTTCCTCCGGCAGCAATGCTGTGGCCCAGGCTTGGTAATCTGCCGCTTCCGGCTCGGTTATTTCGAGTTCGTATTCCCCCAACCCGTTGGATTGGTTACCGATCTTTATGGTCCAGACTACCCCTTCCGGTGGAGCGCCCGGAATGGCAGGCACGGTGCAAATCACCGAGGCATTGAGGGCATCGGAAGCTCCATCCTGATCCGTGGCCACCAGTGTTCCGCCCGCATCAAAAACCTGGAGGAAGGGATTCAAATCATTGGTCAGGATTCCGGGGCTGCCTGGCGTGCGCGTGGTGAGCCGGAATACCTGGCCTGGCTGTACCCGCAGAGACCAGGTGTCGGCTCCGCTGGGAACGACAGGGCCGTCCACCGTGCCGATACGGTAGGAGTCGATCAGTTCCCCGCCCGGGGCCCCGATGCTGCGGAACTCAAACAAGACGCCAGTGGTTCCGGCCACCACTTTCAGGGCGCCGTGTTTTGCATTGTAACGGGAGAGCGTATTGGAAAGAGGGTTGCTGAAGGAATACGGACCAGCTCCGCCCAACCCGACCACAAATTGCGTCACCCCGTAACCCGCGTCGAGCCGTTCATAAGTGTGGTCATGTCCCGTGAAAATGGCAGTCAGACCTGCGAAATCCTGCCCCCATTGCATGAACGCCTGGCTGCCGTGAACGCCGCCCGAGGAGTAGGGGGGGTGGTGCCAGACTCCAAATTTCCACTGGGCGGTGGAGACGGCGAGCTGGTCTTTGAGCCATTGCCGTTGGAGGGCGCGGGCCGATGTGCTGACGGCGGCGTTGTCGGAATCCAGGAAGTAAAACTCCGTGTTGGCCCAGCTCATTTTGTAATAGTTCAGCATGGGCTGGTGGACCCCGGCAGGGAGACGGGGCGGACCGCCGGGGTTGGCATAGAGATAGTCAAAGTAGCCGGAAAGTTCGCCGCCGTTTCCGACATCCGGTCCGCTGTCGTGATTCCCGGGGGCGGGAAAAAATCGTTGGATCAGGCTGGTCTGTTCCGGGTAACGATTATCCACGCGGCCTTTCATGAACGAGCCGTAATAGTTCCCGACATGGCTGGTCCAAGTGGGGGCGCCGATCGTGTAGTCGGTGGCATAGTTGTGGTCTCCTCCGATGGCAATGAAATCAGGGTTCCAGGATTTGACCATGATCGAAACATCCCGTTCGCCGGTGGTGTTCTGGCCATAATCGGCAAACGTGGCGAAAGTGGTTACCGGATCGGTGGGGTTTTGAGCAGCGATTCCCGGGCCCGCCAGGTAACCGAATCCCGACTTTTCGAGGAGGGGGAGGGTGGCCGTGGAGTATTCAAGATTCAGCCCGCGCCGTGTCAGCTGCAGGCTGTATTCCGCCAGACGCACCCCAGCCACCACGAGGCGATAGGACCCTGTCGCAGTGAAAGTGTGCTGCAGGAGTGAAGCGGTCGGCTGGTGGGGACTGACGGTGCTGCCCGCGAGGATAGTGCCGGTGTCGGTTTGGAGGGAGAAGGATTGTGGCAGGGAGGAATGGAGATAAAGGCGGATTGTTTCGCCAGCGGTGCCTGCCAGGGAGAAGTAGTGCGGGGCCAATGTATTCGGCATGACGGCAGCCACGGCGGCGAGTGGGCTTCCGACCGGTTGGCCGGCGTCGAGATTGTAGGGCGCGGCGGCGGTGGTGGTGGCGGGCGCGATGCCACCATTGACCAGCACCATGAATGAGCCACTGCTGCCGCCGACGCGTTGGCCTGCGGCGATCAAATAGGTTCCATCCGCCGGAACCGGCACATGCTCCAGACTATTCACTCCGGCCACGCCTCCGGTCAGAGCAATCCCATTGCTGTCGCGGACGGCTAGAATTCCCAATGAACCGGTCGTTCCCGCCCGCAGGGAAATGGTCTGGCCGGCTTTCAGCTTGACCGCCCAGTCCAGCTCCCCCGTGGCAGGTAAACTCACGCCACTCAAGTAACTGCGGAAGAGCTGGCTGCCGTTCGGATTCAATCGCTGCAGGGGGGGCAGGGCCAGATCGTCCGTGACGGTGATGCGCACGGTGGCCGGTATGGACCAACCGTCCTTGTCACGGACCCGATAGCTGAAACCAGCGATGCCTCCGAAGTTCGGCGCCGGCATGAATTTGAACAGGCCATTTCCGCTGAAGTTGGTGACGGTGCCATTTGTCACTTCGAGGATTTCCTTGGCAAGGATCGGATCAAAGGCTTCTCCACTGGTGTTGAGAAGGCCGTCATTGGCCAGCAGGCCGGCGGGAAATCCGGTGGTGACGTCCAAAAGGGTGTCCTCGCGGGTGGTGTAATTGTCCGGTTTGAGCAGAGGAGGGACGTTCGCGTCGGTGACAATGATCGTGGCCGTGGTGGTGACCGGAGTGTTGCCTGAGATACCGTAATAATTGCTGTAGGTGAAAGAATCGGTACCGATAAAATTGACATTTGGAGTGTAGACAAAAGCGCCCGTAATGGTGGGAACCAAACCTCCGTTCATCGGGAAATCCTTGAGCTGAATGAGATCAACGCCGGTGTCATTGGCCCGGACGTTGACTCCACTTAACGCGGTATTTTGCGGCAGGGTATAATGATCGCCGACAAGGGTGCCGATATCGTCGTTATTGAGCGTCACGTTGATTGAAGTGGGGGAGCCGGTTTTCAGTAAATGGGTGCCAGTGATTCTGATGAGAAACGCTTCGCTTCCTTCAGCGACGGTGTCACCATTGAAGACACAGGTGATGCTGGCAGTGATGGCTCCCGCCGGCACGCTCACCGTTCCCGAGGCGGCGGGGAAATCGGTGCCTGACACCGCGCCACCGTCTTCCGTGGCCCAGTCGAAGGTAGCGCCGTCAGGGGCAGGTCCGCTCAGGTTGACAAGGAAATTAATGGAGGTGGTGCCGGAGTCGCCTTCAGCAAATTCCTGAAAAGAGTTGGAGAAGCTCACGCTGGGGAAGGTCGGCATGATCGTGATGGTGGCATTCGGGCCGACCGTTCCGAGGGAGGGGTTTTGCAATTTGATTTGGAATTGTTCCACCGGCTCCCCTACTTCCGGAGCTGTAATCGCTACCCCCAGATAAGCGATCGTTGCACCGGCCGGGAAAGTGAATGGACTGTTGGTCGCGGTGTAGTCGTCTCCCCCGGTGGCGGTGCCGTCGAGAGTTACGCAATCCACGGACAAGGACACCGGAAGTGCTTTGGAAAGCTGCACCGGGATGGAGGCCATGCCTCCGTTTGCGGACAGGCTGCCAATCGTGATGACCAGGGATTCATCATCCACTATAGTCGCCTGAGCAGTCGCCGTGCTGTGCACCAGCAACGGAGCCAGGCCTTCGGATTCTGTGCCGGTCACTATGATATCCTGATCAGATACAGCGAACCTGAGGTTGGCGGAAAGCGACGCCACTGGAAGGGGAAGCGGACCCGAAGTGGCCCAGAGTTCGTTGGAACGCACCGTATAGGATCGCAGCCCCTGGTTGGAATAGTAGGCCCACAACAATCCGTTTTGAAATGAAACCCGGGGACTTGCGGAAATCACGGGTCCGATTTGTTGTTGGACCGCGTCGCTCCAGGCCGCACCCGGGGTGGTTGGCCGCCGGCTGGTGAAGAATACAGTTCGAATCGGCATCACCAGCATGTCGCCATTCAGGGCGAAGGACCGGCCAAAATCCGGGAAAATCCTGATATGTTCCTTGATGACGCTGCACTTATGGGTCGCGGGATTTTGCTCAAATAAAGTCACCGAATACGATCCTGGGGCGCCTGCCGCCAGGTATTTGCCGTGTATCGCGAGGGACGCGCCGAAATCGGGCTGGGTCGCCACAGGATGCAGGACCGTGCTCAGTCCCCAGGCTCCAGGACCACCGGCATGACGCTCATGGACTCTCACTTCGCCGGAGATGCTGTCCTGCCCCGCCGCCGCCGGGCCACCGATCAAAAGCACTTCATCACGCATGGCCAGCACCCGTCTGTTGTCGATAGGTGCCGTTCCCCGGGGGATCAAGGCCTGCAACGTCCAGACCCCGTCCCCTGCGCGTGCGTAAATCCTGACTCCGCTGTCCGCGAAATCCGCTGCCACCAGCCCATGGTCCACCGCCACGGAAAATACGCCGCCATCAGCCGTCGCCGGGATGGTGGCCTCTTCCATCCAAAGTCCGGCCTGTTTCCTGAAAATCCGGAGTTGATCCGCATCCGCCGTAGCCATCACTTCCGCATCCACCGCTATGGACTTGGGCATCGGGACGGCAGGCAGGGTCTGGATGGGAGCACCCGGAATAAAGGCAACCGCCGGCCCTGGATTCGTCAAGGAAAACTGGACAGTCTCATCCGGTTCGTTGCTGGCATCGTCCACGGGGGAAAGAGATAGGCTGATGCTGGCCGCTGACAATTCCAGGATGCTTGAACTCACCGCGAAATCATCTCCCGGCGTGGCGGTGCCGCCGGTGACACCGAAACCCACCGTGCGGCCCGCCTGTGGATTGCCCACGGTGACGGCTGGCAGACTGGCGGCAGGGTGGTCCTTTTCCATCATCGCCGCGTTTGAAGGCAAGGAAACAGTAGTCACTTTTTCATCATTTTCGATCCGCACTTCCGTGGAATCCGTGCCTAGCACCGCGCCTGAAGGTGTTGATAAAAGCAGGGCGATGGTTTCATCGAACTCATCGGTCGTATCGCCTTGGATTTGCAGCGGCAGGGATTGGTAAATTTCCCCCGGCGCGAAGGAGATGGTGCCAGACGCAGGGGTGAAGTCCGTTCCGGCTTCAGCGGTTCCTCCGGTCACGGTCCAATTTACGGTCACCACTGTTGGTGAAGGCCCTGAAAGGAAAACGGGGACCAGTAACGGAGTGGAGTCCGACTGACCTTCCGCCATACGGGTAGGGCTGATGGAAATCACCGGCAGGTCGGTCTGTGCCTCAACCTGATCGGCTCCGGCAAAGAAAAAACCGAGAGCGAAGGTGAGAGCGGTACGGCAGGTATCCATATGAGAAAATTGATATTCCCGTTTGAGGGTGAGCTGTCAATGTTAGAATTCCCATTCGGAACTTTATCACTCCCCGGAGACCGGGAAGTCAGGCCAGCCAGTATATTGGCAGGGCTGCCGACGACCTGCATTTCCAGCCGCTGGTGCTCCCCGACCCATTCTGTGATGGATCAGCTGTGGTAACTATCGCCACGCGGGCTTTTGGGGGCGGGGCGCGGTCACGCGCCGCTGCTAATGGTCAGGACGCCCAGCCCGGAACCACTCTCCGGGGGCGCTCAGGCTTTCTCGAGCGGGAACGGCAGTTCCGACAGTTCCACGCCCTCGTTGCGGTCGGTGAAGAATTTGAGGGACCAGGTTTCGGCGAAGAGGATGACGGGGCGGTCGTCGCCGTCGTGGGCGATGGCGGTGCCGGTGGGCATGTTGAGGTCGTCGTGCCATTTGACGCCGTCGGTGCGGCGGACCCAGCGGACGTGGCTGTAGGGGCTGGGGTCGAGGCGGGACTCGGCGTTGTATTCGCTCTGGAGACGGTATTGGACGACTTCGAACTGGAGGGGACCGACCGCGCCGAGGAGGGGGACGCGCTGGGTGCTGCCAGGGGTGAGGAACTGCTGGATGACGCCTTCCTGGAGGAGCTGGGTGAGGCCTTCGCGGAAGCGTTTGAACTGGGAGGAGTTGGGGCTTTGCAGGTAGGCGAAAACTTCCGGCGGGAAGCGGGGAATTTCGTCGAAGACGATGCTGGCTTTGGCGGAGAGGGTATCGCCAATACCGAAGTCGTGGTTGCCGACGATGCCGATGACGTCGCCGGCGTAGGCTTCGTCGAGGGTCTCGCGCTCCTGGGCGAAGACGCGCTGGGAGTTGGAGAGTCGGACGTTTTTGCGGGTGCGGGAGTTGATGACCTGCATGTCGCGCTCGAACTTCCCTGACACGATGCGGACGAAATAAATGCGGTCGCGGTGGCGCGGGTCCATGTTGGCCTGGATCTTGAAGATGAAGCCGGTGAAACCCTTGTCCTCGGGTTTCACTTCGATGCTGCCGATGGCTTCGCGCGGGCCGGGGGGCGGGGCCAGTTCGAGGAATGCATCAAGCATGAGTTGGACCCCGAAGTTGTTGGCGGCGCTGCCGAAAAAGACGGGGGTGAGGCTGCCGGCGAGGATGGCGTGGTGGTCGAATTCATGGCCGGCGCCTTCGAGCATTTCGAGTTCCATCCTGGCCTGATCGAGGGCGGCAGGTTCGACCTTGGCGATGACGGCAGGGTCGTCGAGGCCGCTGACGAGTTCCGGGGCGCGGTAGGCGCCGTGTGCGGTGCGCTCGAAGGTGTGGAGTTCGTTTTTCCTGCGGTCGTAGACGCCGCGGAAGAAGCTGCCCTGACCGAGCGGCCAGTTGATGGCGCAGGCGCCGATGCCGAGGACGTTTTCCAGTTCATCCAACAACTCCATGGGCTCGCGGGCGGGGCGGTCCATCTTGTTCATGAAGGTGAAGATCGGTACGCCGCGGCGGCGGCAGACTTCGAAGAGCTTGCGGGTCTGGCTTTCGATCCCTTTGCCGGCATCGATCACCATGATGGCAGCATCGACGGCGGTGAGGACGCGGTAGGTGTCTTCCGAGAAGTCCTTGTGACCGGGGGTGTCGAGGAGATTCACCACGCAGCCGCCGTATTCGAATTGCAGGACGGTGGAGCTGACGGAAATGCCGCGCTGGCGTTCGAGTTCCATCCAGTCGGAGGTGGTGGCGCGCTGGTTCTTGCGGGCGGTGACGCTGCCGGCGAGTTGCACGGCACCGCCGTAGAGGAGGAGCTTTTCCGTGAGCGTGGTCTTCCCGGCATCCGGGTGGGAGATGATGGCAAAGGTGCGGCGGCGGGCGATTTCTTCAGCGGGAGTCATGAGGGCAGCCTTCCCCATGCAGCGGCCCCCGGCTCTGGCAACGGGAGATGTCTGCGGCGGGCGGCCCTATAGCTGGGCGAGGGCTTCGAAAAGCTCATCCAGCCGGGGCTCGACCGCGCCGCTGAAGGAGCCGTCGTAGTTGTTGATGAGGATGCTGAAACAGTAGCGCGGGCCGGCGGCTGAGGTCACCACGCCGGTGTATCCCTTGACGCGTTCGATGGTGCCGCTTTTGGCGTGAATGGTGGCCGGGCCGGAAGCGGTCAGTTCGTGCAGGGTGCTGCCGCTGGCTCCCAATCCGGGCAGGGAATCCAAAAAGACGGCCCCGTGCGGACCGGTCAGCACCGCAGCGTTGGCGCGGGCCAGCAGTTCCGGGGTGATCATGTTGGTGCGGGACAGGCCGCAGCCGTCGGTTTGTTCATAACCGTCCAAGGGGAGGTTTTTGGCCGCGAGGTGGTCGCGGATGACCTGCAGCCCGGCCGCCGCGCCGCCTTTGCCGAGGGTGCGCAGGAGGCATTCGCAGTCGAGATTGAGACTGCGATGATTGATCGCCGGGAGCATGTCCCGCAGGGGGCGGGAACGGTGGGTGGCGATCAGGATTTTTCCTTCCACCGGGATCGCGGGAGGCTCACCGCCCGCCAACGCCCGGCGGGTGGTGGTGGGCTGGCCGTGCACAGGAAGTTCGCGGGCATTCAGCCAGTCGGTGAATTCGCGCACACAGAAATAAGCAGGGTCGGGCAGGGCTCCCCGGATGAAAGCTTTGTCCACATCGGCCGCGAGGGTGCCCTGCAAGGTGTAGCGGCGGGTGCCGGGGCCGCCGGAGAGGTAGGCGTTATCACCGGTGCCTGGCTGGCCGATGCGCAGGTGGTCGATGATTTCCAGATCCGCCGGCCAAGGGGCCGCATCGTAAAACCCTGCCGCGTCGCCGGGATTGCCGGACAGGTGGAAGTAGAGGCGGAAGGCGTTGTCGTGGAAGCAGAGCGGCGTGAGGGGCGGGGCGTAATAGTTGCCCATGTCCTGCCAGGTCCAGCCGGCCGGGATTTCCCGGGATTCCCAGGCGGACTCGTCGGCGACGAGGCGGCCCGTGATTTCCGTCACTCCCGCGGCTTGGAGTGCGGCGGTCCACTCATTGAAAAGACTTTCCCAGCCATACCGGGCGAGGGAGGGGTCGCCGGAGCCTTCGATGATGAGGTCGCCGGTGGCGGGGATATACTGAAGTTTGGTTTCAAATTGGAAATCCGGTCCGAGGATTTCGAGAGCAGTGCCGGTGGTCAGCGTCTTCAGGGTCGAGGCCGGGATGAAACTTTGTCCGGCGTTCTGTTTGAGGAGCGGGGCATCGGCCTGGTCGAGGGGAGCCAAATAAAACCCCACCGTGCCGGAGCGCACGATGGGGTCTTTGGTCAGGGTCCGGATGATTTTTGTGATGTTTTCCAGCGCGGCGGGATTCGCGGCGGGATTCGCGGACGGGGTTTTAGCCGGGGCCGCCGGAGGGAAGGCCAAAATCCCGGCAATCAACCAGGCGGCGTGCCGGGCCAGGCCAAGGGGCTGGAGGCGGTCATGGCGGAGGCCGGAGCTTGCCATGAGGGGACGACTGCAGAAGGGCGCTTTGATGATCGTCCTGCCGGAGCAATTACCGGGCCGCGGGGGCGCCTGCCAAAGGCTTGATCTTGATATTGCGGAAGGCGACGGAACCGTGGTCACCCTGGAGGGCGATGGAACCGGACCCGGATTTGGCGAACTCCGGCATGGAGCCGAATTTGCTGTCGGCGATGCGCTTTTTGAAGTCCTCGCTGCCGAAGACATATTCAAAATAGCGCACCCCATTGATTTCATGGAAACACTTGTCAGGAGCAATCACCAGCCGCACGTGATTCCATTCGCCGGCCGGTTTGGTGGCATCGAGGATCTTGCCGGTGGCGGGATCGACCGGGGGTTGATAGAGGCCGTAGAGCCAGCCGCAGCGGATCTTGTCCGCGGCTTTTTCGTTGTCCTCGAGCTGGAATTCCGGACCGGTGGCCCAGACGGCATCGCCCTTGTCGGTGACGTGGTAGATGATGCCGCTGTTGCCGGCGGGGGAAATGTTATAATCCAGCTGCAGTTCAAACCAGCCGAAGGTGGCGGCATTGACGAGGTCGCCCGCGTCCTTGGGATTGACGCAGACCAGTTGGCCGTCCTTCACCTGCCAGCCGGGACGGATGGTGGTTTTTTTGAAATTGGACCAGCCCTTGAGGTCGGAGCCGTTGAAGAGCAGCTGCCAGCCGGCGGCTTTTTCGGTTTCCGTCAGGGTGTTGGGCTTGGCGGCAGGGGCGTCTTCAGCGGAGGCTCCGGGAACCAGGACGGAAAGGGTGAGGATGAGGGCGGTGAGGGTGGATTTCATAAAGAAGGGCCAAGTAGGGGCGGGATTCGGCGGGGCGGCAAGTCATTTTCCGATGCGCCAGACGTGGCCATCACTGCGGACATAGATGGAGTTCCCGGACAGGGAAGGGGTGCAGAGAATGGTGGTGCCGAGATCCAGTTTTCCAGTGACGGCTCCTTCGGCGGCGGTGGTGTCGACCGCTTGCAGCAGGCCGCGTTCGCTGACGGCGTAGAGCGTGGTCCCTGACATCACCGGGCTCCCGGAAAACGGCCCTTCCATGCGGAGTTTCCATGGCCGGTCGCCCGAGGCGAGTTCGGCGCAGGACAGGACGCCCGCGCCATTCAAGGCAAAAACGCGCGGGCCCTGGAGCACGGGGCTGGCGGTGTCGGAGTTGATCTGGGCGGATTCCCAGGCCAGCTCGGGAGGGGTGGTGCCGCCGGCCAGGGTATACACGGCCAGGCCCTTGCCGGGGCGCGGCACCGCAAAGTGTTTTTCACCAATGCCGGCACTGGGAATGGTGGTGCCGGGTTTGGGCAGGGTCCACTGTTCCTTGCCTGTCCGCGGGTCGAGGGCCAGCACACCTTCATGCGCGGTCACCAGCACGAGGGGCCGGCCGCTGGCAGGATCCTGCCAGGCGGTAGGCGACGTCCAGTTGGCGTTCTTCGGCCGGGCCAGCTTCCACAAATTGGTGCCGGTCGCGGGATCGATGCCTACCGTGAAGGAATCCCCGTCGTTTTCCACCATGGTGACCAGCACCCCGCCCACTACGATGGGCGACGAAGCCAGTCCAAGGCTGTTGCTGGCATTGGGATAATCCAGGGTGAATCCCCGCACCCACAACAAATTCCCCTCCAGATCGAGTCCGAAACAATCGTTCGAGGAAAACAACGCGAAGATGCGGGTCCCGTCACTGGCCGGGGTGGGCGCGGCCACGTTGGTCTTTTCGTGGCACATGGTGCGGCCGGTCGCCTGGAAGCGGCGTTCCCATATCGTTTTTCCGGTGGTGTTATCCAGGCAGATCACGTGCAGGGTTTCCTGGTCCGGGCCACTGGCGGCGGTGAGGAAGACCTTCCCGCCCACAATGACCGGGGAGGACAAACCTCGTCCTGGGAGGGCAGTTTTCCACACGATATCCGTGGGCTGGAACGTGACCGGCGGCTGGCCCGTGCCGCGGGCCGAGGCATCAGGCCCCCGGAATTGCAGCCAGTCCGCCCGGACGGAACCAGCGAAGAGGGTAAGGGCCGCCGCAGCAAAAAAGGGGACTGGATTCATGCAGGTGCAAACGCGGCCCGGCCCCCGGGGCTTTCAGTTTTGCCCCAAGGGATCGCAGGGGGAATCGCGATCGCCGGAACGGGGCGGCGGGAAACCGGACTTGTCAGCTTCCGTTCTGTGGTTTATTATGGTGAATGCGGAAAATCTTTGCAATTCGACCCTTTTCCTCTGGTCTGTCCGGTCCCCCCGGCCGGGCGGGGTCGATCCGTCTGTCTGCCGCAGCCTGCTTTCCCCAGATTCCCGTGCCATGACTGCGAATCGCCAGATCTTGAGTGCCCGGGTGGCTGAATGGGACCGGCAGAAGGGTTATGGGTTTCTCGACTCCGGTCGGGAACGGATCTTTCTGCACCGCCGCGATTTTGTGAAGTGGCATCGCCCTCCGGCGGTGGGTGAGAATATTCAATACTCCTTGGGCCGCGATGCCAACGGCCGGCGCTGTGCGGTAAAAGCCGTGCAGACCGCCGGAGCATATCCCACGGGCCGGGGAACCTGGCCCGGAACCCTGTTTTTCCTCACTCTTTTGCTGATCGTGCCGGGGGTGGCCGGATGGGCATACGATTTCAATACTCCCGCGTGGGGGGCCTACTTCCTCGGGGTAAACGCACTGGCATGGCGGAGTTATGCCAACGACAAGCGCCGCGCCCGGGAGGGCTTGTGGCGTGTCCCGGAGTCGACCCTGCACTTCCTTGAAGTGATCGGCGGCTGGCCCGCGGCCTTCCTCGCCCAGCGCCGCCTGCGCCACAAAAGTTCCAAGAGTTCCTATCAGTTTGCCTTCTGGTTCATCGTGCTGCTTTACCAACTCACCGCATGGGATGCGCTGCACCGCTGGAAATACAGCCGGATGCTGTGGCCGGAACTGGAGGCCGGGTGGTCAGAGGAGAGTCATTACTCCCGCAAAATACCGCCCAAGGCCCTGTTGGGGGACTAGCGCTGGGTGGTTTCCCATGCTTCCGGCACCCGGGCGGGCAGGGGAGGATCGAGGTGGGGTTCCAGCTGGGATTCGAAGCGGCGCGGCATGATGATATCGAGGAGGATGTCGTTGCCATCGTAGTCCTGACTGATCACCTTGCCCTGCTCATGGATCAGGCTCATGAGGGCAAACTCGGACTGGGGCAGGCGGAGTTTCATGCGGCGGGTGCGTTCCAGCATCATGCCACTAAGGCGTTCCAGCAGCGCGGGCATGCCTTCGCCGGTCTTGAGCGAGACGAGGGCAGGTTTGTCAAAATGGGCCGCCACCTCCTGGCGGCGCGCCGGAGGAATGAGGTCGATCTTGTTGAGGACCACCAGCATCTTTTTGTCATCGGCATCGAGCTCCTTGAGGACGCCCATGGTGGTTTCGTAGAATTGAAAGACCCGCTCCTGGCTGGCATCGAGCACGTGGATGAGGAAATCCGCGAGGGCGGCCTCCTCCAGGGTGGCTTTGAAGGACTCGATCAGACGATGGGGAAGATTGCGGATGAACCCGACGGTATCGGTCAGGAGCATCTGCTGGCCGTCCGGGAGCTGCACCTTGCGGGTGGTGGGATCGAGGGTGGCAAAAAGCTTGTCCTCGGCCAGCACGGTGGCGCCGGTGATGAGGTTCAGCAGGGTCGATTTGCCGGCGTTGGTATAACCGACGATGGCGGCGGCCGGGATGGGGACGCGCTGGCGTTCCTTGCGCTGGGTGGTGCGCTGCTGTTTGACCGCCGTGATCTGGCGCTGGAGGGCCGTGATCCGGTCGCGGGCGAGGCGGCGGTCGGTTTCGATCTGGGTTTCCCCTTCACCACGGGCGGCCCCGCCGCTGCCGGCTCCCCCGCCGCCGCCCTGACGGTCGAGGTGTCCCCACATCCGGGCGAGCCGGGGCAGGGCGTATTTCTGGCGGGCGAGTTCGACCTGGAGTTTGGCCTCCGAGGTCTGGGCGCGCATTGCGAAGATGTCGAGAATGACCTCCTCCCGGTCGATCACCGTGATGCCGCCATCGGTTTCCCAGGCGCGCTGCTGCATCGGGGCGAGGCCGTTGTCGAAGATGATGACATCGCAGCCCAGTTCCTTGGCGTGGGAGATCAGTTCGGCGGCCTTGCCGGAACCGGTGAGGTATTTGCGGTTACTGTCACGGACATACACCAGCACGCTTTCCGCGATGGGAATGCCCAGCGTTGTCACCAATTCCGCCAGTTCCTCCAGCAGGCTGGCCGCTTCATCTTTTTCGCGTGGCTCAAAGTAGGCTCCGATGAGGAGGGCTTTTTCGACAACTTTGGGTCTGTCCCGGATTTCAAACATGATCCAACCTACACCCCGGATGAGGCCTGGCAATCGGCTTGCGGGCCGTTGGCCCGGCGCCGGGGTTGGGCTCATTTCCTCCATTCGGGAAACCGTGAAGTGCCTCCACCGCCCCCTCACCCGGAGCGGCTTCCCGCTGGCCAGCGCCCTGGCAGCCGGAGTGCCATCTCGCCGCAGTTCCAGCAAGCGGCCTCCGCGGGATCGTTGACAATCAGACTGGAAATTCAGACTTCCTGATCAAAGGAAGGCCCGGCTGGGGAACCATCCAAATGAAAAGATCAAGCGGCAGAGCTGAGAGAAATGAAACTGGGAAAGGGTGGACAGGTAACCGTCTGCTTTCGTAATTTTCGTGGCAAATGGAACTTACGAGCTTTGATAGGGATTGTTTAAGGAGCGGGCTTCAAGAATTGGCAAGCCGTGCGGAACAAGAGCGTTTGTGGACGGGATTAACTCCTTGTGTGATGGCCAGCTTTGTAGAGACAGCCTGCTTTGTGTTTAGCTACGCTTTATTGGGTGCAGAAATGGATTCTGGTCTCATAAGAGAACGATATGGGGATGTTGTTGGTGAGAAAACCGAACAGCTTTTGAAGCTTGTTCAAAACTTCCCTCAAGGCCTGAGTCCTTTGGCTCAAATAAATCATCCAATGATGGATGAAATTAGAACAATTGCTCAGGAGCTACTGGCCAGTTCATTATTTGCAAATGATGAGGTGTAATATTAGTAATGAATTGTCGAGAAAAAGGCATTTCTGATTCGCCGTAGAAGCCTGGATTTTCTCAGGAATCTCAACGGTGTTTGGTGGCATTATCTGCTTCTTTCCCGCGAAGAGTTCAAATCGCCACCCAAATTACGAAGGAATAGGCGGAAAATGCAAATGGCCTCGCCGCTCTTGCCGCAGGCAGGGGTAGTGGATGGGTTTAGCAGTCGCCGGTGGTGGTGGCCGCGGCCATGTTGCGTCGGCCTCGCTCTGGCTGGCGGCAGGCCGGTGAGCCGGGGTAGGGATTCCCAGTAGGGGCCGCGCCGTAAGCACCTGAATGACAATCCGGTTGCCGTGGGGGCGTAGAGTGGCAAGAAGCTGAAACCCAAGTTTCGATTCTCCCCCTCCCTCATGAGCGAACGCCCTTCTTCTGCCGACCCTGCTGCCCCCCGCGATGACCGCGCCATGGTGCAGGAATTGAATACGGTCTATAAACGGATGAAGGAGGAGCTGGGCCGGGTGATCGTGGGCCAGCATGAGGTGGTGGAGCAGATGCTGATCGCGATTTTCTGCCGGAGCCATGCGCTGCTGGAAGGGGTGCCGGGACTGGCGAAAACGCTGCTGGTTTCCACCTTGAGCCAGGTGCTGGATCTGGGATTCAAGCGGATCCAATTCACGCCCGACCTGATGCCGGCGGACATCACCGGGACGGATATTCTGGAGGAGGACCAGGCGACCGGGAAACGGTCCTTCCGGTTTGTGCATGGGCCGCTTTTTTCCAACATGGTTCTGGCGGATGAGATCAACCGGACGCCGCCGAAGACCCAGGCCGCGCTGCTGGAGGCGATGCAGGAACATCACGTGACGGTCGGCGAGGTGACCTATCCGCTGCCGGAGCCGTTTTTTGTGCTGGCGACGCAGAACCCCATCGAGCAGGAAGGTACCTTCCCGCTGCCCGAGGCGCAGTTGGACCGGTTCATGTTCAATATTCTGGTGGGCTATCCCACGGCCGAGGAGGAAGAGCAGATCATCCGTCAGGTGACCGGCACCGCCAAGCCGGTGGTGAGCAAGCTGCTGGATGCCCGCACCGTGCAGGAACTGCAGCAGGTGGTGCGCCGCGTGCCGGTGGCAGACCATGTCATCAATTACGCCTCGACCCTGGTGCGGGCCTCGCGGCCGAAAGAAAAGGAAGCGCCGGACTTTGTGAAGGAAATGGTGGGCTGGGGAGCGGGGCCGCGCGCGGGGATCTATCTGATCACCGCAGCCAAGGCCCGGGCGATTCTCCAAGGCCGATATCACGCCACCACGGCGGATGTGCAATACTGCGCCCTGCCGGTGCTGCGGCACCGCATCGTGACCACCTTCAACGCGGAAGCAGCCGGGGTGAAGAGCGATCAGATTGTGCGGATGCTGCTGGATCACTTCAAGCCGAAGGCGGAGCTGGATGTGTGAGGAAGAGTTCCGGATTTCTAAAAAGTTGATTTGGTGTCAAAACGAACCCAAGCTATGCGACATGAGCGAGAACCATTGCCCCAGCCCAGCCGAAGCGATGCGGGAACTGATCCGGAAGACGCGGTCGGAGCAGCGTGCCGTTTCCTCCGAGGCGGCTCGGGCGCAGTATCAGAGGTCGATGGGGAGTCGAGAGCCCAGCGTGCCACCCGTGAAGGCAAAGCCCTCTGGCGGTGGGGGCAGCAAAACGGCTGCTGCCTAAATCCTGCGGATTATCTTTCGTTGATCCAAGGGGGAGGGCAGGAGCATCGCGTTTGGTATGACGAAGCCGCCTGCCGTTACCGGAAAGCAACCCATGCCGGGCGCTTCGGTTGGACCGCCATGATGGATTTCCGATATGACAAATCAACGCAGGAAGATGTTGCCTGCATCGGAATGGGCGATGCGACCCCATTGGAATACTTGGACCGTCTGATCCTGCAAAACGTGGTTTTTGCGGATGATATCCTGCTCGAAGGCATGGCGATCGAAGCCGAGGGATTGGTGATCGCGACCAGCCAGGGGTTCATTGAAGGGGAACCGCCCCAGCCATCGGAAATGCTGGAAGTGATGAAAGCTTTGGAGTATGAGCGGATTCCCGGAATTCCCGCCAACTCGGAGGGTTGTTTCAGTTTTTACAACCGGCAGGCGCAGATCGCGGCGTTCGATGGGCACAGCGGAAACTACCTGAAAGCCCGCTCCGGCGTCATCGTCCCCATCGACCTCGTGATGGTCCGGGCGGATCAGGCCATGCATGATTACCTTTGCCGGCGGATCGACGGCCTTTCCCAGAACTGACATGGCTGAACCTTTACCATCGCAGGACTATATGCGGCTGCTGCCCGGCGGGACGGCCGGGATGCTGACGCGGCTGGAGTTTCTGGCGCGGGCCAAAAAGCAGGGGCCGATGAGTGGCCGGCACACCAGCCCGAACAAGGGGTTTTCCGTGGTGTTCGCGGAGCACCGGCAATACATGCCCGGGGACGATCTGAAGAACCTGGATTGGCGTGTCTTTGCCAAGGCCGACAAGTTTTACATCAAACAATACATCGAAGAGACCAATCTGCGGGCGACCGTGGTGCTGGATTGTTCGGGATCGATGAAATACCGGGGCGAGCTGGCGTCATCGGTGGAGGGGAAGAAGATTTCGAAATTTGAATACGGGCAGTATCTCGCCGCGGGGTTGTCCTATCTGATGGTGAAACAGCAGGATGCGGTGGGACTGGTGACCTTCGATGACCAGATCCGCAGCTTCATCAAGGCGGCGAGCCGGCCGAGTCAGGTGCGGCTGGTGCTGGAGGCCCTGCATCAGGCGGTGCCGGGGCAGGATACCCGGCTGGGCGGGGTGCTGCACGAAGTGGCGGAGCGCATTCCCCAGCGGGGACTGGTGGTGATCATCAGTGATTGTTTTGACAGCGCGGAGGAGATCGTGAAGGCCTTCCACCATTTCAAATACCGGAACCACGAGATCGTGCTTTTCCATCTGATGGCGGAGGAGGAACTGACCTTTCCGTTCACGGGCAGTCAGGAGTTCAAGGATCTGGAAGGCCTTTCCCAGCGGCTGCGGGTGGATCCGCGCACGGTCCGCAGTGCCTACCTCGAACGGGTGAAACAGCATGTGGCGCAGATCGAGGCGGCCTGCGGCCAGCTCAATGCGGACTACGTGCCGGTGAGCACCAAACAGCCCTATCACGAAGCCCTCGCCGACTTCCTCGGGCGCCGCCGCCGTTAGCGGTTTCCCTTTTATCCTTCATCATTCCGCTCCGTGTCCTTCCTCAATCTCGCGCTCCTCGGCGGCCTCGCTGCCATCGCGATTCCGATCATCATCCACCTCCTGAACCGCCGCACCGCCAAGGTGCTGGATTGGGGGGCGATGCAGTTTTTGCTGGAGTCGGTGGAGTCGCGGAAGAAGCGGATCCAGCTGGAGGAGGCGCTGCTGCTGGCGGCGCGCTGTCTGCTGGTGGGATTGCTGGCACTCGCAGTGGCGCGGCCGTTTATTCCCCCCGGATCTTCCGTGCCGTGGTTGGTGGTGCTTCCGTCGTTTTTGGTGGGATTGGTGAGTTTCACCACCGCGCTGGTGTTGCGGGGGAACCGGAAATGGTTTTGGATTCTGATGGGCGTGGCGGGACTGCTGGCGGTGCTGAGCGCGGCGGCGGTTTATTTCGAGCGGCAGTGGAATCTGAAACGGTTCGGCACTGGCGGAGGCAAGGATATTGCGATCGTGCTGGATGCCTCGGCGTCGATGCAGTGGCGGGGCAGCGGGGCGGCGGGCACGGTGTTTGAGACGGCGGTGGCGGAGGCGCGGGAGATTGTGGAAAAGGCACCCGCCGGGAGTTCCTTCAGTGTGATCCTGGCCGGGCCGGTGCCGATGGCGCGGCTGCCGGAGCCGGTGGTGAACCGGCTGGATGTGACGGATACGCTGAACGGGCTGCAAGCAGGCCGCGGGCGGATGGCGGCATTCGATGCGTTGGCGGCGGCGGCGGTTTCGCTGGCCCGGGGGACCAATCCTGCCAAGGAAATCATCGTGCTCACGGATGGGCAGAATCTGGGTTGGGAGACGGAAAACAAGGCCCGCTGGGAGACGCTGGCCGCAGGCATGGAGACGCTGCCTTCCAAACCGCAGGTGATTTTGAGGCGGTATCCCTTGCCGGCCTCGTTCCGGAATGCCGCCCTCGCGGAGATCCGTTATTCCCGTGAAGTGGTGGGAGTGGACCGGCCTGTTTCCATCGAGGTCACGGTGGAAAATACCGGCACTGAAGCCATCACGCCGGGTGGGCTGGATCTGCTGGTGGAAGGCCAGACACTGAAGGATGGCGGCATGGGGCAATTGGCTCCGGGAGCGCGCCAGACCGTGCGGTTTCTCCATCAGTTCAAACAGACCGGCAGTGCGGTGGTACAGGCGAAACTGATGGTGAAGGATGATTTGGCCTTGGATGACACCATGGACAGCGTCTGTCAGGTGGTGGACCGGTTGGGGGTGCTGATCGTGGATGGAAATGCCAGCGGGCCCTTTCTGGAACGGGCGGGGGCTTTTACGGCCTTGGCGCTGGCCCCTGCTTCCGCCCTGCAGGCCGCCCGTAACGATCCGGGCAAGCCGGACAACAAGAACAAACCATCGGTGGCGCTGGACCCCGAGGTGATCCCGGTGAGCCGGGCGGGATCGGTGGAGTCTTTTGGCAACTACGATGTCGTGATCCTGGCTGATGTCCCGAAACTGGCGGATTCCACCGCCCGGCGCCTCGCGGCGTGGGTGCAGGCCGGCGGGGGGCTGCTGGTGACTCCGGGCAGCCGGGCTTTGCCGGAATTCTACAACAACTGGCGTGATGCGGAGGGCAAGGTCCTCCTGCCGGCCGGACTGGGGGCGGAACGCATCAGCCGCGAATCCATCGGGGTGGCATTGCCTAGTTTTACCCATCCGGCCCTGGCCCTGGTAGCCGATGCGAAACAGAGTGATCTGGGAGGGGCATTGGTCACACGGTCCTGGCGGCTGGAAGTGCCGGCCGGGAGTGATGCTGTGGTGGGCGCGCGCCTGGGCAATGGCGATCCCTTGCTGGTGGGACGGCGCTTTGGGTTTGGGACGGTGCTGGTGACTTCGGTGAATTTTGATGGCGACGGTTCCAATCTTCCCTCCCGTCAGGCCTTTGTGCCGATGGTGCATCAGTTGGTCTATCATCTGGCGAATCCCGATGGCCAACCATTGAACCGCGCCCCGGCGCGTCAGTTGAACTTCCCCCTCTCGTCAGGCATGGCGGAAGGCGGGCTGCGCGGCGAGTATTTCAAAGGAAGGCAACTGAATGATCCGGTGCTGGTGCGGATTGATGGCAAGCTGGATTTCAATTGGGGCAATGGCTCGCCCAGCCCCGGCATGCCGGCGGATTTTACCGCGCGCTGGACCGGGATGATCCTGCCAAAGTATTCCGAGGAGTATCTTTTTGATGGCTGGGGCGATGATTCCCTGTCGCTGTTCATCAATGATCAGCCGCTCTTTGAGAAGGGCGGGGAAGGGCGGATCAAGTTGGAAGCAGGGCGTTATTATCCGATCCGGCTGGAGTATTTTGACCGCAGTGGCGGGGCCTCGCTGCAGCTGTCGTGGCGCAGTCAGAGCCAGCCGCGGGAAGTGATTCCCGCCGGGGCCCTGATCCCCTTTGCGCCGGGCGGGAATGAACCGGAAGCGCCGCTGGGCCTGTGGAAGGTGGCCGGGCCCGATGGGCTGGACCGCACCGCTGAATTGCTGTTCACGCGGGGCGGATTGGTGGCGCGTCTCGGAGGGGACATGGTGCCCGGGCTCTACCGGATGGCGGTGCCGAAGGAGAGTGCCGAATCCTACCGCCGGATGCTGGCCGCAGACGGGACCATTCCATTCACCGTGACCAGCGATGCCTCCGAGAGCCGGATGATTCCGCTGGGCGAGGCGGAACTGACTGTGGTGCGGAAGCATCTGAAACTGGTGGAAACCAAGTCGGCCGCGGAAGTGGTGGCTGCCCTGACGGGTCAACAGTTCGGCGAGGAACTGTGGAAGTATCTGGCCACCGGCGCCCTGTTTTTGCTGCTGGCGGAGATCGGGCTGAGCCGGTGGATTGCCTTGAGCCGCCGCAGTGGCGAGACCGAGGTGGTGAATTTCGAAAATCGCTTTGAGCCGTCGGCTCAATTCAAGGAACAACTGCAACGGGTGAAGGAGACCGCCGATGTTTAAACCGCAGGCCATGAATCTGAATGGAAAGTGGCGGCCCACGGCACCACCTGTCAGGAACTTCTGTTTGAGTTATTTTATTCCCCATCCATGAACGAGGCACCGCTATTGAGGAATGATTTGCTGGGCAGCGAGATCCACGTGTTTTTCGTCTGGGGCCTCGCGGTGGCGCTGCTGGTGGCATGGCGCGCCTCTCATGTGCTGAGTGCGCGGTTCCTCAAAACAAAGCCGCAGCGCTGGTTCGGGTTTTTGGGAAGGGTGGTGCTCGGCACCGGCGCCTTGTGGGCCCTGTGGCAGGCGGTGGCGCGCCATCTCGTGCTGGAAACGACCTGGCCGCTGGTTTTGAATGGGCTGATCGGGGCGCTGGCGATTGAGATTGTGCTGGCACTCTACCAATTGGAGAAACGGATCGTGCCGGTAAGGGTGGGGCAATGGCTGACGGGGCTGCGGCTCCTCGCGGTGCTGGCGGTCCTGACGATTTTGGTGCAGCCGGTATTTTCACGCAAGGAGACGCGGAAGGTGGACCGGAATGTGGTGGTGGTCCTGGATGAATCGGAGTCGATGCAGCAGGCCGATGCCCAGATGCCGGTGGGGGAGCGTCTGGCCTTGGCGTCCTACCTGGGACTGGGCGGGCTGGAAGGCCGGCCGGCCCTCGCGGGATTGATGGAAGCTGCGGCCAAGCTGGGATCGCGTCTGGAGGCGGCCGGGGAGTGGGTGCGTCCGCCGGATGGGGTGAATGAGGCGGCGGCGAAGGAATTGATCACCGCACGGACGGGTGATCTGACGGCATTGCTGACGGAAGCGGAAACGTGGAACACGGCGGCCGGCGGGGCCTTGGATGAAGGTCGGGAGGACATGCGCCAATTGCCGGAGGAGTTGAAACGACTGCTGCGGGAGACCCGGCGGGATGCGGTGGACCAAATGAAGAACGCTCTGCGACAAGCGAGGGAAGGCGTGGAACGCGGGGAAGGCCGGAAACTGCGGTCCGCCCTGCGGGAGGCTGCTGAATTGTCAGGGAAAGCGGCCAGCGGTGTGGGTCCGCTCACGGAGGCGGTGGATGCCCGGTTTTATGAATCCATCCCGGCGGAGGTCCGGGCCAAAGTCACCGAAGCCGCCGCCCTCACCCGGCGGGACCTGGCGGTGCAGGCGATGAACCGGAAAGCGGGTGGCCAAGCCTCTCTGTTGGAGCAGCTGAGTCAAAAGTACACCGTGCGTTTCATGCAATTCGGCAAAACGGCGGTGGAGGCGGAGCGCATGCCGGAGCAGGCCATCGCCGATACCGCGATGCGTTCCCGGACGGATCTGACGGGCGTCCTGACGAAACTGCAGGAATCCTATCCTCCGGAAAGCCTCGCCGGGGTGGTGTTGTTGTCCGATGCGCGGCACAATGGCCTGCGTCCTCCGGATGATGCCGCGCGGAAGCTGGGATTGCAGGGCTCACCGCTGTGTCCGGTGGTGGTGGGGAGTGCCGCCGGAGTGCGGGATGCGGCCATTGTCGAAGTGAGCCACGCGCAGAGTATTTTCCTCGGCGACCGGCTGCGGGTGAAGGTGGATTTGAAGCTGGACCGGATGCGTGGCCAGAATGTGAAGGTGCAGCTGCTGCGGGATGGACAAGCGGTCAGCGAAGAAACCCTGAAGGTGCCGGATGATGCCTGGCGCACCAGCATCCGGTTGGATGATACTCCGGCGGAGAAGGGGATTTTTTCCTGGAAGGTCAGGATCGAGCAGGTGGAGGGCGAACAGTTTCCCCAGAATAACGAATGGGCGTTTGATGCGGCGGTGAGCGATGACCGGACCAACGTACTGCTCATCGACGACCACCCCCGCTGGGAATACCGGTATCTGCGGAATCTCTTTGATAGCCGGGACAAGTCGGTCCAGCTCCAGTATGTCCTGCTGCATCCTGACCAATTGGCGGGCGCCGATCCTCTGCCGGATATTCCGGCAGCAGCGGGGCGGCCGTTCGGGCAATCCGAAGCCACCCGCCTTCCGGCCACGCCGGAGGAATGGCGGAAGTTTGATGTCATCATTCTGGGCGACGTGCCGCCGGATGCCGTGAGTGAGGAGACCTGGAAGATCATCCGCGACTGCGTGGGGAACCGGGGCGCGATGCTGGTCATGGTGGCCGGACAGAATTTCCTGCCGCATGCCTTTGCCCACCAGACGGCGCGGGAATTGATTCCGGTGAAGTTCGAGCCGGCCACGGCTTCGTTTGGCGCTCCGCCGGAGCCGGCTTACAAGTTGGCGCTGACGGCAGAGGGGCGGCAGAGTCCCGTGTTCTCGCAGTCGCTCAGCGGCATGGAGAATGCGCGGATCTGGGAGCAGATGCCGGTTCTGCGCTGGCGTCATGCTCACAACGGGGTCAAGGAAGGTGCGCAGGTCCTCGCCTGGGCCCAACCGGTGAGGGTGGATGGGCAGGGCGTGGAATTGCCTGTGACAGATGGCGGCTGGAGCGATGCTGATCCCGCGGCGGAACTGCAGCGGAGGAAGGCCTTGGAATCGAAAAATGCCCTGGTGGTGGCGGCACAGGTCGATCTTGGGAAAGTGGTGATGCTGACCTTCGATCAGACGTGGCGCTTCCGTTATGGGGTGGGCGATACCTATCACCACCGGTTCTGGGGGCAATTGCTGCGCTGGGGCGCGGGCGAGAGTCTGCCGTCCGGCACGGAGGCGGTGCGGCTGGGCACGGATCAGTTGACTTATGAGCCGGGACAACCCGTGGTGGTGAAGGCGCGGCTGATGGATGCCGAATTCCGCGCGCTGGTGAATGCCAAGGTCAAAGCGACCCTGACCAAGGAAGGGAAGGTGGTGGCCTCCGGTCCTTTGGAATACCGGAAGGATTCCCAGGGGCTTTATGAAGGCCGTTTCGAGGGCCTGAACGAGCCGGGGAGTTACCAGGTTGAATTGTCAGGGCCCGAGGTGGAGCAACTGGCCGCCAAGGATGCGCAGCGCACGGTCTCGCAGAAAATCACCATCAGCGCGGCCGGCAATGCGGTGGAATTGGGCGATCTGACAGTGGACCGGGAAATGGCGGCGCGGTTGGCTTCCCTGAGTGGCGGGGTGGTGACCGGCCTGCCGGATGCGGCGAAAGTCCTGACGTTGTTTGGACCGGAGACGAAGGAGATTGAGGAACGGAAGGAAACCAGCCTGTGGGACAACTGGATCATCCTCGCGCTGGCGGTCGGTGCCTTGACTCTGGAGTGGATTCTGCGGCAACGCCACGCCTTGGCCTGACGATTCCGGTTGGATCAGGCAGGACGGTCTTTCCGGCGGAATAGCAGGGCCAACCCGGGAATTGCGAGCATCCAGCTGCTGTGCGGTTCGGGGACTTGTCCGGCGGTGAGGGACGCGCCGGTGTTGTCGTAGGCATATCCGAGGAGGGAGGCCGGGAATCCGGCGGAGGTGCCTCCGGTGGTGGTCAATTGCGCCCAGCCATAGTTGATTTGGCCGGTGGCTTCATTTTGGAAACGCAATCCGGTGAACCGGACCCCGGAGCTATGGAACGCGGTGCCGAGGACTTGTCCGGATTGATAGAGGCTGGTGCTGCCGATGGTTTCGCCGCCCAGCAGGGCCAGCGCGGTGCTGCCGGAGGCGAGCATTCCCTGACCGGCAGGAAGGTCCGGACTGAAGAAGGCCAAACCGTCGCCGCGATTGTAAGGGTTGAAATCCCACCCCGTGGGCGGCACGGGCGCCGTGGTGGAGACACCGGTCACGAAATTCAGATAGAGCCCGTCGAGGGAATTGGGAATCACCAGCGGCGAGGCGGTCAGGTCCACATGGATGATGGCCGCTCCTGCGGTGGCGCAAAACCCGGAAAGGATGCCCAGACAAAAGCGGATCAGAGGGGGCATGGGGCAGGGGGACATCCGGTTCATGAGCAGGCTTTACCTTCATCTGGTATCCGGCGGGCCGTCAAATGGAATGCAGATTCAACCCGCTGTGATACGGAGGCCGGCGGCGGAGCGCCCGGTAGGTTTGCCGCCATTCCAAGACCGCTTGAGCGCGCCCGGTCCTCCGTTTATGCTTCCGTTTCCACTGCCCCGCTTATGAACTTACGATCCGCCGTGCCGTTGTGCCTTTCCCTCCTGTCGGTTCCTGCGGCGGTCAGCGCCCAGGACAAAAAAACGGCCTTTCTGCCGACGGTGGAAAACAAAACGTCCGCGCCCGGTCCCGCTCCGGAAGGCATGGCCTGGATTCCCGGCGGGGAATTTTCCATGGGCAGCGAGGATCCCACCAGCCTCAGTTGCGGAGGCAAGAACCCCATGGCCGATGCCCGGCCCGTCATCCGTGTGGCGGTGGACGCCTTCTGGATGGATAAAACCGAAGTGACCAACGCCCAGTTCGCGGCGTTTGTGGCGGTGACGGGATACAAGACCATCGCGGAGATTGCGCCGACCAAGGAAGAGTTCCCGACCGCGCCTCCGGAGAATCTGGTGGCCGGCTCCACCGTCTTTACCCCCTCTCCCAATCCCATCTCCCTGGAGGACTATTTCCAATGGTGGCGTTATGAAAAAGGGGCCGATTGGCGCCATCCGGAAGGGCCGCAGAGCGACATCAAAGGCAAGGACAACTACCCCGTCGTCCAGGTCGCCTATCCGGATGCCGTCGCCTACGCCAAGTGGGCCGGAAAGCGCCTGCCCACCGAGGCCGAGTGGGAATTCGCTGCCCGCGGCGGCCTCTCCGGCAACGTGTATGCCTGGGGAAATGAGCTCAATCCCGGGGGCAAATTCATGGCCAATACCTGGCAGGGCCGCTTCCCCGTCAAGGATGAGGGCAAGGACGGATTCCCGGGCCTGGCTCCCGTCGCGCAATTCCCCCCCAACGGCTACGGCCTCCACGATGAATCCGGCAATGCGTGGGAGTGGGTGAGTGACTGGTATCGCCCGGACGCCTATGCGCGGCTCAAGCTGGCGGGCGGCGTCGCGAAAAATCCGGCCGGACCGGCCTCCCCGTATGATCCCGCCGAACCGACGGAAAAGAAGCGCGTCCACCGGGGCGGGTCCTTCCTCTGCACGGACCAATATTGCACCCGCTACATGGTCGGCACCCGGGGCAAAGGCGAAGCCAACACCGCCAGCAACCACGTAGGCTTCCGCTGTGTTAAGGCTCCTTGAGGGAAGTGGGCGGAAGTAGGACTGGCATACTTGGAATTATTTAAGTTCCAAGTCGGCAGCCCGCTGAAACGGGAATTCCATTAATAGCTCATGATGGGTAATCCGGTGCCGGATGCCAGCAAGGTCCACACAAAGAGAAACCAAACGAAATAACCGATCCAAAACAGGGGGACGAGGTCCGCCAGTTGGCGTGGCTTGTGGCTCAGGGCGAAAGGCAGCAAGCCTGCCACGATTAAACCAAGAACAAAGAAGCGATCAGTATTCCATGCCTGATTGTCTGAAAAACGGCTGTAAGATCCATAGGGATGAGTCTCCGACCACGCCAGCAAACTGAGGATGCTGTCGAGATTTGCTCCCACCAGCAGGATGAGGGGCAATGGAGTGAGCCATCGCTGCCAGGCAGACAGCGGGGCGCCGCGGATGCGGAAAGCGCGGCGCTCGAGCCCAACAATCAGCAGCATGCTGAGACTGGTGACCCACAAAGTGGCGAGCACGTCGATGATGAACATGCCTCACCAAGAGCGGGATCCCCGGAATCCGTCGAGCTATTTGTTGGGGAGGAAGTCCGGTGCGGGAGGTGATTCTGCTAACGGAGGGCCTGCTCGGTGGCGTGGGCGGCGTGGAGGAGGGTGGCTTCGCCGAGGGCGGGGGCGAGGAGTTGCAGGCCGATGGGCAAGGCGGGGGTGCCGGGGGTGGGGACGGTCTGGCCACAGGGGAGGCTGAGGCCGCAGAGGCCGGCGAGGTTGGCGGCGATGGTGTAGATGTCAGCGAGATACATCTGGAGGGGATCGCTGGTGTGGGCGCCGAATTTGAAGGCGGGGGTGGGGCAGGTGGGGCCGAGCAGGACGTCCACTTTTTCAAAGGCGCGGGCGAAGTCCTGACGGATGAGGTGGCGGACTTTCTGGGCTTTGCGGTAGTAGGCGTCGTAGTAGCCGCTGGAGAGGACGTAGGTGCCGAGGATGATGCGGCGTTTGACCTCGGGGCCGAAACCCTCGGCGCGGGAGCGGTTGTAGAGGTCGAGCAGGTTTTCGGGATTCTCGCAGCGGTGGCCGTAACGGATGCCGTCAAAGCGGGCGAGGTTGGCGGAGGCCTCGGCGGTGGCGATGATGTAATAGGTGGCGATGGCGCTGCCGGTGTGAGGGAGGGAGACGCGGTGGAGTTCGGCGCCGGCGCCTTCGAGGAGCTGGATGGCGCGGTCCACGGCGGCGCGGACTTCGGGGTCGATGCCTTCGCCGAAGTATTCGTCAGGAAGGCCGATGCGGAGGCCTTTGATATCGCCGGTGAGGGCGGCGGAGAAGTCCGGCACGGGATCGCGGCGGCAGGTGGAATCGGCGGGGTCGGGGCCGGCGATGGCTTGCAGGAGCAGGGCGGCATCGGCGACGCTGCGGGTCATGGGGCCGATCTGGTCGAGCGAGGAGGCGTAGGCGGTGCAGCCATAACGGGAGACGCGGCCATAGGAGGGTTTGAGGCCGACAATGCCGCAGAAGGAGGCGGGCTGGCGGATGGAGCCGCCGGTATCGGTGCCGAGGGTGGCGACGGCAGTGCCGGCGGCGACGGCGGCGGCCGAGCCACCGCTGGATCCGCCCGGAACGCGGGTGAGGTCGCGGGGATTGCGCGTCACCTGGAGGGCGCTGTTTTCGGTGGAGGAGCCCATGGCAAACTCATCCATGTTGAGTTTGCCAAACGGGATGGCGCCGGCGGCGCGGAGCCGGGTAATGACGGTGGCGTCGTAGGGGCTGGTGAATTTTCCGGCGAGGATTTTGGAGCCGCAGGTGAGGGGCTGGCCGTTGACGTTGATGATGTCCTTGATGCCGATGGGAATGCCGCCGAGGGGCTGGGTGAGGTCGGCTTTTTCGGCCTCGGCGAGGGCAGTGGGGAAATCGCGCTGGAGATAGGCTCCGATGGCGGAGTCGGTCTCGGCAATGCTCGATTCCACACTGCGGAGGAGGTCGGCCGGGGAGATCTCGCGCGAGGTGAGCAGTTGCCGGAGGGTGGCGATGGGCTGGGTGTGCAGCATGGGGAGGGGAAAATGATGGATGAGGAAAGAGGAGCGGCGCGGAGGGAAGCCTGAAGGTGCCGGCGCCGGGAACGGTTATTCGACGACCTTGGGGACGAGGAACTGGTCACCGGAGCGGCGGGGCGCGTTGAGGAGGGCGGATTCGAGGGATTGCGGGGCGCGGGCGATGTCAGGACGGGTGAAGTCGCAGCCGCCTTCCTCAAGGGTGTGCTCGGGAACCTGGCTCACGTCCACGTTGTCGAGCTGGGCGACGTAATGGAGGATGGAATCGAGCTGGGTGGCGTAGGTGGCTTCCTCTTCCGGGGTGAGGGTGAGGCGGGCGAGTCCGGCGACGTAGCGGACATTGATGTGTTCTTCCTGAGGCATGGGGCAGGGTAGTTCCACGGGTTGGGGGCGATGGCAAGGGAAGCCGGGGGCGGGATGTTGCGGGCTTGCGTGGGGGCGGGGGCGGTTGGAGGGGAGAGGGCTGATGGAGTTTCCCTGGTATTTATTGGTGCCGCTGCTGGCGGCGGGGGTGTATGCCGTGGCCTCGTTGTTTTTCAAACAGGCCTATGCGCAGGGGGCAGGGATGATGGACGCGTTTTATTGGATGAATTTTGGCAGCCTGTTGGCGTTCACTCCGCTGTTTTGGTGGGTCAAGGAGTGGCCGCCCCTGGCAGAGTGCTGGAAGCCGGCGGTCACGGCGGTGATTATCTATTCAGGAACCCTGACCACCTTTGCCGCGATCCGGGCCGGGGAGGTGTCGCTGGTGACGCCGCTGATGGGGACCAAGGTGGTTTTTACCGCCTTGCTGGCGGTTTTCCTGGCGGGCACCCGGCTTCCCGCGGGCATGTGGGCCGCGGCTTTGCTGACCACGGTGGGCATTCTGGTGCTGGGGTGGCGGGACTTGAAAAGAGGGCAGGGGAACGCGGCGGCGGTGGGGCTTTGCCTGTTGAGTTCAGTCAGCTTTGCGGGGGCGGATGTGCTGATCGGCCACTGGGGCCCGGGGTATGGACGGCCGGCTTTTCTGGGGACGACTTTTGGTCTGATCGGGCTGCTCTCGTTGGCAACGGTCCGCTGGCAGGCGCCCACCGCCTTCCGGGTGCCGGGGCCGGCCCGGCGTTATCTGGGGCTGGGGGCGGTGCTGATGAACGCTCAGACCGTGGCCATGGGGCTGTGCATCGCGGGTTCCAATGATCCAACCGGGGTGAACATCCTTTATGGGACGCGGGGGCTGTGGTCGATTACGCTGGTCTGGTTTGTGGGCCGGCGGTGGTTTGGGAATGGGGAGCGGGATTCTGCCAATGGAGCCATGGGGCTGCGGTTGACCGGGTCCCTCCTGATTTTGGGGGCGGTGGTGACGGCGGTGCTGGTGCGGCGTTGAAGCGGCCGGGGCGCCGGGAAGGAATTTTTCTTGCGTGATGGGGGCAGAGTTTGGTTTTAATGGCCCGGGCCGCCATGGTCCCGTCCTTCCCCCATGAATAGATTTTTACCACTCCTGCTTGCGCTGATGCCCGGGTTCCTGTTGAGCACGGCACACGCCATGGAAGCCACCATCAAACAAGCGCCATTCGGCAAGCTCGCCTCGGGAGCCGCCGTCGATCTCTACACGCTGACCAATGCCTCCGGCATGGAGGCCCGCATCATGACCTGGGGCGGCATCGTGGTCAGCCTGAAGACGCCTGATGCCGCCGGCAAGCTGGACGATGTGGTGCTGGGTTTTGATACCCTTGCGGAGTATGAAGCCGGGCATCCTTACTTCGGGGCCATTGTCGGCCGATATGGCAACCGGATTGCCAAGGGCCAGTTCAAGCTGGAGGGGGAACCCGTTCAGGTGACGGCCGCGCATGGGGGGCACAGCCTGCATGGTGGGAAGGATGGGTTCGATAAGAAACTGTGGAAAGTGACCACCGCGGCGGCCAAGGACGGCGCGGTGAGCCTGGTGCTGAAATACCTCAGCAAGGATGGAGAGGAAGGTTTTCCGGGGGCGCTGGACACGACTGTGACCTACACCCTGACCGCGCATAACGAACTCAAAATTGATTATCTGGCCACCACCGACAAACCGACCGTGGTCAACCTGACCAACCACAGTTATTTCAATCTCGACGGCGCCGGCAGCGGCCCGATCACCGATCATGTCCTGGAATTGAAAGCATCGCATTATACGGATACCGACAAGGATTTGATCCCCACCGGCATCATTGCTCCGGTGGCAGGGACCCCTCTTGATTTCACCAAGGCGCAGGCCATTGGCGCCCGGATTGATAAGACTGAGGTTTTGGCGATCGAGTATGGCAATGGCTATGACCATAACTTCGTGGTCGACGGCAAGCCCGGCACCCTGCGCCTCGCGGCCCGCGTCACCAGCCCAGCGAGCGGCCGGGTCATGGAGTGCCTCACCACCGAGCCTGGCATCCAGCTTTACACCATGAATGGCAAAGGCCCGGCCATTGCGGGCAAGGGGGGCAAGTCCTACGTCCGCCGCAGTGCCTTCTGCCTGGAAACCCAGCATTATCCGGACAGCCCGAATCATCCGGACTTCCCCTCCACCGTGCTGCGCCCGGGGGAAACTTACCGCACCACCACCATTTATAAATTCTCCACGCGTCACTGAGGCCATTGCTGGTCCGGCCCCGGTGGGCCGGGCGGCCCAGTAAACGCAGGCGAATTCCTTTGCCAGCCGCCGCAATTCCAGCTATTAGCGCGCCGTTTCCCTTTTCCCTGGATTTTCATTCCCTGTTCCTATGCCCAAGATCAAAAAAATCATCAACGACCCGAATGCCTGTGCCGCCGAACTGCTCGACGGCCTGGTGGAAGCCTACGATGGCGACGCCAAAAAAGTCGGCCGCGGCTGCATTGTCATGACCAACATCCGGGATAACAAACCCGCGCTGCTGGTCGGGGGCGGTTCCGGACACGAACCCATCTACCACGGCCTGGTCGGTCACAATCTCGCGGACGGAGCTGCCTGTGGCGATATTTTTGCAGCTCCCCCTCCTGACATCGTCCTCGACGGCACCCAGGCGGTGAACCGGGGCAAAGGGGTGCTCTATCTTTACGGCAACTACGCCGGCGACGTCATGAACTTCGACATCGGAGCAGAACTCGCCGCCGAGGAAGGCATCGAGGTCCGCACCGTTCTGATTTACGACGACGTCTGCAGCGCCCCGCCGGAACGCAAACAGGACCGCCGCGGCATCGCTGGTCTGGTGCCCATCGTGAAGCTCGCCGGAGCCGCCGCGGCCACGGTCGATTCCCTGGATGAACTGGAACGCCTTGCCATCAAGGCCCGGGACAACACCCGTTCGGTGGGCGTGTCCATGGCTCCCGGTTCGATTCCTGCCACCGGCATGCCCACCTTTGAGATTGGCGATGACGAGATCGGTCTGGGGATGGGTATTCACGGCGAAAAAGGAGTGGGATTGATCCCGCTCGGCACGGCCGATGAGCTGGCACCCATGCTGCTCGACCTGATCTTCAAGGATGACCTCGCCTTCAACGCCGGGGACGAAGTGGTGCTTTTTGTGAATAGCCTGGGTTCGACCACCATGATGGAGCTCCTGATTATCAACCGGAAGGTCAAGGCGCTGTTGCGCGACAAAGGGCTCAAAGTCCATGACACCATCATCGGACCGCTGGTCACTTGTCAGGAAATGGCCGGATTTTCCCTCAGCCTCACCAAGCTCGATCCTGAACTGAAACGCCTCTGGGATCTGCCCTGCGCCAGCGTCTGTTACACCAAGGCCGATACTTCCAATCCACCCGGATGACCCTGTGGGGGGCCTCAGTGAAAACCCTACTTCTCCCGTAGATTTCCCTTGAGTGCCCCCGCCGTTCCGGTCCAACATGGCTTTCGCTGGACCGAAGCGGTTTCCTCTGAATTCTGCTTTCCTCCCGCTCCACTTTTGATTCCCCCACTTATATGATCCCTGTAGCTCTGCGTTTTTCTTCATCTGTCCTGCTGGCCGTGCTGGCCAGTGCCGGTTTGTCCATGGCTGGTGACATTATTAAATTGAAGTCCGGCGAGAAATATGACGGCAAAATTCTGAGCGAGACTGCGACGGAAGTGGCGATCGAGATTCAGGTGGGCAACATCAAGGAGACCAAAAAAGTAGCGCGGAAAGATATCGCGGAGTTGGTCAAAGCCACCCCCGATCAGATTGAGTCGGCGGCCTTGGCCAAGTTGATCCCGAGCAAGGACATGATGTCCGATGCCGAATATCAGAATATTCTGACGGAACAACTGGAGCCGTTCCTGAAAAAATACCCGGTCAGCGCCTACAAGGGCGATGTCGAAGCGATCGTCAAGACCTACAAGGAGGAGATGGCCAAGGCGCAGTCGGGAGCCAAGAAGCTGGAAGGTGTCTGGATCAGCCCGGCTGAACTGGATTGGAATGCCTACAATTTTGAAGCCCGGTTGCAGCGCGTGGAGTTGGAAAAACTGCTGCAGGCCGGCAAACCCGAGGCGGCCTACCGCATTCTCGCAGAGTTGGAGGCCTCCAAACCTGCTTCCGTTGAAACGGTGCGGGGTTTTGAACTCTTCAAAGCGGCTCTTCCGGAATTGGAGCGTACGCTCGACCGGTTGGTGTTGGAAAACCCCGTGAAACTTAAAATGCGGATGGACAGTGCCAAGACCTTGTCTGCCGACGAGAAGAAGCTTTTTGATGAAGGGATCAAAAAGGAAGAGGCCGACCTGAAACTGCGTCTTGAGGAAGACAAGAAGATGAAGTTGGGGATCCCCGCGTTCAATGAATACGACCTCAAGTCCCTCACAGACGCCAAGGCTGCCTTGGTCAAAGAGGCTGCCCGCATCAACAAACTGGATCTCAACGCCATGAAGGTGGCTGCTACCGCCTTCCAGACGGGGCTGAAGAACTTCTCGGAAAAGAGCTACTTGTCTGCCCAGAAGAATTTCGAGGATGCGGCCAAGGCCTTCCCCAAAGACACCTTTGTCAAGGAACGTGCCGATCTCGCCAAAAAGGCTGCTGCAGAGGCGGCCCGGGCCAATGCCGAAGCGACGGCAGCCAAACCAGTTCCTGCGGCCGATGCTGCCGCCAAAACCCCCGACGGCAAGACGGCTCCCGGAAAAACCTCCGAGCCCGCTAAAACCGCAGGGGGCGCCCCCGTGAAGAAAACCCCGTCCCCCGCGGCCACCCCTGACGAAACCACCACGGATGAACCCGCGGAACCGGAAGCTTCCTCCAATCTTCCCATGTTCCTGATTGCCGGTGCCGCGCTGCTGCTGATCACTTTGCTCGTGGTTAAAATGCTGGCGAAAAAGAAGTCTGCGGCCTCGGACGAGTAAACCACCATGCCCGCTCCCCGCACCGCCACCATCGCCCGCCGCACCGCCGAGACAGACATCACGCTGACGCTCACGCTGGATGGTTCCGGTGCCGCCGACATCGAGACCGGGATCGGTTTCTTCGATCACATGCTGACGCTTTTTGCGAAGCACAGCCTGATTGATCTCAAAGTCCGCGCCAAAGGCGACCTCCATGTGGACTATCACCACACGGTGGAGGATACCGGTATTGTGCTCGGGCAGGCGGTCCGCCAGGCGCTGGGCGACAAGCACGGGATCGTCCGCTACGGCTCCATGCTGCTGCCCATGGATGAAACCCTCGCCCGGGTGGTGATCGACCTCAGCGGGCGGGCCTATCTGGAACACCGGGTCCCGGAGCGGGTCGATGCCATCGGGCTGTTCCCTTTTCAATTGGTGGAAGAGTTCATGCGGGCCTTCGCCTTCAATCTGGCCTGCAATCTCCACACGGAAATCCTGTATGGCCGGGACGCCCACCACATGGCCGAAGCCCTTTTCAAAGGTCTGGCCCGGGCTCTCGATCAGGCCATCCGCCGCGACCCCCGGGTGGTGGGCGTGCCCAGCACGAAGGAAGCACTCTAGCCGCTAGCCGGGCGCGAAGACGGCCCGGGAGGAGCCTGTGCCATCAGGGATCGCGTCCCGGAAACTCCGGCCAATGGAGGGTTGGAAAGCAGGGTGATCCTTCAAAACCGGCTCACCCGACTCTCAACTTCCGGAGCCATTGCAAAAACTCTGTGGTGTCTTCCGTGTCGCGCAGCCGGAAGCGGGCGCGGGTCTGGGTATCCTGGCCCACGTGGAAACTGGTGCCGAGTCCGTTCAGGGCCGCGAAAGCGTCTTCGTCGGTCGTGTCATCGCCCATATAGAGCGCGGCGGCGGCAGGCAGTCCGAGGCCTTTGAGCAGGCGCTTGAGCGCATATCCCTTGTCCCATGGCACATCGGGCCGGAATTCCACCACCATCTTGCCACGGTGCCTTTTCAGCGTGGGAAAGCGGGCGGCACAGGCTACCGCCGCCGTTTCGACATGCGGTAAACCGGCAAGGTCCGCCTGCCGGTAGTGCACGGAAAGGGTCAGGCCTTTGTCTTCGATAAAAATGCCCGGAAGGCCCTCCAAAGCTTCCCTGAGAAACATAACGGCCGCATCAAGGACCGGGCGGGCCGCCAAGGCCTGGGGTTGCACGTAGTCCATGCCGCCTCCCTGGATTTCCAAACCGTGATTGCCGGCCTGGACGGCCCTGGGTAAATCCATCCGGCGGATCAGATCCGCCAGGTTCCGGCCTGACAAAACCGCCACCCGCACTCCGGGGTGGGCGGCGAGGGCAGCCAGCGCGGCGTGGGCCTCCGCCGGCAGCCTGACGTCCTCCGGCCGGGCACAAATGGGCGCGAGGGTGCCATCGAAGTCGGTGGCCACCAGCAACCGGGGCACGGTACCAAGGCGGTCGGCCAGTTCCTTGCGGCAGTCAGTCCAGTGAGGAGGATTCAAGGCCATCGGATTGGAATTCAGGGATATCGAATTTAAGGAGTATGGACAGGATTTTTCCGGCCCAGCGGTACACGTTGTTAAAGCGGATATGTTCCCGCATCCGGCTCATGCGGCGGGCTTGTTCCGCCTCGTCCATGTCGAGCGCGGTAAGCAGGGCCTCCCCGATTTCATGGACGGCGAACGGATTGAAGGAGACCGCTTCATCCAGCTCCCTCCAGGCTCCAGTGAAACGGCTGAGCAGCAGCACGCCGCGTTCGTCGGCGCGGCTGGCGGCAAATTCCTTCGCCACGAGGTTCATCCCGTCATGCAGGGCATTGACCATGAAAACATCGCAAAGCCGGTGCAGCGCCATCATGTCCACTGGTCCATGGTGTTGCTTCAAAAGGAAAAGGACCGGTCCTTCCGGAGTGCTCCATCGGGCATTGATCCCTGCCGCGAGGGCATCGATCTCCGCTTCCTCCATCTGGTAGCTGACCAGACTGGACCGGCTGGGAGCGGCGATCTGGACAAAAACCACCCGCCCCCGCCACTCCGGATGATGGGTCAGGAAATAATCAATCGCCTGCAGCCGCGACGGAATGCCTTTGGTATAGTCCAGCCGCTCGATGCCCACGCCCAGCTTCCGGCCGCGCAGGTTCAGCCGCTGCGCCCAGCGGGTCATGGCCCGGTCCACTTCCGGAGACTGGGAGGCCGCCTCGTGGCCTGCGAAATCGATGCTGATGGGGAAGGGCCGCACAAGGGTATCGGATCCCCCGCGGGTGATGAGGGAGAGATCGGGATTGACTCTGGCCTCGATGACCCGGTCCACCGTGTCCCTGAAGTTCTGGCAGTGCAGCCGGATGTGGAAGCCCAGGACGTCGTTGCCCAGCATGCCGTCCAACAGTTCCTCTGCCCAGGGAAAGGCCCGGAAAACTTCCTTGTTGGGCCAGGGCACGTGCCAGAACTGGGCGATCACCAGATTGCCCTTTCCGCGTTGTTTTAAAATGCGGGGCAGGAGGGCAAAGTGGTAGTCCTGGATAAAAACGATGGTTGGCTCTGTGCCGGCTTCCTCGATCACCGCGTCCGCAAAGATTTCGTTGGCCTGGCGGTAATGGGCCCAATCCTCCGGACGGAAAACGGGCCGGTTGAAGGTGATGTGGCAAAGGGGCCAAAGGCCTTCGTTCGACAGGCCATAATAAAAACCCTGCTCCAGTTCCGGAGTCAGCCACACCCGCCGCAGGGTGTAAGCCGGCTGATCCGGAGGAACGGGCACCCGATCCATGGCGTCCACGACGTCGCGGTCGGCATTTCCGCTGCCGTGGGCGATCCAAGTGCCCCCGGTCGCCACCATGACGGGATGCAGCGCGGTGGCCATGCCGCTGGCAGGGGTGATGCACTCGATTCCGTCCGGGCCGTGCTGGTGAATATAAGGTTCGCGGTTGGAGACCACGATAAATTTACAGCCGCTCAGCCGGTTTTCGCAGAATTCATGCAATCGTTCCCGGGTCCATAAGTTGTGTTCCATGCGTTGAAGGGTGGGGTGGGGGGAAATGGCCTTGCCTCCAGAAAAGACCATCAGGTAATTCCCTAGTCTTGCGTGGAATGCCGGATGAGGCCATCTTTTTCTGATGTCTTCTGCTTCACTACTCCTTAATGATGAATCACTCCGCACGCTGTGTGGTCATATCCACCTCACTTGGAACACCCTGACGCGGGATCTCTGGGATGCCCTCAGTGCGGCCCGGGACAGCAAGGTGGATCATGAAATGCCCGATGCGGCCTGGCCCTTGTACCTTTCCCCCCGGGAGGACATGGAGGCCGTGCGGGCCAGCCTCGCCGCCCATCTTGCGCCCGCCGCCTTCCAGCGCCTCTCCCTGAGGGTCCTGCCCACTGACTGGCGGTCGGTCACCGAGCATGGGCTGCTCTACCTTCCCGGAAAATATGTGGTTCCCGGGGGACGCTTCAATGAAATGCATGGGTGGGACAGCCATTTCATCACGCTCGGTCTGCTCCGCAGTGGACGGATGGATCTGGCCCGGTCCATGGTGGACCAGCAGCTCTATCAAATTGAGCACTACGGCACCATTCTCAACGCCAACCGCACTTATTTCCTCACCCGGTCCCACCCACCCTTTCTCGGAAGGACCCTGCTGGAGGTCTACCGGGCCACCGGGGATATGGAGTGGCTGCGGCAGGCCCTGCCATTGCTGGAGCAATATTATTTCTACTGGAACGTTCCGCCGCATCAGCTTCCCTCGCTCGGGCTTTCCCGGTACTGCGACCTGGGCGAGGGACCGGCCCCGGAAGTGGAGTCCTCGGAAAAGGATGCCGCTGGCCTCACTCATTACGAGCGGGTGGTGGCGTTTCTCCGTACTTTGCCAGGAGAAAACTCCGCTCTTTTCCTCAATGAGGACGGCACCCTGACCGATCACGCCTTCCGCAGCGACCGGTCCATGAGGGAAAGCGGATTTGATCCCGGCTTCCGCTTTGGTCCGCTGGATCTGGATACCCTGAATTATGCCCCGGTCTGCCTGAATACGCTGCTGTGGCGCATGGAAATGGACATTGCGGCCATCCGGAAAATAACCGGAGCCACGGCCACCCGCGAGGTTTGGCTCAACCGCGCGCGGCAGCGCCGCGATCAGATGGACCAGCTGCTCTGGGACGAGGCTGCCGGTCTTTATTTTGACTATCACACCGGCAGCAACGAGCGCAGCGGGTTCGTTTTTGCGACCACCTTCTGGCCGCTTTGGGCAGGTATGGCCAGCCAGGAGCAAGCCCGCGCCGTCGCCGCCAATCTGCACTACTTCGAGACCCCCGGCGGCATCCAGACCGGCCCGCTGGAGACCGGCTGCCAGTGGGACGGTCCTTTTGGCTGGGCTCCGCTGACTCTCATGGCTGTGCAGGGACTGAACCGGTATGGCTACCGGGAGGAGGCCCGGCGGATTGCCGCCGGCTTTGTGCACATGACGGCCTTTGAATTCGCCCGCACCGGGCAACTGCACGAAAAATACGATACGGTCCGCCTCACCTCCGAAGTGGCTGGCCTGCTCCGGTTTGGTTATCCCACCAACGAGACCGGCTTTGGCTGGACCAATGCGGTGGTGCTGGAATTGCTGACATTCCTCGGCTGGGACGTCCTGCGCGGCTGAGGAAGGGAGGGGATGCCCATCAAAGGCTTTGACGCCCGGCGCTCAGTCCGTATCAGAAAGCTTCCCCTTTCCCCCATCACTCATCCCATGAATCTAGGCATCATCGACTACGGCGGCGGCAATCTGCAAAGTGTGCGTAATGCCCTGCGCTACACCGGGGTCGAAGCGGCTTACGTCAATTCACCGGAGGGATTTGCCGGGGTGGATGCCCTCGTCTTTCCGGGGCAGGGACGTTTTGATGATTCCATGGCGGGATTGAGCCGGCAGGGATTGGTGGAACCCCTGCGGGAGTGGATCCGGGCGGACCGCCCCTTTTTCGGCATCTGCATCGGTTATCAGGCCCTTTTTGAGCGCAGTCAGGAAAACCCGGGCGTGGCGGGATTGGGGGTTTTTGAAGGCGAGGTGGTGCGGTTTTCCGCCAAGCCCGGCCTCAAGGTGCCGCACATGGGATGGAACCGGGTGCGCCTCACCCATCCGGAGGACCCCGCGTGGGCCGGGCAGGAGCCGGACCCTTACTTCTATTTCGTCCACTCCTATTACCCGGCGCCGGCCGATCCGGCCCTCACCGCCGGGGTCACCGACTACGACGGCGATTTCGTCTGTGCCATCCAGCGCGGCAATCTGATAGCCACCCAGTTCCACCCGGAAAAAAGCCAGTCCGCCGGCCTGACGCTATTGGGACAGTTCGTCCGTAGGCACGGTCTGCTGCCCGTGGCCTGAGTCCTGTTCCGCTGCTTCCAGCCTGACGAAATCGTAGAGCACCCCCTCCGGCCAGGATTGGACCGGAACCCTCAGGGTCAGGGTGTTTTGGCCGGCCTGGAGCAAGCCGGCAGGAATGGGAATGCTGCGCTCAAACCACGCGCCCCGCACCGCATCGCGATGCATCACCGCGGTGTCCGGCATGGGACCGGTGCCTCCGGCAGGACGGTCATTGACGGCCAACAGCACCCCTTCCGGGCTGCGGTTGCCGGCAATGCCCAGCCGCAGATTCAGCTTGCCGGCCGGCACTTCCTTCAGTTCAAAATTCACCCGCCAGGCGGCGGTGTCCACCCCGCGCCGGCCTTCGTGGCTGATGCCGCAGTGGGCGTAATTCCAGTCTTTGGCCCAGTCACTGTGGCCGATGGTGTAGTTCACGCCCTGCGGAAAATCTTTGGCGAATTGATAGTAGAGTCCCCACGCTCCGGCCTCATTTCCCCGGCGGAACTCCCCCGCCGAGCGGTCCGCCACCCCGATTTGCCAAAGGGTGCGGCGGCCACGCTCCGGCTCCCAGATCAGGGTGCCGCAGCCGAGGGTCTGTCCGGCGTTCACCACGATCTCCCCCTTGCTGAATTCACCGGGCACGCCGTCCGCGATGGCATACAGCGTGTAGGTCCCGGGCCGCACGTGGGGCAGCGTAAAGCGGCCGTCCTGGCCAACGGTGCCCCAGAACTGATAGTCGCGGCTATTGTGCTGCCAGTCCACGGAGTCGGTGCGCCCCCGCCGGGTGGTGAGCCGCGGCGCTGCGGCGAGTCCGATCCGGAGGCGGCCCGGAAGGGTGGCCGGTTTCCGGATCACCAGCGTTCCTGCCACGGTGCCTCGTTGGTCCTTGCGGAGATATTCCGGGACATCGAGCCATGCATAGGGCCACGCGGCCTGCTCACGACGGGCTGCCGCCCGGGCTTCGCGCCACAGGGCTTCGGGCGCCCTGCCCGCATTGCAATGGATGGCGAAGGGGCCGATCACCTTGGTCCAGACCTCGTTTTCGGCTATAGAGAGGGAACTGCCGCCGTAGTGGCTGCCGTGCCACATGTTCAGTAAAACCGGGGTGCCTTCGCGGTTCACATCGAGGTGACCGGTGAGTTCCATTTTGGTAGGTCCTCCGGCGAGGTATTCTGCCGAGGGATTGACCAGCCACACACCGCACTGTCGGCTGGAGGAGGCCCAGCCCCACGACGGGGTCTCGGCGATGAGTGCGGAATAACCGTATTTGTGCTCCGCCTTGCCGGCAAAGGGACCTGTCACAATCCGTCGGGCTTCCTTCAAATTCAAAGGCGAGGCCCGGTCCCAATCCGCTCCGGAGGGCATCAGGCCGTGGCGCTTTTCGTCCACTGCGAGGTAATCAAAAATGCTCCCATCCAATTTCATGGCATGCCGTGCCTCCCCCACATTGAAACCGGCCATGCCCGGGCCGTGCCTCCAGACGGTGGTGAGGAAGAGGGTGCGTCCGTTCCCGGCGAGGGTGTAACGCATTTCCACTTCGCAGGGCAATCCTCCGTCCCGGCCGGCCGGCGCAAACCGGAGGGCGATCTCCCCGCACGTCCCTCCATTTTGTGCCGGATCCACCGTGACCACCGGCGCCGCGGCCGCGCCCAGCCGGGCGATGTCCCGGCCATCCTGACGGCGTCCCACCTGGGACCAATAACCCCGTTCCACCTGCATCAGGCCATCGGCCCGGAGTTCGAAATCGCCATTGTCAGGATTGATCGTGATTTGCAGCGACTCATTGGAGAGCACCGGCCGGTGCTTTTCCTGACTGATCTTCACCGCGGCAGGGGTGATGGAGGCGGCCGTCAGCAGGGCCGCAAAAAGGCAAAAGTGATAGTTCGGGAACATGGGCAGGGCAGGGGGCGGGGAGCGCCACCTTGCCTGTTACGTGGCCGCCGCGGACCGGTGATCCCCGAATCGCTTCATTCTTATAACCCAAGCGGGTTAAGCCTCCATCCGCTTCAAACGGTGTGCAGGCAGCGGTGCAGCATGGATAGGATCAGATTCCAGGTCAGGCCGGCCAGTTCGGGGTCATACCGCGGTCCCTCATCGCGCAGGAAGGCATGCTGGCCATTGAATTCGTGCCAGGTGAAATTGACCCCGGTATCCGTCAGGGTGTCGTAAATGAGGCGGCGGCCCTCCCGGGGGATGTGCGGATCCTGACGCCCCCAGACATAAAGCATCTCCGCCTTGATCCCGCCCAGGCGGCTCAGGGTGTCATCTGCCATGCCCTTGCCCAGGCTGCCTTGGTGGATATCGGTCGGGTAACAACAGACTCCGGCGCTGACATCGGGCCGCAGGGCGGTGCGGGTAGCGAGGTGGCCGCCGAGGCAGATGCCCACTGTGCCGATCCGGTCGGTGCAGGCGGGATGTGATTTCAGATATTCCACCGACGCCGCGGCGTCGGCATCATAGGCGGCGAGGGTGCGGGAGATCTTGTGCGCATTGCCGCGCTCGGCTCCGGCCGCATCATAGGCAAGGACGGCGCCCGGTTCCTCCAAATCATGATAGACTTCAGGGACCGCCACTACAAACCCGTGCCCGGCCAGCAGCGCGGCGGTGCGCCGGATGGGGCCGGTGACCTGGAAGATTTCCGACCAGAGCACGATTCCGGGAAACCGCCCCTCGGCCGCCGGGCGGATCAAATGGGTCCGCATGGGCCCGGTCAGGGTGTCCAGATCGGTGAATTCGTGCTCGCGGAGGGTCATCTGAGGGGTTGATGGAAAGGGATTTGCACCCGGTTTTTGTTGGAGCTGGCATCGCGACGCGGATGCTGAAGGATGATCGCATTTTCAGCTATGCGAAAATTAAAATTTGAGTTGATGCCTGAAGTCCGCTGGTTATCATCAAAACATTCGTGTCCATGGATTGCTGCCTAATCAAGACAGTAAAAACACTTCTGGCAACTTAATCATTATGGTCATCAAACCCCGCTGGACCTTTTTTTGCCTGCTGCAGAATGCCGTGGTGGGGTTGGCGATGGTGGGATCAGTCCCCGCCGCCAGTCCCTCTGCCCAACTGAGCCTGAGTCCCCTTGCTGGTGCCAACAACGCAGCGGGAGAAGTGGTGGTGGTGTTGCAGAATCCGGGGCCGGTGGTCGGCCTGCAGATGGACTTTGAGCCCGTGGCGGGAAGATTTGAAGTTGAATCCTATGGGTTGGGGGCGGCTGCCACCGCGGCCGGATTGCAACTACGGAGTTCGCCGCTGACCAATGGACAGACCCGGGTAGTGATTTTTTCAACCACAAACAGAAGATTGGGCGAAGGGGAAATCATCAAAGTAAGGGGTATCCGCCGGAATCAAACGGACAGCCTGGAGCACGGGTTGTCCATGCGGGCTGTCACCATCGCCGATGAGCGCGGGCTGCTCAGGGAGTTTGCCTTTGCTCCCTACATCGGGCTGAGTCAAAGGGCGGGACAGCCGGTTCCGGGACAGCCGGTGGTGTTTGACGGGCTGATCTTTCCGACCGACCAAACCTCCGGGGGAGTGGAAGTGCGGGTCAATGGCCGGCTGGTGGCCCAGGCGGGAGAGGGCCGGTTTGCGGTGACGTGGACGCCGTTGGAGCCCGGTCAGGCCTTCGTGACGGCCATGACCCGAGGGGGCGGGGCGGCCGCGCTGCCACTTCCCATCACGGTGACGGGGGGATCCCTCGATACCTACCAAAAATGGCGTAGTTTTCATTTCCCCTCGAACCCTTCCGGCCCTGCCGGTCCCGGCCAGCCCTTGGGGGATGCGGACCAGGACACGGTGCTGAATTTGTGGGAGTATTTCCGCGGCAGCGCCCCCAATGCCGGGGACGATGGGCTGCCTGTGGTGGAAAATACCGTGGTCAGCAGCGGAACTGATAATTTCCTCGGCTTGAAGGTGCGGGTGCGGGCCATCGCGACTGATTTTGAGGTGGTCGGCGAGGCATCCGGCTCTCTCGGGTTTCCTGCTGCCAGCACCTCGCCAGCGCTGGTGGTGTCTCGGGAGGGCGCGGGAGAGTTTCAAGTGATTACCCTCCGCGATACGGTCCCGATCCGGGCCAGTGCGACCCGGTTTCTCCGGGCACGGGTGCGTCCCCTAACTCCCTAGCCTCAGGCTCCTCCCCTTTTTTCTTCCCCCGCATTCTCCCGTTTTCCTTACGTCCGTCCCATTCCATGCGCTCTCCCTCCTTACTCATTGGTGTCGGTCTGCAGGGCGTGCTGCTGCGGATGATCACGCTGGGGTGTCTGGTGACTTCAGCTATGGCGCTGCCTTCCAGAAAAGGGGATCTCGACGAGGATGGCCGCTACACCGTGCGTGATGTGGCGCGTTTGGTGAACCATTTGCAGCAGATAGAGTTTCTCCATCCGATTATCCAGCCCTTCGCGGACGTGACGGGCGATGGCTTGCTGGATGAGGCCGATGTGGAGAAGTTGGTGGATCTGGTGCTGGACAAGACCACCATCACCGACATTCCGCCGGCGCGGCCCTTGGAAAGCTCCCCCGCTCATGGCGAGAATCAGGTGGCACTGACCCGGGAGGCGGTGGTCCGTTTTTCCCTGCCGCTCGCCCCGGCTGTGACTCTGACCCCGGACGATTTCGCGCTGTGGTTTGCGGGAAAGCGGATCCTGTCGCGTGTCGAAATATCGAGTGACCGCCTGAAGGCCACCGTTTTTCCGTTGGAGCAACTGCCCGCTTCGGCCCGGGTAAGAGCGCATCTGAAAGGGGTGAATCTGCGGGATACCCTCAATCGCCTGTTGGACCTTGACCGCGATGGGATTGCCGGAGGCGACTTGGTTTTTGACTTTGACACGGTCAGTGTCACCCCCGTCCCACGCACGGGCATGGTGGGGAGGGTACTGGCAGCCAAGCAAAACGCGGCGGGCGCGGATGTGCCCTTGGCAGGCGTGATCATTCAGGTCGTCGGCGCTGAGGAAACCATCCGCACGACGACCGCCGCGGATGGCAGTTTCACTTTGACCCCAGTGCCCGCAGGCCAGTTTTTTGTGGAAGTGGACGGGCGGCCGGTGACGGGGCAATTTCCCAACGGAGGCTACTACGCATTTGTCAACAAAGTCTGGGTGGCGGTTGCCGGCCGGCCGGACAATCCCGCCGCTGGCAGCGGGGTGATTTATTTGCCATACATTGTCCCCGGCTCGCTGCAGCCCATGAGTGCAACCCAGGCGACCATGGTGCCGTTTCCGAACGCCGTCCTGACGGAATTTCCACAGTTGGCAGGGACGGAACTGGAAGTTCCCGCGAATTCCCTCTTTGGGAACGATGGGACGCGCGGTGGTCGTGTGGGCATTGCCCCGGTTCCGGCCAACCGGTTGCCGGAGCCCCTGCCGATGGGATTGAATCTGCCGCTGGTGATTACGATTCAAACCGATGGAGCAACGAATTTCGACCGGCCGGTGCCGGTGCGTTTCCCCAATGTGCCGGACCCTGTAACCGGTCTTCGTCTTGCTGCCGGGCAGCGCTCCGCCCTGTGGAGTTTCAATCATGACACCGGCGTGTGGGAAATAGCCGGACCGATGACTGTTACGGCGGATGGGAATTTCGTGGTGACTGATCCCGGGGTGGGGGTAAGGCAACCTGGCTGGCACGGTACCTCGCCCGGAACTTCAGGAGGTGGGGGTGATCCTAATCCCGGTGGGGGGGACGGAGACGGAGACGGAGACGGGGACGGAGATGGGGACGGGGACGGGGACGGGGACGGGGACGGAGATGGAGATGGAGATGGAGATGGAGATGGTTGCACGAAAACATGCATCGACTCCGGGACCCTTGCCGGCGGTAGCGTAAGTGTGGACCGGCCGCAGGCCTGCAAGGATGACAACCTGACCTTTACGGCAAGCGGCAGCACCGATTCCGGGGGGCGTCAGCGGATTGTCTGCAAGGATGCCGAGGGAACCACCATACGGGATGAGGAGGTGACCATTCCGCCTGGAAATGTCACCTACGAATTTACGGTCTCAGGTCCCACAGGTGTCATCAAAACTGGCAAAGGATCGTCAGTGACCATCAAGGCCGACCAGATCGGGAGCTACTCCGCCACCTTCACGGCCTCTTCAAAACGGGACTGCCCTCCAGGAGGAATAACCTTGCCCCCGGGGAGCGCAACGGTCGTGGACCGCGGGAGTTTCACCCAATACGGCGGGGCGATCGATTTGCCCAACTTTGCTCCGGTCGTCAGCAGGCTCCAGACGCTGCTCAATTACATTCCAGGTTGCACCATCCGCTTGGAGTCCACCACCGTGGGCCTGACCCAGGGGGCGCGCGACTGCTGTAAAAGCGGCGCGGGCAAGATCGCCAATGGGGAGCGTTTCAGCGAGGGGGGCGTGAGCATTTCCGGCAAGGGCTCTTTCCCCGTGTGGCCCATTCCGCCCACCTCGATATTCAGAGATTTGGATTGGGGTTTCTCCCGGGCCCTGGTGGAAATCAAGGCGGGGGTCTTCGTGGATGCCGAGATCGCTTTTTTGGGCAATGGGGGATATCGTACCGACGAGTGCGTGCTGGAAAGTTGCGGTTACGCGGAGATCGGAGCTGATTTCCGCATCATCCCCAACGTCACGGTCAAAGTAGTCGCCTGTGCCCAGATCTTCGGGAGTTATGTCGATATCGCAGATATTGAGGTGACTCCTGCTTCCATCATTATTCCACTCAGCGGCCGGATCAATTACAACAGCAAGGAAGACTGCAGCGGATTGAACTGCAGCCTGGGATTGGGGGATGTCACTTTCCGGGCAGGATTCAAAGTAGGAGGGGTGGGGTTGGAGTATCAGGCTGTCATCATCACTTCCAAAACCCTGACTTGCCAATAAGGCCAAAATGATTGCGCGAGAAAAAATTGCGTTCCTGCAGCGACCGGTTCGGGCCCGGGCGGTGGGCGCACGTGCCTTGCTCATACTGCTGGCTCTTGTTCCGTCCGCGTTGGGCGGGCCGGTACGGTTGACCGTCCCGTTCACGGTTGACCGGACGATCACCGCCTCCGGCATGGCTATTGAGCTGGAGGCTGACGAGCTGGGCGGCAGGCCGGTGTCCCAGCTCAAGGAGGCGTCCCCCCATCCATCCGCGGCAGTGCTGCAAGCTCTCGTGGGTCACTTGGCAGCCAATCAACCCGAGGCCGCCGCAGCGATGCTGCGGCAAGGGGCGTTCCAAAGCCCAGAAGATGGGCTCAGTTATGCGCGCAATTTCGCCAAGGCTTTCCAGGAAGGCTGGTCTTCGCTCGTCGTGCGCCGCCGGTACAATCCAGGGCAGGAATCCTGGTTTTCCTGGGAGGTGCCCCAGGGCGCACGCACGGTCAGCCGGATTTTCCGCTTTGCGGAACAGGATGGAAAGTGGCTTTGGGCGGACGAACTGCAGCCCAGTCCGCTCCGGTCAGTGCAAACCCTGGTGAGCGCAGCGGAACAGCTCGTAGTCGAAAACCAGCCCGGAGCCCGCGCGGTGGAATCAATGACCTTCAAACATGCCGTGGCGGTTCCTGGCATGCAGGCCCGATGGCTCTTTAATGGGTTTTCTGCATCGTGGGACGCTTTCGGGAATGGACCGGTACCCGATCATCCAGTGACCAAGGCCTACGCCACGGCCGCCAAAGCACTCTATAGCGGCGACTTTGAAGCCTTTGCTGGAGCGTATCTGCCCTTCAGTGCCCAGCGGATGAGGGATTCCCTCGCGCAGATGGACGATTCGCAGAAAGCCTCGTTTGCGGAGTCCAACCGTCAGCTCGGGCGCAAGGTAACCTTCGTGCTGGAGGCTTCCCCGGTCTTTCTGGTCTTTTACGAGACCGACGGGCGCGGGATGCAGTATGACACGCTTTTCGCAGCCGGAGGCGATGTGTCGAAACTCCGATTCGCCAATTTTTTCGTGGAGAGCTTTATCGATGAGATCATGAAGGACCGTGGTTTTTTTCAGGATCCGGTCATCCGTCCTCTCGCTGGCCGCCTCGAAGATCCACCCAAGACGGCCACCCTGCCGCTGCCTCCCGCTCCTCAGGTCACCTCCGGAGGGGGCTCTCAGTCGTCTTCCGCCACTTCTCCCCAAAAGGAGCCCGACGCCGGCCCTGAAAGGATGATGGCCATCCGATCCTCCAAGAGCTGGATCCCTTGGCTCCTCCTTGGTCTGCTTTTAGCGGTCCTGCTCCTCCGATATTTCCGACCAAAGTCATGAAGCTTCGCCACCGCATCGTTTTTGTTCTGCCGTTGCTCCTGGCAGGCTTGTTTATGCCTTCCCCGAAGGCCCGGGCGCAGGTGGATCCGCCAGTGACACCTTCGGAAAGTCCTGCCCTGGGCCGCATTGTCAGCAATTTCGTGGTGGATCGCACTGTTTTCGGAGGAGGCAATTTTTACTATGCTATCCTGAACGAAACGTCGCGCCAGGTGGTGGCCCGCGGGGTCATGGACGTGGAAGGGATCGACCGCATCATCCTCGCACCCGAAACGCCCTACCGGATGCTGACTTTCTACGCGGAGACGTTGTCCTTTGGCTACGTGCGCTTCACCACGCCCCCCAGCGGGAGCACCTTCCAGATCCCATGCATGGACTATCACCCGCTGAGCGATCCACCGGATGCGGATGCGGACGGCCTGTCGGATGATCTCGAATTTATTGCCGGAACGAACGCGAACAACCCGGATACGGACGGCGATGGTTTCCTGGATGGTGCGGAGGTGACCCAGGGGAAAAACCCGCTCGATGGTTATGTGGTGCAGACGGGCATCATAGCCAGCGGCCCTGCTCCGGGCCTGGCGCAGGACATTTGCACGATTAACAACATCGCCTTGGTGGCCTGCGGTAACGAGGGGGTGGCCATTTTCAATGTCAGGGCTGGCTCGGCCCCGACGCGTCTGGCCGTGGTCGACACGCCGGGGACAGCCTCCGGGGTCAGCTGCTACAGCAGCCTCATCGCTGTGGCCGATGGTGCGGCTGGCCTCGCCATCATTGACTCCTCGGACCCTCCGGCATCCCGCATCATCCACCAGATCCGTTTCGGTTCCGCGGTGCAGGCGGTGGCGGCGCGCGGTCATTATGCATATGCCGGCCTGGCGGACGGCACCATCGTCATGGTGGACATGTTTTCCGGCAGTGAATCCGGGCGCTATCGTGGGGGGCTCGGCGGGATTGAAGATCTCGGGGAGCGGCGGGGGCTCCTCTATGCATTGGTGAGTGGCAGTCTCTACACCCTGCGGCCCAATGAGGGGGATTTTGAAATGCTGCACCGGGCGAATGCCCCGGGAAGCCGTGGCGCGGGCGGCTTGCGGCTCAGGCTTTTTGTCGGGGACAACTTTCTGCTGGCCACGCACACTTCGGGAGTCAACCGCTTCTCCCTGGCCAATCCCCTCGCTCCGGAACATCTGGGAAATTTCACCAATGGTCAGTTCGGCTGGAAACAAATGATCGGCAATGGGGGCGGCTTGGCCGTAGCCACCACCAGTCCCAACAGCACGCCGGACGGGCCGCACGATCTGGATTTCTATAACATGGGTCCGGCCAACACCGCTCCTGCATTTGTGCGCACTTTCGAAACCCCGGGCCGTGCCATTGCCGTCTCGCTTTACAATGGTCTCGCCTATGTGGCCGACGGAACCTCCGGGTTGCAGGTCATCAACTATCTCGCCTTCGATGTCGGCAACGTTCCACCCGCGGCACAACTCACGGCCGATTCCATCAACGGAAATGTGGAGGAAGGGAAAATCCTCTCTGTCCGTGTCGTCGCCACAGACGACGTGCAGGTGCGCAATGTGGAGTTTTTCGTCGACGGCCGGGCGGTGGTGCTCGATGGGAATTTCCCCTATGAAGTCGGCCTGCTCGCCCCGGTGCTGACGGACACCAAGACAAGCTTCACCCTTCACGCCGTCGTTACCGACACTGGTGGCAACCGGACGGAGACGCCCGCGCAGACCCTGACTCTGGTGCCCGATGCCACGCCGCCACGGGTGCGCGTGTTCCGTCCTGCGGGGGGAGCCGTGATTGGTCAGGTTTCGGCGGCGCTGGCGACCTTTTCGGAGCCGATCCGTCAAAGTACGCTCACCGCTGGGACGGTAATGCTGAAGGAGGCCGGACCTGATAAAATTTTACGCACGGCCGACGATGTGATCCCCGCCAATTTGACATGGGAGTACCAGGGCGCCACCGATACCCTCGCCTTCCGCTTCGAAGCTGGGGCTGCTCCCGGCCTGTATGAAGTTGTGCTTAGCCCTCCGCTGGCCGACCGGGCAGGGAACCACCTGGCCGCTCCTTATGTGACAACTTTCAGAGTCTTTGGCTTCGCCGATGCCGACCAGGACGGTGTGCCCGACGACCTTGAAGTGGTGTTGAATCTCGATCCAAACAATCCCGACACGAACAATAATAATATCACCGATGGTCTGGAGGATTTCGACAACGATGGTCTGCCCAACGTCGGGGAAATTGTCCTCAATCTGGACCCCCGGCAGCGCGACAGTGACGGCAATGGCCTGAACGATGGACTTGAAGACTTTGATTCCGATGGCCTGACCAATGGGGATGAAACCCGCAGAGGGACGAATCCACTTCTCGCCGACTCGGACAATGATGGTATCAGTGATGCAACGGAAATTGTCGAAAATACCAATCCGCTGGATGCGGCTTCGCTTCCGCCTCGAAGGGTATTCTCCGATGTTATTTCCTACATCAACGGTGCCCCTGCTCCTTTCCTGGCCGACGAGCGTTACCTCGTCACCTCCGCCCCGATCAGTTATCTGAACGGGGCCCTGGAGGTCCCGCCCGCCGGCCAGAGCCAATATGTCATTGCATCGGCCCCGGTGAGTTATCTGAATGCTGTCCTGGAGCCTCCTCCCACCGGCCAAAGCCAATTTGTCATCGCCTCCGCCCCCGTCAGTTATCTGAATGCCTCGCAGGAAGCGGGTGACCTCTCCCGATTCGTCGCTTCGCCCATTTATAGCTACAGAAATAATCAACCTTGAGCCTTTTCCCCATCATTGCCCAACCCATACCTCATCCCATGAAAACCAACTTATCCCGAATTTTCTGGATGCTCCCGGCGGCGCTGGGCGCGGTCCCCTCCCTTCAAGCGCAGGACCTCCCCTATGTCAGCGGCTCCACCGGGGCCGACGGCCCGCTGGCGCCGCCCACATTCATGCTCAACCGCGATGGATTTGCTTCCGCTTATGACGCGACGCGCAACAGGATTGTCGTTTTCGGCGGCTACGGGCGCGGCGAGACAGGAGTGCAGGCCGATGGCTTCAAACCGGAAACCTGGACCTTCGACGGGACACGCTGGGCCTTGCAGACTACGACCACCTTTGTTTCTGCACGGGACGGCGCCGCGATGGTCTTTGATCCCGTGCGCAATGAGTGCGTGATGTTCGGTGGCAATCGGGCAGATGGGGTTGTGCTCAATGAAACCTGGACTTGGAATGGGACCGATTGGACCAAAAAGACCCCTGCAGCCTCGCCCGAGGTCCGCAAATGGTCGAAGATGGTCTGGGATACGCAGAACAACCGGGTGCTCCTTTTTGGTGGTTACAATCCGACCGGCAATCTTATTTACAAGGACACTTGGACTTGGAACGGCACGACGTGGACCAAGCTGACCCCGACGCTCAGTCCGGGTGATGGCGGCGGAAACTACAACTACAACGACTATGACGCCATGGCGTGGGATTCCACCACCAACCGGGCGATTCTGTGCAACCCGCCGATGCAACGGACGTGGACCTTCGACGGGACGACTTGGACTTACGTCCCCAGCATTGTGCATCCAAATCTTGGGCAGCACCCCAGAATGGTCTACGACCCCGTGAGACAGGAAGCGGTTCTTGGTCCCGGATCCTCGTTGAACCAGACCTGGACTTACAAGAATGGGGAATGGACCCTGCGCAGCCCCTCAAATGTGCCCCAGCACCGTTACAACTACGGATTCGTCTGGCACAGCGGTCTGCAGAAGGCCATTATGTTCAACGGTTACAATGGCAACCAGATCGCCACCAATACCTGGGCTTGGGACGGCGCCAATTGGGCGTTTGTCCTGGGAAACAGTTATGTCTTTGACATGTCCGCCCGGGCGTCGGGCATCTGGAATTTCACGAACATCGATCTTCCGCTCGGACTGACGATGACCTTCCGCAAAAACGCCCAGAATAGTCCGGTGACCTGGCTGGCTACGGAAAATGTCAATATCAGCGGGAATATCATTTTAGATGGTGGAGATGCCCCTGCCAGTGATCTTTCCGGTGCGGTGGCCAAAGGGGGGCCTGGTGGATTTGATGGCGGTTTGGGCGGGGTGCGATTTGATGTTTCCGGCAGCTATCTGGGACTGGGAGGGCAGGGACCCGGCGGCGGAGCGCCTGGCGATACGGCTGGGGAGCAAGGCGGTCACGGTCGATACAACGGCACCTATGGCAACACCTTGATCCAGCCGCTGATCGGCGGTTCTGGTGGTGGTGGTGGCGCATCTTCCGCCAGCGGCAACGGTGGCAATGGGGGCGCCGGTGGCGGTGCGATCATGATTGCATCCTCCAAGGACATCAATGTCAACGGCGGCATCTATGCCCGGGGTGGCAATATGGCCTATGGCGGCGGTTCTTACGGCGGCGGTGGTTCAGGTGGGGCCATTAAACTGGTGGCCGATCGAGTTTCCGGCACCGGTATCGCCGATGCCAACGGTAGTCAGGGAGGTGGCGCGGGCCGGGTGCGTCTGGAGGGGTTCTACCGTCCCTTTGCGAGTGAAGTCACCCCAGTTCCCTCCGCCACTTCGCCCACCCTCGCGCCGGCACTTGCCAATACCCCGACGCTTATGATTGTCAATGTCGCGGGATCTGCCGTTGCCCAGCCACCCAGCGGGGCGCTCACGTCGCCTGATGTAGTCTTTACCAATGCCGGGTCTGTTTCCATCCAAGTGGCCGGAACCAACATTCCAGCCGGTACGGCAGTGCAGTTGCGTTTGGTCACCACTACCGGCGTGATCAACCTGCCGCCGACCGGTGGTGGTCAGGTCACGCTCGATGGCACGGGCAACGCAGTCTTCAATACGGTGGTCCCACGCGGCCAAGGTACGCTTCAAGCACTTGCAGAGTTCACCGTCTCGCCGTGAGCATGATCCGGTCATCCACCCGTCGGCGATTCCTCTCCGGGGCATTGGCCCTGGGGGCGGCGTCATGGGGAAGGAATTTGGAATCTGCGGAGGGCTCTCCGGAGTCATCGCTGTTGGTGGCATGGAACCGGGCGGTTCTGGGTGCTGTGCAATCTTCTGCAGCCAGCCCATGTCTGGCCAGCCGGGCCCTGGCCATCGTTCACGCGGCGGCACATGATGCTTTCAGCACGCAGTCAGGGAAGGGTTCCCTGCTAACTCCGGAGGGTGGTATCACGCAACCCGATGCCCCGCCGGCAGCGGCAATGGCGGTCGCTGCCGCGGTCTCGGCCAGCGCCCTCTTTACGCCGCACCGCCCGATCTTCGAGGCACTCTTGAAAAAGCAGCTGGAAATTTTTCCGGCTAACACCCGGGCCGCCGCGATCTCGGCTGGCACCGCCTGGGCAGACGCCCACATGGCCGGCCGGGCGGGTGATGGAGCCAGCCGTACCGTGACCTACATTCCCGTTCATCAGCCAGGCCGGTGGCGGCGTACCCCGTCGCGGATGCGCCCCCCGGAACTGCCGCAGTGGCCGCAGGTCAAGCCATTTGCCTTGACCTCGGCCTCACAGTTCCGCCCAGGGCCTCCTCCGGAGTTGGCTTCACCCGAATATGTCCTCGGCTGGAGCCGCACCCGCGACATCGGTGGTGCTGCCAGTGTCCAGCGCAGCGCGGAAGAAACCCTGATCGCTAAATTCTGGTCCTGTTTTTCCTACACTGTCACTCCAGCGGGCCATTGGAGCGTGATTCTGGGCGACTTGGCCGAGGCGCGCCGCCTCCCGCTGGCCCGGGCCGTGCGGGGATTTGCCTTGCTGGGTATTGCCACTGCGGACGCCGCCATCGCCGCATGGGATGTAAAATATGCCTACGAATTTTGGCGCCCAGTGCATGCCATTCCGCTGGCCGCAGAAGACGGCAATCCGGCCACGCAGGCAGATCCGGCATGGAAGCCTCTGCTGGAGACTCCCCCTCATCCTGAATATGTTTCCGGCCATAGTGTGATGGGCCGCGCCGGGGCTGAGGTGCTGCGCACAATCTGGGGGCGCGACGATGTCGCTTTTGATACCCATAGTGATACCGTGACCGGCGTGACGCGTCCCTTCACTTCGTTCCAAGCCAGCGCGGACGAAATGAGCATCAGCCGCATTTTGGGTGGCATTCATTTCCCCTTTTCCACCGACTCGGGCCAGCTCCTGGGGAAAGCGGTCGCCCGACGGGCCATGAATTGGTTGGATGAGAGGGTGCCCTTATGAGAAGTGCCCTGTCCATCGTAATGCTGACAATCAGTCTGGGATGCGTTGACGGGGCGGCTGCCGGTCCGGTGATCGAATGGTTACCCCCCGAAACATTGAGTGCCGCCCGTTTGCCGGATGATCCAAGGTTGAGGAAAGTAGTGGAATCGTTGCCGGGTTGGTGGATGGAATCGCCCAACGTCACCGCCCCGGCGGCCCCCCCCTCTCCCCGGCCTGAGGAGACGTGGGTTGCGGTGCATGTGTTTGCCGGGGAGGGAGAATGTGCGTTCGCCCATGCCGCCGCCCCTGCCTTGGAGGAAGCCGCCCCCGCCGCCCTGCGTGCCGCCCGTCGTGCGGCAGGTATCGTGAATGCCCGCCCGGAACAGGTTGCGGTCTTCCTCGGGCAGCGGAAAATTGTGTTGGATGAGCGGATGCTGCCGTTCTCCGATTGGGGTGAACCTGTGGCCCGTGGCCGCACCGGGTTCCTTTGTTTCGACGGGACGGCCGTGCGGGATGCCATCTCGCCGTTTCATGTGCTGCGCCGCAATGAGGTGCGCTTCCGCCCTTTGCTCGAACAAAGGCAACAACTCCCCGAATGGCACGTCTACACCGGCCGGCAATTTCTCCTCAAGCTATCGTCCGAACCAATTTCCGTGACCGAGCTGTTGCGGGGTAAACCCTTCATCGGGGCCAGCAGGCTGACCCGTGCCGAAGTCGGACAGATGGCCAGCCAAGCGGCCGGCTGGCTGCTGCGGAGTGTGGACGCCGGGGGACGGTTGCCTTATCGTGTTTCCCCTGCCGGAAGTGACGAAGGCTCCCCTGAGGACGGTGAAAATGAATTGCGTCAGTGGATGGCCACCCGGGCTTTGATCGGAGCGGCGCGCCGGGAAAAATCCGGGGCGGCGCTCGCCGTCGCCCGGTCCAATGTGGAGTCCAATCTGCGTCGTTTTTATCGTGACGAAGACGACTACGGGGTGATTCAGATGGGAGGTCAGGTCAAACTTGGAGCCGCCGCGCTGGCGGCGTTGGCCCTGCGGGAATTTCCCGGGGCTCCGCCGGGATGGAAAGAAAAGGAGGAGCGATTGGAACGTTTGGTCAGCTTTCTCTGGCGCAACGACGGCTCGTTCCGCACATTTCTTCGTCCGTCCGCACGCGCCAACGACAATCAAAACTACTATTCAGGCGAAGCACTCCTTTACTGGGCCACAAGGCTGGCGGCTGCACCCGAGGACTCGCTATGGGACCGCTTCCGCCGTTCAACCGGCTATTACCGCGCCTGGCATTTGCGGCACCGGAATCCAGCCTTTGTCCCGTGGCACACCATGGCGATCGTGACCGCATGGCCGCTGACCCGCGAGGAACCCGGTGCGGACTGGGTATTTGAAATGAATGATTGGTTGCTGCAAATACAACAGCCAGAGGGAGCGGCGGGGCATCCGGATACGGCAGGGCGATTTTTTGCGCCGGATCGCAATTTCGGTCCGCCTCATGCATCGTCCACAGGAATCTATCTGGAGGGTCTGTGTGCCGCTCTGAAACTTGCCCATCTGACTGGGGCTGGAGACCGGGCAAAATCCTACGCCCGGGCCATCCGTCTCGGATTGCGCAGTGCCCGCCAGCTTCAGTTCGCAGAACCGGTGGACTGGCTGGGTTTCACCGATAGCCAACGCTGGCAGTCCGAAGGCGGTTTCCGCACCACCGAGTATGACAATACTATCCGTTGCGACAATGTGCAGCACCTCCTTCAAGCGTGTTGGGCGGCACTGGAATTGCCCGATGATTTGGAGGTTTTCGCCGATCCTTAGGGGTGCCGGGAAGCCCTGTCGTGCCACACTCGGGCGATATGAAGGAGCCCGGCCACGGGAAGCTTGGGGCAATCAGGATCCCCGTGGCGCTGGCACGCGCGGAACCACATGATGGATTCAAGAAGGGGAAATACCCGGGGGGATTTCACCCATCGCAGGCTTCGGAGACTGGCGGCGAGGCTGTTTCCGCCGCTTGGTCCTATGACAGGAGACCAGTCACGGCATCGCGCTCTTCCTTCAGCTCATTCACCGTCAGGTCGATTTTGCCTTGGGCGAATTCGTTGACGGAAAGGCCCTGCACGATTTCCCAGGTGGTGCCGTCGGTACGGATCGGGAAGCCGGAGATGATGCCTTTTTCCACTCCGTAGCTGCCGTCGGAGACGACGCAGACGCTGGTCCAGTCGCCGGCAGGGGTCGGAGTTGTCAGGCTGCGGACGGTATCGACCACGGCATTGGCGGCGCTGGCGGCGGAAGAGAGTCCGCGGGCGGCGATGATGGCGGCCCCGCGCTTTTGCACGGTGCTGATGAAGTCGCCTTTCAGCCACTCGTGGTCGCTGATCACCTCCGTGGCGGGCTGGCCGTTGATCCTTGCATTGAAGAAGTCAGGGAACTGGGTGGCCGAGTGGTTGCCCCAGATAGCGGTGTTGGTCACCGCGGACACCGGCACGCCGGCCTTGGCGGCAAGTTGGGATTTGGCGCGGTTTTCGTCCAGCCGGGTCATGGCAAACCAACGGTTGGCGGGAATGCCCTTGGCGTTGTTCATGGCGATCAGGCAGTTGGTGTTGCAGGGATTGCCCACCACCAGAATGCGCACGTCCGGGGCGGCATTTTTTTCGATGGCCTGCCCCTGGCCGATAAAGATTTTGCCATTGATGTTGAGCAGGTCGCCGCGCTCCATCCCGGCCTTGCGGGGCACGCTGCCCACGAGGAGCGCCCAGTTCACATCCTTGAAACCCACATTGAGATCGGCGGTGGGAACGATGCCGTGAAGGAGCGGGAAGGCGCAGTCGTCGAGTTCCATGACCACTCCCCCGAGGGCAGGCAGGGCGGGTTCGATTTCGATCAGATGCAGAATCACGGGCTGATCCGGTCCGAACATGGCGCCGGAGGCGATGCGGAAAAGCAGGGAATAACCAATTTGACCGGCGGCACCGGTGACTGCGACACGAATCGGGCTTTTCATAGGGGGCGGAGAGTGGGTTTGAATGGTTCGGAGGTTAAAAGGAGCTTGGTCTTAGCACGCCACCGGCAGCGCACAAGGGGCGGAATGCGCTTCTCTTTGACGAGGCCTGGACCTGAAGGTTGCCCGGCCCAACAAAAAACCCCAGAAGACCGGCGGGGCCGGTGTTCTGGGGCGGGCAGGGAATCAAAGATCAGGGAGTGACTTTGAGCACTCCGTTCATCATGCGCCAGTGGCCAGGGAAGGTGCAGAGATAAGGATAATCCCCAGGTTCGGTGGGGGCAGTGAACTCAATGAGTTCGGACTGGCCAAGACCGATCAGTTTGGTGCCGTGGGCCAGAATCTCCGGGCTTTCCGGGATGTAGCTCTTGGCCATGGCCTTTGGATCGGTCAGCATTTTGTCGGCGAGCGCGCCCACATCATTCAGCTTGCCGGGTTTGACCAGGATGAAGTTGTGCTGGAGCGGGCACTTTTCGTTGCGGAAGAGCATCACGACTTTGGAGCCGGCCTTCACTTCGAGCGTCGCCTTGTCGTATTTCATGACGGCCGGAATGACACCGAGCATCAGTTTGGTCACGGCACCGGCCGGAGCGGCTTCCGCTGGTTTGGCGGGCTCGGCGGGTTTTGGCGCATCCTGGGCTTGGCTGGACACGATGGACGCGGTGGCGAGGAGGGTAAGGAGGAGTGATTTCATGATTGGGGGACGCAGAGGAAGTGTCATGCGAAGCAGAGCAACGCAAGACGGATTCCCTGCTTATCAAAATACGATTTTCGCCTTCAGTGGGGTGCTGCCGAGGCGGAAGATTCCCCTTCGGGTCCGAACGAGGGCGGACGGAAGAACAGAGCCAGCAGGATCATCGCGCCCAGCGCCATGCCCGTCGGGACCAGAAAGAGGGTTTTGTAATCCGTGACGCCGTCTTTGGTCAGACTCTCCGCGAGGGGTAGGAAGAGCCATTTGCCCGCAAGGTCACCCAAGCCAAGAATCAGCAGGTTGAACCATCCCTGGGCGCTGGCGCGCACGTCCTTCGGGAAAACGGCATCAATAAAGATGTAAACGGTGGCGAAGAAGAAGGCGTAACAAATGCCGTGGAGCAGTTGGACCAGAATGATAAGCGGCTGATTCTGAGGGAAAAACGCATAGACGGCGAAGCGCAGGGCGTGGCCTGCGATGCCGACCAGCATGGTTTTTCTCCAACCGAACTTCGCGAGCACTCCGCCCAGCACCATCATGGCCAGGATCTCGGCAATTTGCCCGATGCTCATGATCGGCATGATCCATTTACCCTCAAATCCGGCGCTCTTTTCGAGGAAGCCAGGGGTCACGAGGAAGTAGCCATTGTGAATCGTGGCATCAATGAAGGTGACGATGAACAGTACCAGAATGAAGGGAATAGCGAGGCGGCGTCCGGTGGCGATCCAAGCGTTTCTCTCCGAGCCTTTCTTGGGCGGGGTATGGGGCAGGACGAGGGAGTAGGCGGCCAGCACCAAAGAGGCGATGCCGGAGACAAGGAAGATCGCCTTGCGGGCCTGAGTGGCATCGAATCCGGTTTTCCCATCCAGAATAAAGTAGAGCGGCCAGGAAGCGAGGATCCAGCCAATGGTGCCGCCCATGCGCACGAAGCCGAATTCCTTGGAGGCGTCCTTCATGTTGGAAAATGCCAGACTGTTGGCCACAGAAATGGTGGGAACATACAGGATGGAGTGGATCAGCATCAGGGCGAAGAAGAGGGGGAAAGATTGAACCCAGTAAAGTCCCAGCATCGCCAACCCGCCCACGAGGTGGCTGAAAGCCATGAATTTCTCCGCCGCGAAGGTGCGGTCGGCGAATTGGTTGCTGAAAAAGATGCCGAGGATGGAGGCGATGGCAAAGCCGCTGCCGATCCAAGCCTGCTGCGTCGCCGAAAAACCGAGCCCGCCTTCCGCCACGGCGGTTCCCATGTAGCCCCAGATCAGCGGCAGCCAAGCCCCCCAGATAAAGAACTCGAGGATCATCATGACGAAGAGTTTATTGCGCGGGCCGTGGTTCATGGATGGAGGTGGATATTAATTTTGGATGATGGGACGGCAGTGGCTTAGCGGAGTTCGGGCCCGGGGGCAAGCAATTGAAACCGGCAAATACTGATCACAATTTGGTTTCCCCTGGGGCAAGGGTGTGGTATCACGGCACCCGTGAAACTGTTTTTCTATCTTCCCTTGGCCGCTTATCTGGCCATGGCCGGCACGGCCTTTTCCCAACAAGAGGGGCCGGATGCCATAAGCCGGATCTTCCGCCACAATAACGGGCAGAAGACCTACACGCAGAAAATGGGAGGATCGAAGGAGATTACCGAGTCCGTCTACGACAAAAATGACATCCTGTGCGGGGTGCGGGTTTTCAACCTGGATGGCCGGGGCCGCATTCTGAGCGGAGTCATTTACGACGGCAAAAAAAATCCGATGGGCTGCACCAAAAATTTCTTCGATCAGCAGACCGGCCAGATGCTGAAGGAGGAACTGTATGACAAGCAGGGCCGGAACGTGCGGGTGTTGTATTATCCCGGAGCCTTGAAGGAAGCCCGTTTTGCCAAACGCATGGTCGCCTTCAACATTGATCCTTCCAATCCGGCCGCGGCCCCCAAAGAGGTGGCGGGCGTGGTGAAACCGATCGTTCCGGTGACCAAGGACGAGGATGAATTTGAACCCGGTCTGCCTCAGGGCACCGCGGCTCCGACCGCCCAGGAAGCCGCCAACCGGGACCGCGCTTCCGTGGCCGCGCCGAGAACGCCGGCGAAGCGGGGGTGGATGCTCCAGAGAAAGCCGGGCACTTGACCTTCAGGGTCAGAGGCACTCCGGTCTCCGGAGAACCGCCGTTTCAGGACCTTCCCCTTGCTGCATGCCCTCTCCGATCCGTTCCTTTATCAACTTATTGGCCGTCGCCTCGCTGATCGGTCTGGTGGTTTGGCGGGAACATTCCTGGCGGGTGCGCTCCGCGCAGACTTCCGCTACAGCCGCTGCTGCAGGCCCTGCCACGCCGGCCGATTCATCGGTGCGGGAGTCGGAGTTGCTTTCGGCGAATGGCCAGCTGCAAAAACAATTGATCGCCGCGGAGGCGAGAGCTGGGGCGCTCACGGTGGAAGTCGCTTCCCTCAAACAAGCCATCGAGGCTGCCAAACCGGAACCGGTTCCGGTCGATTTGGCCAAACAGTTTGCCCAGCAGCGGGGATTGGCCTTTGATCCGGCTCCCGTTTGGTCTCCCGCGCCCTTGGAAACGATCTTGGAAAAAGTCCGCACAGTGGTGGAATCCCAGTTGCCCGTGGATGCCGCCACCGCCCGCAGCCGGGCGGCCATCGCGATGGGATTTCAGAGTGACCCCTTCGACTACCGGGAGGCTTTGGTGAGTTTGGCGCAGATGACCAATGGCGGGTTTTATGAGGCCTCCAGCCAAACATTTTTTTACCGGGAGGAAGCCTCCTTGTCCCGGGCTGACGGAAGGGAGATTTTTATTGGGGGACTGGCCTCTGCCTTGACCCAACGGCAGGCCGGAGACCGGTTGGGGAATCTTTATGATTCAGCCAACGATGATGTGGCTTTGGCGGCGCGGTCCCTGATCAACGGGGATGCCAATGCTTCCCGCGTCCGGTTCAGCATCGCGGACCAATTGAATCTGAATTTTGACCGGAATGGAGCGCCCACCGCCCCGCCTCCAAACTACAGCGCCCCCGTTTATTTGGCGGAAATGTGGAAATTCAGTCAGGACAAAGGCAGCCTGTTTGTGGAAGCCCTCGCGGGGCAGGGTGGAAATGCCGCGGTGGATGCCGCCTATGCCCGGATGCCCCGGTCATCGGCAGAAATCCTGCATCCTGAAGAGTTGTATTTGGCCAAGCCTCCATTTGAACCAGTGGCGGTCGAGTTCAAGGAAACCAAAGTGGGCGGTTTGGACCCGTATTTTACCAATACGGCTGGGGAATTGGGAGCTTACATCGCCCTGCGGGGGTGGCTGGGGGTGGAAGAAGCCACCTTGGCCAGCGAAGGCTGGGCGGGGGACCGCTACGGTATCTGGCCCGGCGAGGCGGGCTTCGGGGATCATCTTTTCTGGAAAACGGTCTGGAGGACCGAAAAGGACGCCAAGGAGTTTTTCGATCAGATGCGCCGGGTGATCATGCAGCGTTTTTCGATTCCATGGCGGCAGTCCTACGATGCGGTTCCCGGGGAGTTCCGGATCGATGACCCCCGGCGGGTGGTCAGGTTGGTCCACCAGCCCGGGGAGAAAACCGTCACGCTGTTGAATACAACGGATCCTGCCTTTGCGGGGGAATTGGAGCAGGCGGCTCAAAGGTGGTAATGAAGCCGCTTCGGGCAGGGGGTAAATAATTTCCCCGTGTTTTTTAATGAAGGGGAGGCGGGCGTCGCAGGGAGGCCCGCTGGGGGGTGACGTCCAGGCCCCGGGTCTCGGGAAGCATTCCGCCTTTCACGGAAGCCGGAAGAAGGTTTATCTCAGTTCCCCCCGATTCCCGGCACGGATGGGAGATTACGGTAAAAAAGTTCCGGATTTTGAAATGAAAAGCAGGCACGAAAGCAGGATTAATAATTATGGTAATTATAAGCCCAGGGGATCGATAATCAAGCAATGATTGCGGCCAGGTTGGGCATGATTAACGGGATGCCGGAGTTTGCCGGTATCTTTCCCTTGACCACTATTAAAAGAGGACGACTCGTGAAATCTGATTTCTGTCCCTGTGCTTTCGGGGACGCACACCATAATCACCCTGCCTTAATTCGTAAGGAGGAGAACGAATGTGCGGCCACGACGGCATGGTTTTGGGAATCTGCATGGCGTGGTCTGCTGACGGCACGTCTGCTGCTATTTCCGTCTTTTCCAACAATTCTCCTGTGATTTCACTTCATGTTCGCCAAACTTTTCGGCTGGTTTTCCAATGACATCGGCATCGACCTCGGCACCGCCAACACTCTCGTTTACGTCAAAGACCACGGTATCGTCCTGCGCGAGCCTTCTGTGGTTGCGGTCAAAGCCGGCACCATGGAGGTGCTGGCGGTAGGGGATGATGCCAAACGAATGCTCGGGCGCACCCCCGGCAATATCGTTGCCATCCGCCCTCTCAAGGACGGAGTGATTGCCGACTTTGAAGTCACCGAGGCGATGCTGCGCCATTTCATCCAAAAGGTCCACAACCGGCGGGGCATGGCCCGGCCCCGGGTGGTAATCGCCGTTCCCAGCGGCATCACGGAAGTTGAAAAACGTGCCGTGAAGGAGAGCGCCACCATGGCGGGAGCCCGCGAAGTCTACCTGATCGAGGAGCCGATGGCGGCGGCGATTGGGGTAGGGTTGCCGGTGCAGGAAGCCAGTGGGAATATGATCGTCGACATCGGCGGCGGGACCACGGAAGTGGCTTTGATTTCCCTGAGTGGGATTGTTTACAGCCGCAGCGTCCGCGTGGCGGGCGACGAACTTGATGAAGCCGTCGTCCAATATATGAAGCGCGCCTACAATCTGATGATTGGGGAACGCACCGCGGAAGACATCAAAATCCGCTTGGGATCCGCCTATCCCATGGCCAAGGAAACCACCATGGAAGTGAAGGGCCGGGACATGGTGGCTGGTTTGCCCAAAACCATCACCGTCACTTCCCAGGAAATCCGCGAGGCCCTGCTGGAGCCGCTCAACAGCATCATTGATGCGGTGCGTGTCACCCTGGAGCGCTGCCCGCCGGAACTTTCGGCTGACCTCGTGGACCGCGGCATCGTGCTGGCCGGCGGGGGAGCCCTGCTGCGGGGACTGGATAAACTGCTTTCCGAGGAGACCGGCCTGCCGGTTCACGTCGCCGAAGATCCTCTGAGTGCGGTGGCCGAGGGCACCGGCAAGGTGCTCAGCGAGTTGGCCTTCCTCAAGAAGGTGACCACGACGGATTCCTGATCCATGCCGGGTGGGCCCCCCGGCCCGCCGAATCCACCGCATCAACGCCACGCCGCCCGCGTGTCATGAGACGCCTTAACCTATTAGCCCTGCTGGTCTTTGTGGTCACCCTTGGATGGGTGTTCACCTTCGACACGCCCGCCACCCGTGGGATTCAGAGCAGGATCATGGCGCTCTTCTCTCCCTTCACCCGGGCGGGAGCCAAAGTGCAGGAGAAAATCGCCGCATCCAGTGAACCGACGGTGGAGGCGTCGGTCTTGAAAGCGGAAAATGAGCGCCTGACGATCGAAAACGAGCGGCTGCGGCTGGTGGATCAGCAGCTTATCGAAACCAGAGCGCAATTGGAACAACTCAACGCGCTCTTTAAATTCAACCAGCAAAGCACCTATGCCCTGACGGCCGCCCGTATCATTGTCAGGAAAAATTCTGCATGGTTCCGCCAGGCCACCATCGACAAGGGATCCCGTGACGGCGTTTCCAGCGGCAGTCCGGTGATCGTGCCGGATGGTCTGGTGGGCCGCGTGGTCAAGGTCGGTCCAGACGTCGCAGAGATCCTTTTTATCACTGATGAGCTTTGTAAAGTGGCCGCCCAGATCGAGGGGACGTCGGAACGGGGGATTCTCGAAGGGGTGCGCGTTTCCACCAGCCGCCGCCCGGATCTGCGCCTGCGCTTTTTGCCCCGCGAGATCGATAAATCATTGATTGGCCGCAAAATTTACAGTCTCCCGGATTACATCAGTTTTCCTCCCAATATCCTGCTGGGCACCATCTCCGAATTCCGCTCCGGCGACTACTCCACCGAAGCCGTGATCAAACCTGCCGTCCAGAATCTGGACCGTTTGGAATATGTCTTCGTGATGGGATTGGGTGCCGGGGAAAAACCCTCACCCCCTCCCAATCCTCGATGATTTTCACGTTGCTCCTTTTCGTGGTGACAGGGTTGGCGCTGGTGCTGCAGGACTTTATCCCGGCGTTCGACTGGGCCTATGGGTCACGGATCTTTCTGGTGCCGGTGGTCTTTTTTGCCTGCTCCGTCAGCGTGCCCTTTCCCGTCATGCTGATGCTCGCCTTTGCCACTGGCTTTGTCTGGGATGCGAGAAATTTGGTCAGCCCCGATTATGCCGAAAAACTGCCGGCGGGCGTCCCTTGGGGGGACATCCACTTCGGCGATATCGGACAGATGGCGGCCCAACTGGAAACCGCGGTTCCCCATAGCGGCGCCACTTTTGGATTCACCATTTTCCTCTACGCGCTTTTGGGCAGCTTTATGCAGGGGATCCGTCCGCTTTTCCGCCGGGGGCGCTGGGAACTGCCGGTGCTGATGACCGGCGTCGGCACCTTCCTGCTGCTGCTGCTGGAATTTCTTTGGATCAACTTCCGGCGCGGCGGGTTCGTTTTTCCAGCAGACATCTGGCATCACCTCCTCACCACCGCGTTGCTCTCCATGTTCATCGCCCCGCTCGTTTTTTTCCTGATTGATACCCTCGCCCGGCTCAGCGGTTACCGCATCCGCTACACCGGACTGACCAACCGCCGCTGGGCCCCACCGACATGATTTCCAGTCATCGACTCCGGCTCTACTTCCTCGCCCTGCTCATCCTGGGGGGCTTTGGTGTGCTGATTTACCGGCTCTGGGGGCTCCAGATCAACCGGCAGGAGGAATTCATCGCCAAACTTCCCGAGACCGACAAAGCCCTGCAGCGTATCCCCGGTCCGCGCGGACGCATTTTTGACCGCAATGGAGTCCCTCTGGCGGATAACAAGGCGAATCTCGAAGTAGGCCTCAATCTGGCTGAAGTGGAAGGCTACTGGAAGGAACAGAATCCCAAGGCAGAAGTGCCCAAATTTGAATGGGGCGCCAAGCGTGATGCCGATACCGACATCGTCAAGATCCTCAATCTGACCATTTTTCCCAAGCTGGACGCCTTGAGTCTCTACATCCAGCCGACCGAGAAGATGATCGACGATATCCGCATCTGGTATCGTGAAAACCGGGGGATCATTCCCTATCCCTATCAGAAAGCGCTGGACCGGGCCAATACCGAGGACTACCGCCGTTTTGCCGCCTATGCCGAGTATGCCAATGAACTCCCGGGCATCACCCTGCGGGATCGTTCCACCCGGATCTATCCCCTCAAGGCCCTGGGCGCTCACGTCCTTGGTTACGTCAAAGCCGCTGGCCGGGAACGCCCTCCCGGTGATGAAGGCACCTGGCAGTTTTTCGAGAACGATGACACCGGAATTGCCGGAGTGGAGAAAACGCTCGACGCGGATCTGCGCGGCAAACCGGGAACGCGGGTCTATCTTAAAAACGAGCATGGACGCCTCGCCGACGAAATCGTGGCCGAGCGGGTCGATCCGCTGCCCGGCGATGATGTCTATCTGACGATTGATGCCCGCATCCAGACCATCGCCGAAAATGCCATGCGCGAGGCCATTTATGACGAGGCCGGCCAGACCGGGATCGGCCGGGGCGCCATATCGGTGATCGACCCCAATACCGGCGAGATCCTCGCGATGGCCTCCGTGCCCTCCTACGATCCCAATATCTTTATTCCTTTCATCAGACAGGCCGACTGGGATGCCCTGCAGGAGAAACAGGATGCGACGGTGCCCATGGTGAGCCGGTCCCTCAGCGCCTATCCGCCTGGTTCCACCTTCAAGATTGTCACTGCCATAGCGGCATCCATGGAGGACAAAGGGTCCCGGACTTACAATTGCGGAGGCTCCGTCACCTATGGCAGCCGGGCGTTCCCGTGCTGGAAATTGAACGGGCATCCCGTCAGCCATGGCTCCCTGAATCTGTCGGAGGCCCTCAAACGCTCCTGTAATTGCTATTTCTACCAATGCGGCAATGCCGCCGGAATCGACCGTATCGAAAAGGTCGGTAAAATGTTTGGTATTGGAGCCCGGCTGCCGATCCAATTGGATTACGCGGTCGCCGATGAGCATATGCCCGGCCAGAAGTGGTGGGAGCAGCAAAATAAAGGTCCATGGACTTCCGCGAAGACCGCCAATATCTCCATCGGACAGGGGGAAGTCCAAGCCACCCCTCTGGAGATGTCATTGGTGGCGGCGGCGGTCGCGGCCAACGGAAAAAGCTGGCAACCCACCTTGGTGCATCATCAGGTCAAGCACAGCCGGAACAAGGCCGGCGAACCGCTCGAACTGCGCAGCGAATTCAAACCCAAACTGCGTTTCGATCTCCTGAATATGGGCCCGGACAGCGCCAAGGAAAAGGATCTGGCGGCGATCCGGGACGGCATGTGGAGGGTGGTCAACGACAAATCCGGCGGCACGGGAAGGCTGGCCATGTCAGAATATGGAATCGCCGGTAAAACAGGCACGGCCCAAAAGTGGCGGATCGACCGGGTGACTGGAAAGACCCTCGACGACCATCATACCTGGTTCGTGGCCTTTGCCCCGTACGATAATCCCAAGGTGGCCGTCTGTGTGGTGGTACCCAATGGAAAGTCAGGCGGGGGGACCGCAGCTCCTATCGCCAAGCGGGTCATCGAACGGACACTGGGACTGGAGGATGGCAAATACCATCAGAGTATCGGTCCGCTGGAGCCCTCCAAAGGACACTTTAATTTCAACAACATGGTGACTTACGAAGGCCAGGATCTGCCGGTGCTGGACCCGGCCGAAGCTGCCTCCGAACAAGGCGAAATGGTGGATCCGGGCGATGAGCCGGTGGTGGTGAAACCTGTTGCTGAAACGGCTCCTGCGGCCGCTCCCCGGATTGACGTGGATACCGGGGCCGGTGGCCAGGAAGCGGATGTCAAAAAGAGCCAATTCAAAAAGCAGCCCAACTAGTTTCCTCCCGGCCTGCCCCTTATTTTTTCAAACCCTCAAATTCTCCCGGCGCCGCGCGCGCCACACCCCTTAACCACCCCATGCTTTTTGCCGCAATGATCAAACGAATCCGCAGATTTTTCGGAGGTAATACTCCATTCAACGAAGGTGTCCGTGTTGTCGTCAACACCGAGAAACTCGAACAACGTGTCGCTCTCGTGGAGAACGGCATGTTGGAGGAATATACCATCGAGCGTGCTGGAACCCAGCACATCGTGGGTAGCATTTACAAAGGCCGGGTGCGGAACATCGAGCCGGGCCTGAAGGCGATGTTTATTGACATCGGCCTGGAGAAAAATGCCTTCCTCCACTTCTGGGATGCCATTCCGGCCGCCGACAATGAGGAGGCCGAAGAGGGCAACCGCAATGATATCGAGGAGATTGACCGGGGTGGCCGTGGCAAGGTGAAGAAAAAGAAAATCACCGCCCGCGACATTCCGAATCTTTACCCGGTCGGCGCGGAAATGCTGGTACAGGTCACCAAAGGCCCCATTGGCACCAAAGGCCCCCGCATCACCACCAACATCTCCCTCGCCGGACGCTTTCTCGTCCTGATGCCGCTCAATGACATGTTCGGCATCTCGCGAAAGATTGAAGAACCCCGGGAACGCGACCGGCTGCGCAAAATCCTGCGCAAGCTCAGCGTGCCGGAAGGCATGGGCGTGATCATGCGGACGGTCTGCATGGGCAAGCGGGCCCGCTACTTTGTGCGCGATCTCGCCATGCTGGTGGAGCAGTGGCAGGCGATTTCCGAAGTGGCCAATAGCAAGAAGGCCCCCTGCCTGGCCTTCCAGGAACCCGATTTGATCGAGCGCACCGTGCGTGATTTCCTCACTGAGGACGTGGATGAGGTCATTTGCGACGATGAAGCCACGGCCACCCGGATGAGGGAACTGGTCGGACAGATTTCCCGCCGGTCCAAAAAACGGATCCGTTGTCAGCGGACCCCTGAGCCGATCTTCGACATGCTCGGGATTCAGAAGCAGATCGACAATGCCTTCAACCGGCAGGTTTGGCTCAAATGCGGCGGTTACCTCGTCATTGATGAAACCGAAGCGCTCATCGCCATCGACGTCAATACGGGGCGCAACAAAGGGTCCGATGATCTGGAAAAAACCATCTTCCAGACCAACATGGAAGCGGCCGAGGAAGTCGCCCGCCAACTCCGCCTCCGCAACATCGGTGGCCTCGTGGTGGTCGATCTGATCGACATGAAAAGCCGCCGCGACCAGCAGGCGGTTTACAAGGCAATGAAGGACCGCCTGCGCCGGGACAAAGCCAAGACCCAGGTCATGCCCATCTCCCCCCTCGGGCTCATGGAAATGACCCGCCAGCGCCTCCATGAGAGCCTCAGCACCGCTGTCTATGATCCTTGCCCGACCTGCAATGGCCAGGGCCGGATCAAGTCCACCGAAACCATGTCCGTGGAACTCCAGCGCCGGGTGAACACGCTGATGCAAAAATATCCTGACACCGAGCACGACCTGTTGATCACAGTCCACCCCGACGTGATGCAGCGTCTCCGTACCAAGGATGAAGCCCTCCTCGTGGATCTCGAACGCCGCCACCATGGCCGGCTTTCCTTCCGGGCCGACCCGAACCTTCATCGCGAAGTCATGACGATCCTCAATGCCCAGACGGGCAAAGAAATGAAATAACGGACGGAAGAGTTCAACTCATCAGGCGCGTGGACCTCAAGTCCACGCGCCTGCTTCGTTTTTAAAGGATTATCCGGCGTAACCTTACCACCGGATCACGCTGGCAGCCCAGGCAAAGCCGGCTCCGAAAGCCACGAGAAGGACGTTATCGCCTTTCTTGAGGCGGCCTTCGCGGGAGGCTTCGTCGAGGGCAATGGCAATGGCCGCGCCGCTGGTGTTGCCGTATTTCTGGAGATTGAGGAAAGCCTTTTCCGGAGGCAGCCCCAAGCGCTCGCGGATGGCATCAACGATGCGGACGTTGGCCTGATGGGGAATGATGAGATCAATATCAGCCGCGGTAAGCCCCGCGCGGGCGATCGCCGTTTCGCAGGCCTCACAGGTATTTTTGACGGCGGCCTTGAAGACTTCCTTGCCCATCATGTGGATGATCGGCTCGGGGATAACGGCCGGCTTGGGGGGCAGGGTCTGGGCGCTGCCAATGCCGGGAGCATGGAGGATGCCGGTGAGATTGCCATCGCTCGCAAGCACAGAGGAGAGGAGGCCGGAAGCCGTGGCTTCATCGGCATCGGTGCGGCGGCGGAGGATGGCGGCTCCGGCTCCATCACCGAAGAGGACGCAGGTATTGCGGTCAGTCCAGTCGATCAGGACGGAGAGCTTGTCCGCACCGATGATGAGGGCGGTGGCGCGGTTTCCTCCGTTGATGAAGTGCCGGGCGATTTGCATGGCAAAAAGGAAGCCGGCACAGGCCGCACTGACGTCGAAGGCAACCGCATTGGAGGCCCCGAGGTTCTGCTGAACATAACAGGCCGTGGAGGGGAACAGACTGTCCGGGGTGACGGTTCCGACGATGATGAGGTCGATCTCGGCAGCGGTGATGCCGGCGTCCTCCATGGCCAGCCGGGCCGCATGGGTGCACATGTCGCTGGTGGTCTCTCCGGCAGCAGCGATCCGGCGCTCGCGGATGCCGGTGCGGCTGACGATCCATTCGTCCGAGGTATCGACGATTTTGGCGAGGTCAGCGTTGCTGAGCACCCGCTCGGGAACGTAGCTGCCGGTCCCGATGATGGTCGTGATGCAGGGCGAAAGGTCAGGGGTGGAGTGGCTCATGCAGGGCGCGGTAGGGAAGGGGGGCAGGGGGAAAAGGACCGGAAGTTTGAAACGGCGGAATGCAGGGAGCCGCAAGGAGAAGTTTTCCGGCAAGGCGGGCCGCGGACCAGGGAAGACGTGTCGCTACAGCTTCCCGATCAAATCCTCAATCATCGGATTGACCGAGTGCTGGATCATCTCGGTGGCGACGCGCAGGGCATTTTTCATGGCGAGCGGGGAGGAGGATCCATGGGCGATGATGACCACGCCATTCACCCCCAGAAGGGGGCTGCCACCATAGCTTTCGTAGGACATGCGTTGGGCCGCCGCCTTGAAGGCCGGCTTCAGCAGGCCGGCAAGCACTTTGCGGCTGACGTTGGCGGTCAGTTGTTCCTTGAGCACGGCGAGAAAGGCTTTGGCCGTGCCTTCGCAGCCCTTGAGCAGGATATTCCCCACAAAGCCATCACACACGGCCACTTGGAGCGCCATATTCAGGACGTCGCGGCCTTCCACGTTCCCTTTGAAATTCAAAAACGACACCCCGCGCAGGAGTTCGAAGACGTCCTTGCTGAGCTCGCTGCCCTTGCCTTCCTCCTCCCCGTTGCTCATCAGGCCCACAATGGGGCTGGTGACCTTGTGGATCGCCTTGGAGAAGACATGGCCCATGATGGCATGCTGGACCAGGTGGACGGCCTTGCTGTCCACATTGGCTCCGGCATCGATCAACCCGCAGGTCCCGTGAAGATTGGGCAGGGGCGAGAGGATCCCGGCACGCTCCACCCCTGACAAGGTGCGCAATTTCACCGTGGCCGCAGCCACCGCGGCTCCCGTGTGGCCGGCACTGACCACGGCGTCCGCATCGCCCCGCTTCACGAGGTCGGTGGCTACGGCGATGCTGCTATCCTTTTTCTGGCGCAGGGACTTCACCGCACTGTCGGTCATTTCCACCACCTCGGAAGCATGGACGATCACGGCCCGGGAATCGGAAAAATGCATGGCATCCATCTCTGCTTTCAGCCGTGCGGCGTCGCCCACGAGGTAGAGCGTGGTGATCGCGGGATATTCCGCCAGCGCCAATTGGGCGCCAGCCAGCATATTCCGCGGGGCGAAGTCGCCACCCATGGCATCGAGAGCTATTTTCATGTGCGCCAAGACAGAGGCGGGAAACGGTCCACGGCAAGGGGAAGCGGCGGGTGTCGCCCAGGCGGCGTTGGATTTCCGCTCCAGCGGGGAGGGGGCAAAGGCCCCCGGGGAGCGGCGGTGCGCTGGTTTTCTGCGAGGAAAGGATTTTCCAGCACACCAAAGATCAAAGCAAAAAGCCGCCCGGTCCTTGCGGGCCGGGCGGCTAGGATTTTTGGGAATGTCAGGCCGATGGATTACATCATGCCGTCCATGCCGCCGTGGTCGTGGCCGTGGCCACCGCCGGCTGCTTCCTTCTTCTCGGGAAGCTCGGTGATGAGGCATTCCGTGGTGAGGAGGAGTCCGCTGATGGAGGCGGCGTTCTGGAGAGCGCTGCGGGTCACCTTGGTAGGATCAACCACCCCGGAGACGATGAGGTCTTCGAACTTGCCGGTGGCGACGTTGTAACCTTCGTTGCCTTTGGCGTTCTTGACGTGCTCCACGATGAGGGCGCCTTCGACACCGGCGTTGGAGGCCAGAGTGCGGAGGGGGGCTTCGATGGCGCGGCGGACGATGTCCACTCCGGTTGCTTCGTCACCTTTGAGCTTCAGACCGTCGAGGGCCTTCTGGGCGCGGATGAGGGCCGTGCCGCCGCCGGGGACGATGCCTTCTTCAACGGCCGCACGGGTCGCGTGGAGGGCGTCTTCGACGCGGGCTTTCTTCTCCTTCATCTCGGTTTCGGTCGCGGCACCCACGTGGATGACAGCCACCCCGCCGGCGAGTTTGGCAAGGCGCTCCTGGAGCTTCTCGCGGTCGTAGTCGGAGGTGGTTTCGTCGATCTGGCGTTTGATCTGGCTGACACGGCCCTGGATCGCATCCTTTTTGCCGCCGCCTTCGACGATGATGGTGTTTTCCTTTTCAATGACGAGGCGTTTCGCCTTGCCGAGGTCAACCAATTCCACGTTCTCGAGTTTGATGCCGAGGTCGTCGGTGATGACCCGGCCACCGGTGAGGATGGCGATGTCTTCGAGCATGGCCTTGCGGCGGTCGCCAAAACCAGGAGCCTTGACGGCAACGGTGTTCAACGTGCCGCGCAGCTTGTTCACCACAAGGGTGGCAAGGGCTTCCCCTTCGATGTCTTCAGCGATGATGAGCAAAGGCTTGCCGGACTTGGCGACCTTCTCGAGGAGGGGCAGCATGTCCTTGAGGTTGCTGACTTTCTTCTCGTTGATGAGGATGTAGGCGTTGTCCAGGGTGGCGGTCATCGCTTCCGGATCGGTCACGAAGTAAGGGCTGAGGTAGCCTTTGTCGAACTGCATCCCTTCGACGACGTCGAGGGTGGTTTCGATGCTCTTGGCTTCTTCCACGGTGATAGTGCCGTCCTTGCCGACCTTGTCCATGGCATCAGCAATGATCTTGCCGATTTCCTTGTCCCAATTGGCGGAAACGGTGGCGACCTGGGCGATTTCCTTGGTGTCCTTGACGGGCTTGGAGATCTTGTGGAGTTCCGCCACGAGCACTTCGGTGGCCTTCATGATGCCGCGCTGGAGGGAGGTCGGGTTGGCCCCGGCGGTCACGTTGCGGAGGCCTTCCTTGTAGATGGCTTCGGCGAGCACGGTGGCGGTGGTGGTGCCGTCACCGGCGATGTCGGAGGTCTTGCTGGAGACTTCGCGGACGAGCTGGGCACCCATGTTTTCATAGGGGCAGGAAAGTTCGACTTCCTTGGCGACAGTAACCCCATCCTTGGTGATGGTGGGGGAACCGAATTTTTTGTCGAGGATCACGTTGCGTCCGCTGGGCCCGAGGGTGGCTTTGACGGCTTTGGCGATTTTTTCGACACCGCGGAGGAGGGCTTGACGGGCGGCTTCGTCGAAGAGGAGTTGTTTGGCCATGTGGGTAGTTGTGGTTGATTTAAGATTGGTAATTATTGATTCTGTCGGGAAGAATTACTTCCGGATGATGGCGAGGATGTCGGACTCGGAGAGGATGAGATTCTCTTCGCCATCGATTTTGACTTCAGTGCCGCCGTATTTGGAGATGAGGACGACGTCGCCGACTTTCACGGAGAAGTCGATCAGTTTGCCATCTTCGTCACGGCCACCGGTGCCGAGAGCGACGACTTTCGCTTCCGTAGGCTTTTCCTTGGCGGTGTCAGGGAGGTAGATGCCGCCAGCGGTTTTTTCTTCGCTTTCGATGCGCTTCACAAGGACGCGTTGGCCGAGCGGTTGGATTTTGGTTGCCATTGGTTTGGATTCGGTGGGTTGTGGTTTTGCTTTGGTTGCCATGAAGACAGATTCTGTTTGGATGGATTTGTATTTGCGCAGGAAGGCGGGGCCATCCTACGAAAGGGATCAGGCCTTTTTGTCGTCGTTCACGACTTCAAAGTCGGCATCGACGACTTTGCCTTTGGCTTGTTTCGGCTCGCCGGAGCCGGATTCGTCAGCATCGGGAGGACCGCCCGATCCGGCTCCAGCCATGTCGGCGGGGTTGAAGCCCGCTCCTTGCGCCGCCGCGGCGGCCTGGCTGAAGAGGCGCTCCAGTTCATCGGTGGCGGATTTGATCCGGTCCACTTCATTGGAGGTGATGGCTTCCTTGATCTTCTCGATCTGATCGGTGATCGGCTTCTTCTGCTCATCGCTGAGTTTGTCGCCCATTTCGCCGAGTTGTTTTTCGACCTGGAAGATGAGGGTTTCCGCGTGGTTGCGGGCTTCGGCGGACTCCTTGCGCTTTTTGTCCTCTTCCGCGTGCAGTTCGGCGTCGCGTTTGGCTTTTTCAATCTCATCCTGGCTGAGGCCGCTGGATCCCTTGATGGAGATGTGCTGGGTCTTGCCGGTCTTTTTGTCCTTGGCGGAAACGTTCAGAATGCCGTTGGCGTCGATGTCAAAGGTGACTTCGATCTGGGGCTCCCCGCGGCGGGAGGGCTCAATGCCATCCAGCTTGAAGGTTCCCAGCACTTTGTTGTCGCGGGACATGGGGCGTTCGCCCTGGGTGACCACGATTTCCACGCCGGGCTGGTTGTCGCTGGCGGTGGAGAAGGTCTCCTGTTTCTTGAAAGGAATGGTGGTGTTCCGGGGAATCATCGGGGTGGCCACGCCGCCCATGGTTTCGATGGCGAGGGTCAGGGGAGTGACATCAAGCAGGAGGATGTCCTTCACATCGCCTTGCAGCACGCCGCCCTGGATGGCCGCGCCGATCGCCACGACTTCGTCAGGATTGACGCCTTGGTTAGGGGTCTTGCCGGCCAGCTTGCGGGCGGTTTCAACGACCTTGGGCATGCGGGTCATGCCGCCGACGAGGACGAGTTCGTCGATCTGCTCGGCGCTCACTTTGGAGGCGGCGATACAATCCTTCACCGGTTTGATGGTGCGTTCGAAGAGGCTGTCGGTGAGTTGCTCCAGCTGGGCGCGGGTGAGGGTCTTGGCGATGTGCTTGGGACCGGTCTGGTCAGCCGTGATGAAGGGCAGGTTGAGATCGTAGCTCTGACTGGAACTGAGGGCAATCTTGGCCTTTTCCGCTTCCTCCTTGATGCGCTGGAGGGCGTCGGGCTGTTTGCTGAGGTCGATGCCATTGTCGTCTTTGAATCCTTTGACGATCCAGTTGATCAGCACGTTATCCCAGTCATCGCCCCCGAGATGGGTGTCGCCGTTGGTGGCCAGCACTTCAAAGACGCCGTCGCCGATATCGAGCACGCTGATGTCGAAGGTGCCACCGCCGAGATCATAGACCGCAATTTTTTCATTGCTCTTTTTATCCAGGCCGTAAGCGAGGGAAGCAGCGGTTGGCTCATTGATAATCCGGCGGACATTGAGGCCGGCGATTTCACCGGCGGCCTTGGTGGCATTGCGCTGGGAGTCGTTGAAATAGGCGGGAACGGTGATGACAGCATCGGTGATGGTCTCCCCGATTTTCGCTTCGGCATCGGCCTTCAGTTTGCCGAGGACCATGGCGCCGATTTCTTGAGGGCTGTAGGTTTTCTTTTCGCCGCCGACTTCCACCTGGATGTGGGCGTCGCCATTCGCGGCTTCCACGATCTTGTAAGGGACGTTTTTGTCAGCGTCGGTGAGTTCCGAGTATTTCCGCCCGATGTATCGTTTGGCGGAGAAGATGGTGTTGGTGGCGTTGGTGACGGCCTGGCGTTTGGCGGCCTGGCCGACGACGCGTTCGCCGCTCTTGGTGAAGGCGACAACCGATGGAGTGGTGCGGGCACCTTCACTGTTTTCGAGGACAACGGCAGTGCCGCCTTCCATGATTGCCATACAGGAGTTCGTGGTGCCGAGGTCGATGCCGAGAATTTTAGCCATAATAAGAGGGTGGGAAAGATTTCGTCACCTTTATGCAAAGCCTGTGCCATGACGGGCAATTGAATTGTAACTGCTTTATTGCCAGAGGGTTGCGTAACGAATCGGGCCTGAGGGGCTGTCTGGCCAATCTGTCGAATTGCGACAATGTGACGCGTTTTCCGCCAAGCTGTCACTCTTGGCTGAACCCGATTGGCGTATAGTAGAATGCGGATTTGGACTTCAGGAGCTTTTTATTTCCAGTTCACGTCAGTGACGTTCACACTGATGCGGAAAAAGCGTGGCGGAGGGCCGCCCGCTACCGATGGCCACGGCACGGACACGACCTGGTGCGAATCATTCCATGCTAAAACCAAAGGTGCCGCGCTGCTGTCCTGCCATGAATTCAAATCGGTTGAGAATTGCGGAATATAGTTCAATCCCGCCATCAGGTAATCGCGGCGTCTCGTGAAAAGAGCACGAAGCTCCGCACCGCCCGGCGTGTCCTGCCTTTCAATGACGGGCAAGCCTGTTGAGACCAGCGTTCCGCCTCCTTGGAGAGAGCCCATGTATTCCAGTCCGCTGTTGCCACTGCTTCCCTCGTCAGCCGAAGTCCCAAAGGCGAATTCCATGAGGTTCTGCACGCCATCACTATCGAAATCCTCTAAATAACCGGTGCCCGCCGTGGCCTCTCCAAAATTGTCCAGGTGCCAGTCCGTCAGTATAGGATTACCGAGAGAAAGCACTGTGAACAAGTTGGTACTTCTATGATGCACGATGACTCTCGCACGCGGAGCATCGTAGGCAACGCCCATATAGCTGCCGAAGCCAGCCACGGTTCCTAAAACGGTATTGGGAATTCCCGTTATTCCGGCCGTCATCTGATCGCTCCTGAAAAGTGTTATTGCCCCTGCAGAGGAGAGCCCGCCATTCGCCCGATTGTCGGATCTGACAACCAGCAGTCCTCCCTCCATTTCATCCACGGATACGCGGTTTGAACTGGTCGCGCCTGTTGTGGTGCCAAGCAAGGAGTTGGCCGCGGACACCTCCCCCACCACGCCCGCCGTCCCGTTTCCCCAAGTGAAGGCTCCAATATGACCGATGCCTGCTGAGCCCCAATCGGGAGAATTCACGATATAATGGCCATTGCGCAGTTCCATCACCCCCCAAGTACTGGTAGAGTAGCTGTATCCAATATTGTCGAAATAGTGGCTGCCGACCAAGGAGTTCATTGGCGATACCTTGCCGGCTACTCCTGAGTTGCCATTTCCCCACGTGACTGATCCTGCTGCTGCGGCGCTCTGATTTTTCCAGAATCTGCTGACCACCAGGTAGTTTCCGTTGCTCAGCCCAACGGTACTGCCGATTCGGTCATCGGTCTGACCGCCTACCAAGGAATTCACGATGGATACCACGCCCGTCATCCCCTTGTTGCCGTTTCCCCAGGTCACGGCTCCTGCCCGGGCTGCGGATCCATTTGTCCAGTGCGGACTGTTGACCACATAATTTCCGTTGCTCAGAACGGTCACGGAAGCCTGGCCGATTTCGTCACCTGCGGAACTTCCGACCAGAGAATTAGCTGCCGAGACCACCCCCGTGGTCCCCGCGGATCCGTTTCCCCAGGTCACTGCACCTGCGCGGTCCAAGGGTCCCGTGTTCCAAGTGGGGCTGATTACCAAATAATTTCCATTTTTCAGCGGAACCACGCCAGTCCCGAGAGGGCCCCCACTGCCGATTTCGTCGAACGAGCGGCCGCCAACCAGTGAATTGTCAGGAGAAATGGGCCCGGTCACTCCGTTGGTCCCATCCCCCCAGGTCACGGCACCAGCATACGCTTCTGCTCCATGCGTCCAACGCGGACTGTTGACCACATAGTTCCCATTGGTCAATGCCGTGACGCCGTTGTCGGAGCCTGCGCCCCCTCCACTCCCCACGTAATCACCCCGTCTAATTCCCACCAGCGAATTGGCGGAAGAGACGGCTCCGGCCGTTCCAGTCCTTCCATCACACCACGTTGCCGCCCCGGCTTCGAGGACTGCTCCGTTGGCCCAATTCGAGGAAACCACCACATAGTTTCCGTTCGTCAAAACCGTCAGAGCCTCACCGACGAGATCGTAGCTCCGGCTTCCGATCAACGAATTGTTGGCAGACACCCGGCCCCTGGTGCCGGTGGTTCCGTCCCCCCAGGTCACGGCTCCGGCATCCACACCAGGTCCCGAGTCCCAAGTCGGACAGCGGACTGCATAATGGCCGTTGGGTAAAGGGGTCACGTCCCAATCACCTAACCGATCATCCGCCGTTCCTCCTGTCAGGGAGTTGGCAGCGGAGACTATGCCGATTAGGCCGCCCGACCCGTTTCCCCAAGTCACGGCTCCAGTGTCAGGCACTGTCCCATCGTCCCACTTGGGGCTGCTGATAACATAATGCCCATTGGAGAGGACCCTAATTGGGCGTAGACCTACGGCGTCGCCGGATTGCGCCCCGACAATGGAATTGAGTGCGGAGACAGGACCGGAGATACCCCTCGTCCCGTCCCCCCAGGTTACTGCCCCTGCATTTGCCGCCAATCCATGATCCCAACTACTGGTGCTGACTAAATAGTGGCCGTTGCCCAGGAAGGTAATGGGGCTGGCCCCCACGCCGTCGGATTGGCTGCTCCCAACGAGGGAATTGGAAGGGGAGACCGCCCCCCGCACTCCGCTGAGTCCATCCCCCCAGGTCACCGCTCCGGCGTTTATCAGAGAGCCATGATCCCAATACGGGCTGCGGATCAGGTAGTTTCCGTTACTCAGGATCACCAGCGCGCTGTAGGGCCCTGAAAAATCCCCACCCACAGCGTCGTTTGAAAGTGTTCCTACGAGGGAATTGGAGGCACTGACCGGTCCGGTCATTCCGCCTGCCCCCACCCAGGTTACGGATCCAGCATTAGCCGCCGTGCCATTGTCCCATTCAGGGCTGCATACCAAGTAGTTGCCCGCAGCCAAGGCCCTGATTCGTCCAGATCCCACCTGGTCCGATGGCCTGCTTCCCACCAGTGAGTTTGCGGGAGACACGTGCCCGGAAACTCCAGTCAGGGCACTGCCCCATGTCACGGCCCCGGCTTTGGTGACGGCGCCATTGGCCCAAAAGATACTACTGAACACAAAATTTCCATCGATGAGCACGGTAACCGGACCGCCAACACTGTCTCCCGCCCGGTTGCCGGTGAGCACACTGATGACCTCCAAAGTAGACCCATCGTAAAGATATACCGCCCCAACATCCGTCACAGGTCCCGGCGCATCATAACCGGGATCGGTTACCACGATATTGCCATTCGGCAGCACGGTGGCGGAACTGCCGAACTCCCCGCTGCCCGGGGGGCCGTTCACTTGGACTTGGATCCCTTGGACGGGGGAGGCAATCAGGCACGCGGATAGCCAAAATACGATTCCCGCAGTTTGTTGTTTTGTGGGAAATTGAACGATCAAACTGAAGGTCGGCATTGAATCTAGACTGGATGGTTGGAGTGAAATTGGTTTTTCACGCCGCAGAATGCCCGCGTTTTTTCCAGTAAATTTCACCCAGCAAGGCTACTGGCTGTCATGAAAGTCGTCCGGGGAAGGTGAGTTCGGCGATGCCGGATTTGTCGAGTTCCCCGAGACCGAGTTCGACCATCCGGTCGTATTGGGCCGCGGTGGCGGCGGCGAGGGGTAGGTTGAGGCCCGCTTCCTGGGCGAGGGAGAGGGCAATGTGGCTGTCCTTGGCGGCGTGGTCGGCGCGGAAGAAGCAGGAGTGCTCGCGCTGGATCATGTCGTCGCCATCGGTTTGCAGGACGCGGCTGTTGGCACCGGTGACGCTGAAGACTTTGGCCAGCATTTCGAGATCAAGTCCGAGCGCGGCCCCAAGGCCGAGGCCTTCGGCGAGGCCGGCGGTGTTGATGTTCATCACCATGTTGACGAGGGCCTTGACCTTGGCCGCTTGGCCGGCTTCGCCCACATAGGTGAGGACGGCGCTCATGGTTTTGAGGAGCGGTTCCACCCGGTCAAAGACTTCCTTTTTCCCGCCAATCATCAATTGCAGGGTGCCTTCCCGGGCCTGCGGGATGGAGGAGGCCATGCAACCCTCGATGGTGCTGGCCCCGATTTTGTCAGCGGCCGCTTCCAGATCGATGTGGACCTGGGGAGTCAGCGTTGCACAGTTGATGAAAGTCTTGTCGGCCGCGCCCATGAAGAGGTTGTCTTCCGGGGTGTAGAAAATGCCGCGCATGGCTTCGTCATTCGTGACTACCGTGAAGATAATATCGGCTGCAGCGGTGATATCGGCCAGTTTGGTGCAGACGGTGGCTCCGGTTTCCGCGGCAACTTCCGCCGCCGCTTCCGGATTGACGTCATACACCGCAGTGACCTGATAACCCACTTCCCGGACGCGGCGGGCCATATTGCCGCCCATGCGGCCGACTCCGACGAAGGCGATTTTTTCTTTCATGGCAGGATTGGAGGAGGGTTTGAATTCGGGGTAAAACGGGTTGTGGGCTTTCTCTTCGGCAAGGGTGGTGAGCGGCCCGTGGCCGGGAGCGATCACGGTTTCGGCAGGCAGGGAGAAGAGGCGCTGCCGGTTGTGATGCAGGGCCGTCTCCCAGGAGGTGCGCGGGCCGCCCATCGACCCGGCGAAGAGTGCATCGCCGACGATCGCGACGGGTTTCGCCAGACCACTGATCACATAGGTCATGCCGCAGACCGCATGGCCTGAGGTCTCGCGGGCTTCGACTTGCAGTCCGCCAATGGTATAACGGAAACCATGATCCACCGCCGCGGAGTCCGCGAGGTGTTCGCCGCGTCCGCAATAGACCACCGCCTGCGGGAAAGCGGTCCGCAGGGCGGGCAGGGCGAGCACGTGATCCACGTGGGTATGCGTGATAAAAATGCTTTCCACCTGCAATCCGTGTTCCGCCACCGCCGCCAGGGTCGGCGCGGGATCGGTTCCAGTATCGAAAATGGCGGCAGTTTTGCTGGCCGGATCGAAGACGATGAAGTGATTCACCGTCATGTCGAGTTCGGCATAGTGGGTGTTGAAATGCACCAGGCCGGTGACTTCCGCCGGGGCGGGAGACCACGTCTTGCGGGCGATCGCGAGGAGGGATTCCGCGTGGAGGTTCAGTAGCGGGGCTACTTGCCGCAGCGGACCTTCGAGCAAGGTGCCCTGTTTGAGGAGCGTCAGGGAAGCAACGGGGATGCCGGCGCGGAAGGCGAGGGCTTCGTCCGTGAATTTGAGTCCTTTTTGCGCCTTGCCGATCAGGTCTTCAAAATTGTCTTCCAAGGGGAGTTTCATGGAGTGAACCATGAGAGGAGGGCGGAAGGGGTCAAGTTGGTTTTTGACCCCTCCCGCCTGGCTTGGAGGAAAGATGGAATCATCAGCGGCCTTGGGCCGTGGAGGTAATCTAGCCCGCCTGAGCCTTGATCTCGTTCAGCGCCTCCCAGCGGGCATAAAGCTGTTCGATCCTCACGCGCTGCGCTTCCATGCTGGCGGCGGTTTCCGAGACCTGATGGGCGGAATGGATGTGAAAGTCAGGATCGTTGAGCTTGGATTCAAAATCGGCGAGGGCCTCCTCGGCTGTCAGGATCGTGGCTTCCATGCCTTCCAGTTCGCGCTCTTCCTTCCAGCTCAGTTTGCGGGGTTTGGCTTTGGATTGCCCGGCCGCGGCAGAGGCCTGGGGGCTGGCCGCACCCGGGTTTTGAGCGGCCTGACGGGCGGCGCTGCGCTGGGCGTTGAGACGGTCTTTGTTTTTTTCCAGGTAGTAGCTGTAGTTGCCTTCATTCACATGGACTTGGCCGTCGCCCTCGAAGGAGATGACCCGGTCGCAGACGCGGTCGAGGAAATACCGGTCGTGGCTCACCAGGAGGACGCAGCCGGGGAAGTCGAGCAGGGCTTCCTCCAAGACCCGGAGGGTCTGCAGGTCGAGGTCGTTGGTCGGTTCATCAAGCACGAGGACATTGCCGCCGCGGCAGAGGATTTTCGCGAGGAGGAGCCGGCTGCGCTCGCCGCCGGACATGACGCTGATCTGCTGGGTGACGCGGTCATCGGTGAACAGGAACCGCTTCAGATAGGACCGGACGTGCAGCTTCTCTCCGCCCCAGGTGATATAGTCGGTATTGCCGCCGATTTCCTCCATGGGCGACTTGGAGGTATCAAGAGTCAGGCGCTGCTGGTCGACGTAGTTGAAGACGGTTTTTTTACCCACCGTGACTTTGCCGGTGGCAGGGGGCTGCTCGGCCATCAGCATGCGGAGCAGGGTGGTTTTGCCCATGCCATTGCGGCCGACAATCCCGGTGCAGGAACCGGGCGTGAGGCTGAGATCGAAGTGGGAAAACAGGGTGCGCTGCGGGATCACCGCGGAGATGCCGACGGCGTCCACGATGATGTTGCTCATGGGCGGCGGCGGCGGGATGAGGAGGGACATTTCCTCCTCCTGCTCGGGGCCGGCCTGGCTGGCGATATCGTGATAGGAATTGAGCCGGCTCTGGCTCTTGGTGGTGCGGGCTTTGACGCCGGCGCGCACCCACTCGATCTCGCGGCGCAGGAAGGTCTGACGGCGGTCTTCCTTGGCCTGGTCGTTGGCGCGGCGCTCGGCGCGGGCACTCAAATAAGTGCTGTAGTTGCCTTCATGCACCCAGATCTTGCCGGCATCCAGTTCGGCGATGCGGGTGGCGATGCGGTCGAGGAAATACCGGTCGTGGGTGACGAAGAGGCAGGCGTGCGGGGCGTTGGTGAGGTATTCCTCCAGCCAGCGGATGGATTCGGAATCGAGGTGGTTGGTCGGTTCATCCAGCAGCAGCAGGTCGGGCTGGGAAATCAGGGCGCGGGCGAGGGCCACCCGGCGTTTTTCGCCTCCGGAAAGCAGCTGGACGCGCTTGTCCGCCGGGGGGCAGTCCAACTCCGTCATGGCGGTGCGGATGCGGGAGTCCAAGTCCCAGCCGCCGAGGTGCTCGATGCGTGACAGCAGGTCTGCCTCACTGAATCCCACCGCGCCGGGGGTGCCGTTTTCGTAGGCTTCGATCAGATCCACCACATGGCGGGCGCCTTCGCGGATGTTTTCTTCCACCGTCCGGTCGTTCTCCAGTTCAAACTCCTGCGGCAGATAGCCGGTGATCAATCCCTGCCGGCGGGAGATGATCCCGCTGTCCGCTTGTTCCATGCCGGCCAGAATGCGCAGCAGGCTGCTTTTGCCGGAGCCGTTGCGTCCCACAAACCCCATTTTTTCCCCTTCGCCCACGGCAAGGGTGGCCCCATCGAGCACATTATGACGGCCAAAACTAAGGGTGAGATCTTTAACAGAGAGAACAGCAGGGGGCATGAGGAGGGTAGGGGAGGGGACGGGACACCAAGCACCCGGCTCCCGTCATCGGAAAGCGGGAAGCTTGGGAAAGCAGGGGGCTGGCCCCGGTCAGCGGCCGATATAATTAAACGCCTCGTCGTGTCTTAGCGGCGGGAGTTCCTTCAATTTTCCGGCGGCGTTCACGGCCGCGAGGACTTTTTTCTGGGCCCGGGCGGTAAGCTGGCGGCCTTTGCGGGCTTTTTGCACCACTTTATGCGTCAGGCCATTGCCTCCGGCGGCGGCGACAACTTCATGGTTATTGATGCCGCGGGTTTCGAGCACGGCGTCCAAAGGCTGGACGCCCATGAGCATATTTTCGGCGTCGGCCTGGGTGGGTTTTTCGGGTTCGGATGTCATGATTTATCAGTTATTTCCCGGGGGGAAGGGGGGGCAAGGCGATACAGGCCGGGCGGGCGGTGAGCCATTTCACCTCGGGATGTCGGGGCACGGGAGCCTGGAGTCCGGTTTCGGCATGCATCCAGATGGTGTGCCGTCCGCCTTCCCGGAAAATCCGGCATCCATGCGACTTCAAGTGTTGCTCCAATTCCCGCCGCTTCATGAGGCGGTCAATTCCAGCGTTTCGGAGCGCATGGACTGCGTCATCTCCGAGACGGCGCGTTCGCGGGCGGCGAGACTCATTTCATTGAGGGCATCCCACAGATTGGCTTTGGCTTCCTCCTGGGTTTCGCCTTCGCTGAAGACGGCGGGGATTTCGGCAAACTGCGCGAAGAATCCACCCTCTTCACAGGGGGTGAACATCATGGTCAGTTTGAGGTGATTCATGGAAAGAGGGTCGTGCCATTGGGGGCTTCCGTCAATGCCCAGGTCGGCAGGGCCGTTTTAGTGGTCATAAAACAGCGGGAGCGAATCAGCCATGTTCCGCGCGCGGGTCGCGGGAGAGGAGTTCTGTCAGGGCGGCGGCGCAAGGCTTGCCTTGGTAGAGGATGGCATACATCTGGTCGATGATGGGGGTCCGGATATCGTAGCGGCGGGCGGCGGCGTAGATGCTTTCCGTATTGGGGATGCCCTCGGCGACCATGTTCATGGAAGCGGTGACTTCCGTCAGGGTCCGGCCTTCCCCGAGGAGGCGGCCCACGCGGTTGTTGCGGCTGTGTTTGCTGTAGCAGGTCACGATGAGGTCGCCCACCCCGCTGAGGCCCTGGAAGGTTTCGAAGCGGCCCCCGGCGGCCATGCCGAGGCGGGTCATTTCCGCGAGGCCGCGGGTCACGAGGGCGGCGCGGGCATTGTCGCCGAGACCGAGGCCTTCACTGATCCCGCTGGCGATGGCAAAGACATTTTTCACGGCGCCGCCCCACTCGATGCCGGTGACATCGGTACTGCGGTAATTCCGGAACCATGGCAGGGTGAAGAACTCCTGGAGGCGCAGGCTGACGGATTCATCGTGGCTGCCGATCACCGCGGCCGCGGCCAGCTTGCGCGCGATTTCCTCGGCGTGGTTAGGGCCGGAGAGCACCGCGAGGGGATTGTTCGGGAAGATCTCCTGCAGCACCCCGGACATGGTCAGGCCTGTATTCATCTCGATACCTTTGATGCAGCAGAGCAGGATGGCATCGGGACGCAGCGCCCCGCTGGCCTTCAGATCCATCGCCACCTGGCGCAGCGCCTTGGAAGGCACCACCGCGAGCACCAGGTCCGCATCGGCCAGATCGCCAAACTCCGCGCTCGCCACCAGGTTGGGCGGGAGGGTGATGCCGGGCAGATAACGGGTATTCTCCCGGGTGCGGTTCAGGGTTTCCGCGGTGGCGGCCTGGTGTCCCCAGAGGGTGACGCGGGGGGCTTTTTGAGCGGCGGTGAAAGCCAGGGCGGTGCCCCAACTGCCACTGCCCAGGATGGCGGTGTGGTTCATGCGGTGGGACGTTCGGAGCGGGGGATGAAACGGTTTTCCGTGCCTTCCCGCAGGCGCTGGATATTCGACCGGTGCCGCCACACGGCAAGCAGCCCGATCACGGTGGCAAATCCCAGCAACGGCAGCGCCGGGCCGCCGGTCAGGGCGCGCTGGGCGAGCACCGTGAGGGGCAGCGAGAGTCCGGCGGCGATGGACGCCACCGCCACGTATCGGGTGCTGAAAAAGAAGATCATCCACACCACCACCGCCACGCCAAGGGCCGCGGGCAGCAGCGCCAGGATGGCCCCGGCCGAAGTGGCGACGCCTTTGCCGCCTTTGAAACCCAGCCAGAACGTGAAGTTATGTCCCAACACGCTGCCGAGCGCCGTCAGCAGCATCGGCCACGTCGGTTCATGGCCAGTCTGGGTACACCACAGCCGGGCGGCCACCACCGGCAGCAACCCCTTCAGCATATCCATGGCGAACACCGGGATGCCGATCTTTTTGCCCAGCACGCGGATCACATTGGTGGCCCCGATATTCCCGCTGCCATGCTCGCGGATATCGATGCCCTTCCACTTCGCCACCAGATAACCAAACGGCGTCGCCCCCGCCACGTAGGCGAGGAGCAGGATGGAGAGCAGGGCGAGAGGACCGGGCGGCGGCATAGCGCCCACGTTCCCGACAGGATGGCCCTGGTGTCAATCGGGATGGGCGGCGGGCGCGGGCCGTCCGGGCGGCGGTCTCCCGGTTTCGTCGGGGCCGGAAAAACGGTTGAACCATCCCTGGGCTTCATGGCGGGGATGGTCCTGCCCCTTGGAACCCGGAGACACCGGGTTCGATTTTATCCCCGGACGATCTGGTAAAGGCTTGCCACTTGCCGGTAGTGTTTTTATTAAAAATGAATGAAAACAAGCTTCCGGGCGGGTGGGTTCAAGTATTGCCTTTCCTTGGCAAGTCTTTTGGCTGGCCTGCTCCCCGTCAGCCGGGTGCAGGCCCAAGGGGAAAGTCTGAAGACCGATCTGGTGGCCTATTGGCCGCTGGATGTGATCCAGGGGACCAAAACGCCGGATCTGAAAAGTGGTTATGATCTGGAATTGGTCAACCTGGTGGCCACGGATCTGGTGACGGGGTACAAGGGCTCCTGCTTCCAGTTCGCGAATCCGCGCCAAACCATGCTCAAGCGCGTGGATGCCCCGGGGGAGGGGTTGCCGATTGCCCGCCATCCGTCCTTTACGGTCTCCTTCTGGGCGAATGTGAGTTTCTCCGGCCAAAGTGACCGCCGCCTGTTTTCAGAGGGGAACACCACCACCACTGATCCCTTGTTCAATCTCGGCACCCACAATGGCGGGGCCAACGGAGCGGTGGACATTTACATCCGGCAAAGCGGCACGGTTTTGGTGGATCACCCCAAGACCACGGCCCAGCCTTATGACGGGACCTGGCATCACATCCTCTTTGTCCAGACGGAGCAACCAGCGGGAGACAGCACCCGGCAGGTGTACATCGATGGGAATCTGGACGGCATCACCATGGTGAACCGCGTGGCCGGGGCGGTGTATAACTACAACACCACCACCATCGGCGGCATCCTGCGGGCCGCTCCTTCGGCATGGGTCACGGGGATGATCGACGAGGTCGCGCTGTGGAACCGGGCGCTGACGGTGGCGGAAATCGCGGATCTTTACACCAATGGCCTGCCTTCCCTGGCGCCTCCGCTGGAGCCACTGGCGATCGGCAAATTCGAGTCTGATTTTCCCGTGGTGGCCCAGGGCAAGACCGCGCGTCTGCGCTGGGATGTGACCAAGGATGCCACTATCAACATTACTCCCGGGATCGGCAATGTGACGGCTCAGAGCGCCTTTGGCGTAGGGACGATTGATGTGCCCCTCTCTGCCTCCACCACTTACACCCTCACCGTCACCCGGGGCATTGAGACCCCCGTCTCCCAGACGCTGGCGGTGGGCGTGCAGCCCGGGGTTGCCGCCGGATGGGAATGGCTGGAGAACTTCCAGGAGCGCACGCCCGGCAATCTCGGCGGGCAGGGGCGCTGGATCAATGGTGAGGGCCAGGGCACCGTGGCCGATACCGGAGGCAATCAGGCCGCCAAAATCACCGGCGGCGCGGATCTCCTGGCAATGCCGCTCCTCAGCCGCACCGTGCTGGAAAACAAAAAGGCCACGCTTTTCTTCCGCTTCCTCCATAACAGCGCGGACAGCGCCCTCCCCGTGGACATTTCCTTCGGCCTCACGGAAAAATCCATCCGCGCCACCGGCGATTTCCTCACCAATATCGGCACCTACATCCACTTGGCCCGCGCTGCGGGAGGGCCGCTCCTGATGGAGGCGCGCGATGGCATCGGCGCCGCCTGGCAGCCCGCCGCCTACTCCTTCCTGCCGGATCAGGTCTACAATGTCTGGGTGGATCTCACCAACAACCCCCTCGGCTCCACCGATACCTACACCGTCCATGTCGCCCCGGAAGGAGGCGTCCGGACCACGATCTTCGAGGAATACGATTCCGACCGCGAACCCCAGGAAGTTGTGGTGCTGGGCTCCCCGCTGCCGGACATCCATTACCTCTTCCTCTGTGCTGCCACCGCCAACCAGGCCTTCGAAGCTGTGCAGCTGGATGACTTCTACCTCTCCTCGCCGGACACCTTCAACGCCACCGTGCCGGTGCCCTCCTCCTTCATCGTCGATCCCCTCACTCCTCTGGTCGTCACCGCCATGACCTATCAAAAAACCCTCGGCTCCGTCAACCTTGCCTGGAGATCCCGCCCGGCGGAATTCTACTCCATCTGGGCTTCCACGAATCTGTCCAACTGGTCCGAAGTCCTCACCGGCGTGCCCTCCGCCGGCACCTCCACCGCCATGGACCTCCCCGGTTCCTACACCGGCCAGAAGTGGTTCTTCCAGATCCGGCGGTGATTGCAGGGCCGCCCGGGGCGAAGTTTGTCACGGCCTATCTGCCCAGGTCCGGCGTCGTGAAACCATCAGTAAAGGCAGCTCACTCTTGAACATCTGGATAAATGCCGGCAGTTTAAAGGTGTGAATCTCTTGGATCGGATTACCATTGAGCCGGGTAAGTGTGGTGGCAGGCCGTGTATTCGAGGTTATCGGATCCGGGTCATCAATATTCTGGAACTGATCGCCGCAGGGGCGTCCCGGGAGGAGATTCCAGCGGATTACGGCTTTCTGGACTCTGAGGACATCACCGCCGCTTTGACGTATGCTTCCCGGCAGACCGGTCACACCATTCTGGCAGCGTGAAGTTTCTGTTGGATAATCAACTGCCGATGCGGGAGAGGTGGCAGCACCGGAAAATCAAAGTAAAGGCGGAGCTGGAGCTGGTGCACACAGAACCGACCCGCGCCAAAGCCGGACGGGGGAAGGCTCTTCCGGGGACCTTCTGGGGATCGCCTGACTTCGATGAACCACTGGAAGACTTCCGGAAATACATGGAATGAAATGGTTCCTGGATACCCACATCCTGATCTGGTTTCGTGTTGGGGGCCACGAGCCCGCCACGGGAGGGGAAAAGGAGCGCGGACTTCCAGTCCGCCCCGGAGCATCGGCAGAGCATCCGGCAGGGGAATTGGATAAGGCCGAACAAGAGGCCGGGGTTGCCGGGGCGGACGGCAAGTCCTCGCTCCATCGCTGGCGACTTGACTGACGCCTCCACCCGCCCTCTTCCTTGGGTTCCCCATCCCAGCCACCTTTGCCAACCGTGACCACTCCTGACGAATCGCAAGTCCTGACCTTCAGGGCCCGTTTAAATCCCCTGAATTCCTTGCAAATCCTGTTGGGACCGGGTATGGTCGGCATCTCCAGCCATATCCATTGAGGCCCACGCTTTTACAAACCACCAGCCCTCCAAATATGCTGCCTTGTGAAAAGGATATCCCACCAGATTTGGTGGCATAATAGATTGTTCGCCAAAAAATATGAGCACCGAAGAAGCGCCATCTGATTGGAAGCTCAAATTGCGTTATGGGAAGCTAGAGACACCATACAAGCACTTCACTGCGTTTGCCGATGGCCGCATGACATTAACCGCGCATGATTTCGATTGTCCGCTTGGCCCCGCATGGATGGCATTGAAGACTTGGGCTGTAGATGCAGATCAGTCTGCGGACATGATTAGAGTGATTGGTGAGCGTCTAGGCTTTGTTGTTACGGGTAGAGTTGAGATTCACGAGAGTGAACCGAATCAACCTCCCAAAGAGAAACCATCTGGGTATGATGCCAATTTCACCCCCTATTCGGAAGACTCCTCCGAAGACTAACGCCTGACCCGCCTCCAGTTCCTGCTGCCATGACCGGCCAACCATCAACCCGCAGTCGAAGCCTCGCCCCCGGTCAGGCGCAGGAGGACTTCGACGTTCTGCCAAGAAATGACTCCTAAAGCGGCAAAGTGCTTCAGCCGATTTGTTGGGGAGTCCAACTTCCCTTGACTGGAAGCGATGAACACTGAACACGAAGGTGAGTCTCTTCCTTCTGGATACTTTGAGTTTTTTCGTGAAGCGATCCGAAGTGAGGGTGTCTTCTCCTTTGTGGCAGAAGTCGATAGCGTGGTCATAGGAGGTGGGGCATCTCGCTTTACTTCCCTTGATCTCAGGCGACCCTCAGGCGGGGAACCACTTTGTACACGGAATCCACATGGTGTATCCGAATGCCCGGCGAGTATTTCGGCGGATTCTGGATGCCGGTGAAGTTGAGCTCGCCCACGAAATCGAAGACGAAATAAAGGCAGAATAAGACGTTATTCCTATCGCCTGACCAGCCGCCAGCTCGATCAGTCATGACCGCTCCACCCTTAACCCGCAGTCGAAGCCTTGCCCCCGGTCAGGCGTAGGAGGACTTCGAGGTTCACTGAAGAAATGACCACGCCAGAACTATGGAACCGATGGAAGGTTACCGGAGCTCATTTTTTACAGTCCACCCCGAAGCAACCATGAATCCAAACCGACAGTGAACAAGACGCTCCATCCACCGGCGGGTAACGCTCCTGTTTGAATTCGGGCTTCCCACCCCGCCATGGATGGCCTAGATGTTGGGTAAATAACCGCACCTCCTCCAAGCTACGAATGAATGCAATTAGCGTTATAGCACCTTACCGCCATCTTGGGATGTGGGTTTTCGATGACGATCGAGTTGGACTTGTGAAGGAGCCATTCGTCAGCGGAGCAGACACCATTATCGATTTGATGGTGGCCGATATCCCAGATGCTGAGGGCGGTTTCAGGCTCATGTTTTCGCCGACTCCATTTCCTGGCTGCGCTGCTCATCTTGTTTGGCAGCGGGCCGAGCATGGCGGGAACTGGTATCGGTGGCCAGACCGAGACATGGAGGGTTGGCTTTGCCCTGCACTTTTTCGCTACTTCTCAGAGGCACCGAAGGACATCTACGCTCAGGCATTGCCACTGAGTCGTTGAGCAGCACCCCCCCCCGATTGCCATGACCAGTCGACACGAACACCAAGCCCGGACAAAACGGATGCAGGCAACGGCTCGTATGGTCTCTGTCGTGCCATCGACGCTTTCCGCTCGCCGTCGCATTATCCGAAAAGTTCGGTAGAAAAATGAAGAGGGCTTTCCTATCGCTTGTTGTCCTTATCGTGGCGCAAGCAATTGTAGCGTCGATTTCAGGGCGCAAGATTTATGGCCGGCCGGTGGTAATCGATAACAGGCCGCTGCTGGCGGGCTCGGTTTTAATCGATCATTTGGAGGCTCCGAACGTCGTTGTTACATCGACGGGAGACAGTCTGCAAGTCGTAGGCGTCGTCTTTGAACAGTGGGCGATCGACTCACCTGCCAAGGATCTCCATGAATTCTTTAATGATCCCGATCCAATTCGAATTTGCTCTGATCCGAAGCAACCAAGTGGAGTAGCGTTTGAATGGAAGTTCCGCTATTGGTGCGGCAATACCTTCTTTCCAAGGTTTTTCCCAAAGCCTTTGCCCAGATATGAGGTTGCTGATCTCGGGCGTGGAATGGTTGCGGGAATGTTGGCTCGTGATCCATCCAGAGAGCAGGCCTTGAACAGTGGGAGTGGGAAGTCAAAGGAAGAAGCCGAAGCCGTCTCTCCGAACCGCTCATTGCCGGCTTCTCAGAAATCAACGTCCACTGTTCGCGGATCGGAGGACTAAAAGCGTTAGCCCAGACAAATGCCCGAATTCGACGCGCAGACCTTCAAGGACTACTTCTATGGAAGATTCGCCCTGAGCAATCACTGGCAGGCCTTCGAGCCAGTGGCGAAGTATCTGAACACGCTTAAAGCGAATCAGCGCTTCCATCACCTATTCTCGATACTTCAGGATGTGCATCAACGCCCCTACGAGTTCCAGAAGGTCGCAGCGGGCCTGATGATGAAGGTCGATGCCGCCTGTCCGTTTGATGTAGGTGAGGCGGCGTTGCCGGTGCTGGATACGATTGACCTCAGCGTGCAGGAGTTTCCATTTTTCCTGGCGAAGCGGCATGGACGAGATCGAGTCCTTGACGACCTCGGCGCTCTCTCCAGTCCAGCCCTCAGTGATCCGCAACGTAAGCGGCTTGATACACTGATTTACTGGACTCGGGGATTCACCGAAGACAGATATGAGCAGCCCCGGCGACTTTGGAGCGCAAGAATCAAAGGATAGCAAGTTGCGCCAGAGCAACCCCCGCCAGCCGTTCAGTTTCGATGATTTCCCGCAGTTTCAATCTCAACACCGTGATCGACGCTCACCGCCGCTGGTAGGGGTGAATGTCCTCGATGTTTTGCTCCACTCTTATGTCATTACAATTCAGATGTGAATCCTGCGGAAGGACGGCGCTGGGCGTTTTTACGTCGCTCAAGCAGATCGAGGGCACTTACCTGTGCCCCACTTGTTCCGCCAAAGCCCTGAGGCTCATCTCGAATCCAAACCTTGCCCAGTGTGTCGATTGTTCCGCCCGGATCAGTATTCGTGCCGTGGCTTGCCCTCAGTGCGGAGCTCCAAGGTGAGGGGTATAAAACGGCGCCCACCGCATGAAGGGCCACGCCGATGTCGGGCCGCAGGCGATGACTCCGTTCCCTTGGTAGTCCAGGATCTCCTGCCTGGCGGGGCAGGGTGCAGCGGGGTCAGGGGGCGTCGCCGAGCGTGAGGGTGGTCTCTGCGAGGCCGTAGCCGGGGGTGGGGGCGTGGCTGGGGAGGAAGGGGCCGAGCAGGGCGTCGCAGGGGAAGAGGTAGAGGGTCTGGGCGTCGGGGGTGAACTTCTTCTCCGGGGTGAAGGCGGCGGGATAGCGGGCGGAGGAGGAGAGGCGGACTTCGTCGAGGCCGCCGGTGAAGAACTGGGTCGGTTTGGATTTGGCGTCAGGATTGGCGCCGAGGAAGAGGGGCAGGGGATTGGTGGCGCGCTTCCCGGTGGCGGGACGGGCGGCGACGGACTGGCCGTTGACGTAGAGGAGGAGTTGGGCGCCATCATACACCCCGGCGAGGTGGGTCCATTGGTCTTTGGGGATGGGGGCGGTGGCGATGACGCTTTCGTATTTCCCGCCAATGTGGGCGTGGAAGCCGGGGACGCTGCTGGCGAGGTTCAGGGCAAACTCGGATTGCTCGGCTTTGGAGATGAGGTCGCCGCTGCTGCTTTCCGTGACCGGGCGCACCCAGGTCTCGACGGTGAAGGGGCCCTGGGGCAGGGTGTTGGCGCCCATTTCAATGCGGGCGGCCTGGCTGCCATTGAGCGCGAGGGAGCGGTTGGGGGTGCCGGTGAAGAAGGCTTCGGTGACGGACTTGAGGGCGACCGGCAGGGTGATGCGGCGGGGAGGCAGGGGAATGCGCAGACCGGGCAGGAGGAGGTCGACCTTGAACTCCACGGCAGGCACGGTGAAGCCTTCCTCAAACCCGCGGCGGGTGCGGATGAGGGAGAAGGAGCCGCGATGGGTCTGGCCGGGCTGGAGGGTGACGGTGAGGTGGTCGGTGGAAGGCACCCACTCGCGGACGGCTCCGGCGGGGAGCACGGTGACTTCGATGGGATGGGCGACGGGATTGGCGATGGAGAACTCCAGCAGGCCGGCGCCGAGGCCGGTTTCATCCAAGGAGATGGGATAGGGGGTGAGTTGGAATTCGGTGTTCCGGACGCGTTCGATGTCCTTGATGAAGTCGGGGGTGAACTGTTTGGGGTCCATCACCTGGCCGACCGGCACGACGCCGACCTTGATGCCCTCGGGGCGGACGGACACGAGGTTCATGTGATGCAGATAACCGGCTCCGGGGTAGTGGCCGGGCATGGAGCCGCCGGTGGTGCCGAGGGTGATGTACTGGATGCCATCGCGGTCGCCATCATAACGGAGACGGTGGACGTGCCCGGCGAAGACGGCGCGGATGTTGCCCGGGGTTTTGAGGAGGGCGTGGACTTCGTCCCATTTGGCGCCGGGGTAGGTATCGGCGACCCAGCGGGGGTGGTGCATGAAGACGAAGGCGTGCTTCAGGGCGGCCGTTTCCTTGAGGGTGGCCTGGAGCCAGGCTAGCTGGGCGGCGGAGAAGGTTTGCTGGTCCGGCGCGGTGAAGTCCTTGGGGGCGTTGGTGCCGTTTCCTTCGTCGGTGTAGAGGACGATGAAGGCGCTGCCTTTATGCTGGAACCAATACCAAAGGGGGCCGAAGTGCTTTTCGTAGCGGGCCTCGTGTTCGCCGGCCGGGCGGTCCGGGCCGCGCCAGTAGACGTCGTGATTGCCCGGAACGGGGAACCACGGCATGTGCAGCCCGGTCATGATGGTTTTGTATTTCCCGAGGTCCTCCATCCACTTGTTGGGGGCATTGTAGCCGGGGAGCAGATCGCCCACGGTCATCACCAGGTCGGGGTCGAGAAGATTGGTGTCGGTGACGGCTTGTTTCAGGACATCGAGGCCGGCCTCAGGGCCGCCGGTACGGTCGCCGAAGACAAGGAAGTGGAAGGCGTCTTCACTTTTCGGCAGAGGCAGGATGGCGGGGTTGGGCCGGTTCGTCTGGATCTGCTGGGCGGCGGCGGGGAGCAGGGTGGCGGCGCAGAGGAGGGCGGAGAAGAGGGGCAGGCGCATGGCGGGGTTGGGGAAGCAGGAAGGGAAGGGGATTCTCAAGGAACCAGGACCGGTGTCAGGTCCGGCGTGTTGACTATTTTGTCATACAGCGCCGAGAGGGTCGCCTGGTCACCCGGGCCCGCGCTCTTTTCGATTTCTCTGAGCTCCAGGAGGCAGCGTTCGCGCAACTGGTCGGCCGCGGGCTTCAGTTTGGTGCTGGCATTGGCGAGGGCGGAGGTGAGGGTCTTCTGCAGGGCCGCCACTTTCTCCACGGGGGAGAATTGATTATTGGCCACGCCGTCGCGGGTGCGGGTGAAACGGTCCATTTCATTGCGGATGGCGAGAAGGGCCGGGGCGTCCCCGATATTGGAGGCTTCCTCGCGCTGCTTCTCCAGAGCCGTGGTGTAGTAGGCACCGAGGCGGTCGCGTTCCGTCTGGAGCTTGCCGGCCACGGCGGTCTGCCACTCGGCACGGTATTTCGTGAGGAACAGGATGAGCTTGTCCTTGGTTTCGGGCGACAGGCCGGCGGGAGGGGCGGGTTCGGCCATGACTTCCGGGGCCGGAGGGTCAGCCGCCGGCGGGGTGACCGGGGGAGGCAGGACGGGTGGCGGGGGTGGTGGTTCTGTTTTGTCAGGAACGGCCGGGACCGGCGTGGGCGGAAGGGGCGGGGGCTGGACCGGAGGGGAGACCAGCGGAGGCACGGTCCCGGAGGGAGGGTCCAGCGGCGGTTTCTCCTGCATCATGAAAGCAGCCACGCCCCCCACGGCGACCACCGGGAGGAGCCAGAGCAGGGGGGTGATGCCGGAAGATTTGGCTTTGCCATGGGAAGCGGCGGCACTGGGCGTGCGGCGGCCCGGGGGCTGCAGGACCCGCACCGGCTTGGGAACTCCCTTGCTGGGCTGGGTGAGGGCCTCAAAGGCCTGTTTGATCTCCGCGGCGGATTGATAGCGGAGGTCGGGCTTCTGCTGCATGCAGCGCGTGATGATGGTGTCCACCCGGGAATCCAGCTTCAGCGCGGCGGCGGGCAGCTGGAACTGGCCCTGGGGCGGGGCGCCGGTGAGCATTTCATAGAACACACAGCCCAGCGAATACAGATCGGCCCGGTGGTCCATTACCACGCCCGGTTCCCAGAGCTCGGGCGCAGCATATTCGGGCGTGCCCATGGGGGAGAAGGTGTCATCCTGCCGGTTGCCAGGATCCATCAGCTGGGCCAGCCCGAAATCCGCTAGTTTGACGGTGCCATCCTGGGTGACCATCAGATTGGAAGGCTTGATATCGCCATGCACGATGCCGTGGGAGTGGGCAAAGTGAAGGGCTTCGCAGACCTGGGCGAGCAGCTTGTAGGTGAGGGCGGGCGTCAGTTCCCCCCGCGTGATGAGCTGGTGGACATTGCAGCCGTCGATGTATTCCATCGCCAGATAACAATAACCGGCGGACACATCGAAATCGAAGACGGTGGGGATGTTGGGATGGCTGAGGCGGGCCATGGCCCGGGCTTCGGTGCGGAAGCGGCCGATGGATTCGCCGTCCTTGGCCGCGTCCGGCGGGAGGATTTTGATGGCGATGGGACGGTCCAGGGCGCGCTGGGTGCCGGCATAGACTGCCCCCATGCCGCCGGCTGCGATCAGGTGGCTGATTTCATAATGGGGCAGCATGGCACCGAGCTCCTCCGCGCTGGGCGGGACGAAGGATTCGGGAGGCACCGGGGAGGATGAACCTGACGGAGAGGACATGCGTATAAAACAACGTGGACGGACGGGGAATCCTCACACCAGTCAGCAAATCAGCGGATTCCGCAAGTGGGATAGCGGATAACTTGAGGATGGGTTAAAGGTCAGTCCACCTGAGGCCGGGCGCCCAAAGCCGCCCCGCCGAACAGGATCCCGGCCGGCTGGCTGCCGGGGAAGGGGCCGGTGCTGATCACGGCTTCGCCCAGCATGATCATGGTGGCGGCATGACCGGCGGCCTCCGCCGCGGCAATGTCGGCCGCCACCGCGGGACTTTGCAGCAGGCCGGAGCGGCGGGCAAAGGTGTGCGAAATCCCGAACAACCGGGCCATGGTGAGCTTCGCCCCGGCCGCGCTGATTTCCCGCATCGCGGCATGGCCGGCGGCGTTGATGTGCTGCAGTTTCTCCGGGCTGTTGATCACCTCGGCGGTGAGGATCGGGCCGTGCACGCGGTAGTGCAGGGTCTGGGGAGGAATCGGCAGATGCTCCACCGCGAGGGGCTGATTGCGGCGGGTTTTGATCATGATGCCGCCATTGTATTGCCCGCCCACGTCGCCCAGACCGGTGGCGTTATCCACCTCCGCATGGTGGGCGATCATCCCGAGGGCCGGGCGGTCGAGGCCAAGGTCCAGCAGCTGGTTCACCGCCAACGCCGTGGCCAGGGCACTGGCTCCGCTCATGCCGAATCCACAACCAAAAGGAAAGGCCGCTTCGATGTCCACGCGCAGCACTTCCGTCGTCAGGGCGCCCAGCACGCTGCGCACCGTGGGGAATTCCCACGCCTCCCCTCCCACGAGGATCAGGGAGGCTGGTGTGCCTGCCGCGGCCCGGGATACTTTCACGGTGACTCCGGCATCCAGCGTGATTCCCACGCCGAGGGAACCGCGGCCATGGGGGGGCTCGGCTGGATAGGTTTCGAAGACCAGCGAGATATTGGCCGGGCAAAAAGCAGTCGCGTGCAGCATCAGCCCGTGCCATACCGCCGGATTCCTGCTTTGTGCAATCCGTCTTTCCATCCGGGATCGGGCCGCGTATGGGAGAGACTCCTTATTGATGAAAACCTACGATTTCCTTGTGGTCGGCAGCGGCATTGCCGGGCTGAGCTTTGCCCTCCGTGCCGCCGCCCACGGGTCCGTCGCCATCCTCACCAAGCGGGGCGCTGAAGCCTCCAACACCGCCTGGGCCCAGGGCGGCATCGCCACGGTCATGGGGGCGGATGATTCCATGGACCTGCATGTGGCCGATACCCTTGATGCCGGGGCCGGCCTCTGCCATGAGGATGTGGTGCGCACCATTGTCAGCGAGGGACCGGAATGCATTGAGGAATTGATCGCCCGCGGGGTGCAGTTTGATAGTCACAAGGAGAACGGCGTCACGGAAATCGACCTCGGCCGCGAGGGCGGCCACACCCGCCGCCGCATTCTCCATCACGGCGATACCACCGGGAAGGAAATCGCCACCCGCCTGCTGGAAGCCTGCCGCCGCACGCCCGGCATCACGTTTTACGAAAACCACTTCGCCATCGATCTCATCACCACCGCCCGGCTCGGCTTTGCCACCGGCGACCGATGCCTCGGGCTTTATGTGCTGGATGAGGCCACCACGGAAGTGATCGCCTTCCGCAGCGACCGCGTGGTGCTGGCCACCGGCGGGTGCGGGCGGGTCTATCTTTATACCACCAACCCCAAAATCGCGACCGGCGACGGGGTGGCCATGGCCTGGCGGGCGGGGGCCACTCTTTCGAACATGGAGTTCATCCAGTTCCACCCCACCTGCCTCTATCATCCCACCATCAAGAGCTTCCTCATCACGGAAGCCATCCGCGGTGAGGGCGGCGTTCTCGTTGGCGCGGATGGGCAGGAATTCATGCAGAAGTATGATGTCAGGAAATCCCTCGCCCCGCGCGATATCGTGGCCCGCGCGATCGACCGCGAGATCAAGAAGACCGGCCACCCCTGTGTCTATCTGGACATCACCAGCAAGTCGCGGGAGTTTCTCAGCGAGCGTTTCCCCAACATCTATGAGACGCTGCTGAATGCCGGGATCGATATGGCGAAGGACCGCATCCCGGTGGTGCCCGCGGCGCACTATCAATGCGGCGGCATCCGCACCGATGTGAATGGCGCCACCAGCCTGCGCGGCCTGTATGCCGTGGGGGAGGTCGGCTGCACCGGCCTGCACGGCGCCAACCGGCTCGCCAGCAACAGCCTGCTCGAAGCCGCGGTGGTCGCCCGCCGGGCCGCGGTGGATATCCTGCGGCGCAGCCCGCTCGGCCAGACCGTGCTGGAGGAGATCAAGCTCCCGCCGTGGAAACCCGGCGACGTCACCGACGTGGATGAACTGGTGGTGATCTATCACAACTGGGACGAGATCCGCCGCCTGATGTGGGATTATGTCAGTATTGTCCGGACCGGCAAACGCCTCCAGCGCGCCGCCACCCGCCTGCGCAATCTCCAGCGCGAGGTGCAGGACTTTTACTGGAACTTCAAGATCACCAGCGAGCTGCTCGAACTCCGCAACCTCGCCCAGGTCGCCGCCCTCATCGTGGACAGCGCCAGCCAGCGCCATGAAAGCCGTGGCCTGCACTACACCCTGGACCATCCCGATCCTGACGAACGCGAGCGCCACGACAGCCTGCTGCGGCGGGTGTTGTAAGGGCTGGGGAGAGCTGAAACCGGGATGAAGGGTGACCCAGCCGGACGGTGGCTTGAACGGTGGCTGATCCGCCCCGTTGGGGCGGAATCTTTATAGCCTTCGTTGCCCAAATAGGTAACCCAGCCCCGTAGGAGGCGACATCTTCCCTGAAGATCACGCTCCTGCAGAGCTCAAATTTTCCGGGCAGCGAATGCTATAGAGATCGCGCACCTACGGCGCGGCTGAATCGCCATGGCGGACGACCTTTTGCATGATCCCGTTTTCAACGCCCCGAGGCCTCACTCCAGGCTCCACGCCACGTCCACGCTGCGTTCCTGACCAAACCGGTCTTTGTATCTCACATGGCCATGCTGGGCGCCGTACTCGTGCACCAGCTTGGTCACTTTGACATCGAAGCAGCAGTATTCCGCGATCTGCAGGATCTTGCCTTCGCGCCACCAGCGGATCGCGTCCAGCCCGTCCGCGGTCTTGCCGGTGCCCAGGGAGGCGGTGGCGATGTCATCCAGCTTGATGCGGTGCCCCAGCTTCACTTCCAGATCCAGCAGCAGGTCCAGGCTTTTGGTCTGCTCCTCGATATTCCACATGCTGTAGGCCTGCAGCACTGCGTAGTCGAAGCCCACGTGATTGAATCCGATCACGAGGTCAGCTGTGCTGAGCTCTTCGATCAGCGCGCCCACTTCGTCCTCCCCGTAGATGCGGTAGGTTCCCGCTGCAGTGCTGTAGGTCACGCCCACGGACATCCCCATGCGGTCTTTTTTGTCCCAGCCGCCGACATCGCCGGCAGAGCGTTGGGTTTCGAGGTCAAAGTAAACGATATTCCGGGCCATGAGGCGGCGTTACGCTGCGGCTCCCGGGCGTGCCAGGGGAAAGTCGCTTTCCCCTGTCCTTCCCGGCACGCAGAAGGGTGGTCGGAGTTCCGGCATTGGCCATTTGTCATCCGTCCCTTTTTCACTTATGAACGCCAGCCATGGACCCTGCGATGGACCCCTCCCTGGCCGCCTTTCTGACCGCGCTGGCCGGCGTGCTGGCACTCCTGTGCCTCTGGCGCAGCCACGCCGCGAACCGGCACTACCGCTTGATCGAGGCCCTGCCGACCTCGCGCGCCCAGGGCGTCTTTATCGGCCTCGTCGAGTTGAAAGGCACGGCCGAGGGGGATCCCTTCATCTCCTACCTCACCGGACAGGAGTGCATCCTCTACCAGTGGTCCGTCAGTGAGGAATGGCGGCGGGTCGTCACCGAGACCTACCGTGATCAACAGGGCCGCACCCAGACCCGGCAGCGGGTGGAGAGCGGCTGGACCACCCTCGCCAGCGGCGGGGAGTCGCGCCCATTTTACCTGCAGGACGAAACCGGCGCCGTGCTGGTGCATCCGGACGGGGCAGACGTGCGGCCCTTCCAGCTCCTGTCCGAGCGGGTGACCGCGATAGACCCTCTGTATTATGGCAAAGGGCCGCCAGGCAGTATCATGAATTCCACCGGCGTGCGGCGGTTTCTTGAAGAAGGCATCCCGCACCATGCGGAGGTCTTTATCGTGGGGCAGGCGAGGGAACGGGGAGATATCGTGGCGGCCGAGGTCGCGGCCGCCCCCGGGGCCCCGCTTTATCTGGTCACCACCGAGGCGGAGGCCCAGGTGCTGCGGCGTTATGGGCGTTCGCGGGACGGACTGGGCCTGCTCGGCCTGGGATTGGCCGCGGCTTGCGGGTATGGCCTCGGGGTCCTCACCGGCCTCGCCGCGCCGCCATGGCTGGCCGCGGCGGCCGCCGGGCTCTATCTGATTTTCTGGATCAGCACCTGGGTGTGGATGTTATTCAATAGCCTCGTCGATGTGAGGAACCGGGTGCGCCAGGGCTGGTCCCTCATCGAGGTCCAGCTGAAACGCCGGCATGACCTGATCCCGCCCCTCGTCGCCGCGGTGGATGGCATGCGCATGCATGAAAAGGAAGTCACTGAAGCGGTGACAGCCCTGCGGCAGCAGCAGCAGGCCACCCCGCCCGGACAGCCCGGGCCGGAATACCATGGCGCCGCCGCCCGGCTGGCGGTGCTGGTGGAGCGTTACCCCGTCCTCAAAACCAGCGACGCCTTCCTCCGGCTCCAGCACAGCCTCACGGAGACGGAGCAGCGCATCGCCCTCGCCCGCGATTATTTCAACGACATCACCACCGCCTACAACACCCGGTTGGAAGTCTTCCCCGACTCCCTGCTGGCCCGCCTCTTCGGTTTCAGAGCCCAAGCCCTCCTCGCAGCGGAGGACTTCGAGCGTGCCCCCGTAGCCATCCATCCGGCCCCCAGCCATGCCCCGGACGCCCCGCCGCCTCCCGCCACCACCTGAACCCGGCATTTCCCCACGGCGGGATTTCCCAGGCCGGTTCACTCCGCCTTGCGGGTTTTTCCCCATACGGCTTCGCCCCATGCTGGGGGACCCATGGGTGAATTGAACCTTTTCATTCCGGCTTCACCGCTTACCTATGGCTCATGCAAATGCTCCAGTCCCGTTTGAATGGCATCCGGCAGGATATCAAATCCTTCCTGCTCTCGGTCCACGAGCTTTCAGCGGATGACAATCCGGTGCTCCAGGACCTGCGGGAATTCTCCGGTTCTTCCCCGGATGATCCCGGGCAAGCCGCGGCCCTGCTGTATCCCGGGGCGTCCGCATCCGCCGGATTCGATCCCCTCCACTATGTCAGGCTCGCTGCGGACCATCTGAAGCAGCACGGCGCAGAGGGGCAGTTTTCCTTCACCGGCCCCATGCCTTCCTACATGGCGGAGGGCAAGGAAGTCACCCGGCGCTTCGATTGCGCCATTGTTTTTGTCGATGGCATCGACCCACTCCCTCATCCGGCGGAAGCAAAGTCAGGAGAACCAGAGGCCGGCTGCTGCTGAGGCAGACGGTCCCCGTCCCGTCAAGAGTGGGCCGTCGCCTGCGGCCTGCCTGCATCCGATGCCCCGGCACCATTCACCCTGACTGCCCCGGTCCCGGCCTGACTCCACCAGCAGAACCCTCCGTCGCCGCGACTGGTCCCGGAATGGGGCAAACTGCCTCAAACCTGCTGCCCATCGTGGCAAAGTGCATGGTGAATCAGGAGGCCTTCCCCGATAAAAGGGCTGGCGCATTCCCTGCACAGCAGAGGCATGAAATCAGAACTCCTCTCCAGCAGTCCCGGACACCCCAATGCTGAGTGAGGAGAGGCGGACTCCCCCCGTTCCGCTCCTGATTTCATCCCCCCTCCCATTGTTTCCTCATCATGAAAACCCTCCTCCTCACTCCGCTCAGTATCGCTGCCTTGTCTCTCACCTCCTGCACCTCCGGCCCCAACGCCCAGACCGGCACTGTGGTCGGCGCGCTGGGTGGAGCCGCCGCCGGTGGAATCATTGGTCACCAGAGCGGCCGGGGCCTGGAAGGAGCGGCCATTGGCGGAGCCTTGGGCGCGCTGGGAGGGAATGTGGTGGGCGGTGCCCAGGACCAGCGGAACCAGCGCTATTACCAAGGGGATCGCCGCTACTACCGCCGTTACTAATCATCCCCCAGACCCAATCCTCCCCACCGGAACCAACCCAATCCAACTCCTCTATTGTTATGAAAATCAACGAAATCATGACCGAAGCCGTCGAAGTGATCCGGCCCGATGCCACCATCCAGGAGGCAGCGGAAAAACTGCGCGCCTTCGACGTGGGTTCACTGCCCGTCTGTAATGGGGAAAATCTGGTAGGCATGATTACGGACCGCGATATCGCCCTTCGTCTCGCCGCCGTGGGCCGTGACCCGGCCGTGACCACCGTCGCGGAAATCATGACCGCCGAGGTGCTCTGGTGTTTTGAGGACCAGACCATTGAGGAAGCCGGCCGTATGATGAAGGAAAACCAAATCCGCCGCCTCCCCGTCATCTCCCATGACCGGAAGCTGGTGGGCATCCTCTCTTTGGGGGACCTCGCCATCAAAACCGATGAATTGGAACAGGTGGGAGAAACCCTGCAGGAAATCTCCGAAGCCGCCCCCACTTAGCCGGTCCCCGGGGCAGGATGGCCCGGGCCCGGAACCCCGGCCACCCCATGGCTCGTCCGCCATGGGGTCCAAAACATGAGCCGGGGATGGATCGCGGCAGCGACCCCGGAACTGAACCGGCACCCCGGCCAGGGTGCCGGTTCCGCGCATTCCAGGTGCTGGCTGCAGCCCCATGCATGAAGGTTCTGTCCCTCATCCATGTTCCGCCTCACCGTCTGCCGTCCTTCCCCGCCTCACGCTCCCCGGCCTCCGTCGGCATTCTCATCTCCAGGCACTCCGCCACTGTGACTCCGACATCCTGCATCCGCACCACTGCCGCCACGGTGCCAGGTCTGCCAGGTCTGCCAGCTCCACGATCCTTGAGCCCGTTTCCTTCCTCCAAAATTAGGAAATTACGGTCCGCTGCAGCTGATTTTAATTTCAATGATCAAAGGTATATCCACGACCAGACAGTCCAGCCCGTCTGGTAATCACTGGAATTTCATGCAAATCCAGTTGAGTCTGATAAGCTTTTTTGTTATCCACTGAATCCATTGGGATTGAAGCACTTGACATCCGCCCAACCGCCCGGATATGCCTCATCCCCAAATGGATATCCCACCAGATCTGGTGGGATATTAGACTGTTGGATTGCAAAAGTGATGAGCACTGAATTCCCGAGCATGTCAGTCGAAGAGACAACGCACATATCGGCGTTCATCGCTACTTTCGTTGTGCAGCCTAAACGTGGACGATGGCGGACCATTCTGGCTATGAAACCAGAGAAGTGGCTGGGTCTATCTGCATACGATTGCACGGAAGAACCCGCTGCGAACTGGAACACTCCTGTCGCCGATACGCTGGCTAAACACAATCTGACATCAGAGCTTGACCGAAAAGCATACGTATTTCCAATCGGCCATGGAGCCGGAGCGCCTCCATACGAGGGCACGTTAAGAGGAGTTCTCCTCTCTAGTGATTCTGAACTTGAATGTGTTGTGTCACTCGTGCCCGGCAAGTTTGCGGTGTGCTACGGGCACAGCGGTGAGGTCAGGATCTGCAAACGGTAAATACAAGAAATCCAACAAGTCGGCACATCCAACGCCGGGTAATGCTCCAGTTTGAATTCGGGCTTCCATTCCCGCCGTGGATGGCCTTTTCGTTCGCCATGAATCCGATCTTTCCAGCTTTGCTTGCTGTCGGCATGACATTCGCAGTTGGTGCCTGCTCATCAATAGAGCCTCATTGTGATATCGTGAACGTTGCGGCAATCCGACAAGCGGGAGTGTCCAATATGTCGAATTGGAGGGAAGGTAGGTTGGCGCCAGAGAATTGGCCGGAGGCAGTTCGCGTTTTGCGGCCTCCGAGAGTCTATTCCGACCGAGTGAATATGGTGATCGTGCTTTCAGAAGAGCGACGAATCGAGCGTGGGCTTTACGTTTACGTTCCAATTTCCTCATATCTCCCACATGATGGGGATGGTGGGCGATTTGAACCCATGGGCGAGGAAATCTGGCGCTACACCCGAACGCTGGGCGAATGACCATGGTTATCATCGGCATCCCCGATGATAATGGTTGTTGAACGATTCGCGGACGGCCTTCCCTGGGGTGGCGGGTCAGTTCCAGCGTCCGGCCGGGTCCTCACTGGGGAAAGCTTCCGGCCACGTATCTCCTGTCAGGACGGACTGGTCGCATCTCCCAGGTCCCGCAGGTGACGGTTTCCCGCGCCGGACTCCGCGTTGCCGGCACTCTGGGCGCTCCGGGGGCCGGTCCGGGCAGGGGTTCAGGGGTGGAAGACGGGAGTCCTGACTGGTTTTCCGTGTCCTAGGGGCACGCTCCTCCGGAGCCGGGCCTGACGTGTTTTGCACACGGCGGGACCGGCGGGGCGACGGGAAGGGATGGAACATTCAGGATCATGTCAGGCATGCCAGGAAAGGGGTCCCCGGAGCGGGGGCAGGGCGCGGGGGCGCAGGGCGTGCAGGCGTTTCGTGGTCCCGCCACAGGCGGGACAACAGATGGCCGGTTTGTCAGGCCGCCTCAGCGTCGCGTCCCGGTTCCGCCGCAGGTGCGCCGCAGGAGGTTCGCCCGGGCAGGCCGTTCGGTAATCAGGTGAGGGGGGCGGGACGCCGGGACATGAAAGAGCCCAGTCAGGCAATTGGGGCCCGACCGGGCGGTATCTGGAGGATTGAGGAAAGCGGCTCCGGTTTGATGGACCGGTTGCTTTCCAAGTTTCCTTCAACTCACCGGGCTGCGGGGCGGCGGCGGCGGGCGAGGAGGCCGCCGGTCAGGACCAGCAGGCCGAGGCTGCCGGGCTCGGGGACCAGTTGGGCGACCATCAGGTTGTCCACCCCGCCGATGTTGGCGGCGGAGAAGTTCAGGTAGTTGTCGGCGTAACCGCCGCCGGTCTTGCTGAAGGAATAACGGAGAATGCCGCCGGCGTAGACGCTGATGTCGGTCTGGCCCACGCCATCGAAGGGATTTCCGTCGGTGGGGTCCTGGGCGATCAGTTCGATCCGGGTCAATCCATTGGTCTGGGCAGTCTCGCTCCAGATGGGTTCGACGGCGGTCAGGACGGTGTTGCCATCAAAGGCCTGGAGGAGGCCATTGCCGCGGAACAGGACCCCGAAATGGGAGTGCGGGTCATTGACGCCGTCGTTTTTGTTGGCGCTGGATTGACCAATGTTGACCGCCTCCCACAGGGTGGTGTTGGCATCGGCCACGGAGTTGGGGGCGAGGTCGAAGCTGACGGCCAGTCCGCCGGCGGAGGCGGAGCCATTGAAGTTGTAGTCCAGGGCGGACCGGCCATTGCCAAAGGCGTTGAGCAGATAGTTGCCGCCATCAATGCCGCCGGTGCCGTTGCCGACCTGGGTGTTCCCCACGGCGACCCAGGGGATGGTGCCCCCGCCGGTGGTGAGGAGCCCGCCTTGCCGGGCAGCGAGGTTGAAATTCAGATTGTTGGTGTCCGGGTTGGCCGGAGCGTAGAAGTTATCGGTCAGCAGGGCGCGCTGTTTCACGATCTCGTTGCTGACGGCGTAGTGGTGCCAGGTGTCGGCAGGAACCAGCGGCGTCATAGCGAAGGTGATCGAATTGGCAGCAGCGGTGAAGGTGTATTTCAGCACGCTGCCGGGAGTCGCGTTCTGGTCGAATCCGTTGAGGACGCCGCCATCGCTCGCGGTGACATTGTGGATGCGTCCGCCCGGCCCTCCGAAGGCGGCATTGAAGAAGGTGGTGGTATAGGTTTCGCCCACCCGCAGGTTCTTCAGGGTGTAGGTGGCGGGATTGCCATTATAGAGGAAATTCTCGGTCAGGCCACCCACACTCCCGGTGATGGGAGGGGCGTTGCCGGGGAAGCCGTTATTCAGACCGGAGGTGGTATAGTTGTTGGTGGTGGGATTGCCTCCCCCGCCGGAGCCGGTGAACACGGCGTCATTGATCCGGCGGTTGGGGCCGTCAAAGATGTCCACCGCGAGGGTGTAGGCCTTGTCGGCCGAGATGCCGGAGTCCGCGTCCCCCGTGATGGGATTGCTGGTGAATACCCCCGCGAAACCGGCGAGGGGCGAGAACAAGGGAAGCATGGCAAGGGCGAGGAGAGGACGGCGTATCATAGGGAAAAGGGGTGAAATCGTTCCGGATCAAGTCTCCATCGGGACGGGAGAGTGTGTAATCTGGAATTAATGAATGTTTGCAGTATCTGGATTCATTAAAGGTAGCAAACTATTTTCCTACGCGTTCAAGTATTTTTGTCAGTAGGGGGGATTGCCTTGGGGTTGGATACTACGCCCGGATCGGGGAAGGGGGAAAAGGCTTGCTCTGCAGGGGGCGGGTTTCTTAAACAGGGGCCTGCTTTTGGACAGAACCAGCCGGATGCCAAGATCCTGCCGGAGAACATGCCGACCTCCAGACCCGAATGCGGCCGCCCCTGCGGCGGCCTTACCCCTCCCCCTGATGCGATTCCCTCTCCTGATGATCCTGGGCCTGCTGGCCGCGTCCTCCTGTCTGCCTTGTCAGGCCAGTGATTCCAATATCGCCCTGTCCCGACCCGTTTTCGCCTCCGGAGCCACCGCGGGCGGTCCGGCGGGAGCGGTGACGGATGGGGACAGCTCCATCTACACCGCGCCGGCCGCAGCGGGGGTGATCGGGTTTTATTATCAGATCGATCTGGGCCGGGAATACCCGCTGCAGGCGATCGATCTCTACAGCCGGGTGAATGATGGGGCGAACAAGCTCTCCAGGGTGCGCATGGCGGTGTATGCGGACAATGGCGGGGTGCCGGGGGTGGAGCGCTGGGGGTATGAAATCCGGGCCAACGGGGCCAACAATCTCCAGGGCGGGGTGGACCATCTGGTGCCTTCCCTGCATCCGGCCGGGACCATGCGGGGCCGGTTCATCCGCCTGACCAATGTGGCCAATACCAGCAATGCGCCGCAGATCGCCGAGATCGAGGCCTTTGAGGCACCGGCGCCGGAGGTGAAGTATTTTGGGCCGGATGCCGGAAACATCACCAAAACCGGGGCGCCGGGGAAACCTGGCGAAGCGGTGCTAAGCTGGAATGTCGCCGGATACACGTCGCTGAGCCTGGATCAGGGCATCGGCCCGGTGACGGGGCCGGCGGGGTCGGTGACGGTGTCGCCGGCGGTGACCACCACCTATGTCCTGACCGCGGCCAACGGGGCGGGGAGCACCACGCGTGCGGTGACCATCGGGGTGGATGCGCCGGAGCTGCCGCCGTTTATTTCCGAATTCCTCGCGTCCAATGAAGGCGGGATCCGCGACCGTGACGGCAAACGTCAGGACTGGATTGAGATCGGCAACCCGAATGCGTTTGCGCTCAATCTGGCGGGCTTTTTCCTGACGGACAATGCCGGGCAGAAAACGAAGTGGATGTTCCCGGCCTTTACGGTGCCGGGGAATGGTTATGCGGTCGTCTTCGCCTCCAATGCCGCCACGCCCCGGCCACCCGGGGAGACGCCGCACACCAACTTTGCGCTCGCCTCCGGCGGGGAATACCTGGGGCTGGTGGCCCGCGATGGGAGCACGGTGCTGAGCCAGTTCCCCGCCGGTTATCCGGCGGCCCTGACGTATCCCCCGCAGGAGCAGGATCATAGTTATGGGGTCACGGGAGCGGTGGCCGGTTTTTACGCGGTGCCCACGCCCGCGGCGGCCAACGGTCCGCGTTTTGACGGGGTGGTGGCCGACACCGTTTTCAGCGTGCGGCGCGGCATCTACGATACCGCCCAGACAGTGGCCCTTTCCTGCGCCACGCCCGGCGCCGAAATCCGCTATACCCTGAATGGGGCAGACCCCACCGCGACCACCGGCACGGTCTACTCGGTGCCGGTGGGGATCAGCACCACCCGGGTGCTGAAGGCAGCGGCCTTCCGGTCCGGCTGGGCTCCGGCCAATATTGATATCCAAACGTATGTCTTTCCCTCCGACATCCGCAGCACGGCGGCGGCGAAGGGATGGCTGGCCCCCGCCCTCGTCACCGGCCTGACCGACGTCCAGGTCAGGGCCGCGCTGCGCGAGGTGCCCTCCATGAGCCTGACCGTTCCCCCCGGCACCACCATCGATGGCGGGGTCGACAAACGGGCCAAGCTGGAGTGGCTCGATCCCAGCGGCGTGACGGCGGGATTCCAGATTCCCTGCGGGGTGCAGCTGTTCGGCGGGGCGTTCACCAACTTCGCCAAGAAGTCCTTCCGGGTTTCCTTCAAAGGGGAATACGGGGCCTCCAAACTCAACTATCCGCTATTCGCCGGATTCGACCGGGGCTGGCCGGCGGCCGATGAGTTCGATCAGATTGAACTGCGCAACGGGTCCCATGACATGGCCTCGCGGGGCTTTTACATGTCCAACGCCTTTACCGATGCCACCATGCTCGACATGGGGTCATACGCGCCGCACGGCCGGTTTGTGCATCTCTATCTGAATGGCAGCTACTGGGGGCTCTATCATCTGCGCGAGCGCTTCAATGCCGCCATGATGGCGTCCTACTACGGCGGGGGCAGCAGCGACTACGAGTCGGTGAATGGCAATCTCAATGTGGGCGGCTGGGCTGATCCCGGGCTCCCCTACGATGGGACGGATGTCCAGTGGACGCAGATGAAGGCGCTGGCCCGGTCCGGCGGCAACACCTATGAAAAGCTCCGCCCCCTGCTGGATGTGCCGCAATACGTGGATTTCATGATCATGTGGATGTTCGGGAAGTCGGAGGATGAATACCGGACCACCGGCCCGGTCGGGCCCGGCCATGGTTATAAGTTTGTCCTGAACGATGCCGACGGCTATCTTTACTACGCGCCCTATGCCGGCCCGGGGAATGACCGGACCGCCCGCGATGCCCCGGGCAAGCGCGCCGGAGATGGGCCTGGCAGCCTGTTCTCCATGCTCCTAAAAAATGGCGGCAACGACTACCGCACCCTGCTGGCCGACCGCATCCACCGCTCCTACGTGACACCCGGGGGGGCCATGACCCCGGCGGCCAACAAGGCACGCCTGAATGAACTGTGCGATCCCATCCAGCAGTCCATGATCCTGGAGGGATCGCGCTGGAACTACCAAACCCCCACCAGCTGGGCCACCGCCCGCACCGGGGCCTTGAACTGGTTTACCAGCCGCACCACCGACATCCTCGGCATTTACCGGACGGCCGGTTTCTATCCTTCCATTGTGGCTCCCGTCTTCAATCTGCCGGCCGGGCTGGTGGCCAGCGGTAGCATGCTGCAGCAGACCACCACCACGCCCGGGGCCCTGGTGTATTACACCACCGATGGCTCCGACCCCCGCCCCGACCCCACGGCCTTGCCCAACACGCCTTTCGTCACGGCGGCGACTCCCGGCAAAATCCATGTGCCCACTGCCGCCGGGGATGGGGTCATCCTGCCGGAAACCCCCGACCTCCTCGCGCTCTATCCGCTGGATCGTGCGGCCACGGGTGCCCCTGATCCCGTGGGCAGCTTTCACGGCGCCCTGACGAATGGGGCCTCGATCACCGCTCCGGGGCAACGCGGCGGGGGGGCGGTCCTGCTGGATGGGATCAATGATTACGTCCAACTGGGCAATCCGGCAGGCCTGCGGTTCGCCGGTCAAATCACGATCGCGGCGTGGGTGCGGCCCAATGCGGTGGGCCTGATCCGCAGTATCGTCTCCAAAGGATCGGACACCTCCGCGGCTCCCGCTGGAGAGGCTTTTCTGCGGATCAATGCGGGCGCCTATCAAGGGGGATTCACCATCGACGCCACGGCTTCCGTCATGGCGACGGGGCCAGCCAGCGGGGCAGATTCCGCCCTGGGCGATATCGACAACTGGGCGCACGTCGCCATCGTCTATGATGGCACGGCGTGGCGCCTCTACCGGAATGGCGTGGAGATCAGCAGTGTGGCCAGCGCCGCCGGAGCTCCTGACAATACCTCCGGCTGGGCCATCGGTGCGCGTGGGCCGGGCGATCAGCGATTCTATGGCGGTCAGATCGATGAGGTCCGGATCTACGACCGGGGGCTCTCTCCTGCCGAGGTCAGTGCCCTGGCCGCGGGCACGGTACCCAATCCGGTGATCGAGTGGGCCCAGGCGGGATTCGATGACTCCCTCTGGACGGCTGGCGCGGGAGGGGTCGGTTTTGCTCCGGCCGGCGACCCGCTCGGCGCGGCGGTCACCCAGGACATCGGCACCGTCCTCCACGGGGTGAATGCCAGCCTGTATCAACGCTATCACTTCCCGGTCACCGGCCAGGTCAAAAGCGGACTGACCGCCCTCGAACTCCGGATCAAGTCCGATGATGGTTATGCGGTCTATCTGAATGGGGCCCGGGTGGCCTCGAGGAATGCCGCAGCGCTTCTCACCGGAACCAGTGCGGCCACGGCGGAAACTCCTGACAGCTCGGCGCTGGTGGGGGACCGGGTGAATCTTACGGCCTTCATTCCCATGCTCGTCGAGGGCGATAACGTTCTTGCGGTGCAGGGCCTGAACCTCAGCGCCGGGGACGATGACTTCCTGCTGGCTGCGGAACTTCATGGCCAGCGGGGCGCCTCGGCAGTGGCGCCCGCCGGAGGCCTGGCATTGACCCGCAGCACCCTCGTCCGGTCGCGCACCCTGTTGCCGTCCTCCGGGCAATGGAGCGCATTGCAGGAAGTGTTCTATCAGGTGGGGCCTTCACCCTGTCCTCCCGGCGCTCTCGCGGTCACCGAACTGCATTTCAATCCCTCCGGTGATGGGGATGGGGAATTCATTGAACTGATGAATGTCTCGGACGCGGCCATCAATCTGCGCGGGGTCCGGTTTATCCTCGGTGTGGAATTCCAGTTTCCCCCGCTGCGCGACAAGGTCCTCAGTCCCGGGGAGCGTCTCGTGCTGGTGGACAGCCAGTTCACCTATCAAAAAATCCAAGGCTGGTCCGCCGTGCTGGGCGGGATCTACCGCGGGGCCTTCGACAATGCGGGGGAGCGCGTCCTCATCACGGCGGCGGACGGCATCACGCCGCTGGTGGACTTCACTTATGGCTCCTCGCCGCCCTGGCCGGACGCGGCCAATGGGGCGGGGCGCAGTCTGGTGCTGATCAATCCTTCCCCGGCCACCAATCCGGCGCTCCCGCCGAACTGGCGGGTCAGCACCCGCACCCATGGCAATCCCAATGCCAGCGATTCCCTGGTCTTCGCGGGACTGCCCGCGGCGGATTCGGACAACGATGGTCTGTCCGGTTTGATGGAATTCGCCCTCGGCACCAGCGATGCGGTGCCGAATCCGCTCCCGGTCGCCTTCCTCCCGGATGCCCTGGGTGGGCTTTCCATCAGCCTCGACCACGCCAATGGCGCGGATGCGGCGGCCCTGTCCGCGCAGGCCACGCGGGATCTTTCCTTGTGGGAGGTGCCCCTGGAGCTGACCGGCCGCAGCCTCCTGCCGGACGGTCGTCTACGCTCCACCTGGCGCCCGGTGTTGCCGCTTCCGGCGGCTGACCGCCTCTTCTACCGCTTCCGCACTCCCTGATCCGAGCCGGTCAAATCCCGCTGCATGGTCCGCGGCTTCCTTGATCAAAGGATCCAGCCATGCCGGGAAAGCACCAGAGTTTGAGCTTTTCCGCCGCGGCCTCCGTGGTTCAATATGCCGCACCATGACCCCATCCCACCCTGACCGCCGCCGTTTCCTCCTGTCCTCCGTGGCCACCACCGCCGCACTGGTAGCCACCACCCCACCGATCCCTGCCGCAGAACCGGCGTCGGGCATCGTGCTGCCTAAAAGCAGCCGGCCTATTCTCTTGTCCTGCAAGCTTGGGATGATCGCCGGTGAGGCTGGCGGCCGGAAACTCAGTATTGTGGAGCGGCTCCAGATGGCGGCGGAAGCCGGATTTGATGGCGTCGATTTTGATGAAGCCGGCAACTTCACCCCGGAACAGGCCCGCGCCGCCGTGAAGGAAAGCGGGGTCTTCGTCCACAATGCGATCAACCATACCCACTGGGGTGTCCGGCTCACCGATGCCAGCCAGGAAACGCGCGACAAGGCCAGGGCCAACATGGATCACTGCCTGCGCGTCTCCCACGCCGCGGGCGGCAGCGGTATCCTTATTGTGATAGGAAAAGGCTCGGACGGTCCTGCGGATGAAATCGATGCCCGTTGTCAGGTTGAGATCAAAAAGTCCCTTCCCCTCGCCGCGGCGCTCGGCCACCGCATCCTCTTCGAGAACGTCTGGAACCAAATGCACTATGATCATGACAAAGGTCCGGAGCAGACTCCGGACCGTTTCATCAAATTCATCGACAGCTTCAACAGCCCGTGGGTCGGCCAGTATTACGATATCGGGAACCACTGGAAGTATGGTCAGCCCGGCGACTGGATCCGCGCCTTCGGTGCCCGGGCCGTGAAGTTTGATGTCAAAGGCTTCAGCCGGGCGAAAAACAAATTCGTGGAGATCACCGGCGAGGATGACGATCTCCCCTGGGACCAGGTGCGCAAAGCCATCGCCGACACCAACTGGACCGGCTGGACCACCGCCGAAGTCGGCGGCGGAGACGTCAAACGACTCACCGTTGTGCGCCAGCAGATGGAAAAAGCCTTCGGGCTGTAATGTCGGAACTTGGCCTGACACCCGGTCTGCGGCCTGGACAAAACGCCGCAGCCGGGGGGGCAACTTTGAAGACAAGCAGGAGGATGCCCAGCCCTGCGCTGAGGGAAGCTCACGCGATTCTACTTCTTCTGCAGCATCCCATGAGACCGGTCAGCAGCAACACCGTGGTGCTTGGTTCCGGCGTGATACCCAATGGTGCCATCATGACCTGATCCGGTCCAGTTGGCAGGTCGACAACCAAAGTTATCATGCCCCTGATGTGGGCACCGGTGACATCGCCAGCCTCCCTCAGTAAGATGGTGGTCGCCCCAACAGCAGTCGTGTCTGTGGGGAAAAGCCAGGGGATGCCGGCGCCCCGGAGGACCACCAACTCCTGAGACGTGGCCATAGTCTGGCCATTTCCGGCCATGATGTAGATTTCCTGCGAATCGAAGTCGGCCGGATTATCGGGACGGCTGGTGAAACTCCCACTAATATAACCTTGGGTGAGGCCCGAGGTGGGCGAGTGGCCGGACGCAAATTCACGGTATCCCAACAAATCGGAAGGGGTGGTGGGAGGTGACGGGAAAGTGCCGACCGAGATATAGTAGCCCCCGCCGGAATAGGGCCCATTATAATAGTGGGCTAACTGCAGTCCGGATGTGGTGCCAAACCCCTTGCCAACGGCAATGGTGGCTGCGGGAGAAGGGCAGGCCAGCGCGGCCCACACACCAAGGAGGAGCAGGGGTTTCATATTCCGGGGGGAGGTCAGGATAGAGCCAAGTCTAACCCTGACAGGTTCCCGGGTCCAGCTGATTTTCCCCGGGTTCCCTGATAATTGCCATGGGTGGAAGGTTTGATCTGAAAGGCACCTGCGAGCCAAGCGGGAGGAGGTGTGAGCAGGGTAAATACCGTTCCATTTGAGGAGGTGATTTACTTCAGGTCGAAACGCAGGCGCAGGAATTGGCGGCCGCCGGTGACGGGCAGTTTGAAGACATGCCCGGGGGCGGTGCCTGAATCCTCCAGACGGGTCCAAATCACCTGAGCTGGATCGGAAGCGCTCTCGGCTGTGTAGTGAATATTGCTGATGGAGGAGGGGTGGTTAAAACGGAGTGCCATGACGCCATCCTGCAGGGCTGGGACGGGAAGGTTCGCGGTGCTGCATTCAGTGGGAACCAGCCCGAGAGCGTATTCGGCAAGATTAGTCAGACCGTCCTGATCCGGGTCGGCAGTGTTGGCTGCGGGACCGCTGTCAACTCCGGTGAAGAAGTGTTGGAGACGCCAAGCTACAAGCGGATCGCCTGCTGTTTGGTAGGGGAGGATGGATTCAATCAGCACCGAGGAACTGCGGAGAGTGCCGGAGCCGGCGCGGCCGCGGCAGCGGATCAGTCCGGAAGAGGGCTGGGAAAGGCCGGTTTGCCGCCAGCCGTTGGGGATGCGTGCGGGAAGCATGGGGGTGGACCAGGTGAGGCCTTGGTCCGTGGACGACTCAAAGGTGACACTATGCACTTCCGGAGCGCTGCCGCCGCGCAACCATACAATCTGGGTGTTGTCAGGGGCGATGACGAGTTCTGTAGCCGGATCATTCTGCAGGACGGCGATGCCATTGCGTTGAAAAGGTCCCAAATTGCCAAAGGGGCCGGAGATGGCGAGGCTGCCGTCCGCCCGGGGGCTGAAGGAGGTGACTGCAGTTTCCGGTTCAACAACATAAGCGGGATCCACCGTGCCGTCAGGATTCAGCCTGACGAGAGAGCGGAGAATTCCGCCGCCAAGGTTCATGGTGCCGCAGACGAGGATTTTGCCGTCCGCCTGGAGATGAAGTCCGGTAACGGGGGTGAGCGGCTGATTGCCGGAAACGAAACTGGGGGTGCCATCGGCTGTCAGGCGGGCGAGGTAGGGACGGGACGTATTGCCGATTTTCTGGAAACTGCCAGCGGCCAGGATGCTGCCATCGTACAGGGGCAGGAGCGCATTGACGGTATTGTCCGCGTTGGCGGTAAAGGTTGGATCGAGCGCTCCATCGGGGAGCAACCGGGCCATGCGCAGCCGGGAGATACCGTCGATGGTGGTAAAGGTCCCACTGATCAGAATGCGGCCGTCCTGCTGCACTGCGATGGTGGTGACATTGCTTCCCGCGGGACCGATATTGGCAGTGAAGGTGGGGTCCGGAAATCCGCCCGGAAGCAGTCTGGCCAACATGGGGCGTGCAAGCGTGGTGCTGTCGCTTGAGTTGCGCAATTGGGTGAAAGTGCCTCCAATCAGGAGCCGGTCATCCGCCAGATGGCAAAAGGAGTTGATGCCGTTGGTATCAGAAAGGCCATAGCTTGAATCAAGGCGTCCTGTCGCGTCTGCCCTGATCAGCGGGAGGCTGGCGGATCCATTGAATTTGGAAAAAGTGCCTCCGATGAGGAAATGATCATCGGCCGTGGCAAGGAATGGTCCTGGATTGCCAAGTACCGATGAACTGAACGAAGTGAGTCTTTGGCCGGAAGAATCCAGAAGATTGAGTTCCAGCAAAGGATCACCATTGCGCTTGGTGAATGTGGTTGTGTTATCGTAGGTATACCACTGGTCACGGCTGTGCAGGATGCGGCCGTCCGGCAGGCTGAGCAGGTGATTGTAAAACGGGATCGGCAAAGTGGGTGATGCTACCCTGCTGGTGAAGCCAAGCGCGGGTTGGCCGGCGGCGGCCTTCTGGAGCACAATATCCTGACCATTGCCCTCGGTGTAGCTGATTTGAAAAAGATGCGGTTCGTTGTCATAATAGGCTGTCACCATGCCTGACGGCGGGACGTCACCAAACACTCCATTGATTGGGATGGCGGCCGGATTGGATACGACGGTCAGCAAGGTGCCGGGGACGGGGGGGGCCGCGAGAGTCACCCGGCCGAGGCTTCGGCCAGCAGTCGCAAATCCCTCACTGATGATGAAAGGCGTGCCGGGATCAGCAAAAGTCGGATTTATGGAACCACTGGTTCCGGTGCCTTGGAGGGCAATGGTAAAAACTGGGGTGTCAGGCGAGTTGCTGGTGATGGTCAGAAGGGCATTTTTAGTTCCTGCGGAGGTGGGTATGAACCGCACGGCCACCCTTGTGACCCCAGTGGCGGTCACCTCCGGTTGAGGGGCTGTGCCAATGGCAAAGTCCGGGGCTCCCGCCCCGGTTATGGCCAGGGACCAGTTGCCCAGTATCCCGGAACCACGATTTTCCAAGGCCAGGGAAAGCGCCGTGGCTGCTCCTTGCGGGAGGCTGCCAAAGTCAAGTGCTCCGGTTCCATTTTGGACTTCTGCGCCGGAAGGCATGCTGACTTTCAGGGCAGGCACTGCGTCGCCATATGGGACAATGGTATCCACGAAATAGAACGAGGAATTGTTCCTCCCACTGCTGATCCGGGCAGTGGCGCGGATGGCCCCTGCAGGAGGGAGGCCCAGGCCGGTAAGTTCCCACCCTCCCGTGATCGACGTGCCCCGGCCCAAAGGACTCCAAGTATTCGTCAAGGGGACATGCAGGGCAAAGCTGATATCGCCACTGTCCGGCAGGCTGCCTCCCCTCAACCATTGGATGCGCGTTTGGTCCTGCACCTCAAGGGACTCAACCGGAGGTTCCAGCATGACCCGGATCAGACCACTGCGCCGTTCGCCCCCCGCCATGTAAAAATCCCCGCCGATCATGGCGGAGCCATTGTTTGTCAGGCAGAGTCCCATGACGTCCGCTCTGGGGAGAGATGGGTCCAAGGGGGATAGAAAGGTGAAGTCCAAAGCTCCGTTGGGAGAAAGCCTGAAGACTTCATTTTTTAAAAGAAAGCCGCCAAACACCTTGCCATTGGCCTGGGGAATCAGGCAGCGCACAGCGGCAAGGGAATCAAGTGAAACGGTTGTAAAGCTGATATCCTTGGCGCCCGTTTCCAGCAGACGGGCCACTGTGCCATATGATGCACACAGGATGCGGCTGTTTTGCTGACGGGCAAAACAGCTGACTTCGCCAAGAACTTTGGGCAGGGTGGGATCCAGGCTGCCGTCCGTATTCAGGCGGACCATTCCGCTTTGCGCGGTGCCATTGAATTCCGTGAAACGCCCCCCAACGAGAAACTTTCCATCGGGCATCAGCAACGAACAGTGAATCATGTTATTTGACGAAGCGTCAAAAGTGGTGTCCAGCGATCCATCGGGATTCAGGCGCGCAATGTAGTTCCGGGGTATGGTATTCACCTGGGTAAAACGGCCCGTGATCAAAATCCGCCCGTCGGGCAAGGGCAGGACACTGTCCGGCCACTGATTCAACTGGCATTGGAAGCCCGGATCCGTGGTGCCGTCCGGCAGTAGCCGGATCAGGCGGCCATCAACGCCGGATTGCCCCAGCAGGATCTTTCCGTCTTCCAGTTCCGAAATGGAAAGGATGTCGTTTGGGGGCAGGGAAGGCTGGAAGGATTGATCCAGGCGTCCATCCGGAAACAATCTGGCAATCTGACTCCGGGCCTGCCGATTGACACTTTTGAACTGGCCGCCCACCAGCCAACCGCCTTTGCGAAGCGGGATGCAAGCATTGATTTGGACCGTTTCATCAAAGAGCACCCGGAAGTCAGGATCCACTTTCCCATAATTCACGGGATGAAGTACGAGATCGTTGCCGTCGCCACCAAAATAGTCCACCTGATAGAGGCGGATGCCAAGATTGGTGGTGAACTCCTGCCAAGTGCCTTGCGGCATCCCGGCGAGGATTCCGTTGATAGGCAGCTGGGAGACGTTGTTTATCAGCATGAGATCCTGTCCGGCCGGAAAAGGAGGGTAGGACGTGTTGAATGACAGGGAAGGGATTGGCAAACCCGCGAGATCAATCCCCTCGGCCCTCAGCGCCGGGCTGAACCAGGAATCAAATGAGGCAGAGTTCTGGGTGCTCCCGTAGCCGCCCAGGGAGACACTCAACGAAGGTTGATCGGGATCATTGCTCCTGATTTCAAGGATGGCACCAGCGTCGCCGTTGGGCAGGGAATTGAAGGCCACCGCAAACTCAGCCGTCGCACCGGGCCCGATGACTGATCCCGGAGGATTGATCAAGGCAAAGGAAGCAGCCTTGGCGCCGGTGATGCTGAGGGTGATGCCGGAGAGGGGGCTTCTTCCCCGGTTCCGCATGGCGAGCGGAATGGAGATGGGCGAGCCCCGCCAACCGGAATAAAAGCTAAGCGAGCCAATGGATTGGGCTGTCGCAGGGGTGTCGCGCCGCTGCAACCAAAGATCCGGCGCGGGGACACCCAGCGGCAGGGTTTCCACAATCAGGCTGCCGGCGCTCTCCCCGGAAGCCGCAGGACCCCATCCGAAGGCGCGGATGCTTCCCGTGGCCGGAAGGTCAGGGACAGACAGGGTCCATCCGGTTGGCGTACGGACTCCCGGACCGAGGCCAGTCCACTCAGCGGCTCCGGCTTCCTTTTTCTCGAAGTGCGCCATGTTCAAGGCCGGCACCGCACCGCTGCGGTTCCATGTGATCTGGTCAGAACCGGTCAATTCCAGGCTGGAACTGCCGGGGGAATTCTGGAGGAGGATGATTTTGCGTTTGCCAGCGGAGCCAGGGGCATCGGCGAAGACGCGCCCGTCGGGTAGCATGCCAAGAAGCTTGACGGTTTGACCATACCGATCCGGATCAGGGAAAGTGAAAGTTGGATCCAGGTCGCCGTTGCTGGCCAGGCGGGCCATGCCCGGACGGGGCATGCCGTTGACTGAGGTAAAGTTGCCGGAAATCAGGACGGCGCCATCAGTCTGGGGAAGCAGGGTTTTAATTTCAACGTCGCTTGGACCGCCCAGATCGACGTTGAAGAAAGGATCGGTGGTGCCGTCCGGCAAGAGGCGTGCCAGCCCCTTGCGGGGGGATCCATTGACGCCGCCAAATTTGCCTCCAGCCAGAATCTTGCCATCAGGCTGGATGGTGAGGGCTTGCACAGGCCCGTCGAACGCCGGGGCGAAGCCTTGTTCCCGTATGCCGCTGGCAGAAATTCTGGCCAGCACGCCGAGGCCGTTTGAGTCCTTGCCGCCGGCATAGCAGGAATCATCGGACAATACCGATATGGTCAGAATCGTGGCTTCAAAGTCCGCGGCAAAGCCAGCAGTGGCGAGTCCGGTATCGGAGAGTTTCATCAGCGCGACATCGATGCCCTGACTGGACCGGCGTCCAGGCACCAGATAAGTTTCATCCTGCCGGAGACCGATCACATGGGAGTTTTGTCCAGATGGTTGAAAAAATGAGGTATCCGATTTTCCATCCGTCCGCAGGCGCTGCAGGCTTAGGGTTATCGAAGGACCGAACAGGGTTTCGCCACTGGGGAGCAATTTGACGGTACTGACAGGTCCTCTGAGAGGGGTGAAAAAAGCATTGTCCAGAAATCCATGTGGTAGAAGCGGCAATAGACCTGTATTGGCAGACAATCCGGGATATGTAAAATTTCCTCCCACCCAGATACGCTGATCCGGGCGGGCAGCGACCGTGATGAACTCCCCGGCGAATTCGATGGAGGACCAGCTCCCGTCCACCTGACCGGGAGCAGACCAGCAAGATTGGGGCAGCAGGCATGCGATCAGCTGCACAACGGTCACCATCAGGAAAGAAGAGCGGCAGTTTATGGGCATGGTGGTAGTAGCGGACTATCTCTGACCCGCGAAAATCCGCCAAGTCAGTGCCTGCATTACAGCGCCAGGCAGTAAACGTCAATTTTATTAGTTAGCCGGTGGGTATGTCACCCTGCACACCGGAGAACAGTAGCAGAAGTCCTCGTGGTGCCAGAAATATGGGAGCAGGCGAATGGGTATCAAGCCTCATCCCAGGCTGCTTCCAGGGAGCCGGTGCCGGTTTGGTAGTAGGGGAGCCAGGCGAGGCCAAAAGCATTGATGGTGATGTTCTTTTTGAGGGCCCGGATGGGGTTTTTGGTGAGAACAAGGCGGCTGGGGTCGGCCGCGAGGCGGATTTCGCTCATGGCGGTGTCCATTTGATTTTTGAGTTCCACCATCTGGGTTTCGATTTCCGCGAGGCGGTCTTCGGCGCGGCCGACGTCGCCGCTTTGCTCGAAGGCGCGGGTGGCACTGCGGGCGGCGGTGCTGGTTTTGCTGATGGTGGTGCGGCTGAGGGCCTTGCGGCCGAAGAGGGCGCCGAGGATGGTCTGCCCGATGCTGACCGCCGTGTTGATCTTGGCGGAGCGGGCCTGGGAGGCTTCGCGGTCGATGGCCGCCTGGGCCTTGTTGGCGGCAGTTTCGAGGGATTGGTATTTGGATTGGTATTTCAGACGGAGGGATTCGATTTCCTGGTCGCGCTCTTCCTTGGCGCGATGGCTCAGGCGGACCCGGAAGTCGCCTTCCGGCTCGCCCGGTTTGCTGTAGACTTTGTATTTTTCGTTATACCAGAGGTCGATGGATTCGTTGGCAAAGAGCCAGTCGACCGCCTGATCGCGCGCGGCGGTGTAGGTGGCGGCTTTGAGGGCGAAGGGGGGGACGGCGGCGAAGCTGACCGGTCCGGGCATGGGCTCGCGGCTGAGAGCGGAGGCATCGAGGCGGCTGCGGATGGCATTGGCGGCATCGAGCGTGATCATGTCCTCGCTGAGCTTGCTGAGCAGGGAGAGCCGGCGCATCACAAAGACATCCTTGGGGGCATCGGAGAAGGTGATTTCCGCCGAGCGCAGGATGGCCGGAAGATAGACCACGGGCATGGGCTGGGCGCTGGGGCTGGTGACGGGGAAGAAAAATTCATTCACCGCGGAAGGCAGACTGGGGCGTCCGCTGGCGGAGGAAGTGGCGGAGGTTGATGGTGCCGGGTTGATGGTTGATGGAGGGGACTCTGCCAAGGGCGTGGGATATGAAATCGCCGGAGGCGGGGGAGTGCCGGTGAAGGCGGCCCGTTTGGGGTCCATCAGTTTTTTGATCTGGGTTCTGGTCAGGGGCCCCCGCAGGTAACTCATGACCCAGCGGACCTGGAGGACACAGGGGGCATCCTCGTGGACGTTATGCATCAGGAAGATGCGGTTCCCGAGGGCGGAGAGCATTTTCTCGAGGCTGGGGCGGTCAAACTTGCTGCCCTGGGTGGAAGCGGCGCCTTCGAGGCCGTCGAGGACGCGGGCTTTGTCACGCTCGGTCTGGAGCCGGCCAAGGAACCAGGTGCCGATATTGGAGAGGGCCTTGTAGTCGAGATCGACCGGATTTTGCGTGGCCACCAGCAAGCCCAGCCCGAAGGCGCGGGATTGCTTGAGGAGGATCATGAGAGGCTTTTTCGACGGCGGGTTGGCGGTGGGCGGGAGGTAGCCGTAGATCTCGTCCATGTAGAGCAGGGCGCGCAGGCTGGTGGTGCCGCTCTGGACCCGCATCCAGCCCAGCATTTGATTCAGCAGCAGCGAAACAAAAAACATGCGCTCGCTGTCATTGAGATGCGCGATGCTGAAGATGCTAACCCGGGGTTTGCCTTCGGCGGTGTGCAGCAGGCGTTTGATGTCGAGGGCTTCCCCCGTCAGCCAGGTGCTGAAACCCGGGGAGGCCAGCAGGTTGTTGATGCCCATGGCCAGCTCGGATCGCTTCTTTTCCGGGTAAAAGGATTCCAGGTCCAAGGCGCCCACTTTGCCGAAGGGCGGGTTTTGCACGTAGTTGATGATCTTCTCCAGATCAAGGTTTTCGCCGCCCCGCCAGGCACGGTCGAAGATGTTGGAAAGGAGGATGTGCTCGCGGCTGTTGATGGGGTCGGCCGTGATGCCGATCAGGCCGAGGATGGAGCTGGCGGTGGTTTCGATGCGCTCCGAGAACAATTCGTTATCGTCGATGATTTCGAATTCCGGCGCGGCGAGGGAGGCGAGGATGCTGACGGGAATGCCGGCATTGCTCCCGGGGGTGAAAATGTTGATGTCGACATTGTTTCGGAGGGTTTTGATGCGTTCCGCGGACTGACCCCATTCGCCGAGGCCTTTTTCCCACACCGCCGCCTGGCCAGCCGCGAATTGGTCAGGGGTCAGGTCCTTTTTGGCGGCGTCCTCCTCATTGATCCAGGGGCGGAAGGCCTCGCCGGTCAGTTCGGGGAAAGTGAGGAGAAAATTGGAGATATCGCCTTTGGGATCGATGATGATGGACGGGATGTTATCCATCGCCGCCTCCTCCAGCAGGGCGAAACAGAGACCGGTCTTGCCGCTGCCGGTCATGCCGAGCACGACCCCGTGGGTGACGAGGTCCTTGGAATCGTAGAGGACCAGTTTCTCTTCGGTGGTTTTGGTGCTGATGTCGTATTCCCGGCCGAGGTAGAAGGTGCCGGGTTTTTCGTAGTCGGAGGGGCTGATGGTCATGTTGGAAAAGGCAGATGGAATTTGGACAGACTGGGAAGGCGACGGTGAGGAGGACCGGAAGGGCAGGGGCAGGAGCTATGGATGGCACGGATGAATAAAATGGGAAAGAACAAGTGTGGGGGCGGTGGCGGTTTTGAGGGTGGAGCCAGGACCGCTTTGGAAGTGAATATCCGATTGGCAGGAGCGGAGCGTGATCGACTGTGAGGGAGGATGTCCGACGATGGAAATGATAGCAAGTCTCTGGAGGGCCACGGTCTGCCGCTCCGGAAAATGATGGCCCGCCGGGGAAATTTCCTGCCCGCGGCCAGTGGCGGGCTGGGGATGGACTGCCCCCGTTGCGGCGAGGGACTGGCTCCCGGCAAGCACGATACGGGGATTGCCTGGCGGTGCCTGAAATGCGGTGGCGAATCGCTGAATTTCAGTCAATTCCGGCGCATGATCCCGGAGGAGCAGGTCGATGTGATCTGGTGGACGGCCAAGGAAAGGCCCGTGGCGGCGCCCGGAGGCACGGCCTGCCCGGAGTGCCGGCGGCCGATGCTGGCGGTGCTCATCCCGCACCGGGAGGAGGAGTTGGAGCTGGATATCTGTCAGGGATGCCAGCGTCTGTGGAGGGATGGTCCCCGCGCCGCCAAGGCCAGCCGGCGTCTGGATATCGGGCGCGCAGCCTCCCCCAAACCACCGGTCCTGCAGGTTGTAGCGCGCCGGGCAAGGCCAGGCCGGCGCGCCTCCGTCCCCATGACCGGCAATGCCGGCAATGCCGGCGACTCATCACTGATCGCCATTCTGGCAGGCTGGGGGCGTTTTTTCCTGAACGCTTTCCGGCGGAAAGGACGCTGGTGATGGGGGCGGAACCTCGTTTACCGCAAAAGCCTTGAGCCTTGAGATCAGTTGTGCCATAACATTCCGGCATGACGATCCGCCGCCGGGTAAATACTTTTCTTGCTGCGGGCACGGTGATCTCCGCGATTGGGATGGTCAGCTATTCAATAGGCTATTGGATTCCCAATCAGCCTCCGAGGCAGGATTATCCAGTAAGAGGAATTGATGTGTCGTGGCACCAGGGGGTCATCGATTGGGGTGCCATTCCCCATGAGGAGGTTCAGTTTGTCTATCTCAAGGCGACCGAAGGAGGTGATTTTCAGGATGAGCTCTTTCTCCTCAATTGGAAGCGGAGTGCAGAGGCTGGATTGCGGCGCGGGGCCTATCATTTTTTCACGCTGAAGACCCGGGGCCTGGATCAGGCGGCGAATTTCAAAGCAGTGGTTCCGAATGATCCGCGGGCACTTCCTCCGGCCATCGATTTGGAGTTCGTGGGTAATTCCTCAGCCCGGCCTGCCCCTGAGGACTTTCAACGTGAACTGGAGGCCTTCATCCGGGTAATCAGGTTGTTTTATGGGCGCGAGCCGGTGCTATACACGGCGGCGGATTTCAAAAACCACTACTTGCAGGATTTTCCGATCCGGCGTTTGTGGATCCGCTCGGTGATTTCTTCTCCTGGGAAAAAACAGGAGCCTTGGGATTTTTGGCAATATTCCGGCAAAGGGAGGACGCGGGGAGTTAATGGGTTCGTCGATCAGAATGTTTTCAACGGCGACCTGGAAAAGTTTGAATCCTTTGCAGGAGAACGCATTGGTCTCTGAGCGGGAATGATGAACAGGATGATGACGCTTGCCCGCAGCCCAGCGCGCGGTCAATCCAACGCCTCCAGGCCGCCGGTCAGACTGATCGCCTCGGGGTGCCCGCGCTGGCGGAGCAGGAGGGCGGCTTCGCGGCTGCGCAGTCCGACGCGGCAGATGGCCAGGATGGGGCGGTCCCGGGGCAGGGCGGGGAGATGGGATTCCAAGTCCTGCCACGGGATCCACCGGTCGGCCGGGAAGGGAAGCAGGGTGTGTTCCCAGGGTTCCCTGACATCAAGCAGGAAGTGGCGGTGACGGGTGGCGGCGAATTGTGAGGGAGCAAGTTCGAGCCCGGACGGGGGAGCGGTCAGGCCGCAGAAAAGGTCGTAGTCGATGGGGGCCGTGATGACAGGATTTTCCCCGCAGACAGGGCAGGCGGGGTCGCGGCGCAGTTTGAATTCGCGGAACCGGGTGCCGAGGGTTTCGGCATGCAGAAGGCGGCCGAGCAGGGGTTCTCCGGTATCGGTCAGGAGTTTGATAGCTTCGGCGGCTTGGAGGGTGCCGATGAGACCGGCCAGCACCCCGAGGACGCCGGCGGTGTTGCAGTCCGGGACGCTGCCGGGGGCCGGGGGCACCGGGAACATGCAGCGATAACAAGGGGCGCCGAGGTGGGGGGCGAAGACGCTGATCTGGCCTTCGAACTGATGGATGGAACCGTAGATGACAGGCTTTTTCAGCCAGACGCCGGTATCGCTGGAAAGATACCGGGTGGGAAAATTATCGGTGCAGTCAATGAGCAGGTCGTAGTCCGCGGCCAGGGTCAGGGCATTGGCGGCGGTGAACGATTCCGCGAAGACATCCGTGGTGAGTTCCGGATAGAGGGTGCGGAGGCGGCGGGCGGCGGTGGTGGCTTTGGGCTGCCCGCAGTCGCTGGCTTCGAAGAGGATCTGCCGCTGGAGATTGGAGAGGCTGACGGTATCGGCATCGACGATGCCGAGTCGTCCCACGCCGGCGGCGGCAAGGTAGAGCAGCGCGGGGCAGCCGAGGCCCCCTGCGCCCAGCACGAGGACGGCGCTGCGTTTGAGGCTAAGCTGGCCTTCATAACCGAGGCCGGGCAAGCTGAGGTGCCGCGCAAAACGGCGGAGCTCAGATGTGCTGAGCTCCGCCGGGGCGGGAGTTGTGATGTCAGTTTTCAGGTCCGGGATTTTCGTTGGGATCACTGAAACCGCAGGGCGCGTTCAAGGTCAGGCGGCCTTCTTTTTGGGAGTGGGCGGCACCACCTTGGAAGGCGCCTTGGGAGCGGCCTCCGGGGATTTTTCTGCACCGGGGAGGCCGGGCAGGGTTGCTGGCTTGGCGGCTTCCTCGAGCAGTTTTTTCAGCTCAGGGGATTGGTTGGCCTTGGCTTTGGCGACTTCGGCAGCGTAATCGAAACTGGCGGCACCGGGTTTGATGACCAGCTTGGGGGAAGCGGCGCCCCCGTAGATGTCGGCGATCAGCGGGGAGATGAATTCACGCAGGGCGGGGCCGACCTTCTCGCTCTTGGGGCCTTCATTGAAGGCGGCGGCGAGTTTGGCGACTTTTTTCGGCAGGGCCTTGTCGTTGACGATCCCATCGACCATGTCGATGAGCTGCTCGCCGGAGAAGGTCCAGGAAACTTTGTTGGGGGCGGTTTTTTTGAAGACCGCGGACTCAAGGATTTCGCCGCCCACTTCCATCTCGCTGGTGATGGACATGTCTTTCAGCATCATTGCGGCCATGGGTTTGAACTGGTCGTAGGTGGGGCGGAATTCGGCGATTTTGGTAGCGATTTCCTCCTCGGTGACTTTCATCTGGCCGGGGGTGAAGGAGTCTTCCTTGGCGGCTTCGGCCTGGAGGGCTCCGAACATGGTCATGATTTCATCCACTCCGGCCATGCTGATGACCCAGTTGCCGGAAGCGTCCTTGGTGGAATTGACCATCTTCATGTCCGGCATGGCACTGGCCTTCTCTGCGAGGTCCGGGCTGGCGGAACTGAGGGCTTTTTTGAGGTCGCCGCTGGCTGTGAAATCCTTGGTCAGGCCGGAAAGGGTGATTTTGGTGGCGCCGGCTTTGGTGGTTTCGACTTTGGCGTCGGTCCAGGCATCCACGGAGGGATTCATGGCGCGGATCATGTTGACCAGCATGGAGCGGTTGTCGCCGAGCGGATTGGGGGCACCGGCCCCTCCGCCCATCATGCCCATGATGGGCGCGAGATTCAGCTCCATCACGGTGGTGAATTTACCGCTGCCGTCCGCGTTCACGGTGGATTTGGTTTCATTCTTGAAACAGCTGGTGGTGGACAGGCTGAGGAAGGCGGTGCCGAGGGCGGCGACGGTGGTGAATTTCTTCATGCGGTAGGTGGGTGAGGAGGGATATGGGTGAAGGGGGGACTGCGGATGATGCCAAGGTCTGACCAAAAGTGAAACACCCGGAATCGAACACGGCGCAGACATTAGATGCGGTTTGGCCTTTTCACCAGGAAATAAACAAGATGCGGCTTCGAAACCGCTTGCGGTAGGGGGATGCCTGATGCCGGGGATGAAGTGCCTTGGCGGACCATTTATTTATTGCAAAGCGTCGGCCTGCCTCAATAATCGCACCTCTTCCGGGGCCGCGCCCAGGACCAGACTTCCCCCCATCTCCAAACCCGTAGTGAAATCTTTGCTTTCTGCTTCCCGCCGTGTCTGCATCCCGGTTTGTGCTGCCCTGCTGGGCTCTCCTGCGATGTTGCCGGCGCAGGCACCTCCGGCCCCGGCCGCCCCTGCGGCGGCAGTCCCCGAGGTGGATTTGAGCGACACTGAAAAGATGGGCAAGGTGGCCTACGAGGCCTTCAGCAAAGGCGATTGGGCGACGGCTGCGGCCAACTATGCCGGATTGATGACGGTCGCCAAAAAAGTCGGAGCCAAGCCGGAGGTGCTGGAGCCGCTGTATTTTATCCTGGGGGCGGCCTACTTCAATCAGCCCGACCACGCCAAAGCAGAGGCCATCTTCAACGAATACGTCACCACGTATCCCAAAGGGCAGAATGTCTATCAGGCCAATCTGGCCCTCGCCCGGATCCTGAAAGCCCAGAAAAAATGGGCCGATGCCATCAAGAAGTATGAGCCGCTCAAGGGCGGCAGCGCCGTTTTCAAGGATGACGTCAATATTGAGCTGGCCGAGTGCTACACCGAAAACCAGCAGCGGGATAAAGCCATCGTTCTGTTCGAAACGGCCCTCGCTCCCGGCATCCGGAGTTCGGGTGAAGTCCGGCAGTCGCTGAAGCTGGTGGAACTTTACCAGACCGACCGTCCGGAGAAGGGGGTAGCCCTGCTGGAACGGGTCAAACGGGCCAACGGAGCCCGTCCGTTGGTCAACGAAATCAATTTTGCCGCGCTGAAGCTCGCCGACGAATTGATGAGCGGCAAAAAGGAGGAACAAGCCCTCCAGGCGTATCAGAACCTGCGCAAGAAGGATGAAGTGCTGGCCACGCTCAAAGAAGTGTCAGCCGAATACGAGCGCAGTGTGAACCGCCTCTCGGCCCTCGTGGCCGCCAAATCCGGGGATTCCGTGACGGCTTCCGCCCAACTGGACAGTGTCCGGCTCTACGCCGCGCAGACCAAAGCCCAGATCGAACAGCTGGAGAAGGAACAGAACTACGATGCCATCGTCTTCTTCCGCATCAGCCGCTGCTTCGCCCAGCTGGGACGCTTCTGGGAGTCCCGGCTCGGGTTCCAATGGCTCTACGAGAATTTCCAGGATTTCGAGGACCGTCCCGTGGTGCTGTATCTGCTGGTCTACTCGAATGCGAAGCTCGCCCCCGCCTCGCCGGATCAGGATGGCATGAAGATCATCGCCCGCACCGAGGAACTGTGCCGCGAGTATTTGAAGGCCTACCCGGCCGGTGCCCAGGTCACCGAAGTCGCCGAAACCCTGATCGCCCAGGTCCAGAAGTCAGGGAATCCTGACAAGATCAATGCGGTCTACGACGAGGTGATGAAATACCTCGAGAACTCCCCCAACAAGAGTAACTTTCTCGCCACCCAGGTCCAGAACTACCTGGAGCAGTATGAATTCCTCAAGGCACGTGATGCGGCCACCAAATTCCGCGCTGCCGCCCCCGATTCCCCGCTGATCGAGGACATCGACTTCATGTATGCCCTGACGTTCTTTTTCCTGAACGACTACGAAGGCAGTGTCCGGGAGTTGAAGGCCTACCGCGACAAATATCCGAATGGGAAATACCTCGCGGATACCCGGTACCGGCTCGCCAATCTCTTCAAAGGCGAGGAGATGGGCCACAAGGCCAAGAAGAAACCGTCCAGCTTCATGCGGGTCATCGAAGAGTGTCAGGACATCATCAATACTTACCCCGGCTCACCCACGGTGGCGGATTGTTATGCGTTGATCGCGGACAGCTACAAGGAAATGACCGGTGAGGAGGCGGCAGACAAAAAACTGACTTCCGAGGAAATCGACAAACGCATCGCCGATGCCTATGTCGAAGCCGTCCGCCGCGGCCGCACCGATGCGGTGGTGGAGTACAGCCTCAGCCAGGCCCGCCCCCTCCTGCAGGCCCAGGGCCGCTGGAAGGATATCGAGGATCTTTACCGCGAGTTTCTCGCCGCCAATCCGGATCACCGCGCCGCCCTGGAGTCGATCGGATGGATTGCCAAATCCATCGTCCGCCAAGGCACCACGCCTGAGGAAAAAACCGCCAATCAGGCCCGGGCCCGCGGGTTCCTCGCCGAAACCATTCTGGCCAATATCAACAATCCCTCGAAGGAGGGCGTGGAGGATCTGCTCCAGCAACTGGCCATCTCCAGCATTCCGAAGCGCAAAAAAGTGCCTGCGGTCGAAAACGCCGATCCCAAGGCGCCCAAGCCTGCGCCGCCCACGGTGGCCGAAACCTTTGCGGAGGCGGAAGTGGAGTTGAACAAACTGCTGGGCCTCGAAGCCGGCAAACTCTCGGCGGTCGGCCAGGCCCGTCTGCTTTATGTGAAATCCGAACTTTACCGGAAGCTTGAAGCTTCCGCGCCCAAGGTCAAAGGTCCTGACGGGAAGCTGGTCGTCGACACGGGCCCCAAACAATCGGAGGCCCTGATGGAAAAACTGGTCACCGAATTCAAAACGGATGATTTCAGTCCGAGTCTGCTGGCGGTGGTCGGCAATTATTTCGTGAAGCGCAATTCCGAGGAACAGGCTTCGGCCTGCTTCAACCGCCTGATCCAGTTTTTCCCGCAATCCCCCTACATGGACTGGGCGCTGGTCGGTCTCGGCCAGATGGCCTACAAGTCGAAGGATTATGACACTGCGCTGAAGCGGTTCACCCAGGCGATGGATGAATATCCAGGTGCCAAATACGGGGAAGCCCAGATGGGCAAGGCCCGGGTGCTTTTTGACAGCGAAAAGCTGGATGAGTCCGAAACACTGCTCAAGGAAATGTTCGGAGACAAATCGGTCCCGAAAGAGGTGAAGGCGGAAGTGACATGGCTGCTGGGCGAAATCCGCTTCAAGCAAAAGGCCCTGCCGGATGCGTTCAATTACTTCCAACGGCTCTACCTGAGTTTCGGCGCCTTCCCTGAATGGATGGCCAAGGGGTATCTCCGTGCGGGCGAAACCAAGGAGGCCCTCGGTAAAGGCACCGATGCCGTCGATATCTACCGCGATGCCGTGAATGACGCCCGCAAGGCCGCGAAGATGAAAAATGAACCGGACTTCCAGAAGGTGAAAGACCGTCTGCGCAACCTCGGCGGCTAACCCTTTTTACACTCCAGCGCATGAAGCTTTTCTCTCTCCTCGCCGGCAGCGCCCTGCTGGCCGCCGCCGGTCCCTTGTCCGCCCAGACGCTGGTCTTCCCGGCGGGATCGATCGAGTTTTCCGAAGTGACCATTTCCGGCACCAGTGTGCAGCGCAAGGTCATCGGACCGGATGGCACCGAAACCGCCCGGGGAAAACCGATTCCTGTATCCGGCCTGCTGCGGGTGGATTTCCCCAAGCCCGATGATCTTTCGGCGGCCGATGATCTGATCCTCAAAGGCAAATATGAGGAAGCCTTCCAACGGGCCACCGCCGTGCAAAATCTGCATCGTCTCTGGAAAGACAAGCCCGGCTCATGGTACGCCCAGGCGGGCCTGCTGGTCGCGGAAAGCCTGCTGCGTCAGAATAAATACGATGAATCCGCCCGGCTCATGTCGGAGTTGAGGAACATGTCCCTGGCCAGCAGTCTGCAGATCCGGGTCACCATGCTGGACGCCCTGGAGCAATTTCAAAAAGGCATCACCGGGCCCGCGCTCGCCAAGGTCAAACCGCTCATCAAGGGAGCCCAGGACGCCGAGACCCTCGCCCGCCTTTATCTCCTGATTGGGGATATCCAGTTCAAGCGGGAGGCCTTCGAGGAAGCGCTTGATGCCTATCTGCAGATCCCAGTGTTCTACGGGGCGGAGGCGGCCTTCCTCCCCGCTGCCGAGCTGGGAGCCGCCAAATGCCTCGCCCGCCTGCGCCGTCTGCAGGATGCCACCGACAGCTTCGCCCGGATCATCGAACGTTATGCCGGCACACCTGAAGCGGATGCCGCCAAAGTGGAAAAGGCCGATCTTGCCAAACTTACCGGAGCCGCTCCCTGATCGCCCTTTCCTGTTTTTTGCGTCGTTTCCGGCTCCGCTCCGGTCTCCTCCTTCCAGATATATCTTGACTATCCCCAGGCTTAAAGACTACTCACCTATTCACTCCCCAACTCCATGAAAGTCCGCTCCTTTGCCCGATTCACCCCCTTTCTCACCACGGCCCTTTCCCTGCTCGTCGCTGGAGCGGTGCACGCCCAGGAAGCGGCCGCCGCGGCTGCTCCTACGGTCATCAAACGCAGTCTGTTTGAAGTGCTCAAGGATGGTGGGTTGATCATGATTCCATTGGCCGCCTTCTCCATCGCCATGGTGTGGCTGATCATTGACTGCGCCCAGCGCAGCAGCGTCAAACGGCTCATTCCCGCCGAGGATCTGGAAAAGCTCCATAACAGCTTCCGCGCCGGGGACTACGTCGGAGCGTATCAGGGGACCCTCGAAAACAATTCCGTCATCAATAACGTCGCCCGGGTTGGTCTGGTCACCGTCGGGGACGGCAAATCAGCCACCGAACACGCCTTGGCCGAGTCTATTATTTCCGAACAAGCCAAAATCTCCAACCGCATCTCCTATCTCTCCGTCATCGGGGTTTGTACTCCCATGGTGGGTCTGCTCGGAACGGTGTTCGGGATGATCAGCGCCTTTGAAGCGCTCGGCGGCGGCGGCGCCACCCAGAACACCGGCGCGCTCGCCCAGGCGATCGGTCACGTGCTGGTGGCCACAGCTTCCGGTCTCTTCGTCGCCATCCCGGCCTTCATGGCCTTCTACTTTCTGCGCAACCGCCTGATGGGTGGCATGAACGAAGTGGAAGCGGAAATCGGCAACCTCTTCCGCAAGTTCCCCTATCACCTCGCGGAAGGAGTGCACATCGGCGATCAGGAACTGTATGCCAACGCCCCGAACTGGGTCGAAGGCAGCAACGCCGAACTGGACGCCGCTCCCGCTCATTGATCCTGCATGGGCATTCCACCGGACAGGCCGAGGCTTGTTCGGAGATCCCTTGAGATAATTTTATTTAAGCATTCCTCCTTATGTCCGGTGGCGGTGGCAGTATTGAAAGTGGCGAGCCCGATTTCCAAATCGCGCCGATGATCGACGTGCTCCTCGTGATGCTGGTCTTCTTTGTGGCGATCTCCACCACGCAGATCGACCAAGTGGATACCCGGGTGAAGGTGCCGGTGGCGCCTGACTCCGCGGAGCGGAAACCGGACCCCAACCAAGTGCTCCTCAACGTCATTTGGAATGAGAAGGATCAGAAAGTCCTGCTCAACTACGCGGGCCGTGATTTTGACGGGCAATATGACGAGTTGATCGAAATGCTGCAAAAGCGTGGGGGCGACAATCCCAAGTTTGAAATCATCATCCGGGCCGACAAGGATACTCCTGCCAAGGAGGTCGCTGCCGCCATTGGCGTGGCCTCGCAGGCCACCGCCAAAGTTTCCTTCGCCACCGTCAACCGCGCTGGTTAACCCCCCGTCCACTTTCCCCTCCTATGTCCGGTAACAGCCGCTACCAATCCGATGGCGATCTCGGTTTTCAGATCGCCCCCATGCTGGACATCATGTTCGTGATTCTGGTCTTCTTCATGACGCTCGCGGGCGACAAGAAGGTGGAGACCCAGCTCAAGATGACCCTGCCGTCCACGGAACAAAGCCAGGACAGCACCCAGGACACGCCGATGGAGGAATCCATCAATATCGACGACGCCGGCAACATCACGCACAACGACGATCTCGTGACTGCCGACGAACTGAAAAAGACGTTCAAAAGCCTGAAGGACCAGAGTGTCCAGGAAGGCAGTGCCCAGACCCCGACACCCATCATCGTCACCATCAGCACCGCCCCTGACACCAAATGGGAAGCCATCGCCACGGTGATGAACGCCATGCAGGCCGCCAAAATCTCCAACGTCTCCTTCGCGGTCTCCGACGAATTTTAGCCAATTCCCCGGGAGATCCCGGCAGCGTTTCAGAATTCTGGCCGCTGGCCCTCCTCAGCCCCGGACCCGGTTCACGGCTTTGATCCCGATTTCGCGGATCGTCGGCCAATCAGTCACCGAATAGAACAGCTTTCGCGCCTTCATGGCCCGGGTGCGGTGATGCAGGATCCGCACGTCGCCGGTCCGTCCCAGCCGCCTGATCTCCGGCAGCATGGCTCCGCGGACATTGCAGACCACGTTGTCCAGTTCGAGGAAATCCACTCCGTGGCACTCCAAGGCCCCGCCGGCCACAAGTTGGTTGAAGTAAAATTGATCGCAATGGTGGCCCGCCCACATGTCCGAGGCGTCCTGGGCCAGCACTGCCTCTTCCCATCCGGCCAGAAACCGCCGCATCGGCTCTGACTTCCGGTAAAGCAGCACGCCGGTGTTGTAATCGCGTGGTTTCACCATGGCGACAAACCGCATCGGCTTCACCGACCAATCCGCCTCATGCGAATTCGCCGCCGCAAAATCGTGGTTGCCCAGTTGATCGAAAATACCCTTCAGGGGTCCCCGGATGGTGGTGTCCGTGTCCAGAAACAGCGTTTCCTCGTAAGGGGATTCTTTCAATGTTAAAACCTTGAGCTTCAACGGGTGTTCCTGGCTGGTGATGAGTTCCGCCGTGCAATGCCGCAGTCCTTTGGGCAATTCAAACCGCGAAAATACGGTCACCGGGAGGTCCGGTTCAAACCGCCTCAGGCTCTGGAACGAGGTCAATAATTCCCCCAGATAACTTCGCCCTCCACTCGCCAGATAGATGATACCACGCTTCATTTTTGTAAAAATCAACAATGCCGTAATTTCAGGAATTTGCAACTCCTCAACGGTTTTCATCGGATTCCAATCTGAATCAAGTATCACAGAGGATTGCCAAGCGGCATTTCGCTCCTTATATTGTCCACCCTTGCTGCCCCCTCCGACGCCATGTCAATCAGGACCTTCCCTACCCTATCACTTGGCCTGCTGGCCCTGTTGAGGGTGCTTCCTGCCGTCGCCGGCGAGTAAGGCCCGCCCCCCGCCCCCTGGTCTTTACCGGTATCGATCCTCATGAATCCCGCTGCTGTTCTTCTCCCTCCGGTTTTTCTCTCGTTGTGGCTCGGCATGGTGCCACTGGCGGCCCAGTCCACCGGGACCACGCCTTCAGCCGCCCCATCCGTCAAGGCGGCGGCCAATGCTCCCTCACAACTATATCTCCAGGGCCATCTCCTCATCAAGGAGGGAGCGGAAAAGGAAGCCAAGGGCGACTTCGCAGGAGCTTATTACAAATTCAAGGATGCCCGGGATCTTTTTGATGCCGCGGGCGAGGCCGACCGCACCTGGCAGCCGGAAATTGTCGAATACCGCCGCCGGAAAATCCGTGAGGAAATGGAACGTGTCCGGCAGCTGGAAATCCAGCGCCGGGCTGCCGGCGGGGCGCCCTCTCCTTCCGGCATCATCGGCAATGCCTCCGGCAAGGACCTGACAATTGAACCGGCGATCCCCGCTGGATCGGGCCCGCGCAATACGGCGGTGGTCATGGAGGAAAGGCTGCGCGGGATGCAGGCGCAGATCGATGCCCTGACCAAACGCAATGAGCAGGTGGTGCGGGATCTGGGCTCCCGGGAGGAGGAACTCCGGAGCGCCCGCGGTGATCTCCTGACGGCCCGGAATGCGGAAAAAACGCTGCGGGAAAGTCTGGCCAACGTACAGTCGAAACTGGACACCGCGGAACCCGCCGCCAAACGCGAGAATAAAGCCCTGACCAAACGGGTGGAGCAACTGGAACAACAACTGGGCGAGGCCATGACCCAGCTCGGGACCGCGAATGCCAAATCCGACAAATTGCTGGCCGACCTCGAAACCGCCTACGGTGAAATCAAGCTGCGCAGTCAGGAACGCGACGATTTGAAGCGGGAGCGCGACCAGATGGAAGCCCTCCTCGTGGGCGGGGAAGGGGGCAAGGCTCCGGAAAAGATGAAGATCATCGCGGAGAACCAGCGGTTGAAAAAGGAACTGGAAACAGCGCGGGCCAATGTGGCCAGACTCACCACGGAAAAAGAGGCCGACCAGCAGGAGATCACCGCGCTCCGCAGCCAGTTGCAGGGCATTCAGGAGCAGGTGGCCCGTTTCCAGCAGGAAAGCGAGGACTACCGCCAACAGATTGTCACCCTGACCGAACGCTTGGATGCCACCAATCTCCGCCTCGCCGAAACCGGGCAGGGAGCCGTCTCCGAAGTCGAGGCCGGACTCGAAAACAAGGTGTTGCGCGAGATCATCCTCCAGCAGATGAAACAGCAGGCCAAACGCGAGACCGCCCGCAAGAATATCATGGACGACCTCGCCCGGGAAGGGGTGCTTGAGAGCATGAAGAATCTCGGGGTTGAAACCGAGCGCATCTACCGGTCGCTCGGGGAGATGGCGGCCAGTCCGACCATGACCAAAGAGCAGCGGGGCGTCCTCAGTAATTCCCGCCTCGATCAATTTCTGCTCAAAAACGGGGTCGGTGATCTCATGATGGTGCAGGATAGCCAAGCCCTCAGGGATCAGGCCGCAGCAGACCCCGACGCGCCCACGGGTGAAGCGAGAACCAAAGAGCAACTCTCACCGGAACTGAAAGCCTACGCCAATGCCGCAGAGGAACAATTCCGCATGGGCGCCTTCAACGAGGCCGAAAGCCAATACCGCAAGATTCTCCTGATTGAGCCGATGAACGTCCACGCATTGAGCAATCTCGGCGTGGTGCAGGTGAACCGGGGGGATTTCCCGGAAGCCGAAAAAACCATCCGCAAAGCGCTTGCCTACGACTACGACAGTGGCCCGGCCCACTATCTTCTCGGCGTGATCTACCTGCGGCAAAAACAACTCGACGAGGCGGTGGAGGAACTGGGCGTCTGCCTGAAACTCGACCCCACCAACGCCAACGCCCACCTCACGCTCGGCCTGATCGCCGCCCAGCGGAAACAACGCAGTGAGGCGGAGCGGCAATTCAAACAGGCCATCGCCATTGATTCCTCTTCCGCCTACGCCCACTTCAATCTGGCGGTGCTCTATGCCACAGACGAAAAGCTGACGCTCGCCCGGCAGCATTATCGACTGGGCATCCAGCATGGTGCCAGCCGGGATGGGCAAATGGACAAGCTGCTGGGGAATTAAGGCCGGACACGGGAGCTCGCGCCGGACCGGTCTGCTACCAAACCCGCGCCCACATCGCTTTCAGATACCGTCCTTCCGGACAATTGGACATCACTGGATGATCCGCTCCGGGCCCCGTGGCATCGAGGAATTGGAGGCGGCGCTTGGCCCGGTGGGCGGCCTTGGTCACGATTTGCTCGAACTCCATGGGGGTGACGAGGCCGGAGCAACTGCATGTTAGAAAAAGGCCGCCGGTTTCAACGAGTTCGAGGGCGAGGCGGTTGAGGTCCTCGTATTTCTGCCGGCCGTTTTCTTCGATCTCCTCGCGGCTGTGGACCAGCTTGGGCGGATCGAGAATGACGACGTCCCATTTCCGGTCGTTGTTACGGATCATGGTCCGAAGGTAGCTGAAGGCGTCGGTATGCACCCAGTCGATGCCCTTGACCTGGTTGAGGTTGGCATTCCGCTGCGCCTGGGCGATTGCCTTCTCATCAAGATCGACGGCGGTCACTTCGGCCGCCCCGCCCAGCACTTTGGCCGCGAGGGCAAACCCGCCGGTATAACAACATAAATCAAGCACCCGCTTGCCACTCACCAGAGTGGAGAGTTTCAGCCGGTTTTCCCGCTGATCACAGAAAAATCCCGTTTTGTGGCCTTCCTCGAAATTCACCTCATAACGCACGCCGTGCTCGCGGCACTTCACGGTGCGCACTGCCCCCTGGGCCACCGGCTCCGGGCGGATGCCCTCGATCCGGGCAATATCGTCATCCACCCGGATCAGGTGCCGTTTGGTCCCCAGCAGTTCATGCAGCCGCGGCATCCAGCCCGGCAGGCGCTGCCACACCCCGAGGCTGTGCACGTCGGCCAATAACACATCGGCATACCGGTCGATGATCAGCCCGCTCAGGCCATCCCCATCGGAATTCACCACACGGTAAACCTCTGCCCTGGCGTCCAGTTTCAGAATGTCACGGCGCAGCTCGACGGCGCGTTCGAGGGCTTTCAGGAAGAAGGAATCGTCGGCGGCCTCCGTCGCGCTGTGGTGGATCATCCGCAGCGGCACCCGCGCCCGGGCATTGTAGAAACCGGCCCCGAAGCGGTCACCGTTTTTGTCATATACCGCCACGATTTCGCCCGCATTGATCTTCGGAGAAGTACCCGCCAGCATCCGGGGATACACTGCCGGCTGATAAGTGAAATACTTCAGCTGCACCCACGGGGCGTCCCAGTTTTCACTGCCCGGAGGAGGCGTGTAAACGGCGGGAGGCTGAGCCGGATAGCGCATCGGTTGGCGATAGGGATTCATCCCCCATGCTGCCCCGCCGGGCCTCCGCCGCAAACGGGAATGCAGGCTGCCGGCTGCTGCTTCACGCCGGAGCGGGCGGTGGCGGATCTCAGGGAGCCTGTGGAAGCCATGGCCGGACCTGGCAACCACTGTCCGGTCCATCTGTCGGGGGCCTCGCGGTTGATTGCAGGAGATCCCTGCCTACCCGTATCGGGGTCCCCCTTTCCAGCCATTTCCTCTCCCATGACTTCCCGCCGTTCTTTCCTGCGCGCCGCCACCGCTGCTTCCGGTGCGGCATTTTTGCCAGCCTCCACCGCCCTTGGGGCCTTTCCGGGCATCCTCGGCCAGTTTGCCCTCGGGATTGATACTCTGGCCGGCTCCGGTTTTGCCGGCCTGCGGGGCAAACGGGTCGGCCTGATCCTGAACCAAACCAGTGCGGCCCGGAATGGCACTCCTTCCCGCGTGGTGCTGCAGCGGGCGTTGGGGCGGAATTTCACCTCGCTTTATACCCCGGAGCACGGTCTGGACGGCAAGGAGAAGGCTGGCATCCATGTGACTTCCCGCCGTGATCCGATCACTGGTCTCCCCGCCTACAGCCTTTATGGGGAAACCCGCAAGCCCACCCCGGCAATGCTGGCCAACATCGACGTGATGCTCTTCGATCTTCAGGACATCGGCAGCCGCAGTTATACCTACATCAGCACCATGGCCCTCGCCATGGAAGCGTGCGCGGAGCAGGGCAAGGAATTCATGGTGCTGGACCGGCCCAATCCCCTCGGGGGTGTGCGGGTCTCCGGTTCACCGCTCGATCCCAAATGGAAATCCTTCGTCGGCCAGGTTCCCGTGCCCTACGTCCATGGCATGACCGCCGGGGAATTGGCGAAAATGATCAATGCCTACGGCTGGATCAAAGCCCGGCCCCGGCTCAGCGTCATCCCCATGCGTGGCTGGCAGCGCTCCATGATCTGGCGCGATACCGGTCTGCGCTGGATCGCCACCAGTCCCAACATTCCGGGACCCGAAAGCCCGTTCTATTACGCCACCAACGGAATCCTTGGCGGTCTGAACGGGGTAGACATCGGCATCGGGACCAGCCGGCCCTTTGAATACGCCGGCGGTCCCGGGATCAATCCTGACGAATTCGCCGCCAGCCTCAACCGCCGCGGCATTCCCGGAGTCCACTTCCGGCCCTATCATAGCGTGCGGAAGCCCGGGTTTGCCGGCGCGCAGCTCATCCTCGATCCCCGGGGCAACACGGATCTGCTCGCCCTCGCCGTGGTCCTCTCCAGCGAGGTTTGCCGCCGCACCGGCAACTCCCCCCTGCGTGCCACCAATGGTGATACCCGCACGCTTTTCCACAAGGTTTATGGGAGCGACACGCTCTTCCGGGACCTGCAAAGCGGCCGCCCGGTCGGCTCCATCATCGCCTCCTGGCAGCCTTCCCTGAATTCCTTCCGCTCGGCGCGTCAGGGCTTCCTCATGTATGGATAGGCCCGTTGGCGCCGACTTCCCCCGGGAAACCATCAGGGCGGGCCAAAACACTCCCAAACGGCGTTTCCGGGGCCTTTTGCCGTAATTCCCCCGTGTGACTGGTCCGCCAAATTCCTGGTTTACCTCCTCAATCTGTGCTATCTGCCAAACCAGTCCTATTTTCCCAAGCCTCCATGCCCGTTAAAAAGAAAGCCGCCCCGGCCACTCCTTCCGCAGTTCCTGCCCGCAAGGCGGCTGTCAAAAAAACCGCTGCCACCAAGCCTGCGGCCAAATCCGCTGCCAAAAAAACCGCCCGCCGCACCGTCGTGGCGAAGGACCTGCCGCCCGCTTCGTCCCTGCCGCCCGCGGTGCTTCCTCCTCCTTCTGCCAAGGCCACCCGCGCCGCCGCCCCGGCCCCTGAGACCTCCGGCAGTGCCCTCGCCCGGGCCATCGCGGACGCTGCGGACATGAAAAAAGGCGAGAACATCGTCATCCTTGATGTCCGGGGCCTCTCCATGATCACGGATTTCCTCGTCATCGCCAGCGGCTCATCCATGCCCCACCTCCGCGCCATCCGGAATGAAATTGCCGAGCGCATCCGCGAAGACCGCGAGGAAAAACCCCACTCCGCCCAGGGCATGGCCGAAAGCCAGTGGATGCTCCTCGACTACGGCGATGTGGTCACCCACGTGTTCCTCAACGAAAAACGCGAACTCTACGCCCTCGAAGACCTGTGGAGCGATGCCCCCCGCCTCGACTGGAAACCCTCCTGAGACCAATGGGCACCGGTCAGAGGTCGGTCCTGCATTTCCAACCCTGAAAGACCTGACGCCTGACTTCTGATAACCGACCGCTGAACGCTGCCTTCTGACCTCTTCCCCATGGGCCGCATCGCTGAAGTCTCGATCCAGCAGGTCATCGCGGCCTGCGACATCGTGGATGTCATAAGCACCTACTTTCCGCTGAAACGCGCCGGCACCAGCTTCAAGGCCCGCTGCCCGTTTCATAACGAAAAGTCCCCCAGCTTCCACGTCACCCCCTCCCGCGGCACCTGGCATTGTTTCGGCTGCGGGGAAGGGGGCAATGCCATCGGCTTCGTCATGAAGTACGAGAGCCTGCCGTTCATCGATACCGTCAGGAAGCTCGCCGCCAAATATGGCATCACCCTCATCGAGGAAGCCGGCACCCCGGAGCAGGAAGCCGCTGCCGGACGCCGCGTCAAACTCCTCGCCCTCCACCGTGAAATCGCCCAGTGGTTCCATCAGTTGCTGCTGAAAAGCCCTCTCGCGGCTGATGCCCGGGCCTATCTGAAAGCGCGGGGGCTGACCTCCGCCACCGCCCGGAATTGGACCATTGGCTACGCACCCGATGACCAAGGCTACTATCACGATTTTGCCAAAGAAAAAAAGTTCGCCGACGATCTCATGATCGAAGCCGGGATCTTCTCCCTGCGGGATGAAAACAATCCTGGCCGGGGCATCTACGCCCGCTTCCGCCACCGCATCATGTTCCCCATCCGGAACGATCACGGCGATGTCATCGCCTTCAGCGGGCGGGTCCTCCGTGCGGAGGATTCCCCGGCGAAATACATGAACTCGCCGGCCACCTCCATCTTCAACAAAAGCGAGGTCTTCTTCGGATTCGACAAGTCCAAACGAGCCATCCATAAAGCCGAAAAAGCCGTCATCTGCGAGGGGCAGATTGATATGCTGATGGCCTTCGAGGCCGGGATTGAAAACATCATCGCCCCACTCGGCACCGCCTTCACCCCGCATCACGCCCGCCTCCTCAAACGCCATACCGACCAGGTGGTGCTTTGTTACGACTCGGACAATGCGGGCTACAAGGCCGCCGCCAGCGCCTTCACCGAACTCAGCAAAGAAGGCATCTTCGTCCGGGTCGCTGCCCTCCCGCCCGGCGAGGACCCCGATTCCCTCATCCGCAAGGAAGGCGTCGAGGCGCTGCGCGAACGTTTGGAGGGAGCGAAGGATTTTTTTGATTTTCAAATCGATCTCCGCGCCGCCAAATCCGATCTTACGGACACCCGCGAACGCATGAAGGTGCTCCGTGAACTCGCGGAAAATCTCGCCAAGCTCAAGGACCGTCCGATTCTCGATGCCGCCCTCACCCGTTGCGCCAACCGGTTGAATGTGGGTCCTGACGAACTCCGGAAAATGGTCCAGGCCCATCTGGCCCAGCAGAAAAAATACGGTGACCGCGCCGCAGAGCGTGATGCCGGGCAGACGCATGCCCCCGCCGCGGGCCCCGATCCTGATGAAACCCCGGAAATCCAGCACCCTGGCGTCCGGCTGCTGCTTCAGCTTGCCCTTACCGATGCCGCGGCCCGCCGCTGGCTGATCGCCGGTGCCGATGGGCCCGCCTGGTCCACCCTCAGTGGAGGCGATTTCCTGCAACGCATCCTTGATGCCCCTCTCGACCCTTCGGAGCCCTCCAGCATCACCACCTGGATGACCACCCTGACCCCCGGAGAAGCCTCGGTCCTGGCCGGCCTCCTCCACAAAACCCCCGGCACCGCCGACGGCCTCACCTCCGCCCGCCACGCCGTTTCCAGCCTCCGGGTCTCCGCCGTGACGGCGGAGATCGATCTGCTCCAAAATCAACTCCGTCAGGGGAGTCCATCTCCTGAAACCGTCATTGGCCTCACTACCCGTCTTATCGCGCTCAAAAAGCAACTCAACGTCCTGCACGCCCAACTCCGCGAAATTCCTGAAAACTAGGAAAAGGCACCCGGATTGACAAAGGTGACACTTGGTGACACTTTGGGGCATGACCACGATTACGATCAAGGAACTGCACGCCCGTACCGGCGAGTGGGTCCGTAAAGCGCGGCAGACCGGGGAGATTACCGTCACGGACCGGGGCCATCCGATTGCGGTGATCCAGCCGGTTCCAGTGAGCCCCGCCACGCTCACGCCCCCGGTAAATCCGGGGCTAAGCCGGAAGATTTCTGCTGTAGGGGAAGCTCTCCAGTGTCGATTGATGGAAAATGCGGAAGCCGATCTCCCACCAAAAAGGGAAAATCCTTTTCTAACCCGCAAACTGCTCCCCGGCTTCGCCGCTTTGCAGGAACGGCTCACAGGGGGGACGGATAGCACCGAACTCATTTCAGAAATGCGCGACGGCCGATGATCTACTACGACAGTTGCTATATCGCGAAATATTATCTCGCTGAACCCGACAGTGCCATGGTGCAGCGCAAGGCGGTGGAGACCGGTGCCATTGCCTGTGCATTGCACGGCAAGCTGGAGACCGCCTTCGTTTTTCACCGCAAGCTGCGCGAGGGAAGCATGACTCAATCCGAATACCACCTGCTGCGGGCTCAATTCGAAAACGACATCAGCAATGGCCTCTGGTCCTGGCTGCCTCTCAGCGCTTCGTTGGTGGACAGCTCCATCCGTCGTCTCGGGATCCTCCGTCCTGACGTGTTCGTGCGCTCCGCCGATATCCTGCATCTCGTCAGCGCCGCCGATCATGGATTCACGGAAATCTACTCCTCCGACAAACAGCTTCTCACCGCCGCCCCGCACTTCGGGCTGAGGGGGATCAAGCTGGAGGGTACATGAAAATTTTCCGGTATCGGGGTTTGGAAATCCCCCGGTGAACCGGCAAACCTCCCCGCTTTCCTTTTGCTCCTTCCTGTCCTTCGTGACCCCCTGTTCCAACTCCTTTTCCAATTCCCTCCCAGAATTCCGACTTCTGTCTCCTGACCGCTGCCCCTTTTTCCCTATGAACGACCGCAAGACCCTCGAAGAACGCGAACAGATGTCCGATCTGGACCGCCTGCGCCACTCCTGTGCCCACCTCATGGCCACCGCCATCCTCCGCCTCTGGCCGGACGCGCAGTTCGCCTACGGGCCTCCAGGGGACTACGGATTCTACTACGATTTCGACATGAAACACCGGATCACCCCGGACGATTTCCCGGCCATCGAGGCGGAGATGAAGAAGCTCTCCAAGGAAAATCAGAAGTTTGAAAAGAAGGTCATCAGCCGCGACGAAGCCAAGGCCATGGCCGAAAGCGGACGTCTCGGCGGCCTGACCGAGCGTCCCGGCAATCCCAGCCGCTTCAAGCTGGACCTGATCGACAAAATTCCGGAAGGCGAGGAGATTTCCTGTTATCAGAATGGCGATTTTATCGACCTCTGCGCCGGCCCTCACGTGAACTACAGCGGCAAGTGCAAAAACGTCCGCCTCACCAGTGTCTCCGCCAGCTTCTATCTGGGAGACGAATCCAAGGGCCAGCTCCAGCGGCTTTACGGCACCGCCTTTCCGACCAGTGAGGAACTGGAACAACATTTTGTCGCCCTCGAGGAAGCCAAAAAGAGGGACCACCGCCGTCTCGGCAAGGAACTGCATCTTTTCCACATTGATGACGATGTCGGCCAGGGCCTGATCCTCTGGACTCCTAACGGCGCCATCCTCCGCCAGGAGCTGCAGAACTTCATCAGTGAGGAACTGCGCAAACAGGGCTATAGTCAGGTCTTCACCCCGCACATCGGGAAGCTGGCTCTCTATAAAACCAGCGGCCACTTCCCCTACTACAAGGAAAGCCAGTTCGGTGCGATCATGGAGAACGAGCAGATGCAGGAATGCGCCGACGCCGGCTGCTCCTGCGCGGAAGTGATGGAACGCCTCGACGGGGTTTCCAAAAAGCTGGCCGAAGGCATCAACGAACGCGCCGGCCGCGAGGTGATCCCGCCCGACCGCATCCTGTCAGACGACAAGCTCCTCGATGGCTTCATGCTGAAGCCGATGAACTGCCCGCACCACATCAAAATCTACGACAGCCAGCCGCGCAGCTACCGCGACCTTCCGGTCAGGCTGGCCGAATTCGGCACGGTTTACCGCTGGGAAAAGAGCGGCGAGCTGAACGGGCTAACCCGTGTCCGCGGCTTCACCCAGGACGATGCCCACCTCTTCTGCACGGAAGACCAGGTCGCGGAGGAAGTCCTCAATTGCCTCAGCTTGGTGAAGACCGTCCTGACCACTCTCGGCATGGACAACTACCGCGTCCGCGTCGGTCTGCGTGATCCTGACAGCAGCAAATTCACCGGCGATCCCGGGCAGTGGGACAAGGCCGAAGCCGCCTGCCGCGCCGCCGCCGCCACCCTCGGCGTGCCCTTCACGGAAGAGCCCGGCGAAGCCGCCTTCTATGGCCCCAAGATCGACTTCGTGGTCAAGGACGTCATCGGCCGTGAGTGGCAGTTAGGCACCGTGCAGGTGGACTACGTCCTGCCCGTCCGCTTCGACCTGAGTTACATTGGAGCGGACAATGCGAAACACCGCCCTGTCATGATCCACCGCGCCCCCTTCGGCAGCATGGAGCGTTTCACTGGTGTCCTCATCGAACACTTCGCCGGTCACTTCCCGGTGTGGCTCGCCCCCGAGCAAGTGCGCATCCTGACCATCAGCGAAAAGAGCGAAGTCTTCGCCACCGACGCCCTCGCCCAGCTCAAAGCCGCCGGCCTGCGTGTCACCCTCGACAACAGTCCCGAAAAAGTCGGAGCCAAAATCCGCAACGCCCAACTCCAACGCATCCCCTACATGCTCGTCATCGGCGAAAAAGAAGCCGCCGCCAACAGTGTCAGCGTCCGCCACGCGAAGAAGGGCGATCTCGGCGTCAGGCTCCTCGCCGACTTCCTTCCGGAAGTTTCCCGCGAGGTGGCGGAACGGAGTTTGTAGTGGATCGACCACCATGGAAGCCACTCTGCAAGTCCTGAACGAGCTTGAGCGCGACGGCGTGATAGGCCGTTATGCGATTGGCGGGGCGGTGGGGGCGATCTTCTATGTGGAACCTTTTGCCACCTTCGATCTCGACGTCTTCGTAGTCCTGCCAACCGAGGGGCTTCTTACCACAATGGAGCCCCTCTATTCGGCCCTGCGGCAGCGGGGGTATGAACCTGAGGAAGAGTGCGTAACGATTGAAGGAGTGCCTGTCCAATTTCTTCCAGCGTTCAATCCGCTGATTGAAGAAGGTCTCGCCGAGGCCCGGACTATTTCCCTTGGGATCACACCCACCCGCGTCCTACGGGCCGAGCATCTTCTGGCGATCATGGTGCAGACCGGGCGGGCCAAGGACCGCCAGCGGGTGGCATTGTTCTTGGAACAAGCGGAGATTGACGTCGCTGAACTTGAGGCGATTTTATCGAGGCACAACCTTCTTGGCCGATTCCGACAATGGACACTTCCCCCGAACTGCTAGAAAAGGCCTTCACTGCCAAGGAAGCCCGCCGCCGCGCCTTGGCCCGGGCCAGTTTTGAAGAAAAAATCGGCATGCTCATCCGTCTGCAGGAGATGGCTGCGGCCATTGCTAAAACCCGGGGCCAGGTTCTGAGGCCATGGACGGTCGCGACAAGGGATGTGGAAGCGATGAACCGATAGTCGCATTCGGGTTCAAATCCTGATTAGTCTGGCCCGGCGGGATCTTTCCGGTGGTTCATGGCCAATGTTGCCGACAAGGTAACAAGGTTATGTGGACGTTTTTAATCCTGCCGGTAGGTGCCGCACTGATCGTGACGGTTCTGCTCTTTCTGCTGAGGAAGAGGGCCGTGGCTCCTTGGATTTGGGTGCCGGTGACGGGTTGGAGTGCATGGGCAGGTTTAAGCCTGCTGCCGACTTTCCTGCCACGCGATCCCCGCTACGGCCCGCCGCAATGGAGCCCATATGGATTCGATGCGCTCCTTGTTCTTTGTGCCCTGCTTTTTTGTGGCGCGGTGGTGATTGGAGCCTTGGTTGGTTTTCCGCAGGGATCCATTTGGTCCATCAAGTCCTGGCTGGGTGGCGTTGTCGTTGCCTTGGCCCTTCCTTTGGCCGGATGGCTTTTGTTCACTACCCCATTTACCCTGCAACTGGTTGGTCCCGATGGAAAACCCGTCGCCGGGGCGGTGGTTTACCGGTTGAAGCCTGGCTTGGGGAGCCGATTGCCGGCGGTCTCTGACAAAACCAGTGATGCCGCTGGTATGGTGGTTTACCGCAGCTTTCCCCATACTGACATCAAGTTGTTGGTTCCGGGGAATAGCTCATGGTCGACCACGGAGCTGTCCATCCAGACTCCACGTGAGGGATACAGCAGATGGGAATTCAGGAATTTCCGCCAACTGTATCAATCCTGGGGCAATGGGCTCAGCACTGAGTTCGATCAGGCGTTGCGTAGGGAATCCCCAGCTGCGTGGAGATTTCCGGACCCTGCGGTCAGGGGCCGGGTGGGGTGGATGGCCCGGGGTGGGCATGCTGACGCGCCCATTCCGGTCTTTCTGCACAGCAGCTCCCGGCCTATTCATTCCGGAATGCTGGAGCTGCTCCGGGCGCAGTTGAAGGATACCTGGCTCGCAGCGCAGTTTCCCTCATTTGTCCAGGAGATTACCTACGGTCACTATGGTTTCCTGCTTGGTCAGGAAATCCGGGAGCTTCATATCTGGGCGTTAAAGACAAACGTTCAGTTGGAGTCAATCGTGCGGGAGGCGCTGTTCACCCAAGCGGGAATGCTGGCAGATTCCCGAAACCTGTTTGATAGATCCCAGCAATCCACTGGAGTGGGCCGGGATACAATCAACAGTGACATCAGGCTCAAAATCGGAGGGGCGGTAGGCACACCGTCTGGAGCGGATGAGGAACACGAGTTTTCCCAGGCCCGCGTGAAGGTCGATGAAGCAGCGCGGGTGTTGCTTGAGCACATCCGGGCTCATCCTGGAGACTCGGGGAGAAGTCTGGCCGACTTTGAATCACTCCTCGCGAAGCATCGTTTCTGAGGGTATTCAACGATCGGATGCGCACTTTTCAGGGCTTGAAGACAGGATTGCGAACTTGCCGCCAAACGTGCATGTCGTCGCATGATGACCAAGGATTCCGCCCAGACCCCCGACCTCCTCTTCGTGACCTGCGGGGGGACGATTGATAAGATTTATTTTGATGCGAAGGGGGAGTATGCGGTGGGGCCGCCGCAGGTGGCGGGGTTGCTGGAGGAGGCGAATGTGGGGTTCAGTTATGAAATCGTGCCGGTGGTGCGGAAAGACAGTCTGGAGATGACGGCGGTGGACCGGGAGGCGGTAAGGGCGGTGATCGCGGGGCAGGGGTGCCGGCGGGTGGTGGTAACCCATGGGACGGACACCATGATCCAGACGGCGCTGGCGCTGAAGGGGGCTGGACTGGAGGGGCGGACGATTGTGCTGACGGGATCGATGCAGCCAGCGCGGTTCCGGGTGAGTGATGCGGAGTTCAATATCGGCACGGCGGTGATGGCGGCGCAGACGCTGCCGCCGGGCGTTTATGTGGCTATGAACGGGCGGATTTTTGACCCGGAGCACAGCCGGAAGAATGTGGCCGCCAACCGGTTTGAATAGACCGGTGGCGTCATGGAGGAGGCCTCCGGCGGGTGAGGTGACGAGGCTTTTGGTGACCGATTGCCTACCGGCCGCGGCCGCCACGGCCACCTCCGGGGAAGCCGCCGCGCGGCAGCCCTCCGGCAGGGGCGTTGCCTGCGCCTTCGGGAGGGCCGCGGCGTTCTTCGCGGGGTGCGGTGATCTGTTGTTGGGCTTCGGCGGAGAGGCCGCTTTGCGCGAGCCAGGCAGCACCGGCCTGAGGATCGCTCCGCAGGTAACGCCGGCCGGCTTGAACGAGGGATTGTTCCCGTTGGGCAGCATCGCTGATGGTGCCGGCCCAGGCAATGCTGGCGGCGGGGTCCTCGCGGGCAACTTCGCGGGCGATGATGGCGGCTCCGGCATCGCGGGCGGGGCCGGCGGGCATGTTATTCACATATTCGCTGGCCTGCACGGTTTCAGCCCCATCGTTGCGTTCCATCCATTGATTAATCACCTCGCCATAAGCCCGGGACTGGGCTTCGGCGGGCAGGGAAGCGGCAAAGGCGAGACCTTGCTGCACGTCTTTGCGGCTGAGATTGGAGGCCATGGAAGCGGCCGCTCCGCGGGCAAAGTCCGCGGTGGCATTCTGGCGGATAAAGGCGGCCGCCTGCTCCGGATCAGAGCGCATCAATTGTTGGGCAACGCTGTCAAAGGCCCCGGACTTCATGGAAGGATCGGTCAGGGTGGCCAGCCATGCGGTGGCCTTGTCCACTCCGCCGGCCCGGATCATTTCGCGGGCGAGGGTTTGGGAAGCCCGGGCGCGTTCGTCCTTGTTCTCAAGGGCACTGGCATATTTCTGGGCGGCCGGCAGGTCGGATTTGGCGAGGCCGCTGATAAGCGATTGGGTCAGGCCCTCTTTGTCTTCACCTTTGTAGGCATCCAGCCACGCAACGGCGGCGGTCGGGTCTTTGCCGGCCCAGCCGGAAAGGGCGGTGCCCTGGGTCATGCGGGCTCCGCGGTCGCCCCGTTCTCCCGTCTGGCCCAGTTGTTCCATGGCACCCTTGGGATCGACCCCGCCCCAGGCATAGGCCAGCATGCCCATGAAGCGCATGGATTCAAAACCACCGGTGTTCTCCCGGATCATGGCGAGGGCGGCCTGGGCATTTTCCGGGGTCAGAGCCGACATCAGGCGTCCGAAAAGCATCTGGCTCTTGATCGGATCGGTTTCACGCAGGGCATCGCTGACGGCTTTGCTCATGGCTTCGGCAGAGAGCGGGACCCCCTCTTTCAGACCGTGGAGGTCGAGGAAGTCTTCGATGTCTGCATCCGCCGGAGTTCCCGGCGGGCTGGCGGATGGACGCCCGGATCCCGGCGGGCTGGAGGAAACGAGGTTGCGGGCGCGGCTTGAGCCGGAGGCGGCGCCGTCCGCCTGCCCCTCACGCCACACGGTGCCGGCATAAAAGGTGCCGGAGGCAATGCCGATCCATAACAAATTCAGCAGAAGAACTGGTTTTTTCATGGGAGTGTGGGTGAAGGGTGGTGGGAGGCGGTCAGGATTAATTCCGGGGAGTGGGGGCCGGGGCGCTTTCAATCTTCTTCTTGGCCTCTTCCGGCGCTTCCACGGTGGAGGAGCCGACGTCCTTGAATTCCGTGGTGGTGGTGCGGTCGAGGTTGATTTCGTTGTCGTTGAAGCTGATTTTGCCCGAGACTTGGGTTTCATATTTGGCGAGGACCCCATCCTTGATCCAGAATTTCACTGATCCTTTGGCATCGGTGGGGGAGGGGGCTTCACTGCCATCGCGGCGGCGTCCGCCGCCCATGGTCAGCATTTCCTTCACCGCAGCATCGGTCAGGTCGCCGGAAAGGGTGTCCCCGTCCTTCTTCAGTTCCTTGACTTTTCCGGCAAGCTCACCGGCCTGAACCGCCGGGGCTTTGAAGTTTTGGAACATGCGGCCGCCTCCAAATCCGCCGCGTCCGCCGCCAGCACCCCCGCCCCCGCCGCCGCCACCACCGCTTTCACGGGCGGCGCGCATTTCCTCGCTGGTTTGCCAGCCGGCTTCGGTTTTCAGGACATACTTGCCGTCCTTGAGCACGGCTTCGGTTTTGCGGTCTCCATTGGTCATCGTGATGAGGGTAAACCCATCTTTGGCGGTTTTGCCTTCCACCGGGCCGGGCCGGAACCGGCTTTCCTCAGGCATTTTTGTGGTGGTGGACCAGCTGTAGTTGGTCGCTTCGGCGAGCTTTTTGGCGGCGGCCTGGACTTCTTCAGCGGGTCCGGATTCCGCGAAGGCGGAAGAGGCCAGCAGGGCCATGGTCAGGAGGATCGGTGTTTTCATGGATCGGAGTTGGTGGGTTGATTGCGGAACAGGGGATTCCCTGCAGGATAATCCTTCCACAGGACGGAGGACCGGACAATAAATTCAGGGCGGACGGGAAATTTCTTTGTCCGGTCTTTTCGGCGGTGGCAGTGTACAGAGGCAAGGCATGGATGCCGCGCCCGTTATGACCCCGTCCCTGACCGATGGCCAACTGCTCCGCGAGTTTGCGCTCGGGCGTGACCAACGGGCGTTCCATGAACTGGTGCAGCGCCATCAGGACCTGGTCTTCAGCACCGCGTTGCGGCGCACCGGGCATGCCGATACCGCGGCGGATGTGGTCCAGAACGTCTTTCTGGGGCTGGCGGGCAAGGCGGCCCGGCTGAGCAGCCGGGCCAGTCTGGGCGGCTGGCTCTACAAGGCCACCCTGCTGGAAGTAGCCCGGCGGCAGCGGGATGAAGCGCGCCGGACCCGGCGCGAAGGCCGGTATGCGGAAGAGGAGGCAAACCTGACAACAGATTCAAATTCCATGACTGATGAAGATGAGGCCCAACGGGTGCGGCAGTTGATGCCTTTGCTGGATGAAGCCATGTCCGGACTGGCAGAGCAGGACCGCGAGGCGGTGGTGCTCCGCTTCCTGCAGGGCCTGAGCCTGCGGGAAACCGGTGCGGCCCTGGGCACCACTGAAGAGGCCGCCCGCAAACGGGTCGCGCGGGCCTTGGAAAAACTTTCAGTGCGGTTCCGCCGCCGGGGCGTGACGGTGTCTGCCGCGCTGCTGGCCGCGGCCGTGCTGCCGGAAGCAGTCAAGGCCGCCCCGGCCGGCCACACCGCTGTGTGGGCGGGAGTAGCGGCCAAGGTTCCGGCCCTGGGATGGAGCGGCACCCTCTGGCTGAAGGCGGCTGCCCTGACCAAACCACAGTTGATGGCCGCCTGTGTGGCAGCGGCCATGGTGCCGGTCACATGGCAGGCCAGGAAGATCAGGCATCTGGAATCCGCACAGAGGGAACTGTCAGCACGCCTCAATGCACGGACGCCGGAACCGGAGGTGCCGGCGTTGGTGGCTTTGAAAAATCAACCCGGCCCACTATCTGTCAGGCCGGGGACTGCCGCGACTGGCGGCCCGGAGGAAAAACGGGGGAACCGGAGCGACTGGCGGACCCGGATCGGACAATGGCGGGAACTACAGCGCCAGCAACAACGGGACGCGCGGTTGGTGGCCCTGCAGGAACAGATCGGGCTCGAGGATTTTCAACTGATCGCCATCGCGGAAGCCACTGCCAGGGCGGACCGGGCCCTCGCAGCGGGTTCCGGCAAAAAACACGCCCTCCTGATTGCGGAAGACCCGGCCATTATTGTGGCGGCGCGCGACCAGACCATCGCGGCCGTGCTTGATGCCGCCCAGTGGCAGGACTACGAGCGGTTTTGTGAGGAAGAGGAACGGGGCAGCCGCGAACTGCAGGCCAACCGCCTGCTGGGCGAGGTGCAGGCGACCCTGCACCTGACCGATCTGCAGAAGGACCAGCTGTTTGCCATCTTTGCCTCGGAGGCCGCCCGGACCGACTGGCAGGAAAATCCGTTTCCGGTGGAGTCGGTGAATGGGCAACTGAACGAAAAAATGGCGGAGGTCTTCAGTGAGGAGCAAAGGCGGCTCTGGCAGCAACGCATTGGGGTCTGGGGCCGGCTCTTCGGGGCCGGTGAACGCCGAGCGGAGCGGCGGGATTGAGGGGACAGCGGCTTCGCCGTGGCGGCGGGACAAACCCGTGCCGGTTGACGTTGCGGTGATTCCCAGCCTATTGCCGCACATCCATGCCTGCCGAGCCCCCCAAAAAACGAACTGCCCTCCAAGGGGCTGAACCGGAGAGTATCCGGCTGGCGGCGGAGATCCTTCTCGAGGAAGCCTTGAACCGCTGGATAGGGTCCGGACGGTTGGTGCAGAAGCTCTATTTTCAGCTATGAGACTGCTCAGCCACCGCGTTTTCCAATTGGTGGGCCAGGAGTATTTCCGGCCCCTGACGCGCCCCTCTGCGCCGGTGTATGTCGATTGTTCCGACCGCCTGGTGGAGGAGGCGGGAGATGCGGCACGGTTGCCCCACGGGGAGGCGCTTTCCATCATCCGCGAAGTGATTGCGCAGCATCCCGGGGTGGTGTTGAGTGAAGACGAGGGCGCGGCCCTGCGGGATGCCCGGCAGAAAGCCTCGGCCTTTTTCAACCGGATGCTGGCGGCAGGGTGGCTGGAGGAACAGACCCTGGGCCTGCAGGATCGCTGGGTCCTGATTTCGCCAGGCCTGCGTCCCCTGCTGCGCCTGCTCCGGCAACTGGCCGAGGATGACGCGGCGGAGCTGCGGACCTTTGCAGACGCGCTGCGCAGTGTCTGCGAAACCCTGTCCGTGCCGGGGGTGCTGGATCCGGCTTTGCACGCTGGTGATGCCATGCGGTCCACCGTTACGGATCTGAATCAGCGCCTGGAACATGCCATTGAGCAGCTTCACAGCGTGGAAAAGCTGGTCAGCCTCTTCGAACAACGGCAGCGTCAATCCGCCACCGCCGCAGAAACGCTGCAGGTGTTTTACGGCGAGTTCGGCCAGGGACAGCATATGGTTTGTTATGATGCGCTGCGCCGTGGGGGACTCCTGCCCAGGCTGATGGTGGCCCGGTCGCTGGTGGCGGACGCCCGCGACGATGTGCTGGTGAAACAGCGGCTGGCCGAGGGATTTGCCGGGCATTACCGGTGCGACGAAACCGAGGCTTGGCTGATGGCGTCGACGGCGTTGTTGAAGCTGGAACGGGCCCTGGGCGGATTGCGTCAGCGTGCGGAGGCAATCGATGCCCGCATGGCGGCCTTCAACCGGCTCTCCCAGCAGCGCTATCGATATCAAACCGAGTTGCGGGGCCGCCGTCCGGAGATTGTAAAATCCTTCTGCGAAGCCATCAATGCCCAACACGCGGGCCAGCGGTTCCGCGATCTCGCGGAGGCCGCTCCGGTTTTTGTGCCGCGCTGTCCGGAGGTGAAATTCTGCTTTGGGGTGGAGTCGCTCTGGAAAAAACGCAAGGCCCGGGCTCTCACTGATCTCTCCTTCACCTCCGGCCGGGCCACGGCCGCAGATGCCGCCGCCGTGCTGGCGGGCTGGCAGGAAAAACAACGACTTGCCCTGACGCCGCAACGCGCGGCCCGCCTGCTGGAGCGCCTTCTGCCGGCCGGAACCCGGCGGATTGCCAGCGATCAGTTTGCCCTGACCGGGATTGATGAATTGCTGGATCTGCTGGCCCTTGCCGCCTACGACCACGCGCCGGTGGCGGGCGGGCGCAGCATCAGTTGGTCGGTCACCGGCCCCCGCCGGACCGATGGGCTCCATCCTGACACACTCCCCCGCGATGCCCAGGCCGGCTGGACCATTGACCACATGGAAATTGAACGCACCCGATGAACTCCTCCGATTCTGATCCTTCCTCCGCGCGTGAAGCTTCGCCCCTGTGGCCCTCGTTCTGGTCCGACGTGCCGGAAGAGGACCGCGCACCCATCCGTGATGTGCTGGCGGAACTGCTGGGGCGCGGGGTGATCCTTGGCAGTGAAGGCAGCGGGCGCGAGCTGTTCCTTCTGATCCGGGATCACTATCAAGCACACATGGCCGATTACCTCGCTCCGTTGGGGCTGGAGCTGATCGTCGATGAGGAAACGCCGCTGCTGCAGGCCAGGCCGCGCACGGAGGCCTGTCAACTCCTCACTACGTTTTCCCGGGATGAAACGCTGGTGATCCTCACCTTGTGGCGCCTCTGGGATGATGAACAGGCATCGGGTTCTGCGGCAGCGGTCATCATTACCGTGGACGACCTGTGGAACCGCCTGCGGATCTTTTTTGACCGCATTGAGCCACCGGAGAAATCGCAGATTGAAAGCATCCTTGCCAAGCTCCGCCGCCATCGCCTCGTCCGGACCCACAAGCCCGAAACCATGACCCACGCGGGTGAAATGCAGATCGAGATTCTGCCCAGTCTTTCCCGGGTGATTCCTTTTGATGATCTGGAAGCCTGGCTCCAGCGGGTGGACCTCTGCCAGCCGGCACTTGGGGAACCCGCGCTCCCTGCCGGAGCTTGATGGCCGGGGCCTGAGACACCCGCTCCGGGTGGAAAGTTCCCTTGCGCCGGGGGGGGCACCCGGCGGATGGGGAAGAGGGATGCTTTTCCCTGCCAATCCAGGCGGGGAGGAAGCTGCCGAAAATTTTGCTATGAAGATACTGGTTACTGGAAAAGGAGGACGGGAACACGCGCTGCTCACCGCCCTCGCGGAGTCTCCGTCGCAGCCGCAATTGTTCTGCTGGCCGGGGAGCGATGCCATTTTTGAAATCGCGGGACGCACCGCCGCCAAGGACCTGCTCAGCCTGATCGGCTGGATGCTGGAGGAGGAAATCGACCTCTGTGTGGCCGGCGAGGAAAGCCTGCTGGTGACGGACCAGGGCCTGGCGAATCTTTGTCAGGCCGCCGGCATCCCTTGCTGGGGGCCGCCGAAGGAATCCGCCCAGCTGGAAGCGAGCAAGGAATTCGCCAAACAATTCCTCGTGCGCCATGGGATACCCACGGCGGGGTATGCCGCAGTGGACACCATCGACCAGGCCCGCGGCGCGATCACGACGGTGCCGGTGGTTTTGAAATTCGATGGCCTCGCCGCCGGCAAGGGAGTGGCGGTGTGCCAGACCATGGCCGAGGCGGAGGAGTTTCTCGATGCCGTGCTGGTGAAGCGGCAATTCGGGGCCGGACGCATGGTGGTGGAGGAATGCCTGACCGGTCCCGAACTTTCGGTTTTCTGCTCCATCGTCGATAGTGACTATCACATTCTCACCCCCGCCCGTGACTACAAACGCATCCGCGACAACGACGACGGCCCCAACACCGGAGGCATGGGTGCAGTGGCGGCTCCGACGTTGGTTTCCGACGACGTGATGGCCATGGTGGAGCGCTCGATTGTGAAACCGACGGTGGAAGGGTTGCTGAAGGACGGCCTGCCATACCGCGGCTTTATTTACTTTGGGCTGATGCTCACGCCGCAGGGGCCGAAGGTGATCGAATACAACTGCCGCTTCGGTGATCCCGAGTGCGAAGCCGTGATGCCGCTCTTCGGCGGTGATCTGGCCCAATACATCAAACACGCCGCGGAGGGTGATCTGCAGCCGCAACTCCTGGAACCCAAGCCCGGCTGGAGCGTCTGCCTTATCCTGGCCAGCGCCGGGTATCCTGAAACCAGCCGCAGTGGCGATGTGATCAGCGGTCTCGACCGGATGGAAGGCGTCCGCGTCTATCACTGCGGTACGCGGCGGAATGCGTCAGGCGATTTTGAAACCAACGGCGGGCGCGTGCTGGCCATCGTGGCCCAGGCGGAAACCCGCGAAGGGGCGCGCGACAAGGTATATGCCGAAGCCGCGAAGGTGGACTTCCCCGGCAGCCAACGCCGATCCGATATCGCCACCCTCCATTTTTCCTGACCCCATGGAGACTTCCGGCCAACAACTGCTCAGTCCGCGCGAGATCGATACCAAGATCCACCGCCTCGCTTACGAAATTCTCGAACGCCATCCCAAGGAAAAGTTCATTCTGGTGGGCATCCACCGGCGCGGGGTGCCGCTGGCGCAGCGGCTGGCGAAAGTGTTGGAAGAGGAACGTCCGGGGGTGCAGACGGGGATGTTGGATATCACCTTGTACCGTGATGATCCCCGCCAGGCCACCTTCTCGCCGGACTTTGGCAAGACCTCCCTGCCCAACGAATTGAAGGGTTCGCTGGTAATCCTGGTGGACGATGTGCTCTACACCGGGCGCACCATCCGGGCGGCGATCGATGCCCTTTTTGAATACGGCCGGCCGGCCCGGATCGAATTGGCTGTCCTGGTGGACCGGGGTGGGCGCGAGTTGCCCATCCAGCCCGACTATTGCGGGCTGAAGCAGCCGCTGGGCAAGGAGTCCTATCTGCGGGTCCGCCTGCGCGAACAGGATGGACAGGACGGGCTTTTTCTGGTGGATAATAAACACGACGCATCATGAAAGGACGCAAAGACCTGCTCGATATCGAAGCGCTCAGCGTGGCGGAGATCAACTTCCTCCTCGACACTGCGCAGCCCTTCAAAAACCTGATCCGGCAGTCGGTGAAAAAGATGCCGCCGCTGCGGGGACGGCACGTCCTGACGCTTTTTTACGAACCCAGCACGCGCACCCGGTCCTCTTTTGAAATCGCCGCCAAGCGCCTCAGTGCCGATGTGACCAATTTCACGGTCTCGACCTCCTCGGTGGTGAAAGGCGAAAGTATTATCGACACCATCGATACCTTGCAGGCCATGCAGGTGGATTATATCATCGTGCGGCATTCCGCGGCCGGAGTGCCCAACCTGATTGCCAAACACACCAAGGCCAGTGTCATCAACGCCGGCGACGGGCATCACGCGCATCCCACCCAGGGTCTCCTTGATGCATTCACCATGAAGGAAGTGCTCGGCCCGCTGGCGGGCCGCCGTGTCGCCATCATCGGTGATATCCAGCACAGCCGGGTGGCCCGCAGCACCAGCATGATCCTGCGGAAGCTCGGCGCGGAGGTGGGGGTCTTCGGGCCGGGTCCTCTCATCCCGGACGACCGGCATCCTGACATGAGAAGCTTCCGCACTTTTGACGAAGTCTTCGACTGGCAACCGGAGGTAATCTATCTGCTCCGCATCCAGATGGAGCGGCAGAAAGAACAATTTTTCCCCAGCCTTCACGAATACCACCGGCTCTACGGCGTCACCGACGACCGTCTGAAAACCATCCGGGAAAAAGGCATCTACGTCATGCATCCCGGCCCGGTGAACCGCGGAGTGGAACTGGTGGATGGGGTGATGACTTACGAGCGCACCCTCATCAACCAGCAGGTCGAGAATGGCATCGCAGCCCGTATGGCGGTGCTTTACTGGCTGCAGCCGGAAACTGGCGTGCGCAGCGAGTAAGGCGGCCGGCACCACATCCGCGCTAAGGGGAAGTCCCACTCTGAGGAAAAACCGCCTTGCCGGACCCCGTGGGGAGCGGCAGTTTCGCGGCCTTATGCTGGATATCAGACTCATCAGGGAACAGACCGAAACCGTGCGCACCCGGTTGCGCCAACGGGGTGGCGACGTGTGGACGTTAGTGGACGAAGTGCTTTCCCTCGATGAATCCCGCCGCAAGGCCGAGACCGAGAAGCAAGCCCTGCAGAGCGAACGCAACCGCGTCAGCAAAGAGATCGGCGTTGCCAAAAAACAAGGTCAGGACACTTCCCCCATCGAAGCCGAAATGCGTACCATTGGCGACCGGGTGGATGCCCTGAACAAGGAGGCCGCTGACCTCGACGTCCGCCAGGAAACCCTGCTGCTCAGCATTCCCAACCTGCCGCACGAGGCCTGTCCGGTGGGTGAAAGCGCCGAGGAGAATCCGGAGGTCCGGGTCTGGGGCACCAAACCGGTCCTGGCCTTTGAACCGAAGGACCATGTAGCGCTGGGCACGGAATTGAGGATGCTGGACTTCGAAGCCGGGGTCAAAATCTCCGGCAGCGCCTTCGTGGTGTATCGCGGCGCGGGCGCCCGGCTGGAGCGGGCTCTGATCAATTTCCTGCTCGATCTGCACACCACCCAGCATGGTTATACCGAAATCGCCCCGCCGCTGCTGGTAAAGCCGGAGGCACTGGTCGGCACCGGTCAGCTGCCCAAGTTCGAAGATCAACTCTATGCCTGCGAGCGGGATGGTCTTTATCTGCTCCCTACCGCTGAAGTGCCGGTGACCAATCTCCATCGCGAGGAAATCGTCGATCCGGCGATTCTGCCGATTTGTTATGCTGCTTACACCCCCTGCTTCCGCCGCGAGGCCGGGAGCGCCGGGCTGGGCACCCGCGGGCTGATCCGGATGCACCAGTTCGACAAGGTGGAACTGGTGAAGATCTGCCTCCCGCAGGACAGCATGGAAGAGTTGGAAAAGCTCACGGCCAATGCCGAGCGGGTGCTGCAGCTGCTGGGCCTGCATTACCGGGTGATCGAACTCTGCACCGGCGACATCGGTTTCGGCTCGGCCAAGACGTACGATATCGAGGTCTGGGCTCCGGGGCAGGGCACTTATCTGGAAGTCAGCAGCTGCTCGAACTTCGGGGACTATCAATCCCGCCGGATGAAGCTCCGCTACAAGGATGCGGAAACGAAGAAGAATCTTTTCCCCCATACCCTGAATGGTTCCGGCACGGCCCTGGCGCGACTTTTCGTCGCTCTGGTGGAAACTTACCAGCAAGCCGACGGCAGTATCGCGCTGCCGCCGGCACTGCAGCCCTATTTCGGGGCTGCGGAAATCCGGAATCCATCCTGATCCCGCTTGTGTGCGGCTGCTGCGGGATGATTACGTGACTGCGTGAGTGAACTATTGATCAGGAAGACCGGCAAGACCCTGGGGTCCACAGACGAATGGCTTCAGGAAGCCCCGCCTCCTGCGGAAGCGGCCCCATGGGAAGCCGGCCAGGCGGAGTTCGAGCTGGCCAAGGCGCTCTTCCGGGTTCCCGGCAAGGCGCTGGTTCCTGACGAACTGCAGGCGCTCCTCACCTCTCATTCCGGGTTGGGTCCGCTCCGCCTTGTTCAGGGCATTCCGGGTTATCTGGTGCGCCTCGATGATCAGCCCGGCGGTTCGCAGCGATGCGATCTGCTCGGGGTCGTCAACGGCCGGGAAGGCCGCGGGGCGGTGGTGATCGAAGCCTGGTCGGATGGCGGTTTCGGCCCAAAAATATCGGATCAATTGAAACGCAGCCGCCCCGGTTCCCAGTGGGCCCAGCGGATCGGGCGGCTTTGCGAAGCCGTGCTCGGCCGCAGTGCCGCGGCATCCGGAAATCTCCTCGGAGGGCTGATCCATCGCGCCGCCGCCGCCCTGCGCGCGGCGGAAGGGGAAAAAGCCGCCGTCGCGGTGCTGGTCTTTTACGAATTCCGCCGCAAGGATGGCCGCGGCCAACAGCGCAAAGGAAACCTCGCCGCCATTGATGCCCTGGTCATTGCCCTCGGCGGCGAACCGCTCAAGGATGGCGTTTTGTCAGGCCCCCTCCGTGTCCCCGGCGGCGGTGAAATCCCGGCGTCGGTGCCGCTGTTCATCGGTCGGGCGGTGCGCCTGCTGCCGGAGTAGCCTCAAACCGTCAGGGCTGCCAGCAGGGCGGACATTTCGTCCGCGACTTCGCCGGGGGAAGACAAGGTAGGAGTGATGCAGGCCTTGATGTGGTAGCGGAAACGCTGCCTCAACCGGTGCAGTTGGCTGCGCAGCGTGGCTTCCGGGACCCTCAGAGCAGTAGCCAACCGGGCGATTTCCCCTTGAACCGATTCCCCGGTCAGGAAGGGCTGCAAAGCTTCCCATTGAGCCTCCCGGCCTGCGGCCCGGGTTTCAGCAGCCAGCCGCTCCATGGCCTGACGGAGCAGGTGGAGTGCCCATTGCCGGTCGAACTCACGGTCGGGCGGCAGGGCGGGATCGGCGGGTTCCGGAAGGCCTTCTTCCGACAAGGACGAGTGCCCCATCTGGCCGCCGCGTTTCAACCGGCCGGCCGATTGCGCCTGGCGGCTGAGGTAGTGTTTGAGGGCGCCGAGCAGATAGGACCGGAAACGGCCGCGCTCCCGGTCCACCGCGGAAAATGGGTCACGGGTGAGGATCCACTCGAAGAACCCATGCGCCAGATCCCGGGCCTCGGGGGCGGTGTGCGGGCTGCGTTCCAAATATGCCACGATCGGGGCATAGCAATTTGCGCACAGCGACTTCATGGTCTCGCCTGCCACGGTGGAGTTCCCCCGGGCGGCGAGGACCTGCGTCCATTGAGTTGTCAGGAAGGCATCGTTCACGGCGGGGTTTCGGAGGGGCGGGTATTGAGGACTACCTTGCCGATCACTTGTGGCCGGGGGACTTCCGCAGGCGGATGGCCCTGACGGTGGATCAGCAGGGTTTCCGGGCGGACTTCCACAATCCGCCCGACGCGGAAGATCTGCCGGTCCGGATAGGTGACAAAGTCCCCAGGCGAAAATTCACGCACCGGTTTCCACACCGCGACCAGACTGCCCTGGCGCAATTCGGGTCCATAGTTCTGTGTTTGAATACGATAGGCCTGGAAGAACGCATCGCGGATCACCAGGACCAGGACCATTGCCCAGCCGAAGGACTTCAGTCCTTTGACAAGCCCCCGGGGGAGTGGCTCCGCAGCCCGGCCCTTCCTTCCAATCCGCATGAAACCCACTCCCGCGGCAAGGAGAATCACCGTGATGACAGGCAGGGCGAAAGCTGTAAAGGCTTCGGCCGGCGCGGGATGCCAGGAGGGATCCTGATGGATCAGCCACGCCATGGCCAGAACCGCCCCGAGAGCGAGCCCTCCCAGGGTGTAGACAAATTTTCCCGCCCGGCGGACACCCCGGGAGACATTCAGAGGAACCCCTGCCTTCATCCCGCCTTCCACCGCCTGGCGCGCTGCCCATCGGAAAATCAGAGCGTTGCAAGTCACCGGAATCACCCAGGCCACCGCCAACAGTCCCATCCAGGGCATCATCTGGTGCAATCCTATCATCCCGGGCGGCAGCAGGGCGGGATCCCGGATCACATGGTCCGCCGTGACCAGTCCGCCGGAGGCGATGTGACCAATGGCCCTGCCACCAAAGGCGTGCCATCCCATTGCCAGGCCGCCGGCCGCGTGCCAACCCAGCGCCGCGCCCCCTATCGCATTCAATCCCCCGGCCAATCCGCCAACGCCCACCAGCAGGCCCAAGGCCAATCCGCCCAGACTGACAATCCCTACTGCCACCCCTCCAATGGCCACCGCGCCGGTCGCCAGAGCGCCGCAAGCGATGAACCCGCGGGCGCGTCCCCCAAAGGCAATCCATCCATGTGCCCGCTGGCCGATGGCAAAGATGCCGCGGGCGGTTTTGATGGTCCCGGTAGCGGGGTCCCGGCCAGTGCTGATATGCAGGAGCGGCCAACCGAACAACACCGTGGGGGACTGGTATTCAAAGTGACTGCGCAGCCAAGGGCCCGGCGAAGGGGGCGTTTTCAGGACGGGCGGGGCTCCGGTGACGGCCAGGACCTGGGTTTTCAGTTCCTCCGCGCTGGCCTGCCGCCGGGAGCGGTCGGTTTCCAAGGCCTGCCTGACAATATCATCCACCCGCAGATCCACTGCCATCCTCGACGAAGGCGGCACAAAGGAAGCGCCCGGCCGCTCGCCGGTAAGCAGTTCATAAAACACCACCCCCAACGAATAAATGTCCGCCCGGGGATCCACTCCGGCAGGCGAATGGCGTTGTTCCGGAGCCATATAATCCGGCGTTCCCAGCGCGGCCCCTGCCTGGGTCAGGGAAGGCGTCCCGGCCTCCACCGGAGCTGCGGAGAGGTCTGGTTCGCTGATCAGTTTAGCAATGCCAAAGTCCGCGAGTTTCACTCGGCCTTTGTGATCAAGGAGGATGTTCTCCGGTTTGATATCACGATGGAGCACGCCCTCCTCGTGGGCATACTGCAGCGCTTCACAAATCCGCGGCACCACGCCCAGCGCCTGCACTGCGGTGAAGGGCGCACTGCGCAGCGCCTGCCGCAGATTCACCCCATCCACGTATTCCATGATCAGATAGAAGTAACCGCCAGCCTGTCCAAAATCATGCACCGCCACGATACCCGGGTGATTCAACCGGGCCAGCAGCTGCCCTTCCCGGGCAAACCGGCTGGCGAAGGCGGGGTCGCGCGACAGCGAAGCGGGCAGGATCTTCAAAGCCACCTTGCGGCCCAGCCGCGGTTGCACCGCCCGGTAAACCGCGCTCATCCCGCCTTCGCCTATCAGGGCCTCGATCTCGAGTTGAGGGAAGAGCGCGGTGAGTTCCTCCACTGCCGGCGGTGCGGATCGGGCCCGGGGTTCATCCAAGCCCTCGGCCGTAGGCACCATGGCCTGGGCCATGAGGCAACGCGCACACAGTCCCGCCGGGCTGTCCGGCGGAAGCGGCTGGGAACAGGCAGGGCAGAGGGGAGAGGGAGAATCGTTCATGACAACCCTTCCTGATGTGGGCTGCGCGAAACGTTGCACAAAAAATGCGCAGCGCCAGCTGCCCCGGTCAACTCCACTCGCAGAGCGACTCCACATGCGAGGCGGAGCCATCGCGGAGCCAGCCGTCGAGTTGGGCCTGGTCTTTGAGCTGCTGGCCGCGGGCGCGGGGGACGACGAGGAACTGGGTGTTGATCTCCGGCAGGGCGGACATGTCGCCCCAGAGTTTTTCAAACTGGGTGACAGGGAAGATATCCTCATGGCCGTGGCCCCAGCGCTTTTTGACTTCCTTCAGCGTGATATAGGTCGGCATCCGTGCGGCGAGGGTGCGGATGGCGAGGGTGATCTTTTCAGCGCTGTCGGCCCCAGGCGCGAAGTCGGCGCGGGTGAGGGCGAAGGCGGTGAGGAGCTGGTCGAGGTCGATCCAGGTGGTGAGGGTATTGTAATACGTCAGGGCGAATTCGGCTTCCTCGCGGGGCATCGCGAGGCCTTCGACCAAACGGGGGCGGCCGTTGACGCGGGCGAGGCCGCCGCCGCGGTCTTCGAGACGGCGGGTGATGACTTCGAAGGTGAGGGCGGCGCCGCTTTCGAGGTGCTGGCCGAGAATGGAGGGATCGACATCGGCTCCGAGGGTGTCGATGTTATGCAGCATCAGGGTTTTCAACTGCGGGCGCTGGCGGAGGAGTTCGGTCAGGGTGCCGTTGCGCAGGAGGTTGGCGACTTCATACCAATGGCCGACGGGGTGCAGGCATTGCAGCGGGAGGTTGTCGGTGTAGTCGCTGGCTTCGCCGGTGCCGGTAGCCCAGCCGATCAGAGCGGTGCGCAGGCTGTCGCGGACTTTTTGCTGTTGCTCGTCGAGCATCTGCTGGGGCATTTCCTCCCACGCAAAACGGAGATCGCGTTCGGTGGGAACCATGCGCAGGCCAACGCTTTTGCCGGGGCTGAGCAGGAGCGGACCCTGATAGTGATAGTTGGCGCGCTGGGTCAGGAAGTCCTGGGTGGGACCGTGGGTGAGGAAGCTGGTGGTGAAGAGGTGGGGGATGGGCGTGCCGTATTGGTTGGAAATGCGGCGGCTTTTGGCGAGGTGCGTTTCCAGAAAGGTGCGGTGGCGGCCGCCGAGTTTGGCGAAGGGGTGGAGGGCTTTGCAGACGCCGGCCCCCTGGGTCCAGCGGGAACCGGCTCCGGCGGCGAGAGTGATCACAGCGACGCTGCCGGCTTTCAGGGCGGCTTCGCCTGAGGATTTGAGATTTGAGAATTGAGAATTGAAAGGGGCGACGTCCTGGACGTCTCCCGGGAGGACGTCTTCGATGGTGGCGTTGGCGGGGAGGCGGTTTTGCGCGAGACCAATGCGGCCGTCGCGCAGATCGGCACGGATTTGTTCGTGCTGGGTGGCGTCAAAGCCGTTGTCGGCGAGCAGGGCGCTCAGGGTTTCATCGGCGGCACTATCTGATTTTCCGCGCGGGAGGAGGGCATCGAAGAGGGTTTGCACCATGCCGCGCAGCTCGGGACGGGTGCGGCAGGCGGCGCCGAATTTATCCAGTTCGGCGCGGCGCTGGATGGAGAGGGTGCGGCGGTCCTGCCGGACGAGGTCGGGGATGGTGAGGGAATAATAACCGGAAGGCATCAGGGCGTCCCGGCTGGCGAGGAGATCGGCGAAGGAGCCGTTTTCATTGATCGAAAAATCATAGACGACCGGCTCCATGGCGAAGGGCAGGGCGTGCTGGAGATCGCGCTTGGTGGCTGACATGATGGCCTGGAGGCGCTGCTGGGCCTCGGCTTTGCGCGCCGGCGCGAACATGAAACCCATCCCTCCGCCGGACATGCCGCCCAGCATCCAGAAACCGTGGAAGTCCTGACTAAATTCCGTGCGGACCTGTTCAATTAGGCGCTCGGTGTAATGGGTGGAAGCCCAGGGGATGATGGTCTGGATCGGACCTTCGAAATTGCGGGTGGTGACGGCTCCGACTTTGGCGATATCACCTTTACCGAGGGCTCCGACGATTTCATCAAGGAACCCCAGGGCTTCCTGCCGGGCGGTCCACTCGGCGGCGGATCTTAACAGGTATTTCTCAGTCACCATTTCCAAGATGGGGCCGACGTTTTGCGCCATGCCGCCATGGACGAGCACAAGGGAGTCCTGGAGTTTCTGGCGGGCGCTGTCGGGGATTTCCTGGCGGTCGAACACGTGGTGTTTCGGCATCAGGCGGCCGCGGGAGATGCCGAATTCCGGATCGCCGGGCTGGGCGGGGGTGCCTTCGATGAGCTTGATGCCGGGCCAGACGCCTCCGCTGTCCTGCCAGCCGCCGCCCGAGCCTCCGATCCATTCACCCAGCAGAGCCCGGGCGAGGATGAGGCGGCGTTCGCTTTCGAGGAGCGGGCCAGTGAGGGATTCGGCCTGGCCGGTGGCGCGCATGCAGACGCCGATGAGGGCGGCGAGCAGGTTGGTGGAAACGGCGAGGCGGGAACCTTTGGGGATGTCGTTGACGCTGGAGACGAGTTCGAGGCCGCGGTTGGGGCCGAGCATTTCCGCGAGCAGATCCGTCAGGGAAGCGCCGGAGCCCTCGATGCCTGGAGGAACGAGGCCGGAAGCGATGACGGCCGCTTTGAGGAGACCTAGGTAGTCTTTGGCGAAATCGAACACCTCGGCCAAGTTGGTGATATCGGCGCGGGCCTGCAGGTCCACGCTGACAAGACGGAGCACGGGTTCCTCAATGACGCGCAGCCAGGCACTGACCGGTGGGGTCGTGGTGGAGTCGCGGCCATGGACGCCGAGGTCCACCGAAACATTGAGGACACGGGCGCCTTCCGGAAAGTCCATGCCGAGGAAGAAGATATCGCTCCACGCCGAATGCGTCAGGTCCATGCGCACGGGAGTGCGTTCACGCAGGATGGGGAAAGAGCCGTCGGCGGCGGGGGTGAGCAATTCCGGGCGGAAACGCAGCGGCTGGTCCTTGGGGTGGCCCATGCGGAACATCCATTGATTTCCCCGCACGGTCCTGACACTGCGGCGCACCTGGTCGGCCAAAGTCTGGAAGGCGAGCCGGTGATAGGCGGCGGCGAGGGAACTGCTCAGGGCATCGCTGGGGCCCTGCTCCGACTGAGCGGTCAGGAAGGTATCGATGGCTTCCTCAAAACGGCGGTGAAGGAGTTGTTCGTAGCCCAGGAAGGGAATGTGGCCGCCGGGTTTTAGTTCCGGCCGGGAGGGCAGGTGGAAGCGGTGGATGGAAGCGAGGAAAAAGAGGGCGCGGACCCGGTCGTAGAGATTGTCACTGTCACGCCGGAAGGCGTCAAGGACCGCGGCTTCCTCGAGAAGCCGGGGAAACGTCAGGGTTTCGCAATGGGCATCAAGAGATTGATTGCGGATCTCCGCGTCCGCCGAGGTGATGAGATTGAGCAAGCCGGGGTCCATGATCTCAGCGGGATTTGGTGGCAAGGAGTTCCACGATGTTGCGCAGGACCTCATCGCGGTCGGTTCCGGAGAGGGCGAGGGCGAGCTGGGCATTGAGGAGGCCGTATTTGACGCCGAAGTCGTAGCGGCGGCCTTCGAGTTCGCAGGCGAGGTAGCGTTCCTGGGAGGCGAGGGCGGAGAGGGCGTTGCGGAAATTGACGGTACCGCCGGCTCGGAAGAGGGCGGTGAGATGTTTGTGGACGGCAGGGGTCAGGACGTGCATGCCGAAGAAACAGAGGTAATAACCGGCGCGCAGGCCGGGGACGACGAGTTTTTGCTCGGCCTCGGTGGGTGTCGGTTTTTCGAGGACGGCCTCGACCTGGTAGAGTCGGCGGGCGGAGTGGACCAGTTGGCCACCGACTGCTCCATAATAGGGCAGTTTGCTTTCGTGGGTGGACTGGACCGCGGAGACGGAACAGTTTTCGATGCGCGCGATTTCGACCAGTTGCTGGGCGCAGCCTTTTTCCGTGGTGCTGAGGTAAAGGTGATCGCCTACCAGCAGGAGGAAGGCGTCATCTCCGCAGAAGGCCGCCGCGCAGTGGATGGCGTGGGCGTAGCCGAGGGGTTCGGGCTGCTCGATGAACGTGAGCCGTGCGGCGTGGGGGCCGGCGGCGGTGCGGTAGGCGGCTTCATCGCCGGGACTGATGACAATGCCGATGCGCTCGATGCCGGCGCGCAGGATTTCCTCGATGATGATGGCCAGGGCCGTCTTGCTGGTGCCATCGCGGTCCACAAGGGACTGGAGGGGCAGGGTCCGTTGATTCTTGCCGGCAGCGGTGATGAGAGCCTTGGTGATATCCATGCGGGGGAAGCTATCCACCCAGGGCGGGGGAGGCGTCAACCGTTGGACGGAAAGAAACGGGGGCGGGTCCCGGGCTTGACCCGGCCCGGGGCGGCGGCACTATTCCGGATGGATCTTGCCAGTGTCTGCGACTTGTGCCTTTCCCTGCCTCAGGTGGAGGAGACCACTCCGTTTGGTCCGGACACGCTGGTGTTCAAGGTGGCGGGGAAGGTGTTTGCGCTGACCTCGCCGGGGGAATTCCCGTCCCGGGTGAATCTGAAGTGTGATCCCGACCGGGCGGTGGAACTTCGGGAGGAGTATGAAGGCATCACGCCTGGGTATCACATGAACAAGCGGCATTGGAACACCCTCGTGCTGAATGGCTCGCTGCCTGCGGCCTTGGTGAGGGATCTGGTGCGGCATTCCTATGCACTGGTCACAGCCGCGCTCCCGGCATCCCGCCGCCGGGAACTGGGGCTGTAATGGTTCGGCGGCAGGCCGGCTTTCGGGGGACCATGCGCCAGCGCTTGTGCCCGGGCGGGAGGCGGGCATGATGGAGCCATGATCCGTGCTTTGTTATTGGCTTCCCGCCCTAAAACGCTTCCGGCCGCGGTGGCTCCGGTGGTGGCGGGATCGGCGTTGGCATGGCGGCTGGCCGGTGGGTTTTCGTGGGGATTGGCGTGGTGCACCTTGTTGAGCACCATCGCGATCCAAGTGGCGACCAACTACTTCAATGATGCGGTGGATGCAAGGAAAGGGGCGGATACGGCGGCGCGGTTGGGTCCATTGAGGGCCACGGCGTCAGGATTGGTGCCGCCGCGGATGATGCTGGGGGCAGGGGTGGCGATGCTGGTGCTGGCGGTATTGATTTCCCTGCCGATGGTGGCGGCCCGGGGCTGGCCGGTGGTGGGGATCGGGGTGGTTTCGCTCTTTTTTACTTACGGTTATACCGGCGGGCCCGTGCCCTTGGCTTACCGGGGACTGGGCGAGTTGTTTGTGCTGCTGTTTTTTGGCCTGGTGGCGGTGGCGGGGACGGTGTTTGTGCAGACCGGAGAATGGCGGACGGAGGCGCTGTTGCTGGGTGCCCAGATCGGCATGTTGAGCACGGTGTTGATTGCAATCAACAACCTGCGGGACCGGGTGGAGGATGCGCAGTCGAATAAAAGAACTCTGGCGGTGAGATTCGGGGAACGCTTTGCCAAGTGGGAGATCGCGGCATGCTGTCTCGGTCCCTATCTTCTGGCCCTGGGCTGGAGCCGCTTTGGATTGGGCCTGGGCGGATGGCCGGCCGGTGGAGCGGTGGGATTGGGGGTGGTAGTGGCGTGGTTGGTCCAGGTGACGCCGCCGGGCCGGGTGTACAATAAATTCCTCGCCTTGTCGGCCTTGCATCTGGTGATTTGGACCGGGTGGATGACCTGGGCGTTGGTCCGATCCAAGGGATAAGGTGCAGGTGATCTGAAACCGGTATGCCTCAAGCTCCTGACATTTTTTATCATCGATACGGCTTGAAGCTGCGGGATGCTGCGGGTGGGAATGCGCGGTCCGGGCGGCGCGTGCTGGAAGGATTTCTGATCCGGGTGGGCCGCGGGGTCGCTTGCGTGCAGCCCTGGCCGGAATTGGGTGATGGCACGCTGGAGGAACAATGGCAGGCTCTGCGGGAGGGAAGGAATACTCCGTTGCTGGAACGGGCCCGGGTTTGTGCCGCGGCGGATGCGGAGGCGCGCCGGGAAGGACGTTCGCTGTTTGAAGGACTCGCGGTGCCGCGGAGTCACTGCACGATTACGGGCGAAGCGGATTTTGAGGCGCTGCGCGCCGAGGGATTTGATACGGTGAAGCTGAAAGGCGGAAAAAATTGGAGGGAGGTGCTGGAGAAACTTCGTCAGGCGGCCGCGGCGGGATTGCGGGTGCGGGTGGACTTTAATGGAGTGCTTGAGGAGCGGGAATTCCTCGATTTTGTGAAGGCGGCCGGCGGGCTGGGGGAAACCGTGGATTTTGTGGAGGATCCGGTGCCGTATGAGGCGGAACTCTGGCAGCGGCTGCAGCAGCAGACCGGATGGCGGTTGGCCTTGGACCGGGTGTCAGGAACCATTTCCGGTGGATTTGGGGTGAGGGTGTTGAAGCCGGCTCTGGAGGGTCTGCCGGGGCAGGCCGGACCGGTAGTGATCACCAGTTATATGGATCACCCGGTCGGTCAGGCTTTTGCGGCATGGGAGGCGGCCCGGTTTGCCGGACCCCAGGAGCGGGCGGGACTACTGACGCATCGCTTGTTTGAGCCGGATGCTTTTTCGGAGCGGTTGGCCGGGCATGGGCCTGATTGGATCGCGCCGGCGGGATCGGGGCTGGGCTTTGATGATCTGTTGGAGGCTTTGCCATGGGTCAGTCTCCGGGGGCCGGACCGGAAACAAGCCGGCCGGGTGTTGCAGAATCCGCGGGATCCCCTGCCTGATGGCGGGCCGGTGCTCGAAGCCGGGCAGGTGGGATTTGCCACCAGCGGATCCACCGGCCGGCCGGCCGTGGTGGTGCATACCCAGGAATCGTTGGAGGCATCCGCAGCCGCAGTGAATGCCTGGCTGGACACCCGGGCGGAGGATGTCTGGCTGCGGGTGTTGCCGGACTTTCACGTGGGCGGGTTTCAGATCCACACCCGGGCCTCGCTGGCGGGCAGCCGGGTGGTGGTGGATGAGGGGAAGTGGGACGTGGATCGGTTTGTCAGGCTGGGACGGAGTGAAGGGATCACCTTGACATCGCTGGTGCCGGCGCAGGTGGTGGATTTGGTCAGGGGGGGCGGGCGGGGCCATCCCGGACTTCGGGCCATCGTAGTCGGAGGCGGGGCTTTGGAAGACCGCTGGATCAAGGCGGCGTGGGAGCTCGGTTGGCCGGTGCTTCCCAGCTACGGAGCCAGCGAGACGGCCTCGCAGGTGGCAACGGCGCGTCTCCCATCCCTGCCTGCGGCTGCTCCGGGACCGATGGAAATCCTGCCGCTCTGGGAGGCGCGGGTGGAGAAGGAAGATGGCAGTCCGGCGGCACCGGGTGATGCGGGATTACTGGCTTTGCGGGGGGCTGCGCTGGCGGCCGGAAGATTTGTCAGGATGGATGGAGGCTGGCAGTTCAGCCGGCTGGCGGATGCCGGAGGATGGTGGCGGACAGCGGACCGGGTGATATTGTCAGGGCGGGAGTTGACTTTTGCCGGGCGGATGGACCGGGTGGTGAAAGTGCTGGGGGAACTGGTGAATTTGGAGGCGGTGGAACGGGACCTGGTGGCCGCGGGTCTGGATGCTGGCCGCTTTGCGGTGATCGCCTTGCCGGAGGAACGGCGGGGAGCCGATCTGGTGCTGGCCATGGAAGGTTCCATGGAGTCAGCGGAGGGGGCGCTCAAGGTTTACGCCGGCCAAGCGGCACCGTTTGCGAGGATCACGCGGATCGTCCGCTTGGAATCCCTGCCACGGTCGCCGTTGGGTAAAATCAGGTACGCGGGGTTGGCGGCCCTTATCCTTGGCGCAGCTCCGTGATCAGCTCGCGGAGACGCTGGGCAGGCCATTGCCCGGTTATGGTTGGACGGTCCAGAAAACCATAATTCAGGATGGAACCCATGCTGCCCAGGAGCAGGCGGGAGACCCGGCCGAGCGGCCCCATGCCCATGGTGGCAAGCGGCCGGGTGGCTGTTTCCTGCAGTGAGGTCAGGGTGGCGAGATCCTGACTGTTCCGGAGGGTGGTGGCAAATTTCACGGCATCGGCTCCTGCAGCCGTCGCTTTTTCGATCAAGGCTTCAAGGGCGGCGCGGTCCGGGGTGCCGTGGAAGTCGTGAAAACTGCCGATGACCGGAATGCCGCGGGTTCCGGCTGCGGCAACGAGGTGGGCAAACTCCGCAAGATGGGCAATCTCGATGTCGATCAGACCGGCATGCGGGAGCAGGGTGGTGAAGATTTTCTCACGGGCTTCAATCGATAGCTGGCCGATGCCTCCTTCTTCCGGGGCCCGCACCGTGAGCAGGGCCGGAACCGGGCAAGCCTCCATGGCCGCGGCGACCGCTTCGGTATCGACGGCGAGGGCATCCGCCCGTAACTCCACGACGTCGCAAAGTGCGGCGACCGCCGGGGAGACCGCGAGGGCGAGGGTCGCGGGGTCCACCACACTGCCGGCGACCTGTCCGGCTTGGAGAAGGCTTGATTTTTCTGGGAGAGTATGACTATGCATGGCGCTCGGTGGGCGGGCGGTCCCGGAGGACCGCAAGCACGGATGGGTAATATTTTAGTTATGATCGGACGTCAGCAGGAATTCAACCTCAAGCTCAACCAGTTCCTGGATTGTTTGGTGGTCGGTCTGGCCTTTTGGCTGGGGTATACGCTGCGCGCGGCGGCGGCCAAATGGTTCGGTTGGTTGGAATTGCCATCCTTCGAGCGCTTCTATTGGCAATTCGTGCTGGTGATTCCCTTCACACCCCTGATCCTCGAACGTCTGCGTTATTACGTCAATCCTCTGCAGAAAACGGTCGCCAAGTCGCTGCGGCAACTGTGCCAGGGGCTGGCCATCGTGGTGATCCTGCTGATCGTGACCGCCATTTTTGCCAAGCAGTCCACCGATAGCCGGGCGGTGCTGGCCCTGTTTCCCCTGCTCGCGATTCCCCTGCTGCTGACCCGGGAATCGCTGGTGCGCTCCTGGATGCGTGGTCAGATCAAGCAGGGACGATTCCGCGAGAGGGTTGTCTTTGCGGGCCCGCTGGAGGATGTCGAACGGCTGATCAGGTCATTGCCGGAGGACCATGTGCAGCAGATGGACATCGTGAGCCGGATCGATATTGCGGTGCAGCCGGTCAGCCGGTTGGTGGAGGCTATTCACGAAAAATCAGTGGGACGGGTGATTTTTGCCGCGTCACATGTCCATTTTAACAGGATCGAGGAAGCGGTGAACGCCTGTGAGTTGGAAGGCGTGGAGGCATGGCTGTGGGCCGATTTTATCCAAACCTCCATCGCCCGGCCGACCTTTGATGCCATGGGCAACAAGCCGATGCTCGTCTTCCGCTGCACGCCGGAGATGTCGTGGGAGCTCATGGTGAAGGGGATCATTGATTGGGCCGGAGCGGTGATCGGGATTCTGCTGAGCTCTCCACTCTGGTTGATTGCGTTCATCGGTATCAAACTCAGTTCGCCGGGGCCGGTGTTTTTTACGCAGATGCGCAGCGGACGATTTGGCCATCCGTTCAAGATGTATAAATTCCGGACCATGGGCCTCGATGCGGAAGCCCGCCGGGCTGATCTGGAGGAACACAATCAGATGAGCGGCCCGGTCTTCAAAGTGGAACGGGACCCGCGGATCTTCGCCTTTGGCCAGTGGCTGCGGAAGCTATCGATCGATGAATTGCCGCAATTCATCAATATTCTCCGGGGGGAAATGAGCCTGGTGGGTCCACGACCGCTTCCGGTCTACGAGATTGAAAAGATTTCCGATGTGGCCCATCGCCGCCGTCTCAGCGTGAAACCTGGGCTGACCTGTCTGTGGCAGATCAGCGGCCGGAATGAAATCACCAGCTTCGACCAATGGGTGGAACTCGATCTCAAATACATCGATAACTGGTCCCTTTGGCTCGATATCACCATCCTCTTCCGCACCATTCCTGCTGTCCTGTTCGGTTCCGGTGCCAAGTGAAATCCGGGCTGGCCGGTCCGCTTCTCTCAAAACCATTCATTGCTCCATGTTCTCCTCCCCTTCCTACCGCGATAAAAAAGTTTGTGTCGTCACCGGCGGGGCCGGTTTTCTCGGCTCCCATCTCACTGACCGCCTGCTCAAGGAGGGTTATCAGGTCATCGGGATTGACAATCTCCTCACCGGATCCACCCGGAATATTGAGCACCTTGCAGGCAACGAAAACTACCGCTTCTTGAAGCACGATGTCACTGATTACATCTATGTGGAAGGTCCGGTGGACTTCATCTATCACTTCGCCTCGCCGGCCAGCCCGATTGATTATTTGAAGTGGCCCATCCCCACCCTCAAGGTCGGAGCCATGGGCACCCACAATGCCCTCGGTCTGGCCAAGGCCAAGGGCGCGACATTCCTCGTGGCCTCGACCTCCGAGGTTTATGGAGATCCCCTCGTCCATCCGCAGCCGGAAGACTATTGGGGCAATGTGAATCCGATCGGCCCCCGCGGCGTCTACGACGAAGCCAAGCGTTATGCTGAGGCCATCACCATGGCCTACCACCGATACCACCGGCTCGACACCAAGATCGTCCGCATTTTCAACACCTATGGCCCCCGCATGAGGCTTGATGATGGCCGGGTCGTTCCCGCCTTTGCCGGCCAAGCCCTGCGCGGTGAGCCGCTGACTGTCCACGGAGATGGCTCTCAGACCCGCAGTTTTTGTTATGTATCCGATCTCATCGATGGCATCTACCGTCTCGCGCACAGCGACGAACACAACCCGGTCAATATCGGGAATCCGCACGAGATGACGATCACCCAATTTGGCGAGGAAATTCTGAAAATCATCGATACCCCCTCGAAACTGGAGTACCACGAGCTCCCGGTGGACGATCCGAAAGTCCGCAAGCCGGATGCCAGCAAAGCCAAAGCCGTGCTGGGCTGGGAGGCCAAAGTGCCCTTCCACGAAGGCATCCGGACCACCATCCAATATTTCATGGGAGTGCTGGGCGAGGAAGCCAAGTGCCGTCTGAAGGACTGACCGGGGTGTTTGCCGGAGCGGATCACGGGGATGGCTGGAGATTTTGAAAAAATGATCCACAACAGTTGACAAATCGATACCCTGATCTAGTCTCCGGTCCGCTTCGGCGGTACGCGCTCGTAGCTCAATGGATTAGAGCATCTGACTACGGATCAGAAGGTTTCAGGTTCGAGTCCTGACGGGCGCACTTCTTCTAAGTCCTTCAAAATCAAGGGAATAGAAGACGGTGCGACCCTCAAAATGTCAGGGTAAATTATTTCCACCCGGCCACTTTTCGGCCACTTTTGAGACGGACCCCCTCCACCATTGAGGGTTTTTTCTGTCTCGTAGACCCATTCTGAGCACGGTCCTTGCAGCCCAGGGGCTTCAGTCTGCTCTAACATTTTATCCGCGCCCAGCTGCGACCCCTGGGCGGCATTTTCCTGCGGTGCAATATACGGGGCGCGTGTCTTTGCGGCTCCCGTCGGCACCCCAAGTCGCCAGTTTGAGTCCTCCAGTCGCGATTTGCTGGTTTGCCTCCCGTCCGAGCCTCCGCTTGGTGGTAAATCTGGCTCGCAGCCCGGCTACGGCGTGGGGCGTAGGGCCTACTAGAAACGGCAGAGAGCACTGCTGGATGGTCCACGGCCTTCCTCCGCAGCCGGCAGCGCTGCAAATTCCAGATCTTTCCCAGCAACGTCCCAAAAGTTCCGACTTAAGACCCCAGCCATACCCTCAAAAAAAGAGGGCGGGCGGTCTGGGATCGGATCAAGCTGCCTGACGGGCGCTTCGCCACTCTGGAGGAATTCGCGGACCATTATTGAACCGGCAGTCCCACGCTCGACCCCAATCCCGCCAAACACACCGGCGGCGGGATTGCCCTGAGCGATGCCGACCGCTCCGCCCTGGCGGCCTTTCTGCGGACGCTTACGGAAATGCCGGACGATCTGGTCAAATAAAGGGAGGGCCGCAGGCTCCCACGGGGAATTTCTTGAGAATCGCCAAATCAAGAAGATGCTCCGCGTATGCACCTCCCACTCCTCTTTGCCGCCCTCCTCATCGCCCCGGCCGAGGGCAGTCTCCCTGTCGTGGAAGCAGAAAATTCCAATCCGGAAATACCCGGCCAGACGCGCTCCGACAATGGCGTAAAGATGATCCTGCACTACTGTCCCCCCGGCACTTTCCTGATGGGCAGCCCCGCCGACGAACCCGCCCGCGACGCCTACGAGACGCAGCACAAGGTCACGCTCACCGAGGGATTCTGGATGGCGGAGACCGAGGTCACCCAGGGACAATGGCAGCAGGTCATGAATCTCTCTCTCCAGGCCCAGGCTCGGAAGATGCTGGCGGATGAAACCCTCTATCCCTTTAATGGGAAGCAGATCACCCTGCGCGAGTCCCTCAAGACCACCGGCGGAGAGAAAATCGTGGAAAGCGCCGTGGCCGCCACCTCGCCGAACATCCCCGTGTATTATGTGAGCTGGGACGATGCCGTGGAGTTCTGCCTCCAGCTCACTCTGGGCGAACAGCACGCGGACCGGCTCCCCAAGGGTTGGAAATACGCCCTGCCCACAGAAGCCCAGTGGGAATACGCCTGCCGCGCCGGCACCACCACCTCCACCTACGCAGGCCCCATGAAAATCCTCGGCGAAAACAATGCTCCCATTCTCGACAAGATCGCCTGGTATGGCGGCAACAGCAGCGTGGGCTACAAGGGCGCGGGCTGGGAAACCCTCAAATGGCCGCACCAGGCCCATCCCGGCAAAGTCGCCGGCCCCCGCCGCGTCGGCCAGAAACAAGCCAACGCCTGGGGCCTCCGGGACATGCTGGGCAATGTTTACGAATGGGTCTCCGATTTCTCTACCGTCTGCGGCCCCGAAGACGTCACCGACCCCACAGGCCCCGACACAGGCCGGAACCATCCCTACCGCGGAGGCGCTTGGAATCACTATGCCTCCATGTCCCGCTGCGCCAAATCCTTCGAAGCTCCCCCCACCTACCGCGTGCATCATCTGGGGTTCCGGGTCGTGATGGTAAAGGAGTGAGCCGTTGAAGAAATCCCCGCCCTCCCCGCCTCCCTGCCATCCGCTGGTGAGCCCAGCGCCGCCGGTGTTGCTGTCTGAGGCGGGCGGGGAGCTTTGGCTGGCCGGGGAGCCGAAGGATCTTGTGGGGTCGGATGGCGTCGCAGTGAAGGAAACAATTGTGCGAAATCCGCTGAAGAGGCGCAAAGCAGCCCTGATCCAACAGGATTTGTTGTGACGTGGTGTCTGAGGGGGCGGGAGCCGGAGCAGGCGAAAGCTCATGGCCAGTCAGCATCAATCCTGCGGTTTCGGGGTGAGCTTCAACCCTGCGTCGTGAGAGTGAATTCGCTGGGACATCAGGACTGGCGGATAGCGCAGGGCATGAGTTTTAGCGCGTGCAATCAGGAGGAGGATTGCATAGCCTTTGTCAGTGACATCCCTGTTGGCGGGAAAAGAAAATCCCCGGCTAGCTCCGCCTCTCCTCAGACCCTCTCTGTTGTGAACCCTATCCGCCGCCTGCTTGCCGGGCTCACTTTCCTCCTCGCCCTTCTCGTCCTGCCTGCCGCGCACGGGGCACCGGGCGACCTTGATCCGCTCGATGCGGCGGTGGTTGGCAGCGCCGTCTATGCCTCGGCCGTGCAGCCGGATGGGAAAACCATCATTGCGGGGAGCTTCTCCTCCGTGCTGGGCCAGCCGCGCAATAACATCGCCCGGCTCAATGCTGATGGTACGCTCGACTCGGGTTTCAATCCCAATGTGAACGGCCAGGTGAATAGCGTGGCGGTGGTGGCGGACGGCAGGATTCTGCTTGGAGGTTTCTTCACCACCGTGGGCGGGATCGTGCGTAATCATATCGCCCGGCTCAATGCGGACGGCACGCTCGACTCGGGTTTCGATCCCAGTGCGAACGACACTGTCAATAGCGTGGCGGTGGAGGCGGACGGCAGGATTCTGCTCGGAGGCCGGTTCACCAGCGTGGGTGGGACCACACGCAACTACATCGCCCGGGTGAATGCTGCAGGTCTGCCCGATGCGGGCTTCGATCCCAATGCGAACAACTACATCAATAGTCTGGCGGTGGAGGAGGATGGCAGGATTCTGCTTGGAGGCCTCTTCACCAGTGTGGGTGGGACCGCACGGAACCGCATCGCGCGGGTGGATGAAGCTGGTCTGCTTGATGCGGGTTTCAATCCTGATGCGAGCAACGATGTCCTGAGCGTGGCGCTGCTGGCGGACGGCAGTATTCTGCTCGGGGGCCTCTTCACCACCGTAGGAGGAATCGCGCGCAATCATATCGCGCGGGTGGATGCCGCTGGTCTACTCGACACGGGCTTCAAGCCCAATGTGAACGGCCAGGTGAATAGCGTGGCGGTGGAGGCGGACGGCAGGATTCTGCTCGGGGGCACCTTCACCACTTTGAGTGGGTTCACACGCAACCGCATTGCACGGCTCAATGCCGCTGGCCCGATCGATTCGACTTTCAATCCCGATGCGAACAGCTGGGTCTATAGCGTGGTGGTGCAGGCGGATGGCCGGATTTTGCTCGGGGGCACCCTCAGCACCGTGGGCGGGATCGCGCGCAACGGGTTCGCGCGGCTGGTCAATTACTCCGCGACCCGGACGCTGAGCGCGCCCGACGCCAGCCGGGTCACGTGGACCCGGGGCGGCAGCTCGCCGGAAGTCTCGCAGGTCACATTTGAGAGAAGCACTGACAGCGGCGCGACGTGGACCCTGCTGGGCAGCGGCACCCGCATCGGCGCCACTCCCAACTGGCAGCTCACCGGCCTCTCGCTCACCGGCACCGGCCAGCTCCGCGCCCGCGGCCGCACCAGCGGCGGCTACGGAAACGGCAGCTCCGGCCTCGTGGAGGCCACGGCGGGCTTTAACTTCCCTCCTCCCACCGTCACGCGGTCCACCGCCGGTCTGCGGACGACGGCGACGAGCTTGACCATCACTGGGACGAACTTCAGCCCCATGCCGGGGCAGAACATCGTGGCCTTCACGCCGGCGGGTACAGGCACCGTCACGGCCTCCACGGGGACCAGTCTCACGGTCACCAGCCTCACCGGCCATACGCTTGGCGCACTGAACGCCGTGGTCATCACCAATGGAGTCAGCAGCGGCGCCCCCGTGACAGTGGCCACCGTGGTCGTTCCCGTCGGCGAGCCCGATCCGCTTGATGTGGAGGTCGTCGGCAACTACGTGCTGGCCACAGCCGTGCAGCCGGATGGGAAGACCATCATCGGGGGGGATTTCAACTCCGTGCTAGGCCAGCCGCGCAATAACATCGCCCGGCTCAATGCCGACGGCACGCTCGATGCGGGTTTCAATCCCAATGCGAATGGTGCCGTCAATTGCGTGGCGGTTCAAACGGACGGCAGGATTCTGCTCGGGGGCGGCTTCACCAGTGTGGCCGGCATCGCACGCAGCCGCATCGCGCAGGTGGATGCCGCCGGTCTGCTCGACGCGGGGTTCAATCCTGATGCGAACGGCGCCGTAAGTAGCGTGGCGGTGCAGGCGGACGGCAGGATTGTACTCGGGGGCGCTTTCACCAGCGTGGGCGGGACCGCCCGCAATCGCATCGCCCGGGTGGATGCCGCTGGTCTGCTCGACGCGGGCTTCAATCCTGATGCGAATGACGAGGTCAGTAGCGTGGCGGTGCAGGCGGACGGCATGATTCTGCTCGGGGGCGCCTTCACCAGCGTGGGTGGGACCACGCGCAACTACATCGCACGGGTGGATTCCGGTGGTCTGCTCGACGCGAATTTCAATCCCAATGCGAACAGCGCCGTAAGTAGCGTGGCAGTGGAGGGGGACGGCAGGATTCTGCTTGGGGGCCTCTTCACCACCGTAGGAGGGATAGCGCGCAACTTCATCGCACGGGTCAATGCCGCTGGCCTGGTCGACCTGGGCTTCCTCACTGCGAACGGCAGCGTTTATAGCGTGGCGGTGCAGGCGGACGGCCAGATTTTGCTCGGGGGCAACTTCACCACCGTTATCGGGTTCACACGCAACCGCATCGCACGGAGGAATTACTTTGGCTCGCTCGACGGGAATTTCAATCCCAATGCGAACGGCAGCGTCTACAGCGTGGCGGTGCAGGCGGACGGCAAAATTCTGCTCGGGGGCAACTTCACCACCGTGGGAGGAACCGCGCGCAGTGGGTTCGCGCGGCTGGTCAATGACCCCGCAACCGGGACGCTGAACGTCCCCGACGCCACCCAGGTCACGTGGTCCCGGGGCGGCAACTCGCCGGAAGTTTCGCAGGTGACATTTGAGCGAAGCACGGACAGCGGCGCGACGTGGGCCCTGCTGGGCAGCGGCATCCGCCTCGGCGGCACCCCCAACTGGCAGCTCACCGGCCTCTCGCTCACCGGCACCGGCCAGCTCCGCGCCCGCGGCCGCACCAGCGGCGGCTACGGAAACGGGAGTTCCGGCCTCGTGGAGGCCACGGCGGGGATGAGCTTCCCTCCGCCCAACGTCACGCAGTCCACCGCCAATCTGCTGTCGACGGCGGCGACCCTAACCATCACAGGAACGAACTTCAGCCCCATGCCGGGGCAGAACACCGTGGCCTTCACGCCGGCGGGCACCGGCACGGTCACGGCATCCACAGCGACGACCCTTACGGTCACTAGCCTCACTGGCCAGATGCTTGGCGCACTGAACGCCGTGATCACCACCAATGGAGTCAGCAGTGGAGCCCCCGTGCCAGTGGCCACTGTGATCGTCCCGCGCCCAGGGGATATCGATCCGTTTGATGCGGCAATCGTCGGCGGCCCGTTCATCGAACGGTACGTCGCGACCACAGCCGTGCAGCCGGATGGGAAGACCATCATAGCGGGGAGCTTCAGCTCCGTGCTGGGCCAGCCGCGCAACAACATCGCCCGGATCAATGCCGACGGCACGCTCGATGCTGGTTTTGATCCCAATGTGAACGGCGGAGTGAGTAGCGTGGCGGTGGAGGCGGACGGCAGGATTCTCCTCGGAGGCAGATTCACCAGCGTGGGAGGGATTGGGCGCAACAATATCGCGCGGGTGGATGCCGCTGGCGCGCTCGACACAGGTTTCAATCCCAATGTGAACGACACCGTGAATAGCGTGGCGGTGCAGGCGGACGGCAGGATTCTGCTTGGGGGGCGGTTCTACCGGGTGGGCGGGGCCGTTCGCTTTTATATAGCACGGGTTGATGCCGCTGGTGCGCTCGACGAGGGATTCAATCCTGATGCGAACAGTGTCGTAAGTACCGTGGTGGTGCAGGCGGACGGCAGGATTCTGCTCGGAGGCCGGTTCACCAGTGTGGGTGAGATCGCACGCAACTACGTCGCACGGGTGGATGCCGGTGGTCTGCTCGACGCGGGTTTCAATCCCAATGCGAACAGCGCCGTAAACAGCGTGGCAGTGCAGGCGGACGGCAGGATTCTGCTCGGGGGCGGCTTCACCACAGTGGGCGGGACCGCGCGCAACTACATCGCACGGGTCAATGCCGCCGGCCTGCTCGACCCGGGCTTCAATCCCAATGCGAACGAAAGCGTCTACAGCGTGGCGGTGCAGGCGGACGGCAGGATTCTGCTCGGGGGCTTCTTCACCACCGTTGGCGGGACCGCGCGCAACTACATCGCGCGGGTCAATGCCGCTGGTCTGCTCGAGCCGGGCTTCAATCCAAATGCGAACGGCAGCGTCTACAGCATGGCGGTGGAGGCGGGCGGCAGGATTCTGCTCGGAGGCTGGTTCACCAGTGTGGGCGGGACCGCGCGCATTGCGTTCGCGCGGCTGGTCAATGACCCCGCGACCCAGACGCTGAGTGCGCCCGACGCGACCCAAGTCACTTGGATCCGCGGCGGCAGCTCTCCGGAAGTCTCGCAGGTGACATTTGAAAAAAGCACGGACAGCGGCGCGACGTGGATCCCACTGGGCAGGGGCACCCGCATCGGCACCACGCCCGACTGGCAGCTTACTGGCCTCTCACTTACTGGCGTTGGCCAGCTCCGCGCTCGAGGCCGATCCAGGGACGGCTCCGTAGGAGGCAGCTCTGGTCTCGTGGAGCAAGTGGCCTCGTTCAACTTCACTTACACGCCGTTCCAGCAATGGAAGCTCATGCACCTTGGCGATGCCAATGCGCCGGACGATGGTGACCCTGACTTCGACGGGCTGCCCACGATCCTCGAATACGCCACCGGCGGCGATCCAGATGTGGCGGGGCCGCTCCCTGCCGCCAGCACGGTGGAGGGCAGGCTGGCCATCACCTTCCCCCGCAATACCGCCGCGACCGACGTGTCGTTCACGGTGCAGGGGAGCGATGATCTTTCCACCTGGACCGATCTCGCCCGCAGCACTGTAGGCGCGCCGATGGTGGCGCTCGACGTCGGCGTGAATGTGGTGGAGACGGGAGCAGGAGTCCTGCGCACCGTGGAGGTCCGCGATCTTTTCCTCACGGCAGATCCCGCGCATCCCCGCCGCTATCTGCGCCTCCGCGGGGTACCGTAGTCCCATGGCGGCCTCCCCGGTTGGAAGGAAAACTTCCCAACTAGCCTGAATCCCCCTCCCCCCAAACCACCGATCCTGTGAACCCTATCCACCGCCTGCTTTCCGGGCTGACTCTCCTCCTCGCCCTCTTCGTCCTGCCTGCCGCGCATGGGGCACCGGGCGACCTTGATCCGCTTGATGCGGCGATAGTCGGCAACGGTGTTTTTGCCACGGCCGTGCAGCCGGATGGGAAAACCATCATTGCGGGGCGCTTTACTTCTGTGTTGGACCAACCGCGCAACAACATTGCCCGGCTCAATGCCGACGGCACGCTCGACGCAGGCTTTAATCCCAATGCTAACGACCAGATCAATAGCGTGGCGGTGCAGGCCGACGGCAGAATTCTGCTTGGAGGTTACTTCACCACCGTGGGCGGAACCGCACGCAACAACATCGCGCGGGTGGATTCCGCTGGTCTGCTCGACACGGGTTTCAAGCTCAATACGAACAACACCGTCGTCAGCCTGGCGGTGCAGGCAGACGGCAGGATTCTCCTCGGGGGTTACTTCACCACTGTGGGTGGCATCGCGCGCAACCGCATTGCGCGGGTGGATGCCGCTGGTGTGATCGACCCGGGTTTCAATCCCAATGCGAACGACGCTGTCAGCAGCGTGGCGGTGCAGACGGACGGCAGGATTCTGCTGGGGGGTTACTTCACCACCGTAGGCGGGACCGTACGCAATCATATCGTGCGGGTGAATGCCGCTGGTGTGGTCGACGCCGGTTTCAATCCCAATGCGAACGCCACCGTCTCTAGTGTGGCGGAGCAGGCGGACGGCAGGATTTTGCTGGGGGGCGCCTTCACCACGGTGGGAGGGACCGCGCGCAACCGCATCGCACGGGTGAATGCCGCTGGTCTGCTCGAAGTGGGTTTCGATCCCAATTCGAACAATACCGTCTATAGCGTGGTGATGGAGGCGGACGGCCGGATTCTGCTCGGGGGCGATTTCACCACGCTGGGCGGGACCGCGCGCAACCGCATCGCACGGGTGAATGCCGCTGGTTTGCTGGACGCGGGTTTCAATCCCGATGCGAGCGGCGGCGCCGTCTTTAGCGTGGCAGAGCAAGCGGACGGCAGGATTCTGCTCGGGGGCTGGTTCACCTCTGTGGGCGGGACTATTCGCAATCGGTTCGTGCGGCTGGTGAACGATCCCGCGACCCAGATGCTGAGCGCGCCCAACGCGACCTTGGTTACCTGGACCCGGGGCGGCAGCTCGCCGGAAGTCTCGCAGGTGACATTTGAGAAAAGCACGGACGGCGGTGTGACGTGGATATTGTTAGGCGATGGCGCCCGCATCGGCAGCACGCCCGACTGGCAGCTCAGCGGCCTCTCGCTCACCGGCGCCGGCCAGCTGCGCGTCCGGGGCCGCAGCAGCGACGGAAACGGCAGCTTTGGTCTCGTGGAAGGCATTGCAGGCTTTAACTTCCCGCCCCCCACCCCCACCGTCACGCCGTCCACCGCCAATCTGCTGACAATGGCGACCAGCTTGACCATTACCGGCACCAACTTCAGCCCAACGCCGGGCCAGAACACCGTGGCCTTCACGCCGGCGGGCACCGGCACGGTCACGGCAGCCACGGCAACGAGTCTTACGGTTACCAGCCTCACCGGCCATACGCCTGGCACACTGAATGCCGTAGTCACCACCAATGGCGTCAGCAGCGGAGCCCCTGTGCCAGTCGCCACCGTGATACACTTAGTCCCTGGCGATCTCGATCCGCTTGATGTGGGTGTCGTCGGCCACGCCGTCCTGGCCATGGCTGTGCAGCCGGATGGGAAGACCATCATCGCGGGGGTCTTCACCTCTGTGTTGGGCCAGCCGCGCAACAACATTGCCCGGCTCAATGCCGACGGCACGCTCGACGCGGGTTTCGATCCCAATGTGGACGGCGTCGTCAATAGCGTGGCTGTGCAAGCGGACGGCAGGATTCTGCTCGGGGGCAACTTCAACACCGTGGGCGGCACCGCGCGTAAAAACATCGCGCGTGTCGATGCCACTGGTCTGCTCGATGAGGGTTTCGATCCTGCTGCGAACAACGCCGTCCATAGCGTGGTGGTGGAGGTGGACGGCAGGATTCTGATCGCGGGCGCCTTCACCGGCGTGGGCGGAACTGCACGCAACCGCATCGCGCGGGTGGATGCCGCGGGTCTGCTCGACACGGGTTTCAATCCTAATGCAAACGACGCTGTCTTCAGCGTGGCGGTGGAGCCGGACGGCAGGATTCTGCTTGCGGGCGCCTTTACCGGCGTGGGCGGAACCGCACGCAACCGCATCGCGCGGGTGGATGCCGCGGGTCTGCTCGACACGGGTTTCAATCCCAATGCAAACGACGCTGTCTTCAGCGTGGCGGAGGAGCCGGACGGCAGGATTCTGCTCGGGGGTGATTTCACCACGGTGGGCGGAACCGCGCGCAACCGCATCGCGCGGGTGGATGCTGCTGGTCTGCTCGATGAAGGTTTCAATCCTGATGCGAACAACAGGGTGTTTAGCGTGGCGGTGGAGGCGGACGGCCGGATTTTGCTCGGGGGCGATTTCACCATCGTGGGCGGGATCGCCCGCAACCGCATCGCGCGGGTGGATGCCGCGGGTCTGCTCGACACGGGTTTCAATCCCAATGCAAACGACCAAGTCTTCAGTGTGACGGTGGAGCCGGACGGCAGGATTCTGCTTGGGGGCTGGTTCATCACCGTGGGCGGGACCGAGCGCAACTATATCGCTCGGCTGGTGAATGACCCTGCGACCCAGACGCTGAGCGCCCTCGACGCTACACGGATCATTTGGACCCGGGGCGGCAGCTCGCCGGAAGTCTCGCAAGTGACGTTTGAGAAAAGCACGGACGGCGGCATGACGTGGCTCCCTCTAGGCATCGGCACCCGCATCGGCAGCACGCCCAACTGGCAGCTCGCCGGCCTCTCTCTCACCGGCCCCGTCCAGCTCCGCGCCCGGGGCCGCACCATCGGCGGCTACCTTAATGGCAGCACCGGCCTTGTGGAGGCCACCGCGGACTCAAACTTCCCCACCCCCACGGTCACGCCGTCCACCGCCAATCTGCTGACAACGGCGACGACCCTGACGATCACGGGAACGAACTTCAGCCCCATGCCTGGGCAGAACAGCGTGGCCTTTACGCCGGCGGGCACCGGCACGGTCACGGCATCTACGGCAACGAGCCTTACGGTCACCAGCCTCACCGGCCATGCGCTTGGCGCATTGAACGCCGTGGTCACCACCAATGGCGTCAGCAGCGGAGCCCCCGTGCCAGTGGCCACCGTGGTCCTCTCACTCGCAGGTGCCGTCGATCCACCCAATGCAGCGGTCGTCGGCACCTCGGTCCTGGCCACCGCCGTGCAGCCGGATGGGAAGACCATCATTGCAGGGAGCTTCAGCTCCGTGCTGGGCGTGGCACGGAGGAATATTGCCCGGTTCAATGCCGACGGTACGCTCGACGCGGGTTTCAATCCCAATGCGAACAGCCAGGTTGATAGCGTGGCGGTGCAGGCGGATGGCGGGATTGTGTTCGGGGGGGCCTTCACCACCGTGGGAGGGACCGCGCGTAACTACATCGCGCGGGTGAATGCCGCTGGTCTGCTCGACACAGGTTTCAATCCCAATGCTGACGGCGTCGTCCTGAGCGTGGTGGTGCAGACGGACGGCAGAATTCTGCTCGGGGGCGTCTTCACATCCGTGGGAGGGATCGGACGCAACTACATCGCGCGGGTGGATGCCGCTGGTGTGGTTGATGATAATTTCATTCCCGATGCGAACGACTTTGTCCATAGAGTGGCGGAGCAGGCGGACGGCAGAATTCTGCTCGGGGGCGCCTTCACCACCGTTGGCGGGAAACCGCGCAACCGCATCGCTCGGGTGGATGCCACTGGTCTGCTCGATCCGGGCTTCAATCCTGGTGCGAACAACACCGTCGTTTGCGTGGCGGTGCAGGCGGATGGGAAGATTCTGCTGGGGGGCGCCTTCACCATCGTGGGAGGGGCCACGCGCAACCGCATCGCGCGGGTGGATGCTGCTGGTCGGCCCGACGCGGGCTTCAATCCCAATGCGAGTAGCTTGATCTACAGCGTGGCGCAGCAGGCGGACGGCAGGATTCTGCTCGGCGGACAGTTCACTACCATGGGAGGTATCGCGCGCAACCGCATCGCGCGGGTGAATGCCGCTGGTCTGCTGGACCCGGAATTCAACCCCAATGCTGACGGCGTCGTCCTTAGCGTGGCGCAGCAGGCGGACGGCAGGATTCTGCTTGGAGGCTTCTTCACCACCGTGGGCGGGACCGCGCGCAATCTGTTCGCGCGGCTGGTCAATGACCCCGCAACCCAGACGCTAAGCGCGCCCGACGCCACTCAAGTCACCTGGACCCGCGGCGGCAGCTCCCCGGAAGTCTCGCAGGTGACGTTTGAGAAAAGCACTGATAGTGGCGCGACGTGGACCCCGCTGGGCATCGGCAGCCGCATCGGCAGTACGCCGAACTGGCAGCTCACCGGGCTCTCGCTCACTGGCACCGGCCAGCTCCGCGCCCGGGGCCGCACCAGCGGCGGCTACGGGAGTCGGGGTTCCGGCCTCGTGGAAGGCACTGCAGAGTTTAACTTCCTGCCACCCACTGTCACGCCGTCCACCGCCAATCTGCTGACAATGGCGACGAGCCTGACGATTACGGGCACCAACTTCAGCCCCATGCCGGGGCAAAACATCGTGGCCTTCACGCCGTCGGGCACCGGCACGGTCACGGCAGCCACGGCGACGAGTCTTACAGTTACCAGCCTCACGGGCCATACGCCTGGCGCACTGAACGCCGTGGTCACCACCAATGGCGTCAGCAGCGGAGTCCCTGTGCCAGTGGCCACCGTGATACACTTAGTCCCTGGCGATCTCGATCCGCTCGAGGCTGTGGTCGTTGGCAGATCTATCTTGGCCATGGCCGTGCAGCCGGATGGGAAGATCATCATCGGGGGGAACTTCACTTCTGTGTTGGGCCAGCCGCGCAACAACCTTGCCCGGTTAAATGCCGACGGCACGCTTGACACGGGTTTCAATCCCAATCCGGACAGCGAAGTCGATAGTGTTGCGTTGCAGGCGGACGGCAGGATTCTGCTTGGTGGCGCCTTCACCAGGGTGGGTGGGGCGATGCGCAATCGCATCGCACGGGTGAATGCCCTTGGCGCGCTCGACGTGGACTTCAATCCCAATGCGAACGCCTCCGTCTATAGCGTGACGGTGGAGGCGGACGGCAGGATTCTGCTCGGGGGCAACTTCACCACCATGGGTGGGATCGCGCGCAACCATATCGCCCGAGTGGATGCCGCTGGTCTGCTCGATGAAGGTTTCAATCCCAATGCGAACGAGGTCATCTCTAGCGTGGCGCTACAGGTGGACGGCAGGATTCTGCTTGGGGGGGCCTTCACCAGTGTCGGAGGGATCGCGCGCAACCGCATCGCCCGGGTGGATACCGCTGGTTTGCTCGACCTTGGCTTCAATCCCGATTTGAACGGGGCCGTTTCGAGTGTGGCGGTGGAGCCGGACGGCAGGATTCTGCTCGGGGGTGGCTTCACCACCGTGGGCGGGACCGCTCGCAACCATATCGCACGGGTGAATGCTGACGGCACGCTCGACGCGGATTTTAATCCCAATGCAAACGTCTGGGTCTATAGCGTGGTGCTACAGGCGGACGGCAGGATTCTGCTCGGGGGCGATTTCACCATGGTGGGCGGGACCGCGCGCAACCGCATTGCACGGGTGGATGCCGATGGTCTGCTCGACGCGGGCTTCAATCCCAATGCGCACGGTGGCGTCGTCTTGAGCGTGGCGGAGCAGGTGGACGGCAGGATTTTGCTGGGGGGGTGGTTCACCACCATGGGCGGGACAGTGCGCAATGCGTTCGCGCGGCTGATCAATGATCCCGCGACCCAGACGCTGAGTGCGCCGGACGCCACCCAGGTCACCTGGACCCGGGGCGGCAGCTCGCCGGAAGTCTCGCAGGTGACGTTTGAGAAAAGCACGGATAGCGGCGTGACGTGGATCCCGCTAGGCACGGGCACCCGCATCGGCAGCACGCCCAACTGGCAGCTGACCGGGGTCTCGCTCACCGGCCCCATCCAGCTCCGCGCCCGCGGCCGCACCAGCGGCGGTTACGGAGGCGGCAGCTCTGGTCTCGTGGAGGCCATCGCGGACTCTAACTTCCTCACCCCCGCCGTCACGCCGTCCACCGCCAATCTGCTGACGACGGCGACGACCCTGACCATTACCGGCACCAACTTCAGCCCGACGCCGGGGCAGAACACCGTGGCCTTCACGCCGACGGGCACCGGCACGGTCACGGCCTCCACGGCAACGAGTCTTACGGTCACCAGCTTCACTGGCCAGACGCTTGGCGCTCTGAACGCCGTGGTAACCACAAATGGCGTCAGCAGTGGAAGCCCAGTGCCGGTGGCCACCGTGGTCCTCTCACTCGCAGGTGACCTCGATCCACTCAATGCTACGGTTGCCGGTGCCTTGGTTTCGGCCGTGGCCGTGCAGCCGGATGGGAAGACCATCATTGCGGGGGCCTTCACCTCCGTGCGGGGCGTGGCGCGGAACAATATTGCACGGCTCAATGCAGACGGGTCGCTCGACGCGGGTTTCAATCCCAACGCGAACCGCGAAGTCATTAGCGTGGCGGTGGAGGCGGACGGCAGGATTCTGCTTGGGGGCCACTTCACCAGCGTGGGTGGGACCGTACGCAACCGCATCGCGCGGATTGATGCCGCTGGTCTGCTGGACGCCGGCTTTAATCCCAATGCAAACGGCCCCGTCAATAGCGTGGCGGTGGAGGCGGACGGCAGGATTCTGCTCGGCGGCGAGTTCGACACCCTGGGCCGGACTATACGCAACCGCATCGCGCGGGTGGATGCCGCTGGTTTGCTGGACGCCGGCCTTAATCCCAATGCGAACGGCCCCGTCTTTAGCGTGGCGGTGCAGGCGGACGGCGGGATTCTACTCGGCGGCGCCTTCACCTCCGTGGGCGGAACCGCACGAAACAACATCGCACGGGTCAATGCCGCTGGTCTGCTGGACGTGGGCTTCAACCCCGATTTAAATAGCACCGTCACTAGCGTGGCGGTGCAGGCGGACGGCGGGATTCTGCTCGGGGGCGCATTCACCTCCGTGGGCGGGACCATGCGCAACTGCATCGCGCGGGTCGATGCCGAGGGTCTGCTGGACGTGGGCTTCAACCCCGATTTAAATAGCACCGTCTACAGCCTGGCGGTGCAGGCAGACGGCAGGATTTTGCTCGGGGGCGCCTTTAGCAACCTGGGGGTCTATATTGCGCGTGTGGATGCGGCTGGTCTGCGCGACCGGGGCTTCAATCCCGATATGAGCTACCTCGTCCATAGCGTGGCGACGCAGGCGGACGGCAGGATTCTGGTCGGGGGCCAGTTCACCTCCGTGGATGAGACTACTCGCAGCCTGTTTGCACGACTGCTCAATGACCCCGCGACCCAGACGCTGAGCGCGCCCGACGCCGCCCAGGTCACTTGGACCCGGGGCGGCAGTTCCCCGGATGTCTCGCAGGTGACGTTTGAGAAAAGCACGGACAGCGGCGCGACGTGGATCCCGCTCGGCAGCGGCACCCGCATCGGCGGCACTCCCAACTGGCAGCTCACCGGACTCTCGCTCGCCGGCCCCGGCCAGCTCCGCGCCCGCGGCCGCACCACCGGCGGCTACTATAACGGCAGTTCCGGCCTTGTGGAGCAAGTGGCCGCCTTCACCTTTCCCTACACGCCGTTCCAGCAATGGAAGCTCACCCATCTCGGTGATGCCAATGCGTCGAACGACGGCGACCCCGACTTCGACGGCCTGCCCACGATCCTCGAATACGCCACCGGCGGCGATCCTGATATGGCGGGGCCGCTGCCTGTCGCCAGCACGGTGGAGGGCAGGCTGGCTATCACTTTCCCCCGCAATACCGCTGCGACCGACGTGTCGTTCACGGTGCAGGGGAGCGATGATCTTTCCACTTGGACCGATCTCGCCCACAGCACTTCGGGCGCGCCGATGGTGGCGCTCGACGTGGGCGTGAATGTGGTGGAGACGGGAGCAGGAGTCCTGCGCATCGTGGAAGTCCGCGATCTTTTCCTCACCACCGATCCCGCGCATCCGCGCCGCTATCTGCGCCTCCGCGAATTGCCGTAGTTCCATGGTCCGCTCCGCTGACTAGCCATGCATGGAGGGTGACGGCCGGGGCGGCCGGAGGGTAACGCGGAAATGGGAATGTGGCGGTATGATGTCGCAGGCGCATAGCCCGCCGCTCAGCATCAGGAGCGCGGGAAGGGCCGCCTTGCAACGTCCTGACAGAAACGTCAGCTGCCCATGAATGCGCAGCCCCCGGCGTTCGGAGTTTGGCCTGGTCTAACAATGGCGACGGGGCGAAAAGCTTGGTGGCGAATCAAAGATCAGGGATGCTTTTCAAAGTTCTTCACGCTGCGTAGAAGCGGGTGCGCCGGCTGACACAATGGAGGAGACCCAGGACGCGGCGGCTCAACCGCAACTCGGCGGGAGCCTTATGGCTCAGGGAAGGTAAGTGCGGACGCGGGCGAACTGCCGGGTGCCGGGAGCAATGGGAGTGGGGGAACGCCAGACGGAGCGGACCCAGCCGCCAGGTTGATTGGTAATGGTGGGGACGTTGGTGGCCAAGATCCAGCCGGCAGAATCCCCCAGCAGGGCAGTGCCGGAGGGTTGGGTGGCGGTCTCGACGGAAGCTGCCATGGCACTGCGTCGCCAAAAGCGGAGTTCGAGGAATGATGTGCCGTCCGGGGCGGTGAAGACGAAAGCGGCTGGGAGGCCGGGGACGGTGTCCGTGCCGCTGCGCGAGGCATCAGAGACGACCGGATCCAGTCCGAAGGCATATTCCGCGAAGTTGGTGAGGCCATCCCCGTCCTGATCGGCGGTGGTGGCCTGTTGGCTGGCGCTGAGACCGGCGTTGGCGGCCCAAGGGAAATATTGGCTGCCGGGAAGGGCGTTATTGACGGAGAGTTTGTCCAGGAGCACGGGCACCGTCCCCGCACGCAGGTAGATGGTGCTGAGACCGCCCTCGTTTTGGGTGGAAAAGGTGCGGGTGGTCCAGGTAGTGGTGGTGCCGGCGGAGGCCAGATCCTGGAAGCCGAAGGTGCCGGTGCCAAACGCGGCGCGCACCCGCAGGGTGATGCTGCTTAAGGGCGGGACCTGAAGCGCAAGGCGGCGCTCCAAGCCGGGCATGAGGAGGAAGGAATCCGTGGCATCATCACTGAAGCCGGGCCAGGCCACGGCTCCGGTTTTGTCAGGATCCGGGATGGACATGGTCACGCCCGCCGGGGCGTCGAGGGCGGCAGTTGCGGACAGGACTGGCAAGGGCTGGAACAGGAATTCATCCAGCGCGGTAGTGCTATTGCCCGCGATGGTGACAGTATGGCGGCCCTGGGGAATGGGCAGGGTGTATTGAAACCAGGTGGCGGGGTTGCCCGAGGTGACAGGGACGGCGACCGAGTCCAGGCTGAGTCCGCTGGAGAGATTGCCCGCCTTCATCCAGAAGGTCAGGACGCCGGGGCCATTCAAACCGGCCACGAGGCGGTTCGCTCCCAGGCCAAGGGCATCCACGCCGTCGTGGGTGCCGGTGGTCAGAGCTGTCATCGCGCCAGAGCCGGTGCTGGCCCATTCCAGGCCCGGCGCATCCAGCAGCGCTGGCACGTCAGGACTGGTGGTGGCAGAGGTGGTGATGCTGCGAAGGGCGATGCCGCTGGGAGCGGGAAGGGGTTGGGGGGGATCAATTTCCCAACGTAACTGGTGCTGCCCGGCGGGGACGTTGACCTGGATGGATTCGGTCGGAAACAAGGTGTCAGGCACCACCAGCACGCCGTCCACGAAGATCCGGATCCCGGTGGCGGAAAGCGGGCCGATTCCATCGAAGTTGGTGGTCACGCGCAGGGGACCGGTGACAGTGGTTTCCACCCATGCCAGATCTCCCATGGCCGCCCGCACGAGGTGGAGCGCGTCCTGGTCCGGGAACAGGGAAGATGCTGTCTTAAGCGGCTGCCACAGGCCCGGCGGATAGCTTCCGGTGGTCCAGGTCAGGTCCGGCTGGTCGAGGGCCTCCCCCACACTAACGGGAGCGTCCGGCACAAAGACGGACTGGGCAGCGAAGGTCTGAAAGCCATCGCCCTGGGGCAGAGTGTTGGACGGGGAGGTCCATGGCAGCCACGGAAAGGGAGCGGCGGCCGCGGGGCTGGAACTGGAAACCGCCGCGCCCGGATAGGTGGCCCCTTCCATTTTCAACTGGGTGGTGCGCTGGCCGGGGGACGGGAAAAAAGCGGTCAGGCTGCCCGATTGGAAGTCGCCCCGCACGGCTGGCCCCGGCAAGCCTGGATCCTCCACGATTTGCCAGCCGGTGGGTGAGGGCCATGGCAGGGGGGCGGTGAGGTTGGGCGATGGGCTGACGGGAGGGAATTCCGCGAAATTCAGGGCCCCGGCCCCCAGCACCGAAGCCACGGATTGCTCCGGCTGGGGCGTAAAGGCCACATTTTTGAGGAGGAGCACGCCAGTCGCATTAGCGAAGCCATTGCGCGGATTGGCCATCTCCCACCGGACGCGGTGTGCGCCGTTTCCGAGGTGCAACCAACCCCGGGTCACGCCGGCCGGCATGGCGATGCCATCACAGGTGAAATAGGAAAAAACGTTGGTGCCGGTTTTGGTGGAATCCCAGAACAGGACGCCCGGCCCGGTCACGGCGGCTTCGATCCATGAGACTTCCCCGGGCCAGACACCACCACTGCGGACGCTGCCGGGATTTTGTCCGGAGGTCGATTGCCATGGGACATCGCCGCCGGTAGTCCATGTCAGGACCGGGGACCCCGTCCAGGAATCAATGGGCGCGGTGGGCGTGAAACTGGTATTGCCGGGCAGGGTGTTGGCGGGCAGCGACACCAGCACCCGCTGGGGACCAGAATAGGGAATCCATCCAAAATCAGTCAGTCGGTTGTCGTGATCCGGCAGGGTGATCGTGACTGCGGAAGCATTCAGTTTGCCGGGACCATTGACCATGGTTTCCATCCACACCGCGCCGTCAGGGCGGGTGCGGTAACGGTCGAGACCGGTGGCTTCATTCGGGACGACCTGCCATGCCTGCCCGCCGTAAAGACTCCAGGAAAGACCTGAGGGGCCGATGACAGCGAACTCCAGCAGCCCGTTGCTGGTTTGTTCGATGTCTACGGCGTCCAGCACCGAGGAAGCGGAGGTGGCCGTAAAGCGGATGAGCGCCGGTCCATTGCCCGGGATCGGCTGTCTCAGCGAACTGAAGCCATTCGGGTTGTCGGTCGTGGCATTGACGGCCGCGAGATGGAAAAGTCCCGCACCATTGCCTACCGAAACGGAGATTTCCTTGCCCCGGAAGGAAACCCGGCAGGGGAGCTTCACTGCGGTTTCCACCCAGGAGGGGTTAGGTGTGGGATCATTCTGGAACTGCACGCTGTCCACTCCATCGGGCGACTTGGCGGCCCAGGTGACCGGAGTGGCACCACCGGCTCCCCCGGCGTTCCAGATTCTGCCCGGGGTTTCCAAGGCCTCTCCAAAGGAGATGGGAACCAGCGGTTCGAAGGAGACGGCATCCAGCGAGGCGAGGGTGCCGGCCCCGGCTTGGGTCTGGCTGCCCTGCTGCACCCACCGCGCCGTGTGCTCCCCGGGTCCCAGCAGCACTTCGGCGGGGGCGAAATACGGATCCGTCAGGACGCCGTTGATGAAAAGCTTGGGAAAACGGCCGAGAGAGAGCGGGGTCCCGGCACTGCCCGCATGCAGCCGCACCGCAGAGCGCAGAAAGCCAGGACCGGTGACCTGCGTTTCGATCCACGGATCGCCTGCGGTGGCGTGGTCTCCCCCAAAGGCCCCATGATTGCCAAGGAAACCTGCTCCGGCCGCCACGGTATAACCGGACCAAGGGTGTTCGGTGGAGGTGGTAAAGCTCAGGCCCGGCGCATCCAGGGCTTCTGCCAGCGGCACGGCCGTCAGGGGAATCACCTGGAAATGGTCCAACACCACGGGGCCGGTCACTTCCAGGGTGTGTGGACCGCTGCCCGGCACGATGGCCCTGAAGGGCCCTTTGCCAAGGTATTCGGGGGTTTGCCAGACGCCGCCATCAATCCTGACCAAAGCGGATTTGCTGGGATCCGTCACCTGAAGGGACAGCAGGGAAGCGCCATTGAAAGGCAGCCGCAGCACCGGCTGGAGGGCGGTGGGCACGTCGGGATTAACTGCCAGGGCCAAGTCATCGGGAAGCTGCCCGGTGGTCGGTCCGAGGTAGGCGGGCACCAGGATTTCCGGAACCAGATCCGGGGCATTGAGCAGGCCGGCCACCGAGGTTTCTGGCGCAGGCGGGAGCACACTCACCGCATCCAGCCAGAATCCGTCCCCACTGGTTTTCCAGGTCAGGGTCTCGCCGCTGCGGTAAACCGGAATGTCCAGGGTTTGCCATGACGCGGAAGTGCCGCCGTTCGCGAAAGTCTCTCCCGTGCGTTTGATGTTGACGCTGCCCCGCCAGGAAAACCGCACGATGCCCGGGCCGCTAACCGTCAGCGAAATCCCACTTTGAGGATCAACGCCCTCGGTGCGTTTCAGGCACACCAGCGCGTCGCCGTCCGGCGCACCGGAAGAAGGGCCAACCCCGGAAGCGATGCCCGTGACTGCAAAGGTCAGGCCGGGAGCGTCGAGGGCCTCGTTGAGCGGGATGGCCGGCGGCCTTTCCAGGGCATCCATCACAATCGGCACCTGCCGGGAGATGGCCGGCACGTTGGTGGGTCCCGTGGCATTGAACTGATAGTTTCCCGTGGCAGAAACCCATGCCCACGTCTCGTCTTCCTGGACCAAGGCCGGCAGGCTTCCTCCGTTGACCGGCACCACCTGCACTTGGGGAGTACTGTTTCCGCCGCCATGGCGGAAACGGATCAGGCCCGGCCCGGGCAGGGTTGCCGACAAGATCGATCCCGTGCCCGGGAAGACCACCGCATCCACTCCGTCTGGAGCCAGCCAGCCTTCGGCCAGCCCGGCCGCAGAAGTGCTGGACCCGATGAAACCGGGAAAATCGAGCGCCTCCGCCAGACTGACCACGGTGGCGGGCACGATGGAGACTTCGTCCAGATAAAGCGGGCCGCTGCCCTTCGCTCCCCGGTTTCCGATTTCCAGTTCCCCCGACGTCAGGGCATTGGCCGGAAACTGCACCCATCGCTCCTTTTTCCAATAACTGGAAACCGCCACGGGTTGGGTATTGCGGCCCAGGGTAGTGATGGCCGCCAAATCCTCCGAGCGGTGCCAGAACTCCACCACCGACGGCACCGTGACCGTCGTTTTCACGGAGGGCCACGGACCGCCGGTGGACGCGTTGGTGGTGGCCTCAAGGCGCACCACGTCCATACCGTCATGGGAAAGCCCCGCCTCATTGAGCGGGGTAACGGCACCGGATGGCGTCCAAGTGAGGGCGGGCGTATCCAGCGCCTCCGCGATGGTCTGCGCCCGGGAAAGGCCCGCGGGGACAGTCAGGAGACCCAGCCATACCAGGGGGGAAAGGGTGAAAAGGGTTTTCATGGGTGGGCCGGACCGGGCACGACCGGACACCATTTCTCCGGAGAAGTCACCCATAATGTGAGATCACTTGCGGGGGCCACCTGCAGCAACCCGATCCGGCCTTTTTCGACAATTAACTCATGATGTTTCAACTTGGCCGCCCCCGCCCCCTGTGCTCCCGCCGCCCGCCGCTTGCGCGCCTCGTGATCCCGCCGCACTACGTGAAATCCAACCCGACTCAGGATGTCATGCAATTTGAGTCAACCACCCTCTCCTCCCCGACACCTCCGGTGTCATTTTAATCTGAGTCATCGCAATGTTTTTTCCGACTTCCCTGAGGGCTTGCCTCCCCGTTTTATTATTGCTGGGATTGTTTCTCGTTGCGGCCGAAGGGGAGGCACCTGCTCCGGGGTCGGCGTCGGAGGCTGTCCCGGTGCCGCACGGCACCTCGCAGGGCCTGGCTAAGTCCGATTGGGCCAGCATCCGGGAGGCGCACTCGGCTTGGGAGCACCGGGTTTCGCCCGTGGAGGGCCAGAGCGGGGAGTGGCAGGCGCGCAACCCGGGGCAGCACTGGACGACGCGTTTTGACGGACGGGGATTTACGACCAGCCCGCACGGGGCGCAGTGGCGGTGGGGGCTGGAACTGCAAAGCTACGGCTACGGCCAATGCCACACCACAGTACGCGGTGTGCCGGGGGTGAAGGCGGAAGGCGGGCGGCTGACTTACCAATGGGACCAGCGGATGGAGGAATGGTTCGTCAATGACCAGCGCGGCCTGGAACATGGGTTTGTGCTGCGGGAGCGGCCGGCGGGAGCCCGGGGCGGCCAGGCGCTGGAGGTGGTCATGGCAGTGCGCGGCGAACTGCAAGCGGGGCTGTCAGCGGATGGGCAGACGGTGCATTTCCGCGATGATCCCGGGGCACCGGTGCTGAATTACGGCGGGCTGAAGGTGTGGGATGCGGACGGAAACATCCTGTCCTCGCGCTTCCAGGCGGCAGGGAAAGAGCACGTGCGCCTGGTGGTGGAGGATGCGGGTGCGCGGTATCCGCTTACCATCGATCCCATCGCGCAGCAGGCCTACCTGAAGGCGAGCAACACCGGGGGAAGCAACCCCGGCCAGCCCGACAACTTTGGCTTCTCGGTGGCGGTGTCGGGCGACACGGTGATCGTCGGGGCTCCCGGCGAGGACAGCAAAGCAACCGGGATCAACGGCAACCCGGCGGACGATTCGGGCCCTGACTCCGGCGCGGCCTACCTCTTCACGCGTAGCGGGACTATGTGGACGCAGCAGGCCTACCTGAAGGCAGGGAATACCGCGGCGGGCGACCAGTTCGGCCTCTCGGTGGCGGTTTCGGGCAACACGGTGGTCGTCGGGGCTAATCTGGCGGACAATTCGGCCCTCGACGCGGGAGCGGCCTATGTCTTCACGCGCAACGGGACAGAGTGGACGCAGCAGGCCTACCTGAAGGCGGGAAATACCGGGCAGGACGACCTGTTTGGCTCCTCGGTGGCGGTGTCGGGCGACACGGTGGTCATCGGGGCTGCTGGTGAGGACAGCAACGCGATCGGGGTCAACGGCAACCAAGCAGACAATTCGGCCACTTATTCCGGGGCGGCCTATGTCTTCGCGCGCAACGGGGCAGCGTGGACGCAGCAGGCCTACCTGAAGGCGGGGAATACTGGGGAGGACGACCTGTTTGGCTCCTCGGTGGCGGTGTCGGGCGACACGGTGGTCATCGG
>JAZKDC010000021.1:199152-246544 GCA_040387795.1 Verrucomicrobiota bacterium
GGCTGCCGGTGAGGACAGCAACGAGATCGGGGTCAACGGCAACCCGGCGGACAATTCAGCTGGTGCCTCCGGCGCTGCCTACGTCTTCACGCGCAATGGGACAGTGTGGACGCAGCAGGCCTACCTGAAGGCGGGCAACACGGGGGTTCGAGACCTGTTCGGTCACTCGGTGGCGGTATCGGGCGACACGGTGGTCATCGGGGCTAATGAGGAAGACAGCAGCGTGACCGGGGTCAACGGTAACCAAGCGGACAATTCGGCCCTCGACGCCGGTGCGGCCTACGTGTTCACGCGTAGCGGGACTATGTGGACGCAGCAGGCCTACCTGAAGGCAGGGAATACCGCGGGGGGCGACCTGTTTGGCTCCTCGGTGGCGGTTTCGGGCGACACGCTGGTCGTGGGAGCTTACGCTGAGGACAGCAACGCGATCGGGGTCAACGGCAACCCGGTGGACAATTCGGCCAGTTATGCCGGGGCAGCCTACGTGTTCACGCGTAGCGGGACTATGTGGACGCAGCAGGCCTACCTGAAGGCAGGGAATACCGCGGGGGGCGACCTGTTTGGCTCCTCGGTGGCGGTGTCGGGCGACACGGTGGTCGTCGGGGCTGCCGGTGAGGACAGCAACGCGATCGGGGTCAACGGCGACGAGGCGGACAATTCGGTCTTCGCCTCGGGGGCGGCTTACATTTTCACAGGCGTAGGCCCGGTCGTTTTCACGCCGCTGGAACAGTGGCGGCAGCTACATTTCGGCAGCGCGGCCAACACCGGCGACGCTGCGGACAGTTTTGATTTCGACCAGGACGGGCTGGTCAATCTGCTGGAATGGGCGGCTGGCACGCTGCCCAATCAGCCGAACCCCTATCAGCCAGCGCTGGTCCGCAATGGCGCGGACTTGGAGTTCACGTATCCGCGCAGCTTGGCCGCCTTTAACGCGGGGACCGGCTACGTCGTGGAATGGAGCGGGACGCTGGCGGCGGGAAGCTGGCAGACCACCGGGGTGACGCAGAGCGTGCTTTCCACTGAGGGCGACGTGCAGGCTGTGCGGGCCACCGTCCCCGCAGGCACTGAGCGCCGCTACCTGCGCCTGCGCGTGACCTCTCCGTAAAGTAAATCAACCTACCCGGACCGCTCCCTGTCGCCGGCACGGTGGACGGCAGCCTGGCGATCACCTTTCCGCGCAATACCGCCGCGACCGAGGTGTCATTCACGGTGCAGGGGAGTGATGATCTTTCCACCTGGACCGATCTCGCCCGCAGCACGGCAGGAGCGCCGATGCTGGCGCTCGACGTCGGCGTGAATGTGGTGGAGACGGGGGCAGGGGTCCTGCGCACCGTGGAGGTTCGCGACCTTTTCCTCACCACCGATCCCGCGCATCCCCGCCGCTATCTGCGCCTCCGTGAGCTGCCCTAGGCCTTTGGCCGTCTCCGTCGGCGGGCCATGCATGGAAGGCTGGGGAAGGGGCCGCAGCATGGTAGCCCGGGAAGTAGGATGTTGCTGCTACTTGAGGAAATTTGCCTGCACTCCTCGACAGGCCCCGCGCCATTACATCAGTGGGTGACGCCTATCATTTTGCACTGCCGGGATGCTGGTGCGGTTGACTGTCCCTATACCGGGTGGTGGCGGAGTTGGGCAGTAGAGAATTTCTCCAGTTGTTCGATCTGCCCGGCCCAAAACTCCCGATGGTCTGCCGCCGCCACAGACTTGACCAGACGCCTGAGGTAATCCTGACAGCCTGTCTCAACAAAGGAGCCAAGGCCAGCCGCAGGTGGCCTGCTTCCGGGGGGAGCCGCCACGTTTGGCAGGGCGCTGGCCACGGGTTCAGCAGACCTACCGGAAAATCCCACCATTGGGATGCGGGATGCATTGCGTGACAAAGACATCTAGCCGGTGGTCCAAACACCGCCCGGAAAAGATGCTTGCCAATGCCCCGGGCAGTGAGGCATGGGAGAAGGAGAGCGCACTGGTGTTCAGTGCTCATCGCATGGCGCTGCCGGTCCCCTCCATCCCTGTCCCTCTCCAGGCCTCCGTGAACCCACGGCGCCCACGTTGCTTTCCGACGCTCCACTGTCCGCCTTCTGTGGGCCGGGCGACTGAAAAACCCCGCACCGTTGCTGGTGCGGCACCACCCAAAACACCATGACCTACCATATGTATAAAGACGCCAAAGGAGAATGGCGTTGGTATCTCCAGGCCGCCAACGGCAAAAAGATCGCCAACGGTGGAGAAGGCTATACCAATGAGGCCGACTGCCTCGCGGGCATCAATCTGGTAAAGAGTGCCAGTTCCGCTCCGGTTACCAAAGACTGAGGGCCCCACGACTGGTCAGGCTCCTCCGATCATCCTCCCCCGCCGTCCGGCTCCCCCGGGCGTCGGGGTTTTTCTTTCAGAGAATCCTTCATCTCCCTGAAATATCAGTTGAGGAACAACTTGTCAGATTCCCTGGTCTTCCTTAACATCCTCGAGTTTCCCGCGCCTCCTCCCTTCATGCCTGCCTACACTCTACGGCTCCCCCCGCAAAGCACTCCCCTTACGTGCCCTCAAGGCGTCTTCGGCCCAACAGACGCCAATATCTTTCGCAGCAACCTCCCGTTGAACTGAATTCATGGCCATCAAGAAATCCGACCTTTACTCCTCCCTCTGGGCATCGTGCGATGAACTGCGCGGCGGCATGGATGCCAGCCAATACAAGGACTACGTCCTGTTCATGCTCTTCATCAAATACGTCTCCGACAAATACGGCGACAGTGATGACTTTGCCCCGCCGGTCAATATCCCAAAGGGGGCCAGTTTCAAGGACATGGTCGCGCTCAAGGGCAAGGCCGACATCGGCGACAAGATCAACACCTAGGTCATCCAGCCGCTGATCGACGCCAATTCCCGCCTCGCCCGCAGCGACTTCCCTGACTTCAACGACTCCAACAAACTCGGTGACGGCGCGCAGAAGGTCGAAAAGCTGGGCAACCTCATCGCCATCTTTGAGAACCCCGCGCTCGATTTCTCGAAAAACCGTGCCGAGAACGACGACATCCTGGGCGATGCCTACGAGTATCTCATGCGGCACTTCGCCAGCCAGAGCGGCAAGAGCAAAGGCCAATTCTACACCCCGTCCGAGGTCAGCCGCATCATGGCCAAGGTGATTGGCATCACGCCGGCCAACTCCAAGGCCTCCACCACCGCTTATGATCCCACCTGCGGCTCCGGCTCGCTACTGCTGAAGGTCGCCGCCGAGGCAGGCAAACACATCACCCTCGAAGGCCAGGAGAAGGACGTGACCACCTCCGGTCTCGCCCGCATGAACATGATCCTGCACGACTTCCCGACCGCCAACGTGCTCTCGGGGAACACGCTGTTCGATCCCAAGTTCAAGGAGGGCGAGCAGCTCCGCACCTACGACTACGTCGTCGCCAATCCCCCCTTCTCGGACAAGGCCTGGTCCACCGGCCTCGCTCTTGGCGATGGCGGCAGCGGGGACAGATTCCAGCGCTTCACCTGGGGCGTGCCGCCTGCCAAGCAAGGTGACTACGCCTACCTCCTGCACATCATCCGCTCCCTGAAGAGCACGGGGAAAGGCGCGTGCATTCTTCCGCACGGCGTGCTCTTCCGGGGCAATGCCGAGGCCGTCATCCGCCAGCAGCTCGTTTCCTCCGGCTACCTCAAGGCCATTATCGGTCTGCCTGCCAATCTCTTTTTCGGCACCGGCATCCCCGCCTGCATCCTCGTGCTCGACAAAGAGAACTCCACCGCCCGCAAAGGCATCTTCATGGTCGATGCCAGCAAGGGTTTCAAGAAGGACGGACCGAAGAACCGCCTCCGCGAGCAGGATCTTCATAAGATCGTGGACACCTTTACGAAGCAGGATGAAAGCGACCCGCGTTACGCCCGCATGGTGCCCATCGGCGAAATCGCTGGCCCTAAGAACGACTACAACCTCAACCTCCCGCGCTACATCGACAGCACTGAGCCTGAGGACTTGCAGGACATTGATGGCCACCTGCGCGGCGGCATTCCCGAGCGCGATCTCGATGCCTTCGGCAACTATTGGAAAATTATGCCCGGCCTGCGTGCCGCTTTGTTCGGGCCATCCACCCGCCCCGGCTACGCCGCGCTGAAGCTCCCCATCGCCGAGGTGAAGCCCACCATCTTCGCCCACCCCGAGTTCACCGCCTTTACGGCAAAGGCGAAGAAGCTCTTCACGAAATGGCAGACTGCCAGCGTGCCGCTGTTGAATGGTCTCGCCAAGCACGGCCACCCCAAGCCGCTCATCGAAACCATCGCCGAGGACTTGCTCGCCACCTTCAAGACCGCGCCGCTGCTGGATGCCTACGATGTCTATCAGCACCTCATGGACTACTGGGCGGAGACCATGCAGGACGACTGCTACCTCATCGCCGATGCCGGATGGCTCGCCGGGGCCAGGCCGCGTGAGATCGTTCAGGTGAAAAACAAGGAGGGGAAACTCATCTGGCCCGAGAAGGAAGACTTCAAGAAGGGCAAACGCCGCTTCAAGTCCGACCTCCTCCCCGCCGCCCTGCTCATCGCCCGCTACTTCGCCGCCGAGCGCGCCGCCATCGCCGCCCTGGAGGCCGAACTCGCCAGCCTCGAGCAGCAGCTTGATGAAACGCGGGAGGAAACCAACCGCGATGGCGAATTGCTACTCGCCGAAGCGAATGAAGCCAATGATGGCGAGCCACCAAAAGTCACCGCAAAGAGCGTGAAGGCAGCACTCAAGAAGATATGCAATGATTCAGAGGAGGCGGAAGCTCGCCAGGCCCTCCAAGCCTACGGCCAGTTGCTCGAACAGCAGGCCGACACCAAAACCCGGCTCAAGACCGCGCAGGACGACCTGGAGGCCAAACTCGACGCCACATACCCCACGCTCACCGAGGCCGACATCCAGACCCTCGTGGTGGACGACAAATGGCTGGCCACCCTCGCCGCCGCCGTGCAGGGCGAGCTGGACCGCGTCTCCCAAACCCTCACCGGCCGCATCCGCCAGCTCGCCGAACGCTACGCCACCCCGCTGCCGCAGCTCACCGATGAAGTGGCCGCCCTGGCTGCCAAAGTAGACCAACACCTCCAAAAGATGGGAGCCGTATGGAAGTGAAACCCGGCTACAAGCAAACCGAGGTCGGCATCATCCCGGAGGAGTGGGAGGTGAAATTACTTGCCGACGTGGCTGAGGTGCGGGGCGGGATAGCAAAGAACTCGAACGTTGCCATCAGTGATCCAATCTCGGTGTATTATCTTCGAGTGGCCAATGTTCAGGATGGCTATTTGGATCTTGCTGAGATGAGCAGAATTCAAATGAGTCGTCAGGATCTCAAGCGTTTCACCGTATTGCCAGGCGATGTGCTGATGAACGAGGGTGGAGACATGGATCAGTTGGGAAGAGGTGCCATGTGGGAGGGCCAGTTCGATCCCTGCGTTCATCAAAATCACGTCTTCGTGGTGCGTTGCCGGCCGGTGCTCCGGCCAGAGTTTCTAAACATCTGGACCGGGACAAGGCCGGCGCGTCGGTTTTTTCTGCTCACCGGTAAGCAAACGACAAACCTGGCTTCGATCAGCAAGTCATCGTTGGGTGAACTTCCCGTGGCCGTTCCTCCTCTTCCGGAACAACGCGCCATCGCGACGGCATTGAGCGATGTGGATGGGCTGCTGGGCGGGCTGGACCGGCTCATCGCCAAGAAGCGCGACCTCAAACAGGCCGCCATGCAGCAACTCCTCACCGGCCAAACTCGCCTCCCGGGCTTCCACGGCGAGTGGGAGGTGAAGCGGCTGGGGCAAATCTCTTGGTTTCAAGAAGGGCCAGGTCTTCGAGATTGGCAATTTACCAACTCGGGAATGAAAGTGATCAACGTCACTAATTTGGAGAATGGCGTCCTGAACCTAGAACGGACCGAACGCCATATCAGCCTCTCGGAGTTCAATCGGATGTATCAGCACTTTGCAGTTGATGCGGGCGACATCGTGATGGCCAGCTCCGGCAACAGTTACGGCAAAGCGGCAGTAGTTAGGACTCAGGATCTACCGCTTGTCATGAATACTAGCGTCATTCGATTCAAACCAGTGAAGAAGACCGACTACGGGTTCTTGTGGGCTCTACTCACCTCGCCACTATTCAAGAGTCAGATTGAACTTATGATTACGGGGGGAGCACAACCGAATTTCGGGCCGTATCATTTGGAGCGGGTAAACTTCCCCGCTCCACCGTTCCTCGAACAAACCGCCATCGCGTCGGTGCTAATGGAGATGGACGGGGAGCTGACGGTGCTGGAGCAGCGGCGGGAGAAGACCCGCGCCCTCAAGCAGGCCATGATGCAGGAACTCCTCACCGGAAGGATCCGATTGTTATGAGAGAATTCGAAACCGCCCAGCAGGCAGAGTCATTTGATGGCGACAAAATGTATCAGCAGCGCGCACGGGCTGCGTTGCCTCTGCTTGTCCGGCAAGCGAAGGCCCAGAAGACCATTTTCTACGCAGATCTTGCGAAGGAGTTGAACATCCCGAACCCTCGAAATCTAAATTTCGTCCTGGGGAGCGTTGGCCAATCCATCTTGAAACTTGCTCGCGAGCGTGGAGAAGAAATTCCGCCGATTCAGTGCCTGGTGGTAAACCAAGCCGACGGGCTGCCCGGTGAGGGTGTGGACTTCTTCATCGAAAAACATGCATTCAAGGGGATGTCGAAAAGGCAGCGAAGAGTAGTGGTAGACGGCCTGCTTCAGAAGATATTCTCCTATCCAGGCTGGGACTCTGTGCTGGAGGCGTTTTCAATGAAGGCCGCCCCACTGGACTTCTCCACAATCGTGCGCAATGCTGCGCTTGGGGGCCGTGAAGGAGGGGAAAGCGAGCACCACAAGTTCCTCAAGGAGCATGTGGCGGCAAACCCCGGCATTTTGGGATTGCGGCCCAGTGTTGCCAAAGGGGTGAATGAATATGGCCTGCCATCCGGGGATAAACTGGATGTCCTGTTCCGGGAGGTGGATGAATGGATTGCTGTCGAAGTAAAGTCTCATATTTCAGACGATGCGGACCTCGTCCGGGGACTTTTTCAATGCGTGAAATACCAAGCTGTTCTGGAAGCCTTTCTGATCTCAACTGACCGCAAACCTAACGCACGTGCCGCCTTGGTAATCAGTCGTCCGTTTCCTGTAGAGCTTCTTCCGTTGAAAAACGTGCTTGGTGTCGAAGTGATCGAAATCCCAATCCCTCTATGAAATATCAAGATAGTGAACCGAAGGAGTGTCTCACCAGGAGGAATCGACTGGTATGAGTGATTATGTCCGCGCTGGGAAATCGGAATCCTCGACTTTTAAATCAATCTTTTTCCACGGCGACCAAGCGGTGCCCATCCGGGTGCCCGACTACCAACGCGCCTATAGCTGGGAGGAAAAGCAAACCGACTTGTTCATTAGGGATCTCGATCAATATCAAGGCAGCAACAAAGGGTATTACTTTGGCCACTTCATCGCGGAGGAAACCGGGGAGAACTGGGAAATCGTGGATGGCCAGCAACGCATCACCACGTTCGTTCTGTTTTTGATGGTCTGCCGGCTGATCTCACCCTCGGGCGCTGGCTCGTCGGCCTACTCGATGATCCAGCAATTCTCGACGGTGAGCTATGATGGTGAAGCGCTGGTAATCATTGGCCATAACCTTCGATCATTCCTTGAGTCGAACAGACATTTCGAGGAGCGGAAACCGCCGTCGGACGAGCAAATCATCAATGACCTCAAATTGAATGGGATATTAACCCGCTCACAGAGAAGAATGGTGTTGGCTTTGCTTCGCTTTCATCAAGCTTTCCAAAAAGGGAAGCTGGAGCGGGGGAAGATCGGAGACTACATCGCAGCTGTCATGACGGCCCACTGCTCCCATCACTTGACACGGGACAAATCGGTGGCGGTCAATATCTTTGAGATGCACAACACCCGAGGGGTTCCGCTGACGACGTTGGAGATCGTCAAGGCCATGCTCATGAAGTTCGTTTACGATCACGGCGGGGCGGATCGTGGGGTGAAGGTCGAGCAAATCCAGGCGGCATTCGGCGGGATCTATGGCATGGAAGAGCGGTTGGCTGCGCACAGTTTCCGTGGGCAAATGACTATGGAACAACTCCTCCGCCTGCATCTCAGGGTCGTAGGTGATGGCACGAAAAGGACGGCAAATGATTTTCATTTCCCCGCCACAAATGCAAATTCGGAAGCGCTTATCGAGTATGTGGATTCAAGCCTTCATTTCCTGAATGGCGACAAAACCAAATCCGGGAAACCGGAGGAGGAAGGGGTGGAGTATGCGCTGAATCTGGCAAAGGAGCTTGAAAAGTCCGTCCGGATTGTCAGCGAAACCCTGCCTGCATGGGACAAGCAGGATGCATTGGTGGGGGACGTATTAATCCTGGACAGGGACTTGAGCTGCCAGTTTTTCCTCATCATTTGTCGCCGTTTGGAGCGTGGCCAGGACAGGGCGGATGGACGCGTTCGAAGCGATTCGCTTTTGCTTTGGGAAAAGCTGCTATTCACGCGGGACTTCCATGGCGGATATTACAACCTGAAAAGTGGCAGAGATAATTTCCCGGCCTTGTTTGCGTCCTGTGGGCCTGATGAGGATAGAGTCTCCGAGGTGATCAAGAACTTTTTGGCGGATGGTTTCCGGCCCGACCGGACAAAAGGTCTTCAATCCATGGTGGTCGCGTATTTGAACGAGCATAAGGAGCGCATCCTGAACGGGGCCTTCCATTGGTGGAAGTCCAAGATGATTTACGCCAACTACAAATATGAGATAAGTATGGGGGCGAAAATACGCGATGTGATGAAAGGCACCATCTCTGTCGAACACATTTTGCCACAGGAGTGGGATTGGAAATGGACTAATTACCCGGAAGAGGATTCGCGGGGAATGTCCGATAAACGGGATGCCTTTCAAAAAGAAATAGAAGGTTGTATTAATGGGATCGGAAATCTCCTTTTGATCACACCGGGTGAAAATTCGTCCGTCGGGAATACTCATCCGGCAAACAAGATATATGCTCGATACTGTGCCGGTGGCACCTACGAGAAGCATAACCTGGACCGGGACATGTGGATGCGTTCCGAAGACTGGTCCGATCTGATTCGCAAGCGCGGGGAGGATATCTTCGGGTTCATGCTTGGCTCGCTCGTCGGCGCCTCCGAAAGTCCGCGAAGTTCATTGCCAAACTAACGCCATGCCTGAAATTCCATGCTCCGAACGCCAGACGCAGAACCGAGTCATGGCCCGGATCACACGGACAAGGCCCGTCCCGATTGCCTCGGCTAGTCGCTTGCTGTAAGGGAGGGGATCGTTTAGGCTTCACTCTATCACGGACCATGGCCGATCCCGAACACACCATCAACTACCTGGAGCAGCAGATTCCCAGTCTCTCCGCCGCAGCGGTGGATGTGGCCTATCGGCAGGCCCTGGCCGCGGGGCAGGTGGTGCTGGTCAGTGCTGAAGGGGGCATTTATCAGGCCTTCCCGGACGGCACCAGGAAGCTCATCAAGACCATGGCGCACCCGCTGAGCGTGCCGGTGGGAACGCGGGTGCGTATCCCATGAATCAGCCAGTGTCCAGGCTGCGGATGTTTGCGGGGCCGGGTGGCTCCGGCAAGCGCGCCGGCATTTTCACCGGGTGCCGTAAACCCCTGACCATAGCATGATCCGGGGATGAATGCCGAACCGGAATCCTTTGCTCCTCCCGCCGCCACTTTTTATGTGGATGAGGCGGGCGATGGGGTTCTTTTTGGCCCCAAGGGCCGCAGCCGCCTTGAAGACGAAGGCGGTCCGCAGTTCTTCATGCTGGGCATGGTGCGCTGTGCGAATGACGCTGGGGCTGCTGCCGCATTGGAGAAGCTGCGCCAGGAACTCAAGGAGCATCCCCTTTACTCCTCCATCTATTCCTTCCAACCTGCGGCGCAGAAGACGGCCCGTGCTTTTCATGCCAAGGACGACCACACCGACATCCGCACGAAAGTCTTTGAGCTGCTGCTGACGCTGGACTTCAAATTCTACGCCGTGGTGAAAGACATGCGCACCGTGCTGCGCTATGTGGAGAGCCGGAACCGGATGAACGCGGACTACCGCTACCAGCCCAATGAGCTGTATGACCTGACGGTGAGGATGCTCTTCAAACAACGCCTTCACACCGAAGACCACTACCGCATCACCTTTGCCCGGCGGGGCAAATCGGACCGCACGGAGGCGCTGAAGGGGCAACTGGAGCGCACCCGCCAGGGATTTCTGGTCAAACACGGAATCCAGCACGAACCGACCCTGGAGATCCTGCCCGCCTACCCCTGGGAGCAGCCCTGCCTCCAGATCGCGGACTACTGTCTGTGGGCGCTGCAGCGCTGTTTTGAGCGTCACGAAGCGCGCTTCCTCAATGCCATCTGGCCCAAGGTGTCGATCATCCATGACGTGGATGATCCGATGGGGAAGCAATATGGCTCCTTCTTAACCCGTGAAACCCCGCCCCCTGATCCGGAGAAAATAAAAAGCCGGTGGATATAGGTTTCGCTGGTCGTGAGACCCGAAACACACGGCATGGAGCCGAATTTCGTCCACCGGCGGCAGTAACCTGCCATCCTGAACAGGAAAGTCAACCAACCGCATTCATGCCTGAACAACCCCGCTCCGAACGCAAGACGCAGAACCGCGTGATAGGCCTGTTCACGGACAAGACACGGCCGGATTGCCTGGGCTACGACTACTTGGGCGAGTGGAACAAGCGGGACAACAACCGCTGTATCGAGGTGGGGTATCTGCGGAAGAATCTGACCAAGCGCGGCTACTCCGACGCGCATATTTCCGCTGCTTTGCAAAAGCTGATGGCCGCTGCGGATGCCACAGGCATCTCCTTGTATCAAATCAACCTGCGCACCTACCAACTGCTGCGCTACGGCGTGTCCGTGCAGATCGCTGCCGGAAAGCCGCACGACACGGTGCATCTGGTGGACTGGGAGAAACCGGAGAACAACGACTTCGCCATCGCTGAAGAGGTGACGCTCAAGGGCGGTTACGAGCGGCGGCCTGATCTGGTGATTTACCTGAACGGTATCGCCGTCGGTGTCATGGAGCTGAAGCGCAGCTCGGTGGAGATCGGGGATGGGGTGCGCCAGCTCATCACCAACCAGGAGGAGATTTTCAACAAGGGGTTCTTTGCCACGGTGCAGTCGGTCTTTGCAGGCAGTGACTCGCAAGGCCTGCGCTACGGCACGGTGACGACCAAGGAGGAGTTCTTCGTGGACTGGAAGGCGGCGAACACGGCTGAACTCACCGCTGGTGCGCTGCTCGACCGTCCGCTCGCGGAGATGTTCGGGAAGTCCCGGCTGCTGGACCTGATCCGCAACTTCATCATCTTCGACAACGGCATCAAGAAGGTGCCGCGCCCGCATCAGTTCGCCGGGGTGAAGAAGGCACAGGAACGGATCCGCATCCGCGAGGGCGGCGTGATCTGGCACACGCAAGGGAGCGGCAAGAGCATCCTCATGGTGCTGCTGGCGAAGTGGCTGCTGGAGCATGATCCCGAGGCCCGCATCCTGATCATCACTGACCGCGATGAACTGGACAAGCAGATCGAAGGCGTTATGAAGAACGCTGGAGTCATCGGCGAGAACTCGCCCTCCCCCCGCATCTTGAACCGGGCGGAATTTGTCGCCAAGCTCGGCACTCCCGCACCCCGCCTGCTATGCGCCCTGCTGCACAAGTTTGATTCGTCCGACCTCAAAGGCCCTCCACCACCGGTGCATGGTCGCTTCTACGTTTTTGTGGATGAATGCCACCGCACCCAAGGCGGCGACATGAACAAGCAAATGAAGCGCTGGCTGGCGGACGCGATCTTCATCGGCTTCACCGGCACACCCCTGCTCAAGAAGGACGCGGCGAAGCTGAGGACGCAGGACATCTTCGGCACCTACATCCACACCTACAAGTTTCACGAGGCGGTGGCGGACAAGGTGGTGCTCGATTTGAAATACGAGGCCCGCGATGTGCCACAGCGGCTCACCTCACCAAAGGACATCGAAGACTACTTCGCCCGGAAGACCAAGGCGCTGAACAACTTCCAGAAAGCCATCATCCGCAAACGCTGGGCCACGATGGAAGAGCTGATGAGTGCCGAAGAGCGCAAGGCCCGCATCGCCGCCAGCATCATCCATGATTTCGACACGAAGCCACGCCTCAACGACGACCGGGGAACGGCCATCCTCGTGGCGGCGAGCATCTACGACGCCTGTCACTACTACCGCATCTTCCTCAACAAGCCCTTCGGTGAGTATTGCGGCGTCATCACCTCCTTCGAGCCGAACCACAACGCCATCTCCCGCGAGCCAGCCAACAGCGACGAGCGCTACAAGTTTGACACCTACACCAAGCATGTCCTCAAGAACGGCCAGAGCACGAAAGCCTACGAGGACGAGGCGAAGCGCCGATTCATCGAGGAACCGGCAAACCTGAAGTTGCTCATCGTCGTGAGCAAGCTGCTGACCGGTTTTGACGCGCCAAGCTGCTCCTACATCTACCTCGACAACGAGCTGCACGATCACAATCTTTTCCAAGCCATCTGCCGCACCAACCGGCTCGACGGCGACGACAAGGACTACGGCCACATCGTGGATTTCAAGAAGCTGTTCGATGACGTGCAGGAGGCCATCGCGGTCTATAGCTCGGACGAGCTGGACATTGATCAGGGGAGCGGCGGCAGTAACAACGTGGACCTCAAGCAGTGGCTGGTGGAAGGGAAGAAGGTGCTGGATGCCGCCCGCGAGGCGCTCCGCTACCTCTGCGAGCCTGTGAAGCTGCCGCGAGAGATGGAGCAGTTCCTCCACTACTTCTGCGGCGACGCGGCCAACCCGATGGCGCTGACAGAGACCGAGCCGCTGCGCATCACCTTCTACAAGGCGGTGGCGAGCTTTGTCCGTGCCTACGCGGACATCGCGCAAGATCTCTCCGAAGCGGGCTACTCCGATGCCGAGGCGTCCGCACTGCAGAAGGAGGTCGATTTCTTCAGTGAAGTCCGCTCGGCCATCAAAAAAAACTCCGGCGAGGAGCTGGACATCAAGCCCTACGAGGCCGACATGCGGAAGCTGCTCAACACCTACGTCCAAGCCGATCCGGCGAAGGACGTGGGCAATCTCAACTCGCTCTCACTCACGGAGCTGATCATCGAGACCGGCATCCATGATGCCATCGCCCGCAAGCTGAATGACAAAGGCAAGCTCTCGAAGAACGCCATCGCCGAGGGCATCATCAACAACGTCCGCAAGACGATCATCCGGGATCAACTGACCGACCCGCGCTTCTACGCGGAGATGTCAAAGCTGCTGGATGACCTCATCAAGCAAAGCCGCACGGATGCAGCAGAATACGAGAAATTCCTCAAGAAGGCGGAGGAACTGGTGAAGCGCATGGCGAAGAAGGGTGCGATCGCTGGCGTTCCCGTGATCCTTCACGGCAAACCCGAAGCCATCGTGATCTTTTCAAATCTGTCAGAAATTCTTGCGGGTGGAACGTCCAAGCTTCGCGAAGAAAGCCCGGTGGAAATAGAGACGCGTGCGGAACTCGCGCTGCGAATCGACCAAACGATGCGCGAGAAGGCTCCGGCAGGCTGGAAGAGCGACATCGACGGCCCGAGGGGAATCCAGGTGATCAATGCGCTGTTTCCGATTATGTTGAGGGATCGCGCGGCGACTCTGGCGATCTTTGAGATCATCAAAAACCAAACCGGCTACTGATGACCGAAACCATCCAGATAGGAGAGATTTCGTTTCTGGTGACCCGAAAGGCCATCAAGAACGTGCATCTCTCCGTCCATCCGCCCGATGGCCGGGTCACGCTGGTGGCCCCCACCGCGACTCGCTTGGACGTCGCTCGTGCCTACGCCATTTCCAAGCTCGGCTGGATTCGCACCCAGCAAGAGAAGCTGCGAAATCAAGCCCGGGAAACGCCGCGCAAGTTCATCGAACGTGAAAGCCACCAGATCTGGGGTCGCCGCCATCTGATGACGATCCGACATGCCGAAGCGAAGCCTGGCGTCAGACTCGACCACAAACGTATCACCCTCACTGTGCGCCATGGAGCCGATGCCAAGAAACGGGCCGAAGTCATCCACGAGTGGCACAAGTCGCTGCTTCACGAAGTCGTGCCGATGGTCATCAAGAAATGGCAACCTAAGCTGAAGGTGCATGTCTCCAGCTATTTCCTGCAACGGATGAAAACCAAGTGGGGAAGCTGCAATCACCGCGCCGGCCACATCCGCCTCAACACAGAACTGGTGAAGAAGCCGAAGGACCTGCTGGAGTACGTGATCGTCCATGAAATGGTCCACCTGCTGGAACCTACCCATAGCGAACGCTTCATGGAGATTCTCGGGAAGCATTATCCCACTTGGCGCGAAGCCCGTGCCGAACTCAATGACCTGCCGCTGGCCGCAGAGGTGTGGCGGGAGTAACCGCTGCGGCAGCATACGGATAAGCACGGGCGCTGGGGGGCCTCAAACCTCCAGCAGCTGGCGGACGCGGACCCATTCGGTGATGGACCAGGCTTGGGAGCCGCAGCCGCGGGGGGTGTGGGGGTAACCACCGTCGATGACTTCCTCGAGGGAGCCGAGGGAGAAGTGTTGGAAGAGGGGCAGGGAGGAGGCCAGCATGCCGGCGGCGCGGGCTTTCCGGGACACCGAGTGAGGGTTGCCGACCAGCCGCCTCCGGTTTATCCTGTCTCCGATCCTTCCTCCATTTGACAGCCCCCATGAACCCTGAAGACTACCATTGCTTCCGCACGGACCCGCTGGTGCGCTGGCGCAGCATCGCTGATGTGCTGGAAGCCCGGCCGGAAGCCTGGGCGTGGGCGTTGGCCAACATTGAGCGTTGGCTGGCCCAGGGCCGGCTGCATCCCGCGCCGCTGCTGGAATGGCGGCAACTGTTGCGGGAAGGGCGGGATGAGGGGGTAAAACGGGAAGCCCTGTTGAAGGCCTTGCGCACCCCACCGGTGGAGGCCCATCAGGATCAGCTCCGCTCCTGCGCGCCTTTTGTGGGAGGTCCCTTCAGCGCTGTGTCCGTCCTCACCGCATGAATCTCGAGTCTCTCCAGCACTTGGTGCGTTCCGTCCACGCATTGGCGGAGGACTGCGCAGTGATCGTGCTGGGCTCGGCTTCGCTGCTGGCGTCCTTTCCTGAACTGGGAGATGGCACGTAGCCACTCGCCGTCACCTATGATGCTGACCTGTGTCCCCAGCCGTTCGACGAGGCAACAGCGCTCCTGATCCATGAGGCGCTGGGGGAATCCGGAGCCTTTCACCTGCGGCATGGCTACCATGTGGATGTGCTGCGCGATTCCATCTTCGAAACCCTGCCGCCCGGCTGGAAGGAACGCCTGGTGCCGGTGCCTGAGTGTGCGGGAGCCCTGGCTTTGGACCCTCACGACCTCGCGGCCACTAAGTTGCTGGTCGCCCGGGAAAAGGATATCGCCCTCATGCGGCATCTGGGCCTCTCAGGACGCGTGTCCCCTGGCTTGGTGGAACAACGACTTGAAACCATTCCCAGGACGGAGCGCTTGGTTGTCATTTCCAGCGCGGCGTTCTCGCAGGCCTTTGTCCCTGGCTCTACCAACGTCGCCTGATAACCTTGATTGACCAATGCGCGGACGGCTTGGAGCTGGCGATGCATTCAATGGCTGCTCAACGAGGTTTGAGTTGCCTCAGTCCGGGGAAGGGGACTTCACGGCCCCGTATCAGGCCTTTCTGCAGACGCTGATCTATCTGCCGGCCATGAACGTCCCGGAGGACTCGCTGCTCGAACTCTGGGGAATGGAAAAGAAGCTATGGCAGTTGCTCCACGCCGATTCCGCGGGGTCTCCCACCTGGTTTCTGGATGCCTGTGGTCAGACCACCCACCCGCGCCGCCGTCTGCTCCTGAGCAACTACGATATGGGAGTGGAGCTGGAGTCCCGGAGCCTTCAGCTTGGCTTGAATTTCGCGGCGTCTCCGGCAGAACTGTTCCCCGGAACAGAGATGGGCGAAGATGCTTTGAGACTGCTGGGCAAGGTCCAGGCTCTGACGGGGCGCATTCACGGGGAAGTCCGGCAGGAAGCGCCCTTGGTGAAGGCCGCTCTGAAGTGGGCCAAGGGCAGCCCGCCCGGACCAGACAGGGTAAACTTTAAATCCGTGCCCAAGCGCAGGAGGCGGCAGGCACCAACGCGGAGAGCTGCCAGTCCGGATCAAGCACGAGTTCTCCAGTTTTAGTGCTCTGACACGGTCATCCAGGCATCCGATGGTGTAAGCGGGAGTCCGGGTGGCAGGCACCACCGCCAGTGCGTAGCTGTGGATTTTTGACCCGCTTTGCGACGTGTGCCTTTCTTGGTGGTTTTCAGGATGCCCATTCTTTCAAAGTCCTGCATGATCCGCCATGCCTTCATGTCCAGAACACCCAACCGAGCAGCGAGTTGGCTTGCCGAAAGATAGAAGTCGGGAGGCAACACCGCGGGGTCTGACGCGCAAGCCGCCAGCGAACGGCAAATCCGAAAAGCGGTTCGATATTGGTCGTCAGTGAGCTCTTGGTATCGCTCCCGTTCACCCGCGCCTAATTGCTTTTTAGGGTAATCCGCCAAGCAACCATTGAGCACGCTTCTGGCCTCTTTCATCCATTGCTCCTTGGGATAGTCGCTGAAGAGTTCCCCGTGGTGACGGTAAAATGCGTCTGAGAAGCCAAGGACGAACTTGGGATTCACCACGCAAAACGTGCCAGCCACCAGCTCAACCAAGGCCGAATTTCTCAACCCCCTCTGAGGCGTTCCCAAACGACGGAGAACCTGCTGGTCATAAATCGGCCTCAGGGCGGGGTAATCGCCAAAAAGGTCACCGGCGTTATGTAGAATGCAGGATGCAGATGCAGTAGGAAGAGATGAAGAAGAAGCTCCCTGCGAGGGTGCCGGGGCTGCTGTAGCTGTGGGGGCGGGCTTGCTCTCTGGGAGAGGCAAAGGAATGGCTTTCAGGCTCAGCCGCAAATCAGGATCGAAGCTGACGAAGCACAACCGGCAGGGGTCCGAACACTTTTGGTCCATTTGGACTCCGTATCTTTCCGAGAAGTAAGCGCACGCTGCATTGAATGCCTCCCTGTGTTGTGCAGGATCGCAGGAACAGAGGAGGATTCCCTTTACGCCGGCACCGCCCGGGGAAATCCAAGCGGCCAGCACATGCGGGTCGCCAGCAAGCCGGTCCCGGAGTTCCGCTGCCTCAAACTCGCCTCGGCCGTCGATGTCGAGTTGTAGCAGGCCGGAGTGTTGCTTGATGTCGGTGGCCTTGTGTCCACCCGTGGCGGTGCTCGCCGACAGCATGAAGCAGGGTAGATTTCTTTTGAGGGTGTCGTAGTCAGCGGAGTTGAGCGGCACGCGACGAAGCTCGGTCACCGCAGCACTCCACTTCCCGTTTTTTGTGCCATTCAGGAATTCGGAGAGGCTCACGTTCCGCCCACCCTTTCGGCTGCGGCAATTTTTGAAGAATGCGACTTCCCGATTCATGATTTCCGGAGAGTTCATGGCTAAATCCTTGGTGATGGGTTAAATCCGGGCCTCCTTCTCGAACCTCTCGATTTCGGCCAGTTCGATCCGGACCAACTGACGGCCGAACCGCAGGCATCGGAGCTCTCCCCGGTGGATGCGCCGCCGGATGGTCAGGGGGTGGACATTCCAGCGGGCGGCAAGCTGCTGGATGGTGAACTGTGACTGTGCAGGGGTAACGGTGGTTTTCATGCGCGGACCAAGATGCACGGAAACTATCCCCCCGTCATGGGTAGCATTCCCAGGAAATGCTACCCATGACAGCAGCAGACAAGCGAATGTAATGTTCTCAGGGTTTCTGAGTCTTCCCGGCCGCTTTTTTTCTCGTTTTGGATAGACTGAAGAAGCTTCGGAACGACTCATCAAATTGGGCCTCGTGGTAATAGAGTTGCTTTGCCCTCATGGATTTTAGCGCACGCACCTGCTTGGCCTGGCCTACCGACCCATCCTCCTCAAGCAATTCTGCGAATCGCCAGAGGTTATTGAGGCTGACGGCCTGCAAGATAGGCCTCATTTGTGAAAACTCCTCTTGAGTAGTGGGGCGATTCCAAACTATGCCATTGAGAACAAGGTCAACTCCGCTCATTCCGGCGTTGGTGTTCATGTAGCCGATCAAATAATCGCAGATGTATTCCGCAAATCTGCGCTTTGGATGATCGCTCTTCTTGTGCCGACGCAAGGCTCGCAAATTCTCCTGAAAAGACTCGTCCTTCCAAAGGCGATCAAGGCTGTCCATGGAGTTGTCTGGTTGAGAGGTCCCCTGAAGAAATCTTTGAACTCTGTAAACGAGCATTGATAGCGACTTCGAAATCACGACTCCGGCATGTTGGCATTTGGGATCATGGAAACGCTTTCCCATTACAGCCAAATCGACCATCATATCAAAAAATTTGCGAGCACCTTCAAGAATCGCATATGGTGATTCGGCGCCCGCCATGGCCATTGCCAAGGCTGCTCGTTCTATCGCTTTGAGCCCTGGGTTGGATTCGATAGCGGGATCGTAGTGAAGTCCTCTAAGAATGGTGTGATGGCAAAGGTAGCCTCGCGCGGCCCTTGTATCTGGATCAAGATGGGAGAGATCAAGCGTGGTAGGCTGCAAGTCTTCCGGACCGTCCTTCCCAAATAAGCGTGCCAACGCCCATGCGATGAAAGCTTCATTTGGTCGGGATGATCCTGTTGTTTCAGCGCGGGGGACTCTGGTTTTGCTTCTCGAATGCGAGACTGGTTCCGAAGGCGTGGGCGAGCTTTTTTTAGTAGCTTGCTTTGGTGAAGCTTTTCCCTTGGGGACTTTTCGCTTTTCTGGGGGCTTGGAGGTGGACTTTTTCACGGCATGAGATGGCATCAATTTTGGCGGTCATCAATTGGCGAAGAACTCCAAATCAAAAATTTTGTGAAGGCTGAATGGAAATGCTTCGAGGTGGAGGCGACAAACCGTGCCCCCCTCCCCCCCCATCTCGAGTTGCCGATTGTGGTTTTGGCAAATGAGCACTGCTCCACCGATCAGGCCTTTGTGCCTTTGGCCTTTGCCTTCGCTTTACGCGCGGCTGCCGGCTTGGGAAAGTCCACCACCTTCGAGGAAGTAAGCATGGCACCCAGCCCTGTTGTGATCCCTTCCTTCTTGTCGGCGTAGAAGTCGGCGGTGACGCGGATATCGGAGTGACGCAGCAGTCGGCTCGCTGCATAAATGCCGCCTGCCTGGGCCACCAAGGCGCCCGCTTCCTTGCGCAGCTCATGCAGCGCCTTTTGTGCGGTCACACCGTGCTTCCTCAGCCATTCGTACAGAGGGGTGTAAACAGTCTCGCAGCGATAGCTGACGCGGCTCTTGAACTCGGTCGCCTCCCGCCCCTCGATCACAAAGTCACCGGTCGCCGCCTTCTTCCATTGCCGTAGCAGGGCCACCAGTTGCGGGTCCAGATCCAAGTCTCCTGCGGAGTCTTCGGTCTTAGGGCGGAAGTGTTCCGTCGCTTCGATGCGGATGGTCCCCTGATCCAAGTCCACTTGCTTCCACAACAGGCAATCAATCTCCCGCTTCCTCAGGCCGCAACAGAGAGCGAGCAGCAGCACTTTGTATGCTTCGGGATGGGTCTTGACCAGCCCCTTGCCCGCTTCCTGTAGCAGCTTTTTGGCGTCAATGCGGGACTGGTAGCGGCTTTTCGTCTTCTTCCCGAACAGCTCGGTCAGGCTGACGTCCGCCATGGGGAGCGGCTCTGGCAAGGACAGACCGGCGACATCCCGCAGGGCTTTGGCAATCTTCACGCCAAAGAGGGCCTTGGCATTCCGCACCGTGGACCGCGCCGAATTCATGGCCTTGCGTTGGGCCTCAGGGTTGGCTGGCTTGCTCTTGCGGTAGGCGACCTGCCACGCATTCACCTGCGCGGAATCCAGCAGGGCCAGCGGGATCTTGTCCACCAGCGCCCGCCAGGCCGCAGTGCCGCCGTCCTTGTAGGAGAAACGGCTCTTGTTCCTCGGCAGCATGGCGATGTCCCCAGCCAGCTTGCGGGCCGCTGAGACGTAGTTTTGCAGCGTCGCCGGGAACAGAGGGCAGTGCGTCTCCACTGCGTCAATCCATCCCCCTACGGTGGACACGTCGGCCTTCTCCTCTGCCTTCGGTTTGAACTTCGCCAGTGTCGCTTCCTTCCCGACGGTGGTGAGCGATTGGTAAATGCCCGCCGCCTTCGCCGCGGCAGCCGCTTGGTTGGAACTGCTCAGCCCGAAACGGAGCCGGTCCCCCCCGAATTGAATGCGGCACGAATAAGCCGCCGCCCCCTTCTCCTTGAACAGCCGCCCCGGCTGGAGCCAGAAGCGCTGATCCGTTTTGGCGAATGAAGCCTGACATTTCTCCAACCCGGCCACTTTTCGGCCACTTTTACTGTGGACCCCCGTGTTCGCTGGTATATCTGTGTTCATGATACGTTTGCTCTGCGTTGCTTGATTTATAAGGGATTCGGCGTATTTCCTGCATCCCTCATGAACATAGCTGCACTCCCGTAAACATGCAACATTTCTGACTACGGATCAGAAGGTTTCAGGTTCGAGTCCTGACGGGCGCACTTCTTAAGTATCAAGGAGTTACTCCGATGGGAGGCTAGGAAAGAAAGACCTGCTTGGCCACTTCTTGGCCACTTTTTCGGTTCTGCCCAGTCCCTCTCGGCCCCTTTGTAACGGCCAACCGCTCGTATTGCCGTTACTGAGGGAGGCGAAGTAGCTTCAGTTGCCGTTGTTCACCCGTTGCGCAGCTCCTCACCCGTAGCCACTAAACCCTGAAAACCCTGAGAACCATGAATACCCCTATTGGGGGTAATCTTTTGCATCCCACCGACGGTGGACGGTGAGCAATCTGGAAAGGATTCCTCCGCCTCTCAAGTTGTCGCCGGAGATGCTCCGTGTTCGCCTGATTATCTCCGCCGGCTTGAGCGCTAAGAGGCAGGGCAGGGAACGGCCCGACAGGTCGGTTTTTTCTCTTCTGCCGCTATGGGAGGCGGAGGGCGGGCCGTTTTCACTTGTAGTAGCCCCTCGGGCCATAAGCGGACTGACAGTGGCCTCCGGGGGGAGCCGCCAGGATTGCCAGGGCGCAGGCCACGGGTTCAGAAGACCCACTGGAAAATCCCACCACTGGATACTGTGGTTTTCCGCCTGCCTGACAAAACCAGCGCCGTGCGGGGCCAGCATGTGTTTTGCCTGATGCCGTGGGACCGGCTATCGTGCAACTGGCCGTCAAACACGGCCTCCCCGCCATCGCCCTCGCGGATACCGGCAGCCTGCACGGGCGCCGAAATTCGCCGGGCTGGCCGCGGAAGCCGGCATCAAAGCCCTGATCGGCGCAGCACTCACGGTCGGGCGGCACCGTGAGCCGGGCCTCACGGCCGGGCCGGCGACCATATCGGGACTGCTATTTGAAGGTATTCGCTGATGCTGGAATGGCTCATGGCTGACTTCATGCCCACGGTGTCATTCATTCTCTCCCTTTTGACAGGGTCCTCCGGTGTCATTCTTTTGAATCAATGCGCGCTGACGCTTCTGGAAATACGTCTTGCCCTCCAGATTGGAAATTGATTAAAAGCAGGGGGCCCGCTCGCCCTGTCTGAGCGGCCGTCCTTACGGAGGTGCGTCCTCCGGGGTCGGCTGTGCGCCTGCGGACCAACCGTCAAAATCACCCGCCACCCATCGATTGCTCCGTGAAGACTCCAACCCGCCTTCGTTCTCCTGCTGCGCTGTGTCTCTGGCTGCTGGCACTGCTGACGGCTCAAGGCCGCCTGCACGCCCAGGCGACCCCATTCTGGGAAGCCTTCAACGACCACCGGCCAGGAACGGATACCGCGTTCGAAGCCACCGCTTATGACATGCGTCTCACTGGGGATGGCGGCTTGCTGCGCAATATCAATACCGGGGAGGATCTGCCGGTCTCCCTCCTCGTCACCGCCACCGGCTCCCCCGATGACTTCGGGGCCAATGACACGCCGATTGCCGGAAGTCCTTCAGATCTCCTGTTCCGGGGAAAAGTCATGATAGGGGGTGCCACTAATCCCGGCCTCGTCGGTGTGCGCGCCAGCAGCGCCACCACGGTGACCCTTGTCTTTACGGGCCTCGATCCCTCGCGCCGCTATAATTTTGCGGGGACGGCCTGCAGGGGCGGAAGCTACAATGACCGCTGGTCCGTTTTCACTCTGAACCATGCGCTATCGTTTGTCGGTGCCCACGAAGACGGGAGCACCCGCAAGAACCTCTTCACCGGCACTACCTTTCCCGCCTCAGGACTTCTCCCCGAAATGGCGGCGCTGAATACTGGCCACAACAAAGAGGGTTCCGTAGTCCGCTGGAACAATATCCGGCCCAGTGACTTTTTGCTTGAGGATGGTACCCCGGTGACCGGCTTCAGCGTCACCGCGGAGCAGTACACCGGCACAGCCCCTTTCGGCAATCCGTCGGCCGCGGCCTATGCTTATGCCTTCAACGCGGTCTATCTCGCCGAGGTACCGTCCACGGGCAGCGTGACCATCTCGGAGAATCCGGAGAGCCAGCGCGTGCCGGCGGGTGGCACGGCCTCGTTTCATATCACCGCACAGAGCCCGTCCGCCATTTCCTATCAATGGGCGCGCGCAAACCCGGGCAGTGCGGTATTCGCGGAGATCAGTGGTGCCACGGCGGCCGCCTACACGACCCCGGCGCTGACGGTCGCCGACGGCGGGGCCCGCTTTCACTGCACCGCCACCAGCGCGGGCAGTCAGGCGGTCAGTGGAGACGCCACTCTGATTGTGGATGGCGAGCGGCCGACCGCCGGAGCCGCGACCGGCAGCATTCACTTCAATGCGGTCTATGTCACCTTTTCCGAACCGATGAAGCTCGATATCCTGGCCGATCCTGCCCGCTATCAGATGAGCGGTGGCGTCAGCGTGGCCGATGCCATCGCCATCGATCCGCAGACCGTCAGGGTGATGACAGGTCCCCAGAGTCCCGGCTCCGCCTACACCCTGACGCTGTCCGGAGTGGAGGACCTCGCGGGCAATAAGACCGATGTGGGCGCGTCGGTCGCGTTCACGGCTTTTTCGCTGAAAACCGGCGTTGTCGGCATCGACCTCTGGAAAGGGATCCTCGGGAGCAACGTCACCGATCTCCTTGCCAGTCCTTCCTACCCTGACCAGCCGGATCAGGATTTCGCCGCCACCACCTTCGACTCTCTGGAGGTCCTGCCGGCCGTGCCTGACACCAACACCTACGGCGGACGCATGCGCGCGTGGCTCACGCCGGCGGTGACTGATAACTACCGCTTTTTTCTCCGCGCCGACGATACTGCGGAAGTGAAGGTGTCCTTGGATGATGAGACCTTCGATTCCATGGACAGCGTCCTTCCTGCTGCAACCAGTGCAGCAGTCGGCCCGTTCCAGGAACCCGGATTCGACTTGTCCACTTCCGAAATCGTTCACCTCGAAGCCGGGCGGCGATATCCTGTGCAGGTGCTGTGGAAGGAAGCCAACGGCCCCGACTTCGCCCAGCTGGCGTGGCGCTTGGAGAGTGACTCCACGCCGGCCGATGCACTCACTCCGATCCCTCCGGAGTTTCTTTCCTACTATGGCCCCGGGGGAACGGCTGGCCGAGTTCTGAACATCGCGCTCCAGTCTGGAAAAGTGGTCGTCGAATGGACTGGCGGCACGCTGGAGTCCTCCGCGGACTTGAAGGGGTGGACTCCCGTTCCCGGAGCTGTCAGCCCGTGGTTGGTAACTCCGGCCGGCAGGCAGTTCTACCGCGTCAGCCCGTGAGTCCGCTGTCGACAGTGCGGTCTGCTACGAGGCCCTCAGGGAAGTAAGAGAAGTTGGAAAATGGAGGTCTAGCGGGGAGGCGGAATGGTTGGACAAGGGTGTGAGGACGCCATAGGGAAGGGCGCAGCGAGCTGTCCTGCCTCATGGCAGGACGGGCTCGGTGGCGCGGCGCCGTGGCGTTTTTTTCTTTTTTTGTTTCACCCTTCTTCACTTTCAGCATCTCATGTCCTTGCTTTTCTCCGGTGCTTCTTCGGGCCGAGCGGCGGCGCTGATCACCGCCGTTTTGATCTCGGGGGCGATGCCGGGGTGGGCGGCGGATCCGGTGGTGAGCAACCTGAAGGCGGTGCAGCGGGAGGGGACGAAGCTGGTGGATATTACCTACGACCTCGCGGCGGACACGGCGACGGTGGTGGTGAGCTTGCAGATTTCTGGGGATGGCGGGGTCAACTTTGTGGTGCCTGCGGTTTCGGTGACAGGGGCCATGGGGTCGGGGGTCAGCACCGGGACTGGGAAGACGCTGACTTGGAACGCCGGGGCGGACTGGAACGGGCAATACAGCCCGCAGGTGCGCTTTAAGGTGAAGGCGGATGATGCGCCTCCAGGCTTTGCGTCGATCCCCACTGGAAGCTTTTCGTTGGGGGACAGCCTGGATTCACCTTGTTTTGGAGATTCCAGACTCCCAATGAAATCACCAGGAGAATCCCGGCGAAGATCCAGGCAGTCAGCACGAAGCCTTGGTTTGAAGTGAGCCAACCGGCGAGAGGATATGTCAGGCCCCAGCCCGCAGGACTGAGGGCGAAATGGGCGGCGTAAATGTGGGCGCGTTCCTCCCCCGAACTGTAGGCGGCGAGCAGTCCGCTGCCCCGGATGCCGAGGGTGCTGTAGCCCGCACCGATGAACCACCAGGCAAAGCACAAAGCGGCGTATTGCGGCCAGACAGCGACGGCAAGCAGTCCCGCCAACATGACCGGCGCGGAAGCGGTAACCAAACCATTCCTGACGCGCACCGTACATCTGGCGTAGATCATGGCCCCGGCCACGGAGCCAATCCCGAATGCGGCCATCACCCAGGCATAGGCGGAGTCACTGAGGCGGAGATCGTTTTTCACGAAATCGATGGTCGCCACGATGACAAAAGCCCCTCTGATACTGGTTTGCAGGGCGAGCAGAACAGACTGGAGCAGCGGGGCGCGGCGGATCATTGCGGTCAACCCATGCGGCACGGAAGTGGGCGCCTTTTCTGCCTGTCCTGCCACTTCACTGGCCAGACGGGGCAGGCCGATCAGCAAGGCCGCACTGCCTAAAAATGTCAGGCCATCCGCGATGAAGTTGCCCCGGAATCCGATAAGGGAGATGACAAGCGCGGCCAACGATGGGCCAAGAATATTCGCCGTGTCATAGGCGATGGACCCGACCGCCAGCGCTTTCGGATACTGCTCTTTGGTTACCACCGCCGGTGCACCATCGAAAACACTTCGAAGAGGTTGGACATGCTCCCCGATCCAAGCACACTGGCGTGCCGTGAAGGGAGCGCTGTTACCTCCGAAAGTGGTGCAGTTTGAAGCCTCAAAAGTGATTTCCAGGTGGTGCACTTTGGGTGATCGCCGACAAAGTGCCGCCCGTATTGATGTAAAGAGGTCGCAACCCAAGATTTTCCGTCCTCCGCATTCCATGAAACTCCATCTTTTATTCCTGCTTATTCTCGCCCTTCCAGCTCACGCGGCGGAGCCGAAACTCCCTGACACTTCACCCATTGCGGAAGTTTCCAGGCCCAATATCATTTACCTCCTGGCGGATGACCTTGGCGGCAATGATGTCGGCTGGCGCAATCCTGGAATCAAAACTCCCAATCTCGACAAGCTGGCCGGCAGTGGCGCGAAGCTTGACCAATATTACGTCCAACCGCTTTGTTCTCCAACCCGCGCGGCCCTTTTGACCGGTCGCTATCCGTTCCGCTATGGATTCCAGGCCGGAGTGGTCAGGCCGTGGGCGCAGTATGGCCTGCCACTTGAGGAACAAACTCTTGCCCAGGGACTGAAATCCGCCGGTTATGAAACCGCCATCACCGGCAAATGGCATCTGGGTCATTTCCAGCCGGAATACCTGCCAACAAAACGCAGCTTTGATCACCAATACGGCCACTACAACGGCGCGCTGGACTACTTCACCCACATCCGCGACGGCGGTTTTGACTGGCATAAGGACGACCGCGAGAACCGCGACGAAGGTTACTCGACCGAGCTCGTAGGCCGGGAGGCGGCGCGGTTGATCCGCGAGCGCGACAAAACGAAACCGCTTTTCCTCTACGTTCCTTTCAACGGCGTGCATTCCCCGCACCAAGTGCCCGAGCGCTACCTGTCTCTATATCCGGATTTCCAAGGAAACCGGAGGATTTACGCCGCGATGCTTTCGGCTGTCGATGACGCCGTGGGCGGGATCGCCAAAGCCCTCGAAAACGAGCGCCTGACGGACAAGACGCTCATCATTTTTTCCAGTGACAATGGCGGGCCCAATCCGCGCAAGCTTTCCGACAACGGCGTGCTGCGTGCCGGCAAAGGCAGCGTTTACGAAGGCGGAGTCCGCGTGGCGGCTTTTGCCACTTGGCCTGGCAGGATCAAGCCCGGTTCCTCCATCCAGTCGCCGATCCACATCACCGATTGGTATCCCACCCTGCTGAAACTCAGCGGGGCTTCGGTTGAGCAAAAACTGCCTGTGGACGGGCGCGACATTTCCGGGGTCCTCACTTCCGGCGAATCTCCCGCCGACCGCGAGATTCTCATCAACACCACTCCGGACAATGGTGCCATCCGGGTTGGTAATTGGAAACTCGTCATCAATGGCACCCGCATTGAGAGTGAGGATGGTGATGACGGTGGCAAGGGGAAGCCTTCAGATTCGGCTGACAGAATCGAACTCTTCAATTTGGCCGAAGATGTGTCCGAGAAAAATGACCTTTCCGCCGCCCTGCCTGACAGGGTCAAACAACTTCTCGCCCGTTATCAAATTCTCGCCTCCCAAGCCGTGGAGCCGAAACCGAAGCCCAAAGCCGCCGGTTTCAATTCGCCCGCCGTCTGGGGTCAAACCAAATAATATAGCTCCCGCCTTCATGAAAATAATCACCATCCTGGTCGGTGCTTTTTCCTCGCCGCCCAGGGCTTTGGGCAGGATCTGAAAAATACTAACATCCTCCGCATTGCCGTCGACGATCTGAATCACTGGATCGGCTACACCGGTCGAAACAAGCAGACCAAAACGCCAAACAACGACAAGCCTGCGACCGGGGCCTGAACCATCCCAACGACTTCCGTCACCGGCTATATGCGGATGTGTTGCTCTCGACTCTCGCAGGACCATCGCCGCGACAATAGTCAACGGAGCTTCGGCATCGTTGGGGCTATTTTTGCAATTCCATGGCAGCGAGGTTTTTTCAAAGTGTTCCGAAACGCGGCTGTTTTCTGTTAATTCCCACAACGTCGTTTTCTTTTAGCGCAGGCCCAGAACGGCCGCAGTCCGCGCCGGACCCCAACCCACTTCGAGTGACCACGCGCCCCAACCGATATCGGCGGCAACCACGACCTTTTTTATGCTCCCCATATTTAAGAATTTCAGCTCCGGCCCGCTGCGGTCCCCTTCCGTGCCCGTCTGCGCGTCGATCCGGTGCATGGTTGTGCTGCTGCCCCTGCTCGCGTTCGGCGGCATCATGCTGGCGGCGCGGGGGGAGCCGGCTTCTGCGAAGCTACCTTCCGCAGCCTTGGTGTCTGCTGGAGCGGCCAAGGTGGACATCACCCCGGAATACCCCATCCGGCTCAGTGGTTACGGAGCCCGGACCAAGCAATCCGATGGCATCGGCCAGCGTCTGTGGGCCAAAGCATTGGCCTTTGGAAAAACCCAGGAGGACACGGCGGTGCTGGTCACGGTGGACAATGTGGGCGTGCCCGGAACCGTGACCGAGGAAGTGTATAATCGGGTATCGAAGAAACAGCCGTTTCCCCGGGCCAATTTCACGCTCTGCTCCACCCACACCCACAACGGCCCCATGCTGACCGGCGTGCTGCCCTTTTTGTTCAGCAGGGACATCGAACCCGCTGAACAAGTCACCATCAACCGCTACACCGCCGAACTGACGGATCGTCTGGAGCAGGTAGTGCTGAATGCACTTCAGGACCGAAAGCCCGCCGTTCTGACCTGCGGCGAAGGCCACGCCGGTTTCGCCCGCAACCGCCGGTCCCAGGGAGGACCGGTGGACCAGTCCCTGCCGGTGCTGGCGGTGCATTCTCCCGATGGCGCACTGCGGGCGGTGCTGGCCAATTATGCCTGCCACTGCACCGCCCTCGCCTCCAATCTCCACGGCGGCGACTGGGCCGGGTTTGCCCAGGAAAGCATGGAGCGTGAATATCCGGGATGCATCGCCATGGTCTCCATCGGCTGCGGCGCGGACGCCAATCCCAACCCCATGGGCTCGCTCCAGGCCGCTCAGGATCATGGGCTGGAAATCGCCACTGAAGTGTCCCGCCTGCTGGCCAGTCCGCTCAGGCCGCTGCCCCAGGCCCCCGTGGGGGCGATGAGCCGGTTTGAGCTTCCTTTCGACTCCCTGCCGGAACGCGCCCAGTGGGAGGCCTTAGCTCAAAAGCCGGGCATCACCGGCTACCACGCCCGCAAAAATCTGGAGCGCCTGGATCGGGGCGAGACCCTGCCTGCCGCCCTGCCGTACAGCGTGCAGACTTGGAATTTCGGCAATGACCTGGCCATGATTTTTTTGCCCGGCGAGGTGGTCGTCGATTATTCGCTGGGTCTGAAACGGGAATACGAAAACCTGTGGGTGACGGCGTATGCCAATGACGTTCCCTGCTATATTCCCTCCAGCCGGATTCTGAAGGAGGGAGGGTATGAAGGCGGCTCGGCCATGCCTTATTACGACCGCCCGGCCCGTCTCGGACCGGACACAGAGAATAGGATTTTCTCAGAAGTCCGCAAGCTTTTGCCGGATTCCCTCCGCCTCAAAATTAAGGAGGGCATCTCGCTGCCGGTGGCGGCGGAGGAATCGCTGAAGCAGATCACGGTGAAACCCGGATTCACTGTCTCCCTCGTGGCGGCGGAACCGGAGATTGTTGATCCCGTGGCCATTGATTTCGGAGCCGATGGCAAACTCTGGGTCGTGGAAATGCGGGACTACCCCCTGGGCATGGACGGCAACGGCAAACCCGGCGGACGGGTGAAATTCCTTGAGGACACCAATGGCGACGGGCGCTATGAAAAAGCCACCGTTTTCCTGGACGCTCTGCCCTTTCCCACGGGCCTTCTAACTTGGCGGAAGGGAGTGCTGATCACCGCCGCTCCCGATATTCTTTACGCCGAGGACACGGACGGCGATGGCCAGGCAGACAAGGTCGAGAAGCTTTACTCCGGTTTCGCGACGGAGAATTTTCAAGCCCGGGTCAACGGACTCAGGCGCGGCCTCGACGGCTGGGTTTACGGTGCCAACGGGCTCTTGGGCGGCTCCATCAAAAGCAGCCAGACCGGCAAAACCGTGGACATCCGGGGCCGGGATTTCCGCCTGAATCCGGATAATGCTGAATTCGAACCGGCTTCCGGCCTGACCCAGCAGGGGCGCGTCCGCGATGACTGGGACCAATGGTTCGGCTCCGACAACAGCACCTTCGCCTGGTACTATCCGATGCCGGAGCACTATCTGAAAAGGAACGCGGTGGTGATTCCCTTGGAGCAACGCCTGCGGGTGGAACTCAGCCGCCGTGTGTTCCCCAAAAGCCCGACTCTGGAGCGCTTCAATGACCTCCAGGACGCCAACAGCGCCACCGCCGCCTGCGGCGGGGATTTCTACCGCGACAATCTGTTGGGGGATGATTTTTACGGAAACTATTTTGTCAATGAATCGGTTCACAACCTGACCACCCGCCTGGAACTCACCAAGGACGGTATCAGCTTTCGGGGCCGTCGCCCTGCGGATGAGGAGGAGTCGGAATTTTTTGCCTCCTCCGACAATTCGTCGCGTCCGGTCCAAGTGCGGACCGGCCCCGATGGCGCACTCTGGATCGTTGATATGTATCGTTCCGTGATTGAGCATCCCAAGTGGATCGCCGCGGAGCAGCTTGCCAAACTGGATGTCCGTGCGGGTGACGACAAAGGCCGCATTTTCCGGGTTTTTCCCGCCGGCAAAACCCTGCGTCCGGTGCGCGACCTGACAAAACTTTCCCCGCCTGAACTCGTGGCCGTCCTGAACACGGCCAACGGTCCGGTGCGTGATCTTGTCCAGGATCAGTTGGTGCGGCGCGGCGATCCATCGATCACAGCATCCCTGACGGAACTGGCCGCCAAAAGCACCCTGCCACAAGTCCGCCTGCAAGCTCTGGCGACCCTTGAGGGCCTGCGCCTGCTCAAACCGGAGGCCTTGGAACTGGCGCTTTCCGATGCCCATCCCGGCGTCCGCTCCAACGCCGTGCGCATGAGCGAGCCTTATTTCAGCACCACTCCCGCGCTGGCCGCAAAAGCCGCGACGCTGGTGGAGGATCCGGAGGCCGCGGTCCGCTATCAACTGGCGCTGAGCTTGGGCGAATGGAATGATCCACGGGCAGGAGAAGCGTTAGGTAAACTGGCGCTCAAGGACATGGGAGGCAGCTGGACCCGCACCGCCATTCTGAGCTCCAGCGTTCCCCAGGCTGCGGAAGTGCTTGATGCCGTGCTGGCCTCGCCTCCGGAAACAAAGGGCCGCAGCGACCTCATCGGCGGTCTCATTTCCACCGCCATCGACTCCGGCAACCAAGCCGCCGCCGCCCGGGTGCTGGAAGCCCTGGCATCCGTTGGCAATGGAACCGGATCGGATGAGGTCTGGCGCTTCACGGCGTGGGCGAATCTGATTCATGCCCTCGAACGCCGCCGCCTGAAGCTGGAAGATTTGATTGCCGGCAGTGTTTCCGGCGATTCCACCCTGACCGCAAAACTGGAGGGGGTATTCCAGCAGGCGGGTGCGCTGGCTTTCGAGGAGGGGGCCGAACCGGAACGGCGTCAGGCGGCCCTTCGGCTCTATGGTTTCAGCCCTTCCCTAACAGAGGACGGTCTGAGGCGCTTGCTCAGCTTCTTCGATTCCGGGGCCGAACCGGGACTGCGTGACACCGCCCTCCAAGCACTACGGAGGAACGAGAGCCCCGCCCTCGCCGCGCTGGTGCTTCGGGACTGGACCCTGCGTTCCCCCGCAGCCCGATCCACCTTTGTCGACCTGCTGCTGAGCCGCGAAACCTGGACGGGGGCGCTGCTCACTGCTCTGGAGCAAGGCACGGTTTCCGGGGCGGAGATCGCCGTGCAGAACCGCGACCGGTTTTTGAAAAACACCGATCCTGCCATCGGGAAACGGGCGGAAAAAGTCTTTGCGTCCTTCCAGCCGAACCGGCGCTCCGAGGTCCTCGCCGCCTACAAGGAAACCGCCAGCCTGACCGGAAACGCCGCCCGGGGCGCGCAGATTTTCAAGGTTAGCTGCGGCATCTGCCATACCCTGCGCGGCATCGGACAAGCGGTCGGTCCTGACATTTCCCTTTTCCGGGACAAACCGGTTCCGGAGTTTTTGGAAGCCATTCTCGACCCCAATGCCGTCATCGAACCAAGGTTTCTGAACTACGTGGCGGAGCTGAAGGACGGGCGGTTCGCCGCCGGAATCATCACCAGCGAAACCGCCAACAGCCTAACGCTTGCCATGGCGGCTGGGCAGCGGCAGGTGCTGCTGCGGCCGGAGATCAAAGAGATCAGACCTTCTCCGGTTTCGCTGATGCCGGAAGGTTTTGAGCAAAGCATCACGCCGCCGCAAATGGCGGATCTCATTGCCTTTCTGAAAGGCGGCACGCCCCGGGAATTTGGCAGTTCCACCGCCGAATCCGCTGCGGCGGCCCGGGTGGCTTTCAGTCCGGCCCAGTCCAATGGAGCCGCCAAAATCACCGCCGCCTCGACGATTTTTGACTACACGAGCTGGCTGGGCCTGCTGCCTTTCGCCCACTGCCATCAGACGGACGGCACAGCCAAGGTGGTCTGGGAAACCGCGCCAGCACCCCAGGAACTCCAAGCCGGGGAATGCCAAACCTTCCTCTTTCCCGGCGGCCTGGGTCACCACCGACAACCCGCAGGAATATTTGAGCTGAAAGTGAACGGCACCGATGCTCTGGAGTTCGGCGTGGAGCTGGGCGACCACACCTGGGTTAACGCCGACGCCACGGTTCATCTCTCGTATGAGGTCAAAGAAGCGGGCCGCGAGGACAGCAACGGCATCTTCTCCCTCACACTCGCCAGTTCCTTGCTGGAGCCGGGAAAACCCGTGGTCCTGGAAGTCACGGGTTCCGCCGCCAACAGCAACCGCTGGTTCGGCATCTATGCCCTCACCCCCGGAACCTTGGCGCTTAGCTCCACGGCAAGCAGCCCGCCAGCGGATGGCTGGCTGATGGATCCCGCCACTGCCGACGCCCAACGTCTGGCCCTGATCCGCCAGTATCCAGCGCGCTCCGCTGAGTTTCTGCGGGAGTTGATTGCGGACCTCAAACCCGGCACACCGGAGGAATACCGTCGCATTCCCTGGATCTGGAACGTCGCCATCGCCGCCGCCCGCCGCGGAGAGGCCGGGGAAATCCTGGAACTGCTCGAGATTTCCCTGCCAAAACCAGGGGAGCCGCTGCATGACTGGCAATCGGTCGTCCTGGGTGGCGGTCTCATCAACGGCATCAGTCAGACCGGTCCTTGGCCGGGTCCTCGCCTTATGGAAATCATGGGTCAGGACCAAGCGCTGCTGGACCGCTGGAACCGCTCCCTCGAGCTGGCGGTGCTCATGGCCGACAACGAGAAAGTCCCGCACGCCACCCGCTACGACGCGCTGCGCATGACGCCGTTGCTGCCCTGGGAAAAATCCGGAGCCCAACTGAATCGGTATCTGGCCAAAGATCAGAACGCCGAGTTGCAGCAGGGAGCCGTCAGCGGATTGGCGGATGTCAATCATCCGGAGGCGGGACGGCTGCTGGTGGAGGCTCTGGAGGGCCTGACGGATTCCAACAAAAACTTCGCGCTGGATGCCCTCCTCCGCAGTCCGGAACGGATCGACCTCCTGCTGGAGACCGTGGCCGCTAAAAAAATCACCCGTCAGGTCTTGGGCGACGTGCGCGTGGGCAAACTGCTCTCCCTTGAGGATCTGACTCTCCGGGAAAAGTTCAAGACGTTGCTGACGCCGCACTGAGACTTTCCACGAAAAGTGGAAACCAATCCTGATGAACATCCCTCCCCTGCCATTATTCACCGCCGCCTGGGTGTGCGAACCCGCACGTGCATTTCCTTGCCGATTGGTCGCTTTGGGGATGACTTCGGAGGCGGCACCTGCGTGCTGCACATCGCGCCGGAGTCGGCAGTGGGCTGGCCGCTGGCCGTGGTAAAAACTGGCGACGTGTTCTCGCTGGATGTGGCCGGGCGCCGCCTCGAGCTATTGGTGGAGGAGGAACTCGCCACCCGCTGAGCAGCATGGACCGCGCCGCCCCAGCGGTATCATCGCGGCTATGGCCGGCTGCTGCCCGATGAGATCACACAAGCTGACGAAGGGTGTGATTTCAAATTCCTCGTCACCTGCGCAGAAACACCTGAGTCAGATATTTTTTAAGGTGGAAAGGACGCTCAAGGCCACTGCGGGGGGCAGGGGAGAACGCCGCTGGCAGATGGAGGATTGAACGTATTATCAGCGGGTGCCGGAAAGACGGCAGAACCCGAGGGGCCTATTGGCGACGACGGCGGCGGAGGGTGAACAGGGCTACCCCGGTGAGGGCCAGCAGGCTGCTGGAGACTTCCGGGATGAGGGCGGTGAGCACGAGGTCATTTCCGGTGCCGCCCTGATAGTCGGCGGTGAAGTCATAATTGTTGCCGAGATAGGAGAGCGTGACGGTGGAATCGTCCGCCAGATTGCTGAAGGTGCCGGTAATGGGGACCGTGCCGGCGTTGTCAATCAGAGTGAACATGGCGGCGGGGGCAGGAGCATATCCCAGCGAGAGGTTGATCACGCTGGTGCCGGCGATGCTGACCGTGGCGGGATCGCCCACGGCAAGTTGATCGTAGCCAGTGCCAGCCGTGGTGCCGTTGATTTCGGCGGCGAAGATGGAGGTGCCGTTGAATGAGAGCGGCTTGTTGGTCGTGATGATGCCCGCGGAATTTCCCGGAGCGAGGGTTCCGTTGATCTGGACCGTCGAAGCAGCCACGCCAACGTTGATGGTGCCCGAGCCTCCGAGGGTGGTGCCTGCGGCAACGGTCACGGTGTCCCCGGCGATGCTGCCATTCACCAGCAGGGTGCCGCCCAGCACTTCTGTGGTGCCGCCGTAGGTATTCACTCCGCTGAGGATGACGGTGCCGGTGGTGGCAGTTCCGACCAGCAGGTTCGCATTCGCATCCGGCTGGCCGTCCACGTTCGAGTCGAGGTTCGGGTGATTCCGGAACTGATTGATGGTGATGCGGGTGAGGTTGGCGGTGCCCACACTGGCTCCCGGAGCCGTGCTGCCGGGAGTGACGCCGGTGGCTCCGCTGATGACTTCTGTAAAATTAACGGTGCCTCCGCCAACCGCCGACAGGGCGACGTTGTTGATCACGCTGATGATATTGGTGCCACCGGCACCCGCAGCCGAGCCGGTGGCGGGTGCGTTGACGTTGGCCCCGGCGATGGTGCCGTTGAAGGTGACCGTGCCCGAGGTGTTCAGCCCCCCGAATTCATAGCCGTTGAGGAGGTTGACGGTGCCACTGTTCCCGTAAAGCGGTTGGAACACCGCAGGCAGCACACCGCTGATGTTGGCTGCGGTTCCAAGATTGCTCGATGACCCGCCCGCAGGGTTCAGAGTCCGGTCGAAGCTCGTGCCTGGCGTCTCCAAAAACACGCGGCGGACCGCCCCGCTTTGGTTCGCGGAAAACATGTTCCCGCCGTTGCCGTCTGAGAGTAATAACGTCTGCGTGCCGATCGGGCTGTCCAACCCCACCGCTCCCACCGTTCCCTCAATGATGGCGGTTCCGTTTGTCAAATTCTGTGGGTTCGTGTAGTTCCGCGCCACATTGGAGAATCGATAGGTTCCATTGGTGCGGCCGTCCACAGTTGCGGCTCCTGCCCCACCCGGGCCCCAAAATATGAAGCCTGCGGCTCCGCTGCCGCCTGCGCCGACACTGATGCCGCCGGTGAAACGAATGGTTTGCCCTTGTCTGGCAGCGAAAAATTCCACGCCGCGGGCACCGGCTGTTTCCAGTTCGGGAAGGATGACGTTTCCGCTGACGGTCAGTGTATTGGTATTCAGACCACCGGCGCCGTCTCCGGCGATGCTGAAGCGGACCCGCCCGGTGGCGGCCGCGTTGCCCGTCGATCCCGAAAGATCAAGGTCGCGGGCAAAGGTGTAGTTGGCGCTGTCATCGGACGCCTGCAGACGGAGTTCGGCCGTCGTGTTGCTCACAAAGCTGGGCGTACCCGTCCCTGCGAGCGAGGACGCCCCGCCGAGCCTGACGGCTGTGGCGGAATTCCCAAGGCCGCCATTGGTGCTGGCGATTACATCGCCGCGGTAAATCACGGTGCCGTTGCCCACCGCCATGTCCCCAGTGAAACTGTTCGCGGTGCTTCGAAGGTCGAGGATCTGGGTCGAACCTCCGGCCGTGGCCGGGAGGGTGGGATTGGTCAGGGTGATGCCGCCGGTGCCACCAATGGCTCCGCTTAGGATGATGCCATTGCCACCACCGACGAATGGCACGCGGGCAGTCAGGTTGTCGTTCAGCGTGATCCCGGCGCTGATGGTGTCGCTTACTCCTGGATTGGTCGTGATGGTGCGGGCCAGGACGGCACTTCCGGAGGCGACATCAAACGTGAGTGAGCCTCCGGTGCCGGGATTGATGGTCTGCGTGAAGAATCCGGTCGTGGAGTCGCCCAGATTCAGCGTGCCCACCGTAATGGGGGCATCGAGATTGATGATCTGCGCCCCGGTGATGTTGATGTTCAGGTTGGCAACGGCGTCGGCTGCATTGGGCACGGTGGCGGGTGACCAGTTCGTGGTGTCATTCCATGAGAATGTGCCGGCAGCAGTGGGCACCCATGTCTCGGCTTGCACGGCATGCCGGGCGAGGAGGGAAACGAGACCTGCCATGGCCACGGTCAAGGCGGGGCGGGAGAAGCACGTGGAGGACAGATTCATGGTGGATGGGGTTGTGGGGTGAATTGATGTGTTATTGAACAGCGGTGAGGGGGCTTTGAGAAAGATTGGGGGGGCTCTTATTTAGTTATCCGGAGCCGGGCGAAGCGGCGCTTGGCTGCGGTGACGGGCACGGTGATCGTGATATTGTCATCGGCAACGCCGTTTTCTGTGATGGTCCAGGCGACTCCGGCTGCTGCGCCGCTGGCTGCACCGATGATGAATTCCTCGGGCCATGTGCTGAGGCCAGGGCCGATCTGGAGTTTCAGGGTGGTATCCGTCTCGGAGAGGTCACTGCGCTTGAAGGTCATGGTGAATCCGCCCGGGGCTGGACTGACCGCAGGGCCAGTAGAGGCCGTATCCGGGCGGGTGCCGAGGACGTATTCCGCGAGGTTGAGCAGGCCGTCATTGTCAGGATCGGCGTTGGCTGACGCGGCCGGGCCGGTGAGACCGGTTCCCGCGGCCCATGCGCTATAGCCCGTTGCGCCGTCCCCCGTGGAGGTGAGATTCAGCTGAAGGCTGTTTGCGCTGATAGCGAGAGTGCCGCTCCAGCCTGCGGGCAGGGTGAGTGCCGGCAGCGTGCCGGTGATGCCGTCCGCTGCGGACACCAAGGTGTAAAGGCCGGGGGCCGCGGTATTTCCATCCGCAAGGATTTCCACCGTGGCACTTCCTTCAAAGGTGAGCGGACCGAAGACTTCCATGGGGTCGTGGGAAGCGCTGTCCGTTCTGATGGTGTAGCGAAGACCCGCGCCATCGGCGAGCCGCACCGGTCCGGTCAGGCTGCCGATACCGCCCAGCTTTGCGGCAGCATTCACCACAAGGATGTCTCCGGCTGCGCCGGTGCCGGTGGAGCCGTTCAGGAGCAGCGTGCCGCCCATGACCTCGGTTCCGCCACCATAGGTGTTGAAGCCGGAGAGGATCACGGTGCCCTCAGCTGGTAGGCCCACAGGCTGATTGGCGTGGGCGTCAGGGATTCCGTCCACGTTAGCGTCGAGGTTGGGATGATTGCGGAATTGATTGATGGTGATGCGCAGATTGTTGCCGGCGTTGCTCGTGGCTCCGGGTGTGGCGGTATCTCCCAGCGGTGCCGGATTGCTGCCCGCGATGTTTCCGCTGAAGTCGACCGTGCCGCCAGTGGCCGCGGACAGGGCCACGTTGCTGGTGATCGTGACTGGATTGCTGCCGCCGAGTCCGCCCGCAGTCCCGGTGACTGGAGTGAAAACGCCGGCACCGCTGATATTGCCGCTGAAAGTGACCGTGCCACTGGTGTTCAGGCCGCCAAACTCGTATCCATTGAAAATGTTGGCGGTGCCACTGTTACCGTAGAGTGGTTGGAACACACCGGGCAGCACGCCGCCGATGTTGGCCGCGGTGGCAAGGTTGGAGCTGGTGCCACCTGCTGTCGTCAGGTTGCGCGCGAAGCTGGTTTCCGGCACTTCCAGAAACAGGCGTCGGTTCGGCCCGGTCTGATTTGCGGAGAACATGTTACCTCCATTGCCGTCCGCGAGGTCGAACGTCTGCGTGCCTGCAGCACTGGGGGTACCCGTTGCACCGACACTGCCTTCCAGGATAATGGTGCCATTGGTAAGGTTCTGCAGATTCGTGTAGGTTCGGGGCAGATCAGAGAATCGGTAGGTCCCACTCGTGCGTCCATCGGCGTTGGGCGCTCCCGGGGCACCCGGCCCCCAGAAAATGGTGCCGGTGGTGCCCGCGTTCCCAGCGCCGATACGGATGTCGCCGGTGAACCGAATGGTCTGGCCCTGTCTTCCTGCGAAAAATTCAACGCCACGGGAATTTCCGGGCTCCGGTCCCGGCAGGATGACATTGCCAGTGACCGTCAGGGTGTTCGTGTTGATGTCACCCCCGTTGTTCCCGGTTACCGTAAAACGCACCCGCCCGGTGGACGGTCCATTCCCGCGGGAGCCAGACAGATCAAGATCACGGGCAAAGGTGTAGTTCGTCGTGTCATCGGAAGCCTGCAGCCGCAGTTCCGCAGTGAGGTTATTGGCAAGACTGGGCGTCCCAGTCCCTGCCAGAGACGCCGCGCCGCCGAGCTTGACGGAGGCAGCAGACTTGCCGAGTCCGCTATCCGCGCTCACCGGCGCATCCCCGCGGAAAACAAGAGTGCTGTTTCCCACCTCCACGGCACCCGTGAAACTGTTTGCTTCATTTCTCAGGTCGATGATTTGGGCTGAGTTTCCTGTCCCGGCAGGAAGGCCCGGATTGGTAAGCGTGATGCCGCCCGTGCCGCCGATGACTCCACTCAAAATAATTCCGTTGCCATTGCCGAGGAATGGCATCCGGATGTTCAGATCGTCTTTCAGGGTGATGCCCGCATTGATGGTGTCACTCAGGCCAGGGTTGACGGCGATGGCACGTGTCAGCTCCGCCTTTCCGGATGTGACATCAAACGTCAGCGATCCAGCCGTGCCTGCGGCGATCGTCTGGGCGAAAAAAGTAGTCGCGGAATCCCCGAAATTGAGCGTGCCGACCGTGATCGGAGCGTTGAGCAGGATCGTCTGCGCCCCGGCGATATTGATGTTCACATTCGCCACATCACCTATCCCGTTGGGAAACTGCGTCGTGGAAGCCCAGTTGGCCGGGTCATTCCACCCATATTCCGTGCCCGCAGCGGTGGGGGACCATGTGTCGGTGCCAGCAATAACCGTTGGCATCAACGCCAGAGAGGAGAGCAGGCTGGAAGTGGAGAGGCAGAGGCGTTTAGGTGCAGTGTTCATGGGGGGTTAGGATGCTGGAATCAGGGGTAGATTCACATATGGAGGCTTGCGTTGGAAGGTAAATTTCCGTGCACCGTTTGCAGGCACGGACCCCACGCTATTCACTTCGCTGTTCACATTGGGATTGAAACCCGCGTCGGGCGACGCGTCGGCATTGAGCCGGGTGATGAGGCTGCACCGCTGTGGCATAGACGCCGATGCCGATTGCGTTTACCCCGGGGTACCGCGGTGCGAGGCAGGGGAGCGGAAGCAACAATCTTTTGGGGGGCAGACATCGTCCAATGTTCTCTGCACAATTCATTCCTTGCCTGATACTCCGACCACTGCCTTGTCGGCGGCCAGTTGAAGCCGCATTTTGCAGTTAATATAGGAGGAGGTTTGCATTTTACCCCCGGTTGGAGGGCAGCCCTGCCCCTCTTGGCTTTCTTGAATGCCGGGGGGACCTTTACCCATAATTCTGAAGTAACGGCGGAGGTGTCTGCCTCTCCCGCGACCTCGGCCCTACATTCCGCTCAGCCCTGCTTTCCGGTGATTAACTCGCGGGAGTTGGAGCCGTCCAGAGCGCGGGCGGGTCCGGAGAGCGGGCCAAATAATCGCAAACCTTGCAAATACATTGAAACTAAATTGAGAAGAGCCAGTGAAGGGGGCGATTTCGTGGGGAGGCAACTTTCCCCCCTTACTATAATGCGTGCTACATGGAAAGTCAGTATCAACTTGGGTCTGGTTCGTATCCCCATCGCGGTAAACGCGTTTATCAAAAGCCCCCACCACGTTCCCGGGCTGGCACCGCTCACCCTCGACGGGCGCTCCAGTGGACCGTGGATCCTGCGGTTCTAGGGCAGGATGCAACGCACTTTGCCCCATTCGCATGGCATTTTGCGCAAGGCTGCCACCCTTCGTGGACGTGGGGCCCCGTTCATCCACCTTGGCCTGTTTCCTGCAAAATTTCTGCCGGTCCTTAACCTGCCTCTCCCCCCATGTCCATCCATTCCTTTACTGTGCTCCGAGCGGTGTCCGCGCTCGGACTGATAAACATCCTTTCCGCTCAGAGTCAAAATGCCGGGGCTGAAAAACCGAACCCCGCCGCCACCGGGCCGGTGCCCTCAGGCGAAACTCATCAAGCTACCGAAAAACAGGAGGGCTCTCTGACTACCAATCATGGAATTCCCCTTTCCGACAATCAGAACAGCCTGAAAGCCGGAGTCAGGGGGCCGGTGCTTCTGGAGGATTTTGTGCTCCGCGAAAAACTGACCCATTTTGATCATGAGCGCATCCCTGAAAGGATCGTGCATGCCCGGGGCACCGGGGCTCACGGCTACTTCCAAGTTTACAAATCCCAGGCCGATATCACCAAAGCCGCCTTCCTTCAGAACCCCGGCGAGAAAACCGAGGTGTTCGTGCGGTTTTCCACGGTGGCAGGGCAGGCCGGGTCGGGAGATACCCCGCGTGATGTGCGGGGTTTTGCCGTTAAATTTTACACCAAGGAAGGCAATTACGATCTGGTCGGCAACAACATCCCGGTGTTTTTCATTCAGGATGCCATGAAGTTCCCGGATCTGGTTCATGCCGTCAAAATGGAACCCGACCGGGGGTTCCCCCAGGCGGCCTCAGCCCATGACACCTTCTGGGACTTTGCTTCCCTCACCCCCGAGGTGAACCACATGCTCATGTGGGTCATGTCCGACCGGGCAATCCCGCGATCCTACCGCATGATGGAAGGATTTGGTGTCCACACATTCCGCTTGGTGGATGTCAAAGGCGTCTCCCGATTCGTCAAGTTCCATTGGCGTCCCAAACTGGGAACTCAATCCCTGCTGTGGGATGAGGCGGTCAAGCTCTATGGGGCCGACCCCGATTTTCATCGGCGCGATCTGTGGGATGCCATCGCGGCTGGGGCCTTTCCGGAGTGGGAACTGGGATTACAAGTGTTCGATCAGGAAACTGCGGATAAACTGGATTTCGACGTTCTTGACCCCACCAAGCTGATCCCGGAAGCAATCGTCCCCCTGCGGACTGTCGGGAAACTGGTGCTCGACCGCAATGTGGATAACTTTTTTTCGGAGACTGAGCAAGTCGCCTTTCTTCCCTCGAATGTGGTTCCCGGCATTGAATTCAGCAACGACCCGCTGCTGCAGGGTCGTTTGTTTTCCTATCAGGATACCCAGCTTTCCCGCTTGGGAGGCCCAAACTTCCATCAACTTCCCGTAAACTCGCCAAAAGGATGTCCAATGGGGTTCGGAACGAACTTCCAGCGCGACGGAATGCATCAGATGCAGATTCCCAAAGGCAGGGTGTCGTATGAACCCAACTCCTTGGATCCGGGAATTCCCCGGGAAAACCCTACCCGTGGCTTCAGCAGCGTCCCGGAGGTGATGGACGGGGCCAAAGAAAGAAAACGGTCGGAAACCTTTGCCGACCATTACTCGCAGGCGCGCCAGTTTTATATTTCAATGACCCCGACCGAGCAAAAACACATCATCAGCGCATTTGCCTTCGAACTGACGAAAGTGGAGACTCCCGCCATACGTCTCCGGATGTTGGCCCACCTGGCGAACATAAATACCTTCCTTCATGACGGTGTCGCGGAAGCTCTGGGCATAAAGGAAAAAGAGCAGCCCATCCAACCCAAGGTTGCGCCCCGAGATCTTCCCGCATCGCCCTCGCTGAGCATCCTGGCCAAAGCGCCAAAAACGTTGGAGGGACGCAAAGTGGGGATTCTCGTAACGGACGGGTTCAACAGTGCCGCGTTCAAAATGCTAAGGGACAAGGCCAAAGCCGAAAAAGCGGACGTGGTAATTATCGCTCAGAAGGTTGGAGGTGCCACGGATGATAAAGGCGTGTTGACCCCGGCGGACCAGAGCCTCGCCACGGCTCCATCACTATTGTTCGACACGGTGGCGGTCTTGGCATCCAAGGCAGGAGCCGAAGATTTGGCTACCCAAGCTCCGGCCATTGACTGGATCCGCGAAGCTTTCGGGCACCTGAAGGTCATAGGCCGTTCTCCGGAAACCCAGGTGCTGCTTGATAAGGCCGGCATCGCACCGGATGACGGTGTGGTCGAACTAGATCAAACCAAGGGAGTCGATGGCTACTTTGAAGCGGCCAAAGGAGGGCGGGTATGGAACCGTGAGTCGACTCTCCGCCGCCCGGGCTGAAATCCGATATCTGCGTCTGCAGGCTATATCCACCACCCTTCAAGTATTCAGGACGCTCCTCACGCTCTGAGCGCAGTAGAGCAACCGGGCTGAGAAAAGTTGGGGGTGGGCGACTGTGAAAGCGCCCTTCAACATGAGGGCGAAACCCTGACCCTTGCTGCCCCGAAGCATCCCGCGTGCCCCTGGGGTGGGGTTGGCGCCCCGCTGGCGGCGACGTGGTTAGGGCCCGGTGGTTTTGCGGTTGAGGGTGCGTTCTTCGGCGGGAGTTGCGTAGTAGGGAATGCCCCCCGAGCACGATCCGCCCCCCATTCGCTTCTACACCTGCTACATTGATGGTGTGCTGCACACGCAAACACTTCCCCACGGGAAATAGCGTGGTGCTGATTTGGAGCGGGAACTCAACCGACAGTTTCACGACTGGCTTGAGATGACAGCCCCCGGAGCACTATTAACAGGACGGGAAAGCGTGGTCGGCGATTATCCCGCCGTGTCGAGTTATTCCCGTCAGCAGACTCGTTATGGTCTCCCCGGGCACGGACGCGTAGATCGCGCCCTGTGTGCCGCTGATTCCTCATGGCTTACCAGACCTCTTTGAGGCCCTCGGAATCCATCACCAGCGCCCGACCTTCCGGCCATGCTACCGCCAGGCGTGTCAAGGCCGCCCGAGCTTCCGGAACATTACCCGCAGCACACAGGGCGATTGCGTGGTCCAGGTGGAACCTGCCTGCTGCCTCCCTCACTTCATAATCGTGCTCTGGATTGATAACCCCCGCGATCTCCTTTCCCATCTCCCAATGATCCAGTCTGGTGCAAATCATGAGCCTGACCTTGAGCGCTTCCGGGAGCGCACGGCAAGATGCCGGCAGTTCTTCGAGCGTGTCCCATGCATCAACGAGCATGCCTAGCAGGACGAATCCCTCGGCGATTGCAAACTGAGTTCCGAAGTTGTCCATAGGGGTGAATGCTTGTCGTCCTTCAGCGCTCCGGGCGTGTGGGATTCCCGGTGATGCCGCCCGGGGGCCGAAGCGTCAAGTTCGTATACCTCAACCTGGTTTCCGCGAGCAGCTTGGCTTTGATCTGCAGTTCGTCCTTGGACAGAGACAGTTTCCTTGCAAGTTCAGGGGAATCGCCACCGCTTGAAATTCCCCCTTGGTCTTTTGAGGCAGACATGACTTAGAGGGGTGAATGTTCGATACTTAGCAAAATCGGCGATCCCCTGAAGTTGAATGAGCTCTGATGCTGCGGGGTTCCATCATTGAATAGGATTGAGGCCACGGCATCTTGCGCGAATATCAGTGCGGCTCCGGCCGCGAGGCACTGGAGAGAATTTATTGAGAGAGTTGAGCTCATGATCGTAGGGGGGTGGATTTTTTAAGAACAGAACCATTCTATGCAAACCATAGGCCAAACCGGGTCACAGGGCCGAACTCCCGAATGGGGCGCGAGCCAATTACTTCGAACAGGGGGAATAGGACGCTCAGGGCTCAGGTTCCGGCTTTTTTAATCTTTCAGCGTCTCCTTGCCTCCACCGGAATGAGGTGTGCGCGATCCTTTAAAGTAACCCCAACAGCCCATCAGGAGGACTGTCCCTGCACTGGTTAAGCCAACACCCTTAAGCAGCAAACTTTTCTGAAGCAGGAAGGCGAACCCGAACAGCACGAGCCCGAAAACGACCAGGCAAATACCCCAGAGGAATACCGCCTCCCAAAGAATTTGCTCTTCCGCCCACATCGAACTTCGTCTTTTCCTGCGGTCCTGTGTGGCGGTGCTTCGAGCTGAAGAGATGGAGGTGGTGGAATGAGGCATGGCGGCGCAGTTTCTGCAAAATACGTTCCATGTCCTCCTGTCGGGAAGGAGACACTCCACGGCTCCAAACCAAGCTGCAAATTGCCGTGAGCGGCTCGGCAATTTGCCACAGGATGACGGGTTGAGCGTTGCGTTGCACGACCGCCTACTAGAGTCGACTGAGATCGGCGTATTTCAGGCTGGTCACCAGATCGCCGCCAAGGCTTGGGAGTCACGCGCCAGCGTCCGCCCCTCAGGCCAGACAAGGACCATCGCCCACACCGCCGACCGCGCCCGCATGAGATCACCAGCGGCGCACTGGGCCAGTGCATGAGCCAAGTGAAATCGTCCGACCTTCTCCCTGTGCTGCAGTTCCTCCGTCGGCCCAATTTGGCTGGCCAACTCGGTGCCCAGTTCCCACCGCTCCCACCCTTGGCAGATCATGACTCGAACAGCACGCACCGCAGGTTTCACCTGGTCAGGCAGAATCAAGTTATCAAGAACTCCCCACGCATCATCATACAGACCGAGGAATGCCAGTCCTTCTGCTTCATCAATGAGCCGTGCTGTTGTCATAGGCCGTGGGTGATACCGGCGGGCCGCCCGCCGTCACTCATTATTCCCTCGTTTCCGCAATGGCTTCCCTTGTCTGCACCGCCCCCCCCGCGGCGATGTCCTCATTCGTTATTGAATTCAACCGGTTCCACGCACACCGCCCGCTCGATGCGCGGATACATTCTGAGATACGCTTCGACACCCCACCCCTCTTCAGGAAATGCCACATCCACGTAGCCGAAGACGTCGCCTTCTGGGGTGGTAAAGGGCTCACCATCCTCCGCAGTGATACCTGTGGCCACCCCTCTACCGTGGAACGGAATGGAGCAGGTCAGGCCGACGCACTCCGCGAATTCCAGCACCAAGGGTCCAGACAGCTGAAATTCGGTCACCGTTCCTTCCTGTATTCCCTCCTCCAAGCCATGGGTGATTGCCCTCCCTGGCAATTGTTCCCGAATCTGGCTTTCCACCTCTTCGATGAAGGGAGGATGCTGGTTGAGCCATTGGATGAGGTGCATAATCGAATGGACATATTCTCAGATTTTATCGCGGGAGTGATCCTTCATTCCTTGGCCGATAAAGGGGTTTTTATCCAGCCTTTCCACAAACTGCGCGGAATCAGGCATGGGCACTGCACGTTCGGCATCGGTGAGGGCAACGTTCCCGTGATTCGAGGCCAGCACTCCGGCCCAAGCTGGATCCTTCAACTTTTCGGCAATGCCCTCCATACTCCCTTTCAGCTGGATTTCTCCATCTTCACGCCCGTCCGTATGAGCTTGTCGCACGCTTCGATCTCCGAGGCCAGGAGCGCCTCTTTGTTTGCCCGTATTCCTTCCCTCCGCATCCGGGACGGGAAGGGATTGCGCCTGCTCCCGCCCGGCCTGGCTGCCGTTCGTATGATGGGCGTCAGAGCCCGAAAATAGCCTCCGCAGCAGCCCAGCGACCTGGGACAGCGCCTCTCCAAGAAGAAAGCGCCTTGGCATCTCCTGTGGCTCCGGCTGCTCCGCATGACGAAGCGATTGGTGCTCCTTGAACGGCCGATTAGCGAAGGCCTGCATGGTTTGAATAACGACTTCTGCAGCAATAATGCCCAGGACAATGTTGGTGATGTTGGTTCGCTTCATGGTAGGTGTAATGTGGGTGGTTTGCTGCGGGCCTCTCAGCCTCAGCGGTGCGGGGGATACCTCATGCCATCGCCGTAAGCACGGAAATGACTACCAGTAGGACCCCCACGCCGAGGCCAGTGATCGCCATAAAGATCCAGTCCAGGATCACCAACCCGCCCGCCATTGCCACGCAGCGAGATTTTGTCCGGCGTTGGGGTGGAGAAGATGAAAAGGAGAAGTTCATCACATCTATTTAGCAGGGCGCATTCCAGCACCTTCATCGGGGAAATCCCCCAATCGTGCCCCCGCGATGATTGCAGAATGCGGTGGGGGTCTGGCGCTTTACCACCAACATGGCCGTTTTGGCGGCCGCCGTATCCTCCAGCACTATGACACCCAGCCAATGCTCCGCGTGAAGGAGCTTGCCCGCCGCCCGGTGCGGAGACGGCGGGGCCGCGTTGTGGCTCTAAGCTCGAGGAAGTGCTGTGCCTGATCGCCAAGATCAAGCAAGGGGAGGTGCCCGGCGCCGGCCGCTCACGTTCGAGGCGATCGCCTTGCTCGCCTTGGCCCGGCTCCGATGACCTGCCAGAGCGTTGTCCTCGACAATTGCCGCGAGCAGGTCCGCGTTTGGGCCATTCCCGCGGACAATCCGCGCAAACTCCAGCGGCCTTGCGGTGACCTGCTTCGGGGTCATGTCTTGCGGTTCGCTCATGCTGCGGTCCCTCCGGTGAGGCTGTTCCATTTGCCGGGAGGGATGCGGACCATCATTTCAGCGACGGTGCCCGAGGCAGCATGCGCCAATCGGAGCCGTCACCCGCAGGTCATTATCCAGCGCGATGGCCCGCAGCTTGTCATAGAGCTTCCGCTTGGTCCCGTGTTCCGTAGTGGCGAACTCCTGCAACAGGTCGGAAGTTTCCGGTTCCAGCGTCAGCCTTGCCCGGACCTGCCTTGCGATGAACTGCCGCTTTTCCAGCACGGCCATCACTGGCCGCGCCTCCGAGGCCCGGTGCCCGGTCTGCGGACTGCAGGTCAGGGTGCAGCCTCTTCTGCAAGGAAATCGTTGACTCGCTGATCACCCGGATCAAACAAGGGGAGGTAGTCGATTTTCCGCCGCACGCCTGTCATGAGTTCCTGCCACTCCGACACCGATCCCGAGTCCCAGCTTTTTCCGGCTGAAATCCACGAGGTCATTCAGCAGCGCTCCCGCAGGCCCGCGCGGGTCATGTGGGTGTCGGCTGGGTATAATGTGTCGGCAAACCTCTCCCATTTCGAGAGTCGCATTGCCGCTCCCAGGAAGCGAAGCCGGGTGGTCGTCTGCGTGCTACCTATTTCTCTATCGGATTCTGCGAGATTTATTCGTTCCGTGCGGCATTTAACCCTCTCTGCGTGTGGCGTGATCAGATTACCAAAGTGGCCATGTGAAGCCAGTTCTTCCATGCCAGAGGGAGCAACTCATCGCGGATAACCGCCTTGGCGGGACTGGGAAGGTCATCCTCTTCAAGCGTGAGTTTGTATTGGCTGACGGTGTGTTGTTCGCCCTGTTTAAAGGCAGCCAGCGCCGAGCATGGCGGCGTGAAAATTAGCTTGGGGTCATCCGCTTCGAATAAAAAATTCCAAGGTTCGCTTTCGGGGGGCGGGTCGCCCCCCGTGAGAAACTATCAGTTTCGTGAGAGTGGTGACTGCCCGGCTGTGGTCGGCACGAACGCCCTCAATCAGGGGATGGGCGGCAACTTCAGGCAAACATCGGATTGCTTGGCGGTAGGATCCTACAGCGGCCAATTCGCCCCGAAGCAGGGCACGCAAGATTTTGTCTTCTGAAGGTTTTGAGATCATAGCAAGGGTGGGGGTGGGCGCTCTTTCGCATGGAAGATGCCAACTACTTAGGGGGCTGCCACACCCTCCCGCCACCCGCGACCCGTTGAGCCTTAGGAGGACGGGGCGAGTCAGTGATGCGCGGGCCCGCACCCGTTGATTTCCGTGGACCGCAAGCCGGACAACACGCGATGCTTGGGACTAACTCAATACTGCGGCGGGTATGGCATATTGCAGGCGATTCGCCAATC
>JAZKDC010000022.1:0-27403 GCA_040387795.1 Verrucomicrobiota bacterium
AGCCGCGCGAGGCAAAAACTCGATTCGTTACGCCAATAACCGCGCACTACACTAGACTAACTCCGAGGAACCGCTTCCCGCCGCTCCTGCCTCCCCGGGTTCCTCGACTCCAGTCCCCCCCCGCCACCTCTTTCAGGTCAAAACCGTCCGCACCGGCCAGGCCCCCGGTTCCACTCACCGTTGCCGTGTCCGCGCCCCCGGCGCCAAAGGCCCGAGCCCTTGGTCCCCGATGATCAGCGCCCGCGTGGGCTGACCGGTCAAGCAGGCGGGCCAGCGTCTTTTGCCTGGCAGCTGGCAACCCTGCCCTGTTTTTCAAAGGCGGAAAAAATCGGCCCGGCCCTGACAGCCTGTCAGGGCGATGATCCCGGCATCATGCTCGTCAGTATTTTCGATTCCCATGCCTGCAGCCTGATCGCTGAAGCAAGTCACCGTGCCGACGCTCCAGAATCATGCGCGTTGGAAAATGGTTTCCAAGGGTTCAGCGTAGCCGCCATAAGCGATTCGGCCGGTCCGGGCAGGATCAGGAACCGCGGGTTGGAGCCAGCATAATGCTCCCGCCTTTCGGCCCTCCCGTGTCCCCCACCGACGGAAATGGCCTGGGCCGTTGACGAGAAAGCATCCAGAAACGTCGGATTTCTTTACACTAAACGGGTGAATGCATTCCACTCATGCAATCAGCACTCATTGTTCATAAATTCATACCGTCGTAACACGCACATCATAAAGGCATTATGGCTTCATCATCCACTCGTGGCATACTACTTGCTCAGCGGCGGCAGGCCCTCCTCCCAAAGAGGAAGTTGGCCCACCAAACCCCTAGTACCCCCCCCCATGTTCAAAACATCACTCACCATCCTCGCGCTGATTGGCGCTTCGCAGCTGTCAGCTTTGGCAGTTACAATGTATTCCAACGGCTTCGAGACTGATACTGCCGGATGGACAGGCCCGTCCCGGGTTGCTTCAGGCAACGGAGGTATCACCTCCGCCTCAGGAAATTTTCACGCCATCGGGGTGACCCCGGCTACCCAAACCACCGTAAACACCCCATTTACGACATGGGGTGGTTACAACTACGGGGCGGGCAACGCGGTCCCGACCGCGTTCCAGGATTACACGACCTCCCTGGATATCTTTCTGAACGTGGAAGGCGGATGGGCCAACGAAACCCGTTTCGACTTCAGTTCCGCCATCAACAAAGCCGCTGGGACCTTCATGCGCGACTTCATTTTCAACGCGGGATTCTATAATGACGCGACTGGTCCAGGTGCCAATACCAACCGCTTTGTCATCAGCGCAAGCACCAACAGCCAGCCCGGCAGCGCTTACGCGAAGAATCCGGCCATGGACCCTTTCGCCATTTCCACCACCGGCTGGTACACCTTTGAACACCACTTTTATGACAACGCCGGCACTCTGGCAGTGGATTTGAGCATTCTCGATTCGTCGAGCACCCTGGTTAACTCCTGGACGCTCAGCAATCCTGCTGATCTGATCTCCGCCACAGGCGGTAATCGCTACGGCTGGTTCGACTACAACCAGTTCTCCAGCTTGGCCTTCGATAACGCTGAACTGCGCACCAATACGGCATCCGTGCCGGATGGCGGGGCCACTGTCGCTCTGCTCGGCGGAGCGTTGGCAGGCCTTGGTCTTCTGCGCAGGAAGTTTGTGGCATAGGTCTCCTGGTCACATTCTCAACCCAATTAAGCAAAAGGGCCGGAGCAATCCGGCCCTTTCTTTTGGAAAGGAATTTACCTGACAACAAGGGATTGCCCGGACCGAAGGATCGGATGGGTTTGGGCCCGCTGAGGTGATCCTTTCCAGACAGTGGAGGGCGCGTGATCCGTGCGGATAGAGCGGTCGCAGCTAGTTGGCGATGGATTTCGACCCCGCCCAGCCGCGCCCCCTTGGGTTCAAGGCTCCCGGGCATACAGCTCCGCAAGCAGGCCGGCGGCGGCTTCCACCAGCTTTTCTCCGGAGCCAGGCTCCACGCGGGCGCTTTCGGCTTCGTAGGCGCGCTCGGCGTAGCTGCGGCGGTCGGGAATGTAGCCCTCATTGCCGTTGGCCAGGGTGGTGATGAGGGTATGGCGGAAAGGCGACCTCTTTTTGAGGGCGGTCCCGAGTTCCACGAAGACTTCTCCCGGAAAGGCAACCCACGCGGCTTCCTTGCCGAGGGTGATGACCTGGACTTCGGCTTCAATCGGTTTCCCCTGGCGGGGCGCGAGGTCGAGCAGGCGGTTGGCATGCACCAGTTGCATGAAGGATGGCAGCGGCCCGTCCTGCTGTTTGCGCACCGTGTTGCGGGCGAGTTCCTCCTGCTCGTTGGTGACGAAGGGCACCTCCAGCGGAACGATAACACTTTTCACCTGCAGCCCCCCCGGAACGAGTGCATGCTGCGTTTTCTCCGCACGGAAAATGGCGGCGGCGATCAGGGTAGCCAGCCGGTGGGCCTCCTCCGGCCCCCGCTGGGAACGCGGCCACTGCACGTCAAGGTGGTTGAGGTTGCCGCAGGTGCCATTGCCAAAAAGCGTGATGCAGTCCTTGCCGTGATACCCTGACAGGAGGCGGGCAAGAGCCCCGGGATAATCGGCCGAGGTTTTGGTGCCGCCGACGGTGTCCGGATGCATGGCAAAGTTGGCGTAGATGGCGAAGGCCGGCACTTGTTGTGAGGGGTCGTGCGCCGCCTCGAAGAAGATCGCCTGAACCTGCGGGTCCGGCGTGCCGGTGGGCAACGCGATATCCGGATTCAGCTTGCCAGGGTTCCAGCCGACGGTGCCGTCACGCAGGTAGAACCGCCGGCAGAAGGACACATCGGGGCAATCGCCGCTGGCCCCTGACACCAACACCGGCGAGAGTTTCTGCACGGCCTCGGCCACGCTGGAGGCGATCAGCGCCGGCAGGCCGGCCATGTATTTTTCGTGCACCGCCAGCGCGGCCGCCCCGGGTTCATCCGGGGTGCGGAGAAATCGGCCCGGCACCGGACCCGTATGAGCATGGGTAGCGGAAATCATCACCTGCGCCCCGGACAGGAGGCCGGTCTTCTGCACTTCGGCGCGCACCGCTTCCACAAGTTCCCGCGGCGCCCCGATGAGGTCCAGAGTCACGAGGGCGGCCCGGGTGGCGCCGTCGTCGAGCACGAGGGCATGGGCGTGGATGTCGTCCAGCACCCCATCGCAGGCACGGAAATGATAGTATCCGGCCATGCCCGCGCCGGCCGGAGGACTGATCACCACCTTGGCGGCGCCGGCACGGAGTCCGGCCATGGCAGACGCCGTCAACAACGCGGAAAGAGTGAAGAGGGTAAGGGAAGTTCTCATGAGGAATCATCATACGGAGTCCCGTGGCCCCTTTTCGCCGGAGAAAAGCGGGACCCGTCCGGGGCCGGAACCCGCTTCGGGCATCAGGGTCCACCCGTCCCCCGGCGCCGGCGCCGCCCCGGGAAATGGCATTTGCTATCCGGGCAAACCGGCTGTCTGGTAAGGACTTATGTCAGATAAAATCAAAAAGCGATTCGGAGTGTGGATGGATACCCACCATGCAACCGTGGTGGGCTTTGACCCCGCCACCTCCGCCTTCACCGTCCTCGGCCATGCCAAAAATCCTGGTCCGGGAGCCAATTCGAATGAGAGTTCCGCGAACCACTTGGAGATCACCTTGGTGCAGAAGTATTTCAAGGAAATCGCCCACCACCTCGTGAACGCGGATGAGGTCCACGTCACCGGCACCGGCACGATTCAGGAGCAATTCCTGCACTACCTTGCCGACACCCCCCAGTTCAAAAACACCCCCACGTCGGAAAGCACCTCCAACCCCATGAGCGATGAAAAGCTGGTGGAGTTCATCACCAAACATTTCCACTAACCCGGAACCTCCCCCACACGAGCCGCGGGCAGCCTTTGCCTGCGGCTTTTTTGTGTCCTGCGCCGTCATTCATCCCAAATACCAGGCCGGTTGGCCACGCCTTCCAGCGTGGCCGGGACGACCTCGCCCCTGTTACTTTGCCAATGGCAGCTTGCCCCCGCCAGCCGGCTGGTGCTTGGCCCACAGCTTGTCGTTGGCGAGAGCCAGGTCTGCACTTGCTTCCACCTATTCTTTTTTGTGCGCCGGTTTGGGACGTGCGATTTCCAGCGCTGTCCCCGTTCCCTCGACCCGGTCACCCACCTCCTGGTTCAGGTCACAACTTTCCCCTCCAGCCAATCTCCGGAGCCACCCATCAACCAGGCCCAACACGCTCCACCGGACATCGCAACTTTCCGACTTGGCCCTGTTTCATTAAATTCCTGCCGATCCTCACTTTAGCCGCCTGATTTCGATGGGGGAATAGATCATTGAATTCCCTAGCGTAGTGACTCTCGTGCAGAAACCGACCCGGCCATCTGAAGCGGTGGAGTAGTGGCCCTTCAGATTTCCATCCCTGGCGAGGAGTTCATTCTCACAGATGAAACCGCCTCCCAGTGTCCATGCTAGCTTGTTGTCCTCCAGCTTGAGCGTCCAAGGCACCGGTTTGGAGAAATCAAAGGAGGTAGCCTTGTCGAGAATTCCAGTGTTGTAGTAGGATCTGTTGATCATCGCACTCTTCCCCTGCTTGCTCCAGATGATCTCCGCAGTGACCCACTTGCCCGGTTTGCTATCCAGGGAGTGGTGGCAAAAAGCGATGCCAGCACAGAAGCGGGGATTTTCCGGATGGGTGGACTGGATGGTGCCGCGTGCCTCAAAAGCCGGGCCGATCCGTGCCAGATGCACCATCAGAGCCCGGTCGCCATCGCCGGTAATGTGAGCGTTGCCATCCGAATCGCCTACCCACGCACCGTCGAGCCGGAGCCAGTCTGAAAGCGAAGGGTCGGCAGATAGCTTTACCCATTCCCCTGCGGCCAGTTTTGTTTCCATCCCGATAAGCCGGCGCTGGCGGTCGATGAGGGGTTTGGCTTCTGCCGGGATTTCCATCAGTTTGTCCAGGACGGCGGTTTCAGCGGGGAAATTCTCCTTCCCGTGTGCCTCGACGGCGGTCTGCCATGCCGCGGTGTGGCCGGCCTTGTCGAGAGCGGTCTCGCCCCGAAGGAGAATCTCGTCACTCATCAAGTCGGCGAGCCGGGAGCGGACTTCGCCGGGAATGGGCCGGGTGCCCGCTTCGGTCAGGGCTGTGCTGGTATCACCCAACCGGCCGGACAACCAACCGCCAAGGGCACGCCACCATGCCCAGTGACCGCGCTCTCCCGGAACGGCCCCGGCGTAGCCCTGACACATTGCCTGGAGGGCCACCGCCACCGCAGGCTGCCGGTAGATATCGCGGCATGCCTCGGAGCCGTCGAGTTCCTGCCGCAGGGCATCAAGTCCAGCCACCAGAAAGAAAGGGATGTCCGTGTCAAAGCGCCCGGTTTCCAGCGCTGCGAGCGCGAGGGCCCGCATCGCTTCCTTACTGCCGCCCCAGCGGGGACGGGAGGCCCAACTCATGGCGTGCCATGCCGGCATGTAGTCGATGCGCGCCGCCGTAGCGCGATCAAACCAATCGCGCTCGGAATCGGAGGAATAGCCAGCCATGGCTACCGCAATCATGCCCGTGGCAGCAAAAGGTTGGGAGGGTTCCAGTTTCCATGCTTTCGTCAAGTGTTTCTCCGCCGTGGTCAGGTGCTCGCGGAATTGAATCCAGCCCTCCTTGGTCACTTTCCATGCCCAGTCGTTGCCGCGGCCGTCCCAAGCCAGATCCACTTCCCAAGACCCTATCAAGGTTTCCCGGGCCCATTCCGGAAAGCGGTCCGGATGGAAGAGTGGCTGGAACAAATCCTTGTTCGCCCGGCGAAGCCCCCCGGGAAAAATCGAGCGCAGCGTGGTGATATAGATGGGCGCTTCCATCGCTGTCCAGGTCCCCGGTTCCTTGAGGCTGGCGGCAAGATATTCCGCAGCTTTCAGCGCGGCCCCATCCCGCTCCGGGACCGAACCAGTCCGGATCAATCGGGCTTGTTGGAGACTCAACAGCATACCCAGGACCTTGCTGGTGTCGCTTCGGTGGAAGGCCTCCCGCGCCTTGGCTCCCTGCTTGCGGGCATCCGACACATCATCCTGCTCCTTGCTGAGAATATCCACCACCAGCCACAGGACGACAGGATCATCCGCATCTGCGGCGAGGAGTTTGCGGGCCCGCCCTGCCAAAGCGGCTGCCCCATCCGTCACAAACCGCTGGCAATAGAGTGCCTCCATCGCGGCATCGGCGAACGCGGCGGCCTCTGCGGCCCAGGGTTTATCCACTGTGCGGGCCTTCATCGGAGCCACCAACACCCGGTGCAGCCACCCTCGATAGGCCGCAAACGATTCATGCACCGTGGGTGAACCGGGAGTGGAGCGCACCGGAGCGAAATTAGCGGCTGCCAATTCCTGGCGGATTGCCTGCCGGACCTCTTCACTGAGCACCCCCTTGTCCTGTGCGGAGAGCGGTTGAATAACAACTTGGCCATGAAGCATGCCTGCGAGCAGGAAAGCCAGCCCTGAACGAAGATAGGAAAAGTATGGAATCATAGGCATGGACCGGTTCACTAAACTGGGACGGGAGTGGCCATACATCAATGCGCCATTTTCCTGATATCAGTTCCCGAGGCATGGCAGCCGCGTGGAGAACCTGCATCCCTCACCGCAGCCTGATCCACTGCTGGCCATTGGCCAGTGGCTCAAACGACCTGACAACTTGATTCCCATCCATAAGACCTGGCCATGATACTGATGGGGCCCGCGACGAAGGGAAAACCCGTCCCTCCTCCCGGTCCCGCCACAGCCTGGTAAAATATTCTGTCGGATTCCGCGGCGGCGCGACATGTTCAGGAAACCCGCTTTGCTTTGACTCCGGATTCCCCTGCTTCCCTTCCCGATGACGGCGCCCTGCTCCTCGCCTGGAGCCGGGGGCCGGATGAAGCCGCATTCACCCGGTTTGTGCAGCGGCATCTGGGCATGGTCCAGGGGCGCCGCCTTGCGCAAGACATCGCGGCCGGAACTGGCGGAACTCCGGGTGCGTCTGGCGGATGGCAGTCCCGTGGCCACATCCCATAGCATAATCCTCGGGGCCCTCCAAGTTCTTGGAATATCTACAGGAGAAGAGTTGGAGCGAATTGGAGGCGCTGATCGCCTGTGACAAACAAATCAGCGGAATAAAAACGGGGACCTCCCTTGGAAAGTGAAGCCTTTGGCCAGCGTTCCATTTCCCTTAAATATTCATACGGCGCCCATAGGAGGATCCTGGAATACGGCTTCGGCTCCAATCCCCAGGATCCAGCCTTCCCTCCTCCATTGCTGCCCTATCGTTTCACAAACAGCGCTTCGGGGTTCACTTATCTGGCGGTTGATTACCCGGTGAATCCACTTCTTGAGGATCTTGCCTCCATTCCGGAAGCATCGACGGATCTGAGCAGTTGGTCCACCGGGTCCATCGAAGTGACCCCACTGCCCGACAACCGGCGGCGCGCCGTCGCCAGAGGATTCCAGCCTTTTTTGCGGCTGCGGGTGAGTCTGAAATCGGCTGGCCTCAATTCGATTTCAAAACCCGCCCGCCTCCGGACCGGGGGTAAATCCCGGTATCCCGCTTGAGGCGTTCCAACAATTCCAGCAGGTCCGCCGAGCCTGGATCTTCGGGGTGGGCGGTCGGTTCCCATCGGACGATCCGGCGTTTTACTCCCCGGGCCAGGACCTGCACCTCGTAAGTGGTTCCGTCGAATCCACTGTTGTTATTCGGTTCACTCATTTGCAGGAGCCAGTCGGGAACCGCGACGGGTTTGCCCGATTTTTCATAGGACCATTCCAGCGTGAAATCCAAGTCCACTTCTTCGCCCCGCATCCGTCTCACCTGAATGCGCCGCAACCCATCCCTCTGGAAAAAATCGGTAATGAGAGGACTCTTGAAACTGGGGGTTTCGCAAATACGGAGAATATAGTCCCAACCCTTCAGGGCAGAAGCATCCAAATCCCGCCATGTGCGGGGTATCAAATCAGGTTTCACCCTGACCAAAGGCAGGGGACGATGTGGTTCCTCAGGCGGGCCGTTGCCACCGGCCGGGAGCAACAGCAGCCCCAACAAAGTTAGACCGGGCCATTTTACGGAGGATGGATCCATCGGGAGATCCTGCCAAACAGGTCCGGCGAAGGTCAAGTTTTTTGGTTCTTCGTGCAAAGGTGTGCGAAAGAATTATAAAGAAGCGCCGGACGGGCACGATTGGAGACACCCAGCAGGCTCTCCCATTTGGCAGCGCAGGCCGTCAGCGATTGGGCAAGGATCTGGCGGGATTTCAGCGACAGAACGGGTTCCGGACCCGCCGCCCTGTCATTTGCCTGCCCGGCCCCAATGTCGGCCGGCGAAGCGGAGGTATTGCTGCCAGTCGTAGTCTGTCAGGTCGTGCTGGCCGGAGCGGAGGTGATAACCGATCGTGCCGCCGGCCGGGTGATCCGGTTCCGGCAGCTCCGTGACGCCGAGCCCGCCGGCGTTGAGCAGGCGGTATACCGGTTCCGCATGCAGCGCGGCCAGGAATTCCCCGCGGGGATCGGCCCAGCGGTCCTCCACCGCGCTGGCGATGTAAACCGGCCGCGGCGCAATCAACGCCACCAGTTCGTGCTGATCAACCGGCATCCGTTGCTCCTGCCCGGCGTGGCGCGCAAAATTCCCGCAGAACCAGTGCGGGAAGGCGGTTGTGATGATGGCCACCGTTTCGCCGTAATCGCGGCGGTGGAGGGCCGCGCCACCGCAGCCGGAATTGTTGGAAATTGCCATGCCGAACCGCCCATCATTTGCCGCCGCCCACAGCGCACTTTTGCCCATTCTGGAGTGTCCTATCACCGCAACCTTCGACGTATCGACTGCGGGCAGCGTTTCAAAGTAGTCCATCGCCCGGCTCAGTCCCCAGGCCCAGAGGCCAAGCGCGCCCGATTCCTCAGGGCCGGGCGGGCCGCCTTCCATCCGCCCCATCAGCCGGGCCGCTCCCTTCCAGTAATCCGTGGCCGAGTCCGCCGCCAACAGGTCGATATCCAATGAAGCCAGTCCATAGCCGCCGGCCAGAATTTGGTCGAGGGTTTCGAGGCCGGCACGCCGGTTCTCCGCGTCCGTCACGGCGGCACCACCGGAAAGCCGCCGCGCCACCGCCGGCCGCGTTTCCGCACTGGCCAGGTCGAACAAATGCAGCCCTACAAAAACCGGTACCGGTCCACCCTGGCGGTTCGGGAGGATCAATCCGAAGGTAAGCACGGTGCCGTCCGCTCCATTGGCAATCCGCAGGCTCACATCGCGCCGCGTGGCCCTGCCCCCGAGGTATCGGGGATCCTCCCGGACCACTTCAAATTGCATCTGCGCCGGACGGGGCAGCGGTTGCCCGTAAACCTCCCGGCGGAAGAGACCGAGCAGTTCCGGCCGGCGCGCCTGATGCCACATCGACGCATCCGTCACCAGGCGGCCATCCTCCATCCGCAGCGGATCCGGGAGGGTGCAGGGACCCACCTTCGCTTCATCGTAATTCACCGGGGCCGCGGAAACCTGCCATGACAGGGCCATCCCCGCCAGCGCCCCCCATGCCAGTCGCCGGAGCCCCCGGGAGAAGAAAGAAACGATCGGGACCACAGCGTTCACAGGTGAACCAGCATTGGCGGTGGCCCGCGCGGTTGTCAATATTTTGCCGCTAACCGGGAATCCCCGCCATGGCTTTTCCACCAAATTGCCTGTCAGCAAGTTATCTGGTAAATTGCTTTTCAACGGCTTCGACCGGAGCAATATTTACACGGATTTGACTTGTCCGACCGATCTGAAAATGTGCTAACCTATCCACCATCCTGAACTCCATGCGGGGCAAGCCCTCTGAGTCATGAAGATTTTCTCTCCTCTTCTTCTCCGTTCCGGTTTTTTGCTTTGGCTTCTCACCCTTACGGCCTCAGGCGTCAATATCGGCAACTTTGTCTGGCACGATTTTGATGCGGACGGCACCCAGGATGCTGGCGAACCCGGCATCAGTGGCGTCACCGTGCAACTCTGGAACAGCGCGAAGACGAGCCTCCTTGATTCCGCCGTCACCAACTCCACCGGCAACTACACGGTCACGGCCGCAGGTGCCGGCAATTACCGCATCCGGATAGTCCTGCCCTCGCTCCATCAAAGCTTCAGCCCTAAAAATCTGGCGGGGGGCGATGATCAAAAAGACAGCGACATCAACCCCTCCGGAGCCGATTTGGGCTTTACGGATGTTTTCACCATCGCCCCCAACGTCATCAGCACCACCATCCATGATGCTGGACTCATTTCCGAACTCCCCATCGGCCACACCATCGGCAACTATGTCTTCCGCAGCAGCGCGGACGGCACCCAGCCCGGCTCCGGATTCAACGGTGTCACGGTTCAACTGCTGAACTCCGCAGGCGGAGTGCTCCAGACCACTGTCTCCGCCGCAATGGGCCCGCTCAACGGCCGCTATTCTTTTGATGCGCCCCCCGGCACCTACCGCCTGAAATTCCTTTCCCCCGGCGGCTATGTTCCCTCCCCGGACCAGAATAACGGCGGCGACGACACCTTGGACAGCGACATCAACGCCAATGGTGAAACCGCGCTCTTCAGCCTCGCCGCCGGCCAAGTCCGGACCGACTTGGACGCGGCCTTCGTGAACCTCGTCAACATCGGCAATTTCGTCTGGCACGATTTTGACTCGGACGGAGCCCAGGACGCTGGCGAGCCCGGCATCGGCGGCGTCACCGTCCAGCTCTGGAACAGCGGGAAAACCAGCCTGCTGGATTCCGCCGTCACCAGCACCTCCGGCACCTACTCCATCACCGCTCCCGGCCCCGGCAGTTACCGCGTCCGCGTCGTCCTGCCCTCACTCAATCAAAGCTTCAGCCCCAAAAATCTGGCGGGTGGCGACGATCAAAAAGACAGCGACATCAACCCCTCCGGAGCCGATTTGGGCTTTACGGATAGTTTCACCATCGCCCCCAACGTCATCAGCACCACCATCTTCGACGCTGGACTCATTTCCGAACTCCCCATCGGCCACACCATCGGCAACTATGTCTTCCGCAACAGCGCGGACGGCACCCAACCCGGCTTCGGGTTCAACGGCGTCACCGTCCAACTCCTGAATGTTGCGGGCGACGTGCTCCAGACCACCGTCTCCGCCGCCCTGGGTTCGCAAAACGGCCGCTATTCCTTTGACGCGCCCCCCGGCACCTACCGCCTGAGATTTCTTTCCCCTGCCGGCTACGTTCCCTCACCGGACCGGAACAACGGCGGCGACGACACCCTGGACAGCGACATCAACGCCAATGGTGAAACCGCGCTCTTCATCCTCGCCGCCGGCCAGGTCCGGACCGACCTGGACGCGGCCTTTGTGAACCTCGTCAACATCGGCAATCTGGTCTGGAATGATGCAGACGAAGACGGTCTCAAAGACGCGGCCGAACCCGGCATCCCCGACGTCGTGGTCGAACTCTGGAACAGTGCCAAAACGCAGCGGCTCGACTCCGCCGTCACCAACGCCTCCGGCTTCTACGCCCTGACCGCCCCCGGACCCGGCGACTATCGCATTTGGGTCCTGCGCCCCCTTGCCACCGATCTCTTTTCCCCCGCCAATGCCGGCGCTGACGACCTCGCCGACAGCGATATTCTTTCCACCCCCGCCGACTTCGGCTTCAGCGCCACCTTCACCATCGCCCCTAACGTCATCAGCACCACCATCCATGATGCCGGCCTGATCTTTCTCCCCGGGCCCCGCACCATCCCTGACCTCGCCATCCTCACCCTCGACGCATCGGCCCCCAGCCTTTCCTTCACGGGTCCGGTCGGGGGCACCTATCTTATTGAACGTTCCACGAATCTCGGGAGTTGGGCCACCACGGTCTCCTCCTTCACTACCTCGGGCAGCAAAAACCTCATTAACCTTCCGGCACTCCCTCCCGCGACCCTCCAGGCCTTCTGGCGCGTCCACCGCACCCGCTGATCCATTGGCGGGTCCGGGGCCTGCCGTAATAGAAGTGAACTTAAGATCCTGCCAGTATTCCGCCCGCTTTTGGAACGCGATATGATCCAAGGCCAGGATTTTGGCAAAAGCCCCGGCGATTTGAGTTCGCGGTGTTTTTGGCGTCGTCGCCCTCGTTTTGCCAATCACCTGGCAGATCGATGGCCCGCGTGGGAAAAAATCTGCAATCGCCGCCCCTCCCCTGCGTGAAAGACGAGGATGCGATCATTTACTCTGACTCAAAACTCCCTTGCCCGGCTGTCCGTCATCAGCCTGACCCTCGTTGCCTCCGGCGTAGTGGCCCCCGCCTACCCTGGTGATCCCACCGGCTGGGATTGGCGGTATTACGAAAATTCCCAGTTCGTTCCCGAACAGATTTCCGCCTGCACGGACCCGGACGGACGCCTCCGCACCCTGTTCATTGATTCCGGGCCCTTCCGTTCCTATGCCGATCCTGGCCAAACCCCTGTGCGGGTCTGCCGGGCCGTGATGGAGAGCTTCCGCGTGTATGCGACCGGCCTCGGCTCTCTCTCCGCTGGTCCGAACGGCGAATTCATCGCCGCCAATCTGGGCGATCCTTTTGCCAACCCCGGCACCGAGGATGACGTCAGCTACAATGCCACCCTGCAGCTCCGGCGTACCAGCGTGTATGCCGTCGCCGGGCCGGAAAATACCCTATCCATCGGCGGCACGTATCTGCGCATGCTGCCCGGGGAGACTTTCGCCGATGATTTTTTTCCCTCCCAGGGATACGACGGTCCGTTTATCCCGCTGGCGGGCAGGCCCGTCCTTACGAGCCTGTTTACGGAGTTTCCCTATGGGTTTGGCGGCCAGCAATACGATGCCCTCGCCACCACGGCCGCTCCCGGAAGCATCCGCAATTCAGCCACCCTGAGCGCCAAATTTGGAATCGGGGGCGAAAACTATCTGCGCCTCCGGTATTCCGAACTCGACCCGGTGCGCACGACCAATCCCTACAACACTTTGTACCTTGATCTGGAGGACCTGGGGGCGCCCGCCGGTTGGGCCGTGGACCGGGTCATCACCGGAGGCAGCCTCGCCATCACTTCGGACCGCAGAGACATCTATGCCTTTGTCACCAGCTACGTCGTGCTGGCCGAGGGCATCATCAATCCCGAGGCGAGGGTCTTTCGCGTGCGCACCAATGGGGTCGCCGCCCTCGTCCCCAATGAAGGTGACTACGAATACGGCATTGAGCAGGTTAATTCGGTGCGGGTCAGCCAAAACGTCCTTGCCGCCGGTACCCCGGTCAGCCAGCTCATGCGCTATCCGCAGATTCTGCTCAGCTCGACCAACGAACCCAGGTGGGTCGTCTGGCAGGATGTCACCAGCGTGAAATGGAATGAACGCGTGCCTTTCACGGGAGGCACGGCCACGGAAAACACCCGCAGTATCGTCAACAATTTCAGCGTCTCGGGCACCCGCGGCCCCGCGGCGGCCCCTTCGGCCGGCTTGGACCGGCTGGACCGGCTGCATATCGTATGCCGCGCTGGCACCAACGACAACGAGCCATTATATCTGCGTCAGGGCGGTTCGGTCGCCCTGATCGCAAAAAACCTCGGGGGCGTTTGTTCAGGAGCCCCGGCCATGACCGTGGGACCGGGCGGCTATCCCTATGTCGTCTACAAAGGGCGCGCCCCCGGCGGCTCCGGCGCGGACAAACTCGTGATCGCCTACCCCCAGGAAGTCGCCAGCCTTTACCCTGGCGATTATGAGGACCGTGACCGCGATGGCACGATCGGTCTCCTGGAAACTGCGCAGGGCACCTCTGATCTCACGCCAAATCCCCCTCCCCTGCTATCGCCCGCGATCATCACGCATACCGACGGCCTTCCTCACATGCGCCTGCTCCACGCCGTCAATGCCAGCGCAGTCCGGGCCGCCGCCGGAGCCGCCTTCACCCTGCCGCATCTCGGCGATACCCTCCGCATCGAGCCCCAGTGGACGCTAGGGTTGAATACGTGGAACACCAGTTCCTTCGGGGTTCCGAATCCCGCAGAGCCGGCCCAGCCAGGGGGCCAGCCCTCCAAACAAGTTTATTCCCTGGACACCTCGCCCACTACCATTGGCCCGAAGCAGTTCTACCGCATCAAAGTCACCCGGGTTCCCGGACCTCCGTGAGCCCCACCGGTTGAAGCCGTTGCCGCCAGTATCCCCGTTGGTTTTCGCCGCAGGGAAGGCGTCGCTGCCGCCACGATCGGAATGGCCTGCACGGCCCGGGACCTTTTCGGCTAGTTGCGGCGTCTTCCCCGCAGCAGGCCCAGTCCGAGCAGCAAGCTGCAGGAGGAAGGCTCCGGAACGAAGTTTACCGCATGCAGATTGTCGATCCCGAGATAGCCAATCTGGGAGCCAATGCCCGGTTCGATACGGAATTCATCAATCAGATTGAATCCGGCTGTGCCGCTGACATCGAATGGTTCCAACAATTGCACGCTGCCGTTGCTCAGGGACAGGGTGCGCGAAAAAGTGCCCACCTGGGAGCCGTCGAGGTAGCCCAAAACCACCACATTGACCGAAGTATCGGTACCGTTCATCGTCGTCAGGGAGACTCCGAATCCCTTCAAATTGAAATCCTCGCCGCCATTGGAGGAGACCGTAAACCGCGTCAGGTTGACCGCGTTGCCGCTGTTCTGATAATACTGCACCCCATTGCCGGTGCCCCAGGCCAGATCACCCACATAAATGCCGATCGCTTCCGCGGAACTGGTCACCACCCGGAAATCGTAGCCGGAAACATTGCCGGCGAACAGCCCGGCTCCATTGGCCGGACCAAATGCCGCAGTCGATTCCGGTCCGTTGAACGTGGTAATTCCGCTGATCGGGGTGGTGGCCTGCACGCTGCCGCACACTGTGGAGGCAGTGAAAATTACCAGTAATTTGAGAATTTTTGACATGTGTTAACAAAACGTCGGCCTTTTATGGTCGGCAAGCGAAAAAGCCACCCAGACCCTTCTGACGGGAAAAAACAAGCGCCGGTCCGGCCCATTTTGCCCATGAAACCTTGTTCGGTGACCCTCACCCTGAACAGAACTGGCCCGGGCGGAGGGCCTCCCTCCGGATAAAATAACGTCCCTCTCCACGGCATCCCCTCCGGATCCGCAGGAGCGTTGGAAGCAGTGCTGAAGCCAGGCGCCTTGAGCCTCTGACAGCCAATCCACCCCATTCAAAGAAAACTCGCATCTTCGTCTTCAGCCTCCGCAGCGAACCCATGACCACCGGACTCTACTTGTATTTGCATTACCGGCGCGGTAACGGCGACCTAAGCCTGATCGCCGTGATTAGTTTGCATGCCTGGTAAATTGCTTAGCCGCCTGCAATCCGAGGGCCTGAATACACCGCAAATTGCGAAGTGCCTTTTTTTTTGCGCATCGCAGGCCTCTCTGAAAGATGCCGCATTTTGCAGGGCAACGAAGCACTCCAAACCGCAAAAGACGCTGATAATGGCCGCCATAATATAGCTCCTACGGGTAGAAGGGGGTCTGGCATTAAACCAGCAAAGAGCTTTGGAGTCAAATAGCCCCTACCCCCTCTTTTTTATGAAAAACCCAAATTCCCCCGGCCTCATCCGTCTGGCGCAACTCAGTGCGCCTTTGTTATTACTGATGTTCTCTCCGCTCCCCTTGGCGGCGCAGGAAGCCCCTCCAGAGCAAGCCAACAAAGAGGCTCGTCGTGCACAAGCCAACGCAGAAGCGCGTCGTGAGCAGGCCAAGGAAGCAGCGCGTCGTGAGCAGCGGGCCGAAAAAGCCAAGCCACCCACAGCAGCGAAGGGTGGGGAGGAAACTCCACCGACCCCGCGCGGTGCAAATCGGGATCCGGAGCGCGCCGCGGGTGCACCCGAACGTGGCGCGGGTGACCTAGGAAGACCTGCCGTTTCCGAACAGGAAAGGGGTGGGGCTTCAGATTCATCCAAGGCGGAATCAAGTCAGCCTGACCGGAACCTTCGGCCCAATCGGGCCCGGCCTGATCCGTCCGCATCGAACCGGGGAGACAATACGCCAGCGACTGGTGAGGCCGCTCCGGGAAGGCCCGGCAGCCCGCCCCGCGCGGAACGTGCAGATGATACAGTAGACGCGAAAAAGGCCCGCGAGCGGTCCAGCGAAGGCTCTGAGAGCAATCCCCCTCCGCCACGCGCCGGGAATCCGTCCTCCCTCCCGGGGCAAGACGGCCCGGGACGCAGAGACGAAGATAAAGGAAATCGTGGCGGGCGCGCCACTGCCGATCCCGCTACTCCTGACAAAAGCCCCGGCAGGCCACCCGTCGCGGACTCGCTGGACGCCCCCCCGCCAACGCCGCGCCGCGCCGCTGCTCCGGAAACCACTCCCCCCGGAGCAGTGCCCCCGCGCGAAAATGGAAGACCACCCCGTGCCGAAAGAGCCGGGGAGGCTAGCAAGGAAGAGAAGCCCAAAGTCCGGCCAGAGGGCAGTCCTCCCCGGAATCCTGCCGCGCGCCCAGGTGACCAGGAAAAACGCACCGGAAGAGGTAATAATCAGGTGCCTTACCAGCCCGGCAAGCCGGATGTTGACAATAACAAACCCGGCACCGTCCCACCTGCACCAACAGTTCCAGGTGCCCCCGATCCAACCCCGCCGGTCCCCCTGCCAAATCCTCCCGTCCCTACGCCACCGGATCCGACTCCTCCAATACCCACTCCACCTGTTCCAACACCGCCGGACCCTACCCCGCCCGTCCCTCTTCCGAATCCACCAGTGCCCACGCCGCCGGTTCCCACACCCCCGGTCCCAACCCCTCCCGTTCCCATTCCAGGAGTCGATGATGCTGCCAAACCACCCACTCCAGGAACGCCTCCGGCAGGAGACGCAGCAGTCTCCAAAGCGCGTCGCGGTGATGACAGAGGTCCTAAGCGTCCAAACAATGCTCCCGCCGATCCCCCCCGCGGAGAGAACGCCGAAGATATGAGAAAACCGGGCCAACCTCCTGCCAGCCCGGACAGCCAGGCCAAACCGCCCGCAGCGGATCCCGCCGCAGTGCCTCCCGGGGATCCCCGCACTCCCCGCGAGGCCACCCCAAACAGAGGAGACCGGGCCCAGCGCGGACGCGGTGACCGGCCCGGGGAAGCTGCCCCGGTGCGCCCCGCAGACATAGTGACCCTCCCGGAAGTCAGGCAGGCCGAAACCGAAGTGCGGGAAACCACCCGTAAAATCGAGCGGGACCTCCGCAAAACGGAAATAAAAGGTCCGGAGCAGGCTCAGGTTGTTATCGACCAGATCCTCGGAGCTGGAAGCGTCATCTCCCGCGCCGAGGTAGTCCGCGAAGAACGGGTGCGCCCGCGTCTTGATGCCACCCGCAGCCGCCACGGCGGACGCGAAGCCTATTCCGTCGCCCCTCCTGCCCAAAAAATGGAAGCGGTGCAATATTTCCAACGGCGTCTGCGCGGCGAGGCGATGGATGCGCCTCCTCCAGCCTTCTTCCAGCATTATGACAGCTACCGGGATGATGATGGCTACCGGGATGACAACGGCCGCGGCCGACCCGGGGAGCCCGGCTACGTCGAAAAAAGGCAGCGTGGCACGGCAACAGAAACGCATACCGAAACCGTCGTCGAACATCACCTTCCCCGTTATCTCCGGGAGGGCCGCCGCTATGTGCACTACGAATCCCGCGCAGACATTCCTGCCATTCTACTGGCGGGGGAAGCCTTGAACCGCGTGGAAATTCAGCCTGCCCAGGAACTGACCGGATATTATCAAACCAGCGGTTCCACCCGTCAGGATGCCCCGCCGGCTCCGGAGACTTACCGGGCAGAAACCTCCGTGGTAGTGTCGTATCCCGTAAACGAGAAATCGATGATCAGCAGCGGCGATATTTTGTTCCAGCAGGGCTCCACCCAGTTCGCAGATCCCTTCTCTTATGAGATCGTAGCCGCCATCGCCGAAGCCATCAAGGAGATGCCCGATGAGGTGCGTTTCGCGATCGAAGGCCATGCTTCCGGCGAGGGTAGTTATGAATCCAATATGATCCTGTCCCAACAGCGGGCCGAAAGAATCGTGCGGGAAATGGTCCGCAGTGGAGTCTCCCCGAACCGCTTGCTTCCGGTGGGTTACGGTGAAAGCGAGGCCCGCCAACCAGCCGGGGCCGCAGAGAACCTCCGGATGAAGGACCGACGGGTTGTTGTGTTCCGCATGGACGGGCAAGTAGCGGCACGCTAACTTCCAGTTGATACCATCGTAGGCTCCCTCGTTCATCGAACAAGGAAACCCCGTAGATTCTCCTCCCCGCTGGCGGACTGGGCACTCCGGTGCCCGGTCCGCCTTTTTCTTGTCACTGCCACATCGAAGCGCCATCCGCTCTTCAAGCTGACCTATCATAACTCGCCCCTCCGGCTTCCCGGAGCGGCCGCGTTCGATGCCGTCCCACCGGCGCAAGTGGCCTTGGAGACAGGATGGGATTTTTCCCTCCGTTTCCCCAGCCATCGTCTTGGGGATAATCTCCTAGAAGCCCCGCCCATGGCCGCCGTGGGGGAAAACATTCTTCAGCAGCTCGTCCCGGTCATGGACAGCGTCCAGCGTCCGCCCAAAACTACGAGACAGTCCCTGAGCGGCAGCCCGCCGCCCCGCGAGGGATTGCTCATAAGGTATTGATTGACCTATCCTATAAAGCAGAATGCTGGCCGCCAGATTATTCAATGATTTGGAGTAACAGTGGCCATTACGCCGGAGGCGGGAGAGCTAATATTTGGATTCGGTCCTTTTGACCTTAATCCGTGTAATGCAAATTACCTGGGAAATTGCTTTTTCTCCAGCGTATGATCTCCGAATCCGCCCCCTCCAGATGCTCCTTCGCCGACAAAACCGCGTGAACCCAGTCACGATCATGATCAACCGCTGGGAGCGGAATTTGATTCTGCATTACGGTTATCCGTTTGAGGATATCGAACGGCAACTCCAGGAGTCGAATGACGCCGACCTGGCGCGTGTGGCCGATGTCCCGTTTTATTGGGAACAGCTCATTCAAAACCTGCGCATGTCCCTGAACGAGAAACCTGAATTTCAGCGGGATGATCGTTTGCGGGAGTCCGTTGCAGAGCTGATCGAAAAAATCGCGATTGATCTCGGCTTTCTCTGAATACTTTCCAACACTGCCTCGCAACTCCACCGAATTCATTGGCCTGAGCGACGTGGGGGCCATGTTATCGTAAGGCAGCACCAGGCCGCGTTGTGGATTTAACTGGAGCCAAGGCTCCGCCGCCCCGGCAGCAATTTGCCCTTAAAAAGGATTATCTTCACCAATCCTAACGGCTAGCATCATGTTGGTCGTCTTTTTCCGCAGCCAGCCCCATCCCCAGTCCCCCGCCCGCAGCGGCCGCACCGCCACCACCGCCACTTTTTCCGCCCTCCCTGCGGCCTCCTTCCTGACTGGATTCCCTGCCTCGCTCTCCGCGGTGGTTGCCCCGGCCGCCGCCCCCCGAGGCCGGTGGCCTCGTCGGGCCTTGGAGCGGCACCTTCACATCATCCGGGATCGGATCCAGATCCAGCGCCTTGCGGATGAAGGCGCGCAGGGACACCACGAGTTCCGCAGTGTGGATGGGCCGGCCTTCCACCATTTCGACCACCGCCTTTGCCGCCAGCCGCACCTGCGCTTCCGTGCCCAGCAGCAGAATATCGGACAGCGCCGCCTCCACCGTGTCCCGGATCCTCCGGGCACGGACCGATCCGGCTTCCTCCGCATTGGAAGGGGGAGGCTTCATCCCGCTATCCGGCAAACCGACAGTCTCTTCCCGCACCATGGCTCCGCCCTCCTCCACGCGTGTCAGGACTGCGCGTTGACGCAGGTCACGCAGATGCGTGGGATCCACTGTCAAATCCCCGGTAAACGATCCCCCCAGCACCTTGTAAGCCGACATCAGCGTCTTCAGGCGTTCGTTGATCTGGCGGTTGGCCCGTTCCCGGCGCTGCTGGATCGTCATCGTCAGCAAAACCCGGATGCCCACCCCGATCAGCGCAAAAAGCGCCAAGCCCAGCACACTCGACAGGATGCCCTGCCAGGAACTCAAATCAAAGGATCTCATGCAGCAACAGGGGCGGAGGTGGGATGGTTTGGCAAGGCAGGAGGCTCAGGGTGTCCATGTGGAAAATTCAAGCGCCACGGGCGTCCAGCCCCATCATGAAAGGACCGCGCCCTGGCAATTGCCGCCCTTCGCGGCGGGATCCGTCGTCCAACCAAGAAAGTTCAGTGTTTAGAGGATGAGCCTGCCCCCGTGGTGCGTTTCCCACAACCTCCGCCGTCGAAAGTCCGCGCTGCCCGAAAATGGCGAGGAATGTGTCCCTGAACCCGCAGCCCTGAAACCTGAACCCTGAAACCGCCGCGCCTCCGACCTTTGTCCCATACCACTTTGGTTGTGGCATGGCAAGATGGGGGGTGTTCCGCTATCCCTAACCGTTTCTACAGCCATGCACTCTTTCGCCACTGCCCCAATACCCGTCATTCCATGTCCCGGCTCTGCGCCGCATCGTCTCCTGCCCCGTTTCCTTTTGCTGGGGGTAGGCGTGCTGGCCGGGAACCTTGCTGCCTGCAGCGAGGACAAGTCAAAAGTAGGGACGGACTCCCCCGCCGCCGCGCCCGCGCCAGCTTCCGTCCCCTCAACGGGGGGCGCGCCCATCGCGGCTCCGGCTCCGGTTCCGGCCCCGGCGCCGGTCACCGATCCGTCAGCCGCCCTCGCCAATGCGATGTCCACTCCCGCCCGCGCGGCGGAGACCTTTTACCGCACCAAGATGGAGCTGAAGATTGATGGGCTGCCCCAGGAATGGCAACTCGCCAGCCTCACCGGGACGATCACCCCGGAACTGAACCGGGTCTTTGACAAGGCCAGCTTCACCCAGGCCGCCTTCATCATTAACAAAAAAGAGGGCAAGCCACCCTGGGTCGAAGGCGACCTGTTTTCCAGCCTCTTTGAGGGAGTGACCACCTTCAAAACCGGTACGGCCTCCATCACCGGCACCACCGCCGAAGTGCCGCTCGCCCTGACCCACACCGCCAACGGCCAGACCACCCAGTGGACCGACCATCTGATCCTCAAGCCGGTAAACGGCGGGGGGTGGCTGGTCGATGACCTCCGCTATGGCGGCACTTGGGACGCCGCCACCCGCGGCACCCTGCGCCAGCGCCTGACCCCGCCAAATCCCTGACTGGCTGGACTTCCTGGGCAAAGGGACGCGCGCAAATCAACCAGGAAGCACCATTTGAAGGTGGAATTGGCTTGCAGCTTTTCCACGGAATGCCAGATGGCGGTATGCAATTGTCCGGAAAGGTATGTGTCGTTTGCCATGATAAGATTTTCCTGCAATCGGAGGGGACCTGGTGCGGCAGGTGTAAGGCGGGCTTTCATTCGGATTGTTGGAAGGAGCATACGCCCTGCCCTGAATGTGGCACCCTGCTTGAACCACCGGGCAAGCAATTTGTAAGGTCGTCGCAGTGCCCTGAATGCGGCAAGCCGTCCGGGCCTGAATGCGATAATTGTCCCAACTGTGGCGCTTCAACCTGTTGGGACACTCAGGAGCTATATCTGGAACGGAAGCAGCGGGTGAATTCATATGGACGGGCCCAAGTCCGGCTTGGCGTGCTGGAATTTGCGGCATCGCTCATTTTTCTTCTGGTCTTGTTCGGCGTGCTTTCGGTGGTCCTCGCCTTTGTGGCCATGCCGGATGCTGTTCTCCGATTCCGCCGGGGACGCAGAGCCTTGGCCTTCAAATAAAATCCCCCCCCCCCGTTCAGGGACCGGTGCAAGGTTCTCCTTGGACAAACGCCCCCCGCTCTTCTCCCGCGTCCGACCAAAACGGAGATTTCATTGCTTCTGATAGAGCCAGGCATTATTCGGTAAAGGCCCATTGTATTCCGTCATTCGAGGTCATGCTCCGAGTCCTCCCTGCCCTGGGCGGGGCTTGGTGGACCACTGATTCCAGCAACGGCCGGGCGGCCTCACTTTTGGCTTGGACATCACCCCGCAGGATCAGACCGGCCTGCCAAAAGGTTGGGTCCTCGAAAGGGCCGTGGACGTCCGGGAGTCCGATACCCCGGGAAACAACCACAGCCTGCCGCGCAACCGCGTGTCAGCGGCGGCCGACGCGGTTGATTCCGCCGTTGATGTTGCGCCCGTAGCCGTAGCCTCCGTAGTAGCCGCGGACCGGCGCATAATAGGACGAGCGGTAGTAGGGCGCGCCGTAATAGCTGCTGCCGACCATGCCCGCACTGACTCCGCCCACGTAGGCATTTGCGGCGGCACCTTCCCAGCCGCTCGAGGTTCCGCTGACGACGACGGGAGTGGGGGCCGGCGCGACGACACACGAACTCAGCGCCGGGACGAGCAACAGGACGGCAAGCGAAGGAAAATGAGGTTTCATGGCGTGAAAGAAGGTTGGTTGGATCGGGAGCTTGGCGGATCAGGGCTTGCCTACGGCTCCGAGCGACGTGGCGTGAGCTTGTGCCTCGGTCTTGTCTACGTAGCCGTCGCGGTTAGTGTCCATTTTGGCGAAGAGTTCGGGGATGCCACCCTTGCGGTCGGCAACCTGGCAGTATTCCGCAAACGTCACGGTGCCGTCATGGTTGAGGTCGCGCTCGGCAAATAACTTCGGATCAAAGTCAGGCTGGCGGGCCTTGACGTCGGCGAAGGTGACGCGCCCGTCGCCGTCCGGGTCGAAGCGGCCGAAAAGCCGGGGATAACCCATGGTGCAGACCTCATCGCAGGAGAGACGCCCGTCCTTGTTGGTGTCGCATTTGACAAAAAGGTCGCGGTCGGTCTCGATGGTCTGGCAGGCGGCGAGGGCAACGGCCAAGAGTCCGGGAATGAGATGGTGCGTTTTCATGAGGGATCAATCAATGAAGGGTGGGGCCGTCTTGAGTAGGGGAATGGTAAGCCGCAGCACGGCCAAAATACAAGAACATTTCCGCCCCGAACCGAGGCACCGTGATGGCGGGTGGCCGGCAGCACCGATGATGCTCCGGATTCCTGATAACGAGCCTCTCTTTCCCGCGTTCACCTCCCGTTTGCCGGTCCCCGCGCCCCGTCACCGCTATCCCCGAAAGTTAAATTCCACGCAGATGCAAGCCCCCCTAACCCTGTTGACCGCATTGATTTTGGCAGCCAGCCGGCCCGCTTCGACCGCTCTTGAGCTGACAAACACCGAGGGCAAAACGGTGGAGGGTGAATTGGTGACCTGCACTGACGCCATTGCCTCTTTCAGTCTCAAGGCTGAAAAGCGTATCGTCAAGATCCCGCTGAACACGTTGAACCCTGACAGCCGGTCCGCTGTGAACAACTGGCGGGTCGGCGAGGCGGTTTCCAAACTCAAACTTCATGGCGTGAAAAACCGCCTCGCCTCCGACCGGCAGGCCAGGGCCTCCACCTCGCCCGGGGGGATTTTCAGTTCTGGGACTTCCTCCAACTCCACGGACCGGGTGCAAACCTGGCAATGGACCCTCAAAATCACCAACACCACCAATATCCCCCTCAAGGGATTGAAACTGAAATACGCCCAGGTGGTGGAACGGGTCCAGCGCGGCCAGGGCAAAAAAATCGTGCAGACCCCCCACGGGAAAATGGACATCCCGGACATCGGCCCTTTCCAAACCGTCAGTCTCCAATCCAACGGGGTCGAGGTCCGATCACACAAATCCGTCAGTTCCTCCAAGAGTGGCAGCGAAACCCGGTATGAGGTGGATAAATGGGACGAATCCTTGTCAGGGCTGGGAGTCGAAATTTTCCACGGCTCAACCAAACGGCTGAAATGGAAATCCGGCACCGACCCCGGGCCCGTTCCCTGATCGCGTTAGGTGGGGGATTCCGGGGTTTGATGATCCCTTTTTGATGCCCCCAGTGGCCCAGGCTTCCTGCCTGCGCGGCCACTAGCCAGGGCGACGAAGGTGAAAAAGGGGGCCATGGTCGGAAGGGAATGCCTCCTCCCGGGCAATTCGTCTTCGTGGTCAGCCCCCGCCGCGAACCTATTCCCCCCGGACTCTACTGGAATTTGCACGACCGTCGCGGCACCGGTGACCTCAGCCAGATCGCCGTGATGGACCAAAGCGGTGACCCATGTCTGCAGGATCCCGTCTTCAAACGATCCGGTGAAGCCCGGCCCGACGAAAGCGCCCCCGCGCTCATCCAGCGTTATCGTGCCGAAATGATCCGCCGCACCGAAGCAGACCAAGCCCAGACCGCCGAAACCGCTTGGGATCAAACAAGTAATCGACGGAGTCTCAGAAAACCGGGGCCTGTCCCCAATGGATTGTAGGGAACGGTTCCCTTTTGGGGTCCTCATCAGCAAATACCCGAAAACTTGGCCAGCTGCCACCGTGCGTGCTTGGCCGACAAAAGCTTGAAAAATTCCTAGTGTGGAAAAAAATGTAAATTCCCTGTAACGATGGGGCAAAAATTGCGAAATGAATAATGACAAATCGATAGTTTTGACTTCAAATTTCCAAATACACCATGAAATTGAGAGAAAACATCATCGCAGTAATTTCGGTATTAGTTCTTTCAAGCGCTTCAGCGCAAGAAGCACAAGTGAATCTATCCGACTACAGCTTGTCAAATTTGACGAAGGAGCTAAGCCTCAGGGAACGTCAAGCACTTTTAAACGCTTTGGCAGCATCGCCCCTTTCGAAGGATCTGAACTTAAATGGGAAACAATTGTTTTTACCAAAGCTGCCCTTTAACATAGCTAAGTCAAAGCATGCAGGCGTTCACTCCGGGAGCGATTGTCGTATTTATGATGAAAGTTTACCAGCGGCGGAAAATCCCTCAGATCAACTAAAAGGAGTGAGCACTCAAGCTATTTCAAATAACTTACAGGAGCGAACTAAGACGATCACCGGACCAGACGATAGAAAAGATTTATTTGAAATTATCGAGAAGGCAAAACAGTTCGAGAGTTCAGGAGTGGAAAATCCAATCGAGAAGATTTTCCTTCAAAAGGCCATTTCGGTTGGATGTTTAGTGGATGATTCCAATTTAGCGAAACTACCAAACGGCGACTACATCCTTAGAACAATTAATTACAAAGAGGCTTACGGCTTATGCAAATCAGAAAGATTTAACAACCAACCAATAGTTAGCTTTTGCACTGCATTTTTAACGAATCAATCCCAAGTTACAACCGCCGCCCATTGCGTGCCCAAAAGTGACGAAGAACTCAAAAATCTAAGACTTGTCTTTGGCTATTCACTTGAAACCGGTGATATTCCACTAAATTTTCTAATAAAATCCAAGGACGTCTACCCGGTGGTCAAAGTTGTAAATGTGCATTTTACTGAAGATGCAGCAGATTGGGCCGTTCTGCAAATTGACAGACCTTGTCTGGATCGCCCCCCTTTGGCGCTCGGAGATGGGAACCCAACATTGGGCTCGTTAGTCTACACAATAGGCCATCCTTGCGGCCTGCCCTTAAAGATTGCCGACAATGCAAAAGTAAGAGTGCGAATGGAAACACAAAATCCATGCTTTCGAGCTACGCTTGATACGTATGGAGGCAATTCCGGATCGCCTGTATTCAATGCTGCAACCCACAAAGTTGAGGGCATCCTCGTAAGGGGCGGAAAAGACTTCAAACTAATAAAAAAGGATGGCTGCAATGTAAGCGTAGTTACAAACGATCAGTATAAAGGGGAAGCAGTATGCAGTATTAGCGTTGTCAAATATGGAAATCAATAAATCATCAACGTAAAAGATGCCGGAAATTTCTAAACAAATATAGTCAATCCACCACACAGAAAACCCTCATCATAAATTTTTATCTATCTGCACATAGTTAATTGCTGCATATGAACATCCATCCATCAAAAGCCATTGCGTTTAATTAAAATAAATTAGCGGCAGTAAAAATATTTATTAATCAAATATGAAAAACAGAACCAGCCCTTTAATCACATTGATATTAGGAATGATCTCGGTATCCTGCACCACCAATCCTAAGTATTCCGGAACCCCATTGAAATTGGATGAAGCATTGATCGCGGTTGGGGATGCGCTACAGGCAGCTGATCGCCAAGGCACAGGAGGCAAAAATTCAGGACTGGTTCCGGCGGAAGTGACAGTTGGATTTAATATAACTAATGCATCCAGCGATGCAGGAAATGTGCAACTGAGCGTTGTTCCTGTCCCTTCCACGACCCTAGCCGGCGGTTGGGCGGGATCCAGAACGTCTCAAACGGGAAGTGCCATAACTATCAAATACAGCAGTCTACTTTTAGCTGGCGCTGATAGCATAGTAGGATCTAGACCCGCCTCTGCCAGCAACACACTTGTCCGGGATATCTCGCGCGAAAACTTAGCTCTAAAAAAACGAATTAACATACTCACAAATCAAAATAATGATTTGCAAAAGAAGATATTAAGACCTTGAACAGGCTGAACAATGCCCTGCACGACTCTCCGCGAATTGCATTACTAGGGCTTGTCGAAATTGACTACCAGACCCTGTCAGCCGTGTAGATGACAGCCAAGAGTCTAAAGGCTGAAAAGCGTATCGTAAAGATCCCGCTGAACACATTGAACCCTGACAGCCGGTCCGCCGTGGAAAACTGGCGGGTCGGCGAGGCAGGCCATGGCCTCCACCTCACCGGGGGGGATTTTCAGTTCGGCGACTTCCTCCAACTCCACGGACCGGGTACAAACCTGGCAATGGACCATCAAAATCACCAACACCACCAACATCGCCCTCAAGGGATTGAAACTGAAATACGCCCAGGTGGTGGAACGGGTCCAGCGCGGCCAGGGCAAAAAAATCGTGCAGACCCCCCACGGGAAAATGGACATCCCGGACATCGGCCCTTTCCAAACCGTCAGTCTCCAATCCAACGGGGTCGAGGTCCGATCACACAAATCCGTCAGTTCCTCCAAGAGTGGCAGCGAAACCCGGTATGAGGTGGATAAATGGGACGAATCCTTGTCAGGGCTGGGAGTCGAAATTTTCCACGGCTCAACCAAACGGCTGAAATGGAAATCCGGCACCGACCCCGGGCCCGTTCCCTGATCGCGTTAGGTGGGGGATTCCGGGGTTTGATGATCCCTTTTTGATGCCCCCAGTGGCCCAGGCTTCCTGCCTGCGCGGCCACTAGCCAGGGCGACGAAGGTGAAAAAGGGGGCCATGGTCGGAAGGGAATGCCTCCTCCCGGGCAATTCGTCTTCGTGGTCAGCCCCCGCCGCGAACCTATTCCCCCCGGACTCTACTGGAATTTGCACTAGCGGCGCGGCACCCATCATGGTTCGGGGCGACCGATGAATGGCAAATGCCGCAACCGCGCATGCCCAATCCTCGTGGCCCTCGGCCGGTGAACCAGGAGGGATGGGAACAGTCCCTGATCTTTCGTAAGCGTCACGTCTGGCGCCGTTTGAAAGGGGTGGTAGAGATGTGAGAACCAGGCAATCTCTCACGCCTATGCATGAGAGATCTCTGGTATTGAAGCAGGATGTGTTG
>JAZKDC010000023.1:0-162075 GCA_040387795.1 Verrucomicrobiota bacterium
AGCAGCCCCACACCCTCACCGCCGAATGGGCAGCCCTTGATCCGGATGAGCGCGATCAAATCGACGCCGGCCTCCGAGAGCTGGTAGAAAAAGGGGAGTCCGCCAAAGGCTCTTGGCTGAATGCCCGTATCTACGATGCCATCAAGGAACTCAACGGCCGGGACGCGAAGTCCCCCACCGTCCTGCAAACAGTAAAGCGCCTTCCGGAAGTCATCCGAAAGGCGCTCGAAAAGCGGGATAAGGCATAGCTTCCTGGGGAGGCCGATCCCTATTAAAACAGGCGGAAGACCATGGTTCCAACCGGAATCCCGGAAACTCTCCACCGCCGACACAGTCCCGGCCGCCTCTTGGATACAATCGTTCCTTCCCCAAAGCATCCCGGATGCTCCGTGGGCATACTCACCCACATTCTTATTTTTAAGTAGATTTTCCTGCAATTCCCCTCGTAACTTGCTGATTATCAATAAGATGGCTCCACCGGGAATCGAACCCAGATCTGAAGTTTAGGAAACCCCCGTTCTATCCGTTGAACTATGGAGCCATTTGATTTTCAACGCTTTACGAAGATACAAAAGACCAATCCCCCCGAAGTTCCACAAAAAATGCCACCAAGGATGGCACGGTTTCCAGAATTCCAAAGGAGGCAAGACCATGATCAGCGGTCCTGGGCTTGCAAGAGCAATGGCTTTCAGGGTATTCAATTTACCGGGTTGGAGTCGGACTGCTCAGGAATCCCGCGCTGCTTCGTTGCGGCTTTGAATCGGGTAACGTAGAGCTGGGGGACTATGGTGGAAGCAATGATTCGTTATGAAGGGGGCCTGCGCTGCGTGGCGGTGCATGGTCCGTCGCAGTCGCCGATCGAGACCGATGCCCCGGTGGACAATATGGGGCGGGGCGAGCGGTTTTCGCCGACGGATCTGGTGGGAACCGCACTGGCGAGTTGCGTGGCGACCACCATGGGCATTCTCGCCGCCAGACTGGAGGTGGACCTGACCGGAATGACTGCGCGGGTGCGCAAGCACATGACAGCCGATCCGCCCCGGCGGATCGCCCGCCTGGAAGTGGCCATCACGGTGCCCCTGGACGAAAACCATCCCCAGCGGCCCCGGCTGGAGGCAGCGGCTCAAGGCTGTCCGGTGCGCCGGAGCCTGCATCCGGATGTGGTCGTGGAGGAGACGTTTGCCTGGACGGGTGCGGCGACGGAGTAAGCGGACCGGCTGAAGATGGATCTTACGCCACAAAAACACCATCAGGCTTTTCCCTAGACCGGATGACAATGTCGTTACCCGGGACGAATCCGTGAGATTGGGATTCCTTTTCCGGGCGCTTTGCGTATTATTATTATCCTGCTGGTTGGGGCGTCCTCCCCAATGGTGACGACTGCGCTGCTACCTAAGTACGTGCTGCGGGCGGAATCAGGTGCCGGCTATTCAATCCTTTTATGGTCCATTCCTGCTTCCCCCGCAGGACGTGCCGGCTCATCGCCGCAGGCGTCCTTGTTTTTTCTGCTGCTGCCCAGGCGGCGCCGGTTATTACTGAACTGATGTTCCATCCGGCCTCGGTACCGGAAAATGAGTCACAGGAATGGCTGGAACTTCATAATATCCCGGGCTCGGGTGCGGCCGATCTGAGCGGATGGAAATTCACCAAAGGCATCAGCTACACTTTCCCGGCCGGTACCGTCCTGCCGGAGGGCGCGATGCTGGTGGTGGCGGCGGATACTGCGGCTTTCCAAGCAGCAAACCCGGCCTTCGCGGGCACGGTGGTGGGCGGGTGGACGGGGAATCTCTCCAGCAAAGGCGAGACGGTGCAATTGGAGGACGCGCTGGGGCAAAAAATGGATGAAGTGGCTTATGCCGATGAAGGAGACTGGGCGCTGCGGGTGCGCCCGCCCGTGGACGCTTATGGCTACCAGGGGTGGACTTGGGAGAGTCTGGCCGACGGCGGCGGGAGGACCTTGGAGCGCAAACGTCCCGGCGTGCCGGGCACCATGGGACAAAACTGGCGTCCCAGCGCGGCGGCGGGCGGCAGCCCAGGCGGTTCAGGGGGCGGCTTCGGCACCCCATTTGTGGGAATCACCAAAGTGCGGCATGAGCCCCTAATCCCCCGCTCCACCCAGCCGGTCACGGTTTTTGCGAAGGTGGCCGATGCCATTGATGGCACCGTGCCGCCCACCCAGACCCTCTTCTGGCGGCGTGATGGACAAGCCACCTTCACTGCGGTGCCCATGACCCTGGCATGGCCGGAGAATGGAGTTCCCGGCCAGACCCTCGAGGGGACATACTCAGCGGTGATTCCCGCGCAGGCGAATAACACTATTCTGGAATATTACGTCAGGGCCACCGGCGACCTCGGGGAGACGGCGACCTGGCCGGCGGCCGCCCGCACCAGCGTGGCGGGCGTGGTGCCGGCGGTGTTTGCCCAGTCGGCCAATGCCCTGATCCAGGTTGATAATACCTACAATGAAGACGTGGCCTGGACGGGCGGAAGCCGCCCGGTCTACCGCGTGATCATGACTGCCCTGGAGCGCGAGGAACTGCGCACCATTCAGACCACCAATGGCGATCAGGATAGCGATGCCGCGATGAATGCGACGTTCATCTCGGAGGACGGCGGAGGCATTGAATTGAAATACCTCACTTCCGTCAGGAACCGGGGCTTCGGCAGCCGCCTCGGTCCCCCCAACAACTTCCATGTCTCGATGAGGAGCGATGACCTGTGGAAGGACCGGCCGGCCATTCAATTGAACTGCCGCTACCCCCACTCCCAGGTGCTGGCGGCCAATGTTTTTGCCCTGGGCGGTATCGCGGAGCAGTCCGCCCGCCCGGTCCGGCTGATCATGAACGGCGTCAGCATCGCGGAGACAGGTTCGCGCATGTTCGGCAGTTATGCCCGGATCGAGACCCTCAATGGGGATTGGGTCGACAGCCATTTCCCGGAAGATGCCAACGGAAACATGTACCGGGTGGATGACCATGATCCCAACACGGCCGGCGTCATCACCGGCGATCTCGGCAGCGGGGAATTCCGCTATGAAGGCACCAATCCTTTAGCTTACGCGGACACCTATCTGAAACGGACCAATGAGGAGGTGAATGACTGGACCGACCTGATCACTCTGTGCCGCACCATCAGCGCCCCGGCAACCGGCGGAACGGCCGCCCAGCCTGCCATCACGGATGCTGACTATCCACAGCGGGTGCGCGAAGTGATCAATGTCGAGCAATGGTTCACCTATTTGGCCCTGGATGCGCTGGTGGGGAATCAGGAAGGCGGCCTGCCCACCGGACGGGCAGACGACTTCGCGATCTACCGGGGCGTGACGGACCCCCGGTTCATCCTGATCCCGCATGACTTCGACACCTGTTTTGACCTGAACACCACGGATGGCCTGAGCACGCCCGTCAACCGTTCCATCTTCAGCTTCCATACCGGCAGCGCCAGCCTGCTGGGCCTGCAGCGGCTCTTCACGCATCCCGACCTGGTCCCGGTGTACTATCAAAGGATGCTGCATCTGGTGAACAACGTCTTCACCCGTCCCCGGCTGGATCCCCTGGTCAATGAATTGATCGGCGGCTGGGCCAGTGCCGCCTCGGTGACGGCGGTGAAGACCTACATCGACGACCGCCGGGCCAGTGTGCTGAGCCAGATTCCCCTCACTTATTCGCTCGCCACCAACCTTACTGCCGGCACCGGAGGCTTTCTGCAAAGTGCCACCGGAGCGGTGACCTTCAGTGGCAATTTCAGCGTGGTGGAGACCCGTTCCCTGCGGCTCAATGGGCAGGCGGCCACTTTGAATTACCGGACCCTCGGCACGGCGGTGGCAGGAACCTGGAGTTATGCCGCCACGGCCGGTTCCGGTTTCCTGGGCAAAGGCCTGAACCGCGTCACCGCAGAATTCTTCGATGGTCCGAATGGTACCGGCAACGTGGTGAACCGCATCATCACGGACATCTATGTCCCGGAGGGAGGCAGCTTCACTGGCGTGCAAGGCACGCTCAGCGCGGTCACGGTGCCGGACACCCTCACCCTGCAGGCCCCCGCCACCTACGTCCCGGGCGTGCCGGTCCTGGTGCGGGTGGATGCCAGGCTGCCCGGCGGAGCTCTGGAACGCAGGGTGTGGAACCGGACGGCCAGCCTGACGGCTCCCAATGGCCTCACCCTGAACCCCAGTACGATCACCCTCTACAACGGCAGTGGCAGCGCCTTGGTCTCGGTCGGCAGCACCGTGGGAGGAGCCGTGCGCTCCCTCGTTCTGGAGGGAGGAACTTCCGCCGCCCCAGTGACGGGAGCCCCGACGTGGCGTATTCTTGACAGTGGTATCGAACCGGCTGCCATCTGGCGGACCGACCCCGCCTTCGACGATTCCTTGTGGCGTCAGGGCCTGCTCCAGGGCGGCGCGGGCGATGGCGATGAGCGGACCGTGGTGAACAATGTCAGTTCCGCCACCGCCAGCCGCAAGGCCTTCTATTTCCGCCGGGCTTTCACGGTCACCGACACCACTCCGATCACCACGCTGCGTCTGCGTGCCGTGGTGGACGATGGGGCCGTCTTCTATCTTAACGGCACGGAAGTTTACCGGGATAACGTCCCGGCGGGGGCCCTTGGACTGGACACCGCCGCCAGCAGCAGCCGCTCCGGCGCGGCCGAATCAAATGTCAGGACCTTCGACATTTCTGCCTTCGCTTCCCTGATCCAACCGGGTCCGAATCTGCTGGCGGTCCAACTCCAGAACGCCAGCGCCAGTGCCGACCTCAGCTTTGACTGTGCCCTGGAGGCCTTGTCTCCGGTCGGGGATCCGGGGAATTTCACCCTCTCTGCGGCAGTGGACGGCCGCACGGTTTCCACCACCCTGACCAGTCTGGGAACCACCTTGCCCCAGTCTGTTTCCGGCACCCTGCCCTCCGGGGAAACGGTCTGGAGCGGCCTCGTCAAGGTCACCGGAGACGTCACCGTGCCGGCCAATGGCACCCTGCGCCTCGCCGCCGGAACCGTGGTCCTGCTGGATGGCAATGCCACGCCCGGCAGCAGTAACGGAATTGATCTCATCATCAACGGCAGCCTCCTCAGCGAAGGCACTGCCACCCAACCCGTGACCCTGACGTGTTCGGACAATGCCAACCGCTGGGGAGAACTGCTCTTCAACAACACCGCCGCCCCTTCCCTGCTCCAGCATACCCTGATCACCCGGGGCGGCCGCAGTCCCGGCCGGGGCCACACCGGCAAGGGACCCCTGATCCGGCTCGTCGGCAGCCACCTCACCCTTGAGGACTGCGCCCTCGGCGACAGCCCCGCCAAGGCTTGTTATACCACCGGTACCAGCAGCCTGACAATCCGCCGCAGCCTGATTGCCCGCACCATCACCGGACCGGAATTGGAGGATGGCTGTTCCCTTCTGATCGAGGATTCCAACATTCAGGAAATTCTCCCCAACTCCCGGGAAAGCGATGCGCCGACTCCGGATGACGAGGATTGCCTCTACGTGCACAACCCCTCCGGACGGCCCATCGTGGTCCGGCGCAGCGTGCTGGCCCGTTGCGGCGATGACATCTTCGATGGCCTCGCCGGCCCGCTCACGGTGGAGGACAGCATTCTCCGCGAGGGCTGGGACAAGGGCATGAGCCTGCTGAACAACGATCTCACGATCACCCGCACCCTCATCGTGGATTGCGACAAGGCCATCGTGCCCAAATCCAGCACCGTGGCCACCCGCACCGTCACCGCCGATCATGTGACCATCATCAGTGAGGACCACAACACCACTCTCGCTCCCTGGGGATACAGCGTGCCTCCCTCCAGCCCGGATGCCGACACTGCCAGCACGGGTTTCTACACCCAGGACAAGAGCGGCCAAAGCGCCGCCGGCGCCACGCTCGCGATCAACGCCAACAACTGCATCGTCTACGCCAAGGAGCCCATCAAAGTCGATCCGCTCTACCCGGCGGCCAATACGGTCGTCACCTACAGCAATCTGGTGGACGCCGATGATGCGGCTGCCACCGCCTGGCCAGGCACCGGCAATATCACACTTCCTTCGCTGCTGGAAAACCAAGCCGCCCGCCGCCTCGCCCCGCTTTATGCCTCGCCCTGCCGCAACTCCGGTGATCCCGCCTCCCCCAACGATGCCGACGGCTCCCGCACGGACATGGGGGCACTGCTGGCCTTGCCGGAAAATCTCCAGTCGGGTGAAGTCCGCTGGACCCGCAGCGGCTCGCCCTATCGCGTGACCGATCACCTCACGGTGCCCGCGGGTTTGACCCTGCGGATCGATCCCGGGGTCCAGGTGCAGGTGGAAGCCAACCGCCGCCTCACTGTCCTGGGCCGTCTGCTTGCCGAGGGCACCGCCCAGCAGCGCATTCTCTTCACGGGCATCCCCGGGGCTGTCGCCGCCGGTGATGCCGATCCTGTGAAAAACGGCACTCAGACTGGCCCGCCCAAGTGGGGCGGCATCCGTGTCACCGACAGCATGGCCCAGGAAAACATCGTGTCCTACGCCGACTTCGTGGATGCCCAGGGTACTGCGCCTTCCGGTTCGGAAAACTACGGCAGCATTGGTTTCATCCGCTCCTGGGGGCTGGTGCAATACTGCACCTGGGCCGGCACCCACCTGCGCATGTGTTATGGCCGGAATTCCAAGATGACCGTGCGGCACAACGTTTTTCCCGACATGTTCCTCTTCGACCCCGTCCTCGGCCGGATTGAGAATCCCACCGACTTTGTGGCAGCAGCCGATAACAACCAGGAGCCCCTCAAGGTGGAATATCCCACCACCGACGCCGAAGTGTCAGGCAAGCCCGGCTTCACCAATGGCCAGCCGACCGGCGGGTGGTTCCGGGTTTACTACAACCAGTTCAACGGCAACCGCGGGCACAACGACGTGTTTGATGCCGACAGCGGCCGCTGGAACGTGGCGGGCCAGTTCCTCCTCGACTGCCGTTACAACCACTTCCGCGGCATCAGCGGGGATGAGCACATCGATCTGGGCGGCGATGCCTACATTGCCTCCAACATCTTCGAGCGCGCCGCCAAGGATCAGTGGACCTCCGACACCGGTTATTCCAATGCCATCAGTTCCGGCGACCGGGGCACCGGCACCACCATCATGGTGGCACGGAACTTCTTCTACGATCTGGACCACGCCATCAATCTGAAGGCCAATACCGGCACGCTGTTCGAGCACAACACGGTGGCGGATTTCCACCCGGACTTCACCTACTCGGGCACTTCCTTTGGCAATCCCTTCACCCAGGCCGTGAAATGCGCCGCCATCAACGTCTTCATCCCGGAAGACGGCAGCAACCCCACCCGCGGCGACGGCGGCTACCTGGGATATAACATCTTCAGCAACATCCCCCGGCTGGTCAGCGGCGCGGATGCCCGGATCTCCAATGGGTCTGTGGTGAATGATGTGACCACCAAGATCGAATCCGGCGGCAATCTGCTGCACCATCTGACCACCACCGATCTGGGGGCCAATCACCCCGGCGGGGCGCTGAATCCAGCTTATGGTCCCAACACCCTGGGCGACCCCCGCTTAACCGGAGACTATGATCCCGGTTTTGGTTCCGATGCCCTGGGCACGGCTCCCTCTGGCTTGAATTACGGAGCCTCCGTTCCGGAATGGGCTTACATTGTCAATGTTCCGGACAAAGTCTCCGTTGATACCGCCCCCGTCTTTTATGTCGGCGGTCCGGGCATTGTTGCCTTCAAGTGGCGGCTGGACGGCGGGGCTTGGAGTGCCGCGCAGACCATTGGCACCGGAGGGGTCTTCCCCCGCACCGGGGCCACCGTGCGGCAGGCTCCCGTTGCTCCGGGCAATCTGACGGCCGGCCCGCACCTGTTCGAAGTGCTCGGCCAGGACATGGCGGGAAATTGGCAGGATGCCGACCCCGCCGTGGAGTCCGAGCCGCAGGCCGCCCCGACCGCCTACGCATGGACGATCACCACACAGCCCGGCGTGCGGCTGAACGAAATCCTCGCCGCCGGTGCCGCCGGGGCGCCCGATTTCATCGAGCTGGTGAATTTTGGAGCCTCCACCAATTTGGGGGGCTGGCGGGTGACCGATTCCCCCAATAAACCCGGCTACCTCATTCCTGCTGGCACTTTGATCGCCAATGAAACGGTCCTCCTGCTTCCCTTGGCCACCACTGGCATCGGTCTTGATGCGGATGGCGACGAGGTCCTGCTCTATGACGGCAATGGAGTTCTCGTGGACCAGCTCACTTTCGGACCCCAGGCGGCAGGTTATAGCCTGACCCGCAATGCAACGGGCGCGGATTGGATCCTGGGCAATCCATCCCCTGGCGCTGGTAACAACGCGGGCGGCATCGTGCACCTCGGTGATCCCTCCACCATCCGGATCAACGAGTGGTTTGCCGACAGCCATATCCTCTTCACCGCTGACTGGGTGGAGCTGGTGAATCCCTCCACCCTCCCGGTCGCCCTCAGCGGGCTCTTCCTCAGTGACAGTGCCGCGACAGGCTCCCAACAGAAGGCCCTGCCGCCCCATAGTTATATTGGACCTGGAAGTTATACGGTCTTCATCCTCGACGGCACCTCCGGCGGGAATCACCTCGATTTCTCCCTTGATGCCGAGCAGGAAGCGCTGGCCCTGGATTTCGGCACCGACCGCCTCGACACCGTCCTGTTCGGCCCCGGGCTGCGGGATCAGTCCCAGAGCCGCACCTTGGTGGGGGCTCCGGTTTGGGCAGAGCTGCCGACCCGCGGTTTTGCCGCTCTGCCGGGCGATCCGGCCTATCAAAATGCGCTCAATTTGCTGCACAGCCTGCGTATCACGGAACTGATGTACAATCCGGTGGGCGGCGGCGATTACGAATACGTGGAACTCACCAACACCGGCACCGTAGCGCTGGAATTGGCCGGCATGGCTTTCGTGGAAGGGATCGGCTTTACCTTCGCGGCGCCTCTGACCCTGCAGCCCGGCGGGCAGACGGTGCTCGTTTCCAAGGAAAGCACCTTCCGCGCCCGTTACGGTCCCGATGTGCCCGTGGCCGGCATCTATACCGGAAAGCTCGACAACAGCGGTGAAACCCTCGCGCTTGCGCTGCCGCCGCCCTTCGATGGCAACGTGCTGCGGTTCCGTTACGAACCCGACTGGCAGTCCGCGGCTCAGGGACTCGGCCGCAGCCTGCAAATCATCACCCCAGGCACTGCCCCGACCGGCTACGATGACCGGGACTCCTGGCAGGCCAGCCGGGTCGAATACGGCAGCCCCGGCGGCTTCAATGCGCCGCCCCCCACCAACTACCCTGCATGGACTGCCTTTTATGTCGTGCCCGGAGGACAGGGGACCGATGAGGATGGCGATGGCCTGATCAGCCTGATGGAATTTGCCCTGCTCAGCAATCCGCTGAGGAATTCGGCGGGAGACGGTGCCGACCGCCTCCCAACCTCGGCCATGGCCGGGAATGACCTCACCATGTCCGTCGCTTTGCCCGTCTCCGGACTGGCGGGCGGTTATGGCAGCGAGGGCATCACCTATGTCCTGCAGGATTCAGATGATCTGGTGAATTGGCGCGATCTCGCACGGAAATCCCCCCTCGAGGCCGCCTGGACTCCCCTCACTATTCCCGCCGTCACCGTGCAAACGGCCGCTCCTGTCAATGGGCGCGTGGCCGTAAGTCTGACCGCACCATCGGCAGCGGGGATCGCGAAAAAGTTCATGCGTCTGACGATTGCCCTGAGCAATTGACCGGGAATGGACGTGACGGCCCACCCGGATTCGAACCCCTCCCCCCGGTAAAAACGGCCCCGTCCCCAGCCGCGGTGGCTTGACTAACCCGCATGGGAAAGCTATGGCCTTTCCATGCGTTGCCTTTCACCGCTGCTCATCCTTGCAGTCACCGTTGTTATTGTCTGCTGTGCCGGCCCGGGGGTCCCTCTGCCCCCGCCCGTCCCCGCCGGCCCCACGGTCACGCCCCTGCAGATGCTGCGCAGTGAGGTCAATGTGATCCCCCGCCTCATCCCCAAAGGCAAATACGGCCGCCGTCTCTACCGGCCGATGATGCCACGCTACATCACGATCCATTCCACCCAGAATTACACCGGTGATGCCTTCGCCCACGCCAGGGCGCTCCAGGCCGGCGCCCTCCGCGCCACCAAACGCAAGGGAGGCAACCGGATCGGGTTCCTCACCTGGCACTTCACCGTCCAGGGGAATCTCGCGGTGCAGCACCTCCCCACCACCGAACAGGGCGAGCATGCCGACTTCGACGGCCCCGGCAACAACTACTCCATCGGCATCGAAATGTGTGAGCACCGGGGCAACAACCTTCCCGCCACCATTGAGCGCAGCGCCAAACTCGCCGCCTACCTGATGTATTCCTTCCGCATCCCCCTGCGCAACGTGGTGCCGCACTACCACTGGCCCCGGCGCGGCCAGAATCCGCCCAATAAAAACTGCCCTCACTTCCTGATGGAAAACGGCGTCCCCGGCCGGAAATGGAACTGGTTCCTCAGCCGCGTCCAGGCCAACTACAGCCGCCTCGAACCCGGCCCGGTGGCCCGGCTATAAGCTCCGTCCTGCGGACTGGAACCCTGCCCCTCTGCCTTTGCCCCCTGTTCTCCTTTCCCACCATGCCTCTTCCTCCTGCCATCCTCGTCACCGGCGGCGCCGGTTATATCGGTTCCCACACCGTCCGTCATCTCGCCAGCACCACCGGAGAACATATCGTGGTCCTTGATTCCCTCGAATACGGCCACCGCGATGCCCTGATCTCCGATAACGTGGAACTCGTCGTGGGCAACATGGCGGACCCTGCCGTCATCGCGGACATCTTTGCCCGATATCAAATCACCGCCGTGCTCCACTTCGCCGCCTACGCCATGGTGGGCGAATCCATGTCCGAACCGCTGAAGTATTACGCCAACAACCTCGCCGCCCCCCTGGTGCTCCTCGAAGCCATGCGGCAGCACGGCACCAAACACTTCATCTTCTCGTCCACCTGCGCCACCTTCGGCAATCCGCAATACATTCCCATGGACGAAGGGCATCCTCAGGAGCCCATCAACCCCTATGGCCGCAGCAAACTCATGCTGGAACAGGTCCTGCGCGACTGTGACCAGGCCTTCGGGATCCAGCACGTCATCCTCCGTTATTTCAATGCCAGCGGCTGCTCTGCCGACGGACGGATCGGAGAGGACCACACCCCCGAAAGCCACATCATCCCGCGCACCCTCATGGCCATCACCGGCGAGGCCCCGCATGTCACCCTCTTCGGCACTGATTACCCCACACCGGATGGCACCTGCATCCGGGACTACGTCCACGTCCAGGACCTCGCCGAAGCCCACGTCTGCGCCCTCACCTACCTCCGCAGCGGGCAACCCTCCACTCACGTCAATCTCAGCACCGGCACCGGCGTCAGCGTCCGCCAAATCATCGACCTCGCGGAATCCGTCACCGGCCAGACCGTCCCCGTGGTCCTCGGCCCGCGCCGTGAGGGAGACCCACCGGAACTCGTCGGCAACCCGGCCAAAGCCAAGGCCGTCCTCGGCTGGGAAGCCCGTTACCGCGACCCCCGCGCCATGGTCGAATCCGCCTGGGCCTGGCTCACCGGCCCGCGCAAAGGCCGCTACCCGGCAAACTAACTCCTGCGCGGGTCATTTCGATTCACCCGGATTTCCGGCAGGGCCTATTGCGTCTTCGCCCGGAAGAAGTAGCGGCCATCGGTCACCGTGCGGGAGACCACGACGCTGGTGCCGGCATTCAACGTTACGGTCCCGTCATCGTTCCATAATGCCATGTCAGGGGAATTCTGGATGAGGTAGGTGGTGCCAGCCACTCCCGTCAGCGTGAAGGAGAAGGTATTGCCCGTGCGGCTGGGATTGCTGAGCACGGGAGCCACAGGAAGGGTGTAATTGAGGTTCATCACCACCAGACCATTGTTGGTATCCAGGCCGTAAATGCGGTTATTCCCGATATCAGCCGCCCCCACCCGGTTGCCGTTGAGATTATCGGTGGGGAAGAACTCCAAGTCGAGCAATCCTCCCGGCTGGCCGATCAAGTTATAATTATAGAGCCGGAGATTGTTGGGATTTTCACCACTGTGGACGGCACCGAGGATCTGCTTCACGGGATCCACGGCGATGGGCCCCACCCCTGACGGAAAGAGCGCGGTGGCGAACGTCTCCTGAATACTGGCCAGGCCGGTGGTCAGATCGAAAGCAATGCGGAGCAGCTGGCCCCCATCCCTTTTGGCCCAGATGGTATTGCCGGCCCCGAAGTCACACATGAAGAAGGAAGCGGCTCCGGCTCCGGCCACTTCGAAGACGGTGGGGGCAAAAGTCAGTCCTTCCGTGGTGGTCAGGATGGCAAATTTTTCAATATTGCGCGCCCCGACCAGGATTTGGGTAGCGGGTCCGGAGCCACGCACCTTGAGGTGCTCCCCGGCCCGGTCGCCCGAACCCGTGGTGTTGAAGATGTCTCCCGGGCCATAGGCCACCGTGGGAGTGGTGACCGCATCATCGCTGGCCCACCGATAGATTTTGAATTGATCGGTCGCCCCGGCGATGGCGAGATTGGAGGCATAAACCGCCCCGGCCGCATCGCAATCAATCGCGCTCAGCGCAAAGAATCCATTGGTGGCGGCACCGGCGCCATTGATCACATCGTTGTTGCCGTCGTTTGGATCACGCAGCTGCAGGGTGCGGACCACTCCTTCTTCCAGAATCTCATCACCGTTGGCCGCATTCAGCACGATCACGGAAGGATTGGGCAGGCCAGGCACGGCGGACCGGTTGACGATGAGCAGGTGATCATTGGCGGGATTGTGGGCCATCCCCCGTTGGGTGTCTGTACTCGTCAGATAAGGACGCCCCACGGTGTCCGCCGGCAGTTTGTAACCCAAAGTCATCACCTCGGTATCAACGCGGGGCTGGACGGTGAGGGTGGCGTCCCCGCTGGGCACGGTGCTCACCGCGTTCGTCACCCGGACCGCAAACACCGCGGCCGTATCGGCCACCCCGGCCGGGTCCAGGGTGTAGCTGGGGGACGTAGCCCCGGGAATATCGATCCCATCCCGGGTCCACTGGTATGTCAGCGGCAGGCTTCCGGTGGCACTCACGCTGAAGGTGGCTTTCCAGCCGGCAATCACGGTGGTGGACGCAGGCGGCGTGGCGATGCCTGGCGCAACCAGAAGGGGCGCCACATCGTAGGCCACAATCGCATTGTTCACGTTCAGCAGGTAGAGCCGCGAGCGCAGCGGAATCCCCCCGGTGCCCGGCGTCTGCCCGGGAGCCGCCGTGAAGACATCCGCCGCCGCAATCCCGTTCCCGTTTACGTTGGTGGTAAAGAAATCGGTGACGCCCGGGGCATCGGGAGCGATAAGGTTGGGAACCGCGGAAGCCCCGAATTCATAACCAAACGACTTGCCCACTGCGGAAACGGAAGCCGTCGGCCGGCCACTGACTCCCGCAAGATAACGCTGGCGGGGGTCGGTGCCGATGGCTGTAATTTCGGCGGAGATGAGGGGAGGATTGGCCCCGGCACCATCATAAACCGTGGTGGCCACCGTAGTCCAGTTGTCCGTCCTGATCCGGACACGCCGCATGGGCGATCCCGAAAGCTTTACAAACACGGTGGTCAAAGTCAGATTCTCCACGGTCCCGGTTGTGGCCGGATCGTCATAACCGGTGATATCGGGACCAAAAGCGACGCCGGTATTGGCTCCTCCGGTATACGTCACCACATGAGGGACGAAGTTGAGCCCGTCGGTGGTGGTGAAAATCGCCAGCACCGGATTATTCCGGGCCGCAAAGACCAACTGGGTATTGGCCCCACTGCCTCTGACATCCATGCTGTCCCCCCACCGCTGGTTATTCAGTCCTGCCGCGGGATCACCCGTGATGACCGGTTCCCCATCCACAACCGGAGGCGGCCACGCCAAGGCCGGAGTCACCGGCACGAAAGGATCGGGCAAAGGATCAGGATTGGGGTTGCTGTCATTTTCCCATCGCCAGATTTTGAAAGAATCCGGCGGCGAAGAAGATGACAGGTTTGAGGCATAAACCACTCCATCAGCGGCCACCCCCACATGAACCATATTGAGCGTGGCCCCCGTGGCGAGTCCGGTTTTATCGAGTTCATGCAAAAAGACCCCTTCCTGGTTCAGCACCCGGATATTTTGTGAAGTATCGCTGACCAGAATATTTCCATTGTTTGGATTGGATGCCACCCCGCGCACGGCATTCGAAGCCGTGAACCATGTGTAGGTGTTGTAAGTGTTGGCCATCGTCAGTCCCGCCGGCAAAATCACCCCCCCTGCCTCGGGAGGATCGACGCCATCATCCAGGATCGTGCCATCGGGCACGATGGCCCAAGCTGGTTTCAGGGTATCAGCCAAAACCGGCTCCATGATGATGCCGGCCAGGCCCGTGGTCACCAGCCAGCTCACGAAGACTTTATGGAGGGGATTGCGGGTTTTCATGGTGTGGATTGACGCAGGAGATTTACCAGACAGTTCCCAAAATGCACGATCACAGCCGGGTAACAACGCGGGGGCGGGGAAAGAACGCTACCCGGTTTCCTGCTGGTTTCGGTATTAATTCAATGGTTTTAGGTCCGGCAAGAACGGGCCGATGTTTTTACTGGAAGGGACAGCATGCCCTGACCCGCCATCATGAACCGGAAATCCAACCTCAATTCCGCTTCACGCGGAAGAAGTAGCGCTCTCCCTGGGGAAACGGGTCCACCACCCGGGCGGTGTAATTGGGCGGGTTTCCGGTGATCCCGAAGATGGCGGGAGCCGGGGCGCCCGGATTCACCATGGCCTCCCATGGAACGAGTTCCATGTCCGCAGTGCGCTGCAATTGGTGGCTGTCGGGGCGCCCGAGCCGGGAGGTGAACGTGATTTCCAAATTGGCCCCATTGGGCGCGATGCCGGTGATCATCGGGTAGGGATCGATAGGCGGGGACGGGAGGGGCGGGGTCGGCTCGGTGATTTCAAAGGTGCCGTTGGAGAATGTTTTCGCGAGGGTGTGTCCTCCCCGGGAATAAACCCGCAGCAGATTCTGTCCGGAGCTGAGGGTGTAAAGGTTCCCCGCGCTGTCGAACGAGATATCGCGTCCCTGGGTCGTGGTGGGAGCGGGGTAGAGCAGGATATAGGTGCTGAAATCGAACTTACCCTCCACGATTTTGATCAACTGGATCGCATTGTCCGGCAGGCGCATCACGGCCAGCCAATTGTCGTCCGAAATATCGCAGGCGACCGAACCAAGAAAAGGATCCGCCGCGGCAGGCTCGCCAATGAAGGCCTGCCAGGCCGTGCGGGAGGAATCGCTCACAGTGCCGGGAGGAAGTCCGGGGCCGGGATTCGGTTCACCGCCAGGATTGATGATGAAGATGCCGGATTCATTGCCCGACGCGCGGTATTGAGACTTGTAGAGATACCCATCGGCACCCCGGGCGAGGTCAGCCGTCTGAGCCGCAAAATTGATCCCGGTGCTGGTGATCCGGGCCGGAGGGTTGGCCAGCGGCAAAGGATCCCCTCCCTGATTCCATTCCCAGATGCTGTTGAGCTGGTTGGCGGTGCCGCTGTCCCGGTCCTCCTGCAGATCTTCATCAATCGTCCAGACCTTCAAATCACTGGTCGCAGCACTGCCGGAAACGGCCACCGCCGCGATACTGCCATGAATTTTTCCTGAGGCGGAGGTGACCGGAAAGGAAGAACCGACGGGACCGGCGAGCAGATTCAAGGCCCCACCCACGTTGCCGTCGGTTTTATAAACGGACCCATTCACATCGGACCAGTCCGTGATAAACAGGTCCCCCTTGTCCCCTACCGTAACCCGATAGGGACTGTTGCCGCTGCTGGAACTGGCGAAGCTCCCCGACAAAGCGCCTGAGCCAAGGCTGGTCACCGTGAGGTCGGCATTCAGGACATAGATGCCTTCGGAAGTGGACCGTGTGGTAGTGGCCGGCACGGTGGTTGGGGCGGCGATCCCATTGAGCCCGATGGAGACGTAAACCCGCCCGAAGAAGCTGCCTGTGTCCGGTTTCCGGTTCACCGCCAGACCCCGCCCGTTGGCGAACTTGACCAGATCATCCGTATCATTGCTCAGCTGCTGCAGGACTCCCGATTTCCAGCCGGGTGCGGCCTTTTTTTCCACCTCGATGCGGAAGGAAGTGAAGCCGGCCTTGCTGAAGGTTTTGGTGCCGGCGGGCTCCGGACTGGTGCCGATGACCATGGTGGTGGCGCCTTCATTGAAAACGACCTTCACCGAGTCGGCCGTTTCGTTAAGCACAAAGGACACGTCGTTCCCATTCACCGTCACCGCAGAGGCATAGGGTGCGGACTGGGAAATCCCCGGCACTAACAGGATCCCGAGGACAGCAAAAGGTATCTTGGACAAACTCATACAGGGAAAGATGGAGCGGAATCGGTGCCGGAGGAAAAGCAAATTCCATGAATTCTGATTGAATTCTGCCGCTCTGCCAGCCTGATCCAGGCAAAATGCCGCAGATTAGTATCCAATCAGCCCCCCGCAAGGATGCCCGCGACGGACCTTGCGGCAACCCGTTCCAATCCGCCTTTCCCCCTCCTCCAGGCCGATCCACCGTAACGGAACGCTCCAACCGCGGCTCCCCGACGCGCCGCGGCTTGACCAATCCCAGGCCTGCGCCTTAGTCATGCCTGCTGGCACGCTGCCTGCCTCCCTGCCCCGCACCCCATGGTCTCGATCCACATCCGCAACCTGACGAAGCATTTCGGGAGCATGGTGGCTCTCGATAACATCAATCTCACCATCGAATCCGGCGAGATGTTTTTCCTGCTGGGTCCCAGCGGTTGTGGCAAAACCACCCTGCTGCGGCACATCGCAGGATTTTATACACCAGACAAAGGACACCTCCTGTTCGACGACAAGGATATCACCCACCTGCCAGCCCATAAACGGAATACCGCCATGATGTTCCAGAGCTACGCCCTCTGGCCCCACCTCAACGTGGGCGAAAACGTGGCTTTTGGCCTGCATGAGCGGAAGCTGCCCAGAGCAGAAATCGAATCCCGCGTGCAGGAAAGCCTCCACATGGTGAAAATGGGCCATCTCGCCGAACGGAAAATCAACCAACTCTCCGGTGGCCAGCAGCAACGCGTCGCCCTTGCCCGGTCCCTCGCCGTCCGGCCGGATGCCCTGCTGCTCGACGAACCACTCTCCAACCTCGACGCCAAACTCCGCCTCGAAATGCGCTCGGAAATCCGCCGCATCTGCAAGGAATTCGGGGTCACTGCGGTCTACGTCACCCACGACCAGAAGGAGGCGCTCCACCTCGCCGACCGCATGGCCATCATGGAAAAGGGGATCATCAGCCAAGTGGGCTCCCCGCGCGAAGTCTTCCGCTCGCCCCACACCGCCAGCGTGGCCTCCTTCATCGGTGAAGCAAATTTCCTGCCGGCCGAATTCGTCGCACCGTCCGGCAATGGCTCCTACGCCACCGCGCACACCACCCATGGCATTTTCACCGGCCGGATCACCGATCCCGCGTGGCAGCCTGCCTCCGGCGAAAAGATCCAGCTTTGCCTGCGACCGGAGGCGCTCCGTCTTACCGACCTGCCCGCTGCAGCCAATCTCCTCACCGGCCGCCTGACCGATTCGGTCTACCTCGGCGAACTGGCCCAATACACCGTCCGCGATTCCTCCGGCCTGCTTTTCCACCTTTCCGAACTCAACCCCGCGATCCTCCGTCCGGCCGATGATTCCCAGGTCTCTCTCACGGTCAACCCTGACGACGTCATGATCCTGCGGTCCTGATCCCGTTCTGGCCGGACCCTCTCTCCTATCTTTTTCCCCATGGGCCGCTACCTTGCCGTTTTTCTTGCGCTGATCGCTGTCATCGCCGGTCCGGTCCTGATGAAACCGAAGTCCAGTGCGCGGACGAGGGATTTCGCGCCACAGGACCGCTTGGTGATCATCACGCCGCATGTGGAGTCGATCCGCAAGGAGTTCGAGACCGCCTTCCAGCACTGGATGAAGGAAAAACACGGACGCTCCGTGGTGATCGACTGGCGGGTTCCTGGCGGCACCACCGAGATTTCCAAAGTGGTCGGCAGCGAATACCGCGCCGCGCTCGAACTCTTCTGGAGCAAACAGGGGAAGGAAGCCTGGAACGACCAGTTGGGAGTTGCCGCCTTTGATCCCAAAGACACTTCCCCGGCCCGGGCCGCCTGGATGGCTTCCAGCATCGGCGTCGGCATCGACCTCTTCTTCGGCGGCGGCACTCCTGATTTTTCCGACATGAAGAAGAAAGGTTTCCTTGTCCCCGGCAATGCCGCGGAGGGGATCGGCCTGCTCGGTGTGAAAGCCGCGCATCCTGATTGGTTCGGAGGTTCCGGCATTCCTGACAAATGGGCCGGCGAGACCTATCTCGACCCGGACTTCACCTGGGCCGGCGCCTGCCTGTCGTCGTTCGGCATTTGCTATAACCTGGACTTCCACCAGCGCCGGGGATTCACCGATTTGCCCGATCAGTGGGCTGACCTGACGCATCCGCGCTACCAAAACCAGATCGCTCTCGCCGACCCCGGCAAGAGCGGCACCGTGGCCAAGATGATGGAATCCCTGCTGCAGCAGGCCATGCAGACTGCGGCGAAGGACGCCCCGGATGTCGCGGCCAGGAAGCTGGCGCTCGAAACCGGCTGGCTCCAGGGCATGGGCATGATCCAACGCATCGGGGCCAACGCCCGCTATTGGACAGACAGTTCCACCAAGATCCCGCTGGATGTGGCAGAGGGTGAAGCCGCCGCCGCCATGTGCGTCGATTTCTACGCCAGAAACTTCATGCAGCGCTTGGAGGAAACCAACGGCCACAGCCGGATGGGTTTCACCCTGCCCGCCGGAGGCACCACTCCCAGCGTGGACCCGATCGCTCTTTTCCGCGGCGCGCCCAATCCCGGATTGGCCACCCGCTTCATTGAATTTGTGCTCAGCATGGAAGGCCAGCGCCTCTGGGCCTGGCGCGCCGGAACGCCCGGCGGCCCACGTCATACCGCCCTGCGCCGCCTGCCGGTGCGTCAGGATTATTACACCCCGGAAAACCTCGCCCACGCCAGCGACCCCGACCTGCTCCCCTACGCCGCCGGCACCGCCCTCACTTATGACCCCGCCCTGACCGGCAGCAGCTTCAGTGCGATCCGCCTCGTCATCCGCGCCATGTGCCTCGATACCCACGAAGAACTGAAAACCGCCTGGGCCGCCCTGATCGAAAACAATTTCCCGCCCCAGGCCACCGCCGCCTTCAGCGATCTCTCCATGATCAGCTACCCCAATGTCACCGGCAGCATCGCCGCAAAACTCAACCAGCGGAATATGCTGATCACCTCCGAACTCAGCCGCACCCTCGCCCAGCAATTCCGCCAGCAATACGAGCACGCCACCGCGCTGGCGAAGGAACGAAAGTAAAGCGGCCTCCATGACCCAGTTGGTCAAGAAAGTTGTTCCTTCGATGCCTTTCACGTGCGATCCATCGTCACCTTGGCAAATTGAGTTTGCGTTGCCTTGTTCCATCCCCCATGAGACCCTCTGTTTGCCTGCAACTTATCCTGCTACTTCTAATCAGCGCAGCATCCCGCCTGCCAGCCGATCAGTTTGGTCTTTTTACCTATTCGGTAGTAAGTGATTCCACCGTCACGATCACGGGCTATCCCGAGTCCGCCTCCGGGGTGGTCACGATCCCATCTGAAATTGCCGGAAAGCCCGTTACTGCGCTAGGTCCTGTATCCTTTGCCTACTGCACCAGCCTAACTAGCATCATCATTCCTTCCGGCGTCACATCCATCGGGGACGCCGCATTTTCCGGCTGCACGGGCCTCACCGGCATTTCCCTGCCCTCCACTGTGACCTTCATCGGAGGAGCCGCTTTTGAGAGTTGCACCGGTTTGACTACATTGGTCCTTCCTCCAGGAATTTCCTCAATTGCCACTGAAACCTTCTACAACTGTCAGAATCTCGCGAGCATCTCACTTCCCGCCAACGTCACCTCCATCGGGAGTTCCGCTTTCGCATACTGCCGCAATCTGACAGATATTTCCCTTCCCTCAGGTCTCACGTCCATCAGAGAGGCTACATTTTACTACTGCGAAAACCTGACCAGCATCACTCTCCCCGCCGGAGTGAGTTCCATCCAGCCATTATCCTTTGAAGGCTGCTACAAGCTGACTTCCATTAATCTCCCCGATGGCGTGACTGCCATAGGAGAGAATGCTTTCCAATACTGTTTTGCCCTCACCAGCATTTCCTTTCCCGCCAGCATCCGGACAATAGGACGATCTGCTTTTTATGGGTGCAGCGGACTGTCGGAGATATCGATTCCAGCCGGAGTGGGCTCCATCGATGATTTTGCCTTCCTCGGATGCAGCGGATTGACCGGTATTGAAGTTGCCCCGTTGAATGCGGCCTATTCCAGCAATGAAGGAGTCCTTTTCAACAATACGAAAACATCCCTCATCACCTGCCCTGCCAAAAAATCAGGAGACTATATTATCCCTTCCGGCGTCATTACCCTTGAGCAGAGCGCATTCGCTACCTGCAATCTCCTGAGCAGCATCTCCATTCCCGCCAGCGTTGAATCGATTGGCCGTTTGGCTTTTTCGGGATGCACCGGGCTGACCAATGTTGAAGTAGCCCCTCTCAATCAAGCCTTCTCAAGCAGTGACGGCATCCTCTTCAGCAAAACCCTAAGTGATCTCCTTCTCTTTCCCGCCAAAAAATCCGGAAACTACCGCGTTCCCGACAGTGTCGCTTCAATTGGACAGGCGGCCTTCTTCGGCTGTTCGGAACTGACGGCCATTACAATTCCCTCCGGTGTGGCGTTCATCGGAGACAACGCGTTCGGTGCCTGCACCAACCTCACCAGCATTGCCCTTCCTTCCAGCGTCACCTCCATCGGCAACTATGCGTTCTATGCTTGCTCCAGCCTCACCAGCATTGCCATTCCTGCCAGCATCGGGTTGCTGGAACAATCCGTATTTGAACAATGCACCGCACTGCTCTGGCTTGTCTTTCTGGGCAATGCACCGCCTAATTTCTACGCCAGTTTGGCAGACACCGCGCCGGGCTTAACCATTTATTCCCTCAGCAGCAAAACCGGTTTCACCATTCCTATGTGGCGCGGCTACCCTTCATTGAAAATCGATGTAGCCGCGTACCCCGCCGCGTCGTGGCTGCTGACACACGACCTCTGGTATGAAACCAACCTGAGCCTTGATCACGATGGCGATGGAGTGTCCCTCCTCATGGCCTACGCCCTGAATCTCGATCCCCGGCTCAATCTCAGCGCCAGCCTGCCTGCCCCGGTGCTGCATCCGGACCGTTTGAGCCTCACCTTTCATGCCGCCACTGAGGGCATCACTTACGAGGTGGAGACCAGCACGGGCCTGGATCAATGGACGACCGAGGGCGTGACCGTCTCCCCCATCGGTGCCGACCAACGCCGGACCGCTTCCGTGCCCAGAAGCGGTCCGGGACGTTTTCTGCGTCTGAAGGTGGCGGATTGACCGGAACCGACTTTTCGCCCGCCCAGGGAAATACCCCACGCCGGCGCCGCAGTGAACGAAGCCCTGGCCGGTGAAATGCGTGGATATCGCTGCAGTTTGTGCCATGCATGAAGGGGACCGGCGTGCCGGTTGGCTTCTCCATGAAACTTCCTATCCTGTATTCGGCGCTGCTGGGCTGGGCTTCGGTGCCTGTGCTGATGCTGGCTGCCACGTCCCTCCCGGGGGCACCTCCTACCGGAGGGGATATAGGGCTGCAGTTGCTGGTGGTGACTGCTTACACGGGCGTCACCGCGTTTCCAGCCTGCTTGGCGGGAGGGGCTTTGGTGAATGAATATCTTTCGCCGGCTTCCATATGGTGGCGGCCTGGGTATGCAGCACTCTGCGGTGGGTTTTGGGGAGCGGTGACGTTCTGGTTGTTTATGGCATGGATAATCCATGGGGAATTCCCGTTGGGTTTTAAATTTCTGCTACAAGGCTTTAATGGGGCGGTTCCTGGCGCGGTTTGTGGTTTCAGTCTGGCGCGGTTCAAACAAAAGTTTTTCAAGCTGGAGTCTCCCCCTTCCCCTCCATGAAACGCCTCCCCTCCTACGGCTTCCTGCTCTTCATCATGGTGGTGATGGGATGCTTCTTCCTCTATCCGATCTACAATACGGTGCGGGAGGCTTTCACCAAGCCGGGAGGCGGGTTCACCCTGGAGTATGTGGGCCAGATTTTCAGCAATCCGATTTACCGGGAAGGCTTGATCAATGCGCTGAAGATGGCGGTGGGGAGCACGTTGGGGGCGATGATTCTGGCGCTGCCGTTGGCGGTGTTGAGCGCGCGGTTTTCCTTTCCCATGAAGGGATTGCTGGGGGCATTGGTCCTGGTGCCGTTGATTCTGCCGCCGTTTGTGGGGACCATCGGGGTGAAGCAGATCCTGGGTCAGCACGGCGCGCTGAATGCCCTGCTGATGCCGGGACAGATTGCCTTGGGCGAGCCGATGGACTGGCTGGGAAATGGCCGGCTGTTCGGCGTCATCCTGATGAATGCGCTGCATCTGTATCCGATTCTTTACCTGAACATCACGGCCTCCCTGGCCAATCTCGATCCTGCGCTGGATGAGGCGGCGGAAAACCTCGGGTGCTCGCCCTGGCGCCGGTTTTGGAAGATCACCCTGCCGCTGGCCATGCCAGGGATTTTTGCCGGGGCTTCCATCGTCTTCATCTGGGGATTCACCGAACTGGGCGTGCCGCTGATGTTCGACTATTCGCGGGTGACCTCGGTGCAGATCTTCGACGGCATCAAGGAAATCGGAGGCAATCCCCTGCCCTACGCCCTCGTCGCCATCATGCTGGTGGCCAGCGTGCTGCTTTTCATCCTGAGCAAGTTTCTCTTCGGCCGTTCAGATTTCGCTGGCAGTGGCCGTGCCAGCATGGCGGCGCAAACGCCCGCCATCGGTGGCGTGAAAGGCTGGCTGGCGACCTTGGGTTTTTCCTTGGTCATCTTCCTCGCGGTGTTGCCCCACCTCGGGGTCACCCTGACCTCCTTTGCGACGGACTGGAATGATTCCGTGCTACCCTCCGGTTTTACCCTGCAGCATTACCGCGATGCCCTGAGCCATGGCCTCACCGTGCCCTCCATCCTGAACAGTCTGAAATACGCCGGTCTCGCCACCTTTATTGATGTCATCCTCGGCGTCACCATTGCCTGGATCGTGGTGCGCACCAAGCTGCCCGGCCGCCACCTCCTTGATTCCCTTTCCATGCTGCCCATCGCCGTGCCGGGCCTCGTCCTGGCGTTTGGTTATCTGGCGATGACCCGCGAGGGGCAGCCCTTTCACTGGCTGATCGGAGCCGATGAGGACCCGTATTGGATCATCGTGATCGCCTACGCCATGCGCCGCCTGCCCTACGTGGTGCGCAGCGCCAGCGCGGGCCTGCAGCAGACCAGCGTGAGCCTGGAGGAAGCGGCGCAGAATCTGGGATGCCCGCCGTTCCGCACCCTCTTCCGCATCACCCTGCCCCTGATCAGCGCCAACCTGATCGCGGGAGCACTGCTCGCCTTCTCCTTCGGCATGCTGGAGGTCTCCGACAGCCTCATTCTGGCGCAGAAAGGCGAGCACTATCCGATCACCAAGGCGATTTACAATCTCAACGGAGCGCTGGGCAATGGAGAAGCCCTGGCATCGGCGCTGGGGGTGTGGGCGATGGTGTTCCTGACGATCACCCTCGCCGGAACCGGCATGATTCTGGGCAAAAAAATGGGCGCCCTGTTCCGCGCGTGAAGTCCGCGCCGCCTAACGGCTGGCCCGGCGGGCGAGGCGCTGATTGTATTGAATGCTGCGTTTCAGATAACGGATGCGCCCGACGAGGGGACCAAACCGGCTGAGCACCTTGCGGACGGCCGGATCGGGATTGTCGATCTGGCTGGAAAGGTATTGTCCAATCTGGAAGGAGAACTCGTTTTTCTGGGATTCGAAGCTCCCCAGCCGCGCCGAGATCTCCGCAATTTGTTTGGAGCGCCGGCCAATTTCCAGCACGAGGTCCGCGGTCTGGGCCTTGTGCCTTTCACGCAGGCCGGAAATCTCCGCATCAATGCCCTGCACGGTGAGTTCCAGCCGCTGCACGCTCTCCTCAAGGGAGGCAATAGCGGCAAGATCCCTTGTGTGCTCCTCCTTCAGTTCGGCCAGGGAAAGGCGGGTCCGCTCGATCTCGGCACTGAAATCTCCTTCGATCTGCTTCTTCAGGACCTCCAATTTGCCTTTCAGGGAGGTGAACCGGCGGCGGGTTTCGCTATCACGGTCCTTGATCTCCTCCACCTCATCCATCAGGCCGACTGCTTTGGACATCAGCTCTGCTTTGCCTTTGCGCAGGGCATCGACATCGTTCTCCACGTCGTCCTCGATGCTATAGAGGCGATCCTGCGCGGTCTCGTTTTCGGTGGTGAGCTGATCACTCTGGGCGCGGAGTTGCTGCTGCTGGCTCTGGAGATCGGTCAGTTGCCAGTAGTCCCCGGAAAGTCTTTCGATGGATTCGGTGGCCGGCCATGCGAGTTTCCCCAACAAATCCTGGGCTTCCGCGAGTTGCTGGGTTTCCCGGGTAACCGCATTCCACCGGGCACGCTCCCTCCGGAGGCCAAGTTGCCAGGCAAAGCGTCCTAGAAAGAAACCAATGGCATTCATGCAGATGGAGGAAGGCAGAAGTTATCGGAACTTCCACCCGCGCGATTCAGAACGGCAGGAGGGGAGAGCTGACAAGTCGTAATTCGCAACGGATTCGACCCTCCGGCATGGACCCGGAAAACTGGTTCGGGAGCAGGAATCATGGACCGAAGGAAGATAGGTGGCCGGGGCACGGACTGCCGGAAAGGGCCGTCCGCGGATTTCCTCCGGATGTTTCAGGAAAAGAACCGCTTCGCCTTTTCAAAGAAGCCCTCGGACATCGGCGTGTTCTGATCCCCGCAGGAGTCGGCGAACGCTTTCAATTTCTCCTTCTGTTCGGCATTGAGGTTGGTCGGCACTTCCACCTGGATGGTGACGAGGAGGTCGCCCTTGATGCCCCGGTTCAGGACCGGCATGCCTTTCCCCCGCAGGCGGAAGACGGTGCCGGACTGGGTCCCGGCCGGAATTTTGAGGGAAGCCTTGCCCTCCATGGTGGGAACGAGCAACTCGCCGCCCAGGGTGGTTTTGGCATAACTGACCGGAATCTCGCAGAAAAGATCGTTGTCCTCGCGCTCGAAAACCTCGTGCTTTTTAATGTGGATCACCACGTACAGGTCGCCGGCCGGACCGCCGCGGAAACCGGCATCGCCATTGCCGGAGGAGCGGAGCCGGCTGCCCTCGCCAATCCCGGCGGGAATCCGCAGTTTGATCCGGGTGGATTTCTCAACCCGGCCTTGACCCCGACAGTCGGAACAGGGATTGGAAATGATCTGGCCCGTCCCGGAGCAATCGGGACACGGCTGCTGGACCTGGAAGAACCCGCGGCTGGCGATGACTTGGCCAACGCCGCCACAGGTGGGGCAGGTTTTGGCCGAACCCCCTTTGGCGGCACCCGTGGTGGCACAGGTATCACAGGCGACGGCACGTTCCAGCTCAACTTGTTTTTCCACGCCCTGGGCGGCCTCTTCAAGACTGATTTCCAGATCGTAGCGCAGATCACTGCCCCGGGCCTTGCCGGAGCGGGCGCCGCGGCCCCCGCCTCCGCCACCGCCACCACCGAAAAATTCCTCGAAGATGCTGCCGCCACCCCCGCCGCCACCCGCTCCACCGAAGACTTCGCGGAAGATATCAAAGGGATCATGGAACCCACCCCGCCCTGCTCCCGCCCCGGCACCGGCTCCGGCAGAGAACGCGGCATGCCCATATCGGTCGTAAGCGGCCTTTTTATCGTCATCACCGAGGACATCGTAGGCTTCCCCGAGTTCCTTGAATTTTTCCTCGGCGGCTTTGTCGTCCGGATTCCGGTCGGGGTGATACTTGAGGGCAAGCTGACGATAGGCCTTCTTGATCTCGTCCGTGCTCGCCCCTTTGGCGACACCAAGGACTTCGTAATAATCTCGTTTGCTTGCCATGAGAGGAGGAATTTATTTCGCAGCAGGGCCGCTGGAGACGATGACGGAAGCGGGACGCAGCAGACGGTCGCGGAGTTTGTAGCCCCGGCGGGTTTGCGAAATCACCGTTCCTTCGGCCACGGTGTCGTTGGGCTGCTGGGAGACGGCTTCGTGGAGGTTGGGGTCGAAAGGCAGGCCCACGGCGGAGATTTCCTCCACCCCGTTGTCTTTCAGAAAATCCTGAACCTGCCGCAGCACCATGCTGAGGCCGACATAAAGATTGGAACCTTCGGACTCCGCCTTGGCCGCCGCCATGCCGTAGTCGAAATTATCCAGCACGGGAAGCAGGCTCTCGAGAAGACCAGCGTTGGCGTATTTGACCGTCTCCTGCAGGTCCCGGGCGGTGCGCTTGCGGAAATTATCCAGTTCCGCCGCGGCACGATGGGCGGCGTCCTTCCACTGGGCCGCTTCCATCAAGGCCTGATTGAGAGGGTCCGGTTCGGACTCCGCCCCGGAGAAATCGTTCACATCAAGGTCTTCAGAGGGATTCAAGGGATCAGTCGGGGAGGTAGGTTCGCTCATGGGGGAAGGCGGAGATTCGGAAAATAAAAGGGAAACCCCGGCTTGCCGGGAGTCGCGATCATAACGGGCAATAGACGGGTCTCAACCTGAATTCTCAGATAGAGCACCCGCCTTTCACCCCGACCGGGGTCATTACACCCCGGCAGCGGGCAATCACCAAAGACCACCCGGCTGCGAGGCAAACCTCTGCCGTTCCTGCTGCCGCCAGGCAGCAGGAGATCAGTCGATCAGGTTGTCGAGCCGTTTGGCGACTTCGACATCCGCCTCGGTGACGCCACCTGCATCATGGGTGGTCAGCATCAGGATGACCTTGCCATAACGGATGTCCACATCAGGGTGATGACCTTCATCCTCAGCAACTTCGGCGACTTCGTTGAGAAAGTCCACGGCCTCGGTAAAGCCATCGAACTCCACCGAGCGGGAGATTTTCTTCCCGTCAATTTCCCATTCGGGAACTTTTTTGAGGAGGCGTTTGAGATCTTCTTTGGATAGGACGTCCATGATGGGAAATTTTTGGGGATAGGCACCGAAAGGGATGGTGAATGAGCAGACGCGCGCCCTTCCGGATTGGCGCGCATTGAACCCCTGTTCTTTCTGTTGTCAAAAGTAATGCTGAAAATATTGTTGCACCCCTGCCCCGGCCCGCCCACTCTCCGGCCCCTCCACTTTCCATCCATTTCACCAACGCCATGGGACGCCTCTACAACAACATCGTCGAAACCGTCGGCCGCACTCCCTTGGTGCGCCTCAATCATATTACCAAGGACGCTGGCGCCACCATCGCGCTGAAATGCGAGTTTTTCAATCCCCTCGGCAGCGTGAAGGACCGCATCGGGATGAATATGATCGCCGATGCCGAAGCCAAAGGCCTGATCAACAAGGATACCATCATCGTGGAGCCCACCAGTGGCAATACCGGCATCGCCCTCGCTTTTGTGGCCGCCGCCAAGGGATACAAACTCATTTTGACCATGCCGGAGACCATGTCTCTGGAACGCCGCACCCTGCTGGCCATGCTCGGTGCCGAGTTGGTCCTTACCCCTGGCCCGAAAGGCATGAAGGGCGCCATTGAAAAAGCTTCAGAAATCGTGGCCGCCACGCCCGGAGCCTACATGCCCCAGCAGTTCAATAATCCGGCCAATCCCTCCATCCACGAAAGCACCACCGCGGTCGAACTCTGGGAGGACACTGATGGTGCGATCGACATTCTCATCAGCGCCGTGGGCACCGGCGGCACCATCACCGGATGCAGCCGCACCCTGAAAGCGAAGAAACCTGGTCTCCTCAGCATCGCCGTCGAACCGGAAGCAAGCCCGGTCATCTCCCAAACCCTCGCGGGTGAACCCGTGGTGCCTGCTCCCCACAAAATCCAAGGCACAGGCGCCGGATTTATCCCCAATAATCTGGACCTCAAACTGGTGGATGAAGTGATCAAAGTCTCCAACGACGAAGCCATCCTGATGGCCCGCCGCCTCGCCAAGGAAGAAGGCATTCTGGTGGGCATCAGCACCGGAGCCAACGTCCATGCCGCCCTCCAGGTCGCCAACCGCCCCGAAAACAAAGGCAAACTCATCGTGACCATCGCCTGCTCCACCGGCGAACGCTATCTCTCCACTGCCCTTGCGGACGAAGCCCGCGCCCAGGTGGGTTCCTGAAATTCCTGAAGCGGAACAACGGCCCGGCTCTTCCTGGCAGCCGCTCCCCGCTGAACTCCGCCTCCACTCCATCGTCTTTTCAAACAATCAATGGCCTCCGACCCCAAACAAGCTCCCGTCCCCGTCGCTGAACTCGAATATGAGCACAGCCCGCTGGAAGACGCCGTAATCCGCTACCGCAAGCAACTTATCCTCGTCGGAACCCTCGCGCTCCTTGGCACCGTGGGATATTTTGGCAGCAAATTGTGGAAGGAATCCCAGCACAAAAACGCCGCCCTGGCCTTCACCCGCGCCGAAACGGTGGGCGAACTGCGCAATGTCGCCACCACCCACTCCGGCCTGCCCGCCGCAGGCAACGCCCTGCTCAAAGCCGCCCAGCTGCTGGCGCAGGACGGGAAGGGAAAGGAAGCCATTGATGAACTGAACCAGTTCCTCACGGCCTACCCGCAGCATCCTTTGGCCGATCTCGCCAAATTCCGCCTCGCTGACGTCCAAATGCAGGAGGGGGCGACCCAGGATGCCCTGACCCGTTTCCTGGAAGTCTCCAATACTCCCGGTTCGCCTTATGCAGCCTTGGCCCTGCTCCGCGTGGCTGACCAGAAATGGCAGGATGGGAAAATTGACGAAGCCCAAAAACTTTATCAGGAACTCCTCACCAAACATGGCGGCAACCGCATGTTCGAACTCGCTGAGCAGCGCCTTAAACAAATCAAAATCACTCCCCCGGTCCTCGTCGATTACGTGCCGGAACCGACCCCGGCACCCGGCAACCCGGGAGGAACTCCCGCAGGTCTCCCGGAAACCAACCTGGCGCCTCCCTCGGCGGCTGCCCTGGATAAAGCCATTTCCACCCCGGGCCTCCTCGGTGATGACCCCGTCCCGGCAGGCACCAGCCTGACGCCGCCGGACGCGCCCCCCGCCAAGGACGACGCCCTCCTGCCATCTCCTGTTCTCCCGGCCCCTGCAAAATAAGCGGGATCCCCGCCTTCCGCTCCGGCAACAGCCCTCTGTCCGTTCCGCGCAGACTGGCCAAAACCCTACTTTCGCAATATGTCTGCCAGTGCCCTCACCCGCACCGCAGCCGCGGCGTGGCGCGATGAACTCCACGCCGCCGGCAAACGGGTCGTTTTCACCAGCGGTTGTTTCGATATTCTCCATGCCGGCCATGTCCGCTACCTCGCCCAGGCCCATGCCTTGGGTGATGCCTTGATCATCGCGCTGAATTCCGACGCCTCCGTCCGCCAGATCAAGGGGCCCAGCCGCCCCATCAACTCCCAGGATGACCGCGCTGAAGTCCTGCTGTCCCTGAAGTCCGTGGATGCCGTAGTCATCTTCGACGAACCGCGGACCACCGCCCTCATCCAAACGATCCGTCCCCACCTCTTTGCCAAGGGCGGCGACTACACCTTGGAGTCCCTCGATCCTGAAGAGCGCGCCACCCTCGAAGCCCTCGGCACCGGAATCCACCTCCTCCCGGAAGTGGCGGGCCGCTCCACCACCGCCACCCTCGCCCGCATGGCCCTGCCCGAAACCCCGGCCCGCCTGCCCCGTCTCGGCATCCTGGGCTCTGGCGAAGGCTCCAATTTTGGGGTTCTGCTCGAGGCCATCGACTCCGGCGCCCTTCCCGCGGAAGTTGCCCTCGTACTTTCCGACAATCCCAAAGCCCGCATCCTCGACCGGGCCCGGGCCCGGAATATCCCCGCCGCCTGGATTGATCCTGGCGATCACCCAAACCGTTTCAGCCCTGCAGCCCAGCAGGCCGTCAGCGACCAATTCCGCGCTGCGGGATGTGATCTCATTGTCTGCGCAGGTTTCATGCGCCGGCTGAAAGACCCCGTTCTGAGCGATTTTGCCGGCCGGATCGTCAACATCCATCCCTCCCTGCTGCCAGCCTTTCCCGGACGCCAAGCCTGGGTTCAGGCCTTTGACGCCTGTGTCACCGAAACGGGCTGCACGGTCCACCTGATTGATGCCGGTATCGACACCGGCCCTATTTTAGCCCAGACGCGAGTCCCTGTTTTTATGGGTGACAGCGCGGATGACATCCGCGTTCGCATCCAGGCAGCCGAACATGAGCTTTTCCCCCGGGCGATCCGCGACTTCCTCGCCACCTTGCCCCCCCTCCCCCAAGCGGGTTAAGAGGCGGGAGAAGCTTGACGCCTCCATTCCGGCCCGGGAAAATCGTGGCCGGAAGGCCATCGAATCAGGCCCTCCCGGTTGGCGCCCAGAACCCCGTAGCGGCTCCCCGCGCCCTCATTACTCTCCTTCCCTATGCCTGCAACTTCCACCGGTTTGTCCACCGTCCGCCTGATCCTGTTTCAGCTGTCGATCAGCTCATTTGCCGGAATCCTGCAGGCGGCGCCGGCACTCAAATTCGCCTTCATTCCCGGCCAATCTGACGCTTCTTACATTCAAATTTCCAAAAACGCCAATTTATCCGAACAAAACTCATATATCCTTGAAGGTCAGCTGATTGATAATCAGGACTCCGGTAAAAGCACATTTTCTGGTAAATTTTCCGTGCTATTGGATGAGGGAAATTATGACATAAAAGTTTCTTTTGGACACCCGGATGTCCCCACCGAAACGACCCTGAAAGCGGAAGACCGCCGCGTCATGCTGGCGCAGGTCAAAACTGCCCCCGGAGAGGTTTTAACCCGGGACTTCACCCTGAATATCCGCACCCCGGCCATCCCGGGCAGAGACCCCGTGAAGATCAACCGCCGGGAATCCGGTCCGCCGGTGATCGCCCGCTGGGACGGAAAATTGACGCTCGAATGCCTGGGCTCGCCGCCCGGGCTGCGCACGTTGGAGATTTCCCGGAATGACGCCGCAGTGACCGTTTTCCTCGCGGGCGATTCCACCGTCACCGAACAAGCCGACGAACCCTATGCCGGCTGGGGACAGATGCTGCCGCTGTTCTTCCAGTCCGGCGTCGCCATCGCCAATCACGCCGAAAGTGGTCTAGCGCTCAATTCCTTCCGCAGCCAGCGGCGTCTGGAGAAGATCCTGCAAACCCTGAAAGCGGGTGATTACGTTCTGATCCAATTCGGCCACAATGACCAGAAGGAAAAAACACCCGGTAGCGGACCTTATACCACTTACCGCGAACGGCTTAAGGCATATATTCACGAAATCACCGCAAAAAAGGGGCTTCCCGTATTGGTGACGCCCATGGAGCGCCGGCGCTTCAAGGACGAAGTGCCCTACGCGACGCTCCATGAATTTGCCGACGCCGTCCGCCAAGTCGCCCAAGAGGAAAAAGTGCCGTGGATCGACCTCCACGCCATGAGCCTGCAACTTTATGCCGCGCTGGGACAGGAGGCATCGCGTAAAGCGTTTGTCCACTACCCGGCGGGCACTTTCCCTGGACAGGAGAAAAAACTGGAGGACGACACCCACCACAACGCCTACGGGGGAATGCAGTTGGCCAAATGCGTCGTCGAGGGCATCCGCCGCCGCTTGCCGGAACTGGCAACCCGTCTGCGTCCGGAAATTCCTGGATATGACCCTCTCCATCCAGACCCGCCGGATGCCTTCCGGCTTCCTGCCAGCCCATTGAGGGAAACTGCCAAGCCGGCAGGAAATTAACGACTGGCCCGCAGACTGCTGGAAGACAACGCAAATTCGGTTGCCAGGCGGGAACGTCCCGCCTATCCAACCCGCCCCCGGCTTTCGCCGGTTTCTGCGCTTTTGCCCGCCATGCCTTCCCGTCCTCCACTGACCCGCGCCGTCGACCCCCTGTCCATGATGGACCGGAATCGCACCCTGCTGGTTGATACTTCCTGCTATGCTTACAAGCAGGCGGACGGAGTCGACATGGAAGCCTATGTGTTCCCCGTGCCAGGCGAGCCTCCCCCGGAAGGCCGTCCCGCCATCCTGTTCTTCTTCAGCAGCACCTGGGACGCCGGCCTGGTCAGCCAGTTCGCCCCTCATTGCCTCTATTTCGCCAATCGCGGCATGCAGCCGATCCTCTTTGACTACCGGGTCACTTCGCGCTTCCCTGCCGCCACCCCGGCCGACGCCATGCAGGACGTCCGCAGCGCCATCCGCTGGACCCGCCGGCATGCTGAGGATCTCCACGTGCAGCCGGACCGCCTCGCCGCCTGCGGGGCCGCTGCCGGGGCTCATGCCGCGCTCGCTGCGGCCATGCTGAAGGACTTTGACGATCCTGCCGACGATTTGGCCCAATCCTGCGTCCCCGACGCCCTGATCCTTTTCAGCCCGATTCTTGATTTCTCCAAAAAAGGGGTCGGCCGCTCAAAGTTCCCTGACAAAAAAATGGCCCGCCGGGCGGATCTGATGAAGCACCTGCGCCGCCGGATGCCCCCCATGATCATCTTCCATGGCACTGCCGACCGGGTCGTCCCATTTGAAAACAGCCAGCGTTTCCGCCGCAAAATGTGGTGGCGCGGCAACGTCTGCAAACTGCGCCCCTTCGAGACCCAGGGCCATGGCTTTTTCAACTTCAACGTCAATCCACGCTTTTACGAAATCACCATCAGCGAAGCCGACGCCTTCCTTGTGGAACGGAAATTCCTTCAGCCCATCCCCGATGACGATGGCACCCCCCGCCTCGCGGGCGACGGACGGTTCCACCGGAATGACTGATGTAACACCGCCCCCACCGTGAATCTTTTCAAGGAACTCAGGGGGAACACCGCAGGAATCCGCACCTTGGCTGGGCTTATTTTTTGCGCCCTTTTGGCGGCCGTGACAGGCTCCGCGTCCGCTACTCCGCCCCAACCAGGGTCCAACAACATGGTCTATCTTGTCTTGAGAAGCGAATATCAGGAACCGCACGGGCGGAAGATTCTGGAGTTCCCCGATGCTCCGGATCTCGTCGCGTGGCTGCGCACTTACTGGGTCACCCGCCAGGATCTCATCACCATAAATCCGGCAATCGCCCGCGAGCAGGATTTCGATCCCCGTGATTGGCAGGATGAAATCCACACCCTCCGCAAGTCCATCCTGGGCGGCGCCCCCAATGGATTTACCACGTTTTTCGTCCGCATGGTTGACCACCCACGTCCCGAAAATATGGACGATGTGAGGAAGTTCATCGCGTCGTTCGACCGGGAATACGGCGAAGGCAGCATCGAAATCAACGGAACCGCCATCCAAGCCCACACCAACAATGACGAAATTGATCTGGCTTGGTATCTGTTTGATCAAGCCTATGCCGATCAAAATCCTGGCCGCACTTCTTTCATTCTACACAAACCGTTCGAGCTTCCCGCGACCTCCGGGACCAACGGTTGGCGGCCTCCCGTGGACGTCCATACCCTCGGCAGCGGTAAGGGCACGACATTCTGCTGTTTTGCCTCCAGCCTTGATGGGGCCACCCTCCAGGAGATTGACGGCTGCTATGGCCTGCCTGGCCGGCTGCCCGACCTGGGCAAGTGGCTGGCCGGGCAAAAGCCAGGTCTCGAAACCAACGACGGCAAAGCGATGGAAGAATGGCACGAAAATCTGATCCTGCTCCGGGCCTTTTCTCTGACAACTGAAGAACAGGACCATACGTTCGAAGGGGCACTGCGCCGTTTTGATGAAACAAACCGGACCATCGAAGGCTGGCTGCCTGCGATTTTCAGCAACTACCGATACGAAATCAAAAAGCCCGCCCTTCTTTTGGCCGAAAAGACGGCCTGCGGCAGGGATTTGCAGGAGTTCCTCGAGGCCGATGCGAAAGCCCGGGAAAACGCCCGCCGATCTTATTGGGAACACTCCTCCGGCGAAAGCCTGTTTCAATTCACCCCGCACTGCTGCCAGGTTGTTTTCACGAAGGTTTCGACCGCACGCGACTCCGGTAAAAGTCACAAAAACATACAGCACTGGATCTTCTTTGATGATCTGTGGGCGGAAGCCAACAAGGAACTGTCAGAAAGCATCCTCCATTACGGCAGGGGTGAGAACCTGCTCGGCAAGTAAGGGAATCCGATTATTCCGCACGCCCGCCTTGGCGGGCCTTCCACCAGCCGAGCAGGGGCATGAGGATACTGACCACCACGATGCCGACCACCACCAATTCGAAGTTTTCCTTCACGACCGGGATGTTTCCAAAAAAGTGACCGGCAGTGGTGCAGACGATGACCCAAATGAAGGCTCCGAGGATGCTGTAGAGGAGGAAGCGCAGGTAATCCATGCGGCCTACGCCAGCCACAAAAGGGGCAAAAGTGCGCATCAGCGGGATGAAGCGGGCCAGGAGGATGGTTTTGCGGCCATGCCGGTCGTAGAACGCCTGGGTTTTACTGAGGGTTTTGGGGTTGAAGATGGTGGACCGGGGCCGGCTGAAAACTTTCGGCCCCAGCGCGCGGCCTATCCAATAATTCAGATTGTCACCCAGAATGGCCGCCAGTGGCAGAATCACGCAGAGCACCGTCAGACTCAGGGTTTCTCCATGCCCCGCCGTCAGCGCGCCCGCTGCAAACAGCAGCGAATCCCCCGGTAAAAAGGGCATTACCACCAGCCCGGTCTCACAAAAAATGATCACCGCGAGGATGACGTAAATCTGGGTACCGTAGAGCCCGACCCATTGTTCGAGGTGCTCGTTGATATTCGTCAGGACATGCCAGACTTCAGTGAGAAAATCCATTCGGGGGTTGCAGAAAGTCAGGGGAGACGGGTCAACGGCCAAAAGACCGGGATGAGGAAAGTACAGAGCAGCCAGAGCAGCAGGGTGAGCGGAATGCCGATGCGGCAGAAGTCGGTGAACTTATAGCCCCCAGCGTTGTAAACCAGCAGATTCGTCTGATATCCGATGGGAGTGGAAAAAGCGAGGGTGGAGCCGAACATGGCCGCGATGACAAATGGTTTGGGATCAACGTGCAGGCTGAGGGCCGTCTGCATCGCGATCGGCGTGATGATGGCAGCCACCGCGGCGTTGCTCAGGAATTCGGTGAGGATCACCGCGATAAGATATACGGCGGAAAGGACCGCGAGGTCGCCAAATTGACTGAAAATCCCCACAATGCTCCGCGCCAGATGCCCGGCCAGCCCGCATTTTTCCATCCCGGCCCCGATCCCGACCGTGCCGATGATCAGCAGCAGGATGCGCCACTCCATGGCTTCATAGATTTCCGAGGTGTCCACGCAGCGGGTCAGCACGCACAGCAGCGCCCCGGTGAGAGCAATCAGCCCAAAATTCAAATCCGGCATCCCCCAATCCGTCAGAATGGTCCCCCCCTTTTCCGTCCCGGTCTCGGCCAGAGCTCCGAGCAGGCACACCGCGAACAGAATCCCGAGGGCAATCCAGCGTTTTTCCCGCCGGGGCCGGGTATCCTTGGGCCGTGTCAGATTGATGAAACCGCGCTCCTTGAAGAGCTGCGACATCTGCTCAGGCGGGCCCTCCAGCAGCAGGGTGTCCCCCATCATGAACCGCATGTCCTCGAAACGCTCCCGCAGATTCACCCCCATGCGGTGCACCGCCACGATAATCACGCCGTAACGTTGCCGGAAGTTCAGCTGCTTCAAACTCTTGTGCAGGATTGTGGAACCTGGCCCCAGCACCGCTTCCATCATCACCGCCTGCTCCATTTTCACCCCTTCCAAACCGAGGGATTCCCGGGGCACCATTTCGAGGCCCTGGGTCTGGCGCATGGTCATCACGTCCTCCAGGCGGCCTTTCAACACCAACTGATCCCCTGCTTCCAGGCGCAACTCCATGAAAGAGGTCTCCACCATCACGCCCGTCCGGATCACATCGATCAGGCGGATGCCCCGCAGCCGGGCCAGCGGTGTTTCGGCATAGAGCTTTCCGATCAGCGGCGAGTTTTCACTGACAAACGCCCGGGTCAGATATTCCTTGGACTTGGCATCCTCCAGCAAATTGGACAAAGCCACCCGGTCCGGCAACAACCGCGGCCCGAGGATCCCCAAATATACCAGACTCACCCCAAACACTGCCAAACCCAGGCCACTGATCTCAAACATGGAAAAGGACAGACCGTAGTCCCGGGCCTGCCCCACCACCACCATGTTGGTGGAGGTACCGATCAGTGTGATCATGCCGCCTGCCACCGTGGCGAAGGAAAGCGGAATCAGCATCCGCGAAGGCGCCACTCCCTGACGCCGGCACACCGCCATCACCACCGGCAGAAAGATGATCACGATGGAAGTGTTATTCAAAAAGGCGGACATCACCCCGCAGACCGCCATCAGCACCCACAACCCCGTCCGTTGGCTGCGGCCGGAGATTTTTTCATAAAATGCCCCGGCGGCGGCCACCACTCCGGCCCGCTCCAGGGCGATACAGATGACCAGCATGGAGGCGATCATCACCACCGCCTCGTTCGAGAAGGCCTTCATCGCACTCTCCACCGGCAGAATTCCCGCCAGCACCATCGCCGCGAAGCCACCCAGGGCCACAATCTCCGGGGCAATCCGCTCCCGCACGAACGCCACAAACATCAGCACCACGATGATCGTGGCGACGATTTGCTGGGTCGATTCAGTGAAGGCGAGAAGCGGCAACATGGGCGCGCAAAGTCAGCGGAGAGGGGGGGGATGCAACCCGGAATGCATCCGGACCCTGCCGGTTCAAACCTGGTAATCAATCCGCTCAAAAATCCCCCCGCCCAGCAATTCCTCCCCGTCGTAAAACGCGCAGATCTGCCCGGGCGCCAGAGCCCGCTGGGGCACGTCAAACGCCACCGCGAGTTTTCCCTCCGCCACCGGAGTCAGCACCGCGTCCTGCCCTGGACACCGGTAACGCGGCTGTGCTTGAAGCCGGCATTCCTCAGTCACCGGCCGGTTCACCCACGACAGGCTCCCCACCACCGCCCGCGCCGCATATAGCCGGGGTGTCTCCGGCCGGTCAAAGGCCAGCACCAGTTCGCGGGTCGCCATCCGCTTTTCCACCACCACGTAGGCCTCCTTGAACACGTTTGAGGCAATCCCCAGTCCCTTCCGCTGTCCCAGGGTGTAAAGATGCAGCCCCCGGTGCTCACCGAGCTTTTTCCCTTCCGGCGTCACGATCGGCCCCGGCGCATCCGGGACAAAGGCCCGCAGGAAATCGCTCATTTTCACCTGACCGATGAAACAAATGCCCTGGCTGTCCTTTTTCCCCGCCGTCGCCAGCCCCAGCGCTTCGGCCCGCTGCCGGACCTCCGGTTTCAGGAGCCCGCCAATTGGAAACAGGGCCCGCTGCGCCTGATGCTGCTGCAGCAGCGCCAGAAAATACGTTTGATCCTTGTTGGGGTCCGCCCCCCGCCACACCCGGCTCGGCCCGCCGGCGTGATGCGTCACCTGGGCATAGTGCCCGGTCGCCACGGCACTGAATCCGTGTTCCAACGCGTAATCGAGAAAGACCCCGAACTTGATCTCCCGGTTGCACATCACGTCAGGATTCGGGGTGATCCCGGTTTGATAGCCCTCCAGGAGGTATTTCACCACCCGTTCCCGGTAGTCCGTCATCAGATTCACCACCCGGAATTCGATCCCCAGCTTGTCCGACACCGCCCGCGCATCCTCAATATCCTGCTGCCAGGGGCAATCCCCCAGGATATTTTCCTCGTTGATCCAATTTTTCATGTAGGCCGCGACCACTTCATGCCCCTGCTCCAGCAGCAGCGCTGCCGCCACACTGCTGTCCACGCCGCCCGACATCGCCGCCAGAATCTTCGCCATAGTCCGCTCAACCGAGCACCACTTCCCCCGCCGGGCAAGCGGCAGGGATTCATCTTGCAAGATGCCCGCTGCTCCGGCGTAATGCGCTGGTCCCCCAAGCAATCACTCCATTCACCCTCTCATCATGAAATACCTGACTCTCGCCGCGTTTCTTCTCGCCCCCGCCCTGCTCCACGCCGGCGAAACCATTCAACTCTTCAACGGCAAGGACCTTACCGGCTGGGAAGGCGTCTCCTCCCTCTGGAGCGTCAAGGACGGCGCCATCACCGGGCAAACCACCGCCGCCAACCCCACCAAGGGCAACACCTTCCTGATCTGGAAAGGTGGCGATGTGGCAGACTTTGAACTGACCTTCCAATATAAAATTACCGGCGACGACGACAAAAAATCCGGCAACAGCGGGGTGCAATACCGCAGTAAAATCGTCGATCCTGCCAACTTCGTCCTGAGCGGTTACCAGGCCGATTTCGAAACCGGCACCACCTACTCCGGCATCCTCTATGAGGAAAAAGCCCGCGGCATCCTCGCCCAGCGCGGCCAGCAGGTCACCCTCACTTCCAGCGCCGATCCTGCCAAACCCACCATCACGGTCACCGGCGAAACCGGCAAATCCGCCGACATCCAGGCTGCCATCAAACAAGGCGACTGGAATGATTACAAGATCATCGCCAAAGGCGGCCACCTGCAGCATTACATCAACGGAAAGCTGACCGTGGACGTGAAGGACGAAACCAAGGAAGGCGCCAAAGCAGGGGTGCTCGGCCTCCAGCTCCACGCCGGACCTCCCATGACCGTGCAGTTCAAAAACCTGTCCATGAAGCGCTGACCACGCCGGCACCGGTCTCCTGCCGGTGCCTCACCATTTCAAGTCCACCAACCCGAAGGCGCGGCCCCGCAGGCCGCGCCTTCCCGTTTTCAACACACCCGCCGCTCATCCCCCCGACGACGGTGGCGTGGGCCGGCTGCGCTGGCGGAATGCCGCATTTTATGACTCGCGATTCAGCGGTCCGGTGCCAGACTGCGCCTTCTTCCTGCCATGCGTCTGCTGTTCATTGCTGATCTGCACTACTCCCTCAAGCAGTTTGACTGGCTGCTGGCCCATGCCGACAAATACGATGTGATGGTAATCGGGGGCGATCTGCTGGACATGGGCTCGGCACTTGATGCTGATGTCCAGATCGCGATTGTTGAGAAGTATCTGGGATTGCTGCAACAGAAGACCCGGCTGGTGGTGAGTTCGGGCAATCACGACGGGGACAGCCGCAACCTGGCGGATGAATCGGTTGCTGACTGGCTGCAGGGGATGCGCGGGGAGGGATTGCATGTGGATGGTGACAGCATCGATCTCGGCGATACCCGGATCACGATCTGCCCGTGGTGGGACGGAGAGGTCGCGCGGGGTGAAGTGGAATTGCTGCTGGAGCAGGAAGCCGCACAGGTGAAGGGACGCTGGCTTTGGATCTATCACGCCCCGCCGGAAGGGTCGCGGACCAGCTGGACCGGCCAGAAATACATCGGTGACGAATTTCTCCGCCAATGGATTGATCGTTTTCAACCGGACATGGTGTTGAGCGGCCACATCCATAATTCGCCGTTCTACGAGGACGGTTCGTGGATCGACCGCATCGGCCGCACCTGGCTCTTCAATCCCGGACGTCAGATCGGGCCCCTGCCGACCACTATCACTCTCGACCTTGCCGCCGGGACGGCCGAATGGAATTCACTGGAGGAACGCTCAGTCAGGGATCTCCGGCTCACGGAGGCTTGAATTTCTGGGCGCGATGCGTTGGCGCGGCTGGCGGTGCATCAGGGTATCGAGCACGCCATCGACCATGGCAAGGTGATCGTGCCCCGCGAACTGCTGCTTCACGTCCGTCAGGTATTTATTCACCCCATCGAGACGGCGGGCGAGCAGTTCACAAAGATGGAGACACACCGGCGGATTCTCCTGGAGGAAAGTCCGGGGATCACTCACCACGTGAAAGCTGGAGGTCTGGATGGCACGGACCGCGGCGGTGTGCGGAATCCCGAGGAGCGCGGCCTGGTCACCAAAGGTGGCTCCGGGCTCGGAGGCGGTGGCCACCGTCACTCCGTCCTTGGTGACCTCGACCTTGCCTTCAATGAGGACGTAAAGCAGACCAGTTCGGTCACCCTGTTCGAGAACAATCTCACCGGCCGCAAAATGGCTGACGGGATGGTCGCTTAACGCAGCAAGAATGGCGGTCATGATCCTGCGATTTAGCCTCAGATGTTCAAATTGCCACGCCAATCCCGGCGAAAATCTGGAATTCACCGGGTGGCGCGGCTCAGCGGACGCCCAGTTCCCTGACAAAAAACACCACGAGTTGCCCCCACAGGGCATCCCCTCCCGCGATAAAGACGCCGCCGTGGGTGCCGCCGGGAATCACCATCACCGTTTTCACCTGCGGACCGGCGGCGGAGGCGAGGAGGTGGACGTGACTGATGGGAATCAGGGCATCCTGGTCCCCGTGGGCAAGGAACAGCGGACAGGTCAGGCGGCGGGCAGCTTCGACGGGGCGGATGTCCCAGGGATCGAACCCGGCGATCCACCGGGTTTCGCCGCGTACCAGCGGAAGCAGGGGTTGGCCGAGACCCTGCCATTTTTTGGCGGCCTGATGCGTGATGACATCGCGGAAATCGGCGAAGGTGGACACCGTGGCGAGAGCATGGACTTCGGGCAGTTCCGGCTGGCCCTGCAGGGCGACCGCGCCGCCCATGGAATATCCCAGCATGCCCAGCGGCCCAAAGCCGGAGGGGCCCGTCAAGGGACGGGCGGCCTCAATCACCCGGCGCAGATCCTCCGTCTCCCGCGCGCCGAAGGTGGCGTATTCCCCGCCGCTGTCCCCGTGGCCGCGGCTATCGTAGAGCACACAACGGAACCCCGCCGCACAGAGCCGCTCCGCAAAAGGCAACATGTGTTCCTTCCTCGCATTGAATCCATGCAGCAGGATCACGGTGCCCCGGATGCCCGTTTTGCCAGGACGGGCCGGGAGCCCGGCTTTTTTCAGAGCAGCGGTGACGACCTGGCCACGCTTGGTGGTGCCGGCCGCCGCGGTGGGAGTGACCACCATGGCTTCCAAGGCCAACCGATCGGCGGTGATCACGGTGAATTTCTTCAACTGAAAGCCTGACCCTTCCGGCCGGCGGGTGATTTCCTCCATCCATGGCTCCGCAACATATTGCCGGGGCACCACCAGCCGCTTCACTCCTTGATCCGTCAACCACCCGGCCCCGCCCGCCACCGCCACCAGCCCGCTCATTCCCATCAAGGGAAAGACCCGGCGATACCATGGACGGCGGAGCAGCGCGGACATCTGGGTTGGAGCGAGGAAATCGGAATAACCGCCTGGCCGGCCCCACCAGGCACAAGTCACGCGTCAGCCGAAGCTGGTCACTATCTCCTTGCCGGGCGCCGGATCAACCCCATTGATGCCGGATCAAATGGCTCCACCCTTTGTTTTTCACGATTCTGCTCCCTTCCTCCTGTGCCCGAAACCTTCACCGTAGCGCCTGAACAAGCCGGCCAGCGCCTCGACCGCTTTCTTTGCGTCTGTCTGCCGGATCTCTCCCGCGCCCGGCTCCAGGCTCTCATCAAGGAAGGCGCAGCCACCGTCAACGGACGACCCGCCAAGCCCAGCCATGAAGTCACCAGCGGCGAGGAAATCGCAGTCGAAATCCCACCTGACAAACCCGCCGAAGCCCAGCCGCAGGATCTTCCCCTCACCATTCTCTACGAGGACGATCACCTCGCCGTCCTCAACAAGGCCAGCGGCATGGTGGTCCACCCCGCCCATGGCAACGAGGACGGCACCGTGGTCAATGCCCTGCTTCACCGCTTCGGAGCCCTCAGCAGCATCGGCGGCGTGGCCCGCCCCGGCATCGTCCACCGGCTGGACAAGGAAACCAGCGGCTGCCTCGTGGTGGCTAGAAATGATCTCGCCCATCAGCACCTCAGCGCCCAGTTCGCCGGCCGCGAGGTCGATAAGATCTACCTCGCCGTGACCCACGGCACGCCCAATCCGCCGACGGGCACCATCCAAACCCACCTCGGCCGCGATCCCCACGACCGCCTCAAAATGGCCGTCCTCCCCGCTCCCGCCGGCAAATGGGCGCATACCGACTACGAGGTTCTCTACACCCTGACCGGCGATGCCCTCGTCAAGTGCACCCTCCACACCGGCCGCACCCATCAGATCCGGGTCCACCTGAAACACCTCGGCCACCCCCTGCTGGGCGATCCGACTTATTCCCGGAAAACCAAACAGACCCACGCCCCCCGCCTCATGCTCCACGCGTGGAAGCTGACCCTGACCCACCCCGTCACCGGCCAACGCCTCGCCTGCGAAGCCCCCTTGCCTCCGGAGTTCAAGCCTTGGCTGCCCGATTCCGGCTTATGACAGCTGTCCTGAAACTACACACACTTTCCAGCGTCCCCATCCCGGCCCAATCCACAACACTTCGCTTTCCTGCATAAAATGGACACCCGGGTCCGTTCTGTGAAGAGTATGAAACTCCCGCCTTCCCGCCGGCCCAACGGCCTGCCTTTCCTCCTGCTGCTCGCCATGCTGATCTCTCCTTCTGCTGCCCCCGCCGGGGAGACCTTCCGGCTTGTTTCTTATAACATTCACCACGGCGAGGGCATGGACCGGAAACTGGACCTCGGCCGGATCGCCGGTTTTCTGAAAGACCAACAGCCGGATGTGGTGGCGCTGCAGGAGGTGGACCGGAACTGCGGCCGCACCGGCAAGGTGGATCAGGCCGCGGAATTGGCCCGTCTGACGGGCATGACCGCCACCTTCCAGAAGGCGATGGATTATGATGGCGGCGAATACGGCATCTGCTTCCTGACAAAATCAGCGCCTTTGGAATCCAAAGGTATCATCCTGCCACCCGGCGGCGAGCCGCGCGTGGGTCAAACGGTGAAAGTCCCCGCCTTCGGCGGCACCCTGACGGTGGCGAATACCCACTTGGATTTTGCCAAAGGGGCCGCCCGCCTCAACCAGGCGCAGGCCCTTCTGAAAGCCCTGGGCGAAGGACCGGGACCGGTGCTGCTCGCCGGCGACTTCAATGCGGTGCGCGGGGACGAAGTCATGACTGCCGTCACTGCGGCTGGCTGGGCGGTTCCTGTGAAACAGGGACCTGCCGCTACGGTGCCCTCCCCCCAGCCTGACCGGGAAATCGACTTCGCCGTCTTCCGCCCTTCCACTGCCCTGAAAGTCCTGAAATATAGCGTGCTCGACGAAGCGGTATTTTCCGACCACCGGGCCATTCTGATCGAAGTCACGCTTCCTTCGCCCAAAGACTGACTCCACTTCACGCTTCTCCTGAAACCGGGCGGCGTCGGGAACGCCACTTCATTTGGCTGCTGGGACTGGCTCTGCCGGAGGCGCTGGAGGAGGCGGCGGCGGGGCAGCAATGGTCAGCCAGAGTTTGTCAGTGGAGTTGATCAGCAATTCGCGGTATCCTTGGGGAACGCCGTTGTTTTCCGAAACCGAAATCATCGAAAACTCGACCGGATATTCCTTCCCGCCCCCGGTCTCCCGGAGCACCAGCTGGAAGGGCTGGGAGGCGACCGGGGCCGAGGCGGCGGCGGTCAGGGAAAGCACCACTTCCCCGCCTTTCTCCGGAACGTCCTTTTCTTCTGCAGTCACCCCGGCCGGCAGGTTTTTGGCGGCGAGTTTCAGCTTGGAGGCAAACCCATTCGTCAGGGTGACCGCGACCTTCAGTTCGGCCGCTTTGCCGGCTTCAACCTTGGCCGAATGGCCGGCGATCGCCGCACTGACCGCAGGCACGGCAGGGGTGATGAGCAGGCGATAGTAGAAGTCGCGGCCGCCACGCTGGGTGAGATCGCCCACGGCCGCGGTGTAGGTGCCATCCGCCGGAACCGTCCAGCTCAAGCGTGCTTCCGTCGATCCGCCTTCGTCATCATTGGTGGCTAGTTCTTTTCCCTCAGGGTCGCGGACCTTGAGCCAGGCATCGATCTCCGAGCCATAACGCGGGCCAGTGACGCTGAGTTCCAGCCTGGCATCCTTGGTTGCGGTGAATTGATAGCGATCCTCACGGCCCGCAGCTTCGATCCGGCCGCTCACGGCTGACGGCACGATCAGAGTTTGGAGCTCTGTGGTTTCGACAACCTCAGGGACGTCACTGAAAGTCACCGGATAGGCCGGAGGGGCGGATTCCTCCAACTCCGCCGTGGGAGCCGTCAGATTCCAGCCGTCGAGCATGACCGAACGCTTCTCCCCGCGTTGCACCGCGAGGGGCCAGGTGTTCCGGACCACCGGCCCGGTGGATAGATGCAGGCGGTAAACGCAATCGTCCCCTCCCGCGAAATTGATATCCGAGGAAGCAGGATACTTATGCCCCATGGTCTGCACGATGTAACGGCCATCCTCCGGTGCGGTGAAAATGAGGAACGGGTCCATCGTGGTGTGGTCGTGATTGAAGGCGAGGGTCCCGCCTTGCGGGTTCACGATGCGCAGCATGGCATCAAATCCGGCAGCAAGGAGATAGGCCTCCACCCATGCCACCATCACCTGCCCTTGCTTCAGATTGACGGCAAAGGAATCCACATCGCCGCCCTTCTCATGTTTTCCATTGATGATGGCCGTGGCCACGGACAGCTCCTGAGGAGTACGGAAATCATCGTTAGGCTCGGCATCCAGGGTTTGGGCCGCGCGATCCACCACCATCGCGATGGGAGCGGAAACGTCCTCACCGTTGAAAGCCCGGATCAGGCACGGCCCGGCGGGAACCTCCGGCGCCACCGTCACGTCAAAGCTGCCGGCTTCCTTGCCTGCGGTAAAAACAATGCCCGGCACCGCCGTCCAGACCTGACACGGCCACGGATCGAATTTCCCTGACAACTTCACCGTCGTCGTGGCCCCCGGCGTGACGCCGGCCGGGTGCAGGTGCGTGAGCACCGGCCCCGCTCCGTCCGAAGACAGCAGGGAGACGCCCAGCAGAGTCCCTATCAGATAAATGGAACGCATCGGTCAGACAAACAGTTCCTTGATCAACCGGCCATCGTTCACCAGATGAACCGGACGGCCCGCCGTGGTTTCCAGGACCTGGTGCGGATTGATCCCCATCTTGGTATAAATGGAAGCCGCAAAATCCTCCGGCCGGTAAACATTATCCGAGGCATAATAACCCTTGGCGTCGGTGGCCCCGATGATTTGGCCTCCCGGGATGCCAGCCCCGGCCATCAGCACGGACATGGCGTGGGGCCAGTGGTCCCGGCCGCCTCCGGGATTGATTTTCGGCGTGCGGCCGAATTCGCCCAGCAACAATACCAGGGTGGTGTCAAGCAGGCCGCGATTCGACAGATCGGTGAGGAGCGCGGAGACTCCCTGATCGAGGGTTTTCAGCATGTCCCCTTTGTAGGTGGCTTCGAGGCCGCCGTGGGTATCCCAGCCACCCCAATTGACCGTCACCCATGAGACGCCTACTTCCACGAGACGGCGGGCGAGGAGAAACCGCTGGCCCATATCGTTGCGGCCATAACGTTCCCGGACCTTCGGGTCTTCACGGTGGATATCAAAAGCCTCCTGCGCTTTCGCCGAAGAGACGAGGTCAAATCCCTGTTCATAAAACCGGTCAAACTCGACCGTGGGATCTTCCGCGATCTTGTCCTGGCAGCGCTTCATTTTGTCCAGAGCCGCGCGGAGATCACGGCGTGAATTCACCCGGCCTTCCGCCAGATCCCCTGGCAGGACCACATCGTTCACCCGGAAGGCATCGGAGTTGGGCCCGCCGGAGACAATGAACGGAGCATGCTGGCCACCGAGGAAATTGGGCCCCCCGGAACGGGTGTTGCCGGGCATGGCCATGTAGGCGGGGAGCCCGCCCTTTACACCCCGGTCATAGGAAACCATGGACCCCATGGAGGGATGGAATGTCACAAAGGCTCCGCAGCCCACCGGCACCGGCGTGGGTGCGCCGGTCATCATGTAGTGATTGCCTCCGCCGTGATTGGGGTCCTTGTGGCAAATGGAACGGACCACCGAAAACTTGTCGAAAACCCCGGCCAGCTTTGACACCGGTTCGCTGAAATGCACCCCGGGAACATGAGTGGGCACGGTTTTGAACACTCCCCTGATATCCGCCGGGGCCTCCGGCTTGGGATCAAACGTCTCAAAATGGGAAGGCCCGCCATCGAGCCAGATCATGATGCAGTTGATGTTTTTGGCGGTCACGCCCGGCTGCCCGCTGGCCTGGGCCTTGAGCCTCAGCAAATCGCAGAGCCCGAGCCCCATGGCGCCGCGCAGCCCCAATTGGAGGAAGTCCCGGCGGAAAAGTCCGTCGCAGTTTCGGTGGATGGCCATGGCTGTTTTAAGTTAATGATTGAAGACAAATTCGGCGGAGTTCATCAGCGCCCAGAGCAGATCCTCGATGGCCCGGCGCCGGATCACGGGGTGGTCGGCAAAGGAAGCTGTCGCCAGCTGGATTTCCTCATCGGTGGGCAGCCGGCTGTAACAGGCCAGATAGAGTTCGGTGACAATCTCCGCAGGGGCGCCATTCCCAGCGGCCAGACGTTGCACCCGGGCCTGGGCCTCGCTGCTGGTCAGCTTGCCGTGCAGCACCTGCGAGTTCATCAGATGGAGCGCCTGACCGATGGTCGGTTTGATGTTCCGCTCGCAGGGACAGTCGCTGCTGGAGTTGGGGCGGCCAAACGCATCCATGGTGCGCGAATCCACTTTGTAGGTCCAGGCTTGAACGGCCCGGCTGCCCGTGGGAAGGCCCGGATAGGGGGTCGGCACCCCGGTGACATCGCCGATGGCATCAGCCATCATTTCGGCCCCCATCCGGCGCCGGTAGAAGCGGGAGAAGTTCCGGGTATCCGCCGCATTGGTTTCATTCGGCTGGCTGCTCAATTGATAGAGATGGGAAGTCAGGATGACGCGCATCAGGGGCTTCAGATCATATTTGGCCCGCACCAATTCCCCGGCCAGGGCATCCAGCAACGCGGGATTGGCCGGTGGATTGGAGAGCCGGAAATCATCCACCGGATCCACGATTCCCTTGCTGAAAAAGTGGCTCCAGACCCGGTTGGCGATGGCGCGGGCGAAGAAAGGATTCGCCGGGTCCAGCATCCAACCGGCCAGCTCCTGACGCGGATCGGCCTCGCCCGCTGCCGCCGCGGGTGGGCCATCGGGCGGCTGCGGGGGCATGACTTCACCCGTGACCGGGTGTTTGAGCGAGCCGCCCGCCACCACAAAAAACGTCTCGTTGCCTCCGGAGATCGGAGTCGAGATCCCGCCGCCCTTCTGTTTGAGCGGCGCAAAGAAAGCGGCCATCCGGTAGAAGTCCTCCTGACTCCATTTCTCATTGGGATGATGATGGCACTTGGCACAGTCCAGCCTGACCCCGAGGAAAAGCTGGCTGAACATGGTGGTCAGCTCGGCCGGTTCGCGCCGGTCGCGATAGATTACCGCCGGCCCGTCCTGATGGGTATTGCCCTGGGCGGTGACGATTTCCCTCACAAATTGATCGTAGGGCTTGTTCTGCCGGAAGCTGTCCCGGATCCATTGGTCCAGAATGTAAACGCCTTTGACCCCGACCCGGTCGGGATTGGGGCGGAGCAGGTCGGCCCATTTGGCGGCCCAGTGGTCGGCATAAGCCGGATGCTGGAGCAGCCGGTCAATAACCCCTGCCCGCTTCTGCGGATCGGGATCGGCCAGGAATTTCCGGGCCTCCTCCGCGGTGGGCAGGATCCCCAGCGTATCGAGCGAGGCCCGGCGGAGGAACTCAGCATCGCTGCAGGGCTCCGAAGGGAATACCCCCAATTGCCGGAACCGGGCGTAAGCCAGTTCATCGATAAAATTGTTCACCGGGAGACCCTGATAGGCCGCATCCGGCAGCAATTGATCGGCCGGCACCATCACCTGGGAATCCCCTACCATGCCCATGAACCGGGCCACCACCACCGCCTGGCCACTCACCTGATCGACCGTGATCCGCCCTTCCCCGCTCACCGTGGCGATCTGTTTGTCATTCGAATCAAACTGCGCCAGCGCCGTGACATCCCGGGCCGAGCCGTCGGTGTAGTGCGCCTTTACGATCAATTTCTGCACCGCGCCTTTGCGATAGCGGCGGGCGGCCGGGAGGACCTCCACCCGGCTCAGGGCGGCTTCCTTTTCGTGGCTGTAAGCCATGCCCGAGCCAATCCACTGCACCAGGGTGCGGTAGGCATCCGAGTCCTGCCCGAAGAGTTCCCCGCCTTCATGCGCAATGGTCTGGGTCGCCTTTAATAACAAGAGACTCTCCGGAGGGTCCGAGGGGAAAATCCGCCGCCCCCGCGCGCCTCCTGTAATATTCCGGTAGTCCGACTGCGGGTCGAAGGAAAACACACTGAGGCGGAATCCGTTCTGCCCATCGGCCTTGGCATGGCAGGCCCCGGCATTGCAGCCGCTCTTGCCCAGAATAGGCAGGACATCCCTGACAAAGGAAACCGGTTCCGTGGAAGGCGCGGTGATTTCGACTGGAATCTCCAAGCGATGGGTCCCCTTGGTGGCGATCACCACCAGGGACCCGGCCTGCCGCGCCCGCAGCACTCCAGGCGCCTCGATGACCGCCTTGTCCGGCTCACTCAGGGAAAGCACCGCCGTTTCCGTGGCATCGGCCTCAAAGCCATCGGCCCGGCGTTCGGTGATCAGAAAGGCAGCCCGGGCGCCCGCCGCCAGACGCATCGAGGCAGGCTCACCGACCAGGGCGGTGATGGTGTTTCCGTCCGCCGCTCCGGCCGCGGGCGCAACTTCCTGCGCTCCGCTGGGTCCTGTGAGGATACCGGCGAGCGCCGCGAAGAGGATCAAATGGCAGGCAGTCAGTTTCATGGGGGAGCAGGGGCAACGGCCTGGGCGGTCACCACATCGATTTTATCCAACAATTTTCCATCCTTGTTCCATCCCAGCAGCTGTCCATCACTGGAACCGGCGAAGATCCGCTCTCCGTTGTCCGTCGCAGTCAGGCAATAGAGGGCCACCTCCGCCTTGCCCAGCACGCGCTCATTGCCGGTATCGGAACTCTGGGCGCCGGTGTGTGTTTTCAGATCGGTATAACGCAACAGGGAGCCATCATCGGTAACAGCAAAAACGGCGGGCCCGGCCGCACTCCAGAGCACCGCATTGAAGGCGGTGGTCTTGCTGGCCAGTGCGGTGGTGTTTTCGCGGGTCTTCACGTCCCAGACTTTCAATTGCCGGTCCGCCCCTCCCGTCACCAGCTGGCTGCTGTCAGGATTGAAGCCGAGGCTCAGCACCTGGGTGCTGTGGGCTTCCAATTTGGCCGCAACCGTCCCCGCCCCCACGTCCCAGAGCTTCACCAATTTGTCCCCGCCGGCGGTGGCCAGCAGTTTTCCATCCCCGCTCAGGGCCATGGCGAAAATGGTGTCGTCATGCGCCGGCCAGGAACGGCTGATCTGTCCACCCGACATGTCCAGAACCCTGACAATCCCACTCTCGGCCACCAGTCCATCGGCCAGCAGCACTTGCCGGCCATCCGGCAGCGCCCGCAATGCCATGATGCGGTCGGTGAGCCCGGTGCTGATCTCGCGCTCCTGTCGGAAGGGCGCGGCGTTCCAAACCACCACCCGGCGGAAGGCTCCGGTGACCAGTTGTTTGCCATCAGGCATCCACGCGATCGACTGCACCGGATCCAGATGCGCACTGGCCCGGCCGAGGAACTTCAAACTGTCCGGCCCGACCTCGAACAATACCACCTCATTCCGGCAGCCCACGGCAAGCCGCGATCCATCCGGCGACAAAGCCAAGGCCATTACCGGACGATACGCCGCCGGCACCGGAGCCAGGGCCACCGCCCGCGGAGCGGGAGCCATTCCTGCCAGGGCAGCCTCATCCCACAAAGCCCCGTCACGCACCCAATCGGCGAGAAGTTTGATCTGGGATGCCGGGAGCTGCTTTTTGGGCGGCATATGGGATTCCACTCCAGCCGCGAGGGACTGGATCAACCGGCTTTCCTCCGGCTTCCCCTCGAGGATGGCGACTCCCTCGTCGCCCCCCTCCAGCAGGCCCGCCCGGGTGCTCAGGAGCAGGCCGCCTTTGCGTTTCTCCTCATTGTGGCAGGGCACACAATTCAGCCGGAGCACTTTCATCGCCATCGCGGGCTCCCGGTGATCGGGGGCCGCGCCCAGGCATGCCGTTCCCGCCAACAGCCACAGCAGGGCGGACGGGAAATGAACGGGATTCATCGGCAGGGGCATGGAGGGATTTCCATACATAACGCCCGGGCAGCCCGATTGTTTCGCCGAACCCTGCGGTGGAGGGCTCACGCCGCTGGCATTCCGGCCGGGTTCACCAGCCACCTGCAGGCCCCGGGAAACGCCTGCCCACTCGGCAGCCTTGCCTTTCAGCGGGGCAGGAGTATGGGTGTGTTAATCAGAATAGCCCTCCAGCCCTTATGAATGCCGACCCACTTGCCGCCACTGCTCTTGTTTCCTTGCCGGCCATCGGCGTCTTCAAGAGTGTCAGCGACCGGGCCCGCCAGTTACTGGCAGCCTCCGGGCGTTTTGAAGCCCTCGCCCATGGGGCCTATCTGACCACCCAGGGGCAGCCGCACGATACCATGTCCGTGGTAATTGCCGGCAGCATGAAAGTCTACGTCCACTCCCACGCCGATATTCTTGAGGTAGCCACCGTAAAGCCCGGGGAAACCGTCGGGGAAATGAACCTGCTGGATCCGGTGGCCCGGGCCTCGGCCGACGTCGTGGTGGGCGATCCATCCGTGGTTTTCACCATCTCGCGGGAAGACTTCCAGGCCATGGTGCAGCAGGATCCCCTGGTGGGATTGGAACTGGTCACCGCCCTCGGCAAGGAACTCTGCCAGCGGCTTCGCAAGACCAGCGAAACCATGCTGCGCCAGACTGAGACCACCCGGGCGAATTTCCGGGACATGGATTACTGATTCCCACCCTCCGCCCCGTCACCGCATTCCCATCCCGCATATCAGCTAGCGGCGTCCATTGGCCTTGACGGCCGACCGGGGCGGTTCCGGCGGAGTTTCGTCGCCGGGTTTGGCTCGGAAGGGACTGGCAAAAAAACGGGCATGCCACGCGGGATCGGCCATGGTGCCGTCGGCGGCATATTCGAAGAGCTTGCTGACCGGGAACAGCAACATGCCCGGAGGCCCGTTCAGATTGACCCGTGCCAGGAAATCGACCTGGTCCTTCAGATAGTCCACCTCCCCCGCCACCATCAGTTTAAAGGTGGTGGTGGCCGCCGAGAAGTCAGGAAGAATCACCTTGCCTCCCGTGACCTGGAAGGTGGCCGTGGCGGTGCGGGCCACACTGTAGCCGACGTTTTCCCCGGGAATCAGCGCGTTGAGCACGGAGGAGAGCGGCCCCAGCAGCGGCAGGGCAAATATGTTGCCCTCCTCCAGCTTGAACTCCCCCTTTCCCTCCAGTGAGCCCGGATCCGGCGACGGAATCCGGTAGGAAAAACTGCCCGTCAGCCGTCCTTCGGTGCGGCGGCTGGGATCCAGCACTTCGGCCAGCGAAGTGAACGGGACATTCTGCAGGACCAGGCTGCCGCCATGCGCCATGCTTCCGGATTTTGGGAAATCCAGACTGGCTCCGAACTTTCCTCCAAACAATTGCGCTCCTCCCGTGCCCATGAGGCCTTCTCCCTCGGTCTGCAACGTTCCGGCAAATTGATCCAGGGGCCAGGTGCGGCCCAGGACATCCAGATTGACCCGGCCAGGGGCCCGCACCGCCACTTTCCAGGAGGGAAGCAGGCCCGGTCCCCGGGCCAGAGGAAACGTCCCCTCAAAGGAAGCCGGGGACGCCTCCGCGAAGCGCAATAGCTTGAAGACGTCCATTTCCGGCACCGTGGTCCCCGCCAGCCGCACCGTCAGCTCCGGTCCTTTCACGTGCACCGTGCCGGCCGTCTGGTCAAATTCCATGGCCTGCCCGGCCACATCCAGCCCGCAGCGGCTCCGGGTGCGCAAATGGATCAGGTAGTCACTCCGGGTCAGCCCCTTCAGATCTATCACGCCTTCCATGCGGGCATCCGGCGGTTTGACGAAGCGGTACTTTTCCAATTCCCGGCCCAGCGCTGGCAGGAACAAATGCAGCAACGGAGCCGGCCGGAGCGTGCTCTCGCCCCCCACGATCCAGAGCAACTTCTGCGGAGGATCCACCCGCACCTCCTTCGCCTTGCCCAGCCCCTCCTCCATTTCCAGCACCGCATTCCGGAAAATCAGCGGCGTCTCGGCATCGCCATTCGCGACCACCTCTGCGGCCACTTCCCTCAAGGGAGTATTCTGATAGGAAAAATCACGCAACTGCAGCCGCCCGGCATGGCGCCACCGCGCGCTCCCCCCGGCGCGGTCTCCTTGCAGCCGTATCGCGATCCTCGACGCCGCATCAAAACCAAACCGCTCCAGCAACGAGCGCGCTCCCCCCTCGGGCAGGAAGGGAATCACCGGCCCCGCCGCCATCTGCCAGTCCACTTCATAACGTTCCCCCGCCGGCCCCAGCATGCCCTGGCCGCGCACCGCTCCGGTATGATGGGTCAGCACCGCGTCCCTTACATAGACCAGGCCCTGCGGTTTCAACGCCACTTTGGCCTCCAGCCCATCAAACACCACCCCCCGGGTCAGGAACCTGCCGGCTTTGAGGCTCCCCTGCCCTTCCAAGGGCCACTGCCCCGCTTCCGGGGACGGAAGCCAACGCCCGTCCCACCGCAGATCCGGCGGCGTATAACAAACCACCTCCCCCAGCCACGGCGCGTCATCCAAGGCGGTGCGCAGCAGGGCCTGGAGGTCCAAGGTGCAATCCGCCGTCACTTCCACTGCGGCCGCCTGACGGATTTTCCAGGAAGCCGCCGCATGCAGGGCTCCATGCCGGTCCCTCACCTCCAGTTGTTGCAGCGTCAGGGTGCCTTCCGAGAGAAACCCGCTGGCCTTGAATCCCTCCACCAGCCCACCGCGGTGTTCCAGCGGCCCTCCGCTCAGCGTCCCCCGGATTTCCATCCGGTCGATATCCGACAGATCCCCCTCCAGCTCCAGGCTCAGCTCTGCCTTGTGCCGGCGGCCTGGCACCCCTTCCACCTGGGGAATCTGAAAGCGCCCGATCACCCGGAGCACCGAGAGGAAGGCGCCCCGCCGCTCCCGCATCTCCTGAAGTTGGCGCGTGCGTTCCTCTTTCAGCCGCTCGGTTTCCTCCCGGGTGGCCCCCTTCGCCACGGGCTTGCGCACCGTCCCGGAGGCCTTCACCAGGATGTCCGCCACCACTCCCTCGGCCCGGGCAATTTCGATCCGGTCCTGCTGAAAGACCAGTTTGGCATTCAAATCCCTCACCGTCAGCAGTTCGCTGACCGGATCCGCAGGGTCCACCGGCAGGGTCACGTCCGCGTTTTGCAGGTGAATCGTCCTCAGAAAATCCTCCTGACTCAACAACCGGGCCACATCAATATCGAGGCTGATGCGGTCGATGTCCGCCAGATGCTGGCCCCGGTGGGTCATATCATAAAGCTTCACATCCCGCGCCGTCAGCCCCTCCACCGGATCCAGGGTCAGCCGCCCGATGTCCGCCCGCAGCCCATGCTTGGCCAGTTCCTTGGCGATCAGGCCACGCCATTTTTTCGTAAATCCCTGATCCCACGCATACACCCCCAGCCAGACGGCTCCGCCCAGCATCAGCAGCGCAGCCCAGAGCGTCCAGCGCCGGTGTTTCAGGAAAGGGATCACTGCGACCCGTCCGGCGGCACCTCATGGATTTCAACCCGGCAGACGCCATCAGCTCATGATCAAATTCCACCTACCGCCCGCTGAGGTCTTGTCGCCTCCGGGGATTGCGTATACAGCAGGCCCGTGCGCTCTCTCACTTCCCGCCAGACCCTGGTCATCCTGACTGGACTCAATCTCTTCAATTACTTCGACCGCTACGTGCTCTCGGCGGTGCTGCCCTCGCTGCAGAGTGATCTCAAACTGGACGACAGCCAGGCCGGGCACCTCGCCACCGTCTTCATGCTCGGTTACTTCCTCACCTCGCCCTTTTTCGGCTGGCTGGGCGACCGGGCCTCGCGGAAGTGGCTGATCGCCGGCGGCATTTTCATCTGGAGCGCTTCCACCGTCATGACCGGATTTTCCGGCACCCTCGCCATCCTGCTCTTCTGGCGGGCCATGGTCGGCGTCGGCGAGGCCAGTTACGCCACCATCAGCCCCGCCTGGCTCTCCGATGTCTACCCTCCGGAAAAACGCAACAACGCGCTGACCATCTTTTACACCGCCATCCCCATCGGGGCCGCCCTCGGCAGCGTCGTCGGCGGTTACATTGCGGCCAGCTACGGCTGGCGCCATGCCTTCATCTGGGCCGGCGCTCCCGGCCTCCTGCTCGCACTGATCCTGCTACCCTTCCGGGAACCCGCCCGCACCGGCACCCACGCCGGCCAGCATCTGCCGGGATTCAAGGACGTGCTCGGCCTCTTCAAAAACCGCGATTACAACCTCAGCGTCTGGGGTTATGCCGCCTACACCTTCGCCCTCGGAGCCATGGCTCACTGGGGTCCCAGCTTCCTCCATCGCGCCCATGGCATGGAGGTCAAAAAGGCGGCGGAATTCTTCGGATACGTCCTCGTCGGAGCCGGCCTGATCGGCACCATGGTCGGTGGACTCGCCGCCACCGCCTGGCAAAAACGGCACCGCAGCGGCTATGCCGGCACCCTCGCCCTTTCCATGCTTTTCGGCGCCCCCGCGGCCTGGGTGGCCTTCACCTCCCCCAGCCAAACCTCCAGCATGACGGCCCTCGCCATCGCCATGTTCTGTTGTTTCCTCGGCACCGGCCCCATCAATACCCTCATCCTCGAATCCGCCCCCGCCGCCCTCCGCGCCAGCGCCATGGCCGGGTCCATTTTTGTGATCCACCTCTTCGGCGATATGTGGTCCCCCGGCATCGTCGGCACCCTCTCCGACCATTGGAGCAGCCTCTCCCGCGCCCTGCTCATCCTCCCCGCCGTCCTGCTCATCGCCGGAGCCCTCTGGGGCTTCCTCGCCTGGTGCCAGCACCGCACCCCGAAACCCCGCGACGAAGAAACCTGACCAAAAGCTCCTCCCCTGCCCTCTGCAATGACTCCGGCGCTCACCGCACCTGCGGAGCTGCGCCCCAAACCGTCCCCGGTTTGCCTCAAACGCCTCGCCCCCGGAGGCGTTTGTCTGCCCTCTGCCCTCTGACCGCTGACCGCTGACCTCTGACCTCTCTCCCCCTCCCCTCCCTCCCATGTCCCGCGTCATCGCCATCATCCCCGCCCGCTACGGTTCCACCCGTTTTCCCGGCAAGCCCCTGCACCTCATCGCCGGGCAATCCCTCATCGAGCGCACCTGGCGGCGTTGTATCGCCTGCCCTGACCTCGCCCGCGTCCTCATCGCCACCGATGACCAACGCATCATGGACGCCGCCGCCTCCTTCGGGGCCGAAGCCGTCCTCACCTCCCCGGACCACCCCAGCGGCACCGACCGCCTCGCCGAAGCCGCCACCCACGACCCCGCCGCCACCCACTTCATTAACGTCCAGGGCGACGAACCCCTCATCTCCCCGGCCCTCATCGGCGAACTCGCCGCCCGCCTCGCCGCCGATGACCGCATCGGCATGATCACCGCCGTCCATCCCCTGCACGACCCCGCCCTCCAGCACGACCCCAATATTGTCAAAGCGGTGCTCGATCACACCGGCCGCGCCCTCTACTTCAGCCGCAGCCCCCTGCCCTATCCCAGAAATCCGCAGCCGGGCTTCCCCGGTTACCGCCACATGGGCCTCTACGGCTACAGCCGCGCCTTTCTGAATCAGTTCGTCGCCTGGCCCCCGTCCCCGCTGGAGCTCACCGAAGGCCTCGAACAACTCCGCGCCCTGGAAAACGGCGCCTCCATCCACTGCGTCATCACCTCCCACGACAGCCCCGGCATCGACACCCCGGAACAAGCCGCCGCCATGGAAGCCCTGCTGATCCGGAAACCCTGACCGATCCAGTATCTCCCCGCAACTTGAATCATCAAAGGGATCATGACTCGATCCTTTTGCGCCGCAAGGCCAAGGCCAGAATACCTCCAACGGCCAGCATTCCAGTGGAGGGTTCCGGGATCGCACCATAGCCGTATTGGACGTGATCGAAATAGAGCCCCCCCCCCAACACGATACTTGAAATCCCGCCTTCATGGATCAAGCCGAAGAAACGGTCCCCTTTGGTGGATAGTAGTGGGGTAGTATTCGGAAAAACCGGCGTCAAGGATTCGACCGTGAAATCCAAAATTTCAATTCCAGCAGCATCGAACGCCTGAAAATATCTTAAAGATCCTACATTCAGGGTAGTAAATCCAAGGATAACGGCTCCAGCATGGGTCGGATAGTTACCGAGGGCATCATGTGTAAAAGCCGCCCGGACTGTAAACGGAGATCCTTCAGGAATGATTGCCGTTCCTGGGACGACCCAAGCTCTCCCAAGGCCCAAATTATCAAGCACGCCCTCGTCTTCATCCACGCTTTGGCCAAGAGAATCGAAAGTTTTCCCGGTGGACATGCTCAAGCCGGGAGTATTGGCGAATCTGTCTTCAAAGTCCTCGACGTAAGTCGTTCCGTTTTGGATACTTTGATAAAACGGGCTATCGAAGCGGCCACGGTAGGGCAGTCCGGTGTAGGTCACGGTGGCTGCAAAAGCAGAAACACTTGTGCCCAGAATAGTGAAGAGTAAAAGAGATAGCGATTTAGCTGGGTTCATGGCTACGGTGTGAGCAGGGGGTAATTGGCGGGCAGATATCCGGGAAGTTTGGCGGATTTAATCAAATTATTGTAGAGCGAACCACCACCCTGCGCCGGATGGGGATTGAGTAGCAAGGGCTTGAGATAAGCGATATCCTCCTCCCACCTTGATATACGATTACCCCCGTCAACAGGTGGGCGCCCCCAGCGCAACGCCTGATGACCCGCAAATCATCCACGCTCCCCTGGGAGAATGCCCCACTCTGCCTGACGTGCCCGAACAGCCTGAATGACCGATACAACGCTACGAAAAACGGAATGGAACCCACATACGCATACGCCAGAAATGGATCATTGAAATAAATCTCAAAGGTCGTGGCATGGGCATTCCTGCCTTCGATGTGAGGTTCCCAGAGCATGAAGGCCAAGGCGCCGAGGTCGAAGAGCACCACGACTACCTGAAGCAATTAGGCCGGACTTCTTTTCATGGTCGGTTCCAAGAATCTGCCAGACCGCCAACTATGCCACCAAAGCGGGTGGGAGATCCATTTCAAAATGAGGCGTAATCTGGGGGGGGGGGGGCGGCAGTTCATAAAAGATTGGGGCTCAATGAATATAGCTGATTGCCCGATCTTATCAGGATTCGCCTCCTTTTGATCAAGGCTCGTGCCACGCAGATAGCTCGAGCGTCCCCCAACGGAAGTAAGGAAAACCCATCGCCGTCGAAAAACCTTCGGGGCCCCAGCAAGGATCTTCGACAGCCCCATAATTGATCTCATACTTCGCCACAAGGGTGCCGATGCCGATCTCGAAACCCTGTTTGCCCACGTTCGAGGTCTTGTCCGCGCTGATCACTCCTGGGATGGCCGCACTGAATTCAAAGCCGGGAACAAAGGCCACCAGCGCCAAAAGGAACAGGAACGCTCCAAATCCAACCCCGAGTCGTTTGATGGTGATGGGCTTCATGGCAGGCAATGTCATCCGAATGGCTGATCGTTGCAGCCTTGGATAATGGATAGTAGCTTGTTTGGTCATTTGAATTTCCGGTCAGTCAAAAAACCATGCTGCAAATTCGTCACCCATGGGGGTCTGTCCCAGCCAGGTGATCCCGAGCCCCAGCAGCACTGCTGAAGCGAGAATCAAGCCTCCCGATCGCATCATGCGGCGATGCATCAGCCAAAGCGCCGATAAAGCGCTGAAAACCAGGGCCGGATAGACCGCCAGCAGGCCCACCAGAACGAGGAAATGGTGGATCGGCCACCCCAGATTCTTTGGATCAGGATGATTGCAGGTGGCCCAGTGTCCCAGTTCCCACCTCGCCCGCACCGCGTAGCTCACGCAAAGCAGGACAACTCCTACCGGCACCAAGAGTCCCGCCATCGAGATCCTGCGTATCAGCTGATCGGAGGAATTCATCGGATGGTTTGAGGCTAGCGAGAGCACGGGATCGTAATTGGCGTGGTCATTTGCGTTGCCGTCCTCAGCTTCCTCTGTCCTGGCCCACAACAACTTCAAAGGGGGCGCTGAAGTGGGCATAAAGGTGTGGTCTGCCGGTGGAGGTAGCTTTGAGGCATACCGCAAGCCTGAAGATGGTGCCCACAGGATATCTGTTGGTCATCGCCCGGGAACACTCCACAAAATAATCCTGACTGTATTGCTGACCGGCAGCGGGTCTGATATGGATGTAGCCGCGATGGCCATTCTCCGGCGAGTAGAAAGACTCAACTAGGATTTCGGTATAGCCCGGCTTGCAGCGCATGATCGTGGTTTGTTGGTAATTTCACACTTATCCGGCCCTCTTGGCCACCCCCTCCAAGCTCATGTTGTCAGCGATGATGTCGTGGGGAATGACTATATACTTCAGCGGCTTGCCTTTGTGCTTGGACTCCATCATGGCCGCCAGATCGGGGGTCTTGGTCGGCGGCGCGATCTCGGTCAGTCGATGAGGAATCTCCAGGCATCGACGTTGGGGGGACGGAGACTTAGCCTGCCCGCGATGGCGTTGACGTGGTGGTTCATGAAATGAAGGTGGCTTTTAGCAATTAGGGAGCGTGCTTAGCCGCCAACCGCTTCAAGCCACTGATAAAGATATTAAAACTATGGGACAGATTCACATCGACCGTCAGGCAGGCACTTATCATCTTTGCACGCCCAACTTTACCCGGCATCTCAGTGAGCCGCCGAAGTTCTTCCGAAGCATTGGTCATTCGATCTGGATGAGGATACTTTCGATGTGATGCCTTAAGGTTGCGGGCTGCCGTAGGGCAGGCCTCAGCGACGGCGGCCAAGTCGCCCAGGAACCAACTCTCAAGCTCCTGGCAGACAATGCGCACCATTACCTGGTCGGCCGGTTTCGCAGCAGCGAGGCTGAGCAGGCGTGCCTTGTGGGCACGGCCATCACCCCCGTCATTATCTCGCATGATGACAAAACAATCTCCAGGCATATGCCAGGCACGCAACTTTCTCGGCACAGACGCCTCCAAGTCCGATTTACCTTGATGCGGCACGGCCAGCCAATGCTGGTTTTCTAACCAGTGGGGGAAAACTTTGGGCAGCACACCGCGAAGCAATTCCACCATCGATGGCTCTTCGACTAGAAAAACGATGCGGATCATGCCTTGAGTTTTTGGGATTCAAACAAACCTTGGTTCCAAAGCCAGCCCGGAAGGTCTCCTTCCTTGACGAGGCGCTGCAGCAGAGCCTTGTCCGAGGCCCTGTGGACGGTGCTGAATCCTTCATTTTTTTCCAACCAGAAGATGCTCTCTAAAGGCGTGGCGTTAAGAAAGTCCGGGGAATGGCTGGAGACAAAGACTTGGCCACCCCTCTCCGCATATCCGGCAAATTCCTCCGCCAACACGGTCATCAGATCCGGATAAAGTTGGTTTTCTGGTTCTTCCACGCAAAGGATAGGATGAGGTTTACTGTCTTCTAGCAGCACCAAATAGGAGAACATTTTGATTGTTCCATCAGACACATTACTATCAAGGAAGGGATCCTTGAAGGCCCCGTCACGATACTTCATCAGCAAGCGTCCATCGTCGGTGGGTTTCACCTCCACATCCGCTACGCCAGGCACCCGCTCTTTCATCTTGCGGAGAATGCGGTCAAAAATTATCCTCTCGTTCTCATATAGGTGCCGCGCCACCGATGCTAGGTTATCTCCCGAGGAAGACAGATGGATGGAAGCGTCATCATCCTTCACTCCCCGGGCGGCAGTGATATGGAAATCAGAGATATGCCAGTTTTCGATCAACCGACGGAATTCACTCGCCGCCTTGAATCGTTCGAACTGTCCCAGGCCCTTGATGGCGAGAATATCAGGAGCATCAAGGGTCTGCTGCTCGCGGATCAGTTCCTTAGCCGGCTCATCGAAATCCTTCTCATTGGCCACCACCATGCCGACTCCATTTGAAAAATCAAGATAGTGATAGGGCTTTCCATGTCGCCCCCTCTTGTAGCGCAGAATTTCACGCCGGATGAGAGGCTTGGCGCTGGTTGCATCGTAGCCGAGGTGGAGCTCATAAGTCACGAGACGGTCGGCCCCCAGAATCGCAAGACGGAACTGAATCTCGATTTCGATATTCTCCGCCGCGTGGCCTCGCGTCGCCACCTCTTGGAATCCCAGTCGCCCGCCCTCTTGCTGCAAAGCGATCCTGACATTTGTTTCCAAGGCTCGCTTCAGGAACGCGAAAACCCGGAAGAGCGTCGTTTTACCGCTGCCATTCTTTCCCACAAAAACGCAGAATCCAGGCAAGTTCGTGAGGTGGACGTCCTGCAACGCCTTAAAGTTTTTGATGCGGATAGTTTCGATTCTCATGAAGGGACTGGGTTAAAGGTCAAATTCCTGTTATCTTGATGTGGGCACCAACCGCGGCCGGTGCTCCTTCCCAATACAGGTGAGTTCGAGTTTTTGCTTTATGGAAGACATGTGGTATTAATTTCAATCGTCTAAGCGGCTGGAAACTGGTATAAAAATGGCGGTGTGATGATGAGGATGCGGCGTTTCCGTTCGGCCCGTTTCTGGGAAATCACCAAGCCTGCCTCAATGGTTTTGCCCAGTCCGACCTCATCTGCAAGAATCACTCCACAGGACAAAGGAGATCTGAACGCAAACATCGCCGCATCCACTTGCTGGGGATTGAGATCCACCTGAGCACCTGCCACCGCTTCAGCCAGCTTTTCCACGCTGTCTGAGGGACAAGGGCGGGTCAGCTCGTAGGCGGGGTATTTGGCTTGGTGGTTGGTGATGGGCACGGAGGAAGCAGGCAACTTGCGGAAAGATGCCGCATCATAGGAAGGACGGACAATCAGACAAGCTATTCCTGACTGAATATTTCAGGGAAGCAAAGGATTCCTTGAAAGAAAAAACCCGCCGCCCGGAGAGCTGGACGGCGGGGTAGGATTGATCGAGATGTGATGGAGCGCGGACTTGCAGTCCGCCCCGGAGCATCGGCAGAGCATCGGGAGGGAAAGGGGCCGGGGTTGCCGGGGCGGACTGCAAGTCCGCGCTCCTCCTTTTTTTCCCTCACACGGCGGGCACCAGGCCCCAACACAAAACCCGCCCTCCCATGGTGGGGAGGACGGGCCTGGGGTGAGGGCTCCGCGAGGGAGCGGGGGCTGGCCGGGTCAGTTCACGCGGATGGTGGCGATTTCCGTCCAGGGACTGGGGCCGCGGGAGCCGACGGCGCGGACGCGCACGCTGAGGTAGCTGCCGACGGGGAGACCATGGAACACTTTGTTGACGCGGCCTTCCGGGACGACGGGGAGGGTCTCCCAGAGGTTGTCGGCAGGGTCCGGTCCCCCGGTGATGGCCTGGACTTCGTAGTATTTTTTGTTTGTGATGGAACTCCACCGGACTTCGACCTGGCCTTCATAGGGGAGGTTCTTGGCAGCGATGCGGACGGGAGCCGGCAGGGGCTTCGGTCCACCACCCGCGCGGCGCAGCTCCCAACCGGCGCTGAGGAGGGCTTCCTCCCGGCGGTCCACCGCTTCGCAGGCGATGGCGACATTCCGCAGGTTGGTTTCGGCGTTGAGGACTTCGAGATCCCGGGCGGAGCGGGCGGCCTTGGCCGCCTGCTCGGCGGTAGTGACGTCGTCCATGGAGCCCACGAGGGCGCCTTCGGTGGCGAGCAGGACGGCTTCCCAGTTTTCGAAGTCAGGGTAGTTCAGGTTGCCCTTCAGGCCACTCCCGACACTGCGGATGAGGGTGGCGAGGACGGCCGGGGTCATGGGGAACGCCAGCTTGATAGCGCCCTGGGCGGGAGTGGGCAGGGCGACGCCGGTCAGACCGCGGAGGGAGGCAGGGATAGGGCGGCTGCGGACTTCGCCGACTTTGGGTTTGGCAGGAGTGCGGCCGGCTGACCGGGAGGGCGCCTTGGCAGGCTCGGCTGCGGCGATGACTGGTTTAGTTATCTTTTTCATTTGTTTCGTGGGTTGGGCCCGGACCCGTTTTGGTCTGTTTAGTTGGTGAAACTCCGGACCCCTGACGGGAGGATGCCGTGAGCACTGCCAAGCTAACGGACAGGCCTGCCCAAGGCAAGCTATTTCCATAACTTTCGTAATTACCAGAATCTGTTTAGGGCCAAAAACGGCCTATCCACGAGTCAAAAGGTTGATCTCCAGGCTTTTACACAAAACCATGGGAAAGCTCATTTAAGGGCACTCATGATCGTGTTTTCCGGAAAACATGATCATGAGTGAGGGCGACCATGACCATGAAATCCGAAAAACACGATCATGTGTGCAGGGGAACACGATCATGTGTGCAGGGGAACACGATCATGTGTGCAGGGGAACACGATCATGGGTGCAGGGGAGCATGATCATGGGTGCAGGGGAGCATGATCATGGGTGCAGGGGAACATGATCATGGGTGCGGGGGAACATGATCATGGGTGCAGGGGAACATGATCATGAGTGCGGGGGAACATGACCATGAGTGCAGGGGAACATGATCATGAGTGCGGGGGAACATGATCATGCGAGCAGGGGGACATGATCATGGGTGCGGGGGGACATGATCATGCGAGCAGGGGGACATGATCATGGGTGCGGGGGGACATGACCATGTGTTCCGGAAAACATGACCATGAGTGAGGGCAAAAGAGCTTTGCCTGTGGTATGGGCCGCCCGCAATATGGCCTTTCCCTGCATTGAGCGGCCCACGGCCCACCCGCCAGGGGGTGCCCCTTTTAAATTACACCTTCAGGAACAGCCGGCGGCGGTACATCCACCAGAGGATGAGCCAGAGCAGCAGGAGCACGGTGGCTCCCTGACAGAGAGGGGCAAGGGCTTCGCCGAAAAGGTGGAAGGGCGCGATGCCGAAGTGGGTGGTGAGGGCGCTGCTGAAAAAATCGGCCGTGGTGTGGACGAGGACATACATGGCGATGGAATTGGTGCCGATGACCACCAGCGGGAAAAAGAGACGACGCCAGCCGAGCACATCGGCCAAGAGGTAGAAGGCGGCCATGAAGAGGAAACACCACCCGCCGCTGAACAGGGTCCAGGAAGGGGTCCAGATTTTTTTCACGGAAGGACAGAGGCCGAGCCGGTCGAGGCTGTAGCCGGCAGCGAGGGCGGCCACTCCCGCGAGCGCCAGACGGCCGGTGAGGAGCCAGCCCTGGCGGGGGCCGGGCGTGGCCTGGTTTTGCTGGATCCAGCGGCCCGCGCAAAGGCCCAGCACCATGGTGCCCAGGGTCGGGATAAAGCTGAGAGTGGCATACCCTCCCGGATTCCCCATGAATTCCTGCTCCCGCGGGAAGGCATTCAGGAACCAGCGGTCGAAGGCCCACGCGGGGTTGCTATTGATATTCCAATGCGCGGCAAACCCGCTGAAATGATGCGGCCAGCTGGCGGGCACACGGTAGCGGGAGTAGTCGAAACCGGCCCCGGGCAGCGGCCACAGGGCAAAGAGCGCCCAATAACCGGCGAGGAGCAGGCCGAGGGTGATCCACACGGTGCGCCACCGGGCGAAGCCGAGGGCAAACAGCAGCGGATAGCCCAGGCCGATCTGTGAGAGGGTATCCTCAAAGGTCCAGTAGGTCTGCTCCCGGCCGATGCTGCGGAGGAAGACCCCCAGCAGCACGAGGACCAGACCGCGCCAACAGGCATGGAGCCAAAGTTTTCCCGGGGTGGCCCCGGCGGAGAGGCGGCCAGCCAGGGAGAAAGGCAAGGCGACGCCTACCATAAAGCTGAAGGATGGCTGGATGAGGTCGTGCAGGGTGCAACCGGTCCACGGCACATGCTCCCAGTGCCGGCCCAGCCACTGCCAAACCGGGCTGCCAGGGAAGTGCCCGGCCACTTCCGGCACCCGCAACAATTCTGCCGCCATGAGAAACATGGCGAATCCCCGGTAGGCATCGAGCGATAGCAGACGTGCGGCCCGGGCGGGGGGGGCCGGCGCAGCGGAAGGTTCCATGGGTGGCTGCATCAGGGTGGGAAGGATGAATAGCGCAGCAGGCCAAGGGGCAGGTGGAGAGTCCTGCTATTTCTCCAACTTATTCTTCAGCCGGGACCAGAAGGTGTCCAGATCCTCGTCCTTCATCAATTCCACTTTCTTCCGGTTTTCCTCGATCAATTTTTGCAATTGAGCTTCGCGCTGCGCGGCGGTCTTGGCCTCCACCGGAGACGCATCGCGGTCCGGTGCCGCTGGTTTCACCGGGTCGCGGGTCGGCACCGGCAGGGACTTGGGCTTCCCGTCCGGCTGTTTGGTCAATTCGACAGGCTTGGGCGGGGCGTCATCGGCCTCACTGCCGGGCTGGCCGGTGAAGGTGTCCACCGGTACCACGACGTTGGCTCCGGAGCGCAGGGTGCGGCGGGTGCCGATGAATTGGCGTGGGCTGAAATAATTGGAGTAACCCTGATCAAATGCCGTCCGGGCCATTCCGATATTGATGTTCTTGCGCATCTCAAAATGCAGATGCGCGGCATACTTGCCATGGGCGGTGCCGATGGTGCCCAATTGCTGGCCGCGCTGCACCAACTGATACTTCCGGACCATGCGGCGGTCGAGGTGGCCATACAGACTGTCCATGAGGGCAACGCGTCCATTTTCATCAAGATAGGCATGCCTGACAATCACCACATTGCCCCAACCGCGCAGGTAGTCTTCGGAAAACACCACGACCCCGGCCCCGGTCGCATAGACCGGATCTCCGAGGTCCGAATCCCCCCCACCATTGCCATTCCAATCCTCCCCGAGGTGGCCGCCGGGATAATATCCGCGGAAGACATAAAAACCAGCCCCGTCCGGTTTGCCCACCGGAATATCAAATCCGTCCGACAAGGGGACACGGATGGTCTGGGCTGCCGGGGCGGAGGCAGCCATGAAAACTGCCGCCAGCATCAGGCCGCGCCGCAGAAGGGGGATCAGGTAAGCATTCACAGGTAAAAAGGGGAAAGGCGGAGTCACACGGCCTGCGGACCACGCTCACCCGTCCGGATGCGGAGCACTTCATCCATCTGGTAAACAAAAATCTTTCCATCGCCGATCTTGCCGGTGGACGCGGCCTCAAGGATGAGCTCCCGCACCTGATCGACCACATGGTCGGCGACGAGCACCTCCAATTTTATCTTGGGAACGAAGGAATTCTCGTATTCGCTGCCCCGATAGAGCTCGCGGTGCCCGCGCTGACGGCCAATCCCGCGCACGTCCGTCGCCGTCATACCCTCCAGGCCCGCCTCCAGCAAAGCCTGCTTCACCTCCGCCAGTTTGAACGGTTTGATGATGGCTTCAATTTTCTTCATGGGCGGCGGTTTGGACGGGGAAAGGGCGGGATTCCAACTGTTTCTAAAAGAAAATCGGGCGCCCGGCAAGCTGTTGTTCACCGGAACCGGCGGTGGGCGACGCTGTCTCACCGTGCCCTTCCCGGAATAACTCACGGGAAAATTTGCACACTTCCCCCACGTGCCCTAGATTTAGCAATGCTGCCCGCCCCCCCTGATCTATCCCAGCCGCCCGATCCCGTCGGCTGGTTGGAGCGGTTCCGCCGCAGCCTGCGCCACCAGAGCCGCAAGCTCTACCGCAACCTCCGCCACCCCCGGGAGCGCCGCAAAGGACGCATCCGCGAATGGCTGGGCTCCCGCATCCACAACCGGGACCTGTGGCAGTTCCGACGCCATCCGGTGGCCAATGGACTCGCGGGAGGCCTGTTTTTCTCCATGCTGCCCCTGCCCATGCAGAGCCTTTTCGCCGCGGCCACCGGCATTGCCCGGGGATGGAATGTGCCGGCCGCCATCGCCGCCACATGGGTGAGCAATCCATTCACCTACGTCCCCATGTTCCTCGCCGCCAAGGGGTCCGTCTCGGCGATTTATCACCTCTTCGGGGCCGAACCGGAAATCCGGCATCTCACCCCGGCGGCGGTCAAGGACCTGGACTGGCAGGGATTTTGGAATCTCGCCAGCCATGCCGGTCCGGAACTGCTGCTGGGCTATCTTCTCGTGGGACTGGCCTGTGCGGTCACCGGTTATGTGCTGGTCCACAGTTTCTGGTGGCTGGTGCGCCACCATGAAGATCCCGACCGGCCGGCACGCCCGATCCGGCCTCTGCGCCGCGCCCGCCTGCGGGAGCAGGACAGCCAGACCTGATCGCCACCCCGGCGTGGAATGTTCCGCAAGTCCCCCGCCCGGGCGGTGTGCCAAATTTTTAAAAATGACGGCAACCGCTTACCCATCTGATGGGCCAGGAGGGGCCGGGGGCGGGAGTTTTCACTCCTCTTCCTGACAAACCATCAGGATCCGGCCCCAGTCCGGAAAAACGCTAGCGTTGACGTCAACTCAAAAACATTCCAGCCTGCGGTTTGGATTTTTTGCACAATTTCCCTGCAGAAAAATCTTGTATCCACCGGGGGCCGTCGTTTGTTGCAACCGTCTTGAATATCAGGTCCCACCCACAGCTCCTTCAGGCAGTATGCGGTCGGCGGCAGGCAGCCGCCCGGGACCTTCCCCTCCTCCACGCGGCACCACGGCAACTGCCGGGGCCGCGTTTTTTATAACATTATGATACGGGATGATGACTCCATGACGGCCGGCCTCCTCAGCGGGGCTCCGGGTAGAAACTCCTCCAGTTCCAGCACCAAAAACCGCCCCGCCGGGCGAACCCGCCGCCCCCCGGATCCGGACGCCGCGCACGACTGGCAACGCTACGGACTGGTTTCTCCCCATCAAAAGGCCAAGACTTTCGTCCTCGACACCAATGTTCTCCTCCACGATCCCGGCTGCGTGGACCGCTTTGCCGATAACCATATCTGCATCCCGGTGGATGTCCTGAGTGAACTGGACCGCTTCAAGAACGAGCAGAACGACCGCGGCGCCAGTGCCCGGGCGGTGCACCGGAAATTGTCAGAAGTCTTCCAGCAGGGCGGCACCTCGGTGACCACCGGCGTCCCGACCGGAGGCGGCGGCAGCATCCGCCTCGCGGCGTTCAGCGCGGAGGACCATGCCGAAGTTTCGCCTGCCCTGACAGAATTCATGCACCTCTTTCCCGCGATGGACAAGGTGGACCACCGCATCCTCGCTTGCGCCCTCATGGTGCGCGAGCAGAACACCTCGCCCGTCATCCTCGTCACCAAGGATCTCAACCTCCAGCTCAAGGCCCGCGCCATCGGCATCGCCTGTGAGGACTATCTGAATGACAAGGCGGAGATCCGGGATGTCGCCAGCTACGACCTGCAACGTCTTGCGGTCGATCCCATGGAACTGCAGCGCTTTGCCAGCAGTGGCGTCATCACCCTGCCGCCGGGGGAGGCCGCCAGCCTGGCCGTGAATGAATACGTCCTGCTCCAGGTCAGTGAAAAACAAACCATGCCCGCCCGCCATGCCGGCAAGGGACGCTTCGTCCGCCTGCAAGTGCCGGAATCCATCAAGGTCCCCAAAGGCCAGCCCATCCGTCCCCTCAACCTCGGCCAGCAATGCCTCCTGGATGCGCTGCTCGATCCTGACATCTCTCTGGTGACCTGTTATGGCCAGGCCGGCACCGGCAAGACCCTGCTGGCGGTCGCGGCGGGCCTGAGCGAAGTCTTCCAGCGCCGCTATGACGGCATGACCATCAGCCGGCCGGTCGTGGCCATGGGGGAAACCCTGGGTTTTCTCCCCGGCACCCTGAATGAGAAACTCCGGCCCTGGCTGCAGCCGATTTATGATGCCCTGGACATCGTGATGCGCCCCAGTGCTCCTGCCAATGCCGGCCCGCGCCGCAAGCAGGAGAAAAAGCAGCAGACCCTCGCTCTCGATGCCGCCCCCAAGCCCTATGATGCGCTCATCGAACAGGGCATCCTCGAGATTGAAGCCCTCTGCTACATCCGGGGCCGCTCCATCCCCAACCGGTTTTTCATCCTGGACGAAGCCCAGCAGCTCACCCCGCTGGAAGCTAAAACCATCGTCACCCGCATGTCGCGCGGCTCCAAACTTGTGCTGATCGGCGATCCCGCCCAGATCGACAATCCGTATGTCGACAGCCGCAGCAATGGTCTCGTCTACACCCGCAACCGTCTCAAAGGTGAAGCCTGTTCGGCCCACATCTCGCTGAGCAAAGGCGAGCGCAGCCCGCTCGCCGAAGCCGGCGCCAAGCTGATGTAAGGCGACGGGAGTGGCTCCCGCCCCGGAGCCACTCCCGTGCATTCCTGCGATTGCAGGCCAACCCCGCCCATGGCAACACGGCATGTCCCCCCATGCAAACCGTCCCTGCCCTGCCCCGCGTGCTCCCGTGGAACTCCGCCCCGGAAGACATGGCCGCCCGCCTGCGCGTTCTTCCCGGCCTGGTCTGGCTGGACACCGCCGGTCACCGGCCGGAGCCGGATTCGGATGGCGGGCTCTCCCTCCTCACCGCTTCCCCCCGGCAAATCCTTACCGGGCATCTCAGCGCCCCGGCCCCTCTGGAAAATGCCCTCACGGAGTTGCGGCAGCGGGCTTCCTCGCAGGCCGATTGGGGATTCCCCACCTCCGGCCTGTTCGGGACGGTGGATTATGACGGCCACTATACTTTCGGCGTTTACGATGAAGTCCTGATTTACCGTCACGCCACCCGTGAATGGCTTGGCACCGGCCCGGAACTACCCGGTTTCCTGACACAACTCAACCCGTCCACCAGCCACCCCTCCGGCAACTCAGGGCCCGCCGGTTGTCCCCGGTTCCAGGCCGAGACCACGCCGGAGCATTATCAATCCCTCGTGCACCGGGCCCAGGAATACATCGCCGCCGGGGATATCTATCAAGTCAACCTCGCCCACCGCTTCAGCGCCCCGTGGCCGGAGGGGGCGGATGCCCTGCCGCTCGCCCTGCGCCTCCGCGCGGCCAGCCCCGCGCCCTACGCCGCATTCCTCGACCTCGGCGGCCGCCAGGTCATTTCCTCCTCGCCCGAATCATTTCTCAAAATGAGCGGGCGGCACATCCGCACCCGTCCTATCAAAGGCACCCGGCCCCGCTTCCATGAGGCGGAAGCCGACGAGCGCTCGGCGATCGATTTGATCCGCAGCGAAAAGGAGCGCGCCGAATTGCTCATGATCACCGACCTCCTGCGCAACGATCTGGGAAAGGTCTGCGAATTCGGCAGTGTGCGGGTCACAGACCTCCTGAAGCTGGAACGTTTCGAGCAGGTGTTCCACCTCGTCTCCACCATCGAAGGCCAGCTGCGTCCTGACATTTCCCATATCGCTGCGCTCGGCGCCTGTGCCCCCGGCGGCTCCATCACCGGGGCCCCGAAAAAGCGGGCCACCGAAATCATCGCGGAACTCGAACCCGGCCCAAGAGGGCTTTACACCGGGGCCATTGGCTACTTCGGCACCCATGGCGAAAGCCAATTCAGCATCGCGATCCGCACCATCACCATCCAGGAAAAAGTGGCCTCATTCCATGTCGGCGCCGGCATCGTGGCGGATTCCGTGCCTGAAATGGAATGGCAGGAGACGCTGCATAAAGCCGCCGGCATCCTGGCCGCCACCGATGGTTCCCCCGGATTTTCCTGACGGTTCCAACTGGAAATCCCCCGGCGGTGGATTAAAGTCCCGCTGGCCTGATTCCAACCCCTTGCTGCCCCCGCCAAAAAAACCGACCGCGACTGTCTCCCATGACGCCCCCTGACCTTTCATCCTGGAACCCCGGCCCCTGGCGCGGTTGGTTGCTGCCTGCCGCGGTTTATGTGGCCATGCCCTGGGTGGGCTGGTGGGCCTGGCGGGTGGAGCGCCGCACCCTGCGGGATGGCCGGCCCCTTTTCACCTCCGAATGGGCCGCCGCCGTCCGCGTCGGCGTCCGGCATCCGGAAAAAGTGCGAATCGTCGCCGTCGAGGAGATCCCCATGCCTGGCCTCGGTTGGATGCACCTCATCGCCGCCCGCTGGGGTTTCGACCGCCGCCATATCGGCGGGCTCTGCCTCCGTTATGGCATCATCCTCCGCCGCGACCTTGCCGCCCAGCCCGTCATCATGGCCCACGAACTTGTCCACACCGCCCAATACGAGCGCCATGGCAGCCTGACCGGATTTCTCCGCGCCTACCTCTTCCAATGCCTCCGCCACGGCTACTGCAACGCCGCTCTCGAACGCGAAGCGGTCGACAAATCCACCGCCTGACCCCAGGCCCGGCCCACTGAAAAGTATCGGAAGGAGTTTTTGCCAAAGGGGCTGGCTCGATTATCGCTATATGTTGCGGCATCTCCAGGCCATCCACCCAAACTGTACCAAATCATGAAATCAGCCACGATTCTCCTGACATTTTTCCTCACCGCATCCCTTTCCCGGGCGGCAGTCATCGGATCCTGGACCCAGGATGAAACCTCCGGCAACCTGATCGACGCGGCCGGCAACCACCCCGAGGGGATTGCCACCGGGACTCCCACCTACTCCACCGCCGGCGTTCCCAATGGCAGCTACGGCTCCATTGCGGTAACCAATGCCGCAGGCACCTCCATCGACTACGGTCCATCAAATGTGGATGAGTTTTTCACGGTGGGAGCGGACAACAACAATCCGACCATGAATCTCCTGGGCACCAGTTCCTTCACGGTGATGTCATGGATGAATCCCTCGGCACCACTCGGCACCACGACTTACCGCCCCCTTTCCACCGGCAGCGCTGCGGGAGCGGACCGCGGATGGGGTTTCGGCTTGCGGCTCAATGGCACCGCCGGCACCGGCAGCACCGTCCGCTTCACCACCTACGGCATCGCGGACAATGATTCCTCCACGTTTGACGTTGCCTTCGGCAGCTGGGTCCACCTCGCGGCCACCTACAATAACGGAACCATCAGTTATTTCCTGAACGGCAATCCCCTGGATTCAGACACCAGCGTCTTTGCCCCCATCGGCAGCGCCAACCGGCTCACCATTGGTGGGCGGCTGGGTGGTGCCGATGGCGATCAGGTCAACGGCCAACTCGACGGGATCAGAGTTTATAACTCAGTCCTCACGGCCGGGGAAATCCAAGCCGCCGCCGCCGCGGCCGTCAGTGTGCCGGAACCCTCCACCGCCCTCTTCGGGGTGCTGGCCGGTCTGGGCCTGCTGCGCCGCCGCCGCTAGCGCCGGCCCAACCCCGTCCAGTAAAGTGCCGCTAAGGCTTTGCCGCCAGCGCCCTCAACCACGCATTGAAATGAGTGCTGGCGGAGTTGTCTTTGTTTTCGGACTCCACCACATTGGAGGCATCCGCGATCCTTATCTCATTCCATCGCGGCATCAGGAATAGGAAAGTGGCCAGCAGAAGCGCCAGGCCAGCAGCCAGCGGCCAACCTGGATGGGGATGCCGCACCCCTGAAGTCGTCAAACGCGCTAGAAAACCCACCAACAGGAAGGTCAGAGCCCCCAGCCAACCCAGCGACAGAATCTTTTGCTCAATGAGGCCCACCCACGTATAAAGTTTGGTTCCGGTATCTTCTGGGGGAGCGTCCGCTGGCGTCAACGTGATATCACTCCAATCGCTTCCGGGGGAGAGAGTGCCCTGAAGATGGGTAATCTGGCTGCCGCTGACTATCAGGGAATCAAGCAGGGCATCCCGCCCCGCAGGAACGAAGGGGAGAAAATCGTGATTAAACATCGGCCCGGCCTCACCGGAGTCCACCCCGGCACGGGCTTGGGCCATGAAATCAAGGAGCTGTCCCAACGGCATCACCCCAACTAAACGGTGTCTGCGATGATCCAGGATCCTTGCAGGCTTCAACCGTCCACCGGGATCAACCATGGGAGTGTTACCGATGGTGTAAAGATCCACCGGCACGGTCCCGGCGCCGGCAGTAAGCCGCATGGGATAGACCGGCTGGGCGACCGGGAAGCGTACCGTCACGGGATGCGTTTCAATCAGCCCTTTGGCTCCCGTCTTGACCTTGGCGCAGAGAAAGACCCATTTTTCGCCGATATAGTCTCCCACCACCTTGAGTTCCGCCCCCTCGAAAGGGGTGAATCCCTGGCTGGTCAGCCATTGGTTCACCTGCTCCGCGGAATCTCCACTGATGACGGTCGTTTCGTAATTCCCGGCCGTCTGCGCCAGCAGGACCTTCACTCCGGCAACGGACGTTCCTCCGCCCCCCATGATCTTGCCTTGCAGATACAGGGAAAACAGGGAAAAAACCAATATCAAACCTAGCAAAATCACCCAGAAAACCGAATCCTTCATCGGCCGCTTTGACAGCATCAGCCACGCCCCGCAAAGCAGGAGGAAACAGAGGGGAAGCGACTTGAATATCGTGGCAAACATGTCGCTCCCGCCCGCAATCACCGGGGGAGCGCAAATCATCTGCAGCATCCGGAGAGCCGCCGGGTGGGTCTCCTGAATCAGCTCCGGCACTGCGGGCAGCGGCAGGACCCAGGCGAGTTCCTGACTCTCTGCCTGCACCGTATTCCAAATCGTCAGGGTCTCCTTCCCGTCCTTGTGACTCAGCACCGCCAGCTGCTGCGGAATCGCCACCGGCTTGAGCACCTCATACTTGAATCCCCCATCCGCCCCGGCCCTCACCACGAAAAACAGCAGGCAACAAAGGATCAGGCGGAGGGTCATCAGGAGGAGGCAGGTGAATCAATTGCTGTGCACCTGACCTTCTTCATATCACTCCGACAATTTCCACTCAATTACTATCTGTGATGAATTCCGTGGGCGCCACCCCGCTGCGGGCACGGTTTATCGCGGAGCCCCGGGTCGACCCCATGCGTGAGGAAAAACGCCGGATCGTTGGAGCCGGCATCCTCAATCCTTCAAGCCTCCGCCGCAAACCGTGCCCGCTGCCTGTCAGACTGATCCGTTATCTTCTTTCGTGCTGCCATGTCCAGGCGGTCGAGGTTTTTGGTCTGGAGCGACATGCGCTGGTTCCTCCGCAGGAGCGGCTCGTGGCGCAGCAGGAAGTCCCAGTAAAGAGTGGTGAAAGGGCAGGCCGTGGGGCCGGTGGATTCAGCGGGATTGTAAGGGCAGCCGGTGCAGTAATTGCTCATGCGTTGGATATATTTGCCGGTCGCGGCGTAGGGCTTGGAGGCCATGATACCACCATCGGCGTACTGGGACATGCCCAGGGTGTTCGGCAGTTCCACCCACTCCACGGCATCGACGTATACGGCCAGATACCACTGGTGCACTTCCTGCGGGCGCACCCCGAGGAGCAAGGCAAACAACCCGGTGACCATGAGGCGCTGGATGTGGTGGGCATACCCGTATTCCAAGGTCTGGCCGATGGCCTGGCTCAGGCAGCGCATCTCCGTTTGGCCGGTCCAGTAAAAGCCGGGGAGGGGCTGCTCCGCGTGCAGGGCATTCATCTCCCGGTATTCCGGCATGAACCGCCAGTAGATTCCCCTGACGTATTCGCGCCAGCCCAGAATCTGCCTGATGAAGCCCTCCACCGCCGCGAGGGGGGCGCGACCCTCCCGCCAGGCTTTTTCCGCGGCCCGGCAAACCGTCAGAGGATGCAGCAGCTTCAGATTCAGGGCCACGCTGAGTCTGGAATGATAGAGCCACGGCTCCCCGGTCCACATGGCGTCCTGATAGGTGCCGAAATCGACCAGCCGCCGGGCGATAAAATCCTCCAGCGCCAGCAGCCCATCCTCCGGCGTGACCGGCCAGTCGAAGGCCGCCAGCTTCCCCGGATGATCCGGAAACCGCGCTTCGACCAATTCCAACACGGCTTTTGTGATTTCCCCCGGCAGGAAACGCCGGGGACCACGCAAGGTGTCCGGGCCACCCTTCCCGAAATTGCCGCGATTGTCGTGATCGAAGTTCCACTGTCCGCCAGCCGGGGTGCCGTCCGCTTCCATGAGCAGCCCGGTGCGCTGCCGCAGGTCGCGGTAGAAGAATTCCATGCGGAGGCCCTTGCGGCCTTTGGCGTGAGCCTCGAACTGGGCGGCCGTGCACAGGAAATGGGTATCCTCACGCTCTTCCAGCAACACTCCGGCGGCGGCACAGGTGTTCCGCAGAGCTTCCCTGACATGCCATTCGCCAGGCTGTACTATCACCACTTTTTCCGGTTTCAGGCGCTGGAGCGAATCCGCCAGTTCCGCTGCCAGCGAACCGCGGTTCGCCGGATCATCGAGGGTGCGGTAATGCAGCGGCCACCCCCGTTGCCGGACGGCGGCGGCGTAGTGTCTCATGCCACTGAGAAAAACCGCAATGCGAGCCTTGTGGGACCAGACTTTGGTGGATTCCGCGGCCACCTCGGCCATCCAGAGCGCGTCCTGCTCCTGATCAAAACCCGTCAGGGCAGCGGATTCCGGATCGAGCTGATCTCCCAGAATAACAACGAGATGGCGCAGGGCAGGCATGATGCGGGAACTACGCCCGCAGGCTTCCTTCCGGGCAAAGTCTTTCCATCGCATGGGCCACGCCCGGCGGTTTCCCCTCCGGATCTTCCGGAAAACCGTCCTCCACCTCAAGCCCTCACAGTTGATGGGCGAAGATCTCGTCCGGCTTCAGATTCATCGCGAAGGCGGTGAGGAGCTGGATGACGTGCTCCACGTCCTTCAAATCCACCAACTCGACCACGCTGTGCATGTAGCGGAGCGGCAGGGAAACCAGCGCGCACGGGGTGCCGGACCGGATGTGATACATGGAGTCGGTATCGGTGCCGCTGTAACGGGAGGAGGATTCGTGCTGCAGCGGAATCTTCTCCTTGGCCGCGACCTTTTCAATTTTGCTGACGACGAGCGGGTGACAGGCGGTCCCATGGGTGACGCTGGGGCCCGCGCCCAGCTTGACGCTGCCGTGTTTGGCTTTTTCGATGCCCGGAGTGTCGGTGGCGTGGGTGACATCCAGACAGATGGCCACATCCGGCTGGAGGCGATAGGTGACCATACGGGCTCCGTAGCCGCCGATTTCCTCCTGCACGCAATTCGCGGCGATCACGGTGACGGGAAGCTTGTCTTGGTGTTTATGCAGACGGCGCATCACTTCCGCGATGATGAAACCGCCCATGCGGTTATCGATCGCCCGGCCACAGAGACGCCCCTCACCGAATTCCTCCAGGGTGTCGGCATACACCGCAGGATGTCCGACGCGCAGTCCCAGCTTGGCGACCTCTTTTTCGGAGTCAGCCCCGACATCAACGTAAAGTTCATGCACTTCAGGGGCTTTTTCCCCACCGGTCCGGTCCCGGATGTGGATGGCGGTATTGCCGATGATGCCTTTCACCGGGCCTTTATCCCCTTGGAAAATGAGTTTGCGCCCGCGGGCGGTGGCGTAGTCGCTGCCGCCGATCCGGTCGACGTGGATGAACCCTTCCTTGGTGACATGTTTGACCATATAGCCAATTTCATCGGCATGGGCTTCCAGCATCAGCTTCACCGGAGACTTGCCTTCCAGCACGGCCCAAGCACTGCCATAGGCGTCGCTTTCCACCCGGTCGCTGAAGGCTTTGACATATCCTGCCCAGACACGTTGCCCGGTGATTTCAAATCCGGTGGGGCTGGGGGTGCCGAGGAGCTGGTGCAGAAAGGTTTTGGCGGTTTTGTCCATGAGGTGGAAGCGGGGTTAGGTTTGGTGGATTGGAACCGAGGGACGCCCGGGACACAAAGGGAAAGTGCAGCCCATCCCGCGGGTCTTGATGAGCGGCAGAGATGCCGGGGCCGTCATTGCAGCTTTCGACTTGGCAGGAAAACCGGCGGACCGGAGCGGGCGGCACCCTCGTGCCAACTCAGCGCCGGTTCCTTTTCTGCTTGAGATAGAGCGGGAGGAATTCCGCTTCAATAAAGGCAAAGGCGGCTTCGAGGCCCTGCGCTTCATAAACCTGTCCGATCCGGCTTTCCACCCGGGTGGGTGGCCCGAAGGCCCGGAGGAAGGAATTGGAGGTCATCGCCGCAAATTCCGGCTGGTCCATGCTGCCTGTGGTCCGCAGGATGTATTTCCGCGCATAGAGACTGAGGACGGCATCTCCGACCCAGGCTTCTTCGCGTTCGATACGGACAGGGTCCGGGGCTTTTTTGGACACCGGACCTGACCTATTCAAATTGGATCACTTCATCCTCCACGGCAGGCAGCATGCCCACCGGCATGGAGCCCGGCAGCACATCGGCGATGCATTCCCCAGGATTGATGGTGTCGCTGATCCTGATTTTTCCGATCACCGCGGTTTTGCGGCGGAGGGAAAATTGATCACCCGGTTTCAGACCGACATTCGAACCGCGGTCCAACACAATCATGCCTTCTTTATCCGCGTATTGCTTCACGCGGGCGATGGCCGGCAGCGCCACAATGCGTTGCTGGATTTTGGTGAGGGTCTGTCCTTCGGCAGTGGCGGGGAGCGTCAGGGAGTCTTCCGCGACGCGGTCTGCGGCGCCAAGGTTGAGCACCTTGCGCTCGTCCTCCAGCATGCGGGGATCATTGTCCGCGGCGAGGGGCGCATTGGGAGGAATCGCGGCGGCGGCGGCGAGGGCTTCAGCTGCCACTGGATTCACCGGGGGCTGTGGAACCGGGGCGGCCACTGGAGCCGGAGTGACGGGAACCGCAGGAGGAGGGGAAGCGACCGGCTGCGGTTGGGCCTGCTTTTTGGCCAACTCCTCCATCCGGGCCAACATTTTGTCGTTCACGGCATTCTGGGACTCGAGCCGGCTATCCAGATCACTTTTCAAGGTGAGGTAACCCGCCACCAGGAGGAGGACAAGTATGGCAGCGAAGGCGAATTGCGTGAGCTTCATGGGGACAGGAAAAGGAAGTGAGAGAGCAGTAAGCCGCGGCGGGCGGAGGTTTTAATGGGCAGGTTTGGCCTCAGCTCCATGGGCTGGGGCTTCGGGCTTGGCGCCATGGCCGGCCTCAGGGCTGGCATGCTCCGCCCCGTGCGTGGTGTGGCGGTTCTGATTGAACATTTTGGTCTGTTCCCACGAATGCTGTTCACAGCTAAGAGTGGCAGTGAGGGCGATTACCAGGGAGGCAAGGGCGAGAGGTTTTTTCATGGCGGATGTAAGGTGGGAAGGGAGCGGGAAGGCGGGGGGGTTGCAACCGGGAATGGCAAAGGGTTGCAGAGGTCTACGGCTGGTTCAGAACATAAAGCATGAGGTAAACCACGGGACCGGTCACAGCCACATAGAGCCACATGGGGAACACGAACTTCACCAACCGGCGGTGGGCCTCTCGTCGATCGGCCCAACCCGCAAGGTAGGCAAGGAGGATAAAGGGAAAGCTGACCGCCGCGAGAACAATGTGGGTGATCAGCAGAAAGAAATACACGGGACGGACCCAGCCGGTCCCGGTGAATTTGGTTTCCGTGGAGGTGAAATGATAAGCGACGTAGCTGAGCAGAAACAAGCCGGACAAAACCAGCGCGGCATTGATGAAACGGCGGTGGGTGACAATGTTCCCCTTTTTGACGGCAATCACCGCAAGGACAAGGCAGACGGCGACGAGGCCATTCAGCGCGGAATAAAACGCCGGCAGAAAGTCCAGACTGACCCCGGCCGGCAGCTCGATATGAAACCGGGGATTCCTCATCATGCCGACGAGGATGAGCACCAAAACGGTGACGATCCAGACCACTTTGCGGAGCTTCTGCTCAGCAGCCGGGCTCAGGGGAATGGGCATGGATGGCATGGCAGAAAGTCAGGAGGGGTTCTGCCGGGACTCGGCGAGGAGCTTGATGATATCCTCCCGGATCGGCCGGGGATACCAGCCGTAGTCGAAGGCTTCATGGAAGGGCCAATAGACCAGATTTTCCTCGGTGGGAGTGCGGATATTCCCCTTCCCATCCACCAGGGCCATCACGAGCTGGTGATCATATTTATCAGCTGGATTGGCCGCCAATTCAGCTTCGGAACGCTTTTGGCCGAAGATCCGGAAGGTCTTTTTCATCCAGTCCCGGATGGCATCGCCCTGGCCGTCGGGACTGGTGAGGAACCACCAGTTTTCGCCGCCGAAGCCTTTTTGATCCAACCACGCTTTGAGGACTTCCGGCCGGTCGTGTTCCGCATCCAGGCTGATGGACAGGATCGCAAAGTTGGGATCTTTGCCGAATTCCTGCTGCAGCTTGGCCAGTTCATCGGCCACGCCGGCACACCCCTGCGGACAGGTGGTGTAGAGATAGGAAACCACGATGACTTTTCCCTTCAACTGCTCCAGATGCCGTTCCTTGCCATTTTGATCAAGCCAGACGGGCAAGGGATCGGTTTCCACCCTGCCCTGCATGGGAAGGCGTTGTTCCCGTTCCTGCCGCTGGATGCTGAGGAGCCAATTGTAGGAAACCACCATGCCAAGGGCGATGATGATCATGAGGAACATGACCGTGATGCCCTTGGATGACGGCCGGTCCGGCAAGGGGGCGGGGGGGGAGGGAGACTTCATGAATAAATAAAACGTGCCGGAGGCCGGCCCGGATGAATCAGCGGGCGGTGGCGAGCAGGGCGATCAGCATGACCGGCAGATAGATCAGGGTGGCAAAAAAGAGACGGCGGGCATCGGCGCGCTCGGTGGTGCGGCGGAACACCAGGCACAAGCGGAGCAGATAAAGGGTGGCGGCGAGCGACGGGATCACAAACCAAACATTCGTGAAACCAGCGAGGGGTGGCCAGATGCACAGCCCGAGCATGGGCAGGGTCCAGCCGAGGGCCAGACGGGCGGTTTTGGCACCGGTGGGATCGTCGTTCGACCACATGATGAACCCCCCGCGGATGTATTCTTCGCGATACATCCAATTGATGGCCAGAAAGTGGGGGAGCTGCCACAAAAAGAGCAGGCTGAAAAGGAACAACGCCTGGGGCTGCACGAAGAGTTCCCACCGCAGCATGCCCGGCTGCAATCCGTGTGGTCCGGCAGCCCCCACCCACCCGATGACCGGGGGAATGGCTCCCGACACTGCCCCGACCAGGGTATTCAGCGTGGAGCGCTGTTTCATCGGGGTGTAGATGAAAAGATAGGTCACCAACGTCAGCACCGCGAGAGCCGAGGCCTCCGCATTGACCCGGACCCCCAGATGCATCAGACCAATCGCGGCGAGCAGCCAGCCCAGGACAAACGCGGCAGCGGGAGGAAAGCGGTGGCCAGGCAAGGGGCGGTCCGCGGTGCGGTGCATTTTCGCGTCCGGCTCCATCTCCATCAACTGGTTGAAAACGGCCGCCCCGAAAGCGGTGAGGGTGGTGCCGAAAATAGTATGCACAAGGCCCCAGCTGAGGAAATCACCCGTGGGAGACAATACGTAGCCCGCAGCGGTGGTGACCACCACCAAGGCGCTGAGGCGGGCCTTGGTCAGGCTCATGAGGTCGGCACGGCGGGACCACTCCACCACCGGAGGGCCGGCAGAGGGCAGAGTGGACAGGACAGGGGGATCACTCATGGAGGAAACAAAGGGGATCAGAGAGTTCCGCCAGCCGGGACCGGCTGCAATGGCAAAGCCTTCCCGCGGCGGGAATCGGCGATGAGGGCAATGAGAACCCCGAAGAGGACCGCCGCGAGAAACATGTGCACCGGCTGCAGGACGGCCGGCACTGCAAAGCGGGTTAAAATCACCCCGACCGCATATTCGGCTCCGAGGATGGCGGCCAGAGCCCAGGCGAACCCTACACGTTGAGCCCGCAGCACGATCCATGTGATGCCGCCGGCAATCATGAGGCCCCAGGCGCTGATTTTGTGCAGGAGGAAAACCGGCCCCAATTCTCCGATCCATCGATCACGGCAACAATCATCAAGCGCAGTGCTGATGTGATCGATTTCCTCACGCACCTGGGTACCAATGACAATCTGGGCCAAAGCCAACCCCAAGGTCAGCCACAACAGGATGCGGGAACCGCGGCTCAGGACCACCGCCGGCCGGCCGAGTCGGTGCCGCAGGCGGATGATCGCCAGGATCGCAGCACTGACGAGGGTTAGCGCACCGAGCATGTGGATGGTGATATTCCACGGCTTCAGGTTGGTTTTGACCACGACGCTGCCCAGCCAGGACACCACGCCAAACATGAAGAGGGCACTGAAGAGCAGGATGGGAAGCCACCCATCCACCGGAAGATTTTGTTTACGTGCCACCAGGGCAGCCCCCAGGGAAAGCAGCGCGGTGGCCAGCATGGTGAGCCCACTGGAAGCCCCCACCAAACGGTTCCCGTATTCGGTCCAGGTGTGAACCGCGTTGAAATCCGCAATTGGCCGCTCATCCCCGGGTTTCGCATAACGGATTTTATAATCCGGAGGCAATTGGGAGACATCGGTCGGCGGGATCAGGCGCCCGAAGCACCATGGCCAATCGGGGCACCCCATCCCGGAACCGGTGGCCCTCACCACAGATCCTGCCAGAACGGTGGAGTAGAGCAGAATCAGGGTGGTCCATGCCATACGGCGGAGCCAGCGGTCAATGAATGAACTCAAAACAACGGGCATGGGTTGAATTTAGGACGCTGACACTGGGCCGGGAAAAGCCCACGGGGAAAGCAAGCTCCGTCATCAGGCAGGCTGCGCAGGAGTCCCTGCCCTGAAACTTGAAGACGGGTGATTCCGGTCCCGGAGAAAATGCCCGGGAGTCAGGGGAGGGGGAGCACCCGGCACTCTTACTTGACCTCCAGAGCAGGCGTCGCCGCAGGGGGCGGGACGGCGGCCGGGGCCGCGGGAGCGGCGGCCGGGGCCGCAGGAGCGGCGGCTGGGGCCGCGGGAGCGGCGGCTGGGGCCGCAGGAGCGGCGGCTGCCTGGGCCGCTTTCAGCTTTTCGGCGGCTTTTGCACCGACCGGGGAGTCCTTGAAAGTCTGCTGTTCGCTCAACCACGTCTGGAATTTCTTCTCATCCGTGACCACCTCCAATTCGGAACGCATCTGACCATGCACTGGACCGCAAAGCTGACCGCAGATAATGTCCGATTTACCGGCTTTGGTGGGCACAAACCACATCCGGGAAAATTTGCCCGGATCCGCATCCTGGGCAATCCGCATGGTGGGCAGGGCGAGATTGTGGATGACGTCCTTGGAGGTCACGTTGATTTCGATTTGCTTACGGTTGGGAAGCACCAGATTACCGGTAATCACGTCATCCAAACCATTGGGATCTTCAGGGTCGATTCCGATCGGGTTTTGGCTGCTGATCAGGAAGCGGTCGGTAGCCCCAAATTTGCCATCGGCACCCGGATATTGGAAATTCCAGGCGAACTGCTCGGCCCAGGCATTGACCCGGACATCAGGATTGGGAAATTGATCCACCCGGTTGGCCCACAACGGGAAAGCAAAACCCAGCAGGAGAATGACCTCCGTGATAATCACGCCGATTTCCAAATGGCTCGAGGCATGGCTCTGAACGCCATGATAGTTGGCCTTGGGATTCCTTTTGTGATACCCGCTCCAGAGAGTGATCACAAGAAAGATGGACCAACCGACAAAAAGGAGCAGCATGAACCAGTGCACGATTTCGAGCATGTGGTCGACCATCTGGCCGTGCTGGGAGTGAACTTCGGAAATGCCGAAAAGTTTATTGAGGTAGCCCATGGGAAGGAAAAACGTTAAGGGGGAAAAGAGCGCGGAAACGGAGGTTACAGCAGGGAATCAAGGTCGGTGCCGGCGGCCTGGCTGGCCGCATACCGTTTGGCGCGGCGGGCAAAGGCGATCACCACGGCGACAATGCAGGTGAAAACCAAGGCCAGGGCGGCGAACATGACGTAGACCGCGCCATTGGCGGCGAGGGTGGTGACTTGCCCATCCTGACCAATACAGGTGACGCAAGCGGGGCCGATGAATAAGGTGCTCATAATCCAGTGGTGGGGGTCAGACGATGATTTGGGGGGCTTTCCGGCGGAAAAACCAGACGCCGTACGCGATCAGGAGGAGCCCAAAAATGCCACTACCGATCCCCATCGGCCTGATTTCACGGGTAATTTCGTTGTCGGGGCCGAAAAAGGCATAAGCGGCAAAGCCAAAATCGAACAGAATGGCGATGAGCAGAAAAAACAGGTGGAATGTTTTCAATGACATAACGGCGGCAACGGGCGGAGGGTTAGTTCAGGAGCGCGGCCTTGATCGGATCAAGGAAAGCCAGCACAAACAGGAACATCATGGCGATGCTGAAAATAATGGTGAAGAACAGCACCTTATAGATAAGTCCGCGCTCGTGATTAAGGTGCATAAAAAGCAACCCCACAAAAGAAACCTTGATGGTGGCGATCAGCAATCCGATGGTGGTGTCAGCCCAATGGACCCCGGTTTGCATCCAAGGCACATAGGCGACGGCTACCGTGAGGAAGGTTCCAAGAATCAGCACACCGCCTACCTTGAGGTAGGACCGGACGGTTTTAGCGAGGTCCATCGGGGCCCCGTGGGAGTCGTGACCGTCTTGGTGGACAGGAGTATCGGTTGAATGGTCCATAAGCAGCAGGGCCGGTTAGAGCAGGTAAAAGACGGGGAAAAGGAAGATCCAGACAAGGTCCACAAAGTGCCAGAACAAACCGCCTACTTCCACGCGGTTGGCGAGGTGCTCGGGGTTGCGTTTATACATCCTGCGTCCGGTGAACAGGAAGTAGCCAAGGACAATCGAACCCCCCACCACGTGCAGACCGTGGAGGCCGGTCATGAGGAAGTAGATGGCGTAATAAGGGCTGCGGCTGGGAGAGAAGTTCGTGTAGAAACGCTTGTCGCTGCGTTCGACCTGCACGGCCTTGGACTCGTCATGCATCAGGGCATGCGCTTCGGTTTCGGGAGCCAATTCCTCGACGGATACCCGGAGGGCGGAGCGCTGCCAGTCGGCATTGGTCTCGTAATCATTGGCATGGGCAGGATGCTTCTTCTTGAAAGCTTCTGTCGCTTCCTCCACGTGTTTGAAGAAAGCAGGTTTGAGTCCGGGGTAATACTTCCAAGCGAGGGATTTCTCCGGGTCCTTGACCGAACGGAGATCAATCAAATCCGCATTCAGAGGAATGCTGTCGCCCGTCAATTTACCCGTAAGGACGACATCGTCGCGGAAGATAATTTCGCCCGCATTATACTTGGCCAAAGCCCGTTCATCCACGCGGAAAGCCAATGGATCTCCCACTACCTGCAGGGTGAGGGTGGAAGCCGCCGCATCAGGATTTGCTGCAGTGAGGCCTTTGATTTTTTCGTCCAATTCCTTGAGTTTGGCAGCAGAGGCCACTTGAAGCTGCTGATGTTCGGCCATCAGGGTTTCAGCCCGGGCGGCATCGAAAGGAACCGGATAATTGCCAGTTACGGCGCGCTTCATGTCCTCCACCCTGGCTTTGGGAGAGTCAATACGCGCCTGCAGGGTGGCCAGTTTGGCCCGGACGTTCTCCAGATCCCGGTAATCCCGCTTTTGTCCGCTCAGCCACGATTTGGTGAATTCCACTTCTTTGCCGCTGGGAGTGCGCACTTTGATGAGCTGCCCGTCGGGCACCTCGCCGAATGGCTTGGCCCCACCATCGCTGATGCGGCGATGGCGAAGGAAGGCGGTTTCGCTTTTGGCGAGATTCACGGAGAAGGATTTGACCTCCCCGAGGGCAATTTTGTCGCCGCGGTGTTCCTCACTGGCATGGCCGGGGTGACCGTCCATGACAGTACCGTCATGGAGGATGACGGAGTAGTGGGTGAATTTCCCGTAATACTCGAAGCTCTTGATGCCCATGAAGCCCAGGGCACAAAGCAGCGTGATGACCATGTTGATCTGGTACCAGCCGTAGCGCCGGGCCTTCAAGGCCGCCCAAGCGGACACGATGGACACCGACGAAATAATCAGGACCATGGTATTGATGAAGCCAGGAAGAACCTTCAATTCATGGAAAGGCCATGGAAAGTCTGCCCCAATACGCAGGAAGACGTAGGAAGAGAACAGACCCCCGAAAAGCATGACCTCGGAGGCAAGGAAAAGCCAGATGCCAACCTTGGCATTGTAGAGGCCGGTGTCGGGCCGGGCGGTTACGGTGTAGGGAATCTCCATCGGATATTAGCGGAAGGGAATAAGGATCGAACTGGAGCAGGCTTCAATGAATGGTCAGACCGGCGGCAGCATCCGCAGCCGCGGCTTTTTTCTCGCCGGCCGACGGAGCTTCCCATTGGGGGGAATAGTCCTTGTCGGCCCCGGGAACGCTATATTCATAAGGCCCGCGATAAACCACCTGTTCGGTCAGGAAGTTGCCGTGCGGCGGTGGGGTGGGGGTATTCCACTCGAGGGTAGTGGCGTTCCATGGGTTGTCGGAAGTCACCTTTTTTCCAGCAAAGGCGCTGTAGAAGAAGTTGATGATGAAAGGCAGTTGGGCAATACCGAGTCCCCAGGCCCCCCACGAAATGATCTCATTGAGGTAGAAGTATTTGTGGCTGGTCATTTCAAAGACTTTGCCGCCATCGAACCACCGGCGGTGGAAGCCGGCCATGCCCTGAATGAACATGGGGGCAAAGAGGACGTTCATGGCGATGAGGGACGGCCAGAAGTGCAGATGCCCCAGTTTGGTACCCATCATCCGGCCAGTGATTTTCGGATACCAATGGTAGATCCCCGCAAAAAGCCCGAAGATCACGCCCGGAGCGACAATGTAGTGGAAGTGGGCAATGACATAATAGGTGTCGTGCAGGTAAAGATCGATAAAGGTAAAGGCCAAGGGCAACCCGGTCAGGCCGCCGATCCCGAACATGGGCAGGAAGGCTGTGGCAAAAAGCATCGGAACCGGGAAGCGGATGGAACCACCCCAGAGCGAAATCATGAGGCAGGTCAGCAGGATGACGGAAGGGACCGAAATCAGAACCGTGGTGAACTGGAAGAAGGTCGCCACCACGCTGCCCATGCCGGTGAGATACATGTGGTGAGCCCACACGATAAAGGAAAGGAAGGCGAGCGTGAGCACGCCGTAGACCATGGATTTATAACCCCAGAGCGGCTTGCGGGTGTTGCAGGGGATGACTTCAGCAACGATGGCAATCGCCGGCAGGAGCAGCACATAAACTTCCGGGTGGGCGAGGAACCAGAACAAGTGCTGGAAGAGAACCGGGTGTCCGCCCCCGCTGACGTTCAACAGACCGGCTTCCTTGGTGTAAAGACCCGTGGGCAGGAAGAAACTGGACCCGAACACCTGATCACTCAACTGCATCAGGGCCGCCACTTCCAACGGCGGGAAGGCCAGCAGGAGCAGGAAGGCGATGACGAACATGGCCCAGGTGAAGAATGGCAGGCGCATCCAGGTGAGGCCCTTGGCGCGCAGATTAATTACGGTGGTCAAAACGTTGACAGCCCCAAGCAAGGAGGCACTGATATTGAAAACCATGGCAAAGAGCCATTGGGTCTGGCCGGTCCAGAAGTGCGAATCAGAATTCATCTGGATGGTCGCGGCCAGCGGGGAATAGTTGGTCCATCCCGCCTGGGCGGCGCCCGTAGGCAGGAAGAAACTGGCCACCATGATGACACCGCTGAGGAAAAAGAGCCAGAAGCTCCACATGTTCAGCTTGGGGAAAGCCATGTCCGGCGCTCCAACCTGAAGCGGGGTCACAAAATTCACAAAGGCGGCAAAACCAAGCGGCACCACGCCGAAGAACACCATGATGGTGCCGTGCATGGCCCCGAACATGTTGTAGAGCGAACCCGAAACGGCCCCATTGGGAGCCCACCGGGAAACGAAGTCATCCCCAAACAATCCCACAATCCAACTGAGGGAGGACGGGAGGGGCAGGCCTGGATGGGCGATGCTCCACCGCATTACGAGCATCAGCAGAAAACCGAGGGCCAGGAAAAGCAGGCCCGTGATGCCATACTGCACACCGATCATTTTGTGATCGGTCGAAAAGATGTATTTCTGGATAAAATTGACCTTGTGGTGGTCATGATGGGCATCATGGCCGTGATCATGGCCATGATCATCCGCGTGCTTGGTTGGGAGAGTGGCGTCCATGGGAAAGTTCCGGGTTGGGTCGGGGTATTTTTAGCGCGGGAAAGAAATAAGCTATTTGGTGGCAGGAGCGGGCGGAGCAGCAGGAGCAGCAGGAGCAGCAGGAGCAGGAGCGGCGCCTGTTGCTACCGGGACCGCGGGGTCCACCAAGCCATGTTTGGAGGGAGTAAGATTGGCATCCGCCGGAATAGCCTTGAGTTCGGCCTCAGTATACGGGCCAGTGCGTGTGGCCAGCTTTTTGCGGAGTTCCGCCACTTGGTCATCATAAACGATGCTGGCTTTGTTGCCCCATTCGTTGCGGATATAGGACACCAATTGCGCAATGGCCTTGTTGTTTTTCAGAGCACCCTGGGCCGGCATCGCCCCATTGAAGGATTTGCCGGTGACCTCGAGAGGACCGACGATCCCATGCAAAAGGATCGCAACAGTCCGTTCTTCTCCACCAATTACCCACTCAGAGTTTTTCAGCGGGGGGAATTGTCCGGGAACTCCTTCGCCGGTGGCTTGGTGGCAGCTGGCGCAAACCGTGGCGTATTCGCCTTTGCCTTTGGCCAGCCAGATCTTGGGATCGTATTCATCCACTGCCATGCCGCCACCCGGGTCGGCCCCTTCGGGAAAATTCAAGGCATAGTCATAACCTTTGACGTTCGGCCCCAGGGCCATATTGGCTCCTAGGAAGGAACCGGCGGCCAACACGACCCCGATGATCGGGATTAAAGCCCACAGAGGGAAAACATGGGTCGCGGTGAGGCTCAAATCTGCCTTTTCGCGGGCGACGGCGGCAAGGGCCGGGGCGACCAGCGTTTTGAGGTCGGACCCATTGGCGGTGGCCACCGGGGTATCGAAGGCGTCCGGCCTGATCACCAAGCCCTCGACGGCGACATCGAGAGGGTTGGTGGACGGTGTGGTATCGGAGGAATCTGAAGACATGACAGCAGGGGCGTTTACTTGGATTCCGGCGTTGGTTTGGCTCCAGTGATGGAGACCGGCAGGGCCTGGTCGCGCTTCAAACCAAGCACGTATTCGGCGAGGGCAATGGCTTCGCTGGAAGGAACGATCTCCATGCCCTGGGCGGGTGCCAGATTGGCGGGAAGTTTCAATGCATTGACAGATCCCTGCCCTTCGACAGGGCGGGTGATGAACAAGTGTCTGAATCCAGGACTGTTGGACCAGCCTTTGCGGGCGCGGGGAGCATACAAATAGAGATAAAAATCATTCACCTTGCCGGTGAAACGATATCCTGCGTTGGCCAGATCCGGCCCAATCCGGCGCTGTCCAATCATGCCGAAATTTTCGTGCATGTAATCCCACATCAGGGTCTGCCGGGTAGGAACGATGGTTTTGCCTTCCTGATCCTTGCCCCAGCCGGTCTTGAACTGATCAATGCCGGCATAGTCCGGACGGATGACCTGGGTGTGGCACTGGGCACAGCCTTCGCGGCCGTAAATCTGTTCGCCGCGTTTGCGGTCACCGGCAAAGGCCGATGGATAACTGAGGCCTTTGAAGGCCCCGTCATCGAATGGTTTTCCGCTGCCCGGTTCCTCCATGACGTAAGCCACGGTCTGGCGGTTGCGCTCGGCCGCATAGGGAGCGGCCACCATGAAATAGGTAGGGACGGCAACGCACGCCCCAAGGGTGAGAACAAAATGTTTCAGACTATTCATGCCTCTGCTCCTTCGGTGGTAATAACAAGTTCGGCCTGGTCATACGGGGCAGGCTGGTGAATCAGGGTGGCTGAGCCGGCTTTGCGTCCGCGATTGCAGACCATCAGTGCCAAATGATGGAGGAATACTCCGTTGGCGATGATGAGGAAGATCCATGCCAGAATCTGGCCGATCAAATAGCCCTTGGAAAAGATAATGGCGTTCTCCATGTCGCTGTCCCAGGTATCAGCCGCGGCGCCGTGGGAAAATCCAGCCGCGAGGAGCAGGACACACAGGGCGATGCAGGCATAGGCCGACCACCAGAAGTGGAACCTGATGCGGGGACCGCTGATCCATTCACAGCCGGTGATGCGGGGCACAATGTAATAAATGGCGCCGAACATGGTCATGGTGAAGAACATGTAGAGACCGCAGAAGGCGACCGCATCCTGGGTGAAACTGAAGGACGTAAAACGGGAAAGGGTCAAGGAACAAAGCACCGCCGCACTGACGGAAGTCACGACATATCCGATGGATCCGAAAAAGGTGAATCGAAGGCTGGGGCTGAGCTCCACCAGTTTGTGGCTTCCCCGGACGGTGAGGTAGTGATTGAGGGCCACCGCGAGGACGGGAACCAGCAAGAGCACCTGGGCACCACCGGCAATGGTCGGAATCCACGCCGGGAGCGGGCCGCCAATCAAGGCCTGGGCACCGGCCCATGGGGAGATGGCCACCAAAGCCCAAAAGGCGAGGGACGCCATTTGGTAGCTGTGGATCGGTTTGCCCACAATTTTGGGGATGATGAAATAGGAGGAAGCCAGCCCCACCGGGACCAGCCAGAGGAACATCACATTATTGGCATACCAGGCCGCGATGGCCGGACCGGCGACGCCACTCTGCTGGAACACATTGAGGAACAGGTTGGCCGTAAGGTAAATCCAAGGGAAGGAGAAGCAGGCTGCCAGGAGATACCATTGGGAGATGAAGACATGCCCTTTGCGGCGGGCCCCAAACATGACCACCAGCCAGACCACAATCATGGAGTAACTGACCAGCAGGATAGGCCAGGCGAAGGAAGGAAATTCCAGCCACTTCATGGCCGTGCCATAACCGGAGAGTATGCCAATGACTCCGGCTGCCACCCCCGCGTTCCAGAAATGTCCCGCGACCACGAGCGTGATCGGGTTCTTGAGTTCTGTGCGGCACAGGCGGGCCATCATCCAGATCATGACTCCCAAGCCGGCTTGGAAAGCCCATCCATAGAGGAGGGCATTCAGGAAAGCCGGTTGGCTCCGGCCGTAGTTCAACCAGTCAATCCCAAGGAATCCCGGGGCAACCAGTTTGATGGACGAGACCAACCCCAGCAGGGTGGCCGCCAGCAGCCATGCGGCGGCGCTGGTGAAGAAAAACAGGACTGGCAGGCGCGTCGAGCGGTCGATCGCTGCCCGCTGCAGAATGTCTTCCGGAGTAATGTCCGGGAGCGGCTGTGAATGGTCTTCCTGACTCATGATGTAAGGGGATCGGGAGAAAAGTTATTTCCCTTCGAATTTGGAAAGATTGGGATCGTGGGTGTTTTTCGCTTTTTCCTCCTGCTCGCGAACAAGGGCTTCCGGAGTCTTCAGAGGGCCGGGAGCCGCCTTTTGGGCCGCGAGGGTTTTGGCAGCGAAAGAAAGCAGACTGTCGGCGGGAAGGCGGACCGTTTTTCCAGCTTCGACTTCGGCGGCTTGGCGGTATTCCTCATCCTGTTCGCTGGTGGTGGTGGCCAGGATGGCGAGGCGGGCATTTCCCGCTCCACCGTCATTGACCGCATCAGCGGAAGGCACCGCGATCCAGCGGTAAAGGGCCAGCACCAGCGCCAGCGCAACGATGGTGCCGAGCGCTCCCCAGAAGGTAAGGAAGCGGTTGCCGAGGGTATCTCCAGGATGTTCGTCCATGATAAGTGAGCTGAAGGCGGAAAAGGTAGGATTTAGCTGACGACGTTGACGGACTCCTCGAGCCGGGGGTCACCGCAGGGATACAGGCTGTGCTTTGACAGGAGACGGATGAGGAAAAAACCATAGACACCGGCAAACGTCAGGAGGGCAAGTCCGTCAAAGAGCAGGTCGCGCAGGAAGCGGCCGGAATCCGGAGCGCTGGTGAACTCATAAAGAGCCCGGCCGCGCTCGGGGATGATCATCCAATAAAGCTCCAGCATGTGGACTCCAATCACAAAGGCCGCCACCGCCATGACCGCATTCAGATTGCGTTTGGCATTCCGCTTGAGGAGGAAGACAAAAGGAACGGCAAAATGCAGAAAGACCAAGGCCAAGGAGAAATACCACCAGCCTGCCGTGTTACGGATGGCGTAGAACTGGGTCTCTTCGGGAATATTGGCATACCAGATGAGGAAGAGCTGGCTGAAGGCAATGTAAGCCCAAAAGATAATGAAGGCGTGCATCAGCTTGCCCATGAGGTGGAAGTGTTCCTCGGAGACAATATGCCGGAAGTGGCCGGTCTTGACGAGGGTTCCCACGATCAGGATGACCGCGGCCATGGAGGCGAGGGCGGAGCCCGCGAAGATGTTCACCCCGAACATGGTGGAAAACCAAGTGTAGTTCATGCTCATCACCCAGTCGATCCCCGCGAAGGTGGAACACACCGCAAAGACGGGCAGCATTCCGCAGGAAAAACGACGGGCACTGTAGGTGGGCTGGATCGCCCCGGTCTTGTCCTGACTCAGGGAGTAGTTGAGTAGTTTGGTTCCGGTGAGCAGAAGGAGGCCGAAGAAAAGGATCATGCGGATATCCATCCCGGGCATCAATCCGGTCATGCCGTTGTGCAGGTAGGGGAATTTTTTGTAGAGCAGCGCCGTATCGTGGGTGGCAGCGAGGGCATCCCGCAGGCTGGACACTCCCACCGGGGCGTGTTCCTTCACTTGAGCGTGAATCCCGACCCACTCCCAGACATGGCCCATCCATTCCGGTTTGTTCGGGAAGAAAGGCATGAAGAGTGGCAGGGCGAGGAAGAACAGCGGCAGGAACAATTGTGTCATCAGCTCCGGAATACGGCGGATGGCGACTCCCCATGAAGAATTGGAAGCATTGTGCAGCAGAACCCAGAAGGTAGCTCCGGCGGTGATGGTGAAGAAGACTTCGAGGGCAAACAGGTAGCTGAAGGCGTAGGAGTTGGCGGCTTCTCCTCCGACAAAAAAGAGGAACAGCGACGCGGCAACTCCGGCGGCGCCGGTGAGCATCAGGATAGAGCGCCACGAAGTAAACTTCGCAAGCTGCAGCTTCTCGCCTTCAGGCGGAAGAGTGGTGACGGAAACGTGGTGGCTCATGCTTCAGGAAAGAAAAACTTATTTGACGGCGGCGGGAGGCTGGAGCGCAGTCCAGACTTCCTTGACGGAAGGATCTGCCAAGGGGGCGGTGCGGGACAGTTGCAGAGCGCGGACCCAGGCAACGATGGCCCAGCGTTCCTTGACCGGAATACTGGCTCCGTAACCACTCATCAGGCCTTTGCCGAGATTGATGGTATTGTAAATGCTGCCGTTCGCCCGGTAATCCAAGGCTTTCGGGTCGGTGAAGCCCGGGGTGTGGAAATTGGCAATGTTGGCGATGCCGTATTGGGGGGCGGAAGTGATTCCCTTTCCATTGCCGGATTTACCGTGACAGATGGCGCAGTTGATGTTGTAGCGCTCCTGGCCAAGGCGGAGGAAAGCTTCATCCACTTTGATCTGCTCAGGGAATCCATCGCCCCAAAATTCGCCGATCCGTCCCGAATTGAAATAATCCGAGCCATGGGAGAATCCGTAGGCAACATAACCTCCCTCGGCGGCGGGTTTGGCGGGGATGGCGAGCCCCATGGGAACGGTGGCCGCGACCGGTTTGCGGGAGCCCACGCCATCAGCGAAGAACGCGTTGGAGGCCTGGGGTTTCACCTTGGCCTGATTGTTCATGTCGTTCAGCAGCAGGATGGGGGGACGGCTGAACTTGTCGCCGCGGAAACCGGCGAAACCAATCACAAGCACGATGGCGAGGAGACAGGCAAAAAAGAAGTAGCGCATGGGGCGGAAAAAGGCAGGGGACGGAAGCGGCGGGACTAAAGTTCGTCTTCGACAAGCTCGATGTTGGAGCCGCCGATGCCGGCGAGAAAAGATTTGGTCTTTTCAGCAGAGAACTTCGGATCCCGGGCCTCGATGCAGATGAAGAATTTATCGTCCGAAAACTTGGAAAAGGACGGCGCGTTGAAAAGCGGGTGATGCAGCCGGGGCAGCTTCATCATTACCAGACAGGTGAACAAGGCGGTGAAGGCTGAAAACAGGATCGTGAGCTCGAACATCACCGGGAAAAAGGCCGCGATGGTGTAGATATTGGCAGGTTTGGCCTGGACCACGGTGGGATAAATCACCACCTGAGTCAGATACTGCAGCAGAAAAGCCGTCGTGATGCCGATGACGCCGCCAATGAGCACAAACCGGGGGAGAATGGAGCGGGGCAATCCCATTGCGTCATCCATGCCATGGACAGGGAATGGGCTGTGGACGTCCCAGCTGGAATAACCAGCGTCCCGGGTCTGCTCGGCGGCATGGAAAACGTCCCGCGCGGAGGAAAATTCCGCGAGGTAACCGTGGACGCGTTTCAATGGGGTGCTCACTGTGGATTCGATGGTGAAGAGTTTGATGGGGATAGGCAACGCCGCAGGATCAGGCGGGGGCAGCGTTGGTGACGACGGCCGTGGTCTCGGCGGGCCGGTTTTCGAGGCGGTCACCTTCGTAGGAGGGAGCCGCGACAAGGTTGTCGCGCTTGGCAAAGGAAGGATCGTAATGCGGGTCCGATTCAGGCAGGACGCCTTTGATTTCCGCAATGGCGATGACGGGGAGGAAGCGCAGGAAAATCAGGAACAGCATCATGAAGAAACCAAAAGTTCCAATGAAGGTCCAGATTTCCACCCAGGAAGGGTGATACATGTCCCACTGGCCCGGCAGGAAATCACGGGCCAAAGTGGTGCAAATGATCACGAAGCGCTCATACCACATGCCGGCATTGACGAACATGCAGACGATCATAACGACCAGCAGGTTCTCGCGCATTTTTTTGAACCAGAAAACCTGCGGAGCAATCACGTTGCAGAAGAACATGCAGTAGTAAGCCCAGGTATAGGGGCCATACAGGATGCGCCATTTGAAGGCGTCGAATTCGTAGAGGCTGCCGGAATACCAAGCGATGAAGAGTTCCATCAAGTAGGCGTAACCGACGATGGTGCCGGTCAGCAGGATGATCTTCGCCATGTTGTCGATGTGCTTCATGGTGAAGAGATCGTGCAGCCCGTAGATCTTCCGGACCGGGATCATGAGGGTAAGCACCATGGCAAACCCACCGAAGATCGCGCCAGCCACAAAGTAGGGCGGGAAGATGGTGGTGTGCCAGCCGGGGACAATCGAGGTGGCAAAGTCAAAGGACACCACGGTGTGCACGGAAAGCACCAGCGGGGTCGACAAGGCAGCGAGCAAGCCGTAGGCAATTTCATAATGGCGCCACTGGCGGTTGCCACCGCGCCAGCCGAGGGCAAACAAGCCGTACGCCATCTTGCGGATGCCAGGCTTGCAGCGGTCGCGGAGGGTCGCGAGATCAGGCACCAGCCCGAGGAACCAGAAGACGACGGAAACACTGAAATAGGTCGAGACCGCAAAAACGTCCCACAGCAGGGGGGATTTGAAGTTCTGCCAGATGGCGTTGCTGTTTGGGATCGGAGCGAGAAACCAAGCCATCCAGACACGGCCGACGTGAAGTGCCGGGAAAAGTCCCGCGCACATCACCGCGAAAATGGTCATCGCTTCCGCGGCACGGTTCACCGCCGTCCGCCATTTTTGGCGGGTGAGGTAGAGGATCGCGGAAATCAGGGTGCCGGCGTGGCCGATCCCGATCCAGAACACGAAATTGGTGATATCCCATCCCCAGGCCACCGGGTGGTTCGGCCCCCAGACGCCAACGCCGGTGGCGACCAGATAGGTGAAACAGAACACCATGACAGCCACGAGGGCGACACAGGGCACGATGATATACCACCAGCCTTTGGGTTGGGGGTTTTCCACGATCCCGCAAATACGGTTCGTGACCCAACTCATGGAACGTTGGTTGAGCACCAGAGGCTCGCGGAGCAGGACCTTCGCGCGGGAAGGACCGGCGGCGTGCGGGTGGTGGGGATCGTGGGCGGCTTCGGCCATGGTAAGGTGACAGTGAAGAGGGTGAAGGAGGAGTAGGCCAGCTTAGTGGGAAGCGGCGCCATGGCTGGAGGAGCCAGCGACGGCAACGGGGCGGGTCTTGCTGCCCTGCCCGACTTTTTTCGCTTCGCGGGGGCTGGCTTTGATCAATTCCGGATTCGGATTCTTGATGCGGGCGAGATAGGTGGTCCGGGCGCGGACGGAGAGGTAGCCGAGCAGCTCATAGTTGCGGGCATTGCCTTTGGCCTTCATGACGTCGCTGTCCTTGTCGAGCAGATTGCCGAAGTGGATGGCTTCCGCCGGGCAGGCTTCCTGACAGGCCACCTTGATCCCGTTGGTCGGGATGCGCAGATCCTGTTTGGCGAGGACGAGCGTTTCGTCGTATTTGCCCTGTTCACGGGACTTGTCCTTGCGGGCATGAGCACGGGCGTCGATCCGGGCGCTTTCGATGCGCTGCAGGCAGTAAGTGCATTTTTCAATCACCCCGCGCATCCGGACGGAGACATTCGGGTTCTTCTGCAGTTTGCTGAGTTCGGTATCGTGGCGATCTCCCAGCGGACCTGCGTAGAGGTTGTTGAAGCTAAGAGGGCCGGCCGATTTTTCGACCAGCGGGTTCCGCTTGTTGTAGTCGAAGAAGTTGAAGCGGCGGGCCTTGAAAGGACAGTTGTTGGCGCAATAGCGGGTGCCGATGCAGCGGTTGTAAACCATCACATTCAAGCCATCCGGGCTGTGAACGGTGGCATTCACCGGACAAACGGTTTCGCAGGGAGCCGCCTCGCAGTGCTGGCAGCCGACCGGTTCGACCAGCATGGAAGGATCATCCATTTCGTCTTCCTCCCACTCGTGTCCTTCGACCTGGCGGTTGTTCAAGGCCGCATCGGAATCAAGGTCGGTGGCAAAGTAACGGTCCATCCGGATCCAATGCATCTCACGGCCCCGGCGGACCTGGTCCTTGCCGACCACTGGAATGTTATTTTCCGACTGGCAGGCCACCAGACAGGAGGTGCAGCCGGTGCAGCTGTTGAGATCGATCACCATGCCCCATTGGTGCAGGTCATCGCTCAGGAGCGGTTCCCGGGTGCCGTCTTCCTTCTTGCCGGCATTCGGTTTATACAGCGAAAAGGCATTTTCGGCGGTCTTTTCGGCGCGATCTCCATGGAGGTGGGCATCGGTGCCCTGCTCCATTACGAAATCCTCGTCGTCCTGCCAGTCCTTCTGCGTCCCTTCGCGGACGAGGGCCCGGCCATACATGCTATGATGTTCCTGGGTGGTGGCAATGGGATAGACAGCCGGAATCTCCTTGTGGTCAGTCCATTTGGACCCTCCTTCAGGGACGGCGACGGAACCGGAAAGTTTGGCTACCTTGGCGCCAGTGGCGAAGTAGGGTGTAGCCGAGGTGCGCAGACCATAGGCGTCGAAACCAGTGCCCTGCCCTACCCGGCCCGGTCCCTCAGGGCCTGTTCCCAACTGGCCGTAGCCAACGGTGAGGGTAACGGCATTGTCCGCGTGCCCCGGGATGACGAGGACCGGGAAATAACGGGTGACACCACCGATTTCGACCGAAATGACATCCGCCTCATCCACCGCGGCGAGGGTGATTTTGAGGTCTTTGGCAGTTTTGACGCTGATGAGGGCGGCATTGTCCCAGGTCACCTTGGAAACAGGATCGGGTGCTTCCTGCAGCCAGGCGCTGTTGATATAACGGCCATCGGCAATTTTGGCGCATGGCAGGAAAGTGACTTCCATCGCGGTCAGCGACGGGGCCGCGGCATCCGGAAGCGCCGCCAGCAGGCTCAACGCCCCGGATTGGAAGGCAGTGGTTGCAGCAGGGTATTCTGTTTTAGCGACAAATCCGTCACGCAGGGTGTTGTTCCAGACCTCTTCGGAAGCGCCGGGAACGAGCGCATTGAAGGTATCGCGGACCAGTTTGTATCCGGGACCCGGATCTTCCACCGTGCCCATGGGCAGGGGAGCCATGGATGGTGCGACGAATGGAGGCGTGTCTTCGTTTGAAACCAAGGCTCCAAGGAGTTCATGATCGCTGACGCCTCCAAACAGGGGGAGAATCATCGGCTGGACCACGGCATAGGTGCCTTCAAAACCTCGGGTGTCACCCCATTGCTCCAGATAATGCGTGGCGGGCACCATCCACGATGCCTTGCGGGCGGTGGCGGTCAGATGACGGGTGCTGTGGACGATAACGGTCTTGATGCTGTCCTGGGCAGCAGGCCATTTGAGATCGGCGGGAGCATCAAAAACAGGATTGGCATCGCTGATGACAAGCAGGGTCTGCACGTTGCCGGCGAGAGCTTGGCTGGACAGCTCCGCGAGCGTGCCCAATTGCGATTCCGGGAGGCCGGTCTGCTTCAGTTCGATGGTCGAACCGTAAGCTCCCAGCGCCTGGTTGATGGCGGCGGCCAGCACCTGAACGGCTTCGGGTTGATTGCTGCCGGCAATGACGATCGTCTTGCCCTTGCTGGCAATGAGATCATCTGCGGCGGTCTTGAACCAGACCTCGAAATCCTCACGCCCGGGGTTGTAACCTTCCGATTTGACGCTGGCAGCTGCAGCGGACAAGGCCGCATCGCCGGTGGCCGCCCCGATGAGCGCCGCCAGTTTTGCCGCCACCTTGACGGTTTGGCTGGCAGGAACCCGCATGCGGTGATCGGCAATGCCACCCGTGATGGTGTAGTTGCTCTCCACGGCATAGAGGCGGTTCATCGGATCAGCGCTGGTCTGCGCTTTCCGGCCGGACATGAATTGGCCGACGGACTTGCCGCCCACCCGGTCGAGCCCGAGGAAATCGCTATCCAGGCTGAAGATCCGGTCCGCCTTGTCAAAACGATAGAACGGCATTACACCGGCACCGAAGGCCTTGGTGTAGGCAGCGCGCACGTTGGCGGGCCCGAAAGCTTCGTAACGGTAGACCTTGGCCGCCGGGAATTTTTTCTGCAGCTCACCGATCAGACGCAACCGGGTGGGAGAGACCACCTCATCGGTCAGGACCGCGAAGCCCTTGCCGCCCGAGGCCGCGAGTTCCTTTTTGGCGGCATTGAGGAAGGTGAAGAAATCGTCACGGGAACTTGGTTTCCCATAATTTGAAAAAGCGCGCGCCCGGTCCGGATCATAAAGGCCCAGCACCGAGGCTTGCGCCTGGGAGTCCAGACCGCCATTGCTGTCGGGGTGGAATTTGTTCCCCTGAAGGTGGGTGGGACGTCCTTCCGTGGTGTGGACCACCATCGGCGTACCTCCGCCGGAGCGGGGCATGGCGGTGGCATAATAGAGAATTTTCCCCGGAACCACCCATTCCGGCATTTTGGAATAGGGCTTCAGGTAGGTTTCCGGCCGGCGGCAGGAAGCGAGGCCGAGTCCCGCCATGGCGGTGCTGGCGCTCATGAGTTTCAGGAAACTGCGGCGGGAGGTTTCCTGCTCCTCCTCGTCTTTCATGACGGCGGCGCCGTCCTGAAATTCACGATCCTGCCATTTCTGGGAGGTTTCCTGACCGGTCAGTTGTCCCAGGCTGCGCCAATAGCGCTTGCCGGTGGTGGGCTCTGCGGGATGTTGCCAAACGCGTTTCATTGAACAAAAATGGGGTGGTAGGGGCGGCGGACGTCAGGGTGACTTAGCGGTGACAACCGGCACAGTTGACCGGAGGCTCGATGTGCCAGGCATCTTTGAGTTTCTGACCCATCTCCTTCTGGTCTTTCCCTTCGGATTTGGCCGTCCAATTCAAATTCGTGATTTTGTCCATGGGACGGAGGTGCTGCTCTGGTGCCAGGTGACAATCCAAACACCAGCTCATGCTCTGACTTTGGTCATGAAAAACGACCGGCATCTCATTGATTTTACCATGGCAACTGACACAGGATACCCCGGCGGTCACGTGGACGCTGTGGTTGAAGTAGGCGTAGTCAGGGGTGTTGTGGACTTTGACCCATTCGAGCGGCTTGCCCGTGTCGACACTTTCCTTGATCAGGGCGATTTGCGGGGAGTTCGTTTTGACGTGCTGGTGACAATTCCAACAGGTGCTGCTGGCCGGCACGTTGGCGTGGCCGGACTGCTCAACAAAGCTGTGACAGTAACGGCAATCCATGCCCAACTGTCCGGCGTGGATTTTGTGCGAAAAAGCAATGGGCTGCGAAGGCATGTAGCCGACGCGGGTATACTTTTGCGTAAAATAATACGTCACCCCACCAGCGATCCCCGCACCCATAAAGAGGAAGCAGACGAGGAGCTTCAGAGGCAGGGTATTTGTCCAGCGGGGAAAGGTGTTGGCCATTTTCAGAGTCGGGTCTGGATGGAGTATAGGCTTGTGAAATTTTTCACAAGCGGAATTAGAAAAATCTTGTCTGGATAGTGGCAGGAACGGGGAATCAGGATGGTCCTCGACCTGCGGAATATTTCGAAAATAGAAATACCACCCCCCCACGCAAGAGGAAACTGGTTTTGGGGCTTCTTTTTGCTCCGATCTGACCAGTTCGCGCCCCCGGATCCGGTGCAGGAATGCTTCCTGGACTTTTCCTCAAAGCTTGGGCCGCGCCCGATTCTGCCGTTCAATTCAGTCAACCGCCACGATTTCGCCGCACCGGACGGGTAATCAGGACCACAGAAGCCAGAATGAGCACCCCGGCCACCGCCACCGCGGGCGGGAGCGTTTCCTTCAGCACGAGATGCCCCAGGAGCACCGCGACGAAGGGATTCACATAGGCGTAGGTGGATACCAGGGCTGGAGTGCTGACCTGAAGCAGCCAAACGTAAGCGGTGTAGCCGACCAATGACCCGAAGATCGTCAAATAGAGAAAAGCCCAGGCGGAAGCCGCCGTGACCGCGGAAGCCTGGAAACGGTGCCCCTCTCCCATCAGAATCCCGGTCAGCAGTTGCAGACCGCCCCCCGCCAGCATCTGCATGGCCACCGTCATCAGAGCCGAGTCCGGCTTGGCGGAATGCCGGGAGTAGATCGATCCCAAGGCCCAGCAAAACGCGGAAGCCAGCAGCACCATCGCCCCCAACGGGTCCGTGGCCCGCTGGCCGAGGGAATTCCGGCTCGCCATGATCAGCACGACCCCGGCGCCTCCCGCAGCCAATCCCCACCATACCAAGCCGCCAGGACGCCGCCCGCCCGGGCGGAGCCAGTCCACCAGCAGGATCCAAAGCGGCACCGAGGCCACGATCAGGGCGGAAACCCCGGAGGGCACCCTGCCCTGCGCCCAACTGACCCCGCCATTGCCAGCGAGCAGCAAGAGTCCGCCGATGATGACCGCACTGCCCCACTGGGGCCGGGTCGGTGGCAATGCGCCACGCCGCCGCAGCACCAAGTACAGGAAACTTCCCGCCAGCACAAAACGCGAACCCGCCATCAAAAATGGCGGGAGGCTCTGCACCGCGATGGTGATCCCGAGGTAAGTGGATCCCCAGATCAAGTAGACCGCAGCAAAAGCCGCCAGCACCAGTCCCAGCGGGGCTTTGTGCGCAGCAGGCCGAAGCACCACAGGGTCAACCTGTGGAGGGGAGATGGAAATGGATTCATTCATCGGCCACTGCCTATCTTAAAATAATAGAGCCTTCTGTCATCGCCTGCAGCATGACAGGCCAACCGCCACGCAAAGGCAGGTATCCGCCCTGGCACAACAGGATATCCCCCGTGGCGGGCGTCTCCGTCACCCACACCACCCCGCGCGCCACCATAATTTCGGAGACCCCACTGGCACGCTCCAGCCGGATGACCCTGTCCGGGCTCAGCTGGAGTGGCCCCGGAATGGATCGTTCAGGCGCTGCCTTGCCGGTGGCCCGGAAATTCCTGGGCGCGGCCTGCCGGCTGTCAGCAGCAGGAAAATGGGGGGAGGCCGGCAGGCATGGAAAAACGGGGTGATTCATGCATTCAACCTGCCACCGTCCGGCGGGTTTAACAGATACACCCAACCAGCTATATCGCTTATACAGATTTCACTTTTCAGCATCTGTGCAAACTGTATTTCCTGCCATCTGTATCTGGCTCTTTTGCCCTTCCCCCTGGATCATTGCCCCATGCCCGTCCCTGCCACCCCCGCATCAGGCCCACTTTACCTCCGTCTGGCTGGAGTGCTGGAAGGCATGATCCAGCATCAATCCCTCGGCCCGGGCGACCGCCTGCCCTCGATCCGCCAGTTCAGCCGCCAGCAGAAAGTCAGTGTTCCCACGGCGATGAATGCCTATGCCACGCTGGAAGATCGCGGGCTGATCGAAGCGCGTCCCAAATCCGGTTATTTCGTGAAGATCCGCCAGGCCGATATTGTCAGGACCCCGGGGTGGGACCGCCAGATCCGGAAGGTCACCGATTTCGCCAATCTGGACCCGTTGGACACCATTCTTTCCGACCACAGTGACCCCGCCTTGGTGCCTCTGGGAGCCGCTTTGCCCAGCCCGGATTTGTTGCCGGGAGACAAACTTGCCCGCGCCATGGGCGCCATCGCCCGCCGCGCTCCCGGAGCCGGCCTCGCCTACGACGTGGTGCCTGGCAGCGAAACGCTGCGCCGGGAACTGGCGCGGCGCTCCCTCGACTGGGGCTGCGCCTTCCAACCGGAGGAATTCATGATCACCAACGGCTGCACCGAAGCCATCTCCCTCGCCCTGCGTGCCACCTGCACGCCCGGCGATACCGTGGCAGTGGAGACGCCCACTTATTTCGGCATCGCCAGCACCCTGCGCGATCTGCAGCTGAAAGCCCTGCCCATCCCGGTGGACAGTGTGCATGGACTGGATCTCGACACCCTCGCGGGGGCCCTCCGGAAAACCAAAATTTCCGCCTGTGTTCTGATTCCCAACTTCCAGAACCCCGTCGGTTCCCTCATGCCCGAAGCCCGGAAGCGGGCTTTGATCGATTTGCTGGCACCGCGTGGCATTCCCATCATCGAAGACGATATCTACGGTGACCTCCAACATCAGGGCAGCCGCCCGCGCTGTCTCAAAGCCTTTGATCCGGACGGTTCCGTCCTGCTCTGCGGCTCCTTTTCCAAGACGCTCGCTCCGGGCTATCGTGTTGGGTATATCGTGGGTGGGCGTTGGCAGGAAAGGTTGCTCCGGTTGAAGAAAAACAGCTCGCTCGCCAACGCCACCCTGCCTACCCTCGCCGTGGCGGAATTTCTCAAACACGGAGGCTACGACCGCCACCTGCGCACCCTGCGCCAGGCCTACCGCATCCAGGTGGAGCGCACCCGGGAAGCGGTCGTCGCCAGCTTCCCGGAAGGGATCGGACTCTCCCGGCCTCAGGGGAATTTTGTGCTTTGGTGCGAACTTCCCGCCCAGGTGGATTCCATCGAACTTTGGAAACAAGCCCGCCGCGCCGGGATCAGCCTCGCCCCTGGCCCGCTCTTTTCCCCCGACGGCGGCTACCGCAATTTCATCCGCCTCAACTGCGGCTACCCTTGGAGTCCGCTGCTCGAACGTTCCATCGCCATCCTCGGCCACCTTGCACGGGGTCTCGCCGGCTGATCCTGACCGATTCCGAGCCCCAAATGCAGGCAATTCAGTGGTGCTTATTGACCAATGCTCACCACCAGGCCCGGGACCTGTTCCTGGAGTTGCCTGGCACCTTCCGGGGTGGCTTTGGATTGCCAGAGGTAGACCTTTTTGAGGGATTTCAGACTCGCCAGGGTCGCCAGACCGGTATCGGTCACTGCCGTTTCGTAGAGGTTGAGTTGTTCGAGGCTGGCGTTGTTTTTCAATGCATTCAGGCCGGCGTCGGTGATCCCGGTCCGGCTGAGCAGCAGGCGGGAGAGATTCTTCATCGGCAGGAGTTGCCCGAGATCGGCATCCGTGATGCGGGTGCGGCTGAAATCGATCGCATAGATGTGGCGGGCAATGGGACCGAGTTGACTGAGTTTGAGATCCCCCTGGGCCCGGTCACTATGGCTGAAGTCCAGTTCAAGCACGAAGCCATTTTTAGAGAGGGCGCGGATGACGACATGGTCTTTTTTCAGGTCTTCAATAATGGCGGGATCGGGGGCACTGAGGTTTGCCGCAAGGGTATCGACGAGGAAAATCCCGTCGTGCCCGGCCGGAATGGAAACCCCGTCGCCAAGGTCAGCCCCGGTTTTAATCCATTCCGCAAGCACCGCGCGCTCGCTGGTATTGAGGGGGTTGCCTTTGGGCGGCATGAAATCCGTATCGTCCTGGGGGAGGCCGGTGACGTGATAGACCCGGCTTTTGTCCGGGACTCCCGGAACGATGACCGGCTTGCCATTCACGCCCGCGCGGATGAAATCAGGGGTATCCAGACGCAGGTCGCCTTTTTGTTTTTTGGGACCATGGCAGGAAATGCAGGACTTGGCAAAAATGGGGCGGATTTTGGAAAAATACAGGCTGTTCTTGGAAACGGGGCGGCTGGGAAGCTCGGGAACGACCGCCACGACGGGGACCGCGGGATCGGCCTCTCCGGCTGGAGTGGTGGCGGAAGCGCCGGTGGTCAGGGCGGCGGAAGTGGCCAGGGCAGCCACTGCGGAGGCATCTGCGGAAGGAATTTCAGACCGGGTTGGATCCACCATGAGCGGCGCTCCGGGAGCTGGCGCCGGGGGGGCGGGCGATACCAATTCCTCAACCGGAACCACCGGCCCAACCGGGACGGCAGCTGCGACCGGGGCGGCTGCCGCACTGGAAGCTCCGGCGGTGGCGGGATGATCTCCTTGATCCCGCGGGACCGTGGTCCCACTTTGCCACATGGCCAGCACCCTACTGATCAGGGCCGCGGCGAGCGTGGCCCGGTAGCCGAGGATGAGAAAGGCCTGCCAAGGCTTGCGGCAGGGAGGCCGGTTGGCGTTGGAGGTGTCATAAAACCGCTCGCGGAGGAGCAGGAAGGACCGGTTGCGGGCCACGCGTTTGAACATCCACGCCACACTGGCGGCAGCTGCCAGAATGCCGGACCAAAGCCCCGTCTTCAGCCCCCCCGGATCGATCCCGGTAAAATAGAGCGTGAAGCCGAGAACACTCACCAGCGCGGCCGCAACCGCCGCACAGCACAGCAGCCAGAGCACGGCCGGTTCGCTATCGCGGTCACGCCGGGAAAGCACAAACCCTTCCAGACAAACTGCGGCAAAAAGCAGTCCAGCCGGAAGAAATTCAAGGAATTGCAGGAGGGAATCCAGCATAGGGGGAAACGGGAACCGGTTTGCTTCCGGCTACGCGTCTTTGAGCACCTTGGCAAGTGATAGGAACAGATCCGGCCGGAACCGGCCCCGGGGCCGGCCATCAGAAGTCATGAAAGCCCAACCCGGGGGTCCCGGCCCTCCCCTCCCGGACTAGCCGAAGAGGGAAACGATGGGCTGGCCTTTGTCAGCGATGGTGAATGGCCGCTTCGACGGGCTGTAGATGACCTGATCGAGTGGCAGACCCAGGCCGTAGGCGATGGTGGCGTTGAAATCCGGAACCGCGGTTTTGCCTTCCACAACTTCCGTGCCCATTTCGTTGGTCTGGCCATGAACGGTGCCACCCTTAATGCCACCACCTGCCATGAGGGCGCTGAAGGCTTTCGGGTAGTGATCCCGGCCGTCGTTTTCGTTGATGTAGGGCGTGCGGCCGAACTCGGTACAGAGGACCACCATGGTCTCTTCCAGCATGCCGCGCCGTTCGAGATCCTTGAGCAGGGCTCCCAGTGCTTTGTCGAGGGTGCCGGCGAGGCGTTCCACGGCTTGGAAATTATTGTTGTGGGTGTCCCAGCCCCCGAGGGTGACTTCGACATGGCGCACATCATTTTCAACCAACCGCCGGGCCAGCAGACAGCCCTGGCCAAATCCGTTGTCGCCATACTCGGCGCGAACCTCGGCGGATTCACCACTGAGGTCAAAAGCCTTCAAATCCTCGCTCTTCATCAGGCGCACCGCGTCGTCATACATATCGCTGTAGGCGCGCACTTTTTTCTGGTCGTAGCGCTCATGGAAGGCCTGATCAAACTTGTTGGACAACATGAGACGGTCCTCGAACTCGCCGGTGCTGACGTTGCTTTTGCTATTCGGCACACCCGAGGTGGGGCTGCCCACGTAAAGCGGGGCAAATTTGCTTTCCATGAACCCGGCCCCGCCGCCCACGGAACCGCCTCCGATGCAGACACTGCCCGGCAGGGTCCGGTTGGTTTTCCCCTCCATCCGCTGGAGCCACGCGCCGATGCCGGGATGCTGGATGGTGCCGCGCATGGTGTAGCTGCTGTGCATGAAATAATTTCCCTCATCATGCGCGCCCTGGGTGGTGGAGAGGCCTCGCAGGATGGCGACCTTGTCCATTTGTTTGGCCAGCATCGGGAAGTATTCGGAAATCTGGACACCATCGGCCGCAGTCTCGATGGCTTTGACCGGACCGGCCACTTTTTCTCCTGCACCGGGCTTGGGGTCGAAGGTGTCGACGTGGGTCATCCCACCCGCCATATAGAGGTAAATGATATTCCGCGCGGTGGGTTTGCGGCCCGGGGTGGCCGGAGCCGCACTGGCCACCGCGTCCTTCTTGACCGGCGCAGCAAAGGCTCCCAGCGGAGCCATGGTGGGGAGAATGCTCACTCCCAGCAGGGTTTTGCTGGCGTAGGAGAGGAAACGGCGGCGGCTGTGTTCGTCAGTGTGGCGGAGGAAGGAGTCGTTCATGGAGTTGGTTTGAGGATGGTTTTGATTTGAGATGGATCGGCAGCCCCATGGCTATTGAACAAAGACAAATTCGCGGCTGTTGAGCAGAGCCCAGATGATGTCCTGCCATCCGTCCTGTTTCTTTTCGGCTACGGTTTCAGCGGCGATGGCGCGTTCAGTGGCAGTAGGCAGGCGGCCGAACAGGCTTTGCCAGATGGCGTTGGCCCGGCCTTCGTCGTCCTTGGCGCCGCGGAACCGCTGCATCAGGATGGTGTTTTCCTGGGTGAGTTTGCTGAACAGGGGGCTGTTCATCAGGTTCAAAGCCTGACTGACCGAAGCCTCATAGGAACTGTTCTCGATCACCTCCCGGTTGCTCTGCCCAAACTCGCGCAGGAAATGCCCGTTGGGTGCGGGCGAGGACAATTCCGAAGCGCGGAAGAATTCATCGCCATATCCCTTCCACTGGTCAGCCGCGGCGGTCATCGTTTCCCCGGTTTTTGTCCTGTCATCCATCATGGCCGGTTTGGTCGCCACGACGGGTTTGAGATTGGAAACAAAACCTGACTTCGTTTTGCCGGACTCATTGGCAATCAATTCAGCGCGGGCCTTGAGGGCGAGGTTGTCGCGTTCCTCGTTCAGAACATTGAGGGCCTGCTGGGCCGCCTTGGTGTCCTCATTCTCGCCTTCCTCACGGGCGGAGGTGAGCCGCCCCCGGGCGAGGCGGATTTTCTTTTCCAGCTCCATATCCACTTCGGCGTACTTCCGGGCAATGGCGACAATCGATTGGGGTGAGCAGGCCTTGAGCTGTTCCGCCTCGTTCTTCATGCCGTCGAGGCGGTTGCGGTAGCCTTCGCCACGGATGCGCTGGTCCGGATTGGGAATCGTCAGGGCACACAGGCTGTCCCAGATTTGCTCGGCCGTCATGCGGCGCAGCAGAGGGCCCTGGAAATAATAGGGTTGGTCCTCCGGCACTTCGGAACGGGTGGCTTCGCGCTGCCAGGTCCGGCTGTTGTAGATGGTGCGGAGCATCCGCTTGGTGTCGAATTTCATCTGCACCATCTGGTCGGCAAGGAACTTCATCAGCATCGGATTGGAAGCCGAGGTCTCATCCTTGTAATCGTCCACGGGCTCAATCAGGCCCATTCCCATGGCCCGCTTCCAGAGCCGGTTGGCAATGACCATCGAAAAACGGGGATTCTCGGAGCTGGTCAGCCATTCGGCATAGTGGCCCCGCGGGTCACGGCTGGCACTGGCTTTGTCGCCGAAAATGGTTTTTGCCTTCACATATTCCCCCGGCTTGGCGTCATCATACTTGTAGTCGCCCGGCAGTTTGATGCCCCGTTCCGTTTCCTGCACCCCATATTTCAGGGGCTCCAGAATATCATCAATCAGGCGGTTCATGGACCGCTGTTCGTCCTGCTCAAGGCGGCGTCCCGCTTTCATTTCCTGCTCGGCCAGCCGGCGGTAAACCGAACGTGGATTGATCTCCGCATCCACCCCGTAAGTGTAGGCCGCCATCTGGTAGTAATCCTTCTGGGTCCACTTGTCGAAAGGATGATTGTGGCACTGGGCGCAGACCAACCGGGTGCCCAGAAATATCTGTGCCGTATTGGACATGTTATCGAGCGGCATGCCGGCGTCCCGCACATAATACCCCACGGCTCCATTGTCCCAGACGAAGCCTTTCGCTGTGATCATCTCCTTCACAAACTGATCGTAAGGCACATTGGCCTTGAGCGATTTCTTGATCCACTCGGCATAAGCCGTCCCCGACTCATCGCGGCCCCCGGTCTGGACGCGGAGGATGTCGCTCCACCAGTTATACCAATGGCTGACGTAACCGTCGGAGGCGAGGAGCTGGTCAATCAGCCGGCTGCGTTTGGCTGGATCCGCCGACTCATGGAAAGCGCGGACTTCATCCTGGGTGGGAATGCGGCCAATGATGTCCAGATAAAGGCGCCGCACGATGACCTCATCGGAGGCCGGCGGATTCGGCGTGATTTTATGTTTCTGATACCCGTCCTCCACGAACCGGTCGATTTTTTCACTCACGGCATCGGCCGCCCTCAGCGGTTGAAGGGCACTGAGAAGGAGCAGCGGGGTAAGCAAAAGCCGGAATTTCATGGAAAAAGATTATATCGCCAGCAACCTAATCGAAGATGGGCTTGGGGTGCAAATTCTTCCCACTAAGGAAATCACCGATGGAGCGATGGGGAAATGTGGGCGGTCCTCCTCTCCTGCCTCCGTTTGAGAAAACCGCAGTATAGGGGCATTATGGCGCAGTTGGCGAATCTTCAAACAATCCGGGATCGCGTCACATTGTCCCATTTCCATGGAATCATTTACCTGAAACCACCCGCATGGATCAACACAACTAATTCACAATCAACTACCTACACCGCATCACGTTGATTTGGCACGACTTACGCAACATTGGGACCCGCGATCCAAAAAAGATCGAACTCTGAACTACCCAACCAACCAAAACACCATGAACATTAATTATCCTGCCCGTCCTTATGGCGTTTCCGCCAACCGTCTCTTCACGCTGGCCGACGCCCTTTTCGGCGATCGATCCTCCGCAGCCCCCCAAGGCTGGGTGCCTCCCGTGGATGTGATCGAAACTGAAAATCAGTATCAACTCAGCGCCGAAGTTCCCGGCGTGAGCGGCAACGAAGTCAAAGTCGTGGTCCGCGAAGGCGTCCTGACCCTCAGCGGGGAACGTCCCGCCATACCGTTGGCGGAAGGCAGCCAGGCCCACCTCAGCGAGCGCCGCTTCGGAGCCTTCCAGCGCCGCTTCAGTCTGCCGAAGGACGCCGATGGTGAACGGGTCAGCGCGGAATTCAAAAATGGGGTGCTCACCATCTCCGTGCCGAAACGCGAAACCGTGGTCCCCAAGGAAATCGAAGTCCGGATCGCCTGATCCCGGAAGGATAAAAACGCAGAGGGTGCCTCCCGGCAAGGAGGCACCCTTTTGTTTGTCCAAACCACGGACAGACGGACATTGGACGGACCGGCAGGGAAACATTCCTTTCCACACAGGCGCTGGAAAACCGGCTGCATTTTGTAGCCGCCAATTTTCAGGATCTGTGCGTAGTCCGCAGACTTATGATAAGTGCGTGTTTGATTTTGGCGGGCTTTGTGGCGCTCTATTTCGGGGCGGAATGGCTGGTGAAGGGAAGCACCGCGATGGCCCTGCGGCTGGGTCTGCCCCCGCTACTGGTGGGTCTGACGGTGGTGGCTTATGGGACCAGCAGTCCGGAAATGGTGGTGAGTGTGGTCGCCAGCTTGAATGGCGAGGGGGATCTGGCGATTGGGAACGTAGTGGGCTCCAATATTCTGAACATCGCCCTCATCCTCGGTCTGACGGCTCTGATCATCCCGCTTAAAATGGAGTTCCAGCTGCTGAAGCTCGATACTCCTGTGATGATCGGGGTCAGCTTGTTGTTTTTCTGGATGTTCCGCGATTTCCGGATTGAGCGTTGGGAGGGGGGAGTTCTGGTGGCCCTCGCGGTGATTTACACTTGGGTGAATATCCGTCTGGCGAAAAGAACCGCAACCAAGGTGGTCGAAAAGGAATACCATGAGCAAGTAAGCAGCTTGGCCGAAGGGCTGATTTTGTCGCCGGGCCGGATCGCTCTGCTGATTTTCGGAGGACTCGCCGTCCTCGTGGCTGGATCCCGGGCCTTTGTGATTGGGGCGTCGGATCTGGCCCGGTTGTGGGGGGTCAGCGAGGCTTTGATCGGGCTGACCATCGTCAGTATCGGCACCAGCCTGCCGGAATTGGCGTCTTCGCTCCTCGCCGCCTGCCGCAAACAGGCTGACATCGCGGTGGGCAACATCATCGGATCCAACATTTTCAACATTCTGGGCATCGCCGGGGTGGCCGGCCTCGTGAAGCCGATCCATGCCCCGGGTATTTCCACGGTGGATTTTTACGTCATGATCGGCACCGCGGTGCTTCTGCTGCTGCTTGCCTGGACGGGATTCCGCATCCGGCGCTGGGAGGGTGCCGCCCTGCTGGTTGTCTATGCGGGTTACCTGGCCTGGCTGTGGCCCAAGTGAGCCCTGAACCGGAAGCGGCGCCTACTTTTCAACGGGTTCGTCCCCGGCCGCCGCCTCCTGGGAATAATCGAGGGTCACCGTGGTGGCCGCCGTCCCCTGTCCCAGCAGCCGGATGGCAATGCGCTGACTGCCTCCCCCTTCCAGCACGGTCGTGGCTTCCAGCGACACCACTTTGCGGCCATTGGTGGAAGTCGATTCCTGAGCCACCTCGAATTCCGCGGCTTCCAGCACTTTCAGATAGATGGCAGTGGCAGCATCAATGGGATCGGGAGTGGTGAAGGAATGCTGGCCGAGTTCGTCCCTCCCCTTGAGCCGATGGGAGGACATCAGGACCCGGTGCGGGCCCGGATAAGCCGGCACCCAGGCCGGCAGCGGCACCGCAGCGCCACTTCCCCATTCGGCCTGCTCGCCGTCCTTGTCTTCGAGCCGGATGCCCCCTGGCCCAATTTCGGCGCTGCTGCCATCGGAGGTTTTCACAGTGATCATACCCTGCTTCACTTCCTCGAAGGAAAACGTGGTCAATTCCCCGGACTGCTTGTTTTTGATCACCACTTCCTGCGCAGCCTTGTCCACACTGACCAGTTCCAGGTCCGGATTCGCCTTCACTGCCATTTCAGCAATGAACTGCTCGGGATTCCCGGCAATGTCCTTGGCCTTTTTGAAGACCCAGATGCTGCCGAATGCGATCAGGATGCCAGCCACTGCCAGCAGTCCGAGACAACCATACAGCAGCCCGCGGGTGCCAGGGTCACGCGGCGCGGGAACAGGCGGCGGCCCTGCCGGGGGCTTGACCAAAGGGATAGGCGGGATGGGCGGATAGGGTTGCTCCGGAATCGGCGGGGGCACCGGAGGGATCGCTCCGGGAATCGGCGGAGGTTCGGGCATGTCGGACGGAACCGGAGGGGGCGTGCTCATTGCCGGCACTGTTCACGAGGAGCACACTTCCGGCAAGAATGTGTTTCCTGTTCCGTAACTCAGCGGGCATAGTCGCCGCCACCGCCCGAATCCATCTCTTCCCCGCCCTGTCCCATGAAATCACCCTTCCTGCCTGCTGCCCTCACCTTTTCCCTGGCTGCGTTCTCCCCGGCGGCGGAACCCCAAAGGGCGGATCTCATCGTTTATGGCGGCACTTCTGGCGGCATCACCGCTGCCATCCAGGCCAAACGCCTCGGACACAGCGTTATCCTGATCGAGCCCACCCGCCACCTCGGCGGCCTGACCACCGGGGGGCTCGGAGCGACCGACATCGGCAACAAGGGTGCCATTGGCGGCATGTCCCGTGAGTTCTACCAGCGCATCAAAAAATACTACCAACAGGAGCAGGTCTGGGTTCACAGCACCCGTCCCAAGGACAACCGAGAGGACACGCAATGGACGTTCGAGCCCGGCGTGGCCACTAAAACGTTCTCCGGCATGATCCAGGAAGCCGGGGTCCCCGTGATCACGGGGGAGCGGCTGGATTTGAAAAACGGAGTCCGGAAGGACGGTGCCAGAATCACGGAGATCGTGATGGAAAGCGGAGCCCGCTTCGCCGGTGCCATGTTCATCGACGCCACTTATGAGGGCGATCTGATGGCCAAAGCCGGCGTCTCCTATCATGTAGGACGCGAAGCCAACAGCGTCTATAAAGAAACTCTGAATGGCGTCCAGACGGCCCGCGCCACGAAACACCAGTTCATCAAGGACGTTGATCCCTGGATCGTTCCCGGCGATCCCAAAAGCGGGGTCCTGCCCGGCATTCAGACGGACCCCGCCGGACCGGACGGCAGCGGCGACCATCGTCTCCAGGCCTACAATTTCCGCCTGACCACCACCGACGTCCCTGCCAACCGCGTCCCCTGGCCGAAGCCCGCCAACTATGATCCGATGTCCTTCGAACTGCTCCTGCGCAACTTCGAGGCCGGCGACCACCGGGTGCCATGGAATCCCATTTTCATGCCCAACCGCAAGACGGACACCAATAACAATTTCGCCTTCAGCACCGACAACATCGGCATGAACTACGGTTATCCGGAGGGTGACTACGCCACCCGGGAGCGGATCATCCAGGAGCACCGGGATTACACCCAGGGCCTGATGTGGACCTTGGCCAACAATCCGCGGGTCCCGGAAAAAGTCCGGGCCGAGTTCCAACGCCTCGGCCTCGCCGCCGATGAATTTACGGACAACCAAAACTGGCCCCGCCAGCTCTATGTCCGCGAAGTCCGCCGCATGATCAGTGATTATGTGATGACGGAAAAGAACTGCCTGCGCCAGGAAGTGGTCGAAGATTCCGTCGGCATGGGGGCCTACAACATGGATTCCCACAATGTCCGCCGGCACCTCACCGCCGACGGCAAAGTGCGCAACGAGGGGGACATCCAAGTCAGCAGCAAACCCTATCCGATCAGCTACCGCACCATCCGTCCCCGGGCCGCCGAATGCACCAATCTGCTGGCCCCGCTGGTCCTCAGTTCCTCCCACATCGCCTTCGGCAGCATCCGTATGGAACCCGTCTTCATGGTGCTCGGCCAGAGCGCGGCCACGGCGGCGGTGCACGCCATCCAGCAAAAAACCACGGTGCAGGGCATCGACTATGCGAAGCTGAAAATCCAACTGCTCGCCGACCGGCAGGTGCTCGATTTTATCCCGCCCGCCCGCCCGGCCTCCGCCAATCTGCCGCCTCCCCTCCAACTGGATGGCATCGTGGTGGACCAGAAGGCCGCCGTTTTGTCCGGTTTCGAATCCCTCAGCCAGGCCGCCCACCCCTTCCACGGCGAAGACTACGCCCACGACGACAATCAGGCCAAAGGCCAGCAGAGCGCCGTCTTCACCGCGACCCTGCCGGCCGATGGCAAATACACGGTCCGCTTCGCCTACACCGCACTCCCCAACCGGGCCTCCAATGTGCCCGTCACCGTCGGAACGGCTTCCGGTCCCGTGAAGGTCGTCGTCAACCAGCGCCTCGCCCCATCCGTGAAGGGCCTGCTGCATCCCCTCGGCACCTGGAATCTGAAGGCCGGGGCCAATACCGTGCAAATCTCCAACGCCGGCACCGATGGCCATGTCATCATTGATGCCGTGCAGTGGCTCAAACAGGACTGACTTCCCCTGACGGGGCAGGAAAAGTGAAATTTCAGGTGGCACCAGGCCTCATGGCGGTGCATCACCCTCTTTCCCCACCACCATGCCTGTTTCCCCCATCTTCTGGATCGTTTTTGCCGTCGTTGTGCTCGGCATGATTGCCATCGATCTCGGCATCTTCACCCGCAAGTCGCACACCGTTTCCTTTCGCGAGGCCCTGACTTGGACCGGCGTGTGGGCCACCCTCGCGACCTGCTTCGGCATCTGGATCTGGAACTCCCAGGGCCAGACCAAAGGCCTCGAATTTTTCAACGGTTATCTCATCGAATTGTCCCTCAGCGCGGACAATGTTTTCATCTTTGCCCTCATTTTCCGGAACTTCGGCGTCCCCCCGCAATACCAGCACAAGGTCCTGATCTGGGGCGTGCTCAGCGCCCTGGTGATGCGCTTCATCCTGATTGGCATCGGTGTGCAGTTGATCAATCAATTCCACTGGATCCTCTATATCTTCGGAGCCTTCCTCCTCTACACCGGCGTCAAAATGCTCTGGAGCAGATCCGATGAGGAGGAAGATCCTTCCGACAATCCCGTGGTGCGTTATGCCCGCCGCGTCCTTCCCCTCACTCCCACCTGGGTGGGCGACCGGTTTCTAGTGAAGGAAAATGGCAAACGCTTGTTCACGCCGCTGTTCATCGTCCTCATCTGCATTGAAATCAGCGACCTCATCTTCGCCGTCGACAGCATCCCGGCCGTCTTCGGTATCACCCAGGATCAGTTCATCATCTTCACCTCCAATGTCTTCGCCATCATGGGCCTGCGCTCGCTCTACTTCGTCCTCAGCGGAGTGATCGACAAGTTCCACTATCTGAAACCCGGCCTCGGTCTCATCCTGGCCTTCGTCGGCGTGAAAATGCTGCTGGGCCACACCGACTACAAGATTGGCAACGAGTTCTCCCTCGCCTTCACCATCATCGTGCTCCTGGCCTCCATCATCGGCTCAATGGTCTTTCCCAAGGCCACCTCCGGATCCGGAAACAAGTCAGGCCCTGAAGCCTGAACGCATCCGGCCGGGCTGGAGCGCCCCATCCGCACATCTTGCATCCGCTCCCGGCATCCTCTATGCTCAGGAACATCTGCCGCCGCTCAACGGCCGGCCTTTCCTGACATGTATCCCAAACTCGGCCTCACCCGGAACGTCATCCGGCCCCGCTACGCGTTGATCACCCCGGACGGCCTGGTCCCCAGCGCCCTGCCCGGCTGGGCCGGCACCACCGCCCACGTCATCCTCTCCGCTGCCATGGGAGCCGGCATCTGCCAGTTGTTGCTGAAACTGGAACCGGGCGGCCAAGGCAACGTGCAGACCGGCCCCGACGAGTGGTTCCTCTATCTGGTTTCCGGTTCCGGCCGCCTGGATGGGCAAGCCCTCTCCACCGGCAGCTATGCCTGGATTCCCCCGGATCAAGCCTTCAGCTTCGACGCCACCTCCCCCGGCACCTCCCTGCTCGTTTTCCGCAAAACCTACGAACCCCTCGACGGCCATCCGCCCGGACTTCGTCTGACCGGCCATCCTGACGCAATCCGCGCCGTGCCTTTCCTCGGCGACCCTCACGCCCGTCTCCAGACCCTCCTGCCGGACCATCCCTCCGCGGACATGGCGGTGAATCTCTTCACCTACGACCCCGGTGCCACCCTGCCTTTTGTGGAAACCCATGTCATGGAACACGGCATGTTATTCCTTGAAGGCGGCGGCGTCTACCGCCTGGGCGACGACTGGCATCCGGTCACGGCCGGTGATGCCTTGTGGATCGCCCCTTACTGCCCGCAGTGGTTCATCGCCGCCGGCCCCGGCCCCGCCCGCTACATCTACTACAAGGACATCAACCGCTCCCCCGCATGAACCCTGCGCCCAGCCTCACTTCCGCCGAACTGTCCCAGGTGATCGACCGGCTCAGCGCCGCCAACCGCGACTTCCTGAAGCGTTATCCCGGCGAATCCCACCGCCGCCAACCGGTCCATGTGGTGTATGGCGGCGCCCATCTTTTCAAGGCTGACACCACCCGCCGGCTCGGGGCCGTTTCCCGCAAAACCCTGACGCAATATGCCCCCGACGGAGCCGCTCTGGCAAATGCGCTGGGAGCAGCCTGGAGCCCTTCATTCGCCACCGGCGTCCACAGCCGCATCACCGCCAAGCTGGAACACGAACCCGTGGAGGACTTCCGGCTCGATTTCGAAGACGGCTATGGCTCCCGGCCCGATGCCGAAGAAGACGCCCACGCCATCAGCAGCGCCCATGAGGTCGCGGCCGGCCTCGCGGCGGGTACCCTGCCCCCATTCCTCGGCCTCCGCATCAAGCCCTTCAACGAAGACACCCGTGTCCGCAGCATCAGGACCATGGACCTCTTTCTGACCACCCTGCTGGGCCTCACCGGCAACCGTCTCCCTGACAACTTCGTCATCACCCTGCCCAAGATCCAGCTGGCGGCCCACGTCGCCGCAGCCGAGAGTGTCTGCGATCTCCTTGAAGCCCACCTCCGTCTGCCGAACGGCACCCTGCGCCTCGAACTCATGGTGGAAACCCCGCAGTCCATCCTCGACCGCGACGGCATCTGCCCGCTCCAGTCCTTCATCGCCGCCGCGCAGGGCCGCTGCGGGAGCGTCCACTTCGGCGTTTACGATTACACCGCCAGCTACGGCATCACTGCCGCCTGGCAGGCCATGGGGCACCCCGCCTGCGACTTTGCCCGCACCGTCATGACCACCGCTCTGGCCGGCACCGGGGTCCATCTTTCCGACGGCGCCACCAACATCCTTCCGGTCGGCCCGCATCGCGGCGAGGCGCTCGCCCCGGAGCAAATAGCCGAAAACCAGGCCGCAGTCCACGGTGCCTGGAAAATGGCCTTCGACGACAATCTGCACTCCCTCCGCCAAGGCCTCTACGAAGGCTGGGACCTCCACCCCGCCCAATTCATTCCCCGTTACGCCGCTGTTTACAGCTTCTTCCTCTCCGCCCTGCCCGCTGCCACCGGCCGCCTGAAAACCTTTGTGGAAAAAGCCGCCCAGGCTTCCCTCTTTGGCGATGTCTTCGACGACGCCGCCACCGGCCAGGGTCTGCTCAACTTCTTCCTCCGCGGCATCGCGTGCGGGGCGATCACGGAAGCCGAAGCCCTCGCCACCGGCCTCACCCTTGAAGAAATCCGGACCCGTTCCTTCCAAAAAATCCTCGAAGCCCGGCGCGGCTGAACTTGGAACTCACGCCCAAAAAACCACCGCGGCATTATAAGCCGTATGCAACAACACCGCCGGCCAAAGTCTCCGGCTATGCTTGAAAAGCAGCGCGCAGGCCACCCCTACCGCCGCCACCGGAAGCCATGACGTCACTGGATGATAGATGGCAAAAAAACCGGCGCTGGCCAGCACCGCCCGCCAGCCACCCCACTCCCGGTCAAGAGCCCGGTAGAGCAGGCCACGGAACAAATACTCCTCCGCCAACGGAGCACAGATCACCGCCGTAAACCCCAGCCACCACCTCTGAAGGGGATGCTGCAACAAATGTTCCTCCGCCGCTATGATAGGAGCGGCCAAATCCGGAAAGTGCATCAAGGCCTTGATGTAGAGCGCCGCCACACCAGCCAAGGCCAGTCCAATCAAAACACCCGCCCCGAGCATCAGCAGATAAGAGGGAAGACCGGGGTCCGGGCGATGCCACGTCCAGACACTTTTGGACTTCACCCCTCTTTCGCTCAGCCAATTGCTCATGCAGATGCATGTAATCAGAGCTGTCACGGCATACCCGATGGACCGCCCTGCCTCCAGATTGCCGGGTCCCGTTCCCAGGACCAGCAGGCCGATCACGAGGGACATGACCTCCAACATGGCGCTGATGGCGACCATCGCATGCATCAGCGTCGGTGGGGGCGGCAATTTTTCCGACCATGGATCATAAAGGAAAGGCAGCCTCGCCCGGAAGTTCTGCCACATCGCCGCCGCGGTGATCCAGGAGAACACCACGCCCACCACCGCCAGCGACCACTGCTGGGTCAGCACGCCGATCGCAAAGCTGAACGTCCCCAAAGACGCTGCCCACTGCCGCCCGCGCGGGACGGGTTCCGGCTCCCCGGAATCGCTGGGTTTGTTGACCAGGGTGACTGCTTTTTGAGCCAGACTGTGGCTGAACAAAAACCATCCCAGTCCGACCAGGGCCACCCGCCACCAATCGGCCGGGAAGAGCACTCCCGCGATCAGCAGCACCAGAAAAACCACCCCCGATGCCAACATCGACCACAGCCTGGCCTTCGCTTTCAATAACTCCTCCATCCCCCGCGGCCACGTCCATGCAATCCACAGCGCCGCACCTTCGGAAACCAGGGAACGCGGCCCGAGAATGAAGAGGAAATAGGTCCCGAACAACACGGCCGCCCCACACATCCAGTGCCAGGCATCCAGGACATGATCCAGCGCCATCCGGAAGTTGAACAATTGGAAAGCAGCCAGGCTGACCGGGACCAGAATAACCTGTATCACCGCCCCCCGGTCCCGTTTGAACCAGAGCAGTTCCTTCCGGAATAACGGGTCGCCTCCCAACGTGGAAACCCCCATCTCCAGCACCGTCCCGGCCGGCACCGGAGCATTGCCAAAGCCACCCGCGAGGCCTTTTTTTGTCGCCCACACGCTGAAGGTGACCGCTCCCGCACAGAGGATCCCGGCCACCGGCCAATAGACCGCCAGGGCATGATTCAGGGAAGGATTCCCTGCCAGGTCAAAGCCCAGCAAGCACCGCACCCACTGAAATGATCCCAGCGCCGACAAGGGCTCAAGAAACCGCACCAGCCCAAGCCCCATCCGGTCCATCTGCGGCAGGATAAAGGCTGTGACCATGGAAACATAACCCAGCCAACTGATAATGCCCAGCACCGCGCCCCGGGAACGCATGGAAAGCCGCAGCATCGCGCCGACTTCCAGGGCTTTTCCGACACAAGCGAGAGCCATGGTCACCGGAACGCCGATCAACGCCATGGCGAGGAGCCCCACCGTCAATCCATGCAAACTCCCAAACAGCACGGCCCAGAAAAATGGGGCCATGAGATACATGGGATTGGCCACCAGAGGCGCCATCATTTCCGCAAGAAACACCGCTCCCGGATGCACCGGATGAGCCAGCAGCCATTCCCACATGGGATGCCGCCGGCGTTGAAAATCCAAATCCATGCCCTCCCCCTGACAAGCAATCATCACAAACCACCAGACCAGCATCAGCAGCACCATGATCAGAGACATCGTTCCCGCTTTGGAAACCTGGCGCTGGGCGATCCACTGGTCATCCACCACCGCAAAGCCCGCGCTTCCCTGGCTCTTCAACTGCGCTTCAAGCAGGATTACGGCAGATTCCAGGGTTCCTCCATATTCACGGACGTAGGACCGGGCTGCAGATTCCGGCCATTCGGCGAGGCGGTTCCCCGCGGTTTCCTGAGCAGACAATACCTGGGTTTTACTGGACTCAAGTTGCTGGCGGAGGGCTTGCTGATGCGTCTCATCGATCGGACCCGTAGCGTCCACTCCGGCCTTGTCGAAGGCGGCAATTTCAGACTCGATCCGGGCAATCTTCGCCGACTCCCCGGCCACCTCCTGCTCCAACCGCTGCAGCCGGCTCAAATCGTAATCCCGGAGCACCATCCTGCCGCCGCGTTCCAATTCCACCACCTGGGCTTTTGCCACCATGCCCTTCATCCCAAAGGCAAAAAGCCCATGCAGCAGGCACATGACAAACAACGACAGCAAGCTGCCAAACACGCCCCAGTCTGTGCCCTGCCCTTTGGTTTTTTGCTGCCAGAGCTGACGCTGACGAGACTTCCTGGCCTGCCCGCGCCGGCGCGCTGTGGCAAACAGCAGACCCACCGTTTTGAAAAACCCTGTACTGGGACTTGGGTGGGGAATCATGTCTCAGTCTGTAGGATAGCCTTCCACGGTCCGGTTTACTGAAAGCAGGGGCGTTGGCGGGTCCATGTTGTCCATGCTGGTCAACTCCACAAAGACCTCCTCCAACGGCCGCAGCCCTTCCGGCCCCGCACAGAGGTCCACGATCTTCCCGGAGGCCACAATTCTGCCGTCCTTCAATATAGCCGCATGCGTGCAGAGCTTCGTCACATGATCCATCAAATGCGTGGAAAAGACGATCGTGGTGCCGCTTTGCGACTGCTCATGCATCAGATCATAGAACAGCCGCGTGGACTCCACGTCCAACCCGTTGGTGGGCTCGTCCAGGATGAGCAGCTTCGGCTGATGCAGCAGGGCCAGCATGATTCCCAGCTTCTTTTTCATGCCACGCGAGTAATCCTCGGCAAAAAGGTTCATCGCATCCGTCATCCCCAGCCGTTTGATCAGCGGCGTCACGCGTTCCGTAATCTCCCGGATGGTCAGTCCATGCAACCCGCCACTGAGTTCAAGCACCTCGCGCCCTGACAAATAAGAATGAAACACCGGCTCGTCCGGCAAAAAGCCCACCAGACGCTTCACCGCCACACGGTCCTCAAAGGCATCCAGCCCATCCACCCGCAGGGTGCCCTCGGTTGCCTTTAAAATCCCCATCAGCAGCCGGAACAAGGTCGTCTTCCCCGCCCCGTTGGGCCCCAGCAAGCCGCAGATCTGACCGGCGGGAATGGTCAGCGACACCTCCCGCAGAGCGGTTTTGCTGCCATAGGACTTGGTCACTCCCACCAGTGCCACCAATGGATGGGCCGCAACCGACGGCACCGGTTCAGCAATAGGATCGCTCAGCATGGGGCCACCTAATCACAGGACCTGCCCTGACATCAATCGGAATCCTGGCATCCGAGCCCCTCCATCAGAGACTTCCGGTGGAAGCAGTCCGCACCCCCGCGTCCCACGCACTTTTCCGCATGACAGCGCCGGACCGGCGGGCATGATGGCGGCTACGTTTACCCTTCCCCACCCGGTGCTCGAATATCTTAAAATTGCCCGTCCTGACCATTGGTTGAAAAATATCTTCATCCTCTTCGGGCATGTCGTGGCCGTGGTGCTGCTGCCGGGACTCTGGCAGGGCACGCCAACGCTGGCCTGGGCTGCCTTTTCCCTCGTGCCGGCGTGTCTGATCGCTTCCGCCAATTATATCCTGAACGAGATCCTGGATGCACCTTTTGACCGGTTGCACCCCACCAAAAAACACCGCGGAGTCGCCGCCGGACTGGTGAAGGTGCCGGTGCTCTGGGCCTTCAAATGTGCCCTGATCGCCGCAGGATTCGGCCTCTCCCTCGCTTTTTTCAATCCCGGCTACACCCTGTCCCTCGCGATGCTGCTGGCGAGCGGCGTGGTTTATAACATTCCCCCGGTCCGGATGAAGGACCGGGCGTGGTGGGATGTAATTGCGGAATCCTTCAACAATCCCATCCGCCTCTGGCTCGGGTGGTTTGCCCTCGCCCCCTGGCCCGGCACTTGGCCGCCTGTGACCATCGTCCTCGCATGGTGGTGCTTTGGAGGGCTGCTGATGACCGGAAAACGTTATGCTGAATTCCGCTTCATCGGTGGCCAGGAAAAAAGTGGACTCTACCGCAAAAGCCTCGGCACCTACACCGAGCGCAGTCTGATCATCGCCATGATCACTTATGCCAACCTCTTCTGTTTCGGCGCCGGGCTGGCGATCGCCTCCTACCCTCCCCTGCACAATCTCGTGCTGGTTTTTCCCATCATCGTGATGGCGATCATCGCCTACTTCCGCCATGCCATGAGCGAAATAGGAGCCCGGCTGGAGCCGGAGCAACTGCTGCGCAATCCCTGGATCATCGTCTGGACCATCTTGTCAGCGGCGGCGACGCTCGCGCTGCTGATGACGCAACGGGATCTGGTGCCATGGGCCATCTGATCAGCCATCGTCGCCTCATCCGGCTGGCCGCCGGGCTGCTGGCCGTGCTTGCCGGCGCCGGATGCCGGCTGACGCACCGGGACCGGGCCGCCGAGACCCGTCAGGTCAGGCAAGGAGTGGAACGCACGGTGCTGGCCCGGATTTCCAGCGACCACCAACGGCTGGACCTGAGATTCATCCTGAAGGGATACGACGCCTATGCCACCGCGGTGGTCGGAACTTCCGGCACCGCGGCCCTGACATTCCAATCCGGGGAGCGCCCGGCTGCCCCGGAAGGGGAGGCCGCCTCCCAAAACGTGAAAGTGCTTGGCCCGGCGGTCTGGCGCCAGATTGCCGATACCCTCGCCCTGCGGCTGGCGCCAGCCGATCCGGCCGAAGGATCCCTGATCTTCGCGGGGGGCCGGGAATTGATCGCCCACCGGGTGGACGGCAAGGGCCGCCTGACCCCGCTGGCGCAGCGGCCCGCCCGCCTGAAAATCGTCAGGCGCGTTCCCTCCCGCGCCCTCGCCGATGAAGTTTTCCTCGACCGCGGCGATGCCCTCGACCGGCTCGCGGGGAGGGACGGGCCGGTCGTGGTGCTCACCGGCACTTTTCCGGAACTGGCCTTTGTGGACCGGCAAGCCCGCCGCCTGGTGTTTCTCTCCGTGCCACCGGAGGACGCCGTCGGGCTCCCCCTGAATTCCCTGACCACCGGCAATAACATAGTGCGTCAGGTCACCAGCCTGGTATGGCGCAGCCACCTGCTCGCGGCCCTGGGAAATCCCTTCTCCTCCGGTGCCCGGCTCATCGCCAGTGCCGGCAGTATCACCAGCGCCGGCCTGGGCCATCTGTTTTCCCAGCTGCCGGCTACCCCGCCACCGCCCCTTGCCCAGCGGCCGGAAATGGATCTCCAGGCGTGGGACACCGCCCTCTCGAAAATCGCCTCGGCTCCCTCCAACCACGCTTCGCTCCGGCTCCAATTGGGCGGTGAGGAGTTTTTTCCCGCCTTCATCCAGGCAGTGCAGGAGGCCCGGCGCCAGGTGGATATCCAACTCTATATTTTTGACAACGACGACTACGCCGTGGGCCTCGCCCAACTGCTGCGCCAACGCTCCCAGGAAGGAGTCCGCGTCCGGATCCTGATGGATGAATCAGCCTCGCTCGCCGCCGCCACCGCGGTTCCTGACAGCCCCATGCCGGCGGACTTCAGTCCCCCGCAGGACATGGTGAACTATCTGCGACGCGGTTCGGAAATCGGAGTGCGCTGTATGCCGATGTCTGGCCTCGCTGCCTCGCACACCAAAATCATCACCGTGGATGGCGATCGGGCCTGGCTGGGGGGCATGAATTTCGGCCGGGAATACCGTTATGACTGGCATGACTTGATGATCGAAGTCCGCGGTCCCCTCGTGCCTTGGATCCAGCAGGATTTTGCCGTGACATGGGCACGCCACGGCATGGGAGGGGACTTCGCGGCCGCCCGCCAACGCTGGAGTTCCCCGGCCGCGGCGGCCCGCACCGCGGCAGTCCCCGAGGATGCGGTCCCAGTGCGTCCGCTCTACACCAATGCGTGGCGGCATGAAATCTGGCAGGCGCAACGGGAGGCCCTGCGGCGGTGCCAACGCTCGGTCTGGCTGCAGAATGCCTATCTGAGTGACCACGGGTTCATCACGGAATTGGTGCGCGCAAGGCACCGCGGCGTGGACGTGCGGGTGATCCTGCCGTCGGGCAATGACAATGCCCTGATGGCGGCCCACAACCGGGCCCTCATCCCCCTGCTGCGCCGGCATGGCATCCGCGTCTATCTGGTGCCGGGGATGTCCCACGTGAAAGCGGCCCTCTACGACGGCTGGGCTTGCGTGGGCTCGGCCAACTTCGACCGCCTGAGTCTCCACGTGAACAGCGAATTCAGCATCGGCTGCAGTGACCCCGCCTTCATCCAGCAACTCCGCCAACGCCTCTTTGAAGCTGACTTTGAACGCAGCAGGGAAGTCACGGACCATCTCCAGCCCACTTACCCCGACGAAGTGATGAACGCCCTCATCCGCAGTATCGCAGGACAATTCTGATTTCCGTCCCACCCGCCCGGGGCACCTCTCAAGGGGACCTGCTTTCTGGACTGCACCCCTCCCTCCCTGCCGTCCGGCGGGATCAAAGCTCCGGCCACGGATGGAAGTCAGGATCATCCGTGCGGGCGATCGCAAAAATAACGTTTTCTTCCGGAATGGATTTGGCGGTCCATTCAAACCAGCGATAATGGCCTCCTACATCACGATAACGGTTCCGGAAACGGACCACGGGAAGTCCTTGAGCAAGTTTTTCAATTTGAGCGAGCGTCTGGGGGAGGTCTTCCGGATGGACAAAATCAAGGAAGGGGCGGGCCACCAGTTCAGCTTTGGAAAATCCGAGGACCCGGGTGAAGTTTTCGTTCACCCGCTGGAAGTAGCCGTCCAGGCTGGCGAGACAGAACATGTCCGGCGAAAGCTCGAAGAAGCGGGACAGATCAAGGGCCGACCGCCGCAGATCGGATTCGATCTGCGCCGTCACCGCTTTGGCCACAGCCCCGGCTTCATCCGGACGCTCCTCCGGATCGGCGCGGAGACAATGCTTCGCCAGGCTGACCAGTTGCGGATCCGCCAGGCAACTGTCCAGCCGCGAAAGGGCGTCCCCAAGATCCGCCCCGGCTGCTTTGTGGTAAAGTTCCTCGGGGTCCTTGCAGGCATAGGGCGGCCCGCCCGTCAGGATTTCACATAACATGGCTCCCAACCCAAAGACATCCGCCCGCTTGTCCAGGTGCTCAATCTCGCCTCTGGCCTGCTCGGGCGACATGTAGGCCAGCGTTCCCATCACCCTTCCCAGACTCCCGATCGATTCAGCCTCCCCGGTGCCGGTGAGATCCGGCTTCGTTGGCTGTAAAAGGCATCGCCCCCCGCTCTGGCTGGTCTCCGGTGACGATGGTGCGGAGGGGTCATCCTCCATGATTTTGGCCAACCCCCAATCCATTACCCTGACTACTCCAAAGCTGCCCACCATGACATTGGCTGGTTTGAGATCGCGGTGAATCACCCCGGAGGCGTGAGCGTAAGCCATGGTCTGGCAGACCTTCTCGAATACGTTCAAAAAGCGCGGCAGATCATGGAAATGACAGGAACGTGCGGCCAGCAATTCCCTCAAAGTCTTCCCATTCACAAACTTCATGGTAAAGAACAACTCGTTCCCGGAGCTTTGATGGAGCTCATAAACGGGCACCACCCCCGGGTGCTGCAGGCGGGCGGTGATCCGCGCCTCATGGATGAACTGGGCGCGGAGGTCCGGGTTGTGTTGGTGTTCAGAGTGCAGAAACTTGAGGGCCACTTCACGGCCAAGATGGGTGTCAAACCCCTTGTAAATCACCCCCATGGCTCCGCGATTGAATTCCCCATAAGTTTGATAGCGCCGGCTTCCGGCCACCGCAGGCTCTCCCTCCTGGGGAAAATGCTCCCGGCAGAATTCAGTCTCCTCGGAGTGCGCCGTCCCCTTCCCCGCAGCATTGCCAGCCTGAGCCGTGCCGGCATCCGCAGCCACCGGCGGCAGAGCCGGCGGATAGTTCTCTGGCACAGGCAGGGGCAGGCCCGGGGCTTCGCAGAAGACGGAAGTGTTCCCGGACCCCGGGTTCTGCTCCTCGAAGCTGGACTGGATTAGGGCAGGATTCATGGCGCCGGTTGCTTGGAATAAAGAGGCGGCTCGTGGGAACTCAGGAAATCTGGGGGGCCGGGGAGCGGATTCCTGCTGGCTGAACCGTCCTTCACGGACTGCCCCGTGCTCCCGCGGCCGGTAATCATCCTAAATGGGAAAGTGGAAATTTGAACAGATCCCGCAGGGAGCGCAGGCAACGGCACCAAGGACACAGCGTAAGGCCCTTCCCAGGGAAAAGATGCCCCGGATGGCCTCACCCCGCAGGTAAGAGGCTCTGAATCACAAGCGGTGCGCTTTGTGACGATTTGTTCAATTTCATCGTGGTTCTCAGGGAATAGGAGTCCGGGAAATTCACCGGGACCCGGCAGGGGACTCTGCCGCCCCGGGCGCTGCCGCAACCTTCCGCCGCACCGCCCGGGCAAATTCTGCGGCGGGCTGATTCCGGAATAAAGATGAGGCTCCATTCATTCCCCCCTCCGGGGGCCAGGAGTGCGGCTGGTAAATCCCGCACTTCCCTATAGATGTATTACCATTTGGAATCCAGCTTGTTACGCAGACCTCAAAAGAAGCACTCATCCACTGTTCCCGTATTTCCGGGAAGCCACGGACTGTGCTGGAATTGTGGTGATTCACTTTCAGTCCAGACAGAAGGTCCCAATTTTGCATTGATGCCGATTTCCAAGCCATGCGGCTAGGATCATGCCCGGGTGGCATTCCAAGCCCGGAGTTCGGGCAAGATCCCGGACGAGGGAGAGGGGCTGTCCAGCGATTTTGCGGAGGTGAGGCGTCCCGGCACGCCCCATGAACCCAACTGTTATTATTCCAATTTCACCCCCTCAATGGCTTGGAGGCAGGCTTGGGATTGTCTGGCTCGCACCCTTCCGAATTGGGATCTGCGGCGGGTTTTCGGATCAGTCGTAATTTGCATGGCAATGCGCAATTTCATCGCCGGCACTCTCCTGATTGAGCCCACCGAATCCGAAAACCGCCGCGAACTCGACCGGCTCGGCGATGCCTTCATCAGCATCCACGGCGAAATCCGCGCCATCGAAACCGGCGAATCCGACCGCACCGACAACCCGCTCCACAACGCCCCCCACACCGCCGCTTCCCTCCTGGCCGCCGACTGGCCGCACCCCTACACCCGCGAGTCCGCCGCCTACCCCGACGAAGCCTCCCGCCACCACAAATACTGGCCACCGGTCGGCCGTATCGACAACGTCTACGGCGACAAAAACCTCATCTGCACCTGCGACTCCGTCGAGGCTTATGCGATTGCGTGAGCCGTCCAAATTTCGCATCCTCGGTAAATGACCCGTGCAGACCTCAGCCAAATCGAAAAAGCCTGCGGAGTAAGCTTACCTCCCGCCTACAGGGAATGGGCGCTCAAGCTGCCTCCTGCTGGTTCAAAAGCGTTACATTGGCAGCATCTGTTTGATGATCCGGAAATCATCATCGACGACAATCTTAGCCTGCGGCGTGGCGACCACGGCGATCCATTCCGCAGCTTCCTCTTTTCCATAGGAGGAGCTGACGGAAATCTTGTCTTCATCAATTTGAATGACTGCGTTGCCAAGGATTCTGGCGGTTTTGATATTTACTGCTTCGATCATGAGGATGACCCCTGTATCACTTTTTCAAATTGGAAGGCCTTCCTTCTTGAAGAACCCGTGCCGTTTTGGGATTGAACAAACTTGCACCCGTAGATGCTGCGCCTCTTCAAGAAAAGCATCCTGCATTTTGACCCGTGGGAAGTCCCTTGGTTGGAAGAACGCGTTGAAGTCAAACCTGACTCGGATTAAAATTCTGGAAACATGTGGGAATTCCTCCGGAAAATAGCGCTGACCTTCAGTCAAGTGCCGCAACTGCCGCAGAACCCGATACCGCAGAAAAAGTCTTCCTTTGATAGCACCAACCGGCCTGCCGGTCTCGAGGAATTAGCACTGCTAATTCCAACTATGGGTTCCGACGAATCAATCTCCTCATTGGAGCAATTGATTGCCCACAGTGATGTCTATGTCAGGGGAGATGCCAAGCGGGCAGCGGCCGAAGCAGTCACTTCGGGAAAGGCCACGGAATTATTCCGCACTGCCTTTTGGAATGCATTGGTGCAGGATCTCCTATCAGAGCAAGTCAGTGGAATGGATGATCCGGTTCGATTTTTAATGAAGCTGGACAAGGAAAAAACCCTAAACTTGTTGCATAAACCAGCTTTCCTTAGGCCGGATCACCCGCTTTTCACATACAATCTTCAGACTCTTGTGTCTCACTCCAGCTTGGATTGTGCCACCATTTCCCGTCTCCGGCGTGCTGTCCCCGGCGACGCCGACCTGCAGAATACACTTCGGTTTGCCGCAGCCAAAGCGCACTGCCCCGGCATCGGTGCAGAATTGGACGGCATTATTGCCGACCAACTGGCGAGGCAGCCATGCGATTTCCAAGAGTGCGATTTTATAAGCGCATCAAGGGCCCGCTTGGTGCTTTCCGGTCTGACGCACCCACAATCTTTGATTGAGGGAGAGGCCGAGCGTGGGACCACCCAGGTGAAGGAGGATTTGGATACCATCGATTTTTTGAGCATCATCGGAGATTACCTGCTATATGATGGCGCAGGCTTCGCCGGCCTCTTCAGCATGGAAGCATGTAATGATCCCGAGGATCTTATCGCTCCACTACGCAGACTGAGCCTGTGGAAAAATGTCAGGATTTTTGAAGCTGCAATTCAGTTATTCACGAAAGGGTGCCCATGGCCAAGTCTGGAGGCCCGCAAGGAAATGTGGGACGCATTGAATCGCACCCAGGAGGAGGAAGCAGGAGAAGAAATCCATGAACGTCCATTTGCTGCTCTGGAAGCGGAGTGGATGGCCCTAAACCGCGATCTCGTTATTGCCGCTGAGGAATATGGCTTCAAAGCCGCAATCCCAGTAACAAAGTAAAATCCCTCGTGCGGGAAATGCCCTCTGGCTTTCACTGACCTCCCCGAAGCTGCGATTTCACCGCCTTCAGATGCTCAACCGTGAGGAGATCATGCGGCCGCCCCATTGCTTCCTTGGATTTGATGAGGGTATCCAAATCAAGGAGGCGGCAGGTGCCAAAAGGAAATTCGAATGGAAAACTGTGGCGGAGAGCCTCTTCATAACCGCCCACGCCGATCAATTCCCCCAGGCAATCCACAATACCGATGTCGGTTTTCAGATAGAGATTCTTCAGCCGGGCGCAAAGTTCCGGTGTCAGGTCCAAGGGAAGATCGGGGCGGGCGCGGTGCACCGGGTGCAAGCCCTCGAATGCCATCTGGATGCGCCTCAGATTTCTCTCCCCGAACCGGATGCAGACATCCACATCCCGGGTTTGCAAAGACGAGCCGTGGGCAATCGCGGCGAATCCACCGATGAGCACGCATTCGACTTAAGCCGGGACGAGCCTCTCCAACAGTTGATTAAGATGCTGCATTGGTCCGGATCATGGCTTCACGTAGCATGTTGCCGAAATTCACCGCATCATCATTCGCCTGCATCCGCTCCCAGGGCGTCAATTTCAGGTTCTCTTCAATGAGGGAGAGATCAATCCCCGTGACAGGATCAACCTTCGGCCGAAGCTCGTCTTCACTTGGAAAATCCTCAATTGGTAGAGGGCTGCGCAACTCCCGACAATGTTGCCTGGACCGGCCGCAGCGCAAGCCAAAGGGTTACAGATCACCCCTTCATACCGGCAAAGGTCTATTTTCTCTCTGTTCCGGCCGGCGCGGCAGGGGCGTCCTTTTGTTTGCGGATGAAATCGAGGAACTTCTCCAGTTCTGCCGCCACCGCGCTGCCGGGCGCCACGGCGATCCCTGCTTCGAGGACCTTCATGGCCTCATCCGGCTTTTGGGCATACATCATCAGCGCGGCTTTGTGGCCGTGGATGTGCTGGTTGAATTCTGCCGGCAGGTCCTTTTCCGCCAGCGTCTGATTTACAAAAGCCAGGGCACCCGCGGAGTCTTTCTGCTTCTGGAATTCACCGAATTTCTCCATGAATACACCCAAGCGCTGTTTTCCGGCGGATTTTTTGCTGTAGCCGGTCTCATCCTTGGGATCGGCGGCTTTGATTTTATCGGCAATTTCCTGGTAGGACATCTGAATGAGCCCATCGTCGAGCCCCATGGCATCAAGGGCCGCGATCAACTGCCTGGCCTGGTCGAGGCCGGAAGCTTCCCCGGCTTTGGCGAAAGCGGCGTCGCGGGCTGATTTATGCGCACGCAGGGCATTGAGATGCTCAACGTATTTCTCGGGTCCCCCGGTCTGGTATCCGGTGGCGGCAAAAGGCTTTCCGTCAGGATCGCAAAGCAGGATCGTGGGGTAACCTTTGACCGGATAACGCTTCAGCAGGGCCTCGTTCTGCTGTCGCACCTCAGCCGGGAGCTTGGTCTGATCCTGGGGATAGTCCAGCTCCACCAGTAACAGGGAATCCTTCACCCCGGTTTTGAAAGCCTCATGATCAAAAACCTCCTTGTTCAGTTTGATGCACCAACTGCACCAGTCGGAACCAGTGAAGTCCACCAGCAGATCTTTTTGGCCGGCGGCCGCTTCCTTTTGGGCTGCCGCGAAATTTTGCGACCACCCGGCTCCACCCGCCCAGGCGGAGGTCAAGGTGAAGGCGGCGGCGAGGAGAATTCTGATGGTCATGGAAATAGATAGAACTCCTGATGCGGAACCCTGTTTCACCAGAAGCGGTTTGGACGGGAAAACAAGCCTCCCCGCGGAAAAAATCGTGGGAATTCCGGAGGGAGGTTGCCCCCGTGGATTCCCTTCCTCCGGTCAAATGAAATACCAGACCGGCGGCTGAGGAGGGATGGCCTTGTCCGCGCGGCTGTCCGGGACGCGGCCCGCCTGCTGAAGTTCAGGACGGGGAAAACCCAACCGTTGGAGAACACTGAATCTCCCGATGGAAACGATCCCGGGGCGACGTTATCATTCAGTAATGAAATCCCCGTCGCCGTCTTCCGATCCGCAGGCCGGCCTGCACCGCCTTTATTCCGAAGATCCGCAGCTTGCGGATGAACTCGTGTGGGGCCGCAAGGCCGATCCGGTCAACCGCCGGGGATTCCTTGGAAGGCTCGGCCTCGTCTCCATGTCCGCCGCGGTGGGCGGGGAGATCGTTTTTGCCGACCAGATGCCCTCCGGCCTGATCCCCGCCGCCCTGGCGCAGAGCCCGCAGCCGTTTCAGATCGCTGCAAAAGAAGGCCTCAGTGTGATGAACGACCGCCCGCTGGTGGCCGAAACCCCTGCGCATCTGCTCGACGATGCCATCACCCCCGCGAAGCACCTTTTCGTGCGCAATAATGGCATCGCTCCCGCTCCGGAGACTCTCGATCCTGACAAATGGACCCTGGAGATTGCCGGGGAGAGCTGTGGCAAACCAACCACCTTCACGCTCAAGGAACTCAAGGAGAAGTTCCCGCATTACACGCTGCAACTGGTGCTGGAATGCGCCGGCAACGGGCGCAGTGAGTTCAATCCGCCCGCCACGGGCAATCAGTGGACAAACGGCGGGGTCGGTTGTCCCCAGTGGACCGGCGTGCGTCTCGCGGATGTTTTGCAGCACTGCGGCATCAAAAACGACGCCGTTTACCTCGGCTACTACGGTGCGGATCTGCACCTCTCCGGTGATGTGAAAAAGAACGCCATCTCCCGCGGGGTGCCGATCAAAAAGGCGCTGGAGGACGAGTCGCTGCTGGTGTTCGCCATGAATGGCGCTGACCTCCCCATGGAAAACGGACATCCGCTGCGCCTGATGTTCGGGGGGTGGCCCGCTTCCACCTGTGGCAAGTGGTTGAAGAAAATCGTCATCCGCGACCGAGAGCACGATGGCGAAAAAATGACCGGGCATTCCTATCGTATGCCGCGTTATCCGGTGGCCCCCGGCACCAAAATACCGCCGGAAGACATGGTCATCATCGGGGCCATGCCGGTGAAGTCGCTGATCACTTTCCCCAAATCAGGCCTCACCCACCCGCTGGCCGGACCGCTCACGGTGCGCGGCCACGCCTGGGCCGGCGAGGGTGCGGTGGCCTCCATGGAGGTATCGATCGATTTTGGCATCACTTGGAAAAAGGCGGAACTCGACAAGCCCGCGAACCGTTATGCCTGGCAGCAGTGGCGCACGGAACTGACCTTCCCAAAGAAAGGTTATTACGAAATCTGGGCGCGGGCCACCGATGACCAGGGCCGCTCGCAGCCGATGGTCCTGCCCGGTTGGAATCCCGAAGGCTATCTGAACAACTCCTGCCACCGCCTCGCCCACCAGGCTGTCTGATCATGCGTGCTCTTTGCCTCCTCACCCTGTCCCTGCTGGCACCCCTCGCCCCGGCGGCGGAGCCGACCCCGCTCGATCCCGCCACCGGCATGAAGGTGGCGCCCGGATGGGACATTGTGCGCAATCACTGCGTCATCTGCCATTCCCCGCAGACCTTCCTGCGCCAGCGCGCCACCGAGGCCAACTGGACCTCGGTGCTGGAATGGATGCAGACCAACGGTGGCCTCTGGAAGCTTGATCCCGCCGTGCAGAAAACCATCGTCCAATATCTCGCCACCAACTACGGGCCCGGCGACAATCAGAATTACCGGCGCGCCCCTATTCCGGCCACCCTGATGCCGCCGAATCCCTACGCCACCGAAGCCCGCCTTGAGGCCGAGGCGAAACATAAGGAGGGACTCATCCCGAAAGCAGCGCCCGCCGCGAAGTGAGAACCGTGGTCCCGGGCCCCTGCGGAGGAAAGCCCAAGGGGTCACGAGGATCCGGCCGGGGCAGGATTCCAGCCAGGATGACAGAAACGTCATTGGAAGATCTGACCGGATTAGGGTAAACGGAGCAGACGGGAATCGCCCTGCTTTGGGATGCTTTTTGTCAATCCAACGGCATGGTGCAAGCACTTTCACGGCGGGGTTGCCTGGCGCTGGTGCAAAACAGGCCGGCCCCCCTTGAAATACCAGTCATCCTTCATGAGTCCGGTGCGCCTCCCTGACGCCTTTCCTTCACCCGCCCTGACCTGCCCCCGTGATTCTGCCTGCTGATTCCTCCGCTCCCCGCATTTCCTCCAAGCGGGTGCTGTTTCTGAATGCCAATGAGACCATGCGACCGTACCGGGTCGCGCCGCTGGGGTTGGCTTTTGTGGCCAGTGCCACCAGGGCCGCGGGACACGACGTGCGCTTTGTCGATCTGCCGGAGAACACATCGCAGCATCGCGCGTTCCGCCGCGTGCTTTCCGAGTGGCCGGCCGACTACCTTGCCGTCGGCATCCGCAATCTCGACAACAGTGATTTCCACGGCTTTGAGAGCTACCTGCGGCAACCGGCGGCCTTGGTCGCGGAAGCGCGGCGGGCCCGCCCCGGCATCCGCGTCATCCTGGGAGGACCCGCGGCCACGGTCGACCCGCAATTGGTATTGCGGACCGTGCAGCCCGATCACGTGGTGCTCGGCGAAGGCGAGGAAAGTCTGCCTCATGCCATTGCCCGCCTCGAAGCCGGTGAAAGCCTGCCGGCGATCATCGGAGCCGACGAGGAATCGCGCGCGCCCTACCGGGTGCTCAACACCGGCGCGCTGCCGGCCCCGCGGCTTTACGAATGGGTGACCAACCTCCGCCCGTATCTCCGGGGCGACGCTGGTTATCCGCTCCAGACCAAGCGCGGGTGTCCGCTCAAATGCACCTACTGCACCTATGGACGGATCGAAGGCACCCGCTACCGCTTCCTCGATCCCCAGGCCATCGCCGATGAAGTCGAAGGCGCCATGGCACGCGGGGTGCGTGATTTCGAATTTGTGGACAGCACCTTCAATTTGCCGCCACGCCACGCCCTCGGGGTGCTGGCCGCGCTCCGCGAACGCCGCCTGCATGCCAACTATGTGGGCACCGGTCTCAATCCGGCAAAACTGCCCGATGAGCTGCTCGCCGCGATGCGCGAGGTGGGATTCCGCAGTGTTATCCTGACTGCCGAGAGCGCGTCGGATACCATGCTGGCAAGCTACAAGAAAAACTACCGGCGCGGGGAACTGCACACCGCCGCGGACCTGCTGGCGAAACACGACATCAAGGCGCTGTGGGTTTTTCTCCTTGGCGGGCCAGGGGAAACGCCCGCCACCGTCGGGGAATCACTCGGCTTCATCGAAGAACGCGTCCGCTCCCCGCATGCCGTTTATATCACCAGCGGAATCCGCATCTATGCCGGCAGCCCGATTGCTGACGACGCGGATTCGGGGCTTTTTGTGAAGGAAGACCTCCGCCAACGCAGCGAACTGCCCGGACTGGAATTCTTCTACTCCCACGATACCCCGCCCGAGTGGCTGGAGCCGCGCCTGCGGAGCTTCCAGCAGCAGCAGCCCCACGTTATGCTTTCGTGCGAAGGCCACAGCACCGTTACCCAGGCCGCGATGCGGGTCATGAACTACCTTCCCTTCCGCAAGCCCTACTGGCAATACATCCCCGCACTCAACCGCTTCCGCCGTCTCTTTATCCCCGCTGACAAGTCATGAAATTCCGCCTTCTTTTTCTGATCCTCCTTCTGCCCTTCTCCTCCTCTGCTGACGAGACGTGGAGCGGCGTCTCCAACGTTTATTTCAAGGGCTACTCCAACCTGCACGACTTCGAGGGATCCATCGACAAAGTGCCGCTCAAAGTGACCGTGGCTCCTGGCAAGGAGGGCCGGGTGGTCAGCGCGGTCACGGAGGTGCCGGTGAAACAAATGAGCACCCATCAGGAGGAGCGGGACCAAAACATGATGGAAATGTTCCAGGAAACGGCCTTCCGGCAGATCAAGGTCGAGGTGAACCGCGTGCCGGAACGCGAACTGCGCCCAAAGGGTGCCAAGCCCGGCACAATGCCGGTGACCCTCACCATCGCCGGCACGCGTTCCGTGGTGAATGGCAGCGTCTCCAGCCTCACAGAATCGGCCGGGAACGTGTCCTTTGATCTGAAATTTCAGGTTTCCCTCAAAGCCTTCAAACTCAAAGCGCCCGGCGCGCTGGCAGGACTTGTCCGCGTCAAGGATCCCGTCGATGTAGTGGCCCATATCACTTTGAAAAAGGAAGGCGCCCCATGAAGACTGATGTCCTGATCCTCGGCGGAGGCCCTGCCGGTGCCACCACGGCCTTGCTGATGGCCCGGGCCGGGCTCTCCGTGACCCTCTGCGAGGCCTATGCGACGCTGCCCGAACGGGTCTGCGGCATGTATCTCTGCCCCGCGGGCGCGGCCATGCTGGAGCGGCTCGGCCTGCGCGACCGGCTGGGTGCCGACGCCCGGCATTTGATCGGCATGGCGATGATCGCGCCCAATTTTGAGCGTTTGGAAACCTTCTTCCCCATCAACCAAGGCGTCCCGGACCACGGCCTCGCCCTGCCCCGCCCGCAACTCGACAACACGCTGCTTGATCTCGCCCGGGAAGCCGGTGTGCAGGTGAAAATGGGAGCCCGGCCCACGCTGGAGCGCACGCCGGGCGGCTGGCGGGCACACCTGCCTGACAGGGGGGAGATCACCGCCAGGCTGCTGGTCGGCGCGGATGGCCGCAAGTCCTCCACGGCTCGGTTCCTCGGGCTGACGATGCCTCCCCGGCGCTCCCGCGCGGCGATCCACATCGATCTGCCCGCCCGCCGCCCCACCACGCCCCTCGGGGAAATGCACGTCTTTGCGGATGGGACTTATGTGGGTTTGAATCCGATCACTGCCGATACCGTGAATTTTTCCATCGTCTGTGACCCCGCTGCCCTGCGCCGCCACCCGGTGGTGGACTTCATCAACGGCCACATCGCCGGCAGCCCGCATTTGCATGAGCTCCTCGAACCGCTGGCCGCCACGGCCCGCCCGGGGGCCACCTTTCCCACCAACGCCCGGGTCCGCCGCGCCGCCACCCACGATGCCGCCCTCGTCGGCGATGCGTCGGGTTACATCGACCCGCTCACCGGTGAAGGCATCTACGCCGCCCTGTGGACCGCGGAGGAATTGACCCGCGCCGTCTCGACCGGCTGGCGGGATCTGCCCGCCGCCCTTGATCGTTATGCCCGCCTGCGCGCCAGGCGGCAACATGCCAAAGCCTTGCTCTGCGAAGCTTTCCAACATATCATACGGCGTCCGTGGCTGGCCAACTCCACCCACTGGCTGCTTTCGCGCCGGCAACCGGTGGCCGATGCTTTCATCGGCGTCGTCGGCAACAGCTACTCGCCCGCCCACGGCCTGGCACTGATGGCCCGTCACGCTTTTTCCCCATAACTCCCCCCATGCCTGCACACCTCAACCATATCGCCTGCGCCGTGCCGCCCCACGAGCGCCAGCAGGCGTTCATCGATTCGCTGCCACACTGGGCCGGTCCCCCGGAAGTCGTGGAAAAACTGCGGCAAATTGCGGCCGGCGCACGCATCGACCAACGCCACACGGTGCTATCCGAGCCGTTTGACAGGGACGGGGCACCCGGATTTTATCAACCCGGAGGCTTCCCCACCACCGGCGAGCGCATGAAACGCTACCAGGAAGAAGCCCCCCGCCTTGCCTTTGACGCCATTGCCTCGCTGCAGCGCGACGCCGGTTCCCTCGCCGGAGTCACCCACCTGATCCTCACCAGCTGCACCGGCTTCTACGCCCCCGGCCTCGACGTCGATATTATCCGCCACTGCGGCCTGGCCCCGACCGTCCAGCGCACCCTGATCGGCTTCATGGGTTGTCAGGCGGGACTGGTCGGGCTGCGCAATGCCCGGCAGATTGTCGAAGCCGATCCTGACGCCGTGGTGCTGATGGTGAACCTCGAACTCTGCACCCTCCACCTGCAGCAGACCCCGCGGATGGACCGGCTGGTTTCCTTCCTGCTTTTTGCCGATGGCTGTGCGGCCTCCCTCATCACTTCACGCCCCAAAGGAATGCGCATCGACGCCTGCTCCAGTCACCTCAGTCTTGCCGATGCCGACCGGATGGCGTGGCACATTGAGGACCAGGGTTTTGCCATGACCCTCGACGCCCGGCTGCCCGCCCGCATCCGGCAATGGTTCCGGGCCAGTGCCGAACTCTCCTCACCGGAATCAGGCAGTGGAAACATGCTGTGGGCGGTCCATCCCGGCGGACGGCTGATTCTTGATAGTGTGCAGGATGCCTGCGGACTGAGTGATCAGCAGATGGCCCCTTCCCGGGAAGTGCTGCGGCGATTCGGCAACATGTCCTCGGCGAGCATCATGTTCATTCTGCGGGATCTGCTGGCTTCCGCTCCGTCGGCGGGACGTGCCCTCGCTTTTGGCCCGGGACTCACCGTCGAGGTCATGGACTTCACGCTGCTGCCGGCCCGCCACCTGCCGGTGGCCCGGAATGCCCAACCGGCCATGGCCACCGCCTGATGCATTGCCGCAGACCAACCCATTCCCCACGCGGATGAAGCAGGAAGGGCAACCTCCCCCTGCCGGAACCGGCGGGCTGGCACGTTATTTTGTCGAGCACCGCGCAGTCGGGTGGGTGGCTCTGATTGCTGTGCTCATCTGGGGCGCCATCGCCTATCACCAACTCCCGCAGCAGGAAGATCCGTCGCTGCCGGCCCGGATCGCCCGCGTGGTGACCATCCTTCCCGGTGCCACCGCGTTGCGGGTCGAGCAACTCGTCACCAAGCCACTCGAAAAGAAGATCAGCGAATTGGAAAGCATCGAGGAAATCAGTTCGGAATCGCGTGCCGGCTTCTCCATCATCACCCTGGGCCAACGCCCGGCCCGCACGGCGCAGGTTGATCAGGAGTGGGACAAACTGCGGGCCAAACTAGCCGATGTCCCGCTGCCCGAAACATGCACCGCACCGGCCCTGCACACCGATTTCGGCGATGTGACCACCTTGCTGCTGGCGGTGACCAGCGGGCCCCTGAGCGAAGCGGATGACGAAGCCCTGGCGGAACAGATCCGGAAGCGCCTCGCCGCGGTTGAGCCGCCGGATGCCTCCCCGCAGGCCGCCCTCGTGATGATGTTCCCGGAAGCTCTTGGAGACGGATTCCTCAACGAAACCACCCGCCGGTTCTCCCGCTTCCTTGCTGAAAAGGAACTCACCGGAACCGTCAGGGTCGAGTCCTCCGATGCCCTGCTCATCGCGCGATGGCCGGACGCAACTGCCCGGGAGCAGCTCCAGGAAATCCTCACGGAATTTGAACACAAATTCTGCGGAGGCCCTTCCGGACGCCACCCGGACTTCCCACCGGCCCTCGTCCTGATAGGCGGAGAGGACCCCCTGCCGTCCCTCCGCGCCGCCGCCATGCCACAGCAGAGTTATCGCGGGCTGGAGGTGGTCGCCGAACAACTGGAGGAAGAACTCAAACAGGTGGCCAGTGTCGGACGCACCCGGAAAATCGGTGCTGTCGATGAAGTGGTGCACCTCGGCTTTTCCCCGGCCCGTCTGGCGGCCGCCAACCCTCCCCTTTTCCGCGTGCTGGAAGCAGTGAAGCAGCGCAATCAATTGCTGGCGGGCGGCTCCTTCGAATCGGGGGCGGCGCGGCAGCCTGTGCAAATCACCGGCGAATTCCGTGACAGCAATGATCTGTCAGAAGCCATCGTCGGTCAGGGGGCGGACGGGAAACCGCAGCGCCTCGGCGAACTTTTTGACGTGCAGCGCGGTTACGAATCGCCGCTTCCCTTGCATACGGAATGGCTGGGCAGTGGGGAGGAAGGATCAGGCCGCCGCCGTGCGGTGATGCTTGCCGTGGAGATGAAGCCGGGACATGTGATCGGGGACTTTGGCCTGAAGGTGCAGGCGGCGATCGACCAGCTTCGTCCGCGGTTCCCCGCAGGGGTGGAAATCGTCACTGTCTCCGACCAGCCCCAATCCGTCGCCCAGCGGATTGACCACTTCACCCTGCGTTTTGTGGAGGCCGTGCTCCTCGTGATTGCCGTGGCCCTGCTCCTCATGGAATGGCGCGCTGCCCTCATCGTCGCCATGGCCATCCCCCTGACGATCGCCATGACCCTCGGAGGCATGCAACTCGCCGGAATTCCACTTCATCAAATCTCCATCGCTGCCCTGATCATCGCCCTCGGCATGCTGGTGGATGATCCGGTGGTGGCGGCCGATGGCATCAACCGCGAGTTGTCCAACGGCCGGCCGCGGGGTGTCGCCGCATGGCTCGGCCCGCACCAGCTGCGGCGCCCCATCTTCTTCGCCACCCTGATCAACATCCTCGCGTTCCTCCCGCTGGTGCTGCTGCCGGGCGACAAGAAGTTCTTTATCTACGCCCTGCCCGTGGTGGTGACCCTGGCCCTCGTGGCCTCGCGGATTGTCTCCATGACTTTCATACCGCTCCTCGGTTACTATCTGCTGCGCGGCCAGCGCGGTTTCGATCAGGGCGGACAAGTCCGGCACGGTCCTTTACTGGGACTCATCGACCGGGCCTTGCTCTCGATCCTCCCGGGCTACCGCCGGGGGCTCGCCGCCGCCCTGCGCCGGCCCGGCCGGACCCTCTTCTTTTGTTATGGATTGCTGGCCGCCAGCTTCGCCCTGACACCCTTTTTCGGCCGCCAGTTCTTCCCCCCGGCCGAACGCAACCAATTCCTCATCGACATCGCCCTGCCCGAATCGGCATCCTCCAGCGAAACCCGCCGCATTTGCGATGAGGTCTCAGGACTTCTCCCCGGTCACGAGGAATTTGTCAGCGCGGCCCTGTTCATCGGCGGGTCGGCGCCCCGGTTCTACTACAATGTCACTCCGAGGGCTCCGGCCGGGAACTTGGCGCAATTCATTGTAAACACCCGGAATGCCGAAGAAGTGCCGGCTTTCATCGCCCGGCTGCGCACCCAGCTCGACGCCCGGATTTCCCACGCCCGCTGTGTCGTCAAATCACTGGAGCAGGGTCCTCCGATCGAGACTCCGATCCAGATCCGGATCAGCGGAGATGATCCTGACACCCTGCGTCGTCTCGCCGATTCCGTCACCGGGTCCCTCCGCGAGGCAGGAGGATATCAGGTTCACGACGATCTCGGGGCCCGGATGCCCACCCTGGAAATTGCCGTCAACCAGGACCGGGCCAATGCCCTTGGCATCGTCAATGCCCAGCTCGCTCCCTTGCTGCGCGCCGCTTTTGCCAGTGTCCGCCTGACCACCATCCATGAAGGCAGCCATCCTGTGCCCGTGGAACTGCGTTGGACCCCGGAAGACCGCAGCGACCCGGCAAAACTGAACGATCTGCTCCTGGAATCATCGCAGCAACAACTGGTGCCGCTCCGCGATATCGCTTCCATCCAGCCGCGGCAGGAATACGCCTCCATCGGACATTTCAACCATCAGCGGACCGTCACCGTCAAATCCTATGCGCCGGCAGGGCAGTTATCCTCCGGGGTGCTGGAACGCGCCCGGCCCGCGATTGACCCGATGGAGCTGCCCCCCGGCTACCGGTTGCAGTATGGGGGAGAGGCCCGCGAAATGACGCAAAGCCGCGGGGAAATGGGCCGGGTGATGCTCATCTCGCTCGCCCTGATCATGCTGGCGATGGTGCTCCAGTTCCATTCCCCGGCCAAATCCCTCGTGGTCATGCTGACCGTTCCGCTGGGCCTGATTGGCGCCTTTGCCGGTCTGGCGCTTTTCCATGCCCCACTCGGTTTCATGGCCATGCTGGCGATTGTCAGTCTCGCCGGGGTGATTGTCAGCCACATCATCGTGTTGTCGGATTTCATCGAGGAAGCGCGGGCTTCCGGCATGGAGCTGAAAGCGGCGCTCCTCCATGCCGGGCTGGTCCGCATGCGCCCGGTGCTCGTCACTGTCCTTGCCACCGCCAGCGGCCTCGTGCCGCTGGCGCTGTCCGGGGGTGAACTCTGGCGTCCGCTGGCCGCGGTGCACATTTTTGGTTTGCTCACCGCCACGGCCCTGACCCTCTTTGTCCTGCCGGTCTTTTATTATCTTTTCGCGGCGAAGCTGCGCTGGATCCGCTGAACACGGAATTACCGTATTCAGCCGTTCCAGACGTCACGGGTCCGCCTTTTTTTCCTGGCAAGCCGGGGAATGTCACACCGCGTCCGGGACCTCGAATCCCTTACGGTATTCGCGGCGCAGCAGGGCAAGGGCTTCCGGGGTGCCGGTTTCGCCCACAAAGGTTTCCTTGGCAGCATCGATCTCCAGCAGGGGACCAAGGCGGAAATCGCCGGGCTGGAGGGCAATCTGGTTGGCCTCCATGTGGGCTCCGAAGTCGCCACAGACTTCCTGCCATTGCTCCAGATCCTTCAGCCGGGCCCGGGCCTGGTCGATGTCGCTGTTTTGACCGAGACGGTAGGAAATGTTGCCGAGATGGCACCAGGCGCTGGAGTAGTGGATCTGTTCGATCTCCGCCTTCAGGTCGCTGGTCTTGCGGCTGCGCATCGCGCCGATGAAGTTCGCAGCGTGACTGCGGCCGCCATCGCCACTGAACTTGGCGACTTCCTTGCCATTGAGGTCGTAGGCCTTTCCGCCGCCGCGTCCTCCGGCGTAATAACCGTTTTCACATTCGATGACGAGGAAGGCGTTGGTCCGGCGGCGGCGGTAAAAGTCATTGGCCTTCACATCCTTGCCGCGCGGCAGATTGTGGACGTCCATGATGACCGGCACTTCGCCGGTGTCGAAATAAACAAAATGCGTGTTGGGGGTTTCCCCCGCATCCCCGAGGCCGATGCGCCCGCCACCGGCCATGACGCGTTTCGGCAGCGGGATTTTGTCGCGGAAGACCACATTGCGCAGGTCGTCGAGAATGTGCGGGCCCCAGTTGCCAAGTTCGCCGTTTCCGGTGTTCCAGTTCCAGTGCCAGTCGTAATGGAACTTCTCCCGCAGGATCGGAATGTCCTGCGCCGGGCCCAGCCAGAGGTTGTAGTCGCAGGTGGTTGGCGGCGCGAGCGGTTCCGCCCGTTTGCCGATGGACTGGCGGATGCTGTAGTGGTTGCAGCGCACCCACTTGATTTTCCCCAGCTTGCCGCTGTCGAGGAAGGCCTTGATCTCGTCCTGTACCGGACAACTGCGTTGCTGGGTGCCGCCCTGGACGATGCGGTTATATTTCCGGGCGGCCTCCACCAGTTTCCGGCCTTCCCAGATGTTATGGGAGATGGGTTTTTCCACGTAAACATCCTTCCCGGCCTGACACGCCCACAGCGCGGCCAGCACGTGCCAATGGTTACCGGTCGAGACGACCACCGCGTCGATGTCTTTGGACTCGATCACTTTGCGCAGGTCCTGCACCGTCGTGGCCCCAGGGTATTTGCCCTTGGCGGCATCCAGCGCGTTGGTGTCAGGATCGCACAACATGGCGATCTCGACCCCCGGCACCGCCGCCATGCGTCCGGCATTGCCCTGCCCCTGCCCGCCGAGGCCGATGGAGGCGACGCGGATCTTTTCATTGGCGCCCATCACGCGGGAGGCGGAGAGCGCGGTGGTGGCCAGGGTGGCGTTGCGGAGAAAGGTGCGGCGGCTGGTGAGCATGGCAGGAGTGGCAAGGGTTGATCGGGCGCGGCCAGCTTAGTTTCCGTGCGGTGCTTTACCAGATTTTTTTGATTCAACAGAACCTGATCTGGTCCGGAAGCGGGCAGTTACTGCCTTTCCCGGTTCCATGGAACCACCGGCACCCCCCCCCGACTGGCGGGATACATTTATTGCTTCCCCGAATCAGGGGAATTTTTTAGGCGTAGGGCATGATCCGCTCGATTGTAGTGCTTGGAGGAGGCAGCGCCGGCCTGCTGGCCGCGCTCAGCCTCAAAACAAAACTGCCCGCGCTGCAGGTCCGTCTGGTCTGCAGCCGCGCCCTCGGCATCATCGGGGTGGGGGAAGGCAGCATCGTGGATCTGCCGAATCATCTCCATGGCCATCTGAAATTGGATCCGGCTGATTTTCATCGCGAGGTGCAGCCGTCCTACAAGCTGGGAGTCCGCTTCCTCTGGGGTCCGCGGGAGGAGTTTTTTTACTCCTTCAGCAGTCCGGTCAGTGCCTTTTTGCAGGGCATGTCCCGCCCCGCGGGCATGGCTTGTTTTGAGGAATTTTCGGACCTTGATGCCAGCACCGCGCTGATGGGCCGGGGCCGGGCTTTTCTGCCGCTGGCCAACGGATCGCCGGATCTCCGCAACAACGTCGCCTATCATCTGGAAAACGAACCGTTCGTGGCCTGGCTGGAAAAACACGCCGCAGCCCGGGGCGTGGTCTTCACCGATAGCCTCGTGCAGCAGGTCGAAACAGGGGAGGAGGGAATCACCGCCATCCATCTGGAGACTGGCGAGCGGGTCACGGCGGATCTCTATGTCGATGCCTCCGGATTCCGCAGTGAACTGCTGGGGCGGGCCCTTCAGGAGCCATTCCAGTCCTATCAGGACACCCTGTTCTGCGACCGCGCCCTCGCGGGCGGCTGGGACCGCGGGGACGATCCCATTCAACCCTGCACGACGGCCGAGACCATGCAGGCGGGTTGGTCCTGGCGGATTGATCATCCTCACCGGGTCAATCGCGGTTACGTCTACAGTTCCTCCTTCCTGAGCGATGAAGCCGCGGAGGAGGAATTGCGGAAACGGAATCCTAAAGCCGGGAATCTGCGGCTGGTGGAGTTCCGCACTGGCCGTTACGGACGGCCGTGGGTGAAAAACGTCTGCGGAATCGGCAATGCCGCCGGGTTTGTCGAACCGCTCGAAGCCACCGCGCTCAATATCATTGCGGTGCAGTGCCGCTTTCTCGCGGCGGTCCTATCGGAAACCGGCCGCCGCCCCGGACCCGCCATGATCGATTCCTTCAACCGGATGATGAACCATCAATGGGATGAAATCCGGGATTTCCTGGCTGTGCACTATCGGTTTAACACCCGGCTGGATTCCCCCTTCTGGCGTCACTGCCGCGCCCATACCGCCCTGCATGGAGCGGAGCGCATTGTCCAGTTTTACCAGGAGAACGGCCCTTCCCTTCTCACCCAGGCGGAGCTGCTGCCGCCGGAGATGAGCATCTTCCGTCTGGACGGATTCTACACCCTGCTGCTGGGGCAAAAGGTGCCGCACCAGGCGCCTCCGCTTTCCGGGCCCGATCAAATCATTTGGCAGCGCCACCGCAAGGCCATGGCGGCCCAGGCGGCACGGGGGCTGCCGATGGAGGAAGCCCTGCGCATCATGCAGGATCCCCGCTGGCAATGGACGCCCGGATTTTATCACATCTGAAGGGACGCCCGGCGGCGGCGGCGATGTCACCGCGTCCTGTCATGGCGCGCGTGGGAGATCCCTTACTCCGCGGTTTCGCCCCCGAACCACTTGCGCCGGAGTTCTTCAAGGAAACCACGCTCATTGAGGGCGAGCAGGGCGCGGTTCAGGCGCTCGCGCAGCGGGCTGTCTTCCTGGACCCCGATGCCGTAATTCTGGCGGTCAAAGACGGGGCCGGCCAGTTGCAGGCTGGTGTCCCCACTTTGATTCAGATAGTAGCTGAGCATGGGCGCGTCATAGACCACCGCTTTGGCCCTGCCCAATTTCATGGCCTCGATGGCGGCGGCGAGATCCGGGGCGGGGACCGTCTCGATGCCCTTGGCAATCAGCCATTTTTCAGAGGTGCTGCCGGCGAGGGTGGCGACCTTGCGGCCGGGGAGATCGCCCGGGCCGTTGATCTCCCCCTTGAGGGAATTCACGGTCATGGTGGTCGTGAAGGAAGCCGTCAGGAAGGAGATCAGGACGATACTGAGGAGCATCCACGCGATGGCCACCAGCCGGCCACCGACGCCCACCGGGCCTTTGTTGTCCGCGCCCCCCACAAGGAGCGTGCTGACGGTCCACCAGAACGATTCCCAGAGGCCCTGTTTGTAATCGGCAGGCCACATGTCGCCATTCACCTTGTGCTCGTAACGCCACACCAGATGACTGACAATGAACATGGTGAGGACGAGCAGGAGGAAAAGGCCGACCAGTTGGAGATTGAACAGGTTTTTGATCATCTGCCAGATAGTGGAAAGCGAGGAACTTCCGCCGCCACTGACGAGGATTTGCAGGCCCGACTCGTAGAAGGGCTGGGTGAAGTCCACCACGGCCTCGCGCTCGGAGGTGATGCTGAGCGCCGCGACCGCCGCGTCGGCCGACTTGTCCTTGAGGGCGTCCACCATTTTGGCGGCGCTGTCCACCACCGTGGTTTCGGATTCCAACCCCGCCTCACGGGCGAGTTCGTTCCAGAGTTCGATGCTGTAGCCCACGTTGCGTCCATCCTTTTCAAAGGAGAACGGTTCAATGTAGCGGGTGACCACTTTGATCTTTTCCGCCTGGGCGGCGCCAAGGCTCAGGAGGGCCAGAAAGCTCAGCAGGACACGGCGGAGGAAGGGGAGGCAGGGCACGGTTGGTTCAGGGATTAAAAGGACGCGCCGCCCATTCCCCCGGACAGGGCAAAGTGCAAGCCAAGGAGGTGACAATAAACCTGAACGGGGAAATGGGAGCCCACGGAAAGCACCGATTGAACTGATTATCACGGATCCAGCCAGGATAAGCCCCTCCTCTTTTGGGTGCGGCCTTCTATTCAGCTATATTGGTTGGAGCCTTCCCGATCCGGATTTCCCCGCTTCTTAAAAACTGTTGGAGGTAAAGCCCGGACTGGATCGTCATCATCGGGCTGTCAAAATCCCCCGGCTCCTGGCGACTCTCCCAAATGTGGTTGTAGAGCCAAAAGACATATCCGTTGGTGAAGGCCACTTTCAATTGTGGGGGTTGATGCTTCACCTCATCCGAAAACCTCCTTATCCAATGAATTGACTCGATGGTTTCCCCGGACAGCACATCCAGATTGTCTGGAAAGCCAGGCTCATCCGCATCAAGCACATAAACGCGGTCCTTGAACAGCTCCCAAAGGCAATAAACAAAGGTCACCTCGTGCAACCCATCCTGGACGTCCGAAGGAGTTGGCTCCTCGAAATAGAACCGGACGGTGGACGAATGCAAACGAGTGAACCTTTGCAATCGCTTGCTGCTGAAATCAAAAAAGGTTTTCAATTGGCTTCCATGGAAGCGCATCTGCCCCGGGAGAGTTCCAAAGCCGGACCTCCGAAGCCCGCCTAACCCGACCCGCCGGCCATGGTGTCTCCGGTTTCCTTCGGCAGGTATTTTTTGAAGCGGGTTTTGTCGATGGCCTTCATGTAGGCTTCCATCGGAGTGACCTTCTCGATCTTGAGGTTGTCCCAGATGGCGTTGTCCATGAACTGCATGCCATAGGCCGAGCCGCCCGTGATGACGTCGGTGAGCTTTTGAGTGGCCCCTTCCCGGATGATGGCAGCAACGGCCGGGGTGGCGACGAGGACTTCATTGACCGCCACCCGGCCCTTGCCATCGGCAGTTTTCATGAGCAGCTGCGCCACGACGCCGCGCAGGGAAGCAGCCAGCATGGTGCGGACCTGGGATTGCTGATCGGAAGGGAACACGTCCACCAAACGGTCAACCGTCTTGCGGGCGTTGTTGGTGTGCAGGGTGCCGAAGACCAGCAGGCCGGTCTCCGCCGCCGTGAGGGCGAGGGAGATCGTCTCGAGGTCCCGCATTTCCCCCACCAGCACGATATCCGCATCCTCACGCAGGGAGGCCCGCAGACCGTCCGAAAACGTCGGCGTCTGGATCGGCACCTCACGCTGGGTGATGACACTCATCTTGTTCTTGTGCACAAACTCGATCGGCTCCTCCACGGTGATGATGTGGCGGGCGTAGTTCGTATTGATGTAATCGATCAGCGCCGCCAACGTGGTGGACTTTCCGGAACCGGTAGGGCCGGTGACGAGCACCAGACCGCTCCGCATTTCACCAAAACGCTTGATGACCTGGGGAACCCCCAGTTCTTCCAAGGTTTTGATCTTGGTGGGAATGAGACGGAAAACCGCCCCGAGGCCATTCTGCTGCTTGTAATAGTTGCAGCGGAAACGGGAGTCTTCATCCATTTCGTAGGCGAAGTCGAGGTCGCCCCGGGACATGAATTTCTCCCACGCGCGGGGTTCACAAATGCCGGTGAGCATCTGCTCCATGAACTCATGAGTCAGGATTTCCTCCCGGATGGCACGGACGCCGCCGTGCACGCGCACCTTGGGTGGCTGACCTTCTGCGATGTGGAGGTCAGAGCCTCCCAGTTCAATGAGTTCGTGGAAAAATTGGTCGATGACAGCAGCCATGGCAATTGGATGGGGAAAGGGTATAGGAAAAAGGGAGGGCCAAGCGGCACCGGTTACATTTTGAGGTCTTTGCGCATCTGGTCCTGGTCAATCGACCGGAAGAGGCAGTCCTCGGCGGAGATGATATCGCGCTCGTAGAGATTTTTCAGCGCATCATCCATGGTCACCATCCCGACCGCGCGGCCGGTCTGCATGATGCCCGGCAGCATGAAGGTTTTGCCTTCACGGATACAGTTGGCGACGGCCGGGGTGTTGACGAGCAGTTCAATGGCGAGCGCACGCCCGTTCCCATCCTTCCGGGGCACCAATTGCTGGGAAATGATGCCGCGCAGGGATTCGCTCACCATGATGCGGATCTGGTCGCGCTGATCGGTGGGGAAGACGTCGAGCACGCGGTCCAGCGTCCGGGGCGCGGAGCCGGTATGCAGGGTGCCTAGCACCAAGTGACCCGTTTCCGAGGCCGTGATGGCGAGGGAGATCGTCTCCAGGTCGCGCATTTCCCCCACCATGATCACGTCAGGGTCCTGACGGAGCGCCCCGCGCAGTGCGGCGGCAAAGGAGTCGGTGTGGCTGTGGACCTCGCGTTGGTTGACGTGGCAATTTTTGGAATTGAAGACGTATTCAATCGGGTCTTCCAAGGTGATGATGTGGTCATTCCGCTCCTCATTGATGGCATCGACCAGGGAGGCCAGCGTCGTGGATTTGCCGGAACCGACCGAACCGGTGACCAGCACCAGACCGTTATGGTATTGGGTCAGAGGCTTGAGACTGGCCGGGAGAGACAGTTCCTCCATGGTACGGACCCGGGTGTTGATGATCCGGAAAGCCATGTCGTAGCCAAGCCGCTGGGCGACCACCGAGGCGCGGAAGCGGCCAAAAGGCGTGGCGTAGGCAAAGTCCACGTCCCCGCGTTCCTGGAGCCGGTTCATTTCCTTGGGCTGCAGAAAACTCTCCACCAGGCTCTTGGTATCGGCAGCAGTCAACTTGTCCGCATTCCCCCAGATCTGCTGGAGCTGGCCGTAGCGGCGCCAGAGCGGGGCTGCCGCGGTCGCCAGGTGGATGTCGGAACAATCGTATTCCTGGCCAAGTTTAAGATATTCGTCCACGTGGGCCAATGCGGCCACGCGGTCCTGGGTTACTTCGGTCGCCTCGCTCATTCAGGGGGATTCCTATGGGATAAAAGGGTGGGATGGGAAAAGTCAGCTGGCGGCTTTGCGAGCGCACCGGGCAAGGCGTTATTCTTTTTTCCGGAGCATCTCCGCAAGCATTTTCTTCGCAAAATCGGAGATTTGCGGTCCGTATTTTTCAACCCCCATCTCGAGCAACGAGCCTACAGCGGCAGTACCCGCCATTCCCGCAGCTCCGGCCGCAGCCGGTTTGAGCTGTTTCAGGGCCTCGGCAGCGAGTTCCCGGGCGAATTTTTTCGCCGAAGGAGTGGCCAGGAAACGGGAAAGCACGACCCCCACCAACACCGCGCCGCCTGCCAACACGATGGGATTCCGGGCCAGCGCCTGAATCGCCGGCGGCAGCGTCGAAGAGGGAGCCTCTGCGCTGGGGGCCTCCGCAGCGGGCGGCAGCACCACCAGGTCAGGGGTGGATACGGGAATGGGGGAGGAGGATTCGGCAGACATGGGAGAGGAGGCGGAGAATTGGTGCCGATGGACTATTTTTCGCGGAAGAGCAGGCCGATCAGAAATCCCGCCCCGAGCCCGGCCAGCACCGCTTTGCCCGGGTTCTCTTTGACGTAGGCGACCGCATGGTCCCCGAGTTCTTTCCAGCGGTCCTGTGAATCCCCCAGCACACGTCCGGCGGCATCCTTGAACTCGTTCAGCTTTTCGCCGGCCGCCTGGCCAAACTCGCGGGCCTTGGCCTCTGCCGCCGTTTTCAATTCGTTCGCTGCTTCCATGACATTATCAGCCAAGGGAGTGGGGGTGACAGGGGAGGAGGGGAACTCATTCATGGGAAGCGTGGGGTGATGTTGAATTCGGAACAGGGTATGCTCCAATCACCTTGGCACTCTGCCTTTCATAAATCAAGCTGCGCCCTGCGCCGTTTCTGTTTCCCCCACCCGACCGCCTCCATGCCCTCCGCCCCTGCCGAACCCTGGTATATCGTCCGCCAATCCTCGATTCACAATCAGGGCGTCTTCGCCGCCCGCGATGTCCCCAAGGGCACCCGCATCATCGACTACAAGGGCCACAAAATCACCAAGGCGGAATCCATCCGCCGCGGCAACGCCCAGATCGAAGGCAGCGCTGTCAGCGGCGAGGGCGCGGTCTATATCTTCGTCCTCAATAAAAAACACGACATCGACGGCAACGTCCCGTGGAACGATGCCCGCCTCATCAATCACACCTGCGAGCCGAATTGTGAGGCCCAGATCATCCGCGGCACCATCTGGCTCATCGCCACCAAGGACATCCCGGAGGGAACCGAACTTGGGTTCAATTATGGATTTGACCTCGAAACCTGGGAGGATCATCCCTGCCTCTGCCGCTCCAAAAGCTGCTGCGGTTATATCGTGGGCAAGGAATACTGGCCGAAACTGAAACGGCTCGTTAAAAAACGTGACCAGGTCATCGCCGCCGGCAATGCCCTGGCCGAAGCCGCCGTCAGAAAAACCGTGCGGAAGCAGAAAAAGGCGGCAGGCAAATAAGGGCTTGCGACCACCCCCGGGACGCCCTGGCACCCGCCAACTCTCCAATCCCCTGACCATTGCCCAGTTCCGCCATCGTCTTTTCCTCCATCGCGGAGTTGTTTGGCCTCTTCGCCATCGGATGGCTGATCCGGCGGTGGGGTTACGCTCAGAAGGAAGACTTTGACCGCTGGGGCAGGATCGCGGCTGAAGTCTTCTATCCCTTTCTCATCTTCCACAGCATCATCCGGGACTTCGATCCCGCCCGGGTCCGCACCCTGTGGATGATGCCCGCCCTCGCCTTCGGCCTGATGCTGGCCGGAGCCATCACCGGGCTGCTGGTGTGCCGCGGCATGCAGACCCGCGACCCGGCCACGCGCCGCACCTTCGTGCATCTCTGCGCGATGAATAACTTCATCTACCTCCCCATCTTCATCATCCAGAATAGCCTGCCGCCGGGAGCCCTCGCGGATTTCTTTGTCTTCAATCTCGGGTCCACCATCGGTTTCTGGACCATCGGAGTTTTTACGCTGGGCGGGGTCACCGACTGGCGGCGCACCCTGCGGCATCTCATCTCGCCACCTCTTCTCAGCATGTTCGCCGCCATTGGCCTCGCGTGGACCGGAGCGCGTGACTGGCTTCCGCAATCCTTCCTCGCCGTCTGCCGCAATACCGGCTCCCTCAGCGTCCCGCTCATGCTCATCATCATCGGAGCCACCCTCCAAGGCGCCTTCCGACGCGACCAGGCCCGCGACCTCGTCTTCATCTCGGTGCTGCGGCTGATCCTGCTGCCCCTCCTCTACATCGGAATCATCAGAGCCCTGCCCCTCCCGCCGGACTTGGAATTGCTCGCCATCATCGTCGCCCTCATGCCCACTTCCGCCGTCTCCCCCGTAATGGCCCGGCTCTATGGGGGCGTGCCCTCCTTCGCCTCGGCGGCCACCCTCGTCACCCACATTGCCTCGCTCGTCACCGTCCCCCTCGCCTTCTGGTGGCTGAGTCACGCGGCAAGCCGCTGACCGGGGTGGACGAGGCTCCAGTTAAAAAACCCTAAAACAACCGAACCGAGAGCCGCAGCTGAAACCGCTGCTGTCCGGGGATTGCAGAACTCACCGTGATCCACTCGCTGTCCTCATCACGGCTCTCCGGCGCGGAGAAGTTCAAATAAGTCAGGCCCGTGGCATCCCCGTTCCAATGCCAATCCGTCAGATTGGTGGAGACTTCGACTCTGACATCAACATCCGTGCGGCGGTGCCGCGCCACCCGGATCCGGCCCGGCTGCACGTCGAAGACCTGACCTGCTTTCCACGCATCGGCATGGATCGGACTGCAGAAAAACGCATACTCGCCGAGGTTTGTCAGGCCATCGCCATCCGGATCATCATTCATTCCCGTGCCGGCCGCGCCCTGGGCAAAAAAGCGGCGCCGCCAATCATCATAGGAACTGGAGGTCAGATCCAAAGCCACATCCCAGGGCTCGGCCACCACATCGGCCGGCGACAGATATTCTATCGGGCTCAAGCCATCCAGACTGATCCGCACCACCCGGTGGGAGCTGGCTTGCGATCCACTGCCGCGCTTCCCGGTATCGGAGACATAACCTTTCCTCGCCAATGGATCAATCACCAGCCCATGCGGCGCATTCAGTCCGCTGGCGACCATCACCACCGGCCCGCCCGCCGCCAGCCGGGTATAAACCGCGCCATTCTGCCGGTCATTCCAGTAAAGCCGCAGCCCATCCGGGGCCGTGGGATCGGCCGCGATATCCCGGGTGCGCGAAGGAGTCGTCAGGGAAAAGGCCGCATCCACCACCCCCGCCAACGATCCCTTGCTGTAAGCGGTGTTGGTGTCCCCCGAAGTCGTCACCACCGCCCAGTAGGCATCGCGGCTCACCAGATCCAGTCCGAAAAAATACGGCCCCACATCGCGCAGCGCGACCCCGGCCCCCGGATGCGTCAACACGTTGGTCAAATTGCCGCCCGCTGGATCACAGCGGCGCAGCAGCTTCAACCCCGGCTGGGAAAAATAGACCTGCTCCCGGGTGCGGTCGTATTCCACATCAGCCACGGCATTTCCCGCACTTCCCGGCGTGCCGTCAGGCAATGTCAGGATCGTCACCGGCGTGGCGCCACCTCCCGGAATCACCAGCGGCAGGGTGCGCAGAGACACCTGCACCGGGTTCACTCCGCCCGCCAATTCGCAATAAGCAAAAAACAGCCGGTTGTTCTCAGGATCCACCGCGATGCCCCGCAGATCCGTGGGCCCGGCAGCCGTGTAATGCGTGGCCAGGCCGGTCCCGTCAGGATTGACCGCCACAATCATCCCCGCCTGCCCCGTGCCCGGCACTCCTTCCGGCTGGTTCACGTAATAAACCTTCGCGCCCGCCGCCACCATGACAGAGCAGGTCAACAGCATGAGTCCAGGCAGGAAAGGTTTGGCCATATCCGGGAGGCATAGCAGCCAACCTCGCTTCATGCAATCTCCCTGTCGGCCACGCCTTGCCTCCCGGCAAATCCGGAACCGAGGGCGGCTTCACACTTCCTCCAGCATCGACTTCGCATCCCCAAACGTCTTCGGACGCACGTCCATCTTGTCCATCATGGACATGAACAAGCGGCACAGCTGGCGGTCGGGCTGGTCCTTTTTGTCGATCACCCGTCCGCCCTTGATGCGGCCTCCGGCCCCGCCCAGCACGATGACAGGGAGCTGATCGTTGTCATGTTTGGCCCCGGCCATCATGCTGGAACAGTGCATCAGCATGGTGTTGTCGAGCAGGGTGCGAGGGCCTTCCTGGATGGCGTCCAGCTTGCCCGCAATATACGCCAGCTGCTCGATGAAGAACTGGTTCACCTTCAGCCAGTCATCGGCATCGGAGTGGGAAAGCAGGTGATGGATCATGTAGTCGATGCCGTGGCCGGCCTGTTGCACGCTGGGCAGATTGGGGAAGCGCAGCGCGCTGTGGTCATTGTTCAGCTTCAGGGTGGTGATGCGGGTGGTGTCGGTCTGGAAACCCAGCACCAGCAAATCACACATCAGCCGCATGTGCTCCCCGATGTCCTGCGGGATACCGTCGGCCGGACGTTTGATATTCGGTTTGTCGAGGGTGGGCCGCCAGCCCTGCAGCTCGCCGCGCTTGCCCGCATTGTCGATGCGCTTCTCCACATCCCGCACGGAGTCGAGATACTCGTCGAGCTTGCGTTGGTCACTGCCGCTGATGTGCCGCCGCAAATCCTGGGCATCCTCCATCACCGCATCCAGCACGCTTTTGTCCCCTGGTGCGACCTCATCCTTGAAGAGCCGGTCGAAGGCCAGCGCCGGATACAGTTCCAGCGGCGTGGGAGTGGTCGGCGAACTCCACGAGATGTGGGAGCTGTAGAGCATCGAGTAGTTCTTGTGCACCGAGGGATTCGACCGCTCGCAGCCCAGCACCAGACTCGGCACCTTGGTGGATCGTCCGTACGTCTGGGCCAGCACCTGATCAAAACTCGTGCCCGAACGGATTTCGCCGCCCGAGGCAATCGGTGCGCCTGACAACAAATTCCCGGTCTGCGAGCTGTGGATATTTCCCTTCCGCGCTTCCTCATGATACAGCCCGCTGACAAACAGCAGCTTCTCGCGGAACTCATGCAGGGGCGCGAGCACCTTGCCCAGTTCCATCGCCTTTCCTTCCCCCTTCGCCCACCATTCCCGGGAGTGGAATCCATTTCCCGAAAACAGGACCGCCAGCCGCACCGGAGCCTCACTGGCCGGCTTGTCGCGGGTGGGTTCATCGCCCCAGACAGTGTGCGATTCCAGCCAGGGAAGCGCCATGGCAACGCCTGTCCCGCGAAGGAAGGCACGACGTGAAAAACGGTGGGTGTTCATGGGGATTCAGTGTTTGGAAAGGTAGTCCCGTCCCCGCACTTCCCGGAATTGCGGGCTGAGGACGATTTGATTGATCAGGGTACCCACCCGGAGGTCGCCGGCTTTCATCCCGGCGACCATTTCATCGAGCAGCGGCATATCCGAAAGTTGCACCCCGCGGCCAAGCGAGTAGCCCAGCAGCTTCCGGCAGAATTGGCGGAGGAATTCGTCGCGCCGCGTCGTCACCAGCCAGTTGCGGAGGCCATCAAGGCCACTGACCTGGGTGCCGTCCGGCAGTTTGGTATTCGCATCGATGGAGAGACCAGAGGCGTCGATGTTGCGCGCGCGGCCGATGGCGTCGAAGCCTTCGAGGGCAAATCCAAACGGATCCACCCGGAGATGACAGCCCGAGCATTTGGGGTCGCTGCTGTGCCGCTCGGTCAACTGGCGTTCCGTCAGGCCCTGCGGGGCTTCCTCGGGCAGGACGGGCACTCCCTTGGGAGGGTTCGGCAGCTTGTCGCCGAGGATGACCTCACTGAGCCAGGTGCCCCGCAGGATCGGGCTGGTGCGCGAGGCTCCGCTTTGTTTCGCCAGGGTGCCGGCAAATCCCAGAACGCCCCCACGCCCTTTGGCCCGCAGGCCATCGACCCGCTGCCAGTCTTCGCCTTTGATTTCGAGGCCGTAGTGCTGGGCGAGCGCCCCATTCATAAAAGTGTGGTCGGAATCGAGGATCGACAATACGGAGCGGTTCTCCTGAAACAGATCCATGAAGAAACGCACCGCCTCTTCCTGCATGGCGCCGCGCAGCGCGAGGAACGTGGGGAAATGCCGCTCACTTTTTTCATCGAGGGTTTCGAGTTCCCGCACATGCAGCCACTGACACCCGAATTCGGTGGCCAGGCGGCGCACCCGGGGATCCTTCAACATCCGCCGGGCTTGCCCCAATAACACTTCCGGCTCGTGCAGCCTGCCACTGCCGGCGAGGGTGCGCAGTTCCTCATCCGGGGAGGACGACCAGAGAAAATAAGCGAGACGGGTGGCCAACTCCCAATCGTTCACGGGGGCGGCTTCCACTCCTGACGCGGCTTTTTCGCCACGATACAGAAAGGCCGGCGCCACCAGCACCCGCGCGATCAACATGCGCACCGCCGCCGCGTGCGGCAGCTCCTGCGTGCGCAACTTCTGATAGAGTGCCCGCAGTTGGATTTGCTCCGCCTCACTGAGCGGACGGCGCCAGGCCTGCGTGGCGAAATCGAGCACCGCCTGCACCTGCACCGGCTCGACCTGGACGAGCTGCTGTTTGAACGCCTCCGCCCCCAGCCTGATAGGCTCCCGCATCGGCTCGAAGGCACTGGGGCTGGCGTCCTGGGTGGCGAATTGATAAAGCTGCTCGAAAACGTCGACCTGCTTCAGCGGTGATTCACTGACAAACCGCAGTTCGTCCCAGAGGCGGTCCAACGTCTTGATTTGCGCATCGTCCAGCATCAGACGCTTCAGATGTTCATCCTCGCGATGGAACAGCGTCAGGGTCACCACTTCATCGACCGGAACGATCTTCGAATAACAGAGCACGATCGGAAAGAGCGCCCGGAACTCATCAAAGGCGGATGCAAAACGCTGCCGGGCGGCACTGCCGTCGTTCACGATCACCGGCGCGCTGAGGATCGTGCGCAGGTTGTTATCGGACCACTGGCCATTGGCGACGGCCGTTTCCGCCTTGCCCGCGGCGATGCCGGAAAGATCCGCGGGTTTGGTGGTGAGCACCTGCATCTGCACACTGCCTTCCTCCGATTGCAGCCGGCCGGTCACGACCAGCTCCGCGCCTTCGCCCAGCCATCCAGGCAGCCGCACTTCGACCACCGACGGCGCCTGAACGGGGAGATTTACCCCAGTGAACCTGGCCCGGTCCAAGCCATACGGCGAGGGCGGAACCTCAGCGTCAGGCTCCGGGACGGCACGCAACGCCGCCGCGAGCATCGGGCCATTAAACGAGAGCAACTGGGTGTGCAGCGCCCGGTCCGGCGAATCCGCCGCGAGGGTGCCCGGCCCGCTTGCGAGCAACGCCTGCACCTGCGCGGCCAGCATTTCACGCTGGGCCGCATCGGTCGTTTTACGCCACTTGGTGAGCAGGGAACCCACGGGAATCATCGGAGAGGTTTCCTGCGCCGCCGGTTCGCTGACAAAGTGCCAGACGTGCGGGTTGCCATGGCGGTCGGCATGGGGATTGCCTTCCAGAATGTCAGGCGAAACGTCCTTGGCCAAGTCCCATTCCTTCGTCCCATCGTTCAGCACCAGATCGACGGCGGTGAGATCGCAGCTGTGGTTGCCGTCCCGGGGTCCGATCACCATGGCAATCACATCCCCGGTCAGGACTCGGATATTCTCCTGGGCCGGAATGTCGATCACGGCTGCGCCCTGACTCACCCCGCTGGCCAGCACCTCGCGGGTATGGCCGCGGCGCAACTCCAGCGCCCATGTCACGCCATTGCCACACTCCGGATGGGCATGCTGCACGCTGCCACTGAGGCGCAGCGCCCCGGTCACCGGACTCCGCCAGGCAATCACCGATGCCAGCGTGGGCGAGGGATGCGTGGCCACACTGTGCGGCTTCATGGTCCCGGGAATGCGCACCATGGCATCCGATGAATTCGCCAGCACGCTCAGCGCATCAGCCCCGGTCCAGCCTTTGATGAAATTGTAGTCCGGAGTGCTCTCCATTTTTTGCGCCAGCAGTGGCGCCAGCTTGACCTCGCCGGACGATCCAATGCCCAGGTATTCCAACCAGCCCGCCAGCACTGCGGCAGGGACCTCATATTGTTGCGCCAGCTTTGCAATGTCGGTGCGCCCGGTCGCCTGCTCCGCCTCATGGGCTGCCGCGAGGCATTTGGCCGCACCCGCGATCAAGGCCTCGCGTCGTTGCACTGATTGCTGCACCACCGCGCCCACGTCCTTCAGGGGCAAGTCCGCCCGGCCCGGAGCCACCAGCCGCGCATTCTCCCAGACCGCCAGATCATCCGCGCTGCCATCACCGGCATCGCTGGTGGCCAGATAAAGGATAACATCACTGCCATCGGCGGGTGCGGCCAGTTTGAGGCGTATCGGATGCTGGGCAGCGAGGGGCACCACCGGTTCCTGCCAGCCTTTCGGACCGTCCTTTTTGCCGATGTGACCGACGCTGGCGAAGCGCCACAGCGATTGCTGCCAAGCTTCAATATCCGCCGCTTCCAACATGCCGGCGCGGAACTTCGCCCGCAGACTGTCAAACAAGGGCGAGGAGTTGGTGCCCGTAAATGCCTCGCGCAGCGTGGCGAGGTATTTGGCATTCAGCCCGTCGGCACTGCCTTTGCCTTGGAGGGCCGCGAGATATTTGGCCACCGGCAGCCGGCCCCCCGCATTGGTATCAAACGTCACGCCCTGCAGATTCATCGCCATTCCCTCACCGGATTCCGTGAAGCGGCTGTAGAACTCCCGGATCCTCGTTAGAGACTCGTCCGTCCAGTCGCGTGAGGAGGTGCCGGCGGAGAAGCGGAGGCCCTCCGGCGTCAGCACCGCATGGGCCGCCAGCTCCTTGGCCGCATCGAGATATTTGGTCAGCAATGAGGGCGACATCACCAGGGCCGCCCCGGCATTGGTGAACCCTTCGCCCGCCGCCCCATCCACCGGAAACTCCTTTGCCGGGTCCAGCGAGGCCACGCCGGTCAGGTCCCGGATCGTGTAGGTGTATTCCATGTTGGACAAGCGCCGCAGCACCACCGGTCCGGGATCACCCGCATTCGCCAGCGCGATCCCGTGCAGCGTGCCCCGCATCCAATCCGTCAGGAGCTTCATCTGTTCCGCGCTGGGCTGCGGTTTGTCCTTGGGCGGCATCTCATGATCATGGATCTGCTCCAGGGCGTGCTCCCACACCGCCGGATCGTCCTTCACCAGATCCAGGGTTTGGAAGCGCTCGAGGTCGAGATCCCCCTTCTGCTTTTCCGTGGAATGGCAGGTGATGCAGTATTCCTTGAGCAGCGGCTGGATGGACTGCTCGAAGTTCTCCTGACTGGCATGGAGAGGCGCACTGAACGATGACAGGCAGAGGGCGTGAAGCCACTTCGCGGCGAAGGCCTTTGAGTAATTCCGGGGGGGCATGATCAAATAAAATTACGACAGAATTTCCTTAACGGGGTGCCCTGCGACATCTGTCAGCCGGTAATCCCGGCCCGCGTGACGGTAGGTGAGTTTTTCGTGATCAAAGCCCATCAGCTGCAGGATCGTGGCGTGGAAGTCGTGGACGTGGACCGGTTTTTCGACGGCCCGCATGCCATGTTCGTCCGTGGCCCCGTGGACAATGCCGGGCTTCACGCCTGCCCCCGCCATCCAGGAACTGAAAGCCCAGGGATGATGCTCGCGGCCCAGGGCCTCGGCAGTGTTATTGAACGGAGTGCGGCCGAACTCGGTGGTCCAGACCACCAGGGTATCCTCCAGCATGCCGCGTTGTTTCAGATCGCGCAGCAGGGCCGCGATGGGCTGGTCCACATTCTTCGCCAGCGGGGCGTGGGTCATCATATCGCCGTGCGCGTCCCAGTTGCCGGAAGAGCCGGTGTCGATGAGTTCCACAAACCGCACCCCCCGCTCCACCAGCCGGCGGGCCGCCAGACACTGCCAGCGGAAGCCGGTGGTCTGCCCGCGTTGCAGACCGTAGCTGGCGAGGGTGGCCTCGCTTTCCTCCTTCAAATCAAAGGCATCCGGCACCGCCATCTGCATCCCGAAGGCGGTTTCAAAAGAACGCAGCCGCGCCGCCAGCAAGGGATCCGCATCGCGCCCGGCGAGGTGGCCTTCATTCATGGCACGCAGCGCAGCCAATTCGAGCGACTGCAGGTTGGCCGGGGTGTGCGCGGTGATGTTGGCCACGGGCTCGGGGCCGGGGACCACCAGGGTGCCTTGATGCGCTCCTGGCAGGAAGTCGCTGCCATACACCTGGGTGCCGGCATAGGTCTGTTTCGGCGCGATCACCACAAAGGAAGGCAGGTTACGGTTCAGGGTGCCTAGCCCATAACTGACCCACGACCCAATACTGGGCCGCGTAAAGGCAAACGAGCCGGTGTGCATGCCGAGCGTCGCATTGTAGTGGTTCGAATGCGAGGTATGCATCGAGCGGATCAGCGCGATGTCGTCCACGCACCCCGCCATGTGGGGGAACAAGGTGCTGACTGCCGTGCCGCATTGTCCGTGCGGGGCAAAGTCCCACTGCGGGCGCTTCAGATAGATGCGCTCATAACCGGGGCGGCCCTTGATCTCCGGGTGGTCGGCTTTGATCTCCTTGCCATGATCCCGCGTCAGGGCGGGTTTTGGATCGAAGGAATCCACATGGGAAACCCCGCCGGTCATGAACAGGAAAATCACCCGCTTCGCCTTCACCGGAAACTGCGGCCGGCACGGAGCCAGCGGGTCCGCACTTTCCGCCAGCAGTTGCTGCACGAGGCCGGGGAACAACAACGATCCGGCGACGACGGACTTCAGAAAATGGCGGCGGGGGAGGGCGCTGGGGTCCATGGTTAGTCGAGGTGGATGAATTCATTGCCCGCCAGCAGCACCCGGGCATAGGCAGCCCATTTTTCCTCCCCGGGGGCCGGATAGTTGGCGAGGAAGCGGGCCGCCTGCTCGTGCTCCGCCGCAGAAGGTTCGCGCTGCAAGAGGATGCGGAAGGCCTGAGACACCCGCGCGGCGTTCCCGGATGGCTTCGTCAGGGCCGTGGCGAACCGTGCGGCCTGCTCGTGGAAAAAGGGATCGTTGAGGAAATAGAGCGCCTGGGTCGGGACGGTCGTGGTCGGGCGGACGGGGGTGCTGGCATTGGGATCGGCCCCGTCGAACAGCGCGAGGAAGGGATGCCGCCGTTGCCGCTGCACCATCAGATAGGCGCTGCGCTGGCGGCTGGGATACACCGCATTGAAGGGATCGTGCTGGGTGAAGGTCCACGTCGCTTCCGGCGGGAAGGGATGCCCCCCGGCGGGAGTGCTGTCGAGCTGACCGGACACCACCAGCAAACTGTCGCGGATCTCCTCCGCACTGAGACGTCGGCGGGTGAAGCGGGCCAGCAAACGATTATCAGGATCGGCCTGCACTGCCGCCTCCAGGCGGGCACTGCTGCGTTGATAGGCGCCGGTGTTCATGATGAGCCGGTGCAGGGCTTTCACCTGGTAGCCGCCGGCGATGAATTCCGCCGCCAGCGCGTCCAGCAAAGCGCGGTGCGTCGGCGCTTCGCCCCGGGCTCCGAAGTCATTGGGCGACCGCACCAGGCCTTGGCCGAAGTGCCCCTGCCAGACCCGGTTCACCATCACCCGGGCGGCCAGCGGCTGGTTCACGGTCCAGTCGCCCAGCTGCCGGCGCCCGCTGCCAGCCTCCGCCGGCACCAGATCTCCGCCAAACACCGAGAGCCAGCGCCGCGGCACTTCATCGCCCGGCTTTTCGGGATCGCCCTGCCGCTGCAATGGCGCATTCCGCACCGCTCCTTCCCCCACCGCATAGGCCACCGGGATCACCGGTGCCGGGGGAATTTCCACCGCCTGATCCAGCGTGGTCTTGCCCATGCGCACCAGCGCCGGACCCACCTCCGGATCGGCGATATGATCTAACTGGAAGGACACGCCATCCAGGGTGGCCGGGTGGGCATCCGCCACGCGGCCCGTCACCGACACCACACCATCCATGGGACTGATCCACCCCACCCCAACCGGACGGCCCGGACCTGGATGCACAAAAAACGATTCTGCCGGCAGGGAGGTCCAGGCCATCACCGGCTGCGCACTGGCATTCACCATCACGGATAGATCGTCGCCATTGCTCCAGGAATGCAGCGCCGGTTGCCCGCTTATACCGCTCCGTTTCCCGGTTAGAAAAACCGGCCCCTCCGTCACTTCCAGAAAACACCACTCCGCCCCATGCCCTGCCCCGTGCGGATTCGATTGCGTGAGGTTGGCCACCAGATCCTTCACGCTCCACTGGCGCCCTTCACCGCCGGTTTCGCGGATCGTCCATTCCACCAGGGTGGTGTCCGCCCCATGATTCCCATTGGGCAGGACCGTGAGTTGAATCACCTCGCCCTGACGCACCCGGATTTCCGGCAATGGCCCGGAACCCGCCGCGGCGAAGTCCACCGATCGCCCCTCCCCCACGTTGGCCCCGACGAGCCGGTGCGTGACTTTGGCCGCGGCTTCGCGGATGGCCTGTTTCGCCGCGTCGGTCAGCGCCGCACGCCGCTTCAGTTCGGCCTCCGCTTGGCTGGAACGTTCGCGCCACTCCTTCGTCAGGGCCTCCACGGCCGGCGGAGACATCAGCGGCACCAGATCCCGCGGCTGGCCCTGGGGTTCGCAGCCCGGGAAGGCAAAACGAGTGCTGTTGAAGATGCCGTAAAGCGCATAGTAATCCTGCGCCGTGATCGGATCGTATTTGTGATCATGGCACCGCGCACATCCGGTGGTCAGGCCGAGGAAGTTTTTGCCGAAATTATCGATCACATCCTCATGCATCAGGTGGACATCCTTGTCGATGTCGTGGCCAAACCGACGGGCGATGGCCAAGTAACCCGTGGCGATGATGCCCTCGTTGCGTTCCGCCTCCGGTTTGTCGGCATTCACCAGATCACCGGCCAATTGCAGGCGCACAAACTGGTCATAGGGCAGATCCCGGTTAAAGGCCTCCATCACCCAATTCCGGTAGCGCCACGCCTGCGGCAGGGGGCGGTCCGTATTCTCGCCCGCCGTATCCGCATAACGCACCACGTCCAGCCAATGCCGTCCCCACTGCACCCCGTAGTGCGGGGAGGCCAGCAGGCGTTCAATAACCTTCGTCCAGCTCTCCGGCGACGGGTCTCCGGCAAAGGCCTCCACCTCCTCCGGCGTGGGGGGCAATCCTGTGAGATCATAGGTGGCCCGCCTGATCAGGGTGCGCCGGTCCGCGGCTGGATTCGCCGTCAGGGACTGCGCCGCGAGCGGTTCATTGATGAAGGCATCAATCTTCTCCGGGGTCAGGGCTGCCTCCCGCTCCGGCAGGGGTTGAAAGGCCCACCAATTCCTGGCTTCCTCCGGTTTCATCCCGCCCAGCTTCGCCACCGCGGCACGCGGATCCGGCGCCCCCATCTTCACCCATTCCGTCAGCCATCCGATCTGCGCCTCACTCAACTTCCCGCCGGCCTTCTCCGGCGGCATCGCCAGATCCTCATCCCCGTAGTGGACTGCAGAAATGAGCAATGACTCCTCCGGTTTTCCCGGCACCACCACGGGTCCCGAGTCGCCGCCCTTCTGCCAGCCTTCCCGCGAATCCAGGGCGAGGCCGCCCTTGGTCTTTTCGCCGCTGTGGCATTCATAACAACGATCCACCAGCAGCGGCCGGATCTTCGATTCAAAGAACTCCTCCCCTGCCCCGGCCCAGGCCGCCGCAGGAGTGCACAGCAGTGCGATGGCGCAGACGTAGTTCATGCCTTGCCCTCCATGACCGGCAGCCATTCACGCCACCCCAGGATATGCCCGCGCATCAAGCGCTCGCAGGCCGCGGGCGGACGGGATTGGAAACACTCGATGATCGCCTCGTGCGCATCCGCGGTCTGCTCCCGGGTCGCCAGTTTCTGGCCCTCATGCTGCCGGTGCAGGCGCCCCAGCCAAAGCTCCAGTTCCGCCCGCAGCGAGCCCCACAGTTTCAACAGCCGCGCATTGCCCGAAGCTTCGAGGATCAGCTGGTGAAACTCCAGGTCCAGCCGCGTCACCTCCCCCACCGACTGCGCCCGGCGGGTCGCCGCCACATTATGTTCCAGCCGGCGGCAGTCGTCCTTCAGACGAGGGGCCGCCAACCGCGCCGCCACCGGTTCCAGCGTCAGGCGCACCACAAACAATTCCTCGCAGTCCTGCGGCGTCAGCGCCCTCACAAAAGCCCGGCCCGTGGCGCTGAACTCCACCAGTCCCTCGCGCTCCAGGGAAAACAATGCCTCCCGCACCGGCACCCGGCTCACCCCCAACCGCTGCGCCACCGCCGATTCCGCCAGCCGGTCCCCCGGTTTCGCCAGTCCGCTGAGAATCTCCTGCTTCAGCTGGAAAGCCGTGGAGTCGGAACGCGAAGGGGAAAATGAAGGACCGCTCATTTGGTATACCGTTTGGCTCCCCTCAGAACGGCATCCCCTCCCCGCCCCTTTCAGATCCCCGAAAAGCGTGCAGTATCCTGGCGCCTCCCCGCAGCATCAGCAGGTCCACCCCTTCATCAGAGAACCTGATTCACCCTGGCGGGCCCATCCCCGCACCAGCGGCGGGAACTCAGTTCCCTTGGCAGGCCAATCCCCCGTTATTGGCACTTTGTCCCGGTTGGCTGATAGTTGCGGGGCGTCCGGTGGGGAGGGATCGCGGGCTATTATGTCCACAGGGAGCCCCCCGTTCCGCATGCTAAAGTCCACCCGGGAAACGGATTCCGCTTCTCGTTGGTCCAAATCATTGCACCGGAGCCATCAAACGGCAGGCACGGGTCGCAAAGCGGAACCAGAAGCCGCGGTCCGTTAGTTCCTGGGCCTTGGGGAGGCGGGCCTGGGCGAAGTCCGCAGTGAGCATGGCCTCGACCTGTTTGGTGAATTCCGGGGACTCGATGGCCATGGTAATCTCGAAGTTGAGCCGGAAGGACCGGTTATCAAAGTTCGCGGTGCCGATGACGCTGGTGTCGTCCATCAGCACCACTTTCTGGTGCATGAAGCCCGGCAGATGCCGCCACATTTGGATCCCCGCCTGCTCCAGCTCCTCCAGATAGGACCATCCGGTGAACTGCACCATCCTGCTGTCCGTTTTATCGGGGATCAGGATCTTCACCTCAACGCCGCGCAGCGCTGCCAACTTGAGGGCGGTGATGAACTGCTCATCCGGGACAAAATAGGGACTAGCTATCCAAAGGCGTTTTTTCGCCCGGTTGATGAGATCGACAAAGTAAAGCGTGCAGGTTTCCGAAGGATCGGCGGGTCCCGAGGGCAGGCACAGCACCCGCAGGCCCTGTCCCTGGGCCGCTGCCGGGGCTTCCCAATTGAGGTTCAGACTGTTTCCAGAGGCCCAGTGCCAATCCTCCGTGAATGAAACCTGGATGCAGGACACCACGGGCCCTTGCAGTCTTAGTTGAGTGTCCCGCCACGGCGACATTCCGGGATCCCTCCCAAGGTATTCATCCGCCACATTCACCCCGCCCACCCAGGCTTCCTTCCCATCCACGACCAACAGTTTGCGGTGGTTGCGGAAATTAATTTGAAAACGGTTGGCAGCTCCTTTGGTGGAGTTGAAGGGCACCGCCTGCACCCCGCCCGCCCACAACTCCTTCAAATAACGCTTCGGCAGCGAACTGGATCCGATCTCGTCATACAGCACATAACAACGCACTCCGGCCTTGGCGCGGGCGATGAGACGGTCCCGCATTTTGCGCCCCAGTTCGTCATCCTTGATGATGTAAAACTGGAATAGGATATAGTCCTTGGCGCGGTCAATCCCGTCGAAGATGGAGTCGAAAATTGCCTCTCCATCCATCAGCAGATCCACCGAATTTCCTTGGGTCATCGGCAGTTTCGCCAGTTTTTCCCCGAGCGTCGCAACACTCCGGCCCGGAAAGGCCAGTTGATCGCGTTCCACCAATTTGTCCACATAGGCCTTGTTCCCCCCGCGGACCAGATCCTGATCCGTGCGCATTTGCGGCATATGCCCATTGAACTCACTGCGGCCAAACACCCAATAGGCCGGAACTGCCACGTAGGGAAAAGTGTTCAACGAGACCACCCACGCGATAGCTCCCTGGGAGGTCCGCACGGACATGACGGCCTGCACCGAGGTCAGGGCACCGACCAGGTGGGATAAGAAAATAAATCCGGCGATCCACCGCTTCCGCTTGGGGCCGAGGGATTTCCATCTGGAAGCGAGGCGGCGGAGTGGGTGGAATTTCATAGGGGGTAGAACATCCAATCACACGCTGGCCCGGGAGCCAACGCGAAAGCCGCGACGCTACCTGCTGCGCCCCATCCGGGAGAAACCTCGGCCGGAGTGGTGCTGGGCGGCGGTTTTCCGGGGCGGGCAAGCCAGCAACAGCAGCTTCACGATGGTCCCCGTGGCGGGGGATTTGGTGCAGGCAGCTTTTTCCGATGCTTTTTGCGCAAGGTTTTCCGTGGTCTGTCTATGGGCGCGAGTGGCCCCGGTGGAATGATGGGTGCCCTGCCGCCGCCACCGCCGATCCCGCCAGCCGGTCCCCCGGTTTCGCCTGCCCACTGAGGATCTCCTGCTTCAGCTGGAAAGCCGTCGAGTAGGAACGCGAAGGGGAAAAAGAAGGACCGCTCATTTGGTATACCGTTTGGCTCCCCTCAGAAGGGCATCCCCTCCCCGCCCTTTCAGATCCCCGAAAAGCCTGCGGTGTCCTGGCCGCCTCCCCGCAGCATGAGCAGGTTCACCCCTTCATCAGAGAATCCAATTCACCTTGGCGGGCCTGCCGGGACGTTTGCAGGTCCACAGATAACTCTGGCGGGTGGCGCCATGGCGGGGACTTAAATAAGCGACCGGGGTTTCATCGATCTGGACGTAGCCGCCGGCCATGACGCCGGTGCGGATGTGCTCGTAAATGGGGCGCAGCCAATCGGCGG
>JAZKDC010000024.1:0-11549 GCA_040387795.1 Verrucomicrobiota bacterium
GGGTGCGGGGGTATGGGGTGAAGATGCTGCCCTACCATGATCTGGAGAACCAGACCCGGAACCGGTTTGTGGACTCCGTGATGCTGGCCAGTGGGATGATTGTGCAGGGGGAAGAAGGGGATGACTGGCAGCGGCTGCAGTCGGAGGTCCGGCAGTATGGGCCCTACACGTTTTTCCCGGATGGGTTGAATGTGAACCCGCAGTCGTTTGGCGATCCGTCAGGCGGGATTGTGGCGCTGAACCGGGAAATGGAACGGGTGGGCGGGCAGCGGAACCGGTCGTTTGGCGGGGCGGACCATAGCCAGCGCACCCCGGAGATGACGGCCACGCAAAGCCGCATGCTCTGGCAGGGGGAAAACAAAGCGCAGACGAACGAGGTGGCGCGGTTCTACAAACAGCTTTCCCATTTCCACAAGCTCCGGTTCCGCCGGATGTTCAATCCGCAGCTCAGTGTGTCGGACCCGGGCGGGCCGGCGGCGGTGGAGATGATGCAGCGCCTGACGGCCAAGGGGGTGACTCTCCAGGTGCTGGCCAGCATCCATACGGTGAAGGCACGGACCATTTTCGGGGATGGCGACCCGGTGAACCAATACCTGGCGATGAAGGACCTGGAGCCGTTTTTTGGCCGGTTCACCGAGGATGGGAAAAAGGCGTATACGCATCACGTGGTGGCGGCGCGCATCGGGGACCGGGACTTGGCGGCGCAACTCACGGGCTACAAGGGCACGGAGGACCGGAACAAGGCGCTGGCCACCTGGCAGGCCCAGCAGGAGAATGCGGTGTTTGAAGTGGCCGACACCCGGCTGGATCTGGGGGACCGGGATAACCACCTGATTCACCTGGGAGAGCACACGGTGTTTGCCGAGGAAGTGGTGGCCCGGCTGGATGGCAAGGATCTCACGGAAGCGGAGGCTTTCCAGAAGATCGGGCGGACGTTCGCGCATGTGCAGCAACACCTCGTGCTGGCTGCCCAGGATCCGCTGATTGAGTCGGTGGTGAAGGATGTGGCCCGCCGGTGGGCGGACCTGAACAACCGGCAGCGGCAGCTCGGGCAGCACCTGAAGGCGGAACAGGAGAAATCACAACGCGAGCAGATCGAGGAGATGCGCACGCCGCGGCCGAATGTGAAGGACACGGAGACCCGGATGACCCAGGAGATTGTGAGAAGCCTGGCGATGGAGCGGCACAAGCGGGAGATGGAGCTCCTGGAGCAGCGGCATGAGCTGGAGATGCGGATGCTGGCTCAGGGGAAGGCGGTGGAGCAGCAGGGGAGGTTGTTGGAGAGTCTTAAGGAAGTTGGGGAGTAGGGTTCAGGGTTCAGAAGGGGGAGGCCACGGATGGCACGGATTTTACGGATGGGACGGATGGATGGAGGGATGGAGGGATGGAGGGAGAATTTGGACAGAAGGTCAGGAAGAACGCGGCGGGAACGTCAAAGGCCCTCCACCTGCTGGTGGGGGCGCGGCTTGGATTCTGGGTCGCGCGTTCCAGCGTTCATTCGACTTTTGACTCCGGAGCAACGGCAGGTTGATCAGCGCCGACTTTTTCGGCCTGAAGTGATCTGATGTGGATGTCGCCCTTGAATGGCTTGTATCGCGCAGTTCCGGTTACCTGATCTGCAATCTTTTTCTGGAAACCAACATACTGAAGGTTTGTTGAAGTTTCGCCAATCCTCTCTAGGAATCTGTCCCACATTAGGTCGTGAATCTTAAACGCCGCGTCGGGTTCATTGGTTTGGTAAAATGCAACGATTGGGTGCGATCCTGAACCAGATTGAGCGAGGTGAGGCAAGTGGGCCAGATCCGCACGAACTGCAAGCAAGTAGGCATCATCGCTCTTCGCCAAACGGTTGTCGAAAATCGCCGTGACATCCTTTCGCCATAAAATCGCGCCCCGGTGAGCTTCCTGGTATATGCGTTTGCAAATATGGGAAAATTCGGCTAGCTCTTTTTCCAAATTGTCGCCATCCATCAGTTTCTTTACGATCAGTGCGGAGAATTCGGCAGGGTTCAGTGTTCTTAAATCGATGTATCCGGTTGTTGGCAAGATTCCCGGGATCTCGGTGTCGTCTAATCTCGCAGGTAGGATGTATTCAGCCTTCTCGGTAAATGCCTTTGCTTGTGCGCTTTCTCGTTCGTGATTTGTCCAGACCTTATTGGCGTAGTACTTTGAGATGAATATCACTACATAGCGGGAGTCATCTTTGTAGATCTTTGAAAGGTGGGTGTAGAGGTTCTTTCCCCACAGCCCTGCGCGCTCATAATCGTCGTAGAAGACCTTGATACCAGCGTGCTTGAGGCATCCTGCAACCTCTTCGACGTAATCCCGGTCTTCGCCGGCAAATGAGAGTGCAACGTCGTACATAAGATTTGACGATGTGACGGGGGATTTATTGGACAACAAGTCTATTATGCCACCAAGGATGGTGGGAGATCAGTTTTGGAGCGTGGCATATTTTTTTGGGGTGGGGTTCAAAGTGATGGAGGGGCAACCATTCAGCACTGGCGGTGGGAGTCTATCCAAACCCGATGGGATTTGCAAGGAATTCTGGGGAAGGAGGTCAGGGGCAGAAGTCAGAAGTCAGAGGGCAGAGGGCAGAGGGCAGAGGGCAGCGGAGGGGGAGGCCACGGATGGCACGGATTTTTCGGATGGAGCAAGACCCCCTCAGGACTTCACCGTTTACTCCCAGGTCAGGTCCATAACCGGCGCATGCGCACCAGTAACCCGTCGCTGGTTTTAGGGTTTGCCCTCATCGAATCGACAATGTGCTGGAGCAACACTTTATCGGGAAAGTGAAAATTATCGTTGTCCTGGATGCTTCCTGTCTCAAGCAATAGGAGAATGTCAGCAGAGTGCTTGTGATAATAGAGATCCTTTTGTCGCCGGCGCGTTCCCCAATCGGGGCCTTGCTTCAGGTAGCGAAAGGACTGCACTCCATAGAACTCGAATTCTTCCAGGATGTCGAAGCAAAAGGACCCACCAACGTGCTCTCCCTCACCTTGAAATCCCGGTGACAATACTTCTTTAGTGTCACAAACGAGGTCATTCACCTTAGGCATCCCGCTGCCATCTGAGACGCGAAGCCGAGCCATGAGAAGGTACGGATAATCCGGGCGTTCGACGTCTGGAGCCAGCGAAACGCCTGACGCAAGAAAAACCCGCTCTACAGTAAAGTGATGCTTGCCCACCAAGTATCGACCTGAGGGATGATCGAGAAGACTACAAGTAAGCGTAGACGCGGGAACCTCGGAAAGACCAGCTGAAGTCTGAGCCTGCCATGTGGTGGGAAGCGAAATGTGGAGATCCCCGAAGACGTTGTGAGGAGATAAGGCGAGATCTCTGGAAAGCTCTGAAACTGATGGAGCCTTAACCTCGACCCATTGGGGCAGGTCGTCCGTTCGCCGCTGCTCCTTCTGGCACCACAAAGCCAAATTCATGAGGCGTGCCTTTCCCAAAGCAACTCCGAACAGCGAAGGAAGCTTGTCGATGGAGTGACGTCTCAGGAAAAGTCCAAATTGACTTGTGCTAGAGTTAAAGGCGAGGTAGCTCCCGCCGAACCCACTAGAGAAATGCTCTCTGGTCACAAAAAGTGGTGTCACTCCCCCGAGCCTCAAGCCGATAATTGCGATTACAAGTAGGGGGAGCGCCGCCATCAGCAAAATACACGCGACTATCGATTGGAAGACTCGAATCATAGGCCTTATTTTTCTGTTCGCCCTTGGTCAAACCTGAGAATGTTCCAGCCGGACTCAAAGCAAATCAACAGAGACGGTCTTGGACCCTGAAAACGAGTCAACAAGGTGTCGGTGTCCCTGCGGCAACCACTGAAAATTGTCCCCGGTTGCTGTAAGGGCACGGTCTGGACCCTTTGCGGGTGACCACCCGTTGGAAGTAGCCCACCGTATCGAATTCACGATATGCCGGGGGCCATGATTGAAGTAGTGCGAAAAGGTGTCAAGATACAAGTAGTGGGGCTGACCCAACTGTCCGACGGTGACAGAATCACCGCTGCAGCACATGCAGTGGGCGTCGTAATGATAGAGCCAATCAACTCCGTCGATTACAAGCTTTCGAGTTCCTCTCTTTGGCCAGGCCATACAATTTATGAGTTGGGCGAACGGATCAGCATTCAACGGCCGGCCGGGCGCTTGGCCGGTTTGGAATCACAAGAACCGCTCCGCCCAGCCGGTCCGTTGCAGTGCTTGGTTATACATGCCGCACCTTCCAGCAGCCGGACAATTTTTCGGGCATTCGCATCCTTCCGTTCAAGTGCGCGGTTGATCGCATTAAGTTGCATCCAACCGCGGATGGTCGGATCAGCACCGGCGTCAATCAGGACCTTCACCATCTCGTAAGTGCATTCGCGGACATTGTCGCTCAAAGGCGTATTGCCGATCCAACGCTCGTCATGAGCGTTTACGTTCGCGCCCGCTTCAATCAGACGCTTGACCACTTCTAACCGGTTGTCCTGCACCGCATAGTGCAGCGGCGTCTTCCCGATGTCGTCGAAACAATCGATTGAAAACTTTCGCTCGATTAGGTCATCCACACGCGCAAGATCGCCGGCCTGCGCCGCGCGGTGCAATCGATCGCGTTCAAGTTGTGCGATGGGGTCACGGTTCATAGGTAGGTATAACAGTCTCTTATGCCACCAGATCTGCTGGGATATCCATCTGGGAGGGTAGCATGTTTTGCGTGGGGCTGGGGTTCAGAACGATGGAGGGACAACCCTTCAGCACCGGTGGTGGGAGTCTATCCAAACCAAACGGGATTTGCAAGGAGCCGGGGAGGGGGAGGGGGAGGCCACGGATGGCACGGATTTTTTGGATGGCACGGAGGCTGGCTTCAGGCCGGCGGGGCAAATGAATCGAGGTTTCCGCACTGGGGACAACGAAAAGTGATGACGGGAATTTGGTGGTCAGGGAGTTTGAGGCCCATCCACCAAGTGCGTTGGGGAGGGCCCGGCACCCACGTCGGCTGCCGGCGTGACCCACCATGATGAAAATCCGGAAGGTATCCGTTTTCCATCCCGATTCCACATCGTAGGCATTTGGGTGCATTCATAGAATTTGGTGGGCGAGGTTCATTTGCCGCCCCAGCGCCAGCGGTTTCGAAAGAAACCAGTCTTCGGATTTGGGAAGGGACATTGGGTTGAGCGTGGCCGAGGGCCAAGTGCGTCAGTTGATTACTTCGGCTTGTCCTGCAGTTCTGCCAGCTGCTCGCGCAATTCCCGGACCTCCCGCTGCAAATCGGTGGTGACGGTGGCCACGTGCGAGAAGCTGTAGGTCAAGGCGCCGAGAATGATAATGGACCAGGTCCCGTCGTGAGGTCCAGTGAACCAGATCACCGAAAGGGTTGCGAAGAAACCCGTCGGCATCCAATGGTAAAGTTTTTCTCTCATATTTTTGGGTGGGGGGCTTCACGTGCCTGGCAAAAATCGCTTGGATGAAGAGTGCCAGATGGTATGCAACCTCAAGGGGGGGGATGGCAAGTGATTACGGGGAAGGAGGTCAGGGAGCAGCGGTCAGAGGTCAGCGGTCGGAGGGCAGACAGAAGGCCACGAAGGACACAAAGAGGTTTGCAGTTTATCGGAGAAGTGTAACCATGTGGGGCAACGTGAGATTATGAACGCACCCCTTTCTGAACCGACCGCGAATGAACTGCCTGCCGAACCGGTGGGGTTGGAGGTGTTTTTGAAGGATGTGGCGGCGGGGGCGGAGCTGCGGGCTTTTTTGGGGACGGAGACCGGGCGGAAGTTCCGGGGGGTGCTGGCGGGGATGGACCCGATGAGGGGGCTTTGTGAGGTGCGGACGCTGAAGCCGGACTCGGTGCGGGTGTTGGCGAAGGTGGAGGCGGACAGTGCTCCTTCGATCTTGGCGTTTTGTAGGGGCTACGGGGCCGCGCTCAGCGTTATCGAAACCCTCCGCCTGCCACCCACCCAGAAGCCAGCGCCTCCGCAGACCCGGAAGGCCGGACGCACCATTCCACCCCACCAGGCTTAATTTTCCCAACCAACCATGGACCCAGAACCAATCGCACCTACTCCCGCCGCCTCCGCTGAACCCGCCGGCTTCCAAGTTTCCACCCTGTTTGGGGGAGATCCCACGCCAACGCCTGCCCCGGCCGCTCCGGACCCGGCTCCTGACCCCACGCCAGCGCCGGCCGCCGCACCCGCGACGCCTGCCACGATGTTGGAACAGATGCTGACGAACCCCGCTCCTGTGGCGCCCGTCACTCCGGCCACAGAAACGAAGCCCGAAACCTCTGCCGGTTGGGAGAAGTGGATTAAGGATCATTACCCGGAGGCCCCGGAAGGCATCGCCAAGGTGGACAATTGGAAAGCCTCACGGGACATCAACGTCAAACTGATCCAGTCCCTGGCCGAAAAGGAAGCAGAACTGGAGGCCGCCAAAGCCGCGCGTGCGGAGGTGAAGGCCGATGGCGTGGCCGCCCTCCCGGAGACGGAAGCCGTGAAGAAGCTGTCCCTCGAAATGGCTCAGCTGCAGGCGAAGTATGACAAGGAGCTGGGAGAATACACCACCAGCAAAGCGGCCGGCGAATTGGAAGCGAACCACGCCTTCCGTCAGGAGCACGATGGCCAGCGCGCTGCCCTGTTCGATGCTGCCAAGGAAATGGCCGATGAAGCCGGGATCAGCGAGGAAACTCTGAAGGCAATCTTCGATGCCGACACGGAATACAAGATGACCAAGGCCCTCGCGGCCGTGGAAGACGAAACTGCCTCCAGCTTGCTGAAGGAGAAAGCCAACCAGTTCCGCGGACTGACCCGGGCCAAAGAGACGGCACTGAAAAGCCCTACCACGGAACTGCAAAAGTGGCGGGACTATGAGGCGGGAATGCCGGGCGTGCTGAGTGGCAAGATCACGGAAGGACTGCGCCAGCGGTTCGCGGCCGAGGTGGTGACAGTCGGCAAGGAACTGACCGATTCGGCCAAAGGGGAAATCTTTTTCCGCACGCCCGCCGGACAGGCGAAGCTGGCAGAGATCCAAGCGCGGTTTGACCGTGGTTTCGATGTGACGCCCGCAGAACACGTCCGCCACATGGCCATGGCGGAGGCGATGCCAGTCTACCGGGACGTGGCTACCAAGCAGGCTGCGACCATCGTGGAACTTCAGACCCGCTTGTCCCGGTATGAGAAGGCAGAGCCGAATCAGGGCGGGGCGGCACCGCCGGCCGGAGGAGGGAAGGGCGGGTTCAACGTTGCCACCCTGTTCGGAGGCCAGTAACAATCTGGCATTTCACCCCCTGAAAGCGGTTTGACTTGCCGAACGCTCAGACAATGATAGGTATCCCACTCTATGAATACCTACACCATCTACAACGCGGACGGAAAAGAAGTCGCAAAAATCAAAGGGGATAAAATCGTTGGTTCTACAACTGGAGCGTATTACTTGGTCCAATCAGGGGGTGAAATAGTGGCATTAGTGCCGAGCTCCTTTGCTATTGTGAGGATGTGACGCCAAGCCCGGACTTCGCCTCCTTGTTCGCCTTCGTGCTGATATTGGAAACGATCTTCTGGGCGGCAGCAGCGCCCCCTTGCTCGAAGGCCCGGCGAATGTCTTCCTCGTTCCTCAGCAGGCTCTCCACATAGACGCGGCCGGATTCTCTCACGAACTTTTCCCGCATTTCACGGGTGACTTCGATGAGGGTTCCGTCCGCCTCTTTCATGTCTGGATCCTGAGGGAACTGCCGGCTGGTGTTGGTCTCGACGTTGAGTGTTGCGGCTGCCATGACTTCTGGAGACGCCTTCCTATTCCCGGGAAGCAGGGAGATGAGCCCGAAACCGGCCTGTTCTTCACCGTAGGCGTTCATCATGGTCTCGCCCACATGGACGAATGGAATCCGTCGCATCAGGTTTTCCTGGAACCCTTCCGCGTCCTTGGCCACGCCCGCGCGGAACAGCTTGTCAGCATCCACCACGATCGGAACGCGGAGGAATCCACCGGCTGGCGCGGTGAGGAGATTGGCGAAAGCCTCTGCGGCTTTGTCGGCCCCGCCGCCGCTGGTTTTCGTGAGAGCCGTGGCCGCTTCGAGCCACTGACGGTAGGTGCTTCGCTTGATCGGTGCCGCCAGCACGTCGGCCGTATTGGCAAACACCGCAGTGCCAGCCGGAAGCACTCCCTTTCCTTTCGCGGGATAGAGCGTCTCCCCGTGCAGGGCGTAATCGGAGGCATTTCCCAGCAGCGTCAGGATGGGCGCCAGTTCGGGGATTTGCGCGTAATTGATCGGGATGCCGCCTACCTTGACCACCCCAGGTTGCCACTTCCCGGAGGCTATCAGTTTGTCCTGAGCGCCACGGTCCGCCATGGGTGCGGTGCCACTGATCGAAAAGAATGGCTCCTCATCGTCGTCTGCCATCGCCTGGGCCATGGCCATGAGAAGCCCGGTGGCCAACATGAAGGCGCCGCCGGCCGCCGCCTTGGCGTGCTGGTTCAGGTTATAATCTTCCACGGTTCCAAACACCTCCTTGATGGCCTTTTGCCGTTGGTTGGTCCCATCGCCCGACATCGTGAGGAGATGGGCAACTGGCGTGTAGCCAAGGGTGATGTCCACCGAGTGCCCGAGGAAGCGGCCAAACAGGAAGAAGAACCGGGTGACCCGGGTGGCACCTTCCGGCTTGGAGAGTTTCCCGAAGATGTCGGAGATCAACCCGCCTATGGGCCCCAGTGGTGGCGTCTTGAATTGCTGGTAGGAGGTGAGCTGCTCAACGCGCTTGGTCAGGTCCTCGCCTAGCCTCCGGTCGATGCCGTTCTGCACAATCTCCTGAGTGCGGCGCTTCAGGCCGGCGGCTCCCACGCCGATCAATCCGCTGGCCTGCTCCTTGGTGGCTTGAGCCATGGCCGCCGCGCGCTCTGCCGGGCTTGCCACCAGATCCGCGACGGCCTGCAACCGGGCAGCAGCGGGCTTCAGGCCAGCAGCCCGGTAATGGGCAGCCAGAGCGGTGCGGTAGTGGGCTGAGGCATCGCTGATTCCGGACACTCCTTCCGCGCCACGGATCAATCGCCACGCAAAGAGTTCCTTGGCCCGCAGTGCTTTGCGGGTGGTGTCCCCCAGACTGATTACGGTGCCATTTGGCAGGGCGACCCGCATCGTTTGGCCAGCCTTGGCGAGTTGGAGCTTTTGTTCCCGGGGGGCAAACCCGCCGCGGACTTCCGGCGGCAAGTGACCGAGTGATTCTCCGCGGATGGCCGTCAGCATGAGGGGCAGATTGGTCAGCACATCGAGGCTTCTCTTCCACCACTCTGAGAGGAAGGCCCCGGCGTCCCGCTTGGCGACGGACTTCTGCACCGCATCGAGGCCCGCGAAGACACGGAACACGCCCGAGAACTGATTGATGATCGATCCCACGGAGGACAAGATTCCGGACTGGTATTGATCGAACACGAGGTTATCCCAGCGGGCGGCAGGCGCGATGGCGTTCACGGCGGTGGCGAACTGGCGTTCCAAGGTTTCGCGCACCATGCCGAAGTTGACGGGGTTGCCCTCGGCATCGCGGGCCTGGATGGCGTGCCAGAGTTCCCGGAGTTGCGCGGTGTTGGCGGCGGTGAGGCCATTCAGCTGGAAGGCATGGGCGAAGGCGGCGAGGAAGGTGTCCTGATCGAGCACGCCGAACTTTTCCGCACGCAGGAGGGTATGGAGGAATTTGCCCAGTTTTTCGCCGTGAGGTTTGGCCTGCTCCTTGCCGGCGAGAGCGTCGATGAAGCTCTGAATCTCTCGACGGCGGGCGGCGGCGGTTTTGTGGGCGATGAGTTCGGCGATCCTGGCAGCGGCGGTGGCGAATTCGGCGGGGGGGATGGTGGGGAATAGTTTGGTGAGGGCGTAGGTGAACTGGTCCGCGTTGAAACGCGAGAGCTGAAGATAGCGGCGGGCGACGGTGAGGAAGGGGGGGAGGCCGGGGAGGGGGCTGCCCTTGAGCCAATCCCGGAAATTCTGCACGGCTTCCGTCCGCCCTTTGTTGCGCCCGGAGCGTTCCCCGAGTTTCCGGCCGGCTTCCCTGGCATCGGCCGCTATGGTGTCCTGTTTGGTGACGGCATCATCGAAGAGGTCGGTCAGGTTGCTGATGGCGGCGGCGGCTTCCGCGAGGGCGGCTTGTTGCCCGGCGATGACTTTTTCCTGCAGGCCGGTGAAATCGGCATCGATGTTCCCGCCGGTGGCGCCGGTGTAGACGGTGGCAGTTTGTTGGGTGGCGCTCTCGATCATTTCCCCGAGGGGGTCATAGATGGCGCGGTGGGCCTGGAGGCCGAAGCCGAGCTGGCTGGCGTTGTGCTGGCGGGCGGCATCCCATTGGCCCCGCGAGAGGCCGAAGTCGGGCAGGCGGTCATGCAGGGCGATGAGGAGGACGGCGGCGACATCGGCGGTGATGGGCTGACCGGTGAGGGGATCGGTGCCGTTCTTGAGGGCAGCGGTGAGGAGAGGGCCAGTTTCATCGGTGGGTGTGTCCAGATGGTGGTCCTGGAATTGATCGAGCCAGCGGTGTCCCTGCTGGAGAAGCTCCGCATTGGACCGGACGCGGTAGGCGACGGGTTCGACGGGCTGGCCGTCGATGGTGCGTTCCTCCTGGTTGGCTTTGGTGAGGTTCCACCCAGCTTGGATTTCGTCCGTGAGGGAGGGCAGGCGTTGGGTGCGGGCGGCAGCAGGCAGGGAGAAGGCGGCGGAACCCGCGGCGGGCGCCATGGTGAGGCCGCGGGCGATGAGGCGGGCGGCGATGACCTGGGCATCGTGGTCGTTGAGGGTGAGGCCGAGCCGTTCCTTGGCCCACGTGATGAGGCGCTGCAGGAGGCGCTGCCAAGCGGGGGACTGCTGGAAGCGGGCATGGAGGGATTGGGCGAGATTGGCGGCGACTTCGGCGGGCAGGGCGGCGGTGCCGTAACCCCGGCCGCGGAGATCCGTTTCCAGAGCGGCCAGGAAGGGGGCGGGCAGGGCGGACCGCAGGGCGGCGAAGTCGGCAGCATTGGCAGGGTCGCGTTCGGCGAGGTGGGCCACCTCGTGGTCGAAGACGCGGTCCACATCTGCCGGGGTGGTGAGCAGGGCGGCGTTCAGTTCAATCCTGCCTTCCGGGGTGAGGCGGCCTTCCCATGGCAGGGAGGGATCATTCAACACGGCGATCCCGGCGGCGGAGCGGGTGGCGAGATGGGTGGTGACGGCTTCCGGCGTGAGCGGGGGAAGGTCCGAGGTGGTGTCAGGAAGGCTGAACAGGTCGCGGTGGGCGAACTCGGCGCGGTCGATTCCGAGGGCATCGGCGGCGGGGCCGTCTTGAGCCCGGACCACGGCGGCGACGACGGCCTTTTTTTGCAGGGGGGCGAGGGCGGTGAAGGCCTGACGATCCCCGTGCCGGGCTGACTCCATGGTGGTGAGGGTTTCCGGCGGAAGCTTGTCCGGGTTCCGGCCACTGGCCCGCATTTCCTCCGCGAAGGAGGGCGGGGCCACGGTGGTATTGTGGGTGAGGATGCCGTCCTGGGTGAGGTAGAGGCAGGAAGGGTGGCTGACGGCGATGCAGACGCAGGGGGCATCCGGCAGGGGAGTGATGGAGA